>NZ_STGX01000006.1:276560-278340 GCF_004912155.1 Glycomyces paridis | reverse complement strand
CTCGACGCCCAGGCAGGGCCGGTCGTCGAGGATCGTGGTGGAGGCGGTGCCGACGATGTCGACTTCGGGCTGGATGACGATGTCGGGCCAGTCGGCCTCGCCGGTCGTCGAGTAGACGGTGCAGAGGTTCTCGCCGGTGTCGCCGGTGGTGAAGGGGACCGGCGCCGCAGCGGCCGGTCCGGCGGCGGCGAGTGCGAAGAGGACGCCGGCGACGATCGCGAGTGCGGTGCGCAGGAGGTTGGGTCGTCGGTTCATGGTGCTCCGATCGGCAGGGGTGTCCGGGGCGCCTCCCAACCGCGCGCCCCGAAGCAAGATATTTATGTACCTAAATATCCTGGATGCCGTTGCGCGCGTCAAGCTCCTTGGCGAGCCGCCGGAGCCGCACGCTGGTGACCACCGTGATGACGCCCCAGATGATCGCGAGGAACCCGATGGTGACCACGAGCGCCACCGCGCCCTTCCCCGGCTTGATCAGCAGCAGGATGCCCAGCAGGACCCCTGCGAGTCCCGAGAGGACGAACAGCCACCGCCCGCCCGAGTCCCCGAGCCCGAACCCCGAGACGATCGCGGCCACGCCGGTGACGATCGCCCAGAACGCGATCACATACAGCAGCGCCACGGCCGTGATGCCTGGCCAGAACAGCGCGATGAGCCCCGCGATCACCCCGAGCACCCCCATGAAGATGAGGAACCCGCGCCCCGACGCACGCCGCGCGCCCATGATGATCGCGGTGAACCCGTCCACGATCGCATAAGCGCCGAACAGGATCACCAGCGCCAGAATCGTGATGTCGGGCCAGAAGATCGCCATCGCGCCGAAGACGATCGTGAAGATGCCCCGCACCAACACCCACGCCCAGTTCTTGGCGAGCAGTTCGAGCATCGCAAACACCTCGTTTCACCTGCGATAACACCTACAAGTGACACGCTAACCCCAACCGAACCCACAAATGCGCAATCCTCAGAAACCAGGCGTGCGCGAGCGTTAAGCCCGCGGCCGTGTCTCGGGCCGCGCTGGTTGCGGTTACCCCTGGCAGCGACAAGGGGTGGAATCGCCTTCGGGCGCGCGGCGTGTCCGGGCGCCGCCGTAATTGCGGTTACTGAAGGCGGCGACAAGGGGTGGGAGTCCGGTTCGGGCGCGTTCGGGCGCCGCCGTCGTTGCGGTTACTGAAGGCGGCGATAGCGAACGGTCCGAACGATCAGAGCCCGGCGCCGCCCTCCCGGCCCGATCCGATTGCGGCGCAAGAGCTTCCGACCGCGGCGTGAATGTCTCTCATGGAATATCCACTCGTTCGAGTGATGACACCACCACTACACCATGTCATCATTGAATCACGCACAAAGAACCGAAAACAGCACGAACAACCGAGACGGCCGGAAGGAGGCGACACCAATGAACACCCCCGAAGCCACCCCCACCCCCGCCCCTTCCCGCTACGCCCCACCGCCCGCACGCGTGACCGACCGCCGCACCCGGGCAGCCGAGATCCGCTCCACCCTCGATGGCGCTGCTGCCGCGATCAACGCACACCACGCCCAGGTGCTCGCGGCAGTGATCGCGATGCACGACCAGCACCTCCACCGCGACCAGTTCGGCTTCTCCGCACTCCGCGACCTGCTCCTGGCCGAGTTCGCCTTCACCTTCGACACCGCAGGGCAGGTCGCCGCCATCGCCCGCCTCTCCCGCAAGTTCACCCACCTCACCGCAGCAGCAGTGGCGGGGCAGGCCCGGATCGACCGGGTCGCCTACGCCGTCCGCCAGCTCGACAAGACCCCCGCC
>NZ_STGX01000006.1:275978-276433 GCF_004912155.1 Glycomyces paridis | reverse complement strand
AGCAGGCCCTCCAGCGCCTGGAGCTGACCGAGCAGGACAACGGCATGTGGTCCCTCGAAGCCACGTTGACCGAGACCACGGGCCGCCTGCTCGACAAGTACTTGAAGACCGCCTGCCCCCCGCCCCGCCAGGACGAGACCGACACCGACGGCGCCCTTGCCCCCCAGGCGAACCGGCACGCCGAGGCCCTCCACCAACTCCTCGCCGGATACGGCACGTCGTCTCAGGCCGCCACCCGGCACGGGCACACCGCGACCCTTGACCTCACCGTCGACCTCCAGACCCTCCGCTGCGAGGACACCGGCCGCCTCCCTCTCCTCGAAGGCAAGCCCATCTCCGTCGCACAAGCTCGCCTCCTCGCCTGCGAAGCCGGCATCATCCCCTCGGTCTTCGACTACGCGACCGGCGAAGCGGTCGAACTCGGCCGGGCCCTGCGCCTGCCGAATGTGGCCCTG
>NZ_STGX01000006.1:275654-275872 GCF_004912155.1 Glycomyces paridis | reverse complement strand
GGCGGGTGCGGATGCGCGGACTGGCGCACCGACACCGACCTGGATGCGGCGCACCGGGACCGGGGCAAGGATCTCCTCCCCCTGGGGCTCTATCCTTCCGAATGGCCTGAGGCCCTGAAGCCCGAACTGCGCGGCTGGGCCGACATGGCCGACCGCACCCGCTCCATCAAGGCCATGGAAGCCGCCAAAGCCCGAGCCCGAGCACGGTTCGCGATCAA
>NZ_STGX01000006.1:202674-275480 GCF_004912155.1 Glycomyces paridis | reverse complement strand
AGGGTCCGGGCCCTTCGCCATGCCCACCACCAACCGGCCACCCGCCAAGCCTCGCCAACGGCCTCCCCGCTCCGCAGCCCCCCGCACGCCCCATCACACCCCGGCACCCATGTAACTCGGTGACCTGTCAGCCGCAATGCCAGCCCGGACCCCCTATCCACCCTTTGTCGCCGCCCGCCTTGACCGCGAGCATCATCGAACCGCCACAGGCAGACTCGCCCCATCGACACCCACACCCGGGCAACCACCATCGACCTCGCCTCGGCATCCCAGCGCCAAGCCCCATCACCGCCGCACCGTCGCCGCCAGCCCTGACCCCGACCACCACCGAACCGGTCCCCGGAGCGCCCAGCTCAACCGCCTTTGACGCCATTGAGATCGGATGCAGAAACGCGCACCTCGCTGGGCGACTCGCTCTCTCGTCGCTGCCTCATTGACCGCAACTGCATTGGAGCGCGAACCTGCGTACCAAGCCTGATCGACCTGCACCTTCATGTCGCCGCCGCTTTGACCGTCACCCCATCGGATGCGGGCGGCCGCGGACCAGCCTCGATTGACATGCCTGCTTGATAATCGTTGCGATCTTTGACAGCGAGTATCACGGACCAGGGGCTCGGGCGGAAAGGAGGTCAGTCGGTGAAGTCGAATTCGCCGTCGCGGGCTCCGGCGAGGAATGCGGTCCATTCGGCGCGGGTGTAGACGATCACGGAGCCCTCGGGGTGGTGGGAGTGCCGAACGGCGACCCGCCCCGAGCTGTCGCCCAAGGGGCCAGCTTCAACGCAGCTGCCGCCGTTGCTGCTGCTGCGTGAGCTGATCTTCCAGCGAATACCGGCGAACTCCTTGGCGGAAAGCTCTTGCGCGGTCCCGGCGATGCTCACTCTGTCTCCCTCAATGCGGCTTCGATGAGCGCCGCTGACCGCTGCGGGCTCAGCGCCGCCTTGTTGACATCCTCCCACGCATCCTCGAACTGTTCTACGCCAGGCGATTCGACGTAGAGTGCGCCACCCAGCGTTTCGACATAAGCGACATTAGTGAATTGATCCGGCATGACAAATATTTCGAAGCTTCCCAGGTGGCCGCTGTGAGGCCCGTGCGCGGTCGGCAAGACCTGGATCGTGAGGTTCTCGATTTCGCTGAGCTGGAGCAAGTGTGCGAGCTGTTCGCGCATCACCTTCGCTCCTCCGATCGGTCTGTGCAGCACCGGCTCCTCGACCACCATCGTGTATCGAATCGCCTGGTCGTTGGCGAGGATGCTCTGTCGTTCAATGCGCAAGTCGATCCATCGCTGAATTTGTGCTTCCTCGGCACCCTCTTCGGCTTTGCGGATGAGGGCCTCCGCGTATGCGCGGGTTTGGGCTAGCCCGTGGACCACCATGTTCTGATAGGCGTACAACTTGTCGGTGCGCGATTCGAGCCACGGCAGATCGATGAAGTCGCGTGTGACTTCTTCTCGATACGGGTGCCACCAGCCCTTGCGCCAGACATCCTCGCAGAGTTTGAGCAGCGCCTTGCGGGCCTTCTCATCCTCGACCCGATAGAAGGTGAGCAGCGCGTAGACATCGGCTCGGCGAATTGGATACTCGCCGGTCTCGTAGCGGCTCACCACGGACCGGTCCCGCTGGAGGAACTCCGCTGTCTCGACCGTCGTGATGTCAGCCTGTTCGCGCAATGCCCGCAGCTTCTCTCCGAGCCAGCGTGACCGCAGGCTTGGGCCCGGGCCTTTCGGTCGTCCGCGTCCTGCCATCTGATCGCGCTCCCTGCTGAATCGGACACACATGCCTAAAATATTTTGCGCAATGTGTGTGTTGAGTATTGCGTACTCGCCCGTCGTGTGTCAATCTACCAGTACGCGTGGCGGGAGTCACGGAGGAGATGAGCGAGTGTCGAATGCTCGCCAGACAAGAGCAGGCCGGGGCGGTCACAAGGTTGGTAGCCAGATCCGCCCCGGCCCTTAATCATCGGAGGCAGAGCATGTCCACGTCCGACTCAGCCATTGTCGCCCAACCGTCCGACAAGACCAAACCCGAACCGCAGTCCTTCACCATCCGCTGCGCCGAGTGCGGCGACGCCCGCGGCACTCACCTCGCGCACTGCCCGGGCGTCCTCGCCGCAGGCTACGACGCGCCGGGCCTCGGCGCCTTCTCCAGCACCGTCTACCCAAGCGTCGGCGGCAACTTCTGCAAGCACGCCTCCGCCATCGGCGCCCTCCGCTTCTACTCGATCTGGGGCCCGGTCGAACTCCATCTCGCCAACGGCCTCGTCTTCACCTTCGACGACCTCTCCGACCGCGATGGCGACGAAGGGGAAGAGGGCGAACTCGGTTGAGCTCCAACCGAGTGCGCCCCGGCCCCGACGCGAAGCGCCGGGGCCGAGGCGGTTCCCTTTCCGATGCAGGCTTACCGAACCGCGACCGGTTCCCGGTCGGTGCGACCCGACTCGATCTCGGGTTCGACGGTCACATGGGGGAGGGCCTTGTCGAGCCACTTGGGGATCCACCAGGCGCCGCGGCCCATGACCTTCATGACGGCGGGGACCAGGAGGCAGCGGATGACGAAGGCGTCGATGAAGATGGCGACGGCCATGCCGATGCCGAACTGCTGGAGGAGGCGGGCGTCGTCCACGACGAAGGATCCGAAGACGGCCATCATGATCGCGGCGGCGGCGGTGACCACGCCGCCGGTGGAGGCGAGGCCCCGGCGGACCGCTTCTTGGGCGTCGCCGGTGCGCGACCACTCCTCGCGCATTCGGGACATGAGGAACACCTCGTAGTCCATGGACAGGCCGAAAATGATCGCGAAGGCCATGACCGGCACGAACGCCTCGACCGGGCCCGCGCTGATGCCGAACATGCCCTCCTGGAAGATCCAGGCGACCACGCCGAGGCTCGCGCCGATCGTCAGCAGGTTGAGGATCGCGGCCTTGATCGGGATGAGGATCGAGCGGAAGACCAGCATGAGCAGCAGGAGCGAGAGCCCGACCACGAACAGCAGGAACAGCGGGGCCTTCTCGATCATGATGTCCGAGAAGTCGATCGCGGCGGCCGTCGAGCCGCCCACGAGTTGGGTGCCCTCGACGTCGCTCAGCACGTCGTCGCGCAGTTCGTGCACGAGGTCGACCGTGGCCTGGTCGGCCGGGCCCGCCTCGCCGATCACCGTGGACATCCACAGGCCGTCGCCGATCGCGAACGGCGGCGAGACCTGGGCGACCGTGTCCAGATCGGACATCGCCTCGTAGGCGGCGCCCGCTTCGGCCTCGGTGCCGTCGGTGACCACGAGCAGCGGGCCGTTGAAGCCCTCGCCGAAGCCGTCGGAGAGCAGGTCGTAGGCCTCGCGGGTGGTCGAGCCCTCGGCGTCGGTGCCCGCGTCGGCGAATCCCAGGCGCAGGTCCAGCAGCGGCGCGGAGAGCGCGACGAGACCGGCCGTGACCACGACGATGGCGAGCCAGGCTCGCTTCTCCACGAACCGCGACCAGGCCGCCCAGCGCGCCCCGGGCGCGCGGGTGGCCTTCGCTGCCCGTTTGCGCACCGACTTCTCGATCCGCCTGCCGAACAGCGCCAGGAGCGCCGGCAGCAGCGTCACCGAGGCGAGCATGGTGACGAGCACCGTCAGCGCCACCGCGATCGCGACCGCCTGGAGCGAACCGAGGCCCAGCGCGAACAGGCCCATGAGCGCCACGATGACGACCGAGCCGGCGAACAGGACCGAGCGGCCCGCGGTGTCGAGCGCGACCGCCGCCGCGGCCTTGCGGCTCGCGCCGCCGACCAGTTCGGAGCGGAAACGGGCGAAGATGAGCAGCGCGTAGTCCACGCCCACACCGAATCCGATGAGGAACATGATGGGCGCCAAGAAGGTCGGCAGCGTCACCACGTGGGAGACGAGCATCGACAGGCAGAACGCGGTGCCCACCGCGACGATCGCGGTGATGAGCGGGACGCTCGCGGCCAGCAGCGAGCCGAACATGAGCACCAGGATCACCAGGGCCGCGAGCATCCCGATGCCCTCGGCCGGACCGCCGCCGCCCTCGGCGGCCTCGCGGATCGGGTCGCCGCCGAGCGCGAACGCGAGGCCGTCGCCGGAGGCGTCCTCGGCCAGGGGGATCAGGTCGGCCGCCTCGGCGGTGGTCCCGTCGAAGACCGCGCTGGCGTACCCGACCGTGCCGTCCTCGCTGATCGCGCCGTACTCGGCGAACGGGTCGTTCACGCCTGCCACGCCCGGCTCGTCGGCGAGGTCGGCGAGGAAGGCCGCGACGCGGTCCTGTTCGGCCGCAACGTCATCGGCGGCGAACACCACCTGCACGGTGGTCGGGTTCGCGTCGGGGGCCCGCTCGTCGAGCAGGTCCGACAGTTCCTGGGACTCGGTGCCGGGCATCGAGTTGTCGTCCTCGAACGCCGAGCCGATCGCGCTCGACGCGCCGATGGCGGCGGCGAACACCAGGGCCCACACGAGGAGTGCGGTCCACGGGCGCCGCTGCGTCCACGCGGAGAGCCGGGCCATCGCCGAAGGCGCGGCAGGGGTGGTCAAGTCTCGTTCCATGCTCACGACTATCGGGGCGCGGCGGCCCCGCGCGCATCGCCTCAGGAGCGGTAGTGCGCGTACCACTCAGAGACCACGCCGGGCCCCGCTCCTACAACCGCAGTCGCAAGGCGGCGGTCAGGACTCGCCGTCGGTCCAGGTGGGGCGCACCAGGCCCGCCTCGTACGCGGTGACGACCAGTTGCGCGCGGTCGCGCGCCGAGAGCTTCGACATGATGCGGCTCACGTGCGTCTTCGCGGTGGCGGGGGACAGGAACAGCGTCCCGGCGATCTCGTCGTTGCTCAACCCCGTCGCCACGAGCTTGAGCACCTCGGTCTCGCGCTCGGTCAGGGCGCCGAGCCGCGAACTCGGCTCGGGCCGGGCGATGCGCCCGGCGAACTCGCCGATGAGCCGCCGCGTCACCTTCGGCGAGATGAGCGCCTCGCCGACCGCGACCACGCGGATGGCGTGCAGCAACTCATCGGGGTCGGTGTCCTTGAGCAGGAACCCGCTCGCCCCGGCGCGCAGCGCCCGGTACACGTAGTCGTCCTCGTCGAACGTCGTCAGGATCACGACCTTGACGCCGTCGAGCTTGGGGTCCCGGCCGATCCGCTCGGTCGCCTCCAGGCCGTCGAGGCCCGGCATCCGGATGTCCATGAGCACCACGTCGGGCCGCTTGCTGCGCGCCAGCTCCAGCGCCTCGGCGCCGTCCCCGGCCTCCGCGACGATCTCGATGTCCTCCTCGTCGCCGAGGATCGACGCGAAACCCGCCCTCACCAGCCGCTGATCGTCCACCAGCATCACCCGGATCACGACTGCACCCCCAACGGCCACGTGGCCTCCACGACGAAGCCGCCGTCATCGCGCGGCCCCGCGTAGAAACTACCGCCGAGCCCTTCGGCCCGCTCGCGCATACCCGTCAGGCCGTTCCCGGGCCCCTTGGCGCCCTTGACCTCGCCCACGCCGTCGTCGAGCACCGCGATCGCCAGCGTCGACGTCCCGGTCACCACCTTGACCTGGACGCGCTTCGCCTTCGCGTGCCGCAGCACGTTCGTCAGCGACTCCTGCACGACCCGGAACGCGGCCGCGTCCACCGCCGCCGGAAGATCCGCGCTCCCGTCCACCCGCAGGTCCACCTCCACACCCGAGGCCCGCGCCGCCTCCACGAGCGAGGGCAGCTGGTCGAGGCTCGGCCCCGGCCCGGTCGGCGCGTCCTCGTCCGGATCGCGCAGCACCCCCACGAGCGCCCGCAGCTCGCGCAGCGACAGGCTGCTCGTGTCGGCGACCACGCGCAGCGTCTCCTCGGTCCGGAACAGCGGATTGCGGTCGAGCTTGCGCAGGGCCGCGACGGTCTGCACGTTGATGAGCGACAGGTGGTGCCCCACCGCGTCGTGCAGCTCCCGGGCGATCCGCAGCCGCTCCTCGGCCACGCTGCGCTTCTGCGTCTCGGCGAGCGCCACCGCCGTTTCGGCCCGGTACCGGCGGT
Organism: Glycomyces paridis; assembly: GCF_004912155.1. Classification (GTDB taxonomy): domain Bacteria; phylum Actinomycetota; class Actinomycetes; order Mycobacteriales; family Micromonosporaceae; genus Glycomyces; species Glycomyces paridis. The sequence continues at coordinate 269,483 of NZ_STGX01000006.1, read as the reverse complement.
GGTGCGCGACGACCGCGCCGATCGCCGGGACCGCGATCACCCAGCCGCCCAGCATGAACGTCTCGCTCGCGGTCATGTGCGCGAAGTCCGCGAGGACCTCCGACACCACGATGACCACGAACGTCGCCCCCGCGATCACCGACGCCGCGAGGACCCGCCCCAGCGCCGCCAGCGTGTACAGCGAGATGACGAAGGCCATGAGCATCGGCCCGTCGATCGAGGAGGCCGGGTAGTAGACGATCGTGCAGGCGACCGTGACGAGCGTGACCGTCAGCGGGTACGCGCTGCGCCAGAACAGCGCGACCACCGTGACAGTCATCATCACCCAGGCCAGCGTCTCGTTGAGACCCGGCGTGTCGCGCGCGTGCAGCGCCGCGGCGGTGAGCGTCCAGCCCAGGACGACTACGGCGTTGATCAGTCCGACGACGAGGTCGCCCATGCGATCGGAGAAGCGGTCCAGCACGCCGCAAGTCTAGAGACGAGCGCCCGGCCGGAGCCGGGCGCTCGCTGAGACCTCCGCTACTTCGTGAGGCCGGCGCGGCGCAGCGCCTCGGCCATCGCGCTCTGGGGAGCGGCCTGCTGGCCCCCGCGCTGGTTCGGCTGGCGGCGGCCGTTCCCCTTGCCGCCGTTGCGGTTCCCGCCGCCCTGACCGCCTTGGCCCTGACCGCCTTGACCGCCCTGGCGGCGCTGGCCCCCGCCGCCGTTCTCCGGCTCGTCCTCCAGGCGCATCGTCAGCGCGATGCGCTGGCGCTGGAGGTCGACGCTGACGACCTTGACCTTGACCACGTCGCCGGGCTTGACGATCTCGCGCGGGTCCTCCACGAAGCGGTTCGCCAGCGCCGAGATGTGCACGAGGCCGTCCTGGTGGACGCCGATGTCGACGAACGCGCCGAAGGCGGCGACGTTCGTCACGGCCCCTTCGAGGAGCATCCCCGGCTTGAGGTCGGCGACCTTCTCGACGCCCTCCTTGAAGGTGGCGGCCTTGAACTCCGGACGCGGGTCGCGGCCGGGCTTCTCGAGTTCGGCGAGGATGTCGGAGACGGTGGGCACGCCGAAGCGCTCGTCGGCGAAGTCGGCGGGCTTGAGGCCGCGCAGGGTCTTCGCGTCGCCCACGATCGTGGCGACGGAGGCGCCGGTGGCGGCCACGATCCGCTCGACCACCGGGTAGGCCTCGGGGTGGACCGCGGAGGAGTCGAGCGGGTTGGCCCCGCCCGGCACGCGCAGGAACCCGGCGGCCTGCTCGAAGGCCTTGGGGCCCAGGCGAGGCACGCTCAGGAGGGCCTTGCGGTCGGGGAAGCGGCCGTGCTCGTCGCGGTAGGCGACGATGTTGGCCGCGACGCTCTCGCTCAGGCCCGAGACCTGCGACAGCAGCGGGACCGAGGCGGTGTTGAGGTCGACTCCGACGGCGTTCACGGCGTCCTCCACGACCGCTTCGAGCGAACGCGTGAGCTTGGACTCGGTGAGGTCGTGCTGGTACTGGCCGACGCCGATGTGCTTGGGCTCGATCTTGACGAGTTCGGCGAGCGGGTCCTGGAGCCTGCGGGCGATGGAGACGGCCCCGCGCAGGGACACGTCCATCCCCGGCAGCTCCTTGGTGGCGTACGCGGAAGCCGAGTAGATGGAGGCCCCGGCCTCGGAGACGACGATCTTCGAGAGTTCGGCGACGCCGGTGAAGACCTTGAGGAGGTCGGCGGCGAGGCGGTCGGTCTCGCGGGAGGCGGTGCCGTTGCCGATGGCGACGAGCTGCACGCCGTGCTTCTTGACGAGCGAGCCGAGGGTCGCCAGCGAGGCGTCCCACTGGTTCTGCGGCTGGTGCGGGTAGATCGCGGTGGCGTCGAGGACTTTGCCGGTGGCGTCCACGACGGCGACCTTGACGCCGGTGCGGTAGCCCGGGTCGAGGCCGAGGACGGCCTTGGGCCCGGCGGGTGCGGCGAGCAGGAGGTCCTTGAGGTTCGCGGCGAAGACCTTGACGGCCTCGTCCTCGGCGAGCTGCCACAGCCGCATCCGCAGGTCCACGCCGAGCTTGACGAGGATGCGGGTGCGCCAGGCCCACGAGACGGTCTTGAGCAGCCACGCGTCGGCGGGGCGGCCCTGGTCGCGGATGCCGACCTTCGCGGCGATGACGGCCTCGCAGTCGGCGCCGCCGGTCTCCTCGTCGCCCGGTTCGAGCGACAGGGAGAGGGCCTCCTCCTTCTCGCCGCGCATGAGCGCGAGCACCCGGTGCGAAGGCAGTGTGGTGAACGTCTCGGCGAACTCGAAGTAGTCGGCGAACTTGGCGCCCTTCTCTTCGGCGCCCGCGCGCACTGCGGACACGAGGCGGCCCCGCTTCCACATGCGTTCGCGCAGGTCGCCGATGAGGTCGGCGTCCTCGCTGAAGCGCTCGGTGAGGATCGCGCGGGCTCCGGCCAGGGCCGCGGCGGCGTCGGCCACCTCGGCCTCGGCGTTGACGTAGGCCGCGGCGGCGGTCTCGGGGTCCTGTGAGGGATCACTCATCAGCAGATCGGCGAGCGGCTCCAGGCCGGCCTCGCGGGCGATCTGGGCCTTGGTGCGGCGCTTGACTTTGAAGGGCGCGTAGAGGTCTTCGAGGCGGGCCTTGGTGTCGGCCGCGTCGATCGAGGCGGCGAGCGCCTCGGTGAGTTTGCCCTGCTCGGCGATCGATTCGAGCACCGCCTTGCGGCGGGCCTCCAACTCGCGCAGGTACCCCAGGCGCTCTTCGAGCGCGCGCAGCTCCTCGTCGGAGAGGCCGCCGGTGGCCTCCTTGCGGTAGCGGGCGATGAACGGAACGGTGGAGCCGTCGTCGAGAAGCGCGACGGCCGCGCGGACTTGATGGGAGCCGACCGAGAGTTCTTCGGCGATGCGTTGATCGATAGCTTGAGCCACGGGAGGATTCTGCCAGAGCGCTGCGACAACGTGGTCTCAAGCCGGTAGGGCCCACCCCCCGGTGGACGCTCCCGCAGGCATTGGGTAAAGTTCTATCCCGTCGCCGGGGAACGAGAAAGCCCTGGAAGACACGCGGACGTAGCGCAGTTGGTAGCGCGACACCTTGCCAAGGTGTAGGTCGCCGGTTCGATCCCGGTCGTCCGCTCGGAGCTCGAAAGAGCACTCCCGGACGATTAGCTCAGCGGGAGAGCACTCCCCTGACACGGGAGAGGTCACTGGTTCAATCCCAGTATCGTCCACCGAAGTGAGAGGTCCAGGTTCACGAGGCCTGGGCTTTTCGCGCACATGGTGGGTTGTCCGAGTGGTTAGGTAACGGCCTGCAAAGCCGTGCACACGGGTTCGAATCCCGTACCCACCTCCAATCCAATGCTTATCGGGCGACGCTCTCAGAGCGCCGCCCGTTCTTCTTGTTCAGGCCTTTCCGAGCAGGACCGCGTTGCATTCGCGTTGGAGTGATTCGTCCGACCACATGGCATGGTGGGGCGCGGCGTTGGAGCAGACGACCGAGCCCCAGGCGCCGGTGCGGGCGGCGTGGGCGACGGCGTCGCGGCAGATCCGGGCGCCGACGGGGCCCTCTTCGAAGCGGGTGTCGCGGGGCGTGTAGCCGACCCAGCCTTCGCCGAGGATCAGGGGGACGCCGAGGCGCTTGGCGTGGTCGGCGGCGACGTCGATCCAGTCGTGGAGGCGGGCGGCCATGGCGAGGCGGTGGGCGCCGTAGCGGTCGTAGAGCCAGCGGTCGACCTTCTCGGGGTCGCACCAGTCGTGGACGTAGATCTCGGCGTGTCCGACGATCGAGGCGCGCCGCTTCCACTCCGAGGGCGGCGCCCAGTCGGCGAGGCGCGGCGCGCCGGGGCGCAGGAGTTCGGCGTCGGCGCGGTCCTGCGGGAAGTCGGCGGGGTCGCCGCGGAGCGCGAACTCGTTCACGAGGTCGTCGAGGACGCCGTAGACGTAGGGGTGCACCGCGAGCGCGGTCGCGTTGCGCGGCAGGGCGCGCATGGACCCGATCGGGACGGCGGCGTAGTTCGGGGCGCACAGGACGCCGGGGTGGCGGGCCGCGAACGCGGCGATGCCCGCTTCGAGGCGGCCCTGGAGTTCGACCACGGGGTCCTCGGCGCCGGGGAGGCCCTCGGTGAGGTACCCGGCCTGAACCTCGTTGTGCGGTTCGACGCAGGCGATCACGTGGGCGAGGCCGTGCGCGGCGAGGAAGTCGACCAGGTCGGCCTGGGCCTCGCCGAGGACGGTGAGGCGGTCCTCGGGGTCGACGGCGTGCAGGGCCTCGTACCAGGCGGGGTCCTCGGCGAACGCCGGGCTCTGCTGGTACTCCCAGGAGGAGGCGATCACGGTGACGCCGTGGCGGTCCGCCGCCTGGAAGAACCGGAGCAGGTGGGCGCGGGCGTCGATCACCGTGGGCGCTTGGACGTCGTACCAGCGGACCCGGGAGGCGTAGCCGCCGCCGATGGGGCCCAGGCGAAGCGCGGTCGTGTCGAGACCGGATTTGAAGAGCAGGAACGGCATCGCGCAGATCCGTACCGCGTTGTAGCCGAGGTCGACGGCTTTGGCGAAGGCGGCGTCGAGGTCCTCGAAGGGCTCGCCGGGGCCGATGCGCACGTACCAGGAGAAGTCCCAGAGGCTGATCGCGAGGCGCTCGGGCAGGTGGTCGGGGATCACTGTGCTCCTTCGGTGCTGATGCGGATTTTGGCGACTTTGACGAGGGCGGCTTCGAGGGTGAGGCCGTCGGGGAGGTTGCGGACGGCGGGGTCGACCCACACGCCCGTCTCACGCCGCCAGGGGAGGAGTTCGAGGCGTACGCCTTCGGTGGCGGCGCGGTCGCGGTGGGGTGTGAGGTCGATGTCCCAGGCGCGGCCGTGCCAGAAGTGGTCGGAGGCGAAATGGTCGCCGATGTAGGCGCGGCCGACGTCGCCGGTCCAGATGAGGCGCAGCAGGGCCCGGTCGGTCCCGGTGAGGTCGGGGATGGCGATGTGGACGCGGGCGGCCCCCGAGTAGTCCTCAGGGGCGCTGAGGCGGTCCAGGGGCCCGCCGCGGCGCGGTGCGGGCGCGGTGGCGTCGAGGTCGCCTTCGACGTCGAGCGGTGTCGTGCCGGCGCCGTGGGCGGTGAGCGTCCAGGCGCGCCAAAGTCCTTGGCGCACCGGGGTGTCGAGGTCCCCGCCGGTGACGTAGAGCGTCTCGGGTGCGGGCAGGACCGCGAGGGTGACCTGCGGCGTCTCGGTGTGGACGACGAGGTCGCCGCCCTCGGTGTAGACCGGCGCGTCGGAGAGGACGATGCGCTCTCGGCCCGCGAAGTCGAGGCGGTACAGGCGGTTCGCGTGCGACTCGTCGAGCACGAGGAGGCGGACGCCTCCCAAGTCGATGAGGCACTCCGGTCCCGGCGCTGAAGGCAGATCCACTATGGTGCCGTCGCCGAGGACGAGTTCGACCGGAATGTCGTCGTGGGCGGCGAGGACGACGAGGTCGCCGTCCTCGGTGGTGATGCGGGTGAGCAGTTGCGCTGTGGCAGAGCGCAGTTCGAGGCCTTCGGTGAGCGGGTAGCGCAGCGGCCAGGCCACCGAGCGTCCGGCTGGGAGGTCGATCGGGACGGTCGGCACCGTCACCGAGGCGTCTTCGAATGCGACGGTGAACTGGACCCCTGGTTGGGCCGGGAGGGGCCGTTTCGGCGGCTGGTAGGTGGTGGCGAACAGGTAGCCGCTGGTGCCGTCGGAGCGGACGGCCCAGCGCGGTTCGGCGGGGTCGGCGCCGCCGCCGCCGATGACGGCGGCCATCGCGGCGAGGCGGTGGCCGTCGGCGGCGAGCCACAGGTGCTGGCGGCGCAGGAGGTGGTGGTGTGGCCGGATCTGGCCGTGCTCGCCGATGGGGGCGTTGAAGTCGTAGGAGAGGGCGGGCACGTCGTTGGGGTAGCCGGTGGCCTGCGACTCCTGCTCGGTCCCTTCGGGTCCGGTGCGCTGGGTGCCACCCGCGTACATGTAGTAGCCCTGCCAGGTCGAGCCCGAGCCGATCTTGGCGAGGGCGAGCGCGGCGACGTCGTCGGGCGAGACGAGGGGCCTGCGGTGGTAGGCCACGTGCATCCCGCCGCCGAGTTCGCAGGTCGCGAACGGCAGTTCGGCCGCGGTTTGGACCGGTGCGGCCTCGGTGATGCCGTCGAGGGCCTCGCGAAGGTCGGCGCCGACGCTCAGATCGTCGCGGATGTCGGTGTAGCGGAAGTGGAAGGGCGCGAAGGGCGCCCATGCGACGGTCTCGTCCTCCCAGAAGCCCTCGGCGTACGCGCTGTAGACCGGCAGGAGCGACTCCGGGACCTGGGCGCCGCCCCAGCCGGTCGCCGTCCAGATCGGGACCTGCAGGCCCGCGTCCTCGGCGATGCGCCGCAGGGTCGCGAGGTGGCCGGGCTGGTCGTACAGCTCGTTGTCGACCTGGGCGCCGATGACGGGCCCGCCCTCGGCGTGGGCGAGGCCCTCGAGTTGCGCGGCGATCGCGGCGTAGAGGGGTCGGACCAGGGCGAGGTAGGCCGGGTCGTCGGTGCGGGGTGCGAGGTCGCGTTGCAGGAGCCAGTCGGGGAAGCCGCCGTTGCGGTACTCGCCGTGCGCCCAGGGCCCCAACCGGACGATGACGTCGAGGCCGTGCGCGGCGGCGAGCTCGGTGAAGGCGCGCAGGTCGAGGTTCCCCGACCAGTCGAAGCGGCCCGGTTCCGGTTCGTGCGCGGCCCAGAACACGTAGGTGGCGACCGAGTCGAGGCCGCCCGCGCGGGCGTGGCCCAGGACCTCGCTCCAACGCTCGCGCGGCAGCCGCGAGTAGTGGATCTCGCCGGTGACCGGGAACCACGGCCGCCCGGCGCGCTCGAACCAGCGGCCGGTGACGGCGATGCGGTCGGGGGTCCCGGCGGGGTCGCCCCACGGCAGGCCCTCGCGTCGCGGCGGACGGGGCGTGCCGGCTCGTACGGTGCGGTTCATGCGGTTCCTTCGTGGACGGTGCGGGCCGCGGTGTTGAGCGGGTCGCGGGCGAGGACGGCCGCGGCGAGGGCCGCCGCGCGTTCGCGGTCGCCGTCGAGCGCCGCGAGCTGCGCGCGCAGCACCTGCACGCGAAGATCGTGCGCCGCTTGCACATCGGTGGTGAACAGGAGCATGGCGGGCAGCGAGGTCGCGAAGTAGTCGATCGCGGCGGTCGCGCCGTCCTCTTCGGCGATGTACTTCGCGAGGTCCTCGCGCAGGGCCGCGGCCGCTTCGGTGCGGCCGAGGCGCCGCAGGGCGGTGATGGCGGCGGCGGTGCGCTCTGAGTGGGCCCGGACCTGCATGGTCTGGAAGTCGCCCTGCTGCGCGGCGGCCCGCTCCCAGGCCTTCGGCGCGCCCGGCGCGTTCGCGGCGGCGAGGGCGTCGCCGAGCGCCAGGTGGAGGTCGGCGGTGTTGGCGAGCGGATGGCGGGCCTCGCCGAGGTTCGACGCACCGTCCAATGCGGACTGCACGTGCGCGATCGCCGAGGCGCCGTTCGCGGCCCGTGCGAGGGCGAGGTGCGCCTCCTCCCAGGCGGCGAGCACGCGGCCTTCGCCCCCTTCCCACGGCTGGAACCGGCGCGCGGCGAGGACGGCGACCGCGTCGGCGGGCCTGCCTGCGGAGGTGAGGAGTTCGGCGTACTGCACCGTGAGGTCGTCGCGCCGGTCCATGAGGTCGCGGTGCGCTTCGAGCGCGGCGATCCGCGCCGCGGGATCGGCGCCTCGGCGCCCTTCGAGCTGGTCGGCCTCGAACAGGAGCCGGGCGTCGTCGGGTGCGGCGGCGCGGGCGAGCGTGTACCAGCGCGCGGCCCCGTCCGGGTCGCCCTGGACGTTGTGGGCGGCGACGCCGAGGTTGCGCAGGACGACCGGGTCGCCGGTGCCCGCGGCGGCCTCCCACGCCTTGATCGCTTCGCCGCGGCGCCCGGCGGCGTAGAGCCGGTGCCCGGCGAGCGCGGCCAGGACCGGGTCGTCGGGGTGGCCGGCCCGCAGGCGCGCGAGCGCGTCGTCCTCGGTGGCCGACGGGAAGCACCAGGTGCGGTCGAGTTCGCGGACCCGTTGCAGCGCAAGGTCGGCGGCGGGCTCGTCGCCGCGTTCGCGTTCGAGGTCGGCGCGGTGGAGCCAGGCGATCGGGGCGACGTTGACCTGGCCGGGCGCGGCGGGGAGCGCGGCCGCGGCCTGCAGCGCCGTTGCGGCCCTGTCGTATTCGCCCGCGGACCGGTATTCGAGGGCGACGTCGAGGGCGATCGTCGGGTCCGTCGTGCGCTCGGCGTCCCGGCCGAGGCCCGCGGCGAGGTCGCGGGCCCACGCGTCGAGCGGGTCGTCCGCCAGGGTGCCGTCGACCAGCGCCGCGGCATGCGCTTCGTCGCCGGTGCGCAGGGCCGCGACGGCGGCGAGGTTGCGGGCCTGGACGTGCCGGGGACTGCGGGCGACGACCTCGGCGAGGCCTAGAGCGGCGGCGTCGGGGTCGCCCGCGGCGAGGTCGAGGCGGGCGGTGGCGACTGCGGCGGCGTCGGCCCACGCGGCGTCCCACTGCGCTTTCCCGAAGGCCTCCTTCGCCTCTGGGCCCCGGCCTTGGCGGGCGAGGACGAGACCGAGCCGGTAGTGGGCCTCGCCGTCGCGCGGGTTCGGGTTGCGGCCGGTGAGGCGCGCGACGGCCGCGCGCAGGTGCGCCTCGGCCTCCTCCAGGCGGCCCGCACGCAGCAGCCGGGCGGCGAGCGCGGTGTTGCAGCGCGCGTCGCCGGGGTCGCGGCGCAGGGCCTCGCGCCAGTACGGCTCGGGCCTGCGGGTGGCGTGCCGGTACTGGTCGAGGTGGAGACCGGTCAGGTACAGCTCGTCGTTCGATGCGATCCGCTCGGGCGCGGGCGGTTCGGTCGCCGGTTCGGCGACGGCTGGCGTGGTCGGTTCGGGCCTGGGCCGCCAGGAGACGAGGACGCGGCCCTCGTGCTCGACGGTGAGCGTGCATTCGGCCGCCGGCGTGTCGAGTTCGCCTTCGTGGAGGTACGGGGCGCCCGGGGCGAGGTCGGCGGCGGCCTCGTGGAGCACCCGCTCGCCCGCGCGGAGCACGACGCGCGCGCAGGGGCGCGGGGCGGTGACGGCGGCGGCGATGCGGAACCCGTTGGCGTTCAGGTCGAGTCGCACGGCGGCGTCCAATGTGGCTTGATGAACCGGCCCGGTGTCCTGGATCGGGTACCAGTACTGGGAGAACACGCGCGTCTCGCCCGGCGCGAGGAACGCGAAGTCGGGCTGGTTATCGGTGAACACCCCGGCCATGAGCTCCACATAGGGCCCGTTCGCGTCGGTGAGGTGCGCGTCCCAGGCCTGCCCGAACGGCGCGTCGCCCCAGGTCCACTGCTTCTTGCCGGGCGCGATCCGGTGGTCGGCCCAGTGCACGAACCCGGCCCCCGCGCCGTGGTCGTAGCCGCCGAAGAAGTCGTCCTCGGTGCCCAGGCACATGTACGAGGTCGGCACCGGGATGTTGCGGTACCGGTCGAGCCGGTCGGCGCCCGGGCGCCCGGCGGCGCGGGCGGGGTAGTCGACGCCGTAGTAGTGCCCTTGCGCCGCAGGGAACGTGGTGGTCGCCCGCTTGGCGTGGTCGGCGACCACGCGCACGTCGGTGGGGAAGAACGACTGGTAGTCGTCCCCGGCCTTCGCGGCCGCGTTCGCCCACCACAGGAACGTCTGCGGCTCGTCGGTGCGGTTGACCAGGCGCACCCGCAGCTCGACCAGGGCGCTGCCGGGGCGCAGGCGCACGCCGTGCATGCCCTGCATGCGGGTGAACGGGTCGTGGTCGGAGCACCAGACCGTCACGGCGCCGTCGGGTTCGCGCTCGATGAGCGACTCGACCGGCAGGTGCGTGGCGGGCCGGTGGTGCTGGGGCCAGTTGAACTCGACGCCGCCGGAGACCCACGGCCCCGCGAGGCCCACAAGCGCGGGCTTGACGACGTCGTTGCGGTAGAAGAAGTCGTACCCGCGCGTCTTGTCGAGTCCGATGTGGATGCGCCCGCCGAGCCCGGGCAGGATCATCAGCCGCACGTACTGGTTCTCCAGGTGCACCGCGTCCCACTCGCGCGGGCGCGGCTCGCGGGCGACCCCGTCGATGAACGGCAGCGGGTAGACCGCGCCGGAGGAGCCCTGGTAGACGCGCTGGTCGAGATAGGCGGGGTAGCGGTCGGGCGCGTCGGGCTCGTACGTGTCGATCGCGACCGGCTCGCGCCAGGCCGCGACCGGACCGGCGTCGGCGGGGGCGGCGGGAAGGACGATCCTGGACGGCTCGTTCGGCATGGGTCCGACCCTACGGGCCATTGACATGCCTGTCGATGGTCGTTTCACTGGAAGGCATGGACGAACCGACGGCCGGACCGGTGCGCGACGGCTTCGCGGGGCAGCGCATGTTCGTCGTGCCCCGGCCCGTGGTCGACGCGGCGCTGGCGCACCCGGTGGCAGGGAAGCTGCTGGTCACGGACGCAGGCTACTTTCCTCACGCTGCAAGGCACGGGCGCTCGCGGCCCCGCGGCGCCCGCGAGCAGATTCTCCTGGTGTGCACCGGCGGCGAAGGCTGGTGCCGGGCGGGGGAGGCGGACTTCGCCGTCGCCCGGGGCGGCGCGGTGCTGCTGGAGGCGGGCGTGCCGCACGCGTACGGCGCGTCGAAAGCGGACCCTTGGACGCTGTGGTGGCTGCACTTCACCGGCTCCGACGCCCGCGACCTGGTGCTGGGCGCGCGGGAGGCCGCGGGTGGCCCTGTGACGCACCTGCGCGACCCGGCGCCGGTCGCGAGCCTCGTCGCGCAGGCCGTGGACGCCCTCGACGCCGGACTGACCACGGCGGGCCTGACCCGCGCCGCGGGCGCGGCCTGGCACGCGCTCGCCGAGGTCGCGGCGACCGGCCGCCGTGAGCCCGGACCGGGCCCGAGCCCGCTGGAGCGGGCGGCGGCGCACCTGCGCTCGACCGCGCCGCGCCGGACCTCGGTGGAGGCCTTGGCGTCGATGGTCGGCCTCAGCGCCTCGCAGCTCAGCGCCCTGTTCCGCGAGCGGATCGGCGTCTCCCCGCTCCAGTTCCAGGTGGGGCTGCGCATGGCGCGGGCCCGGGAGCTCCTCGACGGCACGGACCTGGCGGTCGGGACGGTCGCCCGCGAGTCCGGCTACGACGACCCGATGTACTTCTCCCGCCAGTTCGCCCGAGCTCACGGCACGACACCCACGGGGTATCGGCGGAGGAGGACGGGCGCCTGAGCGGGCTTCGGAACGCCACCGCCTCGGCCGGTTCTCCTGCGGTACGCGGTCGATCGTCGGCGGCGGGCCGGGTACTCGGCGGCCGGTTTCCCACGGCAGGGCGATCCGGGCGGGCGTATCTCCGGCACGGTCTTGCACGGCGATCCGGGCGCGTTCGCTCGGTGTTTGCCCGGCGCGCCCGCGCGCGATGATCCGGGCGTGCACGGCGGCGTGCCGCCCGAGGGGCCCGCCGGGGAGGACCGGTTCCGCTACGGCCGGTTACCCTTCCGCTCCTCCTCGGCCTGGGCCAGGAGGCCGTCCACGAAGGCGCGCAGGCCTTCGGCGAAGCGGTCGCGGGCCGCCAGGTCCGTCCAGCGCTCACCGATGGCGGCGAGGCGGGGGAGGACCGAAGCGTCGAGGGCGTCGAAGAAGGCGTCGCGGTCGGCGGGGGCGGTGCCGGGGCCCTTCGGTTCGGCGCGGACGAGGATCTCGCCGACGGTGTAGTACCAGAGCGAGCGGAACAGGTGCACGGACTGCTCGGGGGAGCAGCCCGCCGCCGCGGCGCCGTCGAGGACGGTCTCGACCAGCTTCAGGGCGGGCTCGCCGAGGCGGCCGATGAAGCCGTCCACCGCGAGGACCTCTGCGGCCCAAGGCCATTCGGCGAGGGCGTCGCGGATCGCGGTGGCCGCCGCGACGATGCGCTCGCGGGGGTCCTCGGGCAGTTCGGGGAGGGCGATCTGGTCGGTGCACTCGTTGAGCAGGAGGAGCAGCAGCTCCTCCTTGTCGCGCACGTGGTGGTAGAGGGTCGTGGCGCCGATGCCGAGTTCGGCGGCGAGGCGGCGGATCGTCAGGCCCTCCCAGGTGCCCTCGTCGATGAGGCGCCGGGCCGCGGCCACGATCTGCGCGCGGGAGGTCACCGGCGGCCTGCCGGTGCGGCCGGGCGTCTTCGTTCGCGTCACCCGTCCATCATGCCGCGCCCCGGCCCGCTGCGGCGGCGCCGGGCCGCCGCGCTCGACGGGGGAGCGGCCCGCGTGGTAGTTTCGGAACATGTTCCAAAACTCTACACGCAAACCCGGCAGAGGAGTTGAGTAGCGAGTGACCAGCGTGAAACCAGCGAGCGGGACGGCCGCCGAGCCGACCGTGCGGACGGGCCTCGTCCTCGCCGCGGTGGCCGTGGTGCAGTTCATGGTCTCCGTCGACATGTCGGTCGTGAACCTCGGACTCCCCGAGATCGGCACGAGCCTCGGCTTCAGCCCCGTGGGCCTCACCTGGGTCGTCCACGCCTACGCCCTCACCTTCGGCGGCCTGCTCCTCCTCGGCGGCAAGATCGCGGACCTCTACGGGCACAAGCGCATCCTCCTCATCGGCCTCACCGTGTTCGGCCTCGCCTCCCTCGCGGGCGGCTTCGCGCAGGAACCGGGCCACCTCGTCGCCGCCCGCGCCGCCCAGGGCATCGGCGCCGCCGTCCTCGCCCCGGCCGCCCTCGCGCTGCTGACGGCCACCTTCCCCTCCGGGAGGGCCCGCATCCGCGCCTTCGGCGTGTGGAGCGCCATGAGCGCCGCCGGCGGCGCCCTCGGCGTCCTCATCGGCGGCCTGCTCACCGAGTACGCGGGCTGGGAGTGGGTGATGTTCGTGAGCGTCCCGATGGCCGCCATCGCACTCGCGCTGGCCTGGCGCGGCATCGCCGCCGACCCGCCCGCCGAGCGCCGCGGGCGCCCCGACGTGCTCGGGGCCGTCCTCGCCACCGCGGGCATGACGCTGCTCGTGTTCGGCGTCGTGCGCACCGACGAGAACGCCTGGACCTCATGGGAGACGCTCGGGACCCTCGCGGTGGCGGCCGTGCTGCTCGCCGCGTTCGTCCATAACGAGCGCACGACGACCCGCGACCCGCTCATCCGCCTGGGCCTGTTCACGAACCGCTCGGTGGCCGGGGCGAACCTCTACAACCTGCTCCTCGGCGCCGCGATGGCCGCGGCGTTCTACTTCGCGTCCCTGTACCTCCAGGTGGTGCTCGGCACGAGCGCGGCCAGGACCGGCGTCCAGTTCCTGCCGTTCGCGTTCGGCGTGGTCGTCGGCGCCGTGATCTCGGTCCGGCTCGGGTACAAGGTCGCGGCCCGCACGCTCCTCGTCGGCGGCGGGCTCATGGCGACGGTCGGCTTCGCGTGGTTCGGGCTCATCAGCGCCGACGGGTCGTTCCTCGCCGACATCCTCGGCCCGGCCATCGTCACCAGCCTCGGCCTCGGGCTCTGCCTCGGACCGGTGGTCTCCATCGCCACCGCGGGCGTCGCCCCGAGCGAGAACGGCACCGCCTCGGGCCTGCTCAACAGCTCCCGGCAGATCGGCGCCTCGCTCGGCCTCGCGGCCCTCGGCACCGCCGCCAACGAGCGCACCGGCGACACCGTCACGCCCCAGACCCTCAACGACGGCTACGGGCTCGGCCTGACGCTCAGCGCCGTGCTCTTCGGCGCCGCCGTCCTCATCGCGCTCACCGTCATCCCGCGCAGCGCCGCCGCCGAACCCGAGACGGCCGCGGCCGATTGAGACCCGCCGTCGAGCGCGCCCGCAAGGTCCCGGGGTGGTGACCGGGGCGCGCTCGACGGCTCCTAGGGGGTGTTTGCAAACCCCCGGCGAGTCGATGGCCGAGGCCATTTGTTCGCTCACTCTGCACAGTTACGGCTCGCAAGCGTCGCCGAGGCCGCGGAAGGCCCTTTGGATACCGGGGTTGTATCCAAAGGGCCGACAACGAAGCGAGCGGGCAAATGGACCGGCCAGCGGCCGTCAGGGGTTGGCCAACACCCCCTAGGCCTCCACGGCCGTCGCGGTCGCGATCACGCCGTCCCGCACCGCCCACCGGCCTTCGAAGCCCGCGAACGGCGCCTCCGCCGCGAGCACCGTCGCGACGAAGCGCCCGCCGGGCTCCAGCACCACCTCGGCGTCCTCGAACCCGAGCCAGCGGCGGGTCGCCGGGAACCAGGCCTTGAACACCGACTCCTTGGCGGAGAACAGGACCCGGTCCCAGTGCACGCCCCCGTCCGTCTCGGCGAGCGCCGCGAGCATCCTCCGCTCCGGCGCCAGCGTCACCGCCCCGAGCACCCCTTCCGGCAGCGGCGCGTGGGGTTCGGCGTCGATGCCGAGGGCCGCGAGGTCGCGGGCGTCCGCGAGCGCGGCGGCCCGGAACCCGGCGCAGTGCGTGAGGGAGCCGACGACGCCCGGCGGCCACAGCGGCTCGCGCCGCTCGCCCCGCAGGATCGGGACCGGCGCGATCCCCATGCGGTCCAAAGCCTTTCGCGCACAGGCCCGCACGGTCGCGAACTCGGCGCGCCTGCGGGGGACGGCCCCGGCGATGAGCGCCCGCTCCTGCTCGTACAGCTCCCGCTCGTCGGCGTCGCCGCGCGTCTCCTCGCAGACCGCCGCGGCCGGCAGCAGACCGGCGATCACGTCGGGCCCAGCAGCAGCTCGCGGGGCGCGTACGGGCGGCCGCCGTGCTCGCGCGGGTAGCCGAGCGAGACCTCCTGGAACGGCACCCCGTCGTGCCAGGTGGTGCGCGGGATGTGCAAGTGGCCGTAGACGACCGCGGCCACCGGGAAGCGCCGGTGCCAGTCGGCGGTGAGCTCGGTGCCGCACCACTGCGCGAACTCCGGGTGGCGCAGCGCCCGCGTCGGCTCGCGCACCAGCGGGTAGTGGTTGACCAGGACCAGCGGCAGGTCGCAGCCCTCCAGGCGCGACTCGGCCTCGGCCACGCGAGCCCGGCACCAGTCTGCGCGGCTCGGATGCGGATCGGGTTCGAGCAGGTACTCGTCGGTGCACACCACGCCCGCGCGGTGCGCCGCCGCCAGGCCCTCCTCGGGCGTGCCGCAGCCCTCCGGCAGGAACGTGTAGTCGTAGCCCAGGAACAGCGGCGCGACCGCCAGCGGCCCGCCCTCGCCCTTCCACACCGCGAACTCGTCCTCGGGGGTCAGCACGTCGACGGCCCGCAGCCGCCGCACCAGCTCCTCGTACTTCTCCTGCCCGCGTTGGGGTTCGCCCCCCCGCACGGTCCACAGCTCGTGGTTCCCCGGCGCCCACGCCACCGCCGCGAACCGCTCCCGCAGCCGCGCCAGGGTCTCGGCCACGTCCTCGACCCGCTCGGCCACGTCCCCGGCCACCAGCAGCCAGTCGTCGGGGTGGCCCGGCGCCAGCGCCGCGGCGACCGCACGGTTGGGACCGTGCGAGACGTGCAGATCGCTGACGCCGAGCAGGCGCCCTTCGCGCGGGGCCATTCAGACGACGACCGGCAGACGCTTGAGGACCCGGACGATGTGCGAGCGCCGCCAGGCGAGCTTCTCGCTCGACTCGGCCAGCGCGATCGCGGGGAAGCGGCGCAGGAGCGCCTCGACGGACAGGTGGATCTCCAGCCGGGCCAGGTGTTCGCCCGGGCAGTGGTGGGGGCCGTTGCCGAAGGCGAGGTTGCGGCCCTTGTCGCGTCCGAAGTCGAGCGTGCGCGGCTCCGGGTAGTGCTTCGGGTCCTGGTTCGCGGCGCCGATGGCGACCACGACGGCGTCCCCGGTGTCGATCTTCGTGCCGCCGATCTCCATGGGCTCCATGGCGAAGTAGCGGACGCTGGAGTGCACCGACCCGTCGTAGCGCAGCAGCTCGTCGACGGCCGCGGGGATGAGGTCGGGGTGCTCGCGCAGCGTCGCGACGTTCGCCGGGTCGCCCAGCAGCGCCGCGACGACGTTCCCGATGGCGCCGACGGTGGTGTCGAAGCCGCCCACGACGAGGATGAAGATCATGCCCAGCAGTTCGTTGCCGCTGAGCGCGTCGCCCTCCTCGTCGGCGGCCGACAGCCATGCCGAGATGAGGTCGTCGCCGGGCGCTGCCCGCTTGATCTGTATGAGCTCCACGCAGAACATGAGGAGTTCGCCGCCCGCCGCGTTGGCGGCCTGCCGGTCGTCGCCCAGCAGGGCGTCGGCCCACTCGCGGAACTTCCCGCGGTGCTCCTCGGGGACGCCGAGCAGCTCGGCGATCACGTTGATCGGCAGCGGCGCGGCGAGCGCGGCCATGAGGTCGGTTTCGCCCTCGACCACGGCGTCCAGGCACTCGTCCACATGGGCCCTGACCCACGGCTCCATCGCCTCGACCCGCTTGGCGGTGAACGCGAACTTCATGAACCGCCGCAGCCGCGTGTGCTCGGGCGGGTCCTCCACCAGGAGGTTCCCGGTGCGCAGCGGCTCGGGCAGCACCTGGCTCTTCAGGCCCTCCCCGGCGTGGCGGTCGCGGCGCGAGAGCCGCGGGTCGCGCAGCGCGTCCCGGGCGGCCTCGAAGTCGGTGACGAGCCACACCGGCACGCCGTCGGTCAGGTAGACCCGGTGGACCGGGCCGTCCTCGTGGAGCGCCGCGTACGCCTGGTACGGGTCGGCGAAGAAGTCCTCGTCGTAGAGCACGGTCGGCTGTTGGTGCATGGGGCAGGTTTCGGTCATCTTCAGGTCCTCTCAAGGGGGTTCGGGCGCTCGGCGACCCGCTTCTCCAGGTGCCGCGCGGCCTCGACGAGCGTCCAGTCCGGAGGGAAGTCGTCCTCGTCGACCTCGACGCCCAGTTCGCGTTCGAAGGCCATCGCGAGGGTGACGAGGTCCATCGAGCTCAGTCCCAGCCGCTCGAAGGTCGTCTCGGGGGAGAGGTCGCCCGGCTGCACGTCGCAGCGCTGCACCAGCAGCTCTCCCAGGCGTCGGTAGAGGTCGGTCATGGGTTCGCACTCCTAGTGTTCGGAAGGGTCGGGTCGGCGAGCCGCAGGCTCGGCCAGCGCACGGCGGTGCCGCCCCAGGTGAGGCCGCCGCCGAAGGCGAGGACGAGGACGCGGTGGCCGGGCCGCAGGTCGCCCTTGGCGACCGCGTCGGCCATCGCCAGCGGGATGGAGGCGGCCACGGTGTTCCCCACGCTGTCGATGTTGGACAGGCAGTGCGCCGCGGGCACCCCGAGTTCATAGGCGACCTGCTCGACGATGCGCAGGTTCGCCTGGTGCGAGACGATCCGGTCGACGTCCTCGATGCGCCATCCGGCGTGTTTGGCGACGATCCGCGCCGAGTCGGCCATGCGGAGCGCGGCCTGTTTGAACATGGCCTTGCCCTCCATCGCGAAGTACTCGTCGGCGGGGTCGAAGGGCGCGGCGGCGAGGCGCTGGCGGGAGCCGCCGCCGCGGATGGTCGCCAGCTCCCACTGGCCGCCGTCGCTGCCGAGGTCGAAGGTGCCCAGGGCGCCGGGTTCTGCGGCGTTCCCGGCGCGCAGGACGACGGCTCCGGCGCCGTCGCCGAAGATGACGGCGCTGGTGCGGTCGTCGGGGTTGAGGGTGGTGGAGAAGGTGTCGGCGCCGATGAACAGGACGGCGCGGGAGGTGCCCGCGGCGATGAGTCCGGCGCAGACGGCGAGGCCGTAGACGAAGCCGCTGCACGCGGCGCTGACGTCGAAGGCGGCGGCGCCGCCGAGGCCGAGGCGCTCGGCGACGAGCGGCGCGGTGTGCGGGAGCTGCTGGTCGGGGGTGATGGTGGCGACCACGACGGTGTCGACGTGGACGTCCGCGGAGGCGAGGGCCCGGCGTCCGGCCTCGACGGCGAGGTCGGAGGTGGCGGTGCCGGGTTCGGCGAAGTGGCGGCTGCGGATGCCGGTGCGGGTGCGGATCCACTCGTCGGAGGTGTCCATGCGGGCGGCGAGGTCGTCGTTGGTGACCACGCGCGGCGGGACCCAGGCGCCGACGCCGGCGATGACGGCGGCGGGTGCGGGGTCAGTCATGGTCGCCCTCCACGAAGTCGGCGACGGCGGCGATGACCGCCGGGTCGCGCAGGACGCGCCGGTGGCCGAGGCCCTCGGTGGTCATGAGGCGGGCGCGCGGTGCGAACGCGGCGGTGATGCGGCGGGCCTGGCCGGGGTCGACGGTGTCGTCGTCCTCGTCCTGCACCACCAGGATCGGGGCCTGGACGCGGTCGGGGTCGTGGGAGACGGAGAAGGTGTCCCAGATGTCGGTGCCGGAGTCCAGGAGCCGTTCGGAGCGCTCGCGGAGGTCCTGCTTGACGCGTTCGTTCAGGCCGAGGCGTTCGGCGAAGACGTCGAGGAGGTGGAAGAAGTCGCAGACGCCGTTGACGGAGACGACGCGTTCGGCCTCGACGCCCGAGCGCAGGGCCTTGAACATGCCGAGGTTGCCGAAGGAGTGGCCGACGGTGCCGCGGAAGGCCCCGTGGTCCTTGTAGAGGCGCTGGAAGATGGCCTCGAACTGGAGGATGTGGGTGCCGGTGCCGCCGGACTCGCCGTGGCCGGGCGCGTCGAAGGCGATCACGGGGACGCCGCGGTCGAGGAGGGCCTGGACGAGGTCGGCGAAGCGGGAGGCGCGGCCGCCCCAGCCGTGGGAGAGGACCACGGGCCGTTCGCCGCCGCCCCAGCGGTAGACGACGACCTCGTTGCCGTCCACGGTGATCGCGGACCGCTCGGCGCGGTCGTAGACGGCCCGCTCGTGCTCGCGGACCTTGCCGCGGCCCATGGGGCGGCAGAAGAGGTAGAAGGCGGCGCGCCCGGCGAGGCGCGGTGAGGCGCCCGCGAGGGCGCGCAGGGAGAGCGAGACGGTCTTTTCAGCGGTGCGCATCCGATTCCTCAGTTCACTCGGCGTGACAGGCCGGTCCAGTGCTTCTCACGGAGCTCGCGGCGCAGGATCTTCCCGCTGGGGTTGCGGGGCAGACGGTCCATGTACTCGTAGCCCGTGGGGAGCTTGAAGTCGGCGATGCGCTCCCGCAGGAAGACCGTGATCTCGCGCGGGGTCGCCTCGCCGCCGGGTTCGAGGACGACCACCGCGTGGACGGTCTCCCCCCAACGATTGTCGGGCACGGCGACGACGGCCGCCTCCCTCACGGCGGGGTGCTCGCACATGGCCTTCTCGATCTCGGCGGGGTAGACGTTCTCTCCGGCGACGATGATGGTGTCCTTGATGCGGTCGCATACGAACACGTAGCCGTCCGCGTCCATGTAGCCGGCGTCTCCGGTGTGGATCCAGCCGTCGACCAGTGTGGACTCGGTGGCCTCGGGGAGGTTCCAGTACTCGATCATGCGGGCGGGGGTGCGCACGCGGATCTCGCCGACCTCCCCGGTCGGCAGCGCCTTCCCGTCCTCGTCGACGATCTCGGCGGCGAAGCCGGGGTAGGGCCGCCCGGCGGCGGCCATGAGCGGGCTGCCGGGGACGTGGGCCTCCGGCGGCAGGCACACGGTGGTGTTGCCGGTCTCGGTGAGCCCGTAGAACTGTGCGAACTCGCAGCCCATCGCGTCGAGGCAGGCCTTGAGGAGCGGTTCGGCGATCGGCGCGCCGCCGTAGGTGACCTTGCGCAGGGTCGCGAAGTCGTTGTGGTCCTTGGAGTCCGAGAGCGCCATCTGGAGCATCGCGGGGACCATGCAGGTGGTGGTGACGCCGAGGTCGCGGATGAGCGCCACGGCGTCCTCGGAGACGAACATCGGCATGGCCACATTGGTCACTCCGGCGTTGAAGCCCTGCATGGCCCACCACAGGCCGCCGACGTGGAAGCCGGGGATGGCGATGAGGCTGACGTCCTCGGGGTACCAGTCCACCCAGCGTTCGCCCGCCCCGGCGAGCGCGTCGCGGACCTTGAAGAAGCTGCGGTGGGCGAGGACGACGCCCTTGGGCATCCCGGTGGTGCCGCTGGTGTAGATCTGCACGACCGGGTCGTCGGGGCCGGGCGTGAACACGAGGTTCGCGTAGGTCGCGTCGCCCTTCCACTGGCGCAGGCCCGCGCCGCGGTCGGCGCCGCCGTCCACGAGGACCACGTCCGGGCGCAGCGGCAGCGTCCCGGTGACCTTCTCCACGAGCGGCCCGTACTCGGCCTCGGCGAACACCAGGACGCTGCCGGAGTCGCGCAGCAGGTACTCGACCTCGGGCCCGGCCAGGCGCCAGTTGACCGGCACGAGGACGACCCCGGCCTTGGCGCAGGCGAAGAACAGCTCGTAGTAGTGCTCGGACTCCTTGCCCAGGTAGGCGACGCGGTCGCCGGCGCCGAGCCCGGCGGCGGCGAGGGACCGCGCGGTGCGGTTGCTCTCGCGGTGCAGGGCCTCCCAGGTGACGGTGCGCCCCTGGCAGACGATCGCGGGGTGGTCGGGGCGGCGCCCGGCGTGGAAGCCGACGGTGTCGACGGCCGTGCGCAGTTCGGGGTGGTGGATCGGTGTCAGCGCCATCGGCACTCCTCAAGCCAGTAGGGTTCGCAGACGAAGGCGTCGGGCGGCAGGCGGAGCATCCGCCCGCCCTCCTCCCACTCGTGGGCGGTCGCGGCGGCCTCGCCCGGGCGGCCCGCGACGGCCGCGGCGAGCCGGTCGAGCAGCTCGTGCCTCCCGGCGACGACGGCGTTGTAGCGCACCGGTTTGCGGTCGCGGCCGAGCGCGAGGGTGCGGCACACCTCGGCGTGGTCCCAGTCCTCGCGCCGTTCGAGGTGGTCGAGCAGGCGGGCCGCGGTGGCGGCGAGGGCCTCGCGGCTGTGCGCGGAAAGTTCGAGCGGCACCGGGCCGGACGGGGCGCCCGGCGGCCGCGGCGCGGCGGCGCCCTGGAGGACGGCGTGCGCGCCGGTCCCGGTGAACCCGGCGGCGTTGACGGCCGCGAAGCGGTCGCTGCCGCCGGGCCACGACATCGGCTCCTCGGGGACGATGAGGTGCTCGGCGATGCCGGGGGAGCGGGGGCCGCCACCCGGCTGCGGCGGGATCACGTCGTGGTGCAGCGCCAGGAGGGCCTTCATGAGTCCCAAAGCGCCCGAGGCGGTCTCGAGGTACCCGAGGTTCGCCTTGCTCGACCCGAGCCGCACCGGCCCCTTGTAGACCTCGGCGAGGGCCTCCAGCTCGACCTGCTCGGCCAGGCGCAGCCCGTTCGCCTGGGCCTCGACGTAGTCGACGCGCACCGGGTCCACACCGGACGCGGCGAGCGCGTCCTCGATGACCCGCAGCTGGCCCGCCCCGGAGGGCACGGTCAGGTCCGAGCGCGTCCCGTGCTGGTGCACGGCGGTGCCGCGCACGAGCCCGTACGCGCCCTCGCCCGCCTCGCTCTCCCTGCGCAGCACCAGGACGCCGCAGCCCTCGGCGCGCACGTACCCGTCGGCGTCGGCGGCGAAGGGCCGCGCCGACCCGGTCGGCGAGAGCGCCCCGGTGGCCGCGAACGCCGCGGTCGTCCACGGCGACAGCTGGAGGTGCACCGCGCCGACGATCGCGGTGTCGCACTCGCGCCGCCGCAGCGCCCCCACCGCCAGGTGCAGCGCCACCAGCGCCGAGGAGCACGCGGTGTCCACCGTCAGCGCGGGTCCGTTGAGGCCCAGGGCGACCGCCGTGCGCGAGGCGAGCCCGCTGAGTGCGGCGCCCGAGGCCGAGTGCGCGGTGATGCCCTCCGGCCCGGCCCCGTTGCGGAACCGCGCCACCTGGTACTCCACCGTGCTCGATCCGATGTAGACGCCGACGCGCGAGCCGCGCAGCCCGGCGCGGGTGAGGTTCGCGTCCTGGAGCGCCTCGGCCGCGGCCATGAGCAGGACGCGCTGCTGCGGGTCCATGTGCGGCGCTTCGGCTTCGGTGATGCCGAAGTAGCCGGGGTCGAACAGGTCCACCCCGTCGAGGTAGGCCCCGTCGCCCAGGACCGCCGCGATCGGCGCGAGGTCGGGCGCCTCCAGGTTCCAGCGCGGGCGCCCGCGCCCGTCCACCGGCGGGCCCGCCCCCTTCGTCGCCAGGACCGACCCGGCGCCGACGAGGCGCCACAGCGCCTCCGGCGAGTCGATCCCGCCGGGAAAGCGGCATCCCATGCCCGTCACCGCGATCGGCTCGGTCTCCTCGCGGCGCCGCCGCGCGAGCATGAGCTCCAGCTGCGGCCGCGACAGCTCCCGCAGCGAGTCGATGTACGCCCTCATGCTCATGCCAGGCCCCTGAGCGCTTCGAGCTCCGCGGCGGCGGCCTCGTCCGAGAGCGACTCGGCCGCAGTCGCTTCGGGGGCGTCCGCGCCGACGAGCTCGCCGTCGAGGAACGCCACCAGCTCGGGGATCGACGGGTGGTCGAAGACCAGGCTCGCCGGCAGCGGCCTGCGGAACGCCGCCTCCAGCGCGTTGCGCAGCTCCACGGCCATGAGCGAGTCGAGCCCCAGCTCCGAGAAGCGCGCGTCGGGGTCGACGGTCTCGGCCTCGTCGTAGTGCAGCGCGTCGCGGATCGCCCCGCGCAGCAGCTCGCCGATCGCCGCGACGCGCTCGCCCGCGTCGGCGGCCCGCAGGGCCTCCAGGTCGAGTTCGGCCGCCTTCGGCCGGTCGGCCGCCACGAGGTGGAACAGCGGGTCCTCGCCGGTCTGCGCGGCCACGTACGCCGCCCAGTCCAGTTCGCCGACGAGCGCGTGCGCGATCGGCCTGGCGTGCGCCTCGCGCAGCGCCCGCATCGCCGCGCGCGGCCGCAGCGCCTTGACGCCGCGCCGCGCGATCCCCTCGGCCGCGCGCTCGTCCAGCCGCGCGGCCATCCCGGCCCCGGCCCACGGTCCCCAGCCGACGCTGAAGCCCGCACCGCCGGCGGCGGCCCGCCAGCGCATGAGCTCGTCGAGGCAGGCGTTCGCGGCGGCGTAGTTCGCCTGCCCCGGCGTGCCCAGCACCGACGTCACCGACGAGTACGACACGAAGAACCGCAGCGGGTGCCCCGCGAGCGCCTCGTGCAGCAGGTGCGCGCCGAACGCCTTGGGGCCCAGCACCGTCGCCAGGCGCTCCCAGGTCTGCTCGGTGATCGGCGCGTCGTCCAGGACGCCCGCGGCGTGCACGACCCCGCCGAGCGGGTGCGGTCCCGACTTCAGCAGCTCGACCACCCGGTGCACGTCGGCGGCCTCGCCCACGTCCCCGGCCAGGTGCTCCACCGCGACGCCCTCGCCGAAGTCCGGAAGGCCCCCTTCGGGAGCCCGGCGGCTCATAAGCGCGATCCGCCGGGCGCCGAGCTCCACGAGCGTGCGCGCCGCGACCAGCCCGAGCGCGCCCGAACCGCCGGTGATCAGGTACGTCTCGTCGGGCCGGACCGCCAGCGGCGCCGCCGCGGGGGCCTCGTCGTCGGCGAAGGCGACGACGAGCTTGCCGACGTTCGCCCCGCGCCCGAAGACCGCGAAGGCCTCCTCGATCTCGTCGAGCCCGTAGACCGTCGTCGGCAGCGGCGACAGGTCGCCCCGGTCGAACAGGTCCGCGACC
Organism: Glycomyces paridis; assembly: GCF_004912155.1. Taxonomy (GTDB): domain Bacteria; phylum Actinomycetota; class Actinomycetes; order Mycobacteriales; family Micromonosporaceae; genus Glycomyces; species Glycomyces paridis. Next base: position 246,147 of record NZ_STGX01000006.1, on the reverse strand, counting down.
TCGCGCAGGATGCGGTTGGTCAGGTCCGTCAGCTCCGGCTCGGGCACCTCGCTGAGGTCGAAGTTGAAGTAGGACGCGTCCGGGCGCTCGGCGGCGAACCGCTCGGGCGACCAGATCCCGATCTTGCCCAGCTCCACGAACCGCCCGCCCTCGGCGAGCGCCTTGACGCCCGCCGGGATGTAGTCCTTGTTGAGGCTGTTGACGACCACGTCGACGCCGCGTCCGCCCGTGCGCTCCAGGATCCCCTCGGCGAAGTCGAGGTTCCGTGAACTCCACACGTGCTCGACGCCCTGGGACCGCAGCAGCGCGTGCTTCCCGGGGCTCGCGGTCGCGTACACCTCGGCGCCCGCGAGCTTCGCGAGCTGCACCGCGGCCTGCCCGACCCCGCCCGCGGCCGCGTGCACCAGCACCGTGTCCCCGGGCCGCAGGCCCGCGAGCCCGTGCAGCGAGTGGTGCGCGGTCAGGAACGCGCTGGCGATGCCGCCGGCCTGGGCGAAGGAGAGTCCGGCCGGTTTGGGGACCGCGGCGGCCGAGGGCACGGTGACCGTCCCCTTGAGCGCGCCGAGGTGGCTGAAGACGACCTCCTGGCCCGGTTTGAAGGCGGCGTCGGGGCCCGCGTCGAGCACGGTGCCCGCGCCCTCGAAGCCCAGCGGCAGCGGCCGGTACTCGATCCCGGCGTCCTCGGCGTAGCGCCGGAGCATCCCGAGCGCGTTGAGGACGTCCTTGAAGTTGAGCCCGGCGGCGTGCACGCGGACGCGGACCTCGTCGCCGACCGGTGCGGCGCTCTCGTGCGGCGCGGTGGCGACGGTGCCGGTCCGCTCGTCCACCACGAGCGCCACGGCGGCGCCGTCGACGGGCGGGCGGCTGACGAGTCGGCGCACGTGGCGCCCCGAGTCGCGGTGCGCCACCTGCGATTCGCCGGTGCCGCCCTCGCCCGCGAGCCATTCGTCCGCGAGCGGCTCGCGCGAGCCGCCCGGCGCCAGGTCCACGAGGGTCACGCGGCGGCGCGGGTACTCGTTGCGCATGGTCCGCCCGAAGCCCCACAGCGCCGCCGCCGCGAGGTCGCCGACGTCGCGGCCCGCGGTGCGGTCGCCCGGGACCACTTGCGCCCCTTCGGTGACCAGCCACAGCCGCGCCTCGGGCGCCCTGGCGTCCAATGCGGACGCGAAGCGCAGCAGGTCGCGGAAGTTCCGCTCGGTCGCCTCGCGCATCCCCTCGGCCCCTTCGCCGCGGGTCCAGAACCAGGCGGCGTCGGTGGTCTGGTGGGACAGCAGCACCTCGGCGCCCGCGGCGTCGGGCGCCGCCTCCAGGCGCACGCCCGCCTCGGCGAGCCGCACCCCGGGGAAGTCCGCGGCGAGGGCGCCGACCAGGAGCACGCGGCGCGTCCCCGACTGCGGCGCGACCTGCGCGAGCGAGCGCTTGAGCCAGCGGGTCTCGTGCACCATCGGCGCCCGGTTCGCCGACTGCGCCATGCGCTTGAGTTCAAGTCCCTTGAGGACGAATACGGGCGCGTTGCCCGCGTCCAGGAGCACCACGTCGGCGCACAGGTCCGCGTCCTCGCCCGCGGCCGGCTCGCGCAGGCGCACCAGGCTCCGCAAGGCGCCCTTGGGCTTCTTGAACAGCCGCACCTGCCCGAACCCGACCGGCAGGTACGTCTCGCCGCCGTCCACGGCGGCCACGAGCGACTGCATCGCGCAGTCCATGACCGGCGGTGGCAGCTGCTCGACCCCGGCGGCGTCGGCCGCCGCGAGCGTCCCGGCGGCGGTGCCGCGCCCGGTCCGCGCCACGGCGGTCACGAGCCGGAACCGCGGCCCGTACTCCAGGCCCAGCTCGGCGAGCTGCTCGTAGAACTCGTCGGCGCCGATCGCGACGCCCGGGACGTCGGCGGCCCGCAGCTCCTCCACGAGGCTCAGCTCCCCGAAGGTGCCGCTCGCCGGGGCGATCCGCGCCGTGGCGTGGCGCCGCTCGGCTCCGCCCGCGACCGAGACGATCTCGACCTCGGCCCCGCCGCCCGCGACCGAGCGCAGGCAGGTGCGCACCGCCGTGGGCTCCTCGCCCAGCAGCAGCGGCTCGTGGATGCGCAGGCCCTCGATCGGGCGCCGGTTCTCCCCGAACACCGCGTCCTGGAGCGCGAGCGCGATCTCGGCGTACCCGGCCCCGGGGAACAGCGTCTGCCCGGCCACCACGTGGTCGGCCAGGTACTCCGGCGCGTTCGCGCGCAGTTCGGCGGCGAACTCCCGCACGCCCGCCTCGTGCTGCTCGGTCGTGGTGGTCTCGGTGCCCAGGAGCGGGTGCGCCGCGCCGGAGGCGGCGCCGCGCGCCGGCCCGGCGGCGGGCAGCCAGTGCCTGCGGTGCTCGAACGCGTACTCGGGCAGGGCGACCAGGGGACGGCGCCGCCCGGCGTGGAAGGCCGTCCAGTCGAGGTTGACGCCCGCGGCGTACACCTTCGCGGCGGCTTCGCGGATCGCCGTCTCGGCGTCGTCGCGGCGCTGGCTCGCGGCCCAGACGTGGTCGCCGCCGGTGGTGCAGGAGCGGCCGAGCCCGGTGAGGACGGCGGAGGGGCCGACCTCGATGAAGCAGTGGGCGCCGCGGCGTACGATGGCCTCCATGCCGCCCTTGAAGTCCACGGGGGACAGCAGGTGCCGGGCCCAGTACTCGGGGGTGGCGATCTCCTCGAACACGGCGCGCTCGCCGGTCACGTTGGAGACGAGGCCCAGTTCCGGCTCCCGCCAGCGGATGCCGGAGAGGGCGGCGACGAGGTCGTCGTGGATCTCGGCCATGAGCGGGGAGTGGAAGGCGTGGGAGACGCGCATCGGCGTCACGTCGTGCCCGTCGGCGCGCAGGCGCTCGGCGACGGCCGCGACGGCGGCGGCGGCGCCGGAGACGACGCACTGGCGCGGGGAGTTGACCGCGGCCAGGGCCAGGTCGTCGTGTCCTTCCAGGAGCGGCGCGACCTCCTCGACGGGGGCGGCGACGGCGGCCATGGCGCCCTCGGCGGTCACCGACTGCATGAGGCGGGCGCGGGCGGCGACGAGCGCGACCGCGTCGGGCAGGTCGAAGAGCCCGGCGACCGCGGCGGCGGCGACCTCGCCGATGCTGTGCCCGATGAGGACGTCGGGGCGCACCCCGAAGGACTGCCACAGTTTCGCGAGCGCGTATTCGAGGCTGAACAGCGCGGGCTGCGCGTACCCGGTGCGGCGCAGCAGCTCCGGGTCCTCCCCGAACATCATGTCCTTGATGGACAGACCGAGGTGGGGTTCGAGGCGGCGGTCGCACTCGTCGAGGACGTCGCGGAAGACGGCGAACTCGCGGTAGAGGTCGCGGCCCATGCCCGGGTACTGGGCGCCCTGGCCGGTGAAGAGCAGAGCCACCTTGCGCGGGCGGCGCTTCTCACCGCGTCCGCGCGCCAGGAGCGCGTCGAGGCCCGCGAGGTCGCGCACGGCCCCGGCGAGGCGTTCGGGCAGGTGCGTGCGCCCGACGTTGGCGGTGTGGCACAGGTCGTGGACGGAGGCGTCCGGGTGCGCGGCGAGGTGCTCGCGGTAGGCCGCGGCGAGCGCGTCGAGCGCGGTCTCGGTGCGCGCGGAGAGGGTGAACACGGCGGCGGCCGGATCGGGGACGCTCGGCGCGGGCTCGGGCGGCGGGGCCTGCTCGATGACGACGCTCGCGAGGGTGCCCTGGAAGCCGAAGGAGTTCACCACGGCGCGCCGCGACTCGCCCGGCCAGGCGCGCGGGCTCGTGGGCACCTCGACCGCGTAGCGGTCCCAGGGGATGTGCCGCGAGGGGTTCGCGAAGTTGACGTGCGGGAAGACGGTGCCCTCGCGCAGTTGGAGGACGGTCTTGAGGACCCCGGAGATCCCGGCGGCGGGCTCCATGTGCCCGAGGTTGGTCTTGACGGAGCCGACCAGGACCGGTTCGGCGCGCTCGCGCGGGGCGCCGAAGACGGCCTGGACGGCGCCCATCTCGATCGGGTCGCCCAGCGAGGTCCCGGTCCCGTGCGCCTCGACGTACTGGACGTCGAGCGGGCCGAGCCCGGCGGAGGCGAGCGCGGCGCGCATGACGCGCTCCTGGGCGCCGCCGTGCGGGACGGTGAGCCCGCCGCTGGCGCCGTCCTGGCCGACCGCGGAGCCGCGGATGAGGGCCAGCACGGTGTCGCCGTCGCGCCGGGCGTCGGCGAGGCGTTTGAGGACGACGACGCCGCAGCCCTCCGAGCGCAGGTAGCCGTCGGCCGCGTCGTCGAAGGTCTTGCACTTCCCGTCGGGCGAGAGCATCCCCGCCTCGGTGAAGATGATGTGGTTGCGCGGGTGGTGCATGGCGTTGACGCCGCCGGAGAGCGCGATGTCGCACTCGCCCAGGCGCAGTCCCTGCGCGGCCTGGTGGAGTGCGACGAGCGAGGAGGAGCAGGCGGTGTCGAAGGCGACGCTGGGGCCGCGCCAGCCCAGGAAGTAGGAGACGCGGCCGGGGACGGCGCTGTGGGCGCTGCCGGTGCCCACGTGCGCGTTGAGGTCCTCGTAGGCGAGGGTCTCGACCTCCACGGCGTAGTCGACGCAGCTCACTCCCATGTAGACGCCGCCGTTGCCGCCGCGCAGCGGCGCGGTGTCGACGCCGGCCGACTCCAGTGCCCGCCAGGAGGTCTCCAGGACCAGTCGCTGCTGCGGGTCGATATAGTCGGCCTCGCGCGGGGAGATGCCGAAGAACCGGGCGTCGAACTGGTCGAGCCCTTCGATGAAGGCGCCGTAGGGGGTCGCCTCCAGCGCCGAGGCGTCCCAGCGGTCGGCCGGGACGGGCCCGGAGGCGGTGCGGCCTTCGCGCAGGAACGCCGCGAAGCCGTCGAGGTCCCGGTTCGGGCCGGGCATGTTGACCGCCGCGCCGACGATGGCGATCGGCTCGTTCGCGGACGTTCCTGCACTCATCATGGTCTCCCTTGCGGATTCCCCGGCGCCGTGGGCGCCGCTTGCCTCGCGGTGAACTGGTCGGCGAGCACGTCGGCCACGAGGTGCTCGATGAACTGCTCGACCGTCGGGTGGTTGAACAGCGCGGCGGCGCTGATGGAGGCGCCCAGGCGCTCGTCGAGCCGGTCCTTGATCTCCATCAGGCCGATGGAGGTGACGCCGAGGGAGAAGTAGTCCTCGTCCTCGGGCACCTGGTCGTCCGCGGACAGGAACAGCACGGTCCGGAACTCGGCGTGGACGGCCTCGCGGAGCGCATCCCTGCGCTCGGCCAGCGGCAGGCGCCGCAGTTCGCCGCTGAGCGGCGGTTCAGGGGCGGACATCGTCCTCCTCGGGGAGGTTGGTGACCGCGATGCGGATGCGGCCGTCGGCGTTGCCGCCGCCGTCCTCCCAGAAGCGGCAGGCGGTGTCGAGCCAGACCACGCCCGGGCGCCCCGCCGAGGCGCGGCGCACCTTGGCGCGCTTGACCTCCAGCTCGCCGTGGAACAGCTCCCGGCCGCGCATCGGGGCGCGGAAGACGGCCTCGTACGCGGCGATGTAGATGTCGGGGAGCTGGCGTGCCCAGAAGTCGTCCATCGACCAGCCGGACAGCACCGGCAGGAGCCGGTCGCGCACCGACGTCGCGACGAGCCAGTAGAGCGCCTGGTTGTAGCAGATGTTGAACTCGACGGAGTTGAAGTGCCCGGTGTCGTCGATGTAGCACGACTCCGGGATCTCGAACTCGCACGCCGCTCGGACCGCGTCCCCGGGCGGCACCTGTGCGGATTGCAGGTACCGGCAGTGCGGCTTGTAGACCTTGAGGACACGGTCGAGCAGGGCACGGTCGAGCAGTGCACCGTCGTGATGTGCACGGTCGAGCTGAGCACTGCCGAGCGGGGTGGACGACTCCTGGGCTGTGGCCATCAGGCGTCGGCCTGCGCGTAGAACGGGTGGTCGTCGTGCACGGTTACGCGGAACGAGACCGCCGGCTCGGGGGTCGTGGTGTGCAGGGCCCGGTGGATGAGGGCCCGGTTGTCCCACACGAGGAGGTCGCCGCGCTCGAAGGTCTGGAGGTGCACGACGTCCTCGGGGAAGGTCATGTCGGTCTGGCCCGTGGCCTCGAACAGTTGTTCGAGCAGGTCGCCGAGGTCGTTGCCGTCGGCGTCCTCGATCGCGTAGGTCAGGCCCGCGCTCGCGTAGAGCACCGGGCGGCCGGTCACGGGGTGCTCGAACACCGTGGGGTGCTTCGCCGGCGGCGTCTTGAGCTCGATCTCCTCGTAGATCTCGCCGATCGGCCGGTAGACGTCGCTGGGCCGGATCTTGAAGTACTTGCGGGGGCTGTGCAGGCAGTACGTGTCCTTGACCGCGAGCTTGAGGTGCTCGGGCAGGCGCTCGTAGGCCTCGCTCATGTCGATGAAGTAGGTGCCGCGGTTCTTCTCGGGCACCTGCTGGGGGTAGATGAGCGTCAGGCCGAAGGGCCTGGGCATGAACATGTAGTCCGCGTGCCAGAACTTCCCGGTCTTCGGCACCCCGACCTGCTGCCCGTCCTGCGGCACGTTCGAGGAAACGAAGACCTCGGCGTGCTCGGGGTGGTGGTACATCGGCTCGTAGTAGGTCTCGACCTCGCCGAGGGCGCGCCCGAGCCCGACGAACCCGCCGGTGTCGAGGGCCTGGTCCTTGAGCAGGACGATCCGGTCGGCGTAGACGGCGTCCTTGATCCGCTGGAGCTCCTCGGCGGTCGCGGTGGCGGCGTCGAAGCCGGTCACGATCGCGCCGAACTTACCAGTCTCTTGTGGAGTGATTTCCATTGTGTTACAAACCTCCGAATGAATGTTCCGGGATTGCGGGGAGCATGCACGTCGGCGCGCCCCGATGATTTCAGGCAGCACGAATCAAGCGACCGGGTAGGGCCGTCGAATAATTGGTTTCAGCTGGGGTCGGATGAGCATACGGTCAAGTCGCGACAGGTTCCCCCAATAGTGCCGGGGAACTGTCCTGCCGTATGTGCGATGTCGGTCTACCCTCAATCTAGACGAGGGGGGTCGGACCTGCCACACTCGTGTTCGAAACCGAACATCACCGAGCCCCGCGACCCCGCAAGGGACCTGAGGAACAGGAGGTGCCAGTGTGCTTATTGTTGGCGCGCAACGTGGTCCGCCGCGCGCTTGAACCCCTCGAATGTCGACCACTTGCTACGCTACGGTCGCAGGTTCTCATCGATCGTTCCAACAGTGGCCAGGAAACCCACCGTCCACGCGGCGAAGGAGAAGCGTGTGCAGTCCCGGCAGTCACAGCAGTTTTCAAAGGAAGAATCCAGACTCCTCTGTTGTCTCATATCAGCACCCAATCAGGAAGTGGCGGCCGAATGGCTGGGGTTCACACCGACCCACCTGAGGCGCCTCCTCCGCGAATTGAGAACACGACTGAACGTCGACACCAATGAGCAGTTGATAGTCCTCGCTCTCGTGAACGGAGCGGTGGACCCAGTGAAAGTACTTCCATATAAACATTGAATAGTGGATGCACCGGCGGGAGAGGGGGACTCCGGCCGCAGGAAGACCGCACCGGGGTGGGACGCCGGAGCGGGAGCCCTCGAAACGAACGCGCGCACGGCGAAGGGCCCCGGATCACTCCGGGGCCCTTCGGCGTTCCTCTCACGGACCTACTCGGCCGCGGCCTCGTCCGTCGCCTCTTCGGCCGCGCCCTCGATCACCGGCGCGACGCCGTTGACAGGGATGCGCCGCGCCTGCGGCGCCGGCTTGACCGCCCCCGCGACGCGCACCTGGAGGAGCCCGTCGGCGACCTCGGCGCTCACCTGCTCGGCGCTCGTGCCCTCCGGGAGCGTGAACTCGCGGCTGAACGAACCGGCCGACAGGCCGCGCACGAGATAGCGGTCGCCCTCGGCGGCCTCGCGCGCCTTGCGCTCGGCGGTGATCGAGAGCCTGCGGCCCTCGACCTCCACCGTCACGTCCTCGGGGCTCACGCCCGGGACGGCGGCGGTGACCACGAGGTCCTCGCCCTCGGTGTAGACGTCGGCGCGCAGCGAGCTCTGCACGGCGGCGCGCTTGAAGCCGAGCCGGACCAGACGCTCGAACTCGCGGTTGAAGTGCTGGTCGATCTGGCGGTACGCGGCTTGCGGGTGCTGGTAGCGAACGATCATGGTGGCTGTCCCCTTCCTCAGGATTAGCACTCCCAACCCGAGAGTGCTAATGACACCTACAGCGCCGCACGGCCCCCGAATATTTCTCCCGTGACGCGGACCACCCGCCGACTCCGGTCCCGTCCTCCGGCCCAAATCCTCGATACCACGGCTTGAACAGGGCATTCGCTCCTAGACTGACACCGATTCCGACCAAGGGGGTGCGTGCGGATGCGTTCGATCCAGGCGGCGCTGGCGGCGCTGGCGGGCCTCGCCCTCCTCTCCTTCGCCACCCCGGCGGCGGCGACCGCGCCGATCGTCCTCACCGGCGAGGTCACCGACCAGGTCGGCGCCGTCACGGGCCAGGAGGACCAGATCGAGGACGCCATCGCGGACCTCAAGGCCGACACCGGCATCGGCCTCTTCGTGGCCTACATCGAGGACTTCGGCGGCTACCGGCCGCAGGAGTGGGCCGACACGACCGCCGTCGACTCGGGCCTGGGCACCGACGACCTCCTCCTGGTCATCGCCACCGGCGAGCGCCGCTACACCTGGTCGGTCGCCGCGGGCTTCCCGCTCACCGACTCCCAGCTCAACGAGGTCGCCTCCGGGCGCATCGCCCCCGAACTCGCCGACGAGGACTGGGCGGGCGCCGCGATCGGCGCCGCCGAGGGCTACAAGGCCGCCGCCACCGGCGGCAGCGCCTCCGGCTCCTCCAGTGCGATCGTGTGGGTCCTCGTCCTCCTCGCGCTCGCCGCCGTCGTGATCCTCGTCGTCGTGTGGCGCCGCCGCCGCACCGCCAAGGCCGTCGGCGCCCCCAGCGCCGCCAAGCAGCGCAAGCTGAGCACCGAGGAGCTGAACACCGAGGCCAACCGGCTCCTGGTCGAGACCGACGACGCCATCCGCACCAGCGAGCAGGAGCTCGGCTTCGCCGAGGCCGAGTTCGGCGCCGACCAGACCGCCGCGTTCGCCGCGGCCCTCGCCGCCGCCAGAGCCGGGCTCGGCGACTCCTTCAAGCTCCGCCAGGAACTCGACGACGACGTGCCCGAGACCGAGCCGCAGCGCCGCGAGATGCTCGCGGCCGTCATCGACAAGCTCGTCAAGGCCAACAAGGGCCTCGACGACAAGGCCGCCGGGTTCGAGCGGCTCCGCGACCTCGGACGCCGCGCCCCCGAAGCCGCCGCCGCCGTCAGGGAGCGCGGCGCCGCCCTCGCCCCTAAACTCGTCGCCGCCCGCGAGGCCATCGGCGCGCTCCAGGGGCGCTACGCCGCCTCCGCGGTCGCCACCGTCCGCGACTTCCCCGCCACCGCCGAGGACCGCCTGCGCTTCGCGGGCGAGCGCCTCGCCGAGGCCGAGGGCGCGGTGGCCGCCGAGGAGCGCGGCCGGGCCGCGGTCCAGGTCCGGGCCGCCGAGGAGGCCACCGCCCAGGCCGAGCAGGCCGTGGACGCGGTCCTGCGCCGCTCTGAGGAGCTCGACGCCGCCGCCGCGCGGCTGCCCGCCCTCCTGGACGAGTCCGACGCGGACGCCGCCGAGGCCGAACGCCTCGCCGCCGGCGCCCGCACCGGCCCGGAGACGGCCGCGAAGGCCGCCCGCCTGCGCGAGGTCGCCGCCGAGATCCGCGCCGCCGAAGGCCCGGTCGACCCGCTCGAATCCGTCGCGGCCCTCGAACGGGCCTCGGCCGAGCTCGACCGCGAACTGGCGGCGCTGCGCGACGCGGTGCAGAACGCCCAGCGCGCCCACGAGCAGCTCGACCGGGTCCTCATGAGCGCGCAGAGCACCACCGCGGCCGTCGAGGACTACGTGAACACCAACCGCGGCGCCGTCGGCCCCCAGGCCCGCACCCGCCTCAACGAGGCCAAGCAGGAGCTCTCGCAGGCCCTGGCGCTCAGGGAGGCCGACCCGGTCCAGGCGCTGGAGCGCGGGCACCGGGCCGACGAGCTCGCCAACGCCGCCTCGGCCGCCGCCCAGCGCGACGTCCAGGGCTACCTCGCGCCGAGCAACCCGAACAAGGGCGGACCGGCCGGAGGCTCGAACGCCGGGGCGATCCTCGGCGGCATCCTCCTGGGCGGGATGCTCGGCGGCGGCGGCCGGTCCTCGGGGGGCTTCGGCGGCGGCTACTCCGGCGGCTCGGGCCGCCGGCGCGGCGGCGCGGGCTCCTTCGGCGGCGGCGCGACCCGCGGCAGGCGCGGGGGCGGCGGCCGATTCTGAACCCGGGGGCCCGCCGGGCGTCCCGTGACCGTGTCGAACCCTAGGAGGGGGCATGACCAAGAAGCAGTCGATCTTCGGGCGGATCGGGCAGCTCGTGAAGGCGAACATCAACGACGTCATCGACAACGCCGAGGACCCGGAGAAGATGCTCGCGCAGATGGAGCGCGACTACAAGAACAGCATCGCCGACGCCGAGGGCTCCATCGCCGAGACCATCGGGAACCTGCGGCTCATGGAGGACGACCACGAGTCCGACCGCCAGGCCGTCGAGGAGTGGGGCACCAAGGCCCGCAACGCCAGCGCGAAGGCCGACCAGCTCCGCGAGTCCGGGAACACCGCCGAGGCCGACCGCTTCGACAACCTCGCGAAGGTCGCCCTCGGCAAGCAGATCGGGTTCGAGAAGGAGATGAAGGACGCCGAGCCGGTCATCGCGAGCCAGAACGAGGTGGTCGAGAAGCTCAAGCAGTCGCTCACCACGATGAAGTCGAAGCTCGCCGAGCTCCAGTCCAAGCGCAGCAGTCTGGCGGCGCGGCAGAAGACCGCGCAGGCGCAGAAGCAGGTCACCGAGGCGCTCGGCAGCATCGACGTGATGGACCCGCTCAGCGAGGTGAGCCGCTTCGAGGAGAAGGTCCGCCGCGAGGAGGCGAAGGTCCGCGGCCAGCAGGAGATCGCCATGTCCTCGCTGGACAACCAGTTCGAGGACCTCGACTCCCTCGGTGACGAGGCCGAGATCGAGGCGCGCATGGCGGCGCTGAAGGCGCGGTGACGGCCGCGGCGGCGGGGCCCCGCGGGGCCCCGCCGCCGAACCGCTCACAGCTCCAGGCGCCACACCTGCCCGGTCAGGTCCTCCTGCCCGAACAGCTGCACCGGCTCCTCGCTCGTCAGCGTGAACCCCGCGGCCTGGTACAGGCGCCGCGCCGCGGCGAGCATCGACACCGTCCACAGCTCCATCGACGTGTAGCCGCGTTCGCGCGCGTATGCCACGCACGCCTCCACGAGCATCGCCCCGACGCCAGCGCCGCGCGCCGACGGCTCGACCCACAGCAGCCGCAGCTTCGCCGTGCCCGACCCCGCGTCGACGCACACGATCGACCCGACCGGGGCGCCGTCGATCTCCGCGATCCAGCCGCGCTCGCGCTCGGGGTCGTGGGCGGCGGCGAAGTCGGCGGCGATCCGCGCCACCAGCGCCTCGTACTCGCCGTTCCAGCCGTAGTGCTCCGCGTACCCCTTGCCCTGGCTGTAGACGATCCAGCCCAGGTCCCCGGGGCGCAGGCCCCGCAGGACCGGCGCAGACGCTTCGGTCATGGCCGCCTCCCATCGACGAGTGTCGGTCCACGCTACGGCCCGCGACGGTGCGGGACAAGCGGACCGACGCTCCGTCCGTATTACCGATTGCCACCCGCCCTCCGCGCGGCGAGAATGGCGCGATGGAGATCGCCATCCGCCCGCGCCTCGACCGCGCCGCCGTCGAAGCCCTCGTCCGCGACCGCCTCGGCCCCGACCTGGAGTTCACCGCGCACGAGGAGTTCACCGACGGGTTCTTCAACGCCGCGCACGCGCTCGACACCGCCGACGGGCGCCGCCTCGTCGTCAAGGTCGCCCCCGCCAAGGGCCTCAAGCTGCTGCGCTACGAGGTCGACCTCATGGCGACCGAGATCGAGTGCTTCGAGCGCGCGATCGCCGCGGGCGTGCCGATGCCGCGGCTGTGGCACGGCGACCCCGAGGGCGGCGTCATGATCATCGACCGCGTCGAGGGCCGCTTTCCGCACAAGGTCCGCGACGAGCTCACCGACGCCGAACGGCTCGACCTGCGCCGCGACATCGGCGCCACCGGCGCCCTGTTCGCGCGTGTCACCGGCGAGCGTTTCGGCTACCCGCGCGCGAGCGGGCGCACCGTCGCCGACACCTGGGGCGAGTCCTTCCTCGCGATGGTCGGCGACGTCCTCGCCGACATCGCCGAGCAGGACCTCACCCCGCCGCGCCCCGTCCCCGAACTCGCGGCCCTCTTCGAAGCCGAACGCGCCCTCCTCGACGAGGTCACCCGCCCCGCGCTCGTCCACTTCGACCTGTGGGACGGCAACATCTTCGTGCACCGCACCGAGGACGGCTGGCGGGTGCGCGCCTTCATCGACGGCGAGCGCGCCTTCTACGGCGACCCGATCGCCGAACTCGTCTCGCTCCAGTTCGTCCCCGAGGAGGAGTTCGCCGCCGTCGTGGACGGCTTCCTCGGCCGCGCCCTGACGGCGGGGGAGGAGCGGCGCCTCGCGCTCTACCGCATGTACCTCATGCTCATCCTCATCGCCGAGTGCGGCCCCCGCGGCTTCGACGCCGAACTCACCGCCCACCAGACGAAGTGGGCCACCGAGACCCTCGTCCGCGACCTCGCCCGCCTCACGGACTGACCGTGCACCTCGCCATTCGCCCGCGCCGCCGGGCGGCGGGCGTGACTCAGTGGACGCCGCCGGTCTCGTGGTGGTGGTCGTCGGGGTCGGTGCGGGCCGCGTCCTTCTCCTTGGTGGCCTTGGCGAGACCGTAGGGCGGCATGTTGACGTAGGAGGTCTCGTGGGCGCCGGCGGGGACGCGGTAGAGCTCGTGCCACAGGCCCACGTCGCCGTTGTCCTTGACCTCGCGGTTGAACCGCTTCCAGAAGCCGCGGTGCGAGTGGACCTGGGAGTGCGCGTAGCGTTCGAGGTGTTCGGCGCTGCGCCAGTACTGGACGACGGCGACGACGCGGCCGCCGACCATGACGCGGGAGTCGAGCAGGCCGAGTTCGGGGTCCTCCAGCTCGCGCAGCATCTTGGGGATCGAGGCGAGGACCGGCAGCCACCTGCCGACCTTCCAGAGCTTGTTGATCCGTACGCCGACCGTGAAGACCACGAGGTCCTCGTCGTGGTCGGCCACGACGCGACCGGGCCTGACCTTCGCCACGTGCAGCCTCCTGGGGGTTCGCGAGTACGCCTCCCGTCAGGTCTACCAGGTGTGCACGTGCGGCTCAAGGGGCGAGCCGAAACCGTCTACATGGTCTTATATTGGGGCGCAAGCTAACCAGGCCAGCTCCACTGCGCGACCTCGGGCTGGTCCTCGCCGTGGGTGCGGGTGTGCTCGCGGGCGGCGTGGCGGGCGTCGACCATCTGCTGGCGCAGCCCGGCGGCGTTGGGGCCGAGGCCGGGGACGCGGTCGACGACGTCCATGACGAGGCGGAACCGGTCGAGGTCGTTGAGCATGACCATGTCGAACGGCGTAGTGGTGGTGCCCTCCTCCTTGTAGCCGCGCACGTGGATGTTGTCGTGGTTGGTGCGCCGGTAGGTGAGGCGGTGGATGAGCGTCGGGTAGCCGTGGAAGGCGAACAGGACCGGCCGGTCGGTGGTGAAGACCGTGTCGAACTGGCGGTCGCCGAGGCCGTGCGGGTGCTCGGTGTCGGGTTGGAGGCGCATGAGGTCCACGACGTTGACCACCCGGACCCTGAGGTCGGGGAGGGCCTTGCGGAGGATGTCGGCGGCGGCGAGGACCTCCAGGGTCGGCACGTCCCCGGCGCAGGCGAGCACGACGTCCGGCGAGCGGCCCTCGTCGGTGGAGGCCCATTCCCAGATCCCAAGGCCCCGTTCGCAGTGGCGCACCGCCTCGTCCATGCTCGTGTACTGGAGCGAGGGCTGCTTCCCGGCGACCACCACGTTGACGTACTGCCGCGAGCGCAGGCAGTGGTCCATCGTGGACAGCAGGGTGTTGGCGTCCGGCGGCAGGTAGACGCGGACGATGTCGGGCTTCTTGTTCATGACGTGGTCGATGAAGCCCGGGTCCTGGTGGGAGAACCCGTTGTGGTCCTGGCGCCACACGTGGCTCGACAGCAGGTAGTTGAGCGAGGCGATCGGGCGGCGCCACGGGATGGCCCGCGAGGCGTCGAGCCACTTGGCGTGCTGGTTGAACATGGCGTCGACGATGTGGATGAACGCCTCGTAGGAGGTGAAGAGGCCGTGGCGGCCGGTGAGCAGGTAGCCCTCCAGCCAGCCCTCGCACAGGTGCTCGGAGAGGACCTCCATGACGCGCCCGTGCGGGGCCTGGTGAGCGTCGGTGGGCAGGATCTCGGCCTCCCACTGCCGGTCGGTGGTCTCGAAGGCGGCGTCGAGGCGGTTGGACTCGACCTCGTCGGGCCCGAAGAGCCGGAAGCGGTCGGGGTTGGCGGCGATGACGTCGCGCAGCCACGCGCCGAGCGCCCGCGTGGCCTCGGCGGTGGTGCGGCCGTGGCCCTCGACGGCCACGCCGTACTCGCGGTAGTCGGGGAGCACGAGGTCGCGCAGCAGGAGGCCGCCGTTGGCGTGCGGGTTGGCGCTCATGCGCGCCTCGCCGCGCGGCGGGAGCCCCAGCAGGCCCTCGACGGGCTTGCCGGTGGCGTCGAACAGCTCCTCGGGCCGGTACGAGCGCATCCACGCCTCCAGCATCGCGAGGTGCTCGGGGTTGTCGCGCACGCCCGCGAGCGGGACCTGGTGTGCCCGCCACGTGCCCTCCACCGGCAGGCCGTCGACTTCGGACGGACCGGTCCAGCCCTTCGGCGTCCGCAGGATCACCATCGGCCAGCGGGGGCGCACCGGCGCCCCGTTCGCGCGCCTCCTCGCGTCGGCGCGGACCTCGGCGATCCGGTCGAAGCACGCGTCGAAGGTCGCCGCGAGCGACTGGTGCACCTCGGCGGGGTCGTCGCCCTCGACCATGAACGGCTCGTAGCCGACACCGCGGAAGAAGGACACGCGGTCCTCGTCGGAGATGCGCGCGAACATGGTCGGGTTGGCGATCTTGTAGCCGTTGAGGTGCAGGATCGGCAGGACGGTGCCGTCGGAGACGGGGTTGAGGAACACGTTGGAGAGCCAGGACCCGGCGAGCGGGCCGGTCTCGGCCTCGCCGTCGCCCACGACGCAGGCCACCGTGAGGTCCGGGTTGTCGAACGCGGCCCCGTAGGCGTGCGAGAGTGCGTACCCGAGTTCGCCGCCCTCGTGAATGGAGCCGGGCACTTCGGCGGCGACGTGGGAGGGGATGCCGCCGGGGAAGGAGAACTGGCGGAACAGGCGCCGCATCCCGTCCTCGGAGTGGCCAACCGAGGGGTACAGCTCGGGGTAGGTGCCCTCCAGCCAGGTGTTCGCCACGATCGCGGGGCCGCCGTGGCCGGGGCCGGTCACGTAGATCATGTCGAGGCCGCGGGCGGTGATGCAGCGGTTGAGGTGCGCGTAGATGAGGCTCAGGCCGGGGCTGGTGCCCCAGTGGCCGAGCAGGCGCGGCTTGATGTGCTCGGCGCGCAGGGGTTCACGCAGGAGCGGGTTGTCGAGGAGGTAGATCTGGCCGACGGTGAGGTAGTTCGCCGCGCGCCAGTAGGCGTCGATGCGGTCGAGCTCCTCTTCGGAGAGCGGCGCGGTGCGCGCGGCGGCGCCGTGAGACGTGTCCATGCGTCCGAGCGTGCCGCATCGGGCGCGGGTTGACCGTGATTCACGAGAATTCCCCGCGCCCGACCCCGGGCGTCATTCCACCTCTTTGAGCATCCGCTCCACCGAGGCGAGCCGGCTCTTGACCTCGATCAGCGACGCGCGGATCTCGGAGGAGTCGAGGCTCGCCTTCTCGGCCAGCTCGCGGTAGTTCGCCTCGCGGGCGGCCGAGGCCTTCGCCTTCGAGGTGGTGGTGAACGCCAGGATCACCGTGATCACGATGGCGGTGATGAGCAGGAGGAATCCGAACGCGAACAGCATTCCGGCTTGTTCCATGGCCATTATTCAGTGTCCTTTCCTTTGTCGCCCGCCCGCGGCGGGGCGGGGTCGGGCAGCGTGGGCACCAGCGCCCTGATGACCTGCGGGGTGACCTCCAGTGCGAAGGGCACCGCCTCGAAGTACTTGACGGCCCTGCCGTCCTCGGCCAGTTCCAGCTCTCCGCGCACCAGGCCCGCGGCCTGGAGCTTCTGGAGGTGCATGTGGAGCAGCGGCCGGCTCATCCCCAGGTCGCGGGCGAGGCGGCTGACGTACTGCCGCCCGTCCGCGAGCGCGCCGAGGATGCGCAGCCGGTGCGGGTTCGCCAGCGCCCCGCAGGCGGCCAGCAGCACCGGGCCCGTCAGGGCCTGCGGCGAGAATTCCTCCGACGGCATATCAACCATCCTTGTCGTATGTAAGAAAAGTCTGACACATGTCAGCCGATGCTGCAACCGCGGGTCCGGCTTAATCGATTGCCGCATCGCCCACGCGCCGCCAGAATCGACCCATGCTCGCCGACCTCCTCCCGATCCTCAGGCTCCGCCTGCGCACCGAGCGCCTCGAACTGCGCCTCCTCGCCGACTACGGCGAGCTCGAAGCGCTCGCCCGCCTCGCCGCCGACGGCGTCCACGACCCCGGCTTCATGCCCTTCTCCAACCCGTGGACGGTCGGCGAGCCCGAGGCGATCCGCCGCGGCGTCGCCATCTGGTACCACCGCGCGATCGGCCGCTGGGACCCCGAGGACTGGGCGATCCCGTTCGTCGTCTTCTGCGACGGCGAGGTGATCGGCACCCAGGTCGTCGCCGGGAAGCGCTTCGCCCTCGCCCGCGAGGTCGACTCAGGCTCGTGGCTCGGCCTCGCCCACCAGGGCAAGGGCCTGGGCACCGAGATGCGCGCCGCCGTGCTCCACCTCGCCTTCGAAGGCCTCGGCGCCCAGACCGCCCGCAGCGGCTCCTACGTCGGCAACGACCCCTCGGAGCGCGTCTCCAAGCGGCTCGGCTACCGGCCCGACGGCGAGGAGTTCCACGTCGTCCAGGACCAGCGCCGCCACCTGCGCCGCTGGCGGGTCGGCCGCGAGGACTGGGAGGCGCACCGCCGCCACGACGTCGCCGTCGAAGGCCTCGACGCCGACGTCCTCGACATGCTCGGCCTCGGCGACGAGCTCGGCCCCGAAGAGAAAGAGGAGGAGTCGTGACGCTCGCCGACTACCTGCCGGTCTACCGCATCCGCCTGCGCACCGAGCGCCTCGAACTGCGCGTGCCCGACCTCGACGACCTCGTCGCGCTCGCCGACCAGGCCGCGGCCGGCATCCACGACCCGTCCTTCATGCCCTTCGCCGAGCCCTGGACCGACGCCCCGCCCCTCGAACGGGGCCGCGCCACCGTCCAGTACCAGATGCGCGCCGTCATGTCGGCCGCCCCCGAGGACTGGACCCTGCCGTTCGTCGCCGTCCACGAGGGAGCGGTCATCGGCATGCAGGAGATCGCCGCCAAGGAGTTCGCCCTGACCCGGGAGGTCCTCACCGGCTCGTGGCTCGGCCTTGCCCACCACGGCAGGGGCCTGGGCACCGAGATGCGCGCCGCCGTGCTCGCCTTCGCCTTCGACGGCCTCGGCGCCGAGTGGGCCACCAGCGCCTCGATGGAGGGCAACGGCCCCTCGCAGGGCGTCTCGCGCCGCCTCGGCTACCGCGCCGACGGCATCGCCCACCTCGTCGTCAAGGGCGAGCGCCGCACCGAGCGCCGCTGGCGACTCGGCCGCGGCGACTGGGAGGCCCACCGCGAGCACCCCGTCGCGATCGACGGCCTCGACGACGCGGCCCTGGCCGCCCTCGGCCTCGGCCCCGCCGAACCGCCCGCAGCGTGAGCCGCGCCCCAACCGGGGCCAAGGCCCCACGGGGCGCCGCCCGGCGATGCGATACAGTAATGCTCGTTCAGGGGGCAACCCCGCGAATGCGGACGTAGCGCAGTTGGTAGCGCGACACCTTGCCAAGGTGTAGGTCGCCGGTTCGATCCCGGTCGTCCGCTCAGATCCGAAGGGCCCGGCAGTCATGCCGGGCCCTTTCGCGTGCCCCGCTTCAACGCCGTACACCGCACGGAGTCGCCTCGCCGTACCTTGTACGGAATGACTTCGCCGTACAGCGTGCCTCGTACTTTGTACGAGGTCTTCTCTCCGTATGCCGTACGGGATTGGTGCTCCGTACGGCATACGGGACTGCAACCCGCCGTACGTCGTACGGCGTTCCGGTCGGCAGCTCTTCCGGTGAAGTTCATGCCGCATTCACCCCTGTCACCGTCTTGCGCCCGTACGCTGTCCGCACCCGTCCGACCGGTCGGACCCCGTACCGCCCCCGCCCGCACCGCAACGGAAGCACCCCGGACATGCAGCAGCCAGACCCCCGAATCACCGACTTCGCGCTGACCTCCGGGATCGACCCGTACCACCGCGACGTCGCGCTCCCCCTCCCCACCGACGACTGGGGCATCAACCTCTGGGAGCGCGCCGGGAAGCGCTACCGCCACCCGGTCCAGCAGACCCAGTTCGCGCTGTCGCTCCTCGGCGAGTACCGCGCCACCGGCGACCTCGGCAAGCTCGCGCTCGCCGACGCGAACGCCCGCGACCTGCTCGACCGCGCCGCGAACGGGTACGTCCTCCAGTACGGCTTCGACTTCCCCCTCCACGGCGACGCCGCCAACACCATCCACGCGCCCTGGCGCTCGGCGATGGCGCAGGGCCTCCTGCTCTCCCTGTCCACGCGCCTGTGGACGCTCGCCGAAGAACCCCGCTGGCTCGACGTGGCCGACGGCGTCTTCGCCACCCTCCTCGACGAGGACGCCGAGGACTGGGTGACCTTCACCGACGCCGAGGGCTTCACCTGGCTGGAGGAGTACGCCGGCGACGTCGAGCCGATGCGGGTCCTCAACGGCCACGTCTTCGCCATGTACGGGCTCTACGACTACTGGCACGCCACCAAGACCGACGAGGCCCTCACCCTGTTCAACAGGGCCGCCGCCACCGTCCTGCACTACGTGCCGAGGCTCCGGGTGCCCGGCGCGGCCTCCTGGTACGGGATGCGCGTCCAGGACAACCCGATCGCGCAGTCCCCCAAGTACCACCGCATCCACATCGGACAGCTCGGCCGCCTCGCCGACATGACCGGCTGCGACCGCTTCCGCGAACTCGCCGAGACCCTCCGCGAGGACTTCTCCTAACGGGCGCAAGGGAACCGAACACACCGGCTCACCCTGCTAACCCTCCCAGGAGGCCCCCGGCGGGACCCACCGCGCGCCCATCTCCTCGTCGGTCACCGGCGTCGACGGCAGCGGGCCCGACCCCGGCGCGCGCAGCGCCTGGAGGTGCAGCTCCAGCGTCCGCAGGCGCACCGCCCGGGTCCGCTCCGCGTCGCCGATCTCGATCGAGCAGACCGACTCGGTGACCATCTGCAAGTCGCCGTTCGCCACGTCCTCGCGCAGCACCCCCGCCGACTTGAACCGCTCCAGCATCGCCCGGTTGAGCTCGTCGCCCTCCACCGCCGCCTTGAACATGTCCTCGCTCGGCGTGAACGTCCCCGCCAGCCGCACCGTGATCGACGGCGTGTCCGCCGCGACCACGCCCCGCATGTACGCGCAGAACGCCTCCCACGGGTCGCCGTCGTCGTCCAGCGCCTCCCGCACCAGCTCCATGTACCGGTGCAGCCCGTCCGCGCAGAGCTTGCGCAGCAGGTCCTCCTTGCTCGGGTAGCGCCGGTACAGCGCGCTGATGCCGACCCCCGCGCGCTTGGCGACCTCGGCGATCGGCGCGGCCGGATCGGCCACGAACACCGCGTGCGCGGCCTCCAGGATGAGCTTGTCGTTGCGGGCCGCCTGCGCCTTGCGCCCGCTCATCGGCTTGTCGGTCATGATGGCATCCTAACTGGAACAGAGCGGTTCGTTCTGATCCGCTTCCCGTGAACGCGAGCGGACCGGCCGCGCCCGCGAGGGCCCGGCCGGTCGGCACGCCGAAACTCAGTGATCGGCCTTCGCCCGCTTCGGCAGCCCGAACGCGACCAGGAACGCCAGCACCGTCAAGGCGACCGTCAGGCCCGCCACCCACTGCGCCGCGCCCATCGCCTCGGCCGCCCCGCCGCCGATCGCGAACCGGCCGAAGAACACCGTCCCCAGCCCGGCCACGCCCAGCGCCGCCGCGCCCTGCTGGAACGACTCCAGCAGGCCCGCCGCCGAACCGACCTCGTGGTCCTCCAGGTCGCCGACGATGATCCCGAACAGCGGCACGAAGATCATGCCCATCCCGATCCCGTACACCAGCAGCGCGGGCGACAGCGCCCACGTCCCCGGCGCGGTCTCGGCGCCGAACTGGAGCCACACCACCGCGAGCCCGGCGGTCATCAGGCCCAGGCCCAGGTGGAGCACCCCGCGGCCGAGCCGGGGCGCCAGGCCCGCGCTGGCGCCGGAGCCGATGAACGCGCCGACCGCCCAGGCGGCCATGGCGATGCTGGCCTTGAGCGGTCCGAAGCCGAGCCCGAGCTGGAAGAACAGGCCGACGGCGAGCGAGAAGCCGGTGATGGAGCCGAAGAAGACGACCACGAACGCGATGCCGGAGGTGTACGAGCGCTTGGCGAAGACGCTCAGCTCGATGAGCGCGGTGCGCCCCGTCCGGGCGCGGCGGGCCTGGGTCCACGCGAAGAGCCCCAGGACCGGGACGGCGGCGACGACCATGGCGATCGACCAGGCGGGCCAGCCGAGTTCGCGGCCCTCGACGAGCGGCACGAGCAGCAGGCACATCCCGGCGGCGGCGATGAGCGCCCCGCCGAGGTCGAGCCGCAGGCCCTTCGCGGCGGGCGCCCCGGCGGGGAGGACCTTGGCGCCCAGGACGAGCGCGGCGAGGCCGAGGGGCAGGTTGACCAGGAAGATCGAGCGCCAGCCGGTGCCGAGGAGGTCGGCGTCCACCAGGAGGCCCGCGACGACGGGTCCGGCGATGGTGGCGAGGCCGATGAGCGGCCCGAACACTGCGTAGGCCTTGCCCATGTCGCGGCCGAACATGTCGCGGATGAGCCCGAAGCCCTGCGGCACCATGACGGCCGCGAAGATCCCCTGGACGACCCGCGCGGCCAGGAGGGTCTCGATGGACCCGGCCGCGCCGCAGGCGAGTGAGGCGGCGAGGAAGCCGACGAGGCCGACGAGCATGACCCGCCTGCGCCCGAACATGTCGCCGAGGCGCCCGCCGGTGAGCAGGCCGACGGCGAGGGCGAGGGTGTACCCGGCGGCGAGCCACTGGAGGGTGGCGGCGGTGCCGCCGAGGTCGGTGCGGATCGCCGGCGCGGCGACGTTCACGATCGAGGCGTCGAGGAGGTTGAGGAGCGTCGCGGCGAGGACGGCGACGAGGCCGAGCCAGCGCCGCGGGAAGGGCGCGGGCGCGTCGGCCCGGGCGCCGACGGCGTCGTCCGCGGCGGTGGGCGGGGTGTCGACTGCGATGGTCACGGCTGCCTCCGGAGGTCCGAGTTCAGTGGAACGGAACGTTTGATTCCACTATAGCAGACCGGAATGATCTGTTCCGTTCAAGGGGTCGACTTTTCCACGATCACGCTTGAACAGGGAAGACGCCCCTCGGTCCCGGCGGGCGAAGGGCGCCGGAGTCAGCTCTGCTGGCCCGCGTTCAGATAGCCGAAGATGATGATCATCGCGACCGCCACGATCACGAGCCACATCGTCGCCTTGCGGAACTTGTGGCGGGCCCCGGGGGAGAACCACATGACCGCGGCGATGAGGAGCAGCACTCCGACCACGACGCCGGGGGCGGCGCCCAAGTTGTCTTCCATCTCAGACCAATCACATCAGAGGGTGGCCGTGCACGGCCGGACCGCCGACCGCCCCACCATCATTCAGGCCCGCGCCCGGCCGGTCAACCCGCATCGCCGAATCGGCGACCCCGGTCTCACCACGAGCCGCCGAAGGCGCCGCCGCCGCGACCGCGACGCGATCGCGCGCCGTCGTTCAAGCCCGGCCCAGGCGAAATCCCGTAGGCTTTCAAGCGAATCGGACGGCACCGGCGACCGGTCGCGCCAGGCGACCGCGACGGGCCGCCACGGTTCGTCAACGTCCAGGTCACAGGCCTCGCCGAGGAGGAGCTCCCAATGACCGAGTTCATCGAAGTCCCCAAAGGCCTCGACCGCGTCATCGTCGCCGACACCGAGATCGGCGACGTCCGCGGCGAGGAGGGCTTCTACCACTACCGCCAGTACAACGCCGTCGAACTCGCCCGCCACTGCTCCTTCGAGCAGGTCTGGTACCTCATGACCCACGGCGCGCTGCCCACCCGCGCCCAGCTCGCCGCGTTCAAGGAGCGCGTCGCGCCCCACCGCGCGCTCACCCCGCAGCTGCGCGAACTCCTCCCGCACCTCGTCGGCGCCTCCCCGCTCGACGGCCTGCGCACCGCCCTCTCGGCCGCGTGCGCCGCCCGCCCGATGCGCCCGGTCCTCGACATCGACGAGGACGCCCGCGCCGAGGACGCCCTGTTCGCCTGCGCCGTCACGCCCGCCGTCCTCACCGCGATGTGGCGCCTCGGCCGCGGCGAGACCCCGCTCGACCCGCGGGCCGACCTCGGCTACGCCGCGAACTACCTGTACATGATGACCGGCGAGGTCCCCACCGCCGAGGCCGCGCGCGCGATCGAGCACTACCTCATCCTCACGATCGACCACGGCTTCAACGCCTCCACGTTCACCGCCCGCGTCATCGCCTCCACCGGCGCCGACGTCGGCGCCGCCCTCGTCGGCGCGATCGGCGCCCTCTCGGGGCCGCTGCACGGCGGCGCGCCCGCGCGGGCGCTCGACGCGCTCGACGCCATCGGCGGGCCCGACAACATCGACGCTTGGATCCGCGGCGAACTGGAGGCCGGGCGGCGCATCATGGGCTTCGGGCACAACGTGTACAAGACCGAGGACCCGCGCTCCAACCACCTGCGGGAGGTCGCCACCGAGTTCGGCGGGGACATCGTGGACTTCTCCAAGACCGTCGAGCGCCGCGTGGTCGAGATCCTCGCCGAGGTCAAGCCCGGCCGCAAGCTCTACACGAACGTCGAGTTCTACGCGGGCGTGGTCATGGAGCTCTCCGGGGTCCCGCGCCCGATGTTCACGCCCACCTTCACCACGAGCCGCGTGGTCGGCTGGAGCGCCAACATCCTCGAACAGGCCCGCGACTCCAAGATCATCCGCCCCCGCGCCCGCTACGTCGGCGCCCCGCCGCCCCAACCGGTCCCCGAAGGCGGCTTCGAGGACTGACCGCCCGTCACGGGCACCGTCCCCGAGCGACCCGGCGGCGCCCGGCCCGGCGCACCTGCCGCCCACACTTTCGGGTGACTCCGGCGCCGCCGAGCGGCGTTCTTGTCGGACCCGCGCGGAAGGATGGGCCTACCTTTCCCCGGGTGGGTGGGGGTTGGGGATGGTAGACGCCTCGACCTTCATCACCGACGCGCCGCATACGCGGGCCCAAGCTCACAGGTGAGCCCGGGCGCAGATCGGCTGCGGGGGTCGCACGGGGTGGATAGCGTTGGAGCCGTGGCTCAAAGTCTCTTTCTCGCCAGTCTGGACCCCAACAGCGGCAAGTCGACCGTCGCGGTCGGCGTCATGGACCTCCTCACCAGGAGGGCCGGGTCCGTCGCGGTCTTCCGGCCGATCGTCCGCGACGCCGACACCGCCTCGGGCGACCCCGTCATCACCCTGCTGCGCGACCGCTACCGGCTCACCGAACCCTACGAGGCCTCGGTGGGCGTCACCTACTCCGACGTCCGCGACGACGCCGACGCGGCGCTTACCCGGATCGTCGAGCGCTACCACGCGCTCGCCGACCGGCACGAGTTCGTCCTCGTCGTCGGCTCCGACTACTCCGATGTGGCCGCCTCCGTCGAGTTCACCTTCAACACGCGCGTCGCGGTCAACCTCGCCGCGCCCCTGCTCCTCGTCATCACCGGCTACCGCAAGACCCCCGCCGACATCGCCGCCGCCCTGCGCTTCGGCGTCGCCCAGGCCGAGGCCGACCACGCGACCGTCATCGGCACCGTCGTCAACCGCGTCGACCCCGCCGACGCCGACCTCGTCAAGGCCGCCCACCCCGGCACCGGCGTCATCGTCGACGACCCCGCCATCGAGGCCCCCACCGTCGCCGAACTCGTCGAAGCGGCCGACGCGACCCTCATCTCCGGCGACCCCGAGGTCCTCACCCGCACCGTCGGCGACGTGGTCGTCGCCGCCATGACCCTCCCCAACCTCCTCACGCGCCTCGCCGACGACAAGGCCGTGATCCTCCCCGGCGACCGCTCCGAAGTGCTCCTCGGCCTCCTCGCCGCCCACCTCGCCGAAGGCACCCCCAGCCTCGCCGCGGTCTTCCTCACCGGCGGCATCCGCCCCGAACCGCAGATCCTCGACATCGTCGCCGGACTCGACTCCCGCCTGCCGATCGCCCTCGTCCCGCACGACACCTTCGACATGGCCAACCTCGTCGGCGACGTCGCCGGCTCCCTCGCCGCCGGCGGCCAGGGCAAGATCACCCGCGCCCTCGAGGACTTCGCCGCCGGCGTCGACGGCGACGACCTCCTCGACCGCCTCGCACTGTCCAAACCCACCGTCGTCACCCCGATCATGTTCGAGCACTCCATGCTCGGACGCGCCAAAGCGCTCGACAAGCACATCGTGCTCCCCGAAGGCGCCGAACCGCGCATCCTTCAGGCCGCCGAGATCCTCCTGCGCCGCGACGTCGCCCGCCTCACCCTCCTCGGCGAGGAGTCCGCCATCCGCTCCCAGGCCGCGCAGCTCGGCGTCGACCTCGGGCGCGCCGCCATCCTCAACCCCGGCGACCACGAGATCCGCGAACGCTTCGCGAAGGAGTACGCGCGACTGCGCGCCCACAAGGGCGTCACCGTCGAGGCCGCCTACGACACCGTCGCCGACGTCTCCTACTTCGGCACCATGATGGTCCACACCGGCATGGCCGACGGCATGGTCTCCGGCGCCGTCCACACCACCGCCCACACCATCCGGCCCTCCTTCGAGATCATCAAGACCAATCCCGAAGTGGCCGTTGTCTCCTCGGTGTTCTTCATGTGCCTCGAAGACCGCGTCCTCGTCTACGGCGACTGCGCCGTCAACCCCAACCCCGATGCCGAGCAGCTCGCCGACATCGCGCTATCCTCTGCTGACACCGCCACCGAGTTCGGCGTGGAACCGCGCGTGGCGATGCTCTCCTACTCCACCGGCACCTCCGGCCGCGGCGAAGCCGTCGACAAGGTCCGGGAGGCCACCGAGATCGTCCGGTCCCGCCGACCGGACCTCCCGGTGGAGGGGCCCATCCAGTACGACGCCGCCGCCGACGCCGGCGTCGCGGGCACGAAGCTACCGCAGTCGCAAGTGGCGGGGAAGGCCACCGTCTTCATCGTCCCCGACCTGAACACCGGCAACAACCTGTACAAGGCCGTGCAGCGCTCCGCCGGCGCCATCGCCGTCGGCCCGGTCCTCCAGGGCCTCCGCAAGCCCGTGAACGACCTGTCCCGGGGCGCGACCGTGCCCGACATCGTCAACACCGTCGCACTGACCGCCATCCAGGCGAGCCGGACGGACTGAGCCCGCGGTCGGGCCGAGAAGGGGAACTTCCATGAGCGCACCGGTCCTGGTGGTCAACTCGGGGTCCTCGTCGATCAAGTACCAGCTGGTCGACGGCGAGACCCTCCAGGCGTCCACCTCAGGCCTCATCGAGCGCGTCGGGCAGTCCGAGTCGATCCTCACCCACCGGCACGGCGACGAGCGCACCGAACGCACCGCGCACATCGCCGACCACGCCGCCGGGCTCGAAGCCGTCGTCGCGGCCTTCGAGGAGCACGGCACGCCCCTGGCCGACGCCGGGCTCATCGCCGTCGCCCACCGCGTCGTCCACGGCGGCGAGCGCTTCGTGCAGCCCGTCGTCGTCGACGACGAGGTCGAAGCGGCCATCGACCGGCTCTCCTCCCTCGCGCCCCTGCACAACCCCGCGAACCTCGAAGGCATCCGCGTCGCCCGCAAGCTCTTCCCGCGCCTGCCCCAGGTCGCCGTCTTCGACACCGCCTTCCACGCCACCGTCCCTGAGAGGGCCCACCTCTACGCCGTCCCCGCCTCCTGGCGCGAGGACCACGGCGTGCGCCGCTACGGCTTCCACGGCACCTCGCACGCCTACGTCTCCCGCAAGGCCGCCGAAATGCTCGGCAGGCACCCCAAAGAGGTCAACGTGATCGTCGCCCACCTCGGCAACGGCGCCTCGGTGACCGCCGTCGAACGCGGCCGCTCCATCGACACCTCCATGGGCCTCACCCCGCTCGAAGGCCTCGTCATGGGCACCCGCTCGGGCGACATCGACCCGGCCATCGTCTTCCACATGCACCGCAGCACCGGCGCGAGCTTCGCCGACCTCGACGACGCCCTCAACAAGGAGTCCGGGATGCTCGCGCTGGCCGGGCAGATCGACATGCGCGTGGTCGAGGCCGCCGCCGAGGGCGGCGACCGCGCCGCCCAGATCGCGCTGGAGATCTACTGCTACCGCATCCGCAAGTACATCGGCGCGTACATCGCCGCGCTCGGCGGGGCCGACGCGATCGCGTTCACCGCCGGGATCGGCGAGAACAGCGCCGAGGTGCGCGCGGGCGCCCTCGGGTCGCTGACGGCGCTCGGGGTGCGGCTCGACGAGGCCGCCAACGCCGCCGGGGGACCGGTCATCTCCACCCCGGGCTCCCCGATCACCGTCATGGTCGTCCCCACCAACGAAGAGGGCGAGATCGCCGCCCAGACCACGGCGCTGCTGCGCAACTGAAAGGACACCCGGCGTTCGAAGCGCACGGGAACAGACGACGGAAAGGGCGGACCGGGCATCCCGGTCCGCCCTTTCGCGATGGCTGGAAAAGCGCTTCAGACGCCCCCGGCCAAGAGCTTCGTGAGGGTGGTGTCCATGTCCACATAGCCCGATTCGCGCCCGCGCGGCACCAGGCTGTAGGCGCGGCGCAGGAAGCGCTGCACCACCCCGCGGTTGATCTCGAAGAGGGCGTTCCCGTCGGGCGAGGAGAGCGCCAGCGCCACCGACTCGCCCCGCGGCGTCGTCCAGGGCCACACCCGCACGTCGCCGATCCCCGTGGGCTCCTCCAGGCCCTTCGCGAGCAGCTCGCGGGAGAACGACCAGGCCACCTGGTCGGCGTCGGTGCCGTCGGGGTGGAACATGACGCAGACCGCGTAGGGATCGTCCGGGTCGTAGCGCAGACTCGCGCGCACACTCACCGTCGCGAAATCGGGCGCGACGAGCCGCATGGTGGTGCCGATGTCGACGGTCGCCGATCGTGCCATGCTCATAGCGATACCCCCCAGTGTGCGACCGGCTCCCCCCGAAGCCGGTCGTCATTCCAGTCCGCCGCCGCACCGGAGAGCCGGATTCTCGGTCGCGAACAAGTCGTGATTCAGGTCTATCATTCAAGCCGTTGCACCGTACGACGATCAGCAAGACCGAGCCCGGCGCGTTCCGTTGATACAGGGGCAAAGTCTGACAAAAGACGACCCTTCATCCTCCGTCAATGCGGTAATTACAACAACAGGCTTCACCCATTAGCGGTACCATTCCGCGTTCTCCGATACGGGGCCGCAACGACCGGTCCGCGGCGGCGGCGAAAGTCCGGTTTTATCGAGGCGAGTCGGGCCCGGCCGCGGTGATAGCGTTTCACCGGAGTTCTCGGACACCTCGGAAGGGGCGAACCATGGGTCAGGCGCAATGGACCGAAGTCGACGTATTCCTCGGCTCGCTGCTCGTCGGCGAGGACGAGGTACTCGCGGAGGCGACCGCGGCCGCGCAGCGCGCGGGCCTCCCGCCGATCTCGATCTCGCCCGCCCAGGGCAAGCTCCTGTACCTGCTCGCCAAGACGCTCGGCGCCCGGCGCATCCTGGAGATCGGCACCCTCGGCGGTTACAGCGCGATCTGGATGGCGCGGGCCCTGCCCGCCGACGGCCACCTCGTCAGCCTCGAGTACAGCCCCAGGCACGCCGAGGTCGCCAGCGGGAACGTCGCCCGCGCCGGACTGGTCGGGACGGTGGAGATCCGCGTCGGCGACGCCGGGCAGAGCCTCCCCGCGCTCGCCGCCGAGGCGCCCGAGCCGTTCGACCTCGTCTTCATCGACGCCGACAAGGGCGGCTACCCGGCCTATCTGGAATGGGCCCTGCGCCTCACCCGGCCAGGGAGCCTCATCGTGGCCGACAACGTGGTCCGCGGCGGCGCGGTCGCCGACGGCCTCAGCCGCGACCCCAACGTGCGCGGCGTCCGCTCCTATCTGGAGCGCGTCGCGGCCCACCCGAAGCTGGAGGGCACCGTCATGCAGACCGTCGGCGTCAAGGGCTACGACGGCCTCTCGATCGCCCGCGTCCTCGACTGACGCCGGCCCCGCCGGAGCGCCCGCGACCCCTGCTCACGGGTGGACTCGCGCCCGTCCCGTCACCTCCCGCAACGGTCCGGCTGCGGCCCCCGACGGGTGACCGGCGCCCGTTCGGCGGTCGCGCCGCAGGTCGCAGCGCCGCCGCCGGGTACGCTTGGGCCACCATGTCGATGCCGGCGAATCCGATCACGCGGCGACTGGCCCTACCCGGCTGGTCGGTCCTGCGCTTCAGCCTCACGGTCGTCGCCGGTGTGCTCCTGGTCGCCGCGATCGTCACCGGCGCGCTCGTCGTGTTCTGGGTCGGCATCCCCTTCGCCGTCGGCGTCCTCCTCGCCATCCGCGTCTGGGCCAACTCCCAGCGGCGCATCATCGGCGAGCAGCTCGGCGTCCAGATCCCCGCCCCCTACCGGACCCGGCCGCGCACCCGCATCGACCAGCAGGCCCTCCTGCTCGTCCGCGAGGCCGCGACCTGGCGCGACGTTTCCTGGCTCGCCATCGACGCGACCCTCGGCTTTCTCGTCAACCTCCTCTACCTCGGCGTCTTCGGCGTCGCCGTCTACTACCTCGTGCAGCCGCTGCTGCTGGTCACCGTCTTCCACTCGGCGCCCATCCCCGTCGTCAACGACTTCGGCTTCTACGACTTCGACACCCCCGCGAAGACCCTCATGCTCGTGCCGCTCGCCCTCGCCTGCGGCGCCGCCTGGTGGCGCTGGGGCGAGCTGTTCCTGCGCTGGTACTCCCACCTCGGCGTGCTCCTCCTCGGCCCCACCGCCAAGGCCCTGCTCACCGCCCGCGTCTCCGAGCTGCGCCTCGCCCGCGACGAGACCGCCGACCACGCCGCCGCCGAACTGCGCCGCATCGAACGCGACCTCCACGACGGCGCCCAGGCCCGCATCGCCGCCCTCAGCCTCACCCTCGGCATGGCCGAGGAGCTCCTGGAACACGGCAGCCCAGACAAGGCCGCCGCGCTCGTCGGCGAGGCCCGCCAGGCCTGCTCCGACGCCCTCGAGGAGATCCGCCAGCTCGTGCGCGGCATCCACCCGCCCGTCCTCGCCGACCGCGGCTTCACCGGCGCCCTTCAGGCCATGGCCCTCGACCACCCTCTCCCGGTCTCCGTCGTCGACCGGCTCGGCGACAAGCTCCCGCAGCCGCTCGAAGCCGCCGCGTACTTCGCCACCAACGAGGTCCTCACCAACATCACCAAGCACGCCGAGGCCACCCAGGTCCAGGTCATCGTCGGCCGCGTCGGCCACCGGGTCGTCATCGAGGTCCGCGACGACGGCCGCGGCGGCGCCGACATCGCCCCCGGCGGCGGCCTCGACGGCGTCCGCCGCCGCCTCGCAGCCTTCGACGGCACCTTCGACGTCTCCAGCCCCGAAGGCGGCCCCACCGTCGTCACCATGGGCATCCCCGCCGCCACCGCCGTCCGCGGGGCCGACCATCCCGCCGAGGCCGCCTGACCGGGACCAGCGCCGACACACCGACCGAACCGCTCGCGCACCGCGCGGCCGCCGACCACACAGGAGCCCGATGGACGTCGTCCTCGCCGAAGACCACTCGCTGCTGCGCGACGGCCTCACCCGGATGCTCGAAGCCCACGACTGCACCGTCGTCGAGGCCGTCGACAACGGCCCCGCCCTCCTCGCCGCGCTCCTGAAGCACCGCCCCGACGTCGCGGTCGTCGACATCAGGCTCCCGCCCACCTTCAAGGACGAGGGACTGCGCGCCGCCATCGAGGCCCGCCGCCACATCCCCGCCCTGCCGATCCTCGTCCTCTCCCAGTACGTCGAGCAGCTCTACGCCCGCGAACTCCTCGGCGACCGGCGCGGCGGCGTCGGTTACCTCCTCAAGGACCGCGTCTCCAACGTCACCGAGTTCATCGAGGCCCTGCGCCGCGTCGCCGCCGGCGGCACCGCCATGGACCCCGAGGTCGTCGCCCGCCTCCTCGGCCGCCAGCGCAACCGCCTCGACGCCCTCACCCCCCGGGAGCTCGAAGTGCTCGGGCTCATGGCCGAGGGCCGCACCAACGCCGCGATCGCCGCGAGCCTGTTCGTCACCGAGAAGGCCGTGGGCAAGCACTCCGCGAACGTCTTCCGCAAGCTCGGCCTCGGCCAGTCCGAGGACGACAACCGCCGCGTCCTCGCCGTCCTCGCCTACCTCGAAGGCAACTGACCGCAGCAGCCGTGACCGGCCTCACTCCGCTTCACTGACACGAGTTGTCAGCGAAGCCGGTGCATCCTCTCGGACATGACGATCACCGCCCGGCCGCGCGCCGCCGCGACCGCCCTGCCGCCCGTCGGCCGCGCCGAACGGCTCCTCCTCCCGGCCACCTTCGCGACCAGCCTCGGCAACGGCATCCAGCTCGTCGCCGCCGCCGTCCTCGTCTTCACCACCGGCGAGAGCGCTCTCGCCGTCGGCTGGCTCTTCATCGCCGTCTCCGTCCCGCCCGCGCTGCTCTCGCTGTGGTTCGGCACCGTCGCCGACCGCTTCGACCGCCGCACCCTCTGCCTCGCCGCCGACCTTGCCAGCGCCGCCGCCGCGTTGGTCCTGCCCGCCTGGATGATCGCCGGGGGCGAACCCGGGCCGGTCGCCTACGCCACGGCCTTCGCGCTGGCGCTGCTCGCCGCGATGTTCATGCCCGCGAGCAACGCGCTCATCAAGGAACGGGTGCATCCCTCCCGCGTCGCCCGCTTCAGCGCCCACTACGAGATGGTCCTCCAGCTCGGGATGCTCCTGGCGGCCTCGATCGGCGGGTTCCTCATCCACTTCGTCGGCACCACGCCGCTGTTCGTGTTCAACGGCGCGACGTTCCTCGCCTCGGCCGCCGCGATGTGGGCGCTGCGCCGGGCACCCCGGGTCGAGTCGGCCACTGTGGAGAGCGCCGCCGACGCCGGCCCGGCCGACGCGCCGCTGGTCCGGCTCGGGCTGCTGTACGCGCTCTGCCAGGTGATGACGATGGTCAGCAACACCACCCTGATCGTGCTCGTCTACGAGGGGTTCGGGCGGGGCGCGGGCGTGTACGGGCTCGTGGACGCCCTTGCGGGACTGGGGTTCTGCGTCGCCGCGGCGCTGTACACGAGGGTGAGCGGCCGGCACGGGCAGTTGCGCACGGCGGTCGCGGGCGGGATCGGATGCGCGCTCCTGTCGTTCGTGCTGCCGCTGCACCTGGCGGCGCTGCTGGTGTGCATTCCGTTCGCGGCGTTCCTGGTCGGGCTCTCCAGGGTCGGGATGCGCTCGCTCCTGCTCGCCGCCGTCCCCGGCCACCGAGCCGGGCGTCTCTTCGGCGCGGTGAACGCGGCGGGCCTGGGACTGAGCGCGGTGATGACGGTGGCCGTGGCGTTCCTCGCCGACGCCACGCACGTGCGCTACGGGTTCTACCTGCTCGGCGCCGTGTGCGCGCTGGTCACGGCGGCTGTGGCGGTGTCGCTGCGGGGGAGCGGCCGCGCTCGGGAGTGACCGTCAAGCGTGGAGGGCCGCGGCCTCTTGCGCGAGGTCGCGCATGAGGGCACGCAGCGAGGGCGGTTCGAGGACTTCGGCGCCGCCGAGGCGGAGGAGTTCGCCGGCGGCGTGGGCGTCGGTTTCGATGGGGATGGTCGCGACGGTCCAGCCGTGCTCGTCGGGGCGCCCGTCGCCGATGGCGGCCACGGTGTCGGCGTCGAGGTTGTCGGCGGCGCGGGCGACCGCGTCGGGGGAGAAGCGGACGAGGGCTTCGCCGAGATAGCGGCGGGCGTCGAAGTCGTCGAGGTGGCGGGCCCACCAGTCGGCGAGGTCGAAGTCCGCGGGCCGTTCGAAGGTCGTCCCGGTCGCCTCGGCGGCGAGGAGGTTCGTCACCTTGTACAGGTGCGCCGGGCCGCCCCCGTTCGCCGCCACCAGGTACCAGCGTCCTCCCTTGAGGACCAGCCCGAGCGGCTCGATCTCGCGTTCGACCACGTGCGGTTCGGCCCAGCGCCGGTAGGTCGCGCGCAGCCGCCGCCGCTCCCATGTGGCGTTCGCGATGAGCGCCAGGAAGGGCACGGGTTCGGCGCGCTGGAACCAGCCGGTGACGTCGAGGTGGAAGAGCCGCCGCGCCTCCTCGGCGCGTTCGCGGTGCGCGGGCGGGAGGGCGGCCGAGAGTTTGAGTTCGAGCGCGGCCAGTTCGGTCTGGAGCCCCAGGTCGGCCGCGGCCTCGGGGACGCCGGTGAGCGCCAGCGCCTCGGCCTCGCCGCGGGTGAGACCGGTGAGCTTGGTGCGGTAGCCCTCCAGTAGCCGGTAGCCGCCGGCGTGGCCGCTCTCCCCGTAGATCGGGATGCCAGCGGCCGCAAGGGCTTCGGCGTCGCGGTAGACGGTGCGCACCGAGACGCCCAGCTCGCCCGCGAGGCGCTCGGCGGTCATGCCCCCGCGCTGTTGCAGCAGGAGCAGCATCGACACCAGGCGTCCCGCTCGCACCGTCCCAGTATCCACCGGCCCGGTCGCCCCGGCCCGCGGCCGTCCGCTACACGAGCGTCCGGCCGGGCCCAGTCCTGACCAGGTATACCAACTGGAGGACTCGGTCGCGCTGTACCGCGAGACCGGCGACGGGGACTTCGAGCGCTTCGGCGTCCTGGAGGCGTTCACCGTCACCGTCAACCGGAGCTGACCGCGAGTCGGTCGGCCCCCGCGCGGGGGCCGACCGGCGGCGGCCCGACGGTCCCGCCCGCTTTCGGTAGGATCGGCCCTTCGAGACGCAGTCGTTGTCCGCCAAGCGAACGGAACCCCCGCCGTGCGATCCCCCCGAATCGGCCCGCCCCTCCTCGTCCTCCTCGCCGCAACCGCTTGCGCCGCCGCAGCCGAGGACCCCGTGCCCGCGCAGGACCCGCCGGACGGCCTCGAAGCTCTCGACGCGCTCGCCGCGGGGGTCGCCGAGGCCGAGACGGCGCTGCGCGTGGCCGAGACCGAGCGCATCATCGAATGCCTTGAGGCCGAAGGCTTCACGACCCACAACGTGGAGTCGATGACCGGCCTCTGGAGCCACAGGGGCCCCTCGCCGAGCGAATCCCTCGCGCACCTCGCCGACCCGGTCGGGCTCCCCGACGCGGCCGAGGCCGAAGTACGGGCGCTCGGCTACTGGCTCGGCTACGCCGACACTTACGGCGACCAGGAGGGCATCGACCGCAACGAGGTCGAACGCAGCACGGAGTCTGAAGAGGACACTGGTGAATGGACGGTCATCGACCTCTCGCAGTTCGAGGCCGCCGGTGCGGGCTGGGACGACCTTCCCGCGATCGACCAGATGGCCTGGGAGACCGCCTACCGTGGCGCCGACTGGGCCGCGACCAGCAAGGCCGCGAGCGTCCTCTCCTCCGATGACTGGGAGGCGCTGGGGCTGCCCGGCGGCGAGTGGGTCTCGGCCGACACCGTGGCCGACAGCCCGGGCGGCTGCCGGGGCGAGGTCCTCACCGGCCTCCACGGCGAGCCGCGCCAGGTCGACAGCGGCTTCGGCTCGCAATGGGTGTGGGGCCCGGCGATCGAACTCGACGCCCGCGACCTCGCCTCGCTGCCGTTCACCGACCTCCCCGAGGCCGACGACCTCCTCAGCTGCCTCGCCGACGCCGGGCACGAGGAATGGGGCTTCTCCGAATTCGGCGGCCTCGACCTCGGCGACGAGTGGCGCGACCGCTACCTGCCCGAATCCGCAGAGGAGACCGCCGACGGCGTGACCGAGTACCGCCAGTCGGACATCACCGACGCCGACCGCGAACGCTACGAGACCGTCAAGGCCGAGGAGTTCGCCGCCGCGGCCGTGATCGCCGAATGCGACGCGACCGCCGGCTACAGCGCCGCCGCCGAACGGCAGTACGTCGACCTGTTCACCGACTCCCTCCTCGACGCCGCCCCCGCCAGCCAGGCCTACCTCGCCGAACTCGAAACGGCGCTCGCCGACCTGACCTGACATTCCATAAGGGAGCAGTTTTGGCCATCGAGTACCGGCTGGACGCGACGCCGTTCATGAGCGCCGCCGCGGCGCTCGACTACTTCGCCCACCGGCTCGGCTGCGACCGCCGGTACGAGAGCCCCGGCTCGCCGGGCATGGCCGCCCGGAGGGAACTCCAGGTCACCGCCATCGAATGCACCGACTACGACGACCCGTACATGACCGCGCTCCTCGGTGTCGACACCGTGCTTTCGGTCGGCTTCCGCGAGTACAAGCGGATCCCCCTCGAAGACGCGGCGGCGGCCTTCGCCGACATGCTCACTGCCGCGGCCGCGTGTTTCGAGGAGTTTCCGCAGGTCCGCGGGGTTCTCAGTTTCCAGGGCGAGAACATCTACCTTCAACGGCTCGACGGTCGCTTCGGCGGGGCGATCGTGCGCAGTGACCGGCTCGGCGACGCCGATTTCAACGTGGGCGGCGTCCTCGACGCCCTCCTTGCCGCCTATCCCGCGCGCGACCTCGGCATGGTCGACGACCTGCTGCCGGAATGGGAGTCGCCCGCCTGAGGCGCCTGTCTCCCGGCGGCCCTCCTTCCGGGTCCGGTGAGAATGTTTGACAGCATGTTGTCAACATGGTAGTGTGCTGTCATATCCGTGAGAGAGGAACCGCCATGACCCGCAACGTGCACGTGGCCGTCTACGACGATCTGGCCGACTGGGAGGTCGGCTACGCCACCGCCCACATCAACAACGGCCAGTGGCAGCGCGAGCCCGGCCGGTACGCCACCCGCACCGTCGGCGCGACCCTCGCTCCGGTCACCACCGCGGGCGGGATGCGCATCACGCCCGATCTCGCGCTCGCCGACCTCGAACCCGCCGACAGCGCCATGCTGATCCTGCCGGGCGCTGGCACGTGGCTGACCGGCGACAACGCCGCGTTCGCCGCGAAGGCCCGCGCTTTCCTCGACGCAGGAGTCCCCGTCGCCGCCATCTGCGGCGCCACCGGCGGCCTCGCCGCCGAAGGCCTCCTCGACGACCGCCGCCACACCAGCAACGCCCGCGAGTTCACCGAGGCGTTCGGCTCCAAGGGCGCCGCCCTCTACCAGGACGCGCCGGCCGTCACCGACCGCGGCCTCATCACCGCCACCGGCATCGCTCCGGTCGACTTCGCGCGCGAGGTCTTCGCCGCGCTCGACCTGTACACGCCCGAGGTCCTCGCCTCCTGGCACAAGCTCTACGGCCTCGGCGACCCCGCCGGGTACTACGAGCTGGTCGGAGCGGACGCGTGAGCGAACGCCAGGAACTCCTGTCCGGCCTGGCGCTCACCACCTTCCGGCTCAACGGGCGCTTCCTCGACGTCGCCGACGCCCTCGCCACGCCGGTCGGACTCACCGCCGCGCACTGGCAGGTCCTCGGCGCCGTCCTCGAAGCGCCGCTGCCGGTCTCCGGCATCGCCCGCGCGATGGGCATCACCCGCCAGAGCGTCCAGCGCATCGCCGACCTCCTCGCCGCCAAGGGCATGGTCGAGTACCGGCCCAACCCGGCCCACCGCCGCGCCAAACTGGTCGCGCCCACCGCGGCGGGACTCGAAGCCGTGCACCGGATCGACCCCGCCCACGCGGCCTTCGCCGACCGCCTCTGCGACACCATCGGCGACGTCCGCGCCGCCGCCGCCCTCGAAGCCCTCCGGCTCCTCGCCGACACGCTCGACGCCCTCGAAGGCGAAGCGCAAGGCACGTGAACGGCGCCGTGCCTTTCGAACTCCACATTGATCAGTCCGAGCTCGACGACCTGCGTACACGACTGCGGCGCGCCCGCTTCGCCGAGGACCTGCCCTCGAACGGGGCATGGGACGTGCCGCTCGCGCGCCTGCGCGACCACATCGGGTACTGGCGGGACGGCTACGACTGGCGGCGGCACGAAGCGGCCCTCAACGCGCACCCGCAGTACCGCATCCGCATCGACGGCATCGACCTCCACTATGTACACGCGCGCTCGGAGACTCCTGGAGCGTTCCCGCTCCTGCTCCTTCACGGCTGGCCGATGTCGGTCTTCGAGCACCTCGACCTCATCGCGCCGCTGACCGAAGGCGACCCGGCGTTCGACCTGGTCATACCCTCGCTTCCCGGTTTCGGCCACTCCGGGCCGATCCGCGAGCCCGGCTGGGACCGGGGCCGCACCGCCCGCGCGCTCGCCCACCTCATGGCCCGCCTCGGCCATCGGCGCTACGGCGTCCACGGCAACGACATCGGCGGCGCGATCGCGCTCGAACTCGGCCGCGCCGACCCCGTCCACGTCACCGCCGTCCATGTGACACAGGTGTTCTCACTGCCCTCGCCCGACCGCCGCGAGGTCGCGGGCCTCGGACCCGACGACCTCGCCCGGCTCGAACGCACTGAGCGGTTTTTGCGCGATTCCGGCGCCTACCTGGCCATGCAGGCCACCCAGCCCCAGACCCTCGCCCACGCCCTCGCCGACTCGCCCGCCGGGCAGCTCGCCTGGAACCTACAGCTCTACGACGGCGTCACCGACGACTACGCCCTCACCCACACGACCCTGCACTGGCTCACCAACACCGCCGGAACGGCCGCATTGACCGGCTACCGCGAACCCCGCCTTGCGCACCGGCCCCTCCCGCCCACGACCGTCCCGCTCGGCGTGTCCGTCTTCGACGGCGACGTGTTCGAGTCGATCCGCCCGCTCGCCGAACGCGACCACGCGAACATCGTGTTCTGGAAGCGCCACCCGCGCGGCGGCCACCACCCCGCCCACCAGGTCCCCGAGACCCTCGCCGCCGACCTCCGCGAACACTTCGCCCACCGGCGCGAAACGCCGGTGGACTGCGGCGGCACGGACCTTCAAGGCGGTCCTCGCGCCGGCTTACATCGTCTCGCAGCGCTCGCGCAGGATCGGGACGCCGTCGCCTTCGAGCTCGTCGCAGTAGGCCGATCGTCCGGTCATCGCCATCGTCAGGGCCAGCGTCGGCCCGGTGACCACGGGGCCCGCGCCCGTCTCGAAGGGGCCGTCGTCGGCGACCAGGCGCAGGCCGGCCACACGTTTCTTGGCGACCACCACGAAATCCGACCGGCTGTAGTACCCGGCCAGCAGGGTCACCGTCTCGATCGGGTAGGCGCGTGCGATGCCCAGCGGTCGGCGGACGTCCTCGCCGTGGACGATCGTCTCGCCGAGCAGCGGCTTGAGCGGGATCGCGTGGGCGGTGCTCGTCGTCGCCCGCTCGAACAGTTCCAGCGTCTCGGCCGGGTTCCGGCCCTCCTGTTCGGCCAGGCGCATCGCGACCATCTTGTCGAAGTCGAAGCGGCACTTGACCACCCCAGCCATCCACCGGCCCCAGCCCAGGCTCGCGCCCGCGGTCAGGTGCGCCACCACCTGCCGCACGGTCAGCCCCTCGCACAGCGACGGCGTCCGCCAGCGCTCGTCATCGATCCCGGCCAGATCGCGGGCGAGCGCGGCACGCTCGGCGTGGATCAGCTCCCACATCCGCCGTCGGGTCGGGGTGCGGGGTGCCGCGGCATCGGCCATGGGTCTCGTCCTCTCTCAGGGTTCGAACGCGGACACCCATTCAATCGCGAGCGCGTTCTCGCGCCGCGATCATGTCCGCCAGGGCCGCCGCCGTCCTCGCCACGGCCCGGTCCTCGTCCGCGGCCCAGCGCCGCAGCTGCGGCACGGCCGTCTCGGCCGGGAGTTCGGCGAGCGCCTGGACCAGGCGCAGCCGTTCGGCCGCGCTCCTGCCCGGCGCGGCGAGCTCGGCCGCCAGGTCGTCCGCGATCCGTTCCGCCGCTTCGTTTCCGATCGCCAAGGCCCGCAGTGTCTCGGCGGCCTCCACGTCGTTGGCCCCCTCCACCACGAGTCCGATGAGGACCGGGGTTGCCTCGGCCTCGCCCCGCCTGCCCAGCGTCAGCGCCGCGTGCGCGCGGACCGCGGTGTCCGGGTCGGCGAGGGCCTCCTTGAGGGCGCCCTCCGTTCCGGGGAGTTCGGCGAGCGCCTGCGCGGCGCGCCTGCGGATCTCGACGTCCGTCGAGGCCAGGCCCGCCGCGAGTCCCTCGGCGACGTCCTGTTCGGACCGCGCTGCGGCCCAACGCAAGGCTCCCGCCACGTTCGGGTCGGACTCGGCGAGGATCGCCTCGGCCAGCACGTCGCCCGGGGCCTGCGCCTGCGGCGCCAGGACGGCCTGCTGGCGCCGGGCGGCGCTGGGCGAGCCGAGGCCTTGCAGGAGTTCGACGATGCCGAGCACCTCTTCCCATCCGTCCGGTGCCGAGGCGTCGACGGCGCGCAGGCGCCGGAGCAGTTCCCGTTCGCGTTCCAGCCGTGCCTCGGTGGCCTCGATGAGGTCGCCGATGAGCGCTGAGGGCGCGAAGGCGGGGTCGTCGA
The DNA here is from genome assembly GCF_004912155.1 of Glycomyces paridis. GTDB lineage: Bacteria > Actinomycetota > Actinomycetes > Mycobacteriales > Micromonosporaceae > Glycomyces > Glycomyces paridis. The sequence continues at coordinate 207,460 of NZ_STGX01000006.1, read as the reverse complement.
GGACGCGTCCGATCTGGCGCAGCGACAGGCCCAGGGTCCGCAGGCTCTCGACGTGGAAGATCCGGCGTATGTCCACTTCGGCGTATTCGCGATAGCCGCCGACGGTCCGGCCGGTCGGGCGCACGAGGCCGAGCGAGTCGTAGTGTCTGAGCATCCTGGTGCTCACGCCGGAGCGGCGCGCGACCTCGCCGATGAGCACCGGTCAGCCCTCGCCGCCGAGCGCGATGATGCGCTTCGCGTGGTCGACGCCGAGTTCGAAGCTCGCCTCGGGGTCGCGCATGAGCCGCTCGGTCGCCTCGGCGTGGGCGCGCACCGCGGCGTCGCCGCTCGCCGCGGCCGCCCGCAGAACCGGTTCGGCCGGTTCGCCGAGGGCCGCGAGCGCGCGGCTCAGGCTGAGGTGCACCTCGCGGTCGCCGCGTCCGAGCTGTGAGACGAGTTCCTCGGCGAGGGCGGCTTCGTGCCCTTCGGGGACGAGTGCGACGGCGGCGCGCCAGGCGGCTCGGGCGACCTCGTCGTCGGGGTCGCGCAGCAGCGACGGCGTGACGGCGGGCCAGGCGGCCTGGTCCCCGATCTTGGAGAGCGTGTGGAGCGCCTGGCTCCGGGCCTGCGAGGCCCCGGTGCGCAGCTCGGCGAGCAGCTTCGGCACGGTGAGCGCGGACGGCAGCCGCGTCAGCGCCCAGGTGAGCATGTCGCGGACGTAGAAGTCCGGTTCGACCGCGCTGCGGGCGACGAGCGCGTCGGCCAGCGCCGGGTCGGCGTCGGTGCCGATCGCGAGCGCGGCCTTGAGCCGCGCGGACGGCTTCTCGGCGGCGAGCGCCTCGATCAGCCTCGTGACCTGCGGGTTCGTGTGTGCGGTGTTGACGGGGACCACCTCCTTGAACCCAGTAAAGACCTTGTCACCGTGTCAAGGTCAAGTCTGAGCGAGAATGTCCGCCGTGCGCTCGGTCTCAGACCGCGACAGAATGCGATTGCCGGAGCGCCCGCGGGCCCCTACGCTCGCCTGATGGCATCCCTCCCCTTCCTCTGGCTCGCCGGCGCGGCCGGCTCCGGCAAGACCACGACCGCTTGGGCGCTCTTCGACCAGCTCGCCGCCGAAGGCGTTCCCGTCGCGTACGTCGACGGCGACCAGGTAGGCATGGCCTACCCCGCCGGGCCCGGCGACCGGGACGACGAGCGCGTGAAGGCCCGCGGGGTCGGCGCGGTCTGGCCCGGCTTCCGCGACGTCGGCGCCAGGTGCCTCATCCTCTCCGGCGGTGTCGGCTCCGCGGCGATGGTCGCCGAGTACGCCGCACAGGTCCCGGACCTCGACCTGACGCTCGTCGAACTCACCGTCGGCTCGAAGGAGCGCCGTGAGCGGCTGATCGGACGCGGTTCGGAGGAGCTGGCCGAACCCGCCGACGCGCGAGCGGCGGCGCTCGAACGCGACCCGATCACCGAGCTGCGCATCGACACCGGAGGACGATCGGTCGCGGAGGCGGTGCGGGCGGTCCGCGACCGCATCGGCGACTGGCCCGGCCCGGCGGCATCCGACGACACCCCGATCGAAGCCCCGAGAGAGACGCCGCTCCCCAGCCCCGGTGAGCGGGCGCCTATGACGTGGGTCTGCGGCCCGACCGGCGTCGGCAAGTCCATGGTGGCCTTCGGGGTCTTCCTGCGGCTCTTGAACGCGGGGGTGAAGGCCTCGTACGTCGACCTCGCACAGATCGGCTGGTCCCGCCCCTCCTCTGAGGACGACCCGGACGGCCACCGGCTCAAGGCCCGCAACCTCGCCGCCTTGTGGCGGACTCACCGCGAGGCCGGATCGGAGCACCTCGTCGTCTCCGGCGCCGGCGGGGGAGCGGCCACGACGCGGCACTACCTGGACGCCCTACCGGACTGCGAACCCGCGATCTTCCGTCTCGACGCCCGCCCCGAGACGCTCGCCGAGCGGATCCGGATGCGAGGCAAGGGCATCGGCGTCGAACTCCCCGGCGACGACCTGCGCGGGCTCGATGAGGAGACCCTGGAGCGCCGCATCGCCGCCGCGCACGACGAAGCGGCCCGATTGGAGAACGACCGGATCGGCGACCACCGCATCGACACGAGCGACAGGAACCCCGACCAGCTCGCCGACGACGTCACGGCCCTGATCCGGCGCCGTTGAGCGGAGCCGAAGCGGCCGGGCTCGGCCGAACCGAGTAGACGGCCCAGCGGCGCCGGGGCCCAGGCCCCGGCGCCGAGCCGTCAGAGGAGTGCCGTGAGCTGTTCGACCGTCACGGCAGGCGCGGCCGTGTCGGTGCCGCAGAGCGCCGCGGCGATGAACTCGTCCTGAGTGCGTTGCAGCTCATCGGGATCGACCGTGCCGTGCGAGTTGTCGAGGTTCCAGGTCAGCGTCACCTGACGCTGTCCGTCCAGCGAATGGAACGAATAGGTGGTGTGGCCGACGCCGCCGCCGGTGTGCCCCATGAACATCTCGTCCGGATCGCCGGGGCAGCCGGGCTTGAGGCCGACGAAGCCCAGGCCGTAGTCGAAGCTCCAGGGCGTCGCGCGGAAGTCCACGGCCTCGGCGAACTGCTCGGCCGTCAGCAGCGTGCCGTCGGCGGCGGCCCGGTAGAAGGCGTTGACGTCGTCCACGTCGGCGACCACGGAGCCGCCGGCCCAGAACACCGAGTGGGAGAAGCCGGTGGTGTCGAGGTAGGGCCGCGACGGGTCGCCCGTCGTGATGTACGGCGTGGTGTGCGGGCCGTGGAAGCCGGAGCTGTTCGCGCGCGGGAAGTAGGCGTCGTCCATGCCCGCCGACGCGAAGACGCGCTTCTTGAGCTGGTGCCGCAGCGAGTCGCCCGTGAGATCCTCGATGAGGAGCCCGAGCACGAGGTAGCCGGTGGTGGAGTAGGACCAGCCCTCGCCCGGCGGGAACAGGAGCGGCCCCTCGGTCGCGAGCGCGATGAGCTCCTCGGCGCTGTGGTGCTCTTCCTGGTGCGCTTCGAGGTCGGCGATGCTGCCCTCGCCGAGCGACGGGTAGAGCTTCCAGAAGTACTCGCCCAGGCCCGCGGTGTGGCCCAGGAGCTGGCGGATCGTGATCTCCTCCTCGTACGGCAGGACGCCGGGGAGGTGGTCGGCGATCGGGTCGTCGAGGTCGAGTTCGCCTTCGGCCTCGAGCTGGAAGACGATGACGGCCACCATCGACTTGGTGAGGCTCGCGATGCGGACCAGGTCGTCGCTCCGGGCCTCGTCGTCGCCGTCGACGGTCCGATTCCCGGCCGCGCCGGTCCACGAGTCGTCGCCGTCGGCGACCGCCGCCAAGGCGGCGTAGTCGCCCACGGCCGCATAGGCCCGGAGCTTCTCCTCAAGGAGCTCGTCGTCCAGCGACGAACCGTGCGCGTTGGCAGAGGCGTTGGGGGACAGAATGATTGCGAGAGCGGCGAATGCCGCCACGGGTGTTCGAGTTCGCATCTGACGACCCTAGGGGAAACCGGGCCTGAAGTGAACCCCGTTCCGCAAGCCGTCCAAGGCGACTCTGCGAGGATGCGCGGAGGCAGGGGCGTCTCGCCGCGGCGACAGCGGGTCCGAGATCCGCTCACCGACGGCTCGCATCCCGCTCGCCTCTCCCGGCGACCGGCGAGGACTCCTCGACGCCGACGCACCCTCGTCCGTCGAAAGGCACCGCCCATGGCAGGCCCCAGTCCCGAGCAGATCGACCACTACCTGCGCCTGTTCCAGGATGCCTGGTTGCCCGAGTTCTTCGGGGAGTCGTTCTGGTGGACCGTGGTCCGCCCGCACGAAGGGCGCCTCGGCGCCGAGGCGGTGGCGCGCAGGCTCGGCGCCGACCCCGCCGCGACGACCCGCGTGCGCCCCAACGGGGCGTCGGGGCGTCGGGGCGTCGAGCGACCGGCGTCGGGTATCGGCGGTGACTGGCGAGGGGTCTCAGGGCGTCGGGGACGGGCCGGACGCACGGTGTCCGGCCCGTCCCCGACGGGTCTTCAGCGGAATGTGACGGCCTCGTTCAGACCGCCGCCAGTTCCGCCAGGTTCTCGTATGCCGCGTCGAAGTGGGCCATGGCCTTGTCGAGGTCGGCGTTCTTCGGGTCGTTCAAGGCCTGCTGCATGAGGGCGGTGCCCTCCGCGAGCTCCTTGCCGAGCCCCGTGAGCCACGGATGCGGGTCGGGCTCGAAGTACTCCTTGCCGTTCTCCACGTCGACCCAGCCGACCCGGTACAGCTCGGCCGGGTACTTCTCGACCACGGCGGCCGCTTCGAGGAGCACCTCGGTCGCCTGGGCGCGCAGCACCTCGGCGAGTTTTTCGTCCTTGGTCAGGTGCGATTCGGCGAGCAGGCCGAAGCCCTTGCCCAGGAGCGCGTCGAACTCGTGCAGGACCGCGGGGTCGACGTAGTCCTTCCAGAAGTCCAGTTGGGGGTCGCACACCCAGCACTCGGGCGGCCACGGGTTCTTCGGCCCCAGGACGGGGACTTCGATCCAGTAGCAGTCCCAGATGGTCGTGCCCCAAGGGGTCTCGCCGACGGGGAAGCAGACGCGCATGTAGTTGCCGCCCGCCTGCGCGGGCGTTGGGATGACGAAGATCGCGGCGGCGACGAGCGCGACCGCGATCAGGAATCGTTGGACGAGGCGCATGGGCACTACTCCTTGACGAAGGGTTCGGTCCGCCTCAGTATCGAGTCGCGCGACCGCGCCCTGGGTCCCCGAACCGCCGTGACCTGCGACGGCAGCGTCCTAATGGGACTCCAGGCGGGTACGGCCGCGTTTGCCCGGCCGGTCGGAGGTCGAAGTTGGCACGCGGTGTGCCACCATCGT
>NZ_STGX01000006.1:175522-202652 GCF_004912155.1 Glycomyces paridis | reverse complement strand
TGTACGGTGTACGGTGTACGGTGTACGGTGTACGGTGTACGCGGCGACGGCGCCACCTGTCGTGCGCACTGCGCGCGTTTCGGGCGCGCTGGCGCCCGCGCGGATAATGAACCGATGCGCCCTCCACAGCCCTGGCCCGGCGACCCCGCCGCCGTGTGGGCCGCCACCGCCGCGCCCGACGACGCCCCTGAACGCCCGGCGCCGCCCGACCTCTCAAGCTTCGCCGACTTCGAACGCCTTGCGGCCCCGAAGGATTCGTCCAGGGCCGGTGCGGTCGTGCTCGCCGTCAGCGGCGTCCTGTTCCTCGCCTACGGCCTCATCCTGATGGCGGTGATGCCCGGGCCGGTCGAGGGTGTCGAGGGCTTCTTCGCGGCGGTGATCTTCGTCGTCCGCTGGCACTGGATCGCGCCCCTCGCCGCCGGGGCCTGGTTTCTCGCGAGCGCCCCGATCGCCTACCGCAGGGACAAGCGCGACCACCCCGGGGAGACCCGGGACCTGTACGAGGCGGCGCGCGAACGCGGCGTCGTGGTCGAGACCTTCCCGGCCCGCTTCAGGGTCCTCGACACCGAAGGCACCGCCCCGGCGACGATCGGCGTCGACGTGCGCCTGGACGCCGCTGACGCCGCGCGCATCAGGCGGGCCTTCGACGCCTGGTTCGACCGGCTCGACGCCGAGCCGAAGGCGGTCGACCGGGCGCAGCGGCGCAACGGCGAGCGGGAGGTGCGGCCCGCCGAGGACCTCTTCGGAACCGAGGCCGCGGGCGGCTACCTCATGCGGCGCACGCACTGGGGCCAGCGGTTCACGCTGCTCGTCCCGGACCCGCCGCACTCGACGCGGCGGTGGGCCCGGCTGCCGATCGAGCACGGCTCGGACGTCTCAGACGAGTCCTGAGAGGACCGACGCGGCCTCCTCGGGGCGCACCAGCACGCCCGCGTGGCTGGAGGCGATGGTGTGCACGTCGAACGGGTTGCCCGGCGTGAGCGCGTCGGCCTCCTTGATGAACAGGTCCTGAAGCTCGATCGGGATCGAGGTGTCCTCGGTCAGCCGGATGTAGGTGCGCGGGACCGTACCCCACGTCTCGGCCTGCGCCCGGTCCTCCGGCCCTCCCGCGTCCAGGCTCTCGTCGGGGGTCAGCGTGCTGAGGAAGACGCGGAACTCGTCGTCAGTGCAGTCGGCGAGCATCGACCGCTTGAGTGCGGCGAGCAGGGCCGGGTCGGTGGTGCGCCAGTTCATCCGGACCGCCCCCAAACGCGCGGGGTTGGCCGCGGCCACGCCCATGACCTGGTCGAGCACGCTCCCGGCGTTCTCGGGGAGCGCGATGTACTCGCCGGGCGTGTGCTCGACGCAGCACCACGCGGACAGGTACACGAGGCGGTCGAAGAGCTCGGGGCAGCGGTTCGCGACCGCCGTCAGCGTGATCCCGCCCCGGCTGTGCGCCACGGCGATCACCGGGCCGTGTTCCTTGGCCCGGCGCAGGACCGCGACGAGGTGCTCCACGTTCGCCTCCAGGCCCACGCCGTCCAGATCGGAGGGTGCGACGGCGAGTTCGGCCGCGTCCTGGGTCTGGTAGGCCGAGGGCAGGCCCGCCCCGAAACCGTGCCCGGGCAGGTCCACGGCCAGCGAGCGGTGCCCCAGCAGCGCCAGCTCCCGCTGGAGCGGCGCCCAGCTGAAGGAGTTGGCGTTGGAGCCGTGGATGAGAACGAACGTCGGTGTCATGGACGCGATGGTGCCACCGGTGGGACGGCCGCCGCGCAGCGGCGGGCGAGCGCTGTGAGCGCGTCGGCCACCGGCCCTGCTTCGAGCAGCTCGAAATCGACCCCGAACATGCACAAGAACGCGGCCATCGAAAGCGGATCGGACCCGCCGAGCGTCAGCACGCAGTCCGCGTCCCCGAGCGGCTCCACGACCCCGTCGGCCGGGGAGATCGCCGAGGCGATGAGCTCGGCCGGAGCCGCGAGCCGGACCCGGACGCGATGCGGCCAGGCCGCGAGGAACCCCCGCGTCAGGTACGCGACCGCGTCGCCGCCCGGCACCTCCCGTCCCGCGAAGCCCGGACCGACCCGCTCGCGCGGCGCCATCCGGTCGACCCTGAACGTGCGCCAATCGTCTCGGTCCAGGTCGAACGCCACCAGATACCAGCGCCGGCCCCTCGCCACCAGGCTGACCGGCTCCACCCTGCGAAACGACGCGTCGCCGCCGTGGCCGGTGTAGTCGAACCGCACGAGCATCCGGTCCCGGCAGGCCGTGGCGAGCAGCGCCAGCACACGACCCTCCACAGGGGAGTCATCGTCCTCCGGAACCACCGTCGCCGACTCCAACGCCCGCACCGGACCCCGCAGTCGCGGCGGCAGCACCCGGTCGAGCTTCACCAGCGCCCGCCCCGCCGACTCCCTGATGCCCGCGACCGAACCGTCCCGCGCGGTGCGCAACGCCACCGCCACCGCCACGGCCTCCTCGTCGTCCAGCAGCAGCGGCGGCAGCTTCGCACCCGCCGCCAGCCGGTACCCGCCCGCCGCGCCCAGCGAGGACGCCACCGGATAACCCAGCTCCCGGAGGCGCTGCACGTCCCGGCGCACCGTCCGCGTGCTCACCTCCAGACGCTCGGCCAGCTCGGGCGCCGACCACTCGGGCCGCGCCTGTAGATGCGACAGCAGACGAAGCAGCCGCGCCGAAGTCTCCAACATGTCCCCATCCTCTCCCGCAACTAGGACCGAAACCGACCTACATGGCCTCTACCTTGGGATTCATGACACACGACGACATCAGGCCCTTCCGCATCGACGTCCCGCAAGCCGAGCTCGACGACCTGGAGCGCCGCCTCGCCGCGGCGCGCTGGGCGCCCGAGCCGGCCGGCTCGGGCTGGGCGCGCGGCGTTCCGGCCCCGGCGCTGCGCGACCTCGCCGAGCACTGGCGCTCCGGCTTCGACTGGCGCGCGGCCGAGGCCCGCCTCAACGACCACCCTCAGTTCACCACCGAAGTGGACGGGCAGACCGTCCACTTCCTCCACGTGCGCTCGCCTGAGCCGGACGCCCTGCCGCTCATGCTGGTGCACGGCTGGCCGAGCTCGGTGACGGAGTTCCTCGGCGCGATCGGGCCGCTGAGCGACCCCCGCGCGCACGGGCTCGACCCCGCGCAGGCCTTCCACCTGGTGATCCCCTCGCTGCCGGGCTTCGGGTACTCGACGCCGCTGCGCGAGACCGGCTGGGGCGCCGAGCGGATCGCCCGCGCGTTCACTGAGGTCATGGCGCGCTTGGGCTATGAGCGGTACGGCGTCCAGGGCAGCGACGTCGGCTCGTGGGTCGCCCCGGAGATGGCGCGGCTCGCCCCCGACCGGGTCGTCGGCGTCCACGTCAACGCCCTGGTGACATTCCCGTCCGGCGCGGACGGTGAGTTCGACGCCCTCTCGGAGGGCGACCGGAGCCGCTGGGACCGCATGCAGGCGTTCAACGACGGCTACCTCCAGATCCAGGGGAAGAGCCCGCAGACGCTCGCGTACGGGCTCGCCGACTCGCCGGTGGCGCAGCTGGCGTGGATCTACGAGAAGTTCGCGGAGTGGACCGACACGGCCGAGGAGCGGGCGGTGCCGGACCGGGACCTGCTGTTGGCGAACGTGAGCCTGTACTGGTTCACGCGCAGCGGCGGGACGGCCGGGCACTTCTACTACGAGTTCGTGAGCGCGGCGGACTGGAGCGCGGACGGCGCGAGCGGCTGGGACGAAGCGGCGCCGGACACGGAGGACTCCGGCGCGAGCGGTTGGGACGGCGCTGCGTCGGAGTCGGAGGACTCCGGCGAGACCGGCTGGGGCGGTGAGGGGGCGGGCGCCGCCGCGTGGTCGGCGCCGCGCCTGGAGACGCCGACCGGGGTGCTGGTGTCGGGCCACGACGTAGCGGTGCGGCCCTGGGCCGAGCGCGACTTCAACGTGGTGCGGTGGACCGAGTTCGGCGAGGGCGGGCACTTCTTCGCGTCGGAGCGGCCGGAGCTGTTCGCCGCGGACGTGCGCGCGTTCTTCGCGGACCTGAAATAGCCGGACGGGTCCGGGCCCGAGGGCCCGGACCCGTTGCGGTTCAGCGGAAGTCCGCTCCGATGGTGTAGTTCTTCGGGACGAGGAAGTCGGTGCTCCGGATCGACCCGCCGCTGTCGCGCGGCCCGGTGATCACGCCGGCGCTGGTGTTCCTGAGGTCGGCGTCGACCCACTTGGACTTGATGTTCCAGGAGTTGCCGCTGCCGGAGGAGGAGCCGAGGGCGACCTGGGTGGCGTTGTTCAGCGCGAGGTTCGCGCTGAGCTGCGAGGTCGAGGAGTCGACGTCGAAGCCGGTCTTGCCGTTCTTCCACGCGGTCGACCGTGTGAAGTGGAGGGTGCCGGGGTTGCCGTTGTCGGTGAAGCCGTGGGCGGAGTTCTTCCAGGCCATCGAGTTGACGACGACGTGGTCGGCCGGGAGGTCGTCGTCACCGCCGCCCATCTTGAAGCCGTTGCCGTCGCCGGAGTAGTCGGGGAGGTTCCAGTGGTTGTAGCCGTTGCTCCACGCGAGGGAGTCCTCGATGCGGATGGGGGAGAGGAACTCCCAGGCGTCGAAGCCGTCGTCGGAGTTGTTCCACAGTCGAGCGCCGATGACGGTGTTGCCGGTGCCCGAGCCCTCCTTGATGGCGAGTCCGTCGGCGCTCTCGCCGTTCTTGCGCGGGTCGCGGTTGCCGTAGGAGTCGAGGTCGACGATCCGGTTGTTCGAGGAGGCGCCCTGGATGTGCAGGCCGGACTCGTAGTTGTCGCGGGTGATGAGGCCGTCGTAGACGTTCGAGTTCGAGTCGACGGCGAAGATCGCGTAGGGGCCGTGGATGATCTCGAGGTTCTCGAAGCGCCAGTGGTCGCCTTCGACGTGGAGGGCGCCGCGCTGGGCGCGGGGGATGGAGGAGTCGACGGCGCCGGGGGTGTACGGCATGTTCTCGCCGTCGATGATCACCTTCTCGCTGCCGTAGGCGCGCATGGTGATCGGGGCGGCGGCGGTGCCGTTCGCGTTGATCTGGACGTTGGTGCCGGGGGCGTAGGTGCCGCCGCGGATCTGGATGACGGTGCCGGGCTGGGCGAGGTTCACGGCGGCCTGGAGGGTGGCGAGCGGGGCCGCGACGGTGCCGGGGTTGGCATCGTTGCCGTTGACGGCGACGGTGATGGTCGTGGTCTGCGCGGAGGCGGACTGCGTCGCGGCGAAGGCCCCCGCCGCGGCGGTGAGCGCGGCGACGGCGACGGCGGCGGCGCGTGTCCAGCGTCGGGTTCGGGGCGCGGCGGAGCCGCGCTGCGGTGCGGTGTTCATGTGAGGGTCGCTCTCTCGATGGTGCCGGTACGAGATCGGTGAAGGCGCTTGCCAGCGCCGAGACGTTCACGGTAACCGATTGCATCGAAGAAAGTCAATATCAGTACGTTTCGGTCGGAACCCTTCAGCACCGGTGGTAGCGCGGTTCCCTGCCCTCGCGCTGCACCTGCCGGTAGATCCCGGTGCGGAGCTCGACCTCCCACTCCTCGGCGTCGGGCATCCCGGAGGCGCGGGCGACCGCGACCTCGGCTTCGACGTCGTAGGGCACACGCACGAACTGGACGGAGAACGGCCCGTCCGCGGCGGCGGTGGTGCCTTCGAGGATCGCGTAGCACGGGAGCGGGTCGTCGAGGCTGTTGCCGACGCTGCCGACGTTGATCAGGGTGCGCCCGCCGCGGTCGTGCTCCAGGTACGGGTCGTGGACGTCCCCGTAGGCCACCACGTCCGGCTCGGGACCGGACGTGGACGTCCCCGTAGGCCACCACGTCCGGCTCGGGACCGGCGCCGGTGGCCTCGGTGTTGGCGAACATGCCGAGGAACTCGGCCTCGTCGTGGTCGAAGAAGACCCGGTGGTAGACGCCCCGCGCGGAGGCGTGGAAGATCCTGACGCGGCGGCCGCCCAAGGTGAAGTCGTGTGAGAACGGCAGGTCGCGCAGCCAGGCGCGCTGCGCCTCGGGGATCTGGTCGCGCCACCACGCACCGGTGGGCCAGCTTGTGATCCGTTCGGGGTTGGTCAGCGAGGCCTCCCAGTTGCCCTGGACGTGGGCCTCGCACCGCTGCCGGGAGAGCGCGGCGCACTCGGCGCCCCGCGGGCCCTTGCCGACCGTGTCGCCGAGGTTGAGGATGCGCGCGACGCCCCGCGAGTCGATGTCGTCGAGCACGGCCTGGAGGGCGGTGAGGTTGCCGTGGACGTCGGAGATGAGCGCGACGCGCTCGTACGAGGGGGCCATGCGCGGAAGTCTGGCACGAAAGCCCTTGCCGCGCAGCGGCCCCGATCACGTTCAGTGCCCGGAGTGGCGTTCCAGGAACTGGTAGACCTCGGTCTCGTCGACGCCGGGGAAGGAGCCGATGGGCATGGCGGCCAGTTGCGAGCTGGCGGCGCGGGCCGTGGGCCACACCCGCCCGGCCCATTCGCGCGAGAGCTCCCGCGGGGGGTTGCGGCAGCAGTCGGGGTCGGGGCAGCGCGAGACCGAGCGGGCCTTGGTCTCCTTGCCGCGGAACCACTTCGCCGACTCGTAGGGGACGCCGATGCTGAGCGAGAACAGGCCGTCCTGGCTGCGCTCGGTCCGGGCCGTGCACCAGTAGGTGCCCGTCGCGGTGTCCGTGTACTGGTTGAACGCGTTGAACTTGTCGGGCACGTCGAAGACCTGCCGGCTCGTCCAGTACCGGCAGATCGGCTGTCCTTCGATCGCGCCGGTCGGGTCGGCCGGGAACGCCACGTCGTCGTTCTCATACGCCTTGAAGATGATCCCCGACTTGTGGACCTTCTGGAAGTGCGTGCGGATGCCCAGGTGCTGCGTCGCCAGGTTCGTGAACCGGTGCGCCGCGGCCTCATAGGACACCGCGAAGTTGTCCCGCAGGTCCTCCACCGCGATCTCCTTGCCCGCCATCGACTGCCGCAGGTGCGCGACCGCGCTCGACTCGGGGATGAGCAGCGCCGCCGCCAGGTAGTTCGTCGAGACCCGCTGCCCCAGGAACTCCAGGTACGTGCGCGGCACCTCGTGCTGGAGCACATGGCTCGCCAGCGCCTGGAGCAGCACGGTGCGCGGGTCGTGCGCGCCCGTGCCCACCTGCGTCAGGTAGATCCGCCGGTGCTTGAGGTCGGTGACCGACCGCGTCGAGTGCGGCAGGTCGTCGACGTGGTGCAGCGTGAACCGCAGGTGCGCGGCAAGGTCCGCGATCTGGTGCTGGGAGAGCGGCCCGCCCGCGTAGCCCACGTGCCCCAGCAGCGTGCGCGCCTCCGCCTCGATGTCCCCGAAGTAGTTGTCCTTGTCGCGCATCCGCCGCCGCAGCTCAGTGTTGGCCCGCCGCGCCTCCTCGGGGGTCGCCGCATGGAGGTTCACCTGCCGGTCGACCTCCCGGTGCAGCCCCACCAGCGCCTCGAGGATCTCGGTCGGAATCCTCCCCGAGGGCCGGACCGACGGCAGCCCGAGCGTGCGGTACTGCGCGCTGCGCTGCGCCCGCTCCAGCTCGATCTCCAGCGCCACCCGCCGGTTCGGCGGCTCGGCGCCCAAGAGCTCGTCCGAGGACACCCCAAGCGCCCGCGCGAGCGCCCGCAGCATCGACAGCTTCGGCTCCTTCTTCCCGTTCTCGATCAGCGACAGCTGCGAGGCAGCCGCCCCGACCGCCGCCCCCAGGTCGTCCAGGCTCATCTCCCGCTGCTTGCGCAGGTGGCGGATCTGCTTGCCCAGGCTGATGAGGTCCACCGCGGCGTCGTCGGCCGCGAGCTCCGCGGCCTCGGCCGCACCCCACGGACGGTGCGGCAGCCCGTCGTCGGCCGGAACGGGCGCCTCGGCGCCCGGACGGCCCCGCTGCGGCTTCGGCCCCCGCGCCGCCCCGGCGGCCCCCGTTGTCTCGTCCACGGCACTCCTCGACAGGTTCGTCATTTCCCCATTATCGCGAAGAACCGCCGATCTTTCCACTCCAAACCGCTACCTGAACCCGCCGGGCGATGAAAGATTGCTGTTACCTGCAAGTAATGACCGCACTGCGGTCCCGACGACTCGGAGCCGACGATGTCCGACAGCACCCGCGACCGCACCGCCGACAGCGCCGCCCACCGCGTTGCAGACCCCGGCCTCACCGCCGAACGGCTCGCCCTCGAATGGGCCTCCGACCCGCGCTGGGCCCACACCGTCCGCGACTACACCGCCGCCGACGTCGCCGGCCTCCGCGGTCGCGTCACCGAAGAGCACACCCTCGCCCGCCGCGGCGCCGAACGGCTCTGGCACCGCCTCACCGAGGACGCCGCCACCGGCGGCTACACCCACGCACTCGGCGCCATGACCGGCGGCCAGGCCGTCGAGCAGGTCAAAGCCGGCCTCAAGGCCATCTACCTCTCCGGCTGGCAGGTCGCCGCGGACGCCAACCTCGCCGCCCAGACCTACCCCGACCAGTCGCTCTACCCGGCCAACTCGGTTCCGCAGGTCGTGCGCCGCATCAACAACGCCCTCATGCGCGCCGACCAGATCGAGTCCGCCGAAGGCGCCCACAGCGTCGAGGACTGGCTCGTGCCCATCGTCGCCGACGCCGAAGCCGGCTTCGGCGGGCCCCTCAACGCCTTCGAGCTCATGAAGGCCATGATCGGCGCCGGCGCCGCCGCCGTCCACTGGGAGGACCAGCTCGCCTCCGAGAAGAAATGCGGCCACCTCGGCGGCAAGGTCCTCATCCCCACCGCCCAGCACCAGCGGACCCTCAACGCCGCGCGCCTCGCCGCCGACGTCGAAGGCGTCCCGACCCTCATCATCGCCCGCACCGACGCCGAGGCCGCGACCCTCCTCACCTCCGACGTGGACGAACGCGACCGGCCCTTCATCACCGGCGACCGCACCCCCGAGGGCTACTACCGCGTGCGCGGCGGCATCGAACCGTGCATCGCCCGCGCCAACGCCTACGCGCCCTACGCCGACCTCCTGTGGATGGAGACCGGCACGCCCGACCTGGAGGCCGCCCGCACCTTCGCCGAAGCGGTCAAGGCCGAGCACCCCGACCAGATGCTCGCCTACAACTGCTCGCCGTCCTTCAACTGGAAACGCCACCTCGACGACGACACCATCGCCAAGTTCCAGCGCGAACTCGGCTCCATGGGCTTCACCTTCCAGTTCATCACCCTCGCCGGGTTCCACGCGCTCAACTACTCCATGTTCGACCTCGCCCACGGCTACGCCCGCGACGGCATGAGCGCCTACGTCGACCTCCAGGAACGCGAGTTCGACGCCGAGGACCGCGGGTACACCGCCACCAAGCACCAGCGGGAGGTCGGCACCGGCTACTTCGACCGCGTCACCGCCGCCCTCAACCCCGAAAGCGAGACACTCGCCCTCAGCGGGTCCACCGAGGCGGGACAATTCCACTAGAAAGCGCAGCCGTTAGAAAGCGCAGCCACCAGGAACCCAGCGAACAGACCGCAGCGGCGGAGCCGACCCGGTTCGGCTCCGCCCCGCACACAAGGAGAACCACGTGGTCACCACATCAGACACCCGCATCGACACGGGGATATCCGTCTCCGGCACCCCCGGCGACCGCCAGGACGAGATCCTCACGCCCGAGGCGCTGGCCTTCGTCGCCGCCCTCCACCGGGCCTTCGCGCCCCGCCGCCAGGAACTGCTCCAGCGCCGCCAGGAGCGGCGCACCAAGATCGCCAACGGCGCCGACCCCGGGTTCCTCGCCGCCACCGCCGACGTCCGCGAGGACTTCTCCTGGTCGGTCGCGACCCTCGCGCCGGGCCTGGAGGACCGCCGCGTCGAGATCACCGGCCCCTGCGACCGCAAGATGACGATCAACGCCCTCAACTCCGGCGCCAAATGCTGGATGGCCGACCTTGAGGACTCCTCCACCCCCAACTGGCACAACGTGATCGACGCCCAGGCGAATCTGCGCGACGCCATCGAGCGGCGCATCGACTTCACCTCCGAGCAGGGCAAGGAATACCGCCTCACCGGCGAGACGCTGACCGACCTGCCCACGATCATCGTGCGTCCCCGCGGCTGGCACCTGGCCGAGCTGCACCTGCGCGTCGACGGTCTGCCCGTCGCCGGGTCGCTCGTGGACTTCGGCCTGTACTTCTTCCACAACGCCCACCGGCTCCTCGAACTCGGCCGCGGCCCCTACTTCTACCTGCCGAAACTCGAATCGCACCTTGAAGCCCGCCTGTGGAACGACGTGTTCGTGACGGCCCAGGACCTCCTCGGCATACCGCAGGGGACCATCAGGGCGACGGTGCTCATCGAGACCATCACGGCCGCGTTCGAGATGGAGGAGATCCTCTACGAGCTGCGCCACCACTCCTCCGGGCTCAACGCCGGACGCTGGGACTACATCTTCTCCGTCATCAAGAACTTCCGCGAGCGCGGGCCGCGCTTCGTGCTGCCCGACCGCGACCAGGTGACGATGACCGCGCCGTTCATGCGCGCCTACACCGAACTGCTCGTTCGCACCTGCCACCGGCGCAGCGCCTCCGCGATCGGCGGCATGGCCGCGTTCATCCCCAACCGCAGGGACCCCGAGGCGAACGCCGCGGCGCTGGAGAAGGTGCGGGCCGACAAGAACCGCGAGGCCGACGACGGCTTCGACGGCTCGTGGGTCGCCCACCCCGACCTGGTGCCGGTCGCGATGGAGGTCTTCGACGAGACGCTCGGCGGGGTCCCCAATCAGATCGACAAGCAGCGCGAGGACGTCGTGCCGAACGCGGCGGCCCTGCTCAACGTGGCCGCCACGCCCGGCGAGATCACCGAGGGCGGCATCCGCAAGAACCTCGAAGTCGGGGTGCGGTACATCGAGTCGTGGCTGCGCGGCAACGGCGCCGCGGCGATCAACAACCTCATGGAGGACGCCGCGACCGCCGAGATCTCGCGCTCGCAGATCTGGCAGTGGATCCACGCCGAGTCCAAGACCGACGAGGGCCGCACGGTGACCCGCGCCTGGGTCGAGGAGCTGCTGCGCGACGAGTTCGCGCGCATGGACCGCTTCGACGGCGACCGCTTCGACGACGCGCTCTCGGTCTTCGCCGAATGCGCGCTCGGCGAGGGCTACCCGACCTTCCTCACCCTGCCGGCCTACACGCGGTTCCTGGTTTTAAACCGCCCGAAGATGGTGCGCTGAACGATCCCCGAGGCGGGGCCGAAGCCGGGCCGAAGGCCCGGACCGGCCCCGCCGCCCGGTGAAATGTCGTACCGGAGGGGCAGGGTTGAACCGGGGGCCCACGAATGTCCGATTTGCCAGGACCCTCCGTTCACCTTCTCGGCCGACCCTGACCGCTGGCGCGCAGGGTCGGCCTTTCGCATGCCCTTCAACAGGTTGAAACAAAGATATATCGACAACGATGTATTTGACTTGAGGTGAGCTCAAGAAGCGGCGAGGAAGCGAGAGCCGCTGTCGTTCTACTCCCGTTTTCTGGCCGTGTCCGCTACGAGGCGGGTGAGTTCGACGCGGGAGCGGACCCCCAGGGCCGCGAAGATGTTGCGCAGGTGGTGGTCGACCGTTCGCACGCTCAGGCCGAACGATTGGGCCACTTCGCGGTTCGTCGCGCCGGTGGCGACCTGGCCGGCGATGCGGGCCTGGTGCGGGGTGAGCGACGCCAAGGCGCCCCTCGACCGGCTCTCGGGGGACGCACCCGCCTTCGCCTTCGGGTCGCGCAGCTCCCCTGTGGCCCGCAGTTCCTCCCGCGCCTGGCCCGCCCAGCCCGCCGCGCCGCAGCGGTCGAAGCCGTGAAGTGCCTCGCGGAGTACCGCGCGGGCTTCGCCCGGGCGCCTTCTCCTGCGCAGCCACTTGCCGTACAGCAGCAGCGTGCGCGCCCGCTCGAACTCGCCGGTTCCCCTGGGGTGCAACTGGACCGCCCGCGCGAACAGCGCGCCCGCCGCCTCCGCCGGGCCCTCGTGAGCCGCGAGCAGCGCCTGACTCCGCGCGAGCTGCGCGAACGCGCCCCGGTCGAGCCCGAACCCCGCCCAAAGGCGCAGCTCCCGGGCCACCGGCCGGGCCTCCTCCGCTCTCCCGGACAGCGCCGCCGCCTCGATGAAGCACGGCATCAGCAAGGCCCGCAACGCGAAGTGGCCCCCGTCGGCGCCGACGAGGCCGAGGAGGCGCGACGCCGCCGCGTCGGGCCGTCCCCGGCCGAGGTCCGATCTCGCCAGGGCCCATTCGGCGAGCGAGCCGGTCTGCGTCAGTCCGTGGCGCCGCGCGGTTGCGAGCGCCTGCGCCGCTTCGGTTTCCACTTGCGCGGTGTCGCCTTCGACCGAGGCGGTCAGGGCGAGGACGGCGCGGTGGTGGGCGACGGTGTTGTCGCGGCCGGTCCGGAGCGCGGCGAGCAGGCCCTCGCGGGCGTGCGCGCGGGCCCTGGCGTGCAGGCCGGCGCGCATCTCGGCGTAGGCGAGGTATTCGAGGAGGCGGG
The DNA here is from genome assembly GCF_004912155.1 of Glycomyces paridis. Classification (GTDB taxonomy): domain Bacteria; phylum Actinomycetota; class Actinomycetes; order Mycobacteriales; family Micromonosporaceae; genus Glycomyces; species Glycomyces paridis. The sequence continues at coordinate 190,244 of NZ_STGX01000006.1, read as the reverse complement.
GGACGAGGTCGTCGCGGCCTTGGGTGCGGGCGGCGGCGAGGGCGTTCGTGCCGGCGCGGGCCGCGGTGGCGACGTCGCCGAGGAGCAGTGCGGCGACGGAGGCGTGGTGGAGGGATTCGGGGGTGTCGCCCGCGCCCGCGATGACGCGTTTGAGCGGGCCGATCGCGTTGGCGGGGTTGGGGTCGAGGAGCGCCCGCAGTCCAAGGAGGTAGTCGTGGAGCGGGGTGCGGGCCTCCGGCGCGACGGCGGCGAGGGCCCGGCGGGCGGCGTCCAGGGCGGCGATGCAGGCGGGCCGGTCGCCCGCGGCCCAGGCGGCGTCGGCCGCGGAGGTGATCGCTTCGAGCGCCAGCGGCGGCGAGAGGTCGGCGGCGACGGTGGTGGCGAGGACCAGGGACGCGTAGGCGTCGCCGAGCGGTCCCGCCGCGAGCGCGCGCCGGCCCCGCGCGAGCGCGGCGCGGGCGGCGTCCTCGGCCGAGCCCGCCGCGACGTTGACGGTGATCGTCGCGCCCGACCGGCCCGCCTCGTGGAGGAGGTGGGCGTCCGCCGCGGTGACCACCAGGGCGAGGCTGCCGTCTTCGAGGCGGCGGACTGTTGCGGCGAGTGGAGCTTCGACCGCAGAACGATGGGGTGCAACGGGAACGGACCTGTCGCCGGGGGAGGGACCACTGGCGGAGCCGGGCTTGTGGCTTGCTGCTGCGTGTCCGGGGTTCGGCGCGGTGTGTGGGGTGGGCGTCGGACGGCCGGCTTCGATGGGCGGTGCCTGCGCCGGGGGGACGTCGGGCTCGTGGTCCGATGATGCATTGAGGTCGAGTTCGAGGTCTAGGTTGGCGCCTGGACCGCCTGGACCGCCTGGACCGCGCTCGGCATCGTTGTCCGGGTCGCGTGCGGGTGTGCCGGGCCGGGCTCGGGGCTCGGTCCGGGCGGGGTGCTCCAGTGCGCTCCGTCCCATCCACCCATCGTACAAAACCGACCGGTCGGTTTAAAAGGGTTGGAGGCGAGGAATCGGACGGCGGCCGCGAGCGGCCGCCGTCCGACGGTTCACCGATGCCCCTGCCCCGGCCGGATCAGCCGAGCGGGCAGGTGCCGCGGGACTCCTCGATGGAGGACTCCTGCGGGAGCGGGCAGAGGAACTGGTCGTAGCGGGTGTCGTCGTCCACGAACCGCTTCAGCCACGAGATCGAGTACTTCGCGATCGTCGTGTTCGAGGAGTTCGGCGCGAAGTGCGAGGCGCCGTTCAGCTCGATGTACATCTTGTCCCGCGAACTGGGGATCGAGTTGTAGAACGGCTCCGAGTGCGAGCCGACCGGCGCGACGGAGTCGTTCTCGGCCCCGAAGATCAGGGTCGGGACGCTCAATGTGGACCAGGACTTCGTGGTGTGCCACGGCGTCATGGGGATGGCGGCCTTCAGGTCCGGGTTGTCCCGGGCGGCCTCCAGCGAACCGCCGCCGCCCATGGAGTGGCCCATGACCGCGAGGCGGTTCTCGTCGACGCGGCTGCGCACCGAGCTGCTCTCCACCAGGTAGTCGAGCGCGGCCTGCATCTGGTCGGCGCGCTGGCCGGGCTGGTCGAGCGTGGTGTTGGTGTCGATGGTGAAGACCACGAAGCCCTGCGAGGCGAGCCGGGGGCCGAGCCAGGAGATCGAGGACTCGTAGGCGGTGAAGCCCGGCGTGATGACGACGCCGCCGAACGTGCCGTCCGATGTGGTCGTGGGGTAGTAGATGGTGCCGCCGCCGAAGCCGAGCACGAGCGAGGAGACGCTGGTGCTGGAGACGCTGTAGGAGCCGCGGAGGGCTTCGATGCTGGACTCGGTGGGCGCGGGGCCGCGCTCGTACGGGTTCTCGGCGGCTGCGGCGCTCGGCGCCGTGGCGACGCCGATCCCGATCAGCGCGGCGAGAGCCGCGGTGAGGAGGCCGGCGAGCAGACTGCGCCGTTGCTTGATCGTTGCGTGCATGGTTCGTCCTCCTTGACGAGACTCATGAAGTGATAGATATCAATGTCTCGTGGCAGAGGGCTGCGCGCATCGGTGAAATCACCGGCCGCTTGGAGAAGCGCGGAACGGATTCAGGGGGGTGTGCGAACCCGCGTGGTTGCGGCTCAAGTGAAGCCGCCGCGAGGCGAGGGCGATCAAGGGCGGCGATGCGGATTACGGGCAGGCGCCGGTCGGTTCCGCCGACAGTGCCGTGCGCTGGGCCGGGGTCTGGGCCGCGGCGTACGCGGTCCGGTAGAGGCGCCGCATCGACCGGATCGCCGAGCGGATCTCCTGGAGGTAGCCGCTCGCGGTCTGCTCCTTGCGGAAGTGCGGCTCCGGGAGCGTCGCGGGGTCGACGCCGACGGTGTCGACCGCGCACCCGTACGGCAGTCCCATGTGGGCGATCGCGTCGCAGTGCTGGAACGCAGTGTACGGCGCCGAGGTCACCACCAGGACGCTGTCGCCGGGCGCGAGTTCGACCACCCGGTCGGCCCAGAACCGGCACGTGTCGACCGTGTCGGCCCGGCGCCGCTCGGGTTCGGAGGACGGCGCGGCCACCGCCTGGACGGTGAGCGGCCCGGCCTCGTAGGTCGAGACCTTCCAGGCCCGGCCGGGCGCCAGGTGCGGGTCGCCGCCCTCGTTCACCTCGGGTTCGCCCTCGATGTCGAAGGCGCGCTTGAGACTCGCCTCGATCGCGTCGACCTCGAAGGTGCCGCCGTCGAGCCCGGTGAGCGCGGCCGACTCCAGGTCGGCGCCGCCGAGCGGGCGGAAGCCGCCCACGCCGGTGACGTGGTCGGCGACGATCCCGTTCGCCAGCAGCTCGGCGGCGAAGCGGGTGCGGAACAGGCAGGAGGCGACGAGCCCGCCCAGGACCAGGACGTGCGTGTAGTGCTCGCGGCGCGGCTTCGCGTCGGCCCCCAGGCCCAGGGCGAGCGCGGCGGCCGTGACCTCGCGCTCCTGCTCGGGGTCGAGGTGCTCCGGCGCGGTCTCGTGGCGTTCGCGTCCGGCCCGGAAGTCCCAGTGGGCCGCGGAGAACGCTTCGAGGTAGGCGAGGTCGTCCGCGGTGCCGGTGCCGGGCAGTTCGCCGCCGAAGCGGGCGATGAGGCCGCGCATGGGCTCGGAGCCGGTCCAGGCGGCGACGTCGGCGAGGAGAGAATGGGGGCCGGCTGCCCGGCCGTCGTAGTGCGGCAATCGCACTGGGGCGAACTCGGGCATGGCGGGTCCGATCTGCGGTGGTGGCGCGGCCTTGTGGGCCATGGTGGTGTTGTGGCACATGCTAATCAGTTACAGGCTGTGCCTCACTGGTCAGACCAGGAGAAACGCCGTGTCGCCGTACAAATACGCTTACTCATCCGATGATGCTCCGTGTCGAGCTGCATGTGAGGTATTACCCCGAACAGGGCGAGTTCGACCCTGTTGGGGCCGTTCCATTCGCGGCACCGCTTACTGGGCGCTCCGGGACCTGCCTAGAGTTGCCTTGAACCCCGCGACGGAAGTGACGTGTGACGAAGGACGTAGTGCCGCGCGGCCGATATCGACGAGGAGTGGCATGGCGGTGACCTGTCTTGTGGTCATGGGCGTTTCAGGCGCAGGGAAGAGCACGATCGCGGGGCTGCTCGCCGAGCGGCTCGGGTGGCCGATGGCCGAGGCCGACGACTTCCACTCCGCGTCGAACGTGGCGAAGATGCGCGAGGGCGAGGCGCTGACCGACGCCGACCGCGCGCCGTGGCTGCGGTCGCTGCGCGAGTGGATCGAGGCGCGGACCGCCGAAGGGCGGTCGAGCGTGATGGCCTGCTCGGCGCTGCGGCACCGCTACCGCGACGTGCTGCGCGGCCCCGACGCCGTGGTGGGCGAGGTTCGGTTCGTCCACCTGAGCGGCGCCCACGAGGTGATCGGCGCCCGCCTCGACCACCGCGAAGGCCACTTCATGCCCGCCGGGCTCCTCGATTCGCAGGAGGCCGCCCTCGAACCCCTCGGGCCCGACGAGGACGGCGTGGTCGTCGACGTCGCCCACGGCCCGCAGGAGCTGGTGCGAGTGATCCTGGCGGAACTGGGCATCGACCCGGAGGAAGCGAAGGCCTGACGAGCTGCGAACGGTCGTAGGTGGGGAGGAAGACGAGAGCCGCGGTCGTGTTCGCTTCGCCCCCCGATTCGACTATGACGCGAGGGTGCGACACGGCAGTCGGCAACGACCGGCCTTGCGATGCGAAAGGGGAGGCGGGCGTGAGCCTGCCTCCCCTTTCGCGTGTGTCGCCTTGCGGCTTCGGGCAGTCAGTCTCGGTTCATGCGAGGTGAGATCGCCTGTGTCGCTTCTCGCTTCGGTCAGCCGCGGTTCATTCGGCGGACGGCGAGTTCGGCGAGGAGGGCGGCGCCGTCGGCGAGGACCGCGTCGTCGAATGCGGCCCTGGGGGAGTGGTTGGAGGCGGCCTCGTTCGGGTCGTCCTTGACCGTGGCGCCGTAGAACATGTAGCTGCCCGGCACCGCCTCGAGGACCCGCGAGAAGTCCTCCGAGCCCATGACCGGTTCGGGCATCGGCGTGTAGCGGTCCTCGCCGAACACCTCGCGGACGGTCTCGGCAACGAACGCGGCCTCGTCGGCGTCGTTGACTGTCGCCGGGTACTCGCGGTCGAACCGCACCTCGGCGGTCAGGCCGTGCGCGGTCGCGATGTCCCGGGCGAGGCGCACCGACTCGCGTTCGACCTGGGCGAGCGCCTCCTCCGAGAAGGTCCGCACCGTCGCCTCGAACCGGGCGTTGTCGGGGATGATGTTGTGCCGCGTGCCCGCGTGGAAGGTCCCCACGGTGATCACGATCGGCTCGAACACCGAGAAGCGGCGGGTGACGAGGTTCTGGAGGGCGGTGACGATCTCGGCGGCGACCGGGATCGGGTCGAGCGTGGTGTGCGGGCGCGAGCCGTGCCCGCCGTTGCCGACGACGTTGACGAACAGGCCCGAAGAAGCGGCCATCATCGGGCCGGGCCGGGTGGTGAAGACGCCGCGGGGCACCATGTCGGAGATGACGTGGAGGCCGTAGGCGGCGTCGGCGCGGCGCCCGGCCGCGTCGAGGACGCCTTCGGCGATCATGTGGCCGGCGCCGTCGTGGCCCTCCTCGCCGGGCTGGAACATGAAGACGACATCGCCGGCCAGCTCGTCGCGGTGGGCCGCGAGGAGGCGGGCTGCGCCGACCAGGCCGGCGGTGTGGAGGTCGTGGCCGCAGGCGTGCATGGTGCCGACGTGGCCGGAGACGTACTCGGCGTCGTTCTCCTCGGTCACGGGCAGGGCGTCCATGTCCCCGCGCAGCAGCACGACCGGTCCGGGGCGCGCACCGCGCAGCACGGCGGTGACGGCGGTCGAGGTGGTGCCGGCGGTGATCTCCAGCGGCAGGCCCTCCAGGGCCCGCAAGACCACGGCCTGCGTCTTGGGCAGGTCGAGTCCGATCTCGGGGATGCGGTGGAGTTCGCGGCGCAGCGCGATCAGCTCGCCGCTGATGGCGGCGGCCTCTTCCCGAAAGTCCATGTGCGCTCCTGGGGCATATTGGGTTCTCGTGTACTAGCCGGGCGGTCAGTTCGCCTGGTGGTGGCAATACTGCCATGCCGCGTGCGGGCGCGGCCGTCCCGGGGAAGGGACGGCGCCCCGGGCCGAGAGGCCCGGGGCGCCGTCGCCGGTCTCAGAAGACCGGCGTGCCCTCGCGGGTGAGCGTCCAGTCGACCGAGGCGAACTCGGCGGGGTCGAGCGCGCCCTTGGCGGTCACCCACTCGATGATGCGGGTGCGGATCTCGATCGACTCGCTCCACAGCTCCTCGGCGGCGGCCACATGCGGGAAGTTCCCGCCGCCGTTCGCCCGGTAGTTGTTGACGGCGAGGACGAACTCCTCGTCGTCGGCGACGTCGACGCCGTCGCGGCGCAGGTTCCGGATGCGCGAGCCCGGCGCCTGGGCGATGTCGATCTCGTAGGTCAGGCCCGAGACGTAGTCGTAGTTGTAGTCGGGGCGCCCGCCCTGGTTGGTGATCGCATCGGGGTCGACGGTCCCGCCCGCGGGCGTCTGCACGAAGTACTCGGCGGAGTATTCGAGGTAGGCGCGGACCTGGGCGCCGGTGAGGAGCTTCGCGACCAGGGTGTTGTCGTAGATGTACAGGCTCGACAGGTCCTTGATCCGCACGTCCCCGGCGGGGATGAGCGAGGTCCGCGAGAACGGCGAGGCCTGGGAGAGCACGGGCAGCTCGGCGTGCGCGGTCCCGGCGAGCGCGTCCTTGACCGTGTCGACCTGGACCTGGTTGATGAGGTCGATGATCGGCTCGTCCTTGTAGCGGGCCTCGGCGGTGTCCAGGTCGATGACGGCCTGGCCCACGACCTGGTTGACGTAGGCCACGACCTCGTCGTGCTCGGCGGTGAGGATCTCGGTGATCGCCGGGTCGTCGGGGACGTCGGCGGAGTCGAGGATCGAGGCGGCGACCGACTCCACCTTCCAGGAGCCCTTGTCCCACAACAGGTCGAAGTCGAACAGGGTGAGGCGCTGGCCGTGGTAGTACGGCTCGGAGAGGACGACTTCGCGGCCGTCGGGGCCGGTGACGCGCTCCTCGGCGATCTCGACGTGGGCGTGGCCGACCAGGATCGCGTCGATGCCCGGGACGGTCTGGGCCACGATCTTGGAGGCGTTCTCGACCCCCAGGCCGCCGGAGGTGTCGTACGCGGAGGTCCCGGAGGTGCCCGAGTGCGCCGAGACGATGACGACGTCGACCTTCTTCTCCTCGCGCAGGTGCTTCACCCAGTGCGCGGCCTGCGATTCGAGGCTGGGGAATTCGAGCACGCCCTCGACGTAGGCCTTGTCCCAGATGGTGACCCCGGGGGTGCACAGGCCGAGGATCGCGACCTTGACGTCCCGTCCGCGCGGGGTGCGCATCCGGGCGATGTGGTACGGCGGGAAGGCGGGCGCGCCGGTGGCGGTGTCGATGACGTTGGCGCCCAACAGGGGGAAGTCGAGCTGCGACTCGAACTTGCGGAGGGTGTCGAGGCCGTAGTTGAACTCGTGGTTGCCCAGGGCGGCGGCGTCGTAGCCGATGGCGTTCATGGCCTGGGCCATCGGGTGCACGGGCCCGGCGTCGGCGGCGATCGGGTCGACGCGCGCGTAGTAGTACGCCAGGGGGGTGCCCTGGATGGTGTCGCCGGCGTCGATGAGGAGCGTGTCCTCGCGGCCCTTCTCGTCGCGGACCTGCTGGACGAGGGTCGCGATGCGGGCGAGGCCCTTGGCGTTGCCCGCCGCGTCGGCGTACTCCTTGTCGGCGAAGTAGTCCCAGTTGAAGACGTTGCCGTGCAGGTCGGTGGTGCCCATGACGGTGAAGGAGTAGCGCTTGGCGCCCTTGGCCTCGGCGGGCGAGGCGACCAGGGCGGCAGCGGCCGCCCCCGCGGCGGCCGATGCTCCGAGGAGGGTTCTGCGGTTGACTGACATGTGCCGTCGCTCCTGATTCGTTCCGAGGGGTTCGAGTGGTATGCGAGGAGTATTGCACCGGATCGCGGCTGTCATCCGATGACCCCATCTTGAATTTCCCGTGACGATCCGGCGACGAACCGGTACGCGGCCGCGCCTCCGAACCCCTGCGCGCCGACCCTTCCACCCCCGAACCCTGTGCCCCCGCAACCCCGCTGGTCCCGCATATTGGGATACCATCCGGTGATGATCTGTGTCTACGGAGCCGGGAGCATCGGCTGCTACGTCGGCGGACGCCTCGCCGCCGCCGGCGCCGACGTGGTCTTCGTCGGCCGCGAACGACTCGCCGCCGAACTGCGCGAACACGGCCTCACCGCCACCGACCTCCACGGACACCGCGGCCGCGTCGAACGCCCCCGCTACACCACCGACCCCGCCGCCGCGGCCGACGCCGACCTCGTCCTCCTCACCGTCAAATCCGGCGCCACCGCCCAGGCCGCCACCGAACTCGCACTCCACCTGCGCCCCGACACCCTCGTCCTGAGCCTCCAGAACGGACTGCGCAACCCCGAAATCCTGCGCCAACACCTCCCCGAAGCCACCGTCCTCGCCGGCATGATCGCCTGCAACGTCGTCCACTTCGGCGAAGGCCGCTTCCACGCCGGCACCGACGGCGGCCTCCAGGTCCAGGACCACCCCCGCCTCCCCGTCGCCGACTTCGACCGCGCCGGCCTCCCGCTCGACCGCCACCGCGACCTCACCGCCGCCCAGACCGCGAAACTCCTCCTCAACCTCAACAACGCCGTCAACGCCCTCTCCGGCCTGCCGCTGCGCGCCGAACTCTCCCAACGCGCCTACCGCCGCTGCCTCGCCCTCGCCGTGCGCGAGGCGCTGGCCGCCTTCGGCGCCGCCGGCCTCGCCGTCGGGAAGGTCGCCGGGCTCCCCGCGCGGCTCCTGCCGGCCGTCCTCGGCCTGCCCGACGCGGTCTACGTCCGCGCCGCCCGCCGCACCCTCTCAATGGACGAGTGGGCCCGCTCCTCGACCTGGGACGACCTGGAGGCGGGCCGGGCCACCGAGGTCGACCACTTCAACGGCGAGATCGGCGCCCTCGCCGCCGAACACGGCCTCACCGCCCCGGCCAACGCCCGCCTCGCCGCCCTCGTCCACGCCGCCGAGGACGGCGGCCGCCGCGACTGGACCGGCCCCGAACTCCTCGCCGAACTCCGTACCGCCTGCGCCGAAGACCGCCGCGGCTGAGCGGGGGAGGCGGGCCCTGCGTCCCGAGCGGCCGGACCGACTCGCTGTCCTTTACCGATCAAGTACGGGTGTGTGGCAGGATGTGCCCATGAGAACGCTCGACATCGACGGGACCGACCCGCGTCCCTCCAATGTGGTACTCGGCCTGATGCGGATCGGGTCGCTCGAGGACGAGGCGATCCGCGCCCTCGTGGGCACCGCCCGCGACGCCGGGATCAACGTGTTCGACCACGCCGACATCTACGGCGCCCACCGCCACCAGTGCGAAGAGCGGTTCGGCGCCGCCCTCGACCTCACCGGCGCCGACCGCGACGCCATGATCATCCAGAGCAAGGTCGGCATCCGCCACGGCTACTTCGACTTCTCCAAGGCGCACCTCCTCGCCACCGTGGACGAGTCCCTCGCGGCGCTGCGCACCGACCGCCTCGACGTGCTGCTGCTCCACCGGCCCGACACGCTCGTGGAGCCCGAAGAGGTCGCCGAGGCCTTCGACGCGCTCGAAGCGGCCGGGAAGGTCCGCCGCTTCGGCGTCTCCAACCACACCCCGGGGCAGATCGAACTGCTCAAGACCGCCGTGCGGCAGCCGCTGGTGTACAACCAGGTGCAGCTGAGCATCACCCACTCCCCGCTCATCGCCGCGGGCGTCGCGGCGAACATGGCGGGGGAGGCCCAGTCGGTCGACCGCGACAACGGCCTGCTCGACTACTCCCGGCTCAAGGGCATGACCCTCCAGGCCTGGTCGCCGTTCCAGAAGGGCTTCTTCGACGGCGTCTTCATCGGAGACCGCGAGTACGACGGCGAACTCAACGACGCCCTGGATGAGCTCGCCGACAAGTACGGCGTCACGCCCACCGGCATCGCCGTCGCCTGGATCACCCGCCACCCGGCGAACATGCAGGTCGTGCTCGGCACCACCAACCCGGCGCGGGTGCTCGAATCCGCCGCCGGCTCGGAGGTCCCGCTGACACGGCAGGAGTGGTACCGGCTCTTCGCCGCCGCCGGGCACATCGTCCCTTAAGGAGCTACTTGGTCGGGGGCCGCGTCTTGCTCCGGGGCCCGACCGGCAGCGTCAGGCGGAAGCGGCAGCCGGTCTCGGACTCCAGGAGTTCGACGTCGCCGCCGTGTGCCTGCGCGATCTGGCGGGCGATCGGCAGTCCCAGGCCCGTGCCGGGTACCTGCCCGCCGCGCCAGAACCGCTCGAAGACCCGCTCGCGCTCCGCCTCGGGGACGCCCGGCCCGTGATCGGCGACGGTCACCGCCGCGGTCGTCCCCGTGCGCTCCACCGCGACTTCGACCGCGGTGCCCGGCGGGGCGTGCTTGATCGCGTTCGCGACCAGGTTCGCGATCGCGCGGCGCACGCTCGGGCCGTCCACGGCCGCCTCGCACGGCGAGGCCCCCCGCGGCGCCAGCGCGACCGAACGCGAGGCCGCGAGCGGCCCGAGTTCGGCGAAGACCTCCCGGACCAGTGCCGCGAGGTCGGTGGGGCGCCGGTCGATCGCGCGGGCCCGCCCGCGCGCGTCCACCAGGAGCTCGCCGATGGTGTCCCGCAGCCGTTCGGCCGCGTTTCGGCTGCGCTCCAGGCCTTCCCGGTACAGGGCCAGGTCCGGTTCGGGGTGCTCCAGGAGCACGTCGGCTCCGGTGATGAGCACCGCCAGCGGTGTTCGGAGTTCGTGGCTGGTCTCTTCGATGAGGCGCCGCTGCACCTGCGCGGAGCGCTCGAGCCGGTCGAGCATCGCGTCGAAGGCGGCGGCGAGGCCGATCGCCTCGGTGGTGCCCTGGCCGGGGCCGACCCGCAGCGACAGGTCGGAGGCCTCGATCCGTTCGGCCGCTTCGCGGACGCGCGCGAAGGGCCGCACGGCCCGGCCGGCCCACCACCAGGCGACGGCGGCCGTGACCGGCAGCAGTGCGAGGACGGTGAGCACGGCCCAGAGGGTCGGTTCGACGCCGGTCTCCGCGACGCGGCGTTCCACGCCCGCCGCGTCCACGTCGGTCACTTCGCGTTCGTTGATCGCGGTGACGGCGAAGACGAGGACGACCGGCAGGTAGATCGCGAGGAACCCGGTGAGCGCCAGGCGCACTCGCAGCGACCGCAGCGCGCTCCTCACGGCGTCTCCCCGAGTCGGTAGCCGACGCCGGTGACGGTGCCGATCGGGCCGGGTTCGCCGAGTTTGCGCCGTAGGCGGCTGAGGATCACGCGGACCGAGGCGGTGAACGGGTCGGCATGGGCGTCCCAGACGTGTTCGAGGAGGTCTTCGGCCGAGAGGGTGCGGCCGGGGTGGTGCATGAAGTAGCGGAGCATCGAGAACTCCCTCGGTGTCAGCTCCAGTTCGCGGTCGCCGCGCCATGCGCGGTGGGCGGCGGCGTCGAGCCGGAGGTCGCCGACTGCGAGGACGGCTTCTTTGACGTCGTCGCGGCGCGACAGGGCCCGCACCCGAGCCGCCAGCTCCCGGAAGCTGAAGGGTTTCACCAGGTAGTCGTCGGCGCCCGCGTCGAGCCCGGCCACCCGGTCCTCCACGGCGTCGCGCGCCGTCAGGACCAGCAGGCGCCTCGGCCGCCGCAGGGCGCCTTCACCGCGCCCGAGCCGCCGGACGAGGTCGAGCCCGTCCCCGTCCGGCAGCCCGAGGTCGAGGCATGCGACGTCGAAGTCGTTGCAGCACAGCAGCTCCTCGGCCTCGGCGCGCGTTGTCGCGAGGTCGACCGCATACGCCTCGTTCCGCAGCCCGAGCGCGATCACCGGGCCCAGATCGCGGTCGTCCTCGACCAGCAGGATGCGCAACTCTCACTCCTCGTTGAAAGGTGGACGGTCGGTGTCATGGCCGAGCGGGCCGTCCGGCCCGCTCGGGGGCGCGGCTCGGAAGGCGATTCGGCGGTTGCGCGGCGCGGGTCGGATGCCGAGTGCCTTGGGCGGCGCCGACCCGCCCTGTAAGGGTGGGTCACTGTTAAACCATCCCAAACCCCCACCCACCCTGGGGACCGTAGCGCCCACAATGGCGCGCTGGTGCGACAGGAAACCGGTCCCGTGCCGCCCGTGTCACCCGAAAGAGGGAAGCCGCGCTTGCGGCGGCTTCGGCCTCTTCCCGTTCATTCGCGGACGGCTTCGACCGTACCCGCGGGTCCGGTGACGGTCATCGCGTCAGCGGTGAAGACCGCGCGGAGGCCCACGCCGGCGCCGCTGAGGTTCTCCTGGCGGAACTCGTTCTCGCTCGTGGGCACGAGGGTGAACACGGGCGGTTCGGCGTCCAACCAGACGCCTTGGACGCCGTCGTGGTCGTCGAGCGCGTACCAGCCCAGGCCGGTGCCCTCCGGGCCCGTGAACCGCACGTAGGTGCGCAGTTCGGACTCCTCCACGACCGTGCCCGCCGAGGCGAGGTCGTCGACCGGGCCGAAGGCGTCTTCGGCCGCGGCGAGTTCCTCGCGGCCCGCGTCGGAGTCGCCCTCAAGGAACGCGAGGACCCGCGCGTCGTGGTCGGCGGCCTCCTCGGCCGTGAAGTCGCCGGAGGCGAACATGGCGGTGGCGGCGTCGGCGCCGTCGGCGGCGACCTCCAGGAACCCGTCTGCGGCGGTGACCGTGAGCGTGCCGCCGGTGCCGAGGGCGTAGACGCCCTCTTTCGCAAGCAGCGCTTCGGGATCGACCTCGGCATGGCCTTCCGGGACGGGCAGGGCCTCGCCCGCGGCGAGGGCCGGTCCGACGGCCTCCACCAGCGCCCCGGCGGTGACGGCGGCGGTGTTGGAGGTGACGACGAGGGTCACGCCGGTGTCGGGGAGCCAGGCGACGACGGCTTCGTGGCCGGTGTCGCCGCCGCCCCCGGCGGACATGACGACGGGGGTGCCGAAGGCGGCCGCGTCGAGGGCGACCCAGCCGGGCAGTTCGGTCGAGCCGTCGCCGTGGTCGAAGACGGTGGCGCGGAGGGCGTCGACGGCGTCGGGGGCGATGATGTCGCCCGCGAAGAGCGCTTCGGTCCAGGCGGCGAGGTCGGCGGCGGTCATGGCGACGTCGCCGTTGCCCGCGAGCGCCCAGTGGGGGCCGGCGAAGTCGCCGGTGGACTGGGCCGGTTCGCCGTCCGGACCGTAGCCGAGGGCGCGGGGCCCCTCGGGGGCGGGTTCGCCGTCCCAGAAGCCGCCTAGGCGGTCGCCGTCCGGGAGCGTGAGGATCTCCGCGGCGACATAGTCCCTATAGGACCCGGTCTGCTCGTCGACGATGAGCGCGAGGAGGGCGTATCCGGCGTTGGAGTACAGGTAGTCGGTGCCGGGCGCGAAATCGGTGTCGAGCGCGCCGAGCGCGGAGATCGCGTCGGCGCGGTCGAGGGGCTCGTGGTCGGCGCCGTGGGAGCCGGCGAGGCCGCTGGTGTGCAGGAGGAGCTGCTCGACGGTGGCGTCGGCGGCGGGCCCGCCCAGGCCGGGCAGGAGGTCCCCGGCGCGGTCGGTGGGTTCGAGGGTCCCGGCGTCGGCGAGGTCGAGTACGGCGGCGGCCGTGACGGCTTTGCTGACCGAGCCGATCGCGAACACGGTGTCTTCGGTGTTCGCCTCGCCCGCTTCGGTGTTCGCGAGGCCGAACGAGGCGAGGCAGGCGGGGCCGTCACCCCCGCCGATCGCGATGGAGCCGCTGAAGCCGGCGTCGGCCCAGCGGCTGAGCCCGGCGGCCAGGTCGGCGTCGCAGGCGGGGGCGGTCTCGGGTTCGTCGCCGCCGGTGTCGGAGGTGCAGGCGGCGGTGCCTACGGCCGTAAGGAGTGCCGCGGCGAGGATCGTCGGGATGCGTCTCATGCCCCGGACCGTACGGCCGGGGCTGTGAACCGGATGTAAACGAGCCGGTGGCGTTCCCCGGCGTCGCCGGGCAGGGCGGGGGGTCAACGCTCCGTAGCGCGGATCCAGCGACGGGTTGTCGTCCAGCGTCTGGCATCGCCGGGCAGCGTGGGAGGTCAGCGCGCCGGGGGCCGCCACTCGCCGGTGGCCTCGAACGCGTCGAGCGCCGCGCGGTGCGGGGCGGTCTCGATCCCCTTGGCGGCGAGCCATTCGTCGTCGTAGAACGTCGCCGCGTAGGTGCCGCCGCCTTCGCCCGCGATGACGACGAGGTCGCCGGTGCGCCCGTCGCGGTCCATTCGCGAGGCGAGTTCCATCGCGGCCCACCAGCAGGCGCCCGCGGCGGGACCGTACGCGGTGCCGTGGCGGCCGGCGAGGTGACGGGTCGCGGCGACGCTCGCAGCGTCGGGGACGGGCACGACCGCGTCGACCAGGTCGGCCCGGAACGCCGGTTCGACGCGGGGCCGACCGATGCCGGGGATGCGCGAGGGCATCCCCGTGGCGTACCCGTCGTAGCCGCTCGCCCAGGCGGGGAAGTAGCTGGAGTGCTCGGGGTCGGCCACGGCCACGCGCGTGTCGGCCCCGGCGTACCGGAGGTGGCGCGCGGCGGTGGCGGCGGTGATCCCGGTCCCGGCACCGCAGACGATCCACGCGGGCGGCTCCGGGAGTTGGGCGAGGATCTCGGCGGCGACGTTCCCGGCGCGCCAGTCCACGGCGGCCTCGGCGCGGTTGAACATGTCGAGGTAGTGGCCGCCGTGCTCCTTCGCGAGCTCGGCCGCGCGCTCGTAGATCGCCGGCGGCGGGTCGACCAGTTCGCAGACGCCGCCGAGGTCTTCGACGGCGGCGATCTGCGCGGGATGGGCGCGGGCGGGCATGACGGCGGTGAACGGCACCCCGAGCCGGTTCGCGAAGTGCGCCAAGGCGAGTGCGGCGCCGCCGCCGGTGGCCTCGACAACGCGCGTGCCCTCGCGGATCTCGCCTTCGATCACGGCGCGGAGGAGCAGCTCGCGCACCAGCCGATGCTTGAGGGTGCCGGTGGGCTGCGCGGACTCGTCTTTGACGTGGAGCCGGATCGCCTCGCCGAACGAGGCCAGGCCCGTGCGCAGCGGCGTCGGCGCCGAGTCCTCGCGCAGGATCGCGACGGCGTCCCGCCGCCACGCGGATTCGTCTCGTCCTGCCATGACCCCCAGCGTAGCCCGTGGTCGGGAACGGCCCCGATGCACGGAAGAGACGCAGTGTCCTTTGTGGTCCACGGCAGGTATGGCGCCTATGGTCC
>NZ_STGX01000006.1:0-175508 GCF_004912155.1 Glycomyces paridis | reverse complement strand
CGGTGCCGGTGCCGGTGCCGGTGCCGGTGCCGGTGCCGGTGGCGGTGGCGGTGACTCGGGCCGGTGCATTGGCGCCAGGAAGGTTGGGGCGGTCGGAGTACGTCACTGAAAGCCGCCGCGCGGCGGCTCCGTTCGCGGCTCCGAGCACCCGCTACTCGGTGCTCGGAGCCGCAACGGATCACATCGCGCCCGCGCCCGCTTTAGTGCTCGCGCGGCAGGTCGAGGAGGACCGCTTCGCACTTGTAGTGCTGGGAGGCCGTCATCTCGCCGCGGAACCACAGGAGTGGGATGCGGGAGGGGTCGCCGGGGGCGACGATCGGGCGGAGGTTCTCCACCGTCGAGCCTTCGGTGACAGCGGTCCAGGTCCAGGTGGCGCCGCCGTCGTCGGTGCGGCCGTGGAAGATCTCGTGGTGGGGGAGGGCGGAGCCGTCGCGGGGGTCCACTGTGGTGGAGAGGTAGAGGGAGTCGAGGTCGTAGGGGTCGATCGCGGCCAGGCCGGTGTAGTCCTCCTCGTGGGGCATGAGGCCGGCGCCGGCCTTGGCGAGCTCGTTGACGCGCCAGGAGCCGTTCTCCAAGCGGGCGTAGAAGAACCGGAGGTCCGGGACGGCGCGTTCGCGGCGGAAGTCCTCGTCGGCGAGGTTGGCGCGGGCGGTGAGGACGGCGGCGACGGTGCCGTTCTCGGAACGGCGGATGTCGGTGGTCCAGCAGTGGGTCATGGGGTCGCCGCCCCATTCGGAACCGGCGGCGAGGACGGTGGTCAGGTCCGCCTGGGAGGGCGCCTCGCCGTCGAGCGCGGCGGGGTCGAGGACGGTGCCGTCGCTGCGGTGGAGCGCGCCGTTCTCGATGTAGCCGTGGTAGATCGAGTTGTCGAAGTCGCGGGGGTGGTGGTCGGTGGTGACGAGGTCGATGCGCTTGCCGTCGGAGGCGTAGCGGGTGTACCCGTTGACGTAGCCGACCTTCGGGCGGGTGAAGAGCTTGCCCGCGTACGACCAGGTGTCGCCCTCGTCGTCGGAGACCAGGGCGCACTGGTCGTCGTTGACGGCCCGCGCGAAGCAGTACAGGCGCCCGCCGGAGGCGCGCAGGTTGGAGTAGGTGACGCCGCGGCCGCCGGTGTGCGGGGCCCAGTCGAAGGTGCGCTCGGGGCCCCAGGCGGTGGGGTCGCCGGGTTCGCTGACGCGCCAGCGGGTGAGGTCGTCGGTCTTGTGACGGGTGTAGACGGCGAGCCAGCGCCCGTCGGAGCGGTGCCAGAGGGCGGGCACGTCGTGGTCGTCGACCTCCAGGTTCTCGTGGAGCACTACCACTGTGGACTCGCGTGCGGCGAGGTCGACGACGGCGAGTTCGACGTTGCCGGTGCGGGCCTCGCCGCCGGGGCCCTCGGCGGCGGCGATGGAGCCGACCACGAGGCGGCCGGCGGCGGGGTCGACGAGGGCGCGTTCGTCCTGGAACCAGCACCAGGCGCCGTTGTCGTTGACGACCAGGGGTTCGGCGGGGCGGGGCATGTGGCCTCCTTCGGCGGGCCGCTCGGGCCCATCGGCGTCGTTCGCGGCAGTGTCAATCGAGGTGAGGGCGCGAGTTGATACGACAGCGTCAGTTGGCGCCCAGCATAGTATGTAAGCGCTATCCAGTCGAATCGCCCCTACGACGTGCCACCAAAGGTGCAGCCGCCGCCCGAAACCTCACCCCCGCGACCGAGGCGGCGCCCGCGCCCGCATTCGTACGCTTCGGACATGGACCTCACCCTCGCCGCCGGGCTCGCCGCGCTCGCCCTCATCGACTCGACGAGCTTCGGCACGCTCCTCATCCCGGTCTGGCTGCTGCTCGCCCCCGGCCGGGTCCGCGCCGGACGCATCCTCGTCTACCTCGGCGCCGTCGCCGCCTTCTACTTCGCCGTGGGCATGGCGATCGTCCTCGGCGCCACCGCGTTCCTCCCCGAGATCACCGCCGCCTTGGACACCGACGCCGCCATGTGGGCCCAGCTCGCCCTCGGCGTCGCCCTGTTCGCCGTGAGCTTCCGCTTCGACGCCAAGCGCCGCAAGGAGGGCGGCGGCCGCATCGGGCGCTGGCGCGAACGCGCCATGGGCACCGAAGAGCCGGGCGGCGGCACCGGCACGCGCACCCGGACGGGCTCGATCGCCTCCCTCATCGGCCTCGCGCTGGCCGCCGCCTCGGTCGAGGTCGCCACGATGCTGCCCTACCTCGCCGCGATCGGCATGGTCACCGCCGCCGGTCTCGGCGCCGCCGGGACCACGCTCACGATGGCCGGGTACTGCCTGGTCATGATCGCGCCCGCCCTCCTCCTCATGACGGCCAGGCTCGTCGCCCGCCGCGCCGTCGAACCGCTCCTGGTGCGCGTCAACGACTGGATGGCCAAGCACGCCGCCGGCGCCACCGGCTGGATCCTCGGCATCCTCGGGTTCCTCCTCGCCCGGGACGCGGCGATGCGCCTGGGCCTGCTGGAGGCGCTGCTGAACCGGTGAGTGCGGGGACACCTTGCGGTTCAAGTTAGCCTTGCCTAATATCTCGGTGGTCGGCAATCCCGGCGACCGCAACAGCAAGGCCCTCCGCAGACAGGAACCCATGACACTCCCCGTGCCGACCACCCCGCCCGGCGAGGGCCGATGAGGTCGCCCCGCCGGCTCCAGGCCCCCGACGAGCCCATCGAAGTCCCGCCCCTGCGCGTCGGCGCCGACACCACGCCGCGGCGCCTCGCCGTGCGCGTCGTCCTCGGCGCCCCCAGGTACACCGCGCCCGCCGCGACGCTCGCGATCGGCCACCAGGTCGGCGAGGCGCTCGTCCCGGTCATCATGGGCTTCGCCATCGACCAGGCCGTCGCGACCAGCGACCCCGTGCGTCTGGCGCTGTGCCTGGTCCTGCTCGCCGCCGACTTCGCGATGCTCTCCTACAGCTACCGGTTCGGCTCGCGCATCGGCCTGCTCGGCATGGAGGCCGTTCAGCACCGCTTGCGCACCCTCGTGGCCGGACGCCTCCTCGACCCCGTGGGCGTCGCCGGACGCGCCGGTCTCCCCGGCACCTCGCTGTCCATCGCCGCCTCGGACGTCAACGCCCTTGCACGGGCCGTGTTCATCGCGGTCTTCCCCGTCGGCCAGTTCGCGGGCATCCTCCTGTGCGCGGTCGTGCTCCTGTGGATCTCCTGGCAGATCGGGCTCATCGTCCTCATCGGCGTCCCGCTGCTGCTCGTCCTCATGGACCGCGCCGGCGGCCCGCTGCGCCGCCGCTCCGAACGCCAGGCCGAACTCGCCGCCGAGGCCTCCGGCAAGGCCGCCGACCTCCTCGCCGGCTACCGCATCCTCTCCGGCCTCGGCGCCCAGGCCGCGGGCGCCGAGCGGTACCGCCGCGCCAGCCGCGACGCCCTCGACGGGAGCCTCCACGCCGCCGGCGCCCAAGGCGTCTTCGTCGGATCCATGAACCTCGCCACCGGCCTGTTCGTCGCCGGGCTCGCCGTCGTCGCGGGCCTGCGGGCCCTCGACGGGGAGCTCACCGTCGGCCAGCTCATCACCGTCGTCGGCATCACGCAGTACATCATCGGCCCGCTCGGCTCCTTCGCCTCCGGCTTCGGCCCCATGTGGGCGGGCGCCCTCGCCGCCGCCGCGCGGGTGCTCACTGTGCTCAGCCTCGCCCCGCGCGTCGAGAGCCCCGGCTCGGCGGTGCCCGCCCCCGGCGCCGGAACGCTCGACTTGCGCGCCGTCGCCTCCGGCGCCCTCGACCGTTTCGACCTGCGCCTCGAACCGGGCGAATGCGTCGGCCTCCGCGCCGCCCCCGGCGCCGCCGCCGACCTCGCCGCCGTGCTCTCCGGCGCGGTCGCGCCCGAGACGGGCACCGCTGCATGGCACGGGCGCCCGATCGGTGATTACGACCTCGACGCCCTCCGCGCCGCGATCCTCGTCGTGCCCCACCACGCCGCCCTCTTCGACGGCACCATCCGCGAGAACGTCGCCCTCGGCGCGGCCACCGAAGCGCGCACCGCCGCCGCCCTCGACGCCGCCGACTGCGCCGAGATCATCGAAGCCGCCCCCGGCGGCCTGGACGCCCAGGTCGGCGACGACGGCCTCCGCCTCTCCGGCGGCCAACGCCAGCGCCTCGCCCTCGCCCGCGCGCTCGCCCAGCACCCCCCGCTGCTCGTACTCCACGAGCCGACCACCGCCGTCGACTCGGTCACCGAGGCCCGCATCGCCGAACGCCTGCGCGCCACCCGCGGCGACCGCTCGACCCTCCTCATCACCGACGCACCCGCACTCCTCGCCGTGTGCGATCGAGTCGTCGACATTGACGCCGACGCCGCAGCAGAAGGGCGAACCGATGCCTGAGGGCCCCTTGAACGAACGCATCGCCGGTGAGCTGCCCCGGCAGGGACGCGACGCCGCAGACGATCGGCAGGACGAGGCAGGCGGAGTGGATCGTGCGAGCGACGGTGCTCCGGTCGGTGCCGCGAGCGGCGGTCCGCGAGACGCGGACCGCGCTGAAGATGGCGTGGCGAGCGGTGATTCACGAGACGAGTCCGCGACCGAAATCGGCGCCCGGAACGGCGCCGAAGACAGCGCTGCCGGTGGCGTCTCGCAGGGCGAATCCCGCGCCCGAGATGGCGCGGCGATCGACGACACGCAAGGCCGGCCGGGCGCTGAGGGCGGCGCCCGGGCGGGCGGGGCGAGCGGCGATCTGCGGTACGCGGACCGCGCCGAGGAGGGCGCGGCGAACGGTGACCCGCAAGCCGAGCCTGGTGCTGAAGCCGGTGTGCGCGAGGGTGTCCGGGCGGGCGGCGGCTCGGAAGCCGAGCCCCGTGGTCGGGGCGGCGCCGTGAGCGGCGACAAGCGGCCATTGGGCCGCGTGCGTGATGGCGCCGTGAATGAAAGGCCGGGGAACGAGGGCGACTCGGCCAGTGACCTCACGAGTGGGGGACTGCTCGCCGGGCAGGCTGTGTCGACCGGCCCGACCGGGTCGGCTGACTCGAATGGCGAGACCCGGCCGAGCGGGCAGGCTGCGCCTTCCGATCCGAATCATGAGGCGCTGCCGCTTGCCGATGCCGCGCAGGTTCGCGCCGAGGTGCGATTGGCGCTCAAGGGCGGGACTCGGCGGGTCGTCGGGGTGGTCCTGCTGCTGACGCTCGGTGCTGCCGCGGGGCTGGTCACGCCCGCCGCGCTCGGGGCCGTGGTCGATGCGGTCGCCGAAGGGCAAGGGGCCGAACGCATCTGGCTCCTGGCCGCGCTGATCGCCGGGGGCGCGCTCCTCGCTGCGGTGGCCGACGGGTTCGGGCAGGTCGGGGCGACCCGTCTGGTCGAACGCATCCTCGCCTCGACCCGTGAACGCATGGTGGCCCGCGGGCTCGCGCTGCCGAGGGCGGCGCTCGAACGGGCCGGTGCCGGAGACCTCGTGTCGCGGTCGGGCGACGACGTGGCGGTGGTCGCCGAGGCCGCGCCGCTCGTGGTGCCGGCCATCGCGGGGTCGGCGTTCTCGATTGCGATGACCGTGGTCGGGATGGCGGTCCTCGACTGGCGTTTCGCCGTGGCGGCGGTGCTGGTCGTCGCGCCGGTCCATGTGCTGACGCTGCGCTGGCACCGGCGCGCGGCGCCCGACGTGTACGAGGCCGAGCGGGCCGCGATGGCCCGGCGCGCCCATCACCTGCTCGCGTCGCTGCGCGGGATCGAGACCGTGCACGCCTTCGGGCTCTCGCGTCCGCACGGGAAGCGGATCGCGGTGGCCTCGTGGGAGGTCGCGAAGTGGTCGGTGCGTGCGCAGACCGTGGTGAACGGGTTCTTCGCGCGGTTGAACTTCGCCGAGTTCCTGGGGATGAGCTCGATCCTCGTGGTCGGGTTCTGGCTCGTGCGCGAAGGGCAGGGCACGGTCGGCGCCGCGACGACCGCGATGCTGTTCTTCCTCAGGCTCTTCGACCCGATCAACCGCCTCATGATCGTCGTGGACGACCTCACCTCGGCGCTCGCCTCGATGCGCCGCATCGTGGGCGTCATCGTCGCCGACCGCTTCGCCGCGCCCGAGCGGGGCGAGCCGGCCGACGAGGCCGCCGCGGAGGCCGACGGCGTTCACTTCGCTTACACGCCTGGGCATCCGGTCCTCGAAGGCGTGTCGCTGCGGATCGGCCCGAAGGAGACCGTCGCGCTCGTCGGCTCCTCGGGCGCGGGCAAGAGCACGCTCGCGGCGCTCGTCGCCGGGGTCCTCGAACCCGACGCGGGGACCGTCGCGGTCGCCGCGCGGCCCGGCGGTCAGGCGGTCGCACTCGTGACGCAGGAGGTCCACGTCTTCGACGGGACTCTCAGGGAGAACCTGGACCTGGTCCGGCCCGGCGCCTCCGACGCCGAGCTGGAGGCCGCGCTGCGCGCGGTCGGCGCCGACTCGCTGCTGGCGCTGCCGGACGGCCTCGACTCGGGTGTCGGCGCCCGAGGGAGCGAACTGACGCCCGCCCAGGCGCAGATGCTCGCGCTCGCGCGCGTCGTCCTGCTCGACCCGCTCCTGGCCGTGCTCGACGAGGCGACCGCCGAAGCCGGCTCCGCCGACTCGGCCGCCCTCGACGCCGCGGGCGTCGCCGCCCTCCAGGGCCGCGCCGGCCTCCTCGTCGCCCACCGCCTCGACCAGGCCGCCCAGGCCGACCGCATCGTGGTCATGGAGCACGGGCGCATCGTGGAGGAGGGCACCCACGAGTCCCTGGCCGCCGCCGACGGCCCCTACGCCCACGCCTGGGCCCTCTGGAGCCGCGGCCGCGCCTGAAAGACCGCGACACGAACGCCGCGGCCCTCCCCTCGGGAGGGCTGCGGCGAACGCCGGTCGCTCGGCGCAGACAGGACCGGATCCGACACGGCGGCACAGCGAAACGCGGGGCGCCTTCGGGCCCCTGGCACAGCAGTGCCAGGCACGGGCGGGCGGCGCGCACGTCTTCGCCGTGCTGCCGCAACGGCTCGGGACGGTCCGTCCGCGCGGCCCGGGTCAGCCCCGGCGCTGGGCCCTGCCCAGCGGGATCACCAAGGGGGTGCCCGAGACCGGGTCGGGGACGACCTTGCACGGGAGGTCGAAGACGCGCTCGACGATGTCGGCGCTGATGACCTCCTCCGGTGTCCCCTCGGCGGCGATGGCGCCGTCGCGCATCGCGACGATGTGGGAGGCGTAGCGGGCGGCCTGGTTGAGGTCGTGGAGGACGGCGACGACGGTGCGGCCTTCGTCGTTGAGGCCCGCGAAGATGTCGAGCAGTTCGATCTGGTGGGCGATGTCGAGGAAGGTGGTGGGCTCGTCCAGGAGCAGGAGGCCGGTCTCCTGGGCGAGGACCATCGCGACCCACACCCGCTGGCGCTGGCCGCCGGACAGCTCGTCCACGAGGCGGTCGGCGAGGTCGGTGGTGCCGGTCGCCTCCATCGCGCCTCGCACGGCGGCCTCGTCGGCGCGGCTCCACTGTCGCAGCGCCGACTGGTGCGGGAAGCGTCCGCGGGCGACGAGGTCGGCGGCGGTGATGCCGTCGGGGGCCGTCGAGGTCTGGGGGAGCAGGCCCATTCGGCGCGCGACCTGTTTCGAGGGCATGGAGGCGATGGCCTTGCCGTCCAGGAGGACCGCGCCCGCGGTGGGTTTGAGCAGGCGCGAGAGGACCCGCAGGAGCGTCGACTTGCCGCAGGCGTTCGGGCCGACGATCGCGGTGAACGAGCCCGGGGCGATCGACAGGTCGAGGTCGGTGCCGACCGGCCGGTCCCGGTAGCCGAAGGTCACTTTGGACGCTTCGAGGGTCATCGCATCTCCTTCCGTGACTGCGCCACGAGCAGCCAGACGAGGTAGGCGCCGCCGAGCACGATGGTCATGAGGCCCACCGGCAGCGCCTGCGGGGGGACGTTGAGCGCGATCGCGTCGCACGAGACGAGCAGCAGCGCGCCCGTCACCGCCGAGGGCACGAGCTGCACGCCCGGCGCGCGGGTCAGGCGCCTGGCGAGCTGAGGGGCGACCAGTGCCACGAACGGGATGGGCCCGGCCAGCGCCGTCACGACCGCGCTGAGGGAGACGCCGACGACGATGAGCGCCAGGCGGACCGGTTCGACGGCCACGCCCGCCGCCGCGGCCGCGTCGTCGCCCAGTTCGAGCATCCGCAGCCGCCGCCCGAGCCACAGCAGCGGCACGACGAGGGCCGCGACCACGGCGGCGCCGTGGCGCGCGTCGGCCCAGTCGAGGCCGTTGAGGCTCCCGGCGGCCCAGACGGCGGCCATCTGCGCGGTCCACAGTTCCGCTTTGAGCAGCAGGTACGTGTTGACCGAGCCGAGGAGGGCGGTGAGGGCGACGCCGACGACGATGAGCCGGAAGCCGTGCACGCCGCGCCGGTAGGCCAGCAGGTAGACCGCGAGCGCGGTGGCGATGCCGCCCGCGAGCGCGGAGGGGATCACCAGGGCGGTGCCGCCGACGGCGATGATGGAGACGACGGCGCCGGTGTAGGCGCCGGAGTCGAAGCCGATGACGTCGGGGCTGCCGAGCGGGTTGCGCGTCAGCGACTGGAAGACGGCGCCGCTGAGGCCGAGCGCGGCACCGAAGACCAGGCCCAGAAGTACGCGGGGGAGTCGCCATTGGACGACGACGGTCTCCACGGCGGGCGGGGCGTCGGCGACTATGGCCTGTACGACGTCGGCGGCCGAGACGCGCATCTCGCCGAGGCCGAGGGCGATGACGGCGGTGAGGAGCGCGGCGGCGGCGAGGGCGGCGGTGACGAGGAGGGCCCGCAGGGGCGCCCGGGTGGAGGCCGCGTCGCCGGCGCGGAGCACGAGGTGTCGTCTCACAGGCCGCTGGCCTTGCTGCGTCGGACCATCCAGATGAGGACGGGCGCGCCGATGACGGCGGTGACGACGCCGGCGGGGATCTCGTCGGGGATGACGACGACGCGTCCGAGGACGTCGGCGGCGACCATGAGCGCGGGCCCCAGGAGGCAGCTGTAGGCGAGGATCCACCGCTGGTCGGGGCCGGTGATCCAGCGGGCGACGTGGGGGACCATCATGCCGAGGAACCAGATGACGCCGACCGCGGCGGTCGCCGAGCCGCACAGGAGTGTCACGGCGGCGACGACGGCGATGCGGGTCAGCCATTGGTTGGCGCCCAAGGCGTTCGCGAGGTCCTCGCCGAGGGCGACGGCGTTGAGGCCGCGGGCGGCGACGGCGGCGAGGAGGAGTCCGGCGGCGAGGAACGGGGCGATCACGGCGAGGGCGCCCCAGCCGAGGTCGGCCACCGATCCGGCCTGCCAGCTGCGCATCGTCAGGAACGCGTCGGCGTTGAGGAGCACGACGGTGGAGGCGATGCCCTGGAGGACCGCGCCGAGCGCGACCCCGGCGAGCACGAGCGTCACCGGGGAGCGGCCCCGGCCGCCGAGGCTGCCGATGAGGAACACCGCGCAGGCGGTGACCACGGCCCCGGCGAACGCCGCCCACACCTGGAGGAGGTCGCTCGCGGCGGGTGCGGCGCGCACGACGAGGACCATGCCCAGGGCCGCGCCCGCGGAGACGCCGAGCAGGCCCGGGTCGGCGAGCGGGTTGCGGGTGAGGCCCTGCATGAGGGCCCCGGCGACGGCGAGCGCGAGGCCGACGGCGAGGGCGAGGGCGGTGCGGGGGAGGCGCTGGCCGACGACGATGACGTGCGGGTCGCCGTTGTCGCGCCACAGCGCTTCGGCGACGTCGGCGAGCGGCAGCGGTTTCGAGCCGAGGGCGAGGCTGAGGAGGACGAGCACGGCGAGGGCGGCCGCGGCGGCGGCGAGGCCCAGGAGGCGGCGCCGCCGCCGGTCGACGGGTGCGGCGCCTGCCTCGGCGGTGAGGGTCGGGGCGCTCATAGCCCCAGTGCCGTGAGGCGGTCTTCGTAGTCGTCGGCGATGGCCTCGGGGTCGCGGTCTTGGGCCCACATGCCTTCGAGTTCGGCCCGGGTGCCCTCGTCGAGGGCCGCGAAGCGCTCGCGCCAGCGTTCGGCGTCGGCGGTCCAGTAGCCGAGGGCCTTGTAGGCGGTGGCGGGGAGGCCGAGTTCGCGGCGCAGGTGCCTGCGGGCGCCGCGCAGCGCCTTGGTCTCCCCGGCGACCCACGTGTACCCGGTGCCCTCGGGCCGGGGCAGGCCGCGCACGATCTCGTCGATGCAGCTGGGGGCGTGCCCGTTGCCGCCGAGGACCCAGGTGGTCTCCAGGCGCGGGTGGTCGGGCACGGGCACCCGGTGCGCTTCGTCGGCGATCTCGAGGACGAGGCGGGTCGCGACGTGGGGCGCGGTGAGTTCGACGATGCGCAGCGCGGCGGGGAGCCCGGCGTTGTCGGCGACGAGGACCTGCCACTGGAGGCCTTCGGGCGGGTCGTACAGCGGTTTGGGCGTGTTGAGGCCGATGACGTCGCCGACGGCGGCGCCGCGGGCCCAGGCGGCGGCGAGGCCGCCTTCGTGGACGACGAAGTCGATGGTGACCAGGCCGCGGTCGGCGTCGACGTCGCGGATCGTGTAGGTCCGCATCCGGTCGCCGTCGACCGAGCCGTAGTCGAGGTCGTCGCCGTCGACGCCCGGCAGCGGCGGCCGGTCCTCGCCGTCGAGCGGGAACAGGACGCGCACATATTCGTCGCCGACGCCGCTGGTGGGGTATCCGACCAGGGCGGGGCCGTTGAACACGATGCGCCGCAGGACGGGCGAGAGGTCCACGACCTGTGCGACCCGGGCGTGCATGACCCTCATGGGCTCGCTCATCCGACCAGCGCCGCTTCCACGACGTCGAGGAACGCGAGCTGCCCGCTCGGCGAGCCGAACGTCATCTCCATCTCGTATCCGACGATGCCGTCCTGGGCGACGAAGTCGAGCCCGGCCCACAGGGGGTTCTCGGCGGCCTCGTCCAGGAGCTGCTGGAACTGGGCCTCCTGGTCCTCGCCGAGGCCGCGGATCATGAAGGCGTAGTCGATGCCGTCCATGCGCCCGACCTGTTCGCCGCTGAGGGCCTCGCCCTGGCGGTCGTTGGCCAGGGAGGTTTCGGCGACGGTGAGGCCCAGGTCCTCGAAGACCTGGCATTCGACGCCGGAGTAGCAGCCGGTCTGGAACTGGTCCTCCCAGTAGCCGACGGGGGCGACGGTGATCGCGGCCGGGTCGGCGATCTGCGCGTTGACCTCGGCGATGCGGGCGTCGTAGATCGCCTTCCACTCCTCGAAGTACTGGGTGCGGCCGAGGGCGGCGGCGGTCTGCTCGAAGTGGTCCATCCACGGTTGCCCGTCGAAGGCGTCGACGCTGTAGGTCGGGGCGATCTCGGGGAGGCGCTCGACCACGTCGGCGTCGTAGCCCAGGCCGTTGAGGATGAAGTCCGGTTCGGCCATGAGGATCGACTCGTAGTCGTACTCGGGGTAGTTCGCGAAGGTCGCGACCTCGGTCAGGGCCTCCTGCGGGAAGAAGCAGGGGAAGGTCGTGTAGCCGGAGTCGGAGCGGATGGGCTGGCTGGAGGCGAGGGGGTAGCGCAGCCAGACGAGCATGTCGACGTCGGTGGTGTACATGCCGAGGGCCGCCTGCGGGGCCACGGGCAGGTCGACGTCGCCGAACTGGGTGGCCACGGTCCGGGTGCCGGTGCCTTCGGCGACCGGGGCGAGCTCGGGCAGGTCGGGGACGACCGCGTCGGCGCACTGCGCGTCGAGCTGCGACTCGCGCTCCTGGGGGTCGGCTTCGGCGACGGGCGCGTCGGTGGAGCAGGACGCGGCGAGCATGAGCCCGGCCGCGCTGGCGACGAGGGCGGTCGCCTTGCGGCGCATGGACATCCGGGCGGGCACGGTGGGGCCTCCTCATTTAGGTAAGCCTTACCTTAGATGATCGCGAGATAGGCTCGCGACAGTGGCCGCCGCGTTCCCGCAGAACGGGCCCGAGGCCGCTCGAATAAACCCCCGGGGGGTACTTGCGATCGATACCCCGATAGGGTATACATGTTCGTAGCAGATACCCCCTAGGGGTATCAACGACCGAAGGGGAAGCGCCATGACCGTCACCGAGTTCGCCGTCACCGGGATGACCTGCGGCCACTGCGAGACCGCCATCCGCACCGAGGTCGGCCTCATCCCCGGCGTCGAGCGCATCGACGTCAGCGCCGCCACCGGACGCCTCCTCGTCCACACCGCCGCGCCCGCCGCCGACCCGGCGGCCCTCGACCGCGACGTCCTCGCCGCCGTCGACGAGGCCGGCTACACCGCCGAGAGGGCCTGACATGGGAGCCCCGCAGCGCATCGGCCTCTACGCCGCCGGCCTCGCGGCCGTCTTCGCCGCGGCCTTCGCCGTCGCCGGCGTCGCCGTCCCCGAGAGCACCGTCGAGAACTGGACGGCCACCGAAGGCGAGCACGACATGGAAGGCGACGAGGACATGGCGACCGACGAGCACGGCGGCCACGACGCACCCGCAGCCCAGGCCCCCCGCGGCCTCGGCATCGAACAGGACGGCTACGTCCTCGGCGAGGTCGCCGCACCGACCGTCCCCGGCGCGCCCGGCACCCTCGCCTTCACCATCACCGGACCCGACGGCGCGACCCTCACCGAGTACACCGAATCGCACGAGAAGGACCTCCACCTCATCGTCGTGCGCGCCGACGGCACCGGCTTCCGCCACGTCCACCCCGAACTCGGCGCCGACGGCACCTGGACCATCCCCTGGGAATGGGACGCCGCGGGCACCTACCGCGTCTTCGCCGACTTCGTCCCGCCCACCGGCGAGGACGTGACCCTCTCGCGCACCGTCGCCGTCGACGGCGACCTCACCGTCCCCGCCCCGCTCCAGGTCAGCGCCACCGCAGAGACCGACGGGTTCACCGT
Organism: Glycomyces paridis; assembly: GCF_004912155.1. Lineage (GTDB taxonomy): Bacteria > Actinomycetota > Actinomycetes > Mycobacteriales > Micromonosporaceae > Glycomyces > Glycomyces paridis. Next base: position 162,737 of record NZ_STGX01000006.1, on the reverse strand, counting down.
CGCCCTCGCAGGCGACCTCGTCGCCGGAGAGGCCTCCGAACTCACCCTCACCGTCACCCGCGACGGCGAACCGGTCACCGCACTCGAGCCCTACCTCGGCGCCTACGGCCACCTCGTCGCCCTGCGCGACGGCGACCTCGCCTACCTCCACGTCCACCCCGAAGGCGCCGAAGCCGAACCCGGCACCGTCTCCGGACCCGACATCGTCTTCGCCGCCTCCGCGCCCACGCCGGGCCGCTACCTGCTCTACCTCGACTTCCAGGTCGACGGGCAGGTCCACACCGCCCAGTTCGCCGCCGAAGCACGCTGACACCGAAGGAGCCACCATGTCAGACGACACGGCCCAGCCACCGCTCCTCAAGGGCGGCAACGTCATCGAACTCGAAATCGGCGGCATGACCTGCGCCTCCTGCGCCATGCGCATCGAGAAGAAACTCAACAAACTCGAAGGCGTCACCGCCACCGTCAACTACGCCACCGAGAAGGCCAAGGTCACCGGCCCCGCCGGACTCGACGCCGCCGAACTCATCGCCGTGGTCGAGAAGACCGGCTACACCGCCGCCGTACCCGCACCCGAGACCCCCGAGCCCGGCGACGACGCCGAGCCCGCCGACCGCGAACTCGACTCGCTGCGGCAGCGCCTCATCGGCGCCGTCGCGCTCGGCGTCCCCGTCGTCGCCATGTCGATGGTCCCCGCCCTCCAGTTCGACTACTGGCAGTGGGCCTCCCTCGTCCTCGCCGCCCCCGCGATCCTGTGGGCCGGATGGCCGTTCCACAAGGCCGCGTGGACGAACCTGCGCCACGGCGCGGCCACGATGGACACGCTCATCTCCGTCGGCACCCTCTCGGCGCTGGCCTGGTCGCTGTACGCGCTGTTCCTCGGCACCGCCGGGGAACCGGGCATGAAGCACCCCTTCGAACTCACCGTCGCCCCCAGCGACGGCGCGGGCAACATCTACCTCGAGGTCGGCGCGGGCGTCGTCGCCTTCGTCCTGGCCGGACGCTACTTCGAGAAGCGCTCCAAGCGCCGGGCCGGGGCCGCCCTGCGGGCCCTGCTCCAGATGGGCGCCAAAGAGGTCGGCGTCCTCAAGGACGGCGTCGAGACGCGCGTCCCGATCGAGGACCTCGCCGTGGGCGACGAGTTCGTCGTGCGCCCCGGCGAGAAGATCGCCACCGACGGCACCGTCGTCACCGGCACCTCCGCCGTGGACGCCTCCATGCTCACCGGCGAGTCGGTGCCCGTCGAGGTCGCCCCCGGCGACGCCGTCACCGGCGCCACCGTCAACGCGGGCGGACGCCTCACCGTGCGCGCCACCAGGGTCGGCGCGGACACGCAGCTCGCCCAGATGGCGCGCCTCATCGAGGACGCCCAGTCCGGTAAAGCCGAGGTCCAGCGCCTCGCCGACCGCGTCTCCGGCGTGTTCGTGCCGATCGCCATCGCGATCAGCGTGGCCGCGCTCGGCGCGTGGCTCGGCGCGGGCTTCCCCGCCAGCGCCGCGTTCACCGCCGCCGTCGCGGTCCTCATCATCGCCTGCCCGTGCGCCCTCGGCCTCGCGACGCCGACCGCGCTGCTCGTGGGCACCGGCCGCGGCGCGCAGCTGGGCATCCTCATCAAGGGCCCCGAAGTGCTCGAATCGACCCGCAAGGTCGACACGATCGTCCTCGACAAGACCGGCACGGTGACCACCGGGCGCATGACGCTCCTCGACGCCGTCGCCGCCGACGGGGTCGAGCGCGCCGAGCTGCTGCGCCTCGCCGGCGCCCTGGAGGACGCCTCCGAGCACCCGATCGCCCAGGCCGTCGCCAAGGGCGCGGTCGCCGAGACCGGGCCGCTGCCGGTGCCCGAGTCCTTCGCGAACGTCGAGGGCAAGGGCGTGCAGGGCGTCGTGGACGGCCACGCCGTGCTCGTGGGCCGCACGAGCCTCCTGGAGGACTGGTCCCTGGCCCTGCCCGAGGACCTCGCCGAGGCCAAGGCGACCGCCGAGTCCCAGGGCCGCACCGCCGTCGCGGTCGCCTGGGACGGGGAGGCCCGCGGCGTCCTCGTCGTGGCCGACGCCGTCAAGCCCACGAGCGCCGAGGCGATCGCCGAGTTCAAGCGGCTCGGCCTGACCCCGGTGCTGCTCACCGGCGACAACCGCGCCGCCGCGGAGCAGGTGGCCGCCGAGGTCGGCATCGAGGAGGTCGTGGCCGAGGTCATGCCCGCCGACAAGGTCGACGTCGTGGCCCGCCTCCAGTCGGAGGGCAAGGTCGTGGCGATGGTCGGCGACGGCGTCAACGACGCCGCCGCGCTCGCCAAGGCCGACCTGGGCCTGGCGATGGGCACCGGGACGGACGTCGCGATCGAGGCGGCCGACCTGACACTGGTGCGCGGGGACCTGCGGGCCGCCGCCGACGCGATCCGGCTCTCGCGCCGGACCCTCGGCACGATCAAGGCGAACCTGTTCTGGGCCTTCGCGTACAACACCGCCGCGATCCCGCTGGCGGCGCTGGGCCTGCTCAACCCGATGCTCGCGGGGGCGGCCATGGCCTTCTCCAGCGTGTTCGTCGTCAGCAACAGCCTGCGGCTGCGGACCTTCAAGTCCCGCACCGCCGCCTGACCACCCGATCCACTCCAGCCGAAAGGAACCCCCATGTGCAGCACGCAGGACAAGGCCGCCGAGGCCTGCCATGCCCCGGTCGACGCCGATGAGAAGCGCCCCGAGGAGCTCGCCGAGTGCCCCGTGATGACCGGTTCGACCGTGGTCAAGGCCGACGCAGAGGCGGCCGGGCTCTTCCGCGACTTCGAGGGCGAGCGGTACTGGTTCTGCTGCGCAGGTTGCGGTCCGGCCTTCGACGCCGACCCGGCCAAGTACGCGCGGGCGGCCTGAACGAAGCGGCGCCCCGGCCGGTCCTCTCGGACCGGCCGGGGCGCCGTCGTCTGGGGGTTCAGCCCGCGATGGCCTCGGCGAGGATCGCCACGCCCTTGTCGATCTCGACTGGCTCGATGACCAGCGGCGGGGCGATGCGCACCGTCTTGTGGTGGGTCTCCTTGCACAGCAGGCCGAGCCGCGCGGCCCGCTCGCACACCTCGCGGGCGGTGGGGGCGTCCTCGGCGAGGTCGACGCCGGCCCAGAGGCCGACCACGCGGATCGCCTCGACCTTGGAGCGGTCGAGCCCGGCGAGCGCGTTCTCGAGGTGCGCGCCCAGTTCCAGTGCCCGGTCCTGCCATTCGCCGGTGGCGAGCATGGCGACGACCTCGCGGCCGACGGCGGCGGCGAGCGGGTTGCCGCCGAACGTGGAGCCGTGGCTGCCGGGGGTGAAGACGTCCATGACCTCGCGGTCGGCCGCGACCGCCGAGACGGGCACGATGCCGCCGCCGAGGGCCTTGCCGAGCAGGTACACGTCGGGCACGACGTCCTCGCGGTCGCACGCGAAGGTGTGGCCGGTGCGGCCCAGGCCCGACTGGATCTCGTCGGCGATCATGAGGACGCCGTTCGCGTCGCAGGCCTCGCGGACCGCGCGCAGGTAGCCCTCGGGCGGGGCGATGACGCCCGCCTCGCCCTGGACGGGCTCGATGAGGACGGCGACCGTGTCGGGCCCGATGGCGGCGGTGAGCGCCTCGATGTCGCCGTAGGGGACCGAGTCGAAGCCGGGAGCGAAGGGCCCGAAGCCGTCGCGCGCGACCGGGTCGGAGGAGAAGCCGACGATGGTCGTGGTGCGGCCGTGGAAGTTCCCGTCGAACACGACGATGCGGGCGCGGCCCTCGGCGACGCCCTTGCGCGTGTAGCCCCATTTGCGGGCGGCCTTGATCGCGGTCTCGACGGCCTCGGCGCCGGTGTTCATCGGCAGGACCGCGTCCTTGCCGCACAGCTCGGCGAGTTCGGCGCAGAACGGCCCGAGCTGGTCGGTGCGGAACGCGCGCGAGGCGAGCGTGAGCCGGTCGAGCTGGGCGTGGGCTGCGGCGACCAGGCGCGGGTGGCCGTGGCCGAAGTTCACCGCGGAGTAGGCCGCGAGCCAGTCGAGGTAGCGGCGGCCTTCGGCGTCGGTGACCCAGGCGCCGTCCCCTTCGGCGAGGACCACCGGGAGCGGGTGGTAGTTGTGCGCGCCGTAGTGCTCTTCGAGTGCGGTGAGATCGCTCGAGCGGTTCACAGGGCCCCTTTCACGGGTTGGAGCAGCGCCGCGGTGAGCGGCGCGGAGGAATCGGCGGACATGCCGGGGGGCGCCCACGGCGCGCCCGCCTCCACCAGCATGGACCCTACGGCGGCGATCATGGCGCCGTTGTCGGTGCACAGGCGCGGCGGCGGGACGCGCACGGTGATGCCGCGTTCGGCGCAGCGGGACTCGGCGAGTTCGCGCAGGCGCCCGTTGGCGGCGACGCCCCCGGCGATGACGAGCGTGTCGACGCCGTGGTCGGTGCACGCGGCGACGGCCTTGGCGGTGAGGACGTCGCAGACGGCCTCTTGGAACGAGGCGGCGATGTCCGCGACCGGCAGTGGCCCCTGCGACGCGTCGATCCAGCGGGCGACGGCGCTCTTCAAGCCGGAGAAGGAGAAGCCGTAGGGGCCGACGGTGGGGCGCGGGAACCGGATCGCGCCGGGGTCGCCTTCGGCGGCGGCGCGGCTGAGCGCGGGTCCGCCGGGGTAGCCGAGGCCCAGGAGGCGGGCGACCTTGTCGAACGCCTCGCCCGCGGCGTCGTCGGCGGTGTCGCCGAGGTGCACGATCGGGTCGCGGGCGAGGTCGCCGAGCATGAGCAGCGAGGTGTGCCCGCCGGAGACGACCAGGCCCACGCTGCGCTCGGGCAGCGGTCCGTGTTCGAGGGTGTCGGCGGCGACGTGCCCGGCGAGGTGGTGGACGCCCAGGAGCGGCACGCCGAGCGCGAGCGCGTACGCCTTCGCGGCGGCGATGCCCACGGTCAGGGCGGTGGAGAGGCCGGGTCCGGCGGTCACGGCGACGGCGTCGACGTCGCCCTTCTCCAGCCCGGCGCGTTCGAGCGCGGTGCGCACGGCCGGGACCATCGACTGGAGGTGGGCGCGGGCGGCGACCTCGGGGACGATCCCGCCGAAGCGGGCGTGCTCGTCCATGCTCGTGGCGGTGCACTCGCCGAGGAGGCGCCCGTCCGCGACCAGGCCCACGCCCGTCTCGTCGCACGAGGACTCGATGCCCATGACCACGGCCCCTTGCGGCACGCCCATCGGCTCGCCCTCCCATCACTCGCGCTGCGGTTCCGGGACGATTCTACTGTTGCAAACTACTTGCAATAAGTGGAGTCCCGGTCCGCCCGCCTGATGGTCACACCGGACCGGGAGCCAGGTCGCGGGGACACCGACGTGCGGACCGAACGCGCTCGGCGGCCGAGGGAGGCCCCTGGTGACCGGCGGGTCGGCGGCGAGCCGAGCGCCGGTCGGCGACGGGCCTGCCGGCGGAGCGGCCGAAGGGCGGCCGCCCCGCCGGATCCCGGGGGAGCCTGCCCGAGGGAGCGGTGCGGGCGGGGCGCTCCGCCGGAGCGCCCGGGCACACGCCCCGGCCCGCTCGGCGCTCCCCGAGCACGCGGTGCCCGCGCCGTTCGGACTCGGTCCTGTCCGGCCGTGAGTCGGGCCTGCCCCCCGAGCGGCCCGGCGTTCCCTGAGCGTGCGGCGCCGAAGACCGTTCGTCCCTGAGCGGCCGGGCCCGGCTCGGCCTCAGCGGCTCCCGAGCGCGTGGTGCCGGAAGCGGTCGGCGACGGCCGTGCGCACCCGCAGGAGACCGGCGTCGCTCTCCTGGAGTTCCCACAGTCCCATCGTGAGCCGGTGCGCCTCGCGCGGCAGCTCGGAGTGCCGGTAAGTCCACTCGTACATGTCGAACAGGGGCCACCAGGTGTAGCCGACCACGTCCACGCCGTCCTCGCGCAGGCCCCGGACCGCCGCCACCGACTCGTCGAGCCAGTCGAGGCGGGCCTTGACCGAGTCGGTCACGCAGGTCTCGGTGAGCATGACGGGCGCGCCGTACCGCTCGGCGGCCGAGCGCAGCAGCTCGACCAGGCCCGCGGTGCCGTCGTCGCGGGCCGGGCGCGGGTCGGGGAATCCGCCGGAGTGGAACACCCCGGCCTCGAAGACCTCGGTCGAGTGCAGCGGGTAGTAGTTGACGCCCATGACGTCCGGGAGCGCCGGCGCCTCCTGGAACCAGGCGAGGTCGGCGTCCTCCCAGCCGTTCGCCAGCAGGAACGGCGCGAGCGCGTGGTCCGCGCCGACCCGCCCGGTGACCAGGTCCTCCACGAGGTGCACCTGCTCCTTGAGCCGCGCGGCGAGCTCGCGGTGCTCGGGGGCGTCCACGTCGCCGACGTACCGCATCCCCGCGTCCACGTGCACGAACGCCGCCTTCTCGCCGAGGACGCCGCGCACCGCGTGCTGCGTGCGCACGAAGCCGCGCGCGATCTGGCCGACCACCTCGCTCAGGCCCCGTGGTCCTGAGAGGTGCGGCGGCCAGTACGCGTACTCGCCGGAGAACTGGGCGTGGATCATCGGCTCGTTCACCGGCGTGTAGTCGTAGAACCCGTATCCCGCATAGCGTTCGGCCACGCGCGCGCCGTACTCGGCGACGCGCTCGGGGTAGTCCGGGTTCGCGAACTGCCGGTCCATCCACAGCGGCGTGCCGTAGTGCATGAGGTCCACGATCGGCCGCAGCCCGAGCTCGGCGTAGCGGGCCATGACCCGGTCGAGCCAGTCCCAGTCCCAGCGTTCCTTCTCCGGCTGGATCCGGTACCAGGGCACGCCCCAGCGCACGAACTCGGCGCCCGCGCCGCTCGCCAGGGCGAGGTCGGCGTGCCAGTGCTCGTAGTGCTCGGTGAGCTCGTACTCGTCGATCGGCCGTTCGCCGGGGCCCGTCTGGGGCACGAACGTGTCCTCGACGCCGACGGCGAAGTGGAGTGCGCCGTCGCGGAACCATGGGCGGGTGTCGGTCATTTGAGTCCTGTCGTCGCGATGTTCTCGATGAACCGGCGCTGTACGAACAGGAACGCGATGACCAGCGGCAGGATCGCGATGAGCGACCCGGCCATCATCACGCCGTGCGGCACGATGCCGCTCGGTCCCGTCAGCAGTGTCAGGCCGGAGGTTATGGTGCCCATCTCGGCGTCGGTCGTGAACACGAGCGGCCACAGCAGGTCGTTCCAGTTGTTCACGAACGTGAAGAGCCCCAAGGTGAGCAGGGCGGGCATGGCGTTGGGGATCACGATCGAGCGGAAGAGCCGGAACTCGCTGGCGCCGTCCATGCGGGCGGCCGAGTCGATGTCGCGGGGCAGCGCGAGGAAGAACTGGCGCAGGAAGAAGATCCCGAACGCGTCCGCTGCCCGCGGCGCGATGAGCCCGGTGTAGGTGTTCACCCAGCCCAGGTCCGCCACCAGCTGGTAGAGCGGGATGAGCGTGGCCTGGAAGGGGATCATGAGCGTCGCGATGATGGCGACGAGGAGGACCTTGCGGCCGGTGAAGTCGATGCGCGCCAGGGCGTACGCCGCGAGCGAGTCGAAGACGAGCGCGAAGAGGGTGACCCCGCCGGCGAACAGGAAGCTGTTGCCCATGAGCCGCGCGAACGGCAGCTCGGAGGTCACCTCCCTGACGTTGTCGAGCGTCCACGCGTCGGGCAGGAGGCTCGGCGGGAAGGCGTTGACCTCGACGGCGGGCTTGAACGCGGTGAAGACGATGATCGCGATGGGCAGCAGCACGATCGCGCTGACCACGACGAGCGCGATCGTCGCCAGGACGGTGCCCGGGCGGATCTCGCGCAGCCGGTTTCCCCTGCGGGGGCTCATGACAGGTCCTTCTCTCTGCGGCCGAAGAACACGAACTGCACCAGGCTGAGGATCAGCGTCGCGATCAGAAGCACATAGGACAGTGCGGAGGCGAAGCCGATGTCGAGCTTGCGGAACCCGGACTCGTAGATCTCCATGACCACGGTCTGCGTGTGTCCGTAGGGGCCGCCGCCGGTCATGACGTAGATCTGGTCGAAGGTCTGTAGCGCCGCGATCGTCGCGAAGATGAGTACGAACGCCATCGTGTTCGACAGCAGCGGCAGCGTGATGCGCCGCAGCCGCGCCCACGGCCCGGCCCCGTCGATCCGCGCCGCCTCGTACAGCGAGGAGGGGATGTCCTGGAGCCCGGCGAGGAAGATGACGAAGTAGAAGCCGAAGAGCTTCCACACGGCCACGAACGCGACCGCGGGCATGGCGAGCTGCGGGTCCTCCAGGACGTTGCCCATCTGGACGCCCATGCCGCGCAGCCAGTAGTTCAGCAGCCCGACCTGCGGGTCGATGAGGTAGCTCCACGCGAAGGCCGCCACGGCGAACGAGATCGTGAAGGGCACGAACAGCGCGGTGCGGAAGAACGAGCGGAAGGGCATGTGCGGGCTGTTGAGCAGCAGCGCCAGCCCCAGCGCCGCGATGACGGCGGTCGGTGTGAACAGCACCGTGTACAGGGCGGTGTTGGTCACCGCGTCGAAGACGTCGGAGTCGGTGAAGACCTTGACGTAGTTCTCCAGGCCCACCCACTCCTCGCGGCCGAACCCGCTCGCGTCGGTGAACGACAGCCGCAGCGCCGAGATCATCGGCCAGACCACGAACAGGCCCAGGATGATCAGCGCCGGCGTCAGGAACAGCAGCGCCTTGGCGTTGCGGCCCGACTGGCTGCCGGTGGCGCGGCGCCGCCCGCCCAGCGGCGCCGGAGGACGGTACCGGCGGACCGGCACATGGTCAGCACTCATGGTTTCCTCTCAAGCTCCGAGGGGGCGCCCGGCCGGGCGCCCCCGAGTGCGGGTCGGTCAGTCGTCCAGGGCCGTCTGGATCTCGGCCTGGGCCTCGGCGAGGAGCGTGGCGACGTCCTCCCCGGCGACGGCGCGCTGCGTGAGCTCGTCGATCGCGGTGAGCACGTCGACGCTGTTGACCACGCCCGGCAGGAGCGGGCGGCCGGTCGCGGAGATCTCGGTCAGGGCGGCGACCGTCGGGTTCTCGGCGACCGCGTCGGCCGGGATGTCGGTGCGCAGCGGCGGCCAGCCCGAGCCCAGCGACCACTTCACGGAGTTCTCCTCGTTGAGGAAGTACGCGAGGAACTCCTCGGCGGCGGCCTGCTCGGCGTCGCTGGTGTCGACGGTGACGGCCATCGAGATGCCGATGGCGGAGGCGGCCTGCGCGGCCGGTCCGGCCGGGAGCGGCGCGATGGCGTAGTCGATCTCGTTCTCTGCGGCGATGGAGGCCATCCAGGGCCCGCCGACGGTCATGGCGGCCTTGCCGCCGCTGAACAGCTCGTCGGCGCCGATCCCGTCGATGCCGGTGGGGGAGATCTGGTCGGCGTTGATCGCCGAGCTCCAGAACTCCAGCGTCTCGGCGTTCTCGGGCGAGTCGATCACGGCCGTCCCGCCGTCGACGATGTCGCCGCCGTTGCCGTAGAACAGCGAGGGCCACAGGCCGTTGGCGACGGTCGCGTGGTCGGGGAGCACGACGCCGTACTGCTCGGGCGTGCCGTCGCCGTCCTCGTCCACCGTCAGCTGCTTGGAGGCGCTGACCCACTCGTCCCAGGTCTGCGGGAACTCGGTGACGCCGGCGGCGTCGAAGAGCGCGGTGTTGTAGTAGACGGCCAGCGGCACGAAGCCGCTGGGGACGCCGAACTTCTCGCCCTCGACCTCTTCCATCGCGACGGCGCCGGGCACCAGGTTCGCGGTGTTGCTCGACTCGTCGGCGTAGAAGTCGTCGAGCGAGGCGAACGCGCCCTTGGAGGCGTAGACGGGCAGCCGCTCGGCGGGCATGGCGACCAGGCCGGGGCCCTCGCCCGCCGACAGGGCGGTGAGGAGGGTGTCGTCGATGCTCGCCCAGGTCTTCAGTTCGGTGTTGATGGTGATGTCGTCCTGCGAGGCGTTGAAGTCGGCGACGATCTCTTCGAGCACGTCGCCGTCCGCCTCGGAGTACCCGTGCCAGAAGGTGAGTTCGACCGGGCCGTCGTCCTCGCCGCCGCCGGAGCAGCCCGCCGCCATCAGCGCGAGCGTCGCTGCGACGCCCGTCAGGATCCGCGTGCGTGTCATTTCTTTCCCTCTCGATGCGAGACTGCGCTGTCTGCGCCTGGTTCACGCTGCCACCGGAGTCGCGATGTACAACGTTGTAATTTCTGCAACCTACGGTCGCGTCCCCGCCGGTGTCAAGGCCGGGCGGCGCGTGTCCGCGGTTCTTCTCCGATTCGTGACCATGCGCTTGACGTTCACGAGGAGATCGACTTACGATGTGCTCCACCTAACATACAACGTTGTAAAAAAGGAGGTGCGGCAACCCGGCGACACCCGGGCCCACCAGGCCCGACTCCCCTCCGACGACGCCAACCGACCGAGACGAAAGCGAACCCCCATGCATCGAGCCACGACAACGGCGCCGCGGCGACGCGGCCTCACCTACGCGATCGCGGCCGCCGCCGCGGCCCTCCTCGTCGCCCTCGCGGGCGCGGTCCCCGCCGCCGCGGTGACCACCGGCAACGGCGCGCTGGTCTACGCCCCGGCCGCCGGCAGCTCCTTCAACCCCGAAGGCGGCGCCCCCGCCGGCACCACCTACGCCAAGATCGCCGTGCTCAAGCACAACGGCGGCGCCAACGGCACCCAGCTGGTCACCTACGACCAGCTCGTGCTCAAGAACGGCGTCCAGGTCTACCCCGTCTACCGATCGACGAACAACGGGACGAGCTGGACCCACGTCACCGACGTCGTCCCCAGCGCGACCTTCCCCTCCCTCACGCGGACCGCGCAGCCCTTCCTCTACGAGGTCACCGAGTCCACCGGCGGCCTCGCGGCGGGCACGATCCTCCTGGGCGGCATGATCATGCCCGAGAATCGCTCGTCCAGCCGCCTCGTCGTCTACAAGTCCACCGACCAGGGCTCGACCTGGAGCTTCCTCAGCACCGTCGACACCGGCGGCCCGGCCGTCTACGACCCCTCCCCGAGCTCCACGACCACGACCGTCTGGGAGCCCTCGTTCGCGATCGACGGGGACGGCGGCCTCGTCGCCTACTACTCCGACGAGCGCCAGAAGGGCGACGACGTCCTCCAGGCGGTCTCCTACCGCCGCTCCACCGACGGCGGCCAGACCTGGGGCCCGCTCGTCAACGTCTCGGCGCCGACCAACCAGAGCGACCGGCCCGGCATGATCACCGTGACGAAGCTCCCGAACGGGCGCTACCTGGCGACCTTCGAGGTCGTCAACCGGCCCAGCCAGTCCCAGAACACCGCCCCGGTCTACTTCAAGACCTCGGACGACGGACTCGACTGGGGGAACGAGAACAGCATCGGCACGCCGGTCGAGCTCGCCGACGGGCGCGGCATCGGCTCCTCCCCGTACGTCAAGTGGGTGCCCTCGGGCGGCCCGAACGGCATGGTCGTGGTCGCCTCGAAGTGGTCGCTCGACGCCTCGGGGAACATCGACGGCGGCCAGAACTTCTACGTCAACTACAACCTCGGCGAAGGGCCCTGGGAGCGCCTGCCGATGGCGGTCACCTACGACGCGACCGACACGCAGGGCGGCAACTTCAGCGGCTTCGCGCAGGGCATCGACGTGAGCGTCGACGGGCGCACGCTCTACCAGGCGGTGAACGTCGAGAACACCGCGACCGACCTCAACGACATCCGCGTCGGCTCGATCCCGCTCGACGCCCAGCAGTACGAGGCCGAGCTGGCGACGCTGAGCGACGTCTCGACGGTCTCGCACGTCCAGGCCTCGAACGGCTCGAAGATCGGCAACATCAACAACGCCGGCAGCTACGTCGAGTTCACCGTGCGGGTGCCGACCGCCGGGACCTACACGTTGAACGTCCGCTACGACAACGGGTTCGGGTCCGCCGCGACGCACAACGTCAGCGTCAACGGCGGTTCGTCCTCCTCGATCAGCTATCCGGCGACGGTCGACTGGGGCCGCTACGGGTGGGCGCAGAAGAGCGTCTCGCTCAACGCGGGGACGAACACGATCCGGTTCGCCAAGGGCACGAACTTCGCCGAGCTCGACGTGCTGCACCTGTACTCCTCGGCGGCGCTGGACCCCCAGTTCCAGATCGTCAACCGCAACAGCGGCAAGCTCCTCGAGGTCTTCAGCGCCCTGGCCACGGACGGCGCCCCGGCGGGGCAGTGGGGCGACACCGGCCACGCGACCCAGCGGTGGGCCGTCGACACCGTCTCGGGCAGCACCGTCCGCCTCGTCAACGTCAACAGCGGGAAGCTCCTGGAGATCCCCTCGGCGCAGACGGCCGACGGCGTGGACACGGTGCAGTGGGGTTCGACCGGGCACGCGACCCAGTCCTGGAACGCCGCCGTCAGCGGCGGCTGGTGGACCTTCACGAACGCCAACAGCGGCAAGGCCCTGGAGATCGACGGCTGTTCGACCGCGGACGGCGCCGTCGCGCAGCAGTGGTCCGCTAACGGCTTCGCCTGCCAGCAGTGGCGCCTGGTGAAGGAGGGCGCCCAGTGACCGGCTGACTTCAAGAGGGGCGGGCTTCGGCCCGCCCTTCCGCCGTCAGTCCTTCGGCGCCGACTCCCGTTCGATGATCGTGAAGTCGGCGAGCTTCGTGCGCGGCGCGAGGTCCTTGCCCTTGCGGCCGATGCGTTCGAGGAGCGTCTCGACGGCCGTGCGCGCGATCCACTCGCGGCCCGGGTCGACCGTGGTCAGCGACGGGATCGCGTACGCGGCCTCGTCGAGGTCGTCGAAGCCGAGCACCGCCACGTCCTCGGGGACGCGCAGCCCCGCCTCCTGGAGCACGCGCATCGCTCCCAACGCGAGCGTGTCGTTGAACCCGAAGACCGCGTCGAAGTCGGCCCCGCGGTCGAGCAGGTCGTGCATCGCGCGCGCCCCGTCGGCGCGGTGCCACAGGGTCGCCCGCGCCACCAGCCGCTCGTCGTAGGGGATGCCGTGCGCTTCGAGCGCCTCGCGGTACCCGCGCAGGCGCAGCCGGGCCGAGCCCATCACCTCGTCCTCGTTCTCGCCGATCACGGCGATGCGCCGCCGCCCGGACGCGATGAGGTACTCCGTGGCCGCGTGCGCGGCGTTCAGGTTGCTCATGGTGACGTGGTCGTTCGGCCAGTCGAAGGTCCGCTCGCCCAGGAGCACCAGCGGGAAGGCGACGTCGAGGGCGTCGGCGTCCTCCTGGCCCATGCCCAGCGGGCTGAGGATGAGCCCGTCCGTCATGCGCAACCGCGGGCTCTTGAGGAGCGCCAGCTCGCGGTCGCGGTCGCCGCCGGTCTGCTCCACGAGGGTCACCAGGCCGGCCTGCTCGGCGGCGGCGATGACGAAGCTGGCGAGCTCGGCGAAGTAGCTCAGATTGAGTTCGGGGACGGCGAGGGCGATCGCGCCGGTCCGCCCCGAGCGCAGGCTCCGCGCGCTGAGGTTGGGCTTGTAGCCCAGCTCGGCGATCGCCCGCTCGACCCGCTCGCGCGTGGAGGGGCGCACATGGGGATGGCCGTTGACGACGTTCGAGACCGTCTTGAAGGACACGCCCGCGAGGTTCGCGACGTCGTGCAGGGTCGCCGCCATGGCACCTCCTAGGTTCGTGACGATCTTACAACGATGCAAACCATCGGATTGGCCCCGAACGACGCATGGGCGGAACCCGTCCCACCCGTGGCCGAGTGCCGCCGCGCACCCTGGCGACACCCTGACGGCCTCCCGCCCCACGCGTGACCGCGGAAGGACGGCGCGCCGACCCGCATTAGGATCGTGCCACCCGCCCCTGCCGATCCCTACCTCCGAGGACCCGCCGTGACCGTCAACGCCGACACCGCCACCGACGCCCCCGCCTCCAAACGCCGCCGCCGCGGCCTGCGCGCGCTCCTCATCAGCCTCGGGGCGGTCCTCGTGCTCGCCCTCGCCGCGCTCGGCGGCGCCGGGTGGTACTTCTCCGGCGAGGTCATCAACGTCGACCACGGCCCGAGCGAGTACGGCCTCACCGTCCTCGCCGTCGACGCCGACTCGGTGACCCTGCCCCGCGGCGAGGCCACCGAGAAGCCCGGCACCTGGGGCCTCGCCTGGGAGGACGGCCAGGCCGTCATCGGCGAGGTGCTCGCCTCCGACGAGGACACCGTGACCCGCGCCCTCGACCGGGTCCTGTACGGCGACCTCGCCGTCGACACCCCCGCGCGCATCGACACCTGGACCTACCGCGACGACCCGCAGACCGCCCTCGGCCTCGCCTACGAGGAGGTCGCGATCCCGACCGAGCTCGGCGACGCCCCGGCCTGGCAGTTGGCCGGCGAGGGCACCACCTGGGTCGTCACCGTCCACGGCCGCAACGCCTCCCCGGCCGAGACCCTCCGCGGCGTCGAGGTCTACGCCGCCCTCGGCTACCCCGTCCTGGCCGTCACCCACCGCAACGACGAGGGCGCGCCCGCCGCCCCGGACGGCCTGCACTCGCTCGGCGAGTACGAGAGCGACGACGTCGTGGACGCCGTCGAGTACGCCCTCGACAACGGCGCCGAGGACGTGGTCCTCCACGGCTGGTCGATGGGCGGCGCCATCGTCTCCACCGCCGCGCGCAAGCTCGCGGACACCGGCGTCGTCAAGGCCGTCGTGCTCGACTCCCCGGTCATGGACTGGAACTCGACCCTCGACATGCAGGCCGCCGACCGCGACGTCATCGACCCGATCACCTGGGCCGCCAAGCGCATCGTGGAGTGGCGCGCGGACATCGACCTCGACGACCTCGACCAGCGCAACTTCGTGGACGAGTTCGACATGCCGATGCTCCTGTTCGTGGACACCGCCGACGAGACCGTCGACCACACCGCCACCCTCGACTTCGCCGAGCGGCTGCCCGAAGGCCAGGCCACGGTGGTCACCACCGCCTCGGGCCACACCGCGTCCTGGAACGAGGACCCGGCCGCCTACGGCGCCGCCCTCACCGACTTCCTCGCCTCGCTCTAAAAGGCCCTTCCCTTTCCGGGCGCCACAGGGGAGGATCGCCGATATGGGGAACGAGACGGGCGAGGGCGCCGAGGACTGGGAAGCGCGACTGGGCTGGGCCTTCGGCCTGATCGACGAGGACCCGGGCGTGCGCGCCGCGGCCATCGAGCACCTGGAGCGGACCCAGGAGACGACGCACCGCGCACTCGAACGCGGGAACGAGGCCCTGCGCGCCTCCTACGACCTCACCGAACCCCAGTGGGAGGAGGCGAGGCCCGCCTACCTCGCGGTGTGGCGGGCCTACCGCGACACGCAGCGGTACACCCTGCCCGGCGCGATGTGGAACCGCCCGAGGCGCGAGGCCGCCATCAAGGACTGGGCGGGCCTGCCGTACGCCCTGCTCTTCCTGGAGTGGGAACTCGCCTACCCGGCCGAATGGACGCGGCACGCGAAGGCATGGGGCACGAAGGAGCGCCTCCTCCGCGACCTTGCCGTCCCCGGCCACGCCGAACCGGTGCGCGCCAAGCTCGTCGAGTTCACCGACGCGGCCGTGCGCCGCGCCTACCGCTGCAAGGACCGCGAGTACGTGCGCGTCGCGCGGGCCGTGGACGGCCCGGACCTGCGCAAGCGCCTCGCCGACGCGGCCGACTCCGACAGCCCTTGGGCCAGGCTCCACGCCGGGTACGTGCTCCACCTGCTCGACCACCCTGCCCTCCCGAACTCCCGCAAGGTCTGGCTGGCCTGGTGCGAGGGCGAACCGCCCTGCCCGCGCTGACCCGCCTCGAACCGATCGAGCCGCACGCGCCGACTCCGCCCCGCCCGTGAGCGCTGATCCGCCGGAGCGGTCGGGCTGGAGCGAGTTGCCCTGGCCTCGGCTCGCTCGGCGAACGCCGGTCCCGCCCGCGCCTCCGCCGGGTCACGCGGCACCCGCGACGGGGCCTTCGCCGGAGCCGCAGCAGGTCGCGGTTCCGGTTCAACGCGTTGCCGGTCGGGTCGTCACCGGCGCGTGAGTTGCCGCCCCCGGCCCGGAACCTGCGTGCCCGCATCGCCGCGCTCCCGAAGCCCTACAGTGAACCGGAGTTCCGGGCCCCTCGGGACCGCCCCCTGAGCCCATGACCGGGAGACGCATCATGAACGCCAGCCGCTGGACCGCCGCCGACATCCCCGACCAGACCGGGCGCACCGCCGTCGTCACCGGCGCCAACAGCGGCCTCGGCCTCGCGACCGCGCTCCAGTTGGCGGGCGCGGGCGCCCGCGTCATCCTCACCGTGCGCTCCGAGGCCAAGGGCCGCAGCGCCGTCGAGACGATCCGGGCCCGCTTCCCCGAATCGAACGTCGAAGCGCGCGAACTCGACCTCGCCGACCTCGACTCGGTCGAGTCGTTCGCCGAGGGCCTGCGCGCCGACCTCGAATCGATCGACCTCCTCGTCAACAACGCGGGCGTCATGGCCCCGCCGCGCTCACTCAGCCCGCAGGGCCACGAGCGCCAGTTCGCGACCAACCACCTCGGGCACTTCGCGCTCACCGCGCGCCTCATGGACCTGGTCGAGGCCGGAACCGAACCGCGCGTCGTCATCGTCTCCTCGCTCGCGCACCGCAACGGCCGCATCCGCTTCGACGACCTCACCGGCGCGAAGCGCTACAGCCCGTACGGCTTCTACGCCCAGTCCAAGCTCGCCAACGCCCTGTTCGGCCTCGAACTCGACCGCCGCCTGCGCGAGGCCGGGAGCCCCGCGGCCTGCGTCGTCGCGCACCCCGGCTTCACCCACACCCGCCTGGTCGCCAACGGCTTCAACCGGTTCCTCAGCGTCATCGGCGGCCCGATCATGATCCTCATCTCCCAGGACGCCGACACCGGCGCGCTCCCGCAACTGCGCGCCGCCACCGACCCCGAAGCCGAAGGCGGCCAGTACTACGGCCCCGACGGCAGGAACGAGCGCCAGGGCCACCCGGTCCTCGTCCCGTTCTCCCCGGCCGCCACCGACCCCGAGACCGCGAAGCGACTGTGGACGGTCTCCGAGGAGCTCACCGGCGTCCCCTTCCGCATTGACGCTCGATGAACCCCGACTTCACGCGCATCCGCGCCAAGTTCGACCACCTCCTCTCCCGCGACGACATCGCCCTCCCCGCCAGCGTCTACGAGCGCTGGGACCCGCAGGGCCTGCGCGAGGCGCTTGAGGACGAGTCCCGCGCGCCCGCGGACCGCCTCCTCGACGCGCTCGCCGGGCGCACTATGGGCGTGCTGCGGTTCCGCACCGCCGCCGAGCGCTACGAACTCGTCCTCGACGAGTTCGAGACCGGATACCCGACCGACCAGTCCTGGATCTGCATCGGCGAGTCCGAAATGGCCACCACCACCGCGATCCTCGTCCACTCCCGCACCGGGGAGACCGCCCTGTACGACTCCGACGCCTGGGACTGGGGCTTCCCGAACACGCTGGTCCTCGTCAAGGACTCGATCGACGCCTTTGTGGACCAGGTCGTCCTGGGGTCGGACTACCGGCTCCTGTACTACCAGAACTGGGTCGAGCAGATGGCCGTCGTAGACCTGGACGACCTCGAATTCCCAGGCGTCTACTGCGACCCCTGGTACCTCTACCTGCGCGAACTGCGAGCGGACCGCTTCGGCGGCCAGGCCGTACCCCGCAGCCGCCGCGCCGAGCTGCTCCACCGCATCGACGCCTACCACGAGTGGGAGCCCGAGGAGGCCGCCCTCCCGCTGCTGCGCCGGTCGGCGCCGTTCGAGGAGGACGCGCCGTGGGGCGACGCGGACAACACCGTCGCGATGCCGTTGGCCCAGTGGCGCAACGACTTCGCGGCGCCCGCCGCGGCATGGCCCGGTTCGGGCCTGCTCCCGGTGGACCTCTCGATCGCCTTCACCGCGTACCTCGACGGCGAGCGCGAACCGTTCGCGCCGGTCACCGCGGGCGCCGCCGCGTATCCGGTCCTCGGCAGGCCGCCCGGCCTCGAACCGCACCTGTTCGTGCTCGACCCCGGCACTGGCGCCGTCCACCGCCACGACGCCGCGACGGGCTCGCTGGAGCCGGTGAACGCCTCGCTCGCGCTCTTCCACCGGTTCCTGCGCCGCTTCGCGCGCTTCGCGGCGCAGGACGAGGGGGAGGAGACCCGCCCCGAGCGGGCCGCGCTCCTCGAAGACGAGCTGAAGGCCCTCGACCCGGTCGGTTTCTCGGGCCGCGATCTGCACTGGAGCCTCGTCTTCCGGATTCTGCGGCGCACCCTCGCCGACTGACCCTCACGACCGACCCTCCGGTGACGAGGCTCATGGTGCCGCCGTGTCGCTTCCGGGGTAATTTCGGGATTCAGCGAAATACCGAAGGACGGCGCGAGTGCTCGACGAATGCAAGGCCCTGTCGAACGGGACGCGGCTGCGAATCCTCGACTGGCTCAAGGACCCTGCCGCGAACTTCCCGTGCGACGACGGCGCCGGCCCCGGCGTCTGCGCGGGCCTGATCCAGCACAAGGCGGGCGCCTCCGCGTCCACCGTCTCGGCGCATCTCGCGATCCTCCAGCGGGCGGGGTTCCTCCAGGCCACCAGGAGGGGCCAGTGGGTCTACTACCGCCGCGACGAGGCCCGAATCCGGGCGTTCACCGAAGCGCTGCAACGCAACCTGTAACCGAGCCGTCTCCAGTCCGAGCCGCCTATAGAAAGCGAGCATCCGATCATGCCCGTTGCCCTGTCGATCCTCGACCTGGCGCCGATCGCGCCGGGAAGCTCCGCACGCGAAAGCCTCGTCGCGAGCGTCGAACTCGCCCGCGCCGCCGAGCGCAGCGGCTACCGCCGGGTCTGGTACGCCGAGCACCACAACATGCCGACCATCGCCTCCAGCGCCACGAGCGTCGTCATCGGCCACGTCGCCGAGCACACCGACTCGATCCGCCTCGGCGCCGGGGGCATCATGCTGCCCAACCACTCCCCGCTCGTCATCGCCGAGCAGTTCGGCACCCTGGAGACCCTGTTCCCCGGCCGCATCGACCTCGGCCTGGGCCGCGCCCCCGGCACCGACCGCGCCACCATGCTCGCCATCCGCCGTGACGCCGCCTCCGCCGACTCCTTCCCCCAGGACGTGCTCGAACTCCAGGGCTACCTGCGCGGCGAGTCCGTGATCCCCGGCGTCCAGGCCGTGCCGCGCGCGGTGACCGAGGTGCCGCTCTACCTCCTGGGCTCCTCCCTGTTCGGCGCCCAGCTCGCCGCCCGCCTCGGCCTCCCGTACGCGTTCGCCTCGCACTTCGCGCCGGACGCGCTGGTCGACGCCGTGGCCGTCTACCGCGAGCAGTTCGAGCCCTCCGACCAGCTGGCCGAGCCGTACGTGATCGCGGGCGTCAACGTCTTCGCCGCCGACGAGCGCGAGGAGGCCGAGGCCCAGCGCAAGATCGCCTCGCGCAACCGGGCCCGCGCGTTCGTCAAGCGCACCGCGGACGGCCAGGACTACACCGACGCGGAGATGGACGCGTTCCTCGCCTCGCCCGGCGGGCGCCAGCTCTCGGCGATGACGAAGTACACGGCCGTCGGCACTCCCGAGGAGGTGCACGAGTACCTCGTGGCGTTCGCCGCCACGGCCGGTGCCGACGAGCTGATCACCGCGCATCACGCCGAAGCGGTGCCCGACCGCATCCGCTCGGTCGAACTGACCGCCGAGGCCTTCGCGAAGGCCCGCGCGAACGGCTGAACCCTTGCGGCCCTTCGCTCCCGCGAACGGCTGAACCCGTGGATCGCCTTGCGGCCGTTCGCTTGCGCGAGCGGCTGAACCCGCACGGCGAAGGGCGCGCTCCGGCGCGCCCTTCGCCGTGTCGGGCCGAGGCGCCTCGACACCCGCGCGGCGTGGAAATCGGCTCGGCTCAGAGCGGTTCGACGCGCCGCGTGCGGGGGTGTGCAACGTTCGCGGGCCGGACGGCGATCGCGTCGGTCGGTCACGGCACTTCGATGACGATCTTCCCCTGGTTGTCGCCGGAGGCGAGGCGCGCGAAGGCCTCCGCGGCCGCGTCGAGCGGGAACGTGCGGTCCGTGATGGGCGCGACGGCGCCTTCGGTGACGAGCGCGGTGACCGCCTCCAGGTCCTCGCGCGACTGCGGCACCACCAGCACCTTGACCTCGTTCTTCGCCGTCCAGCGGATCGGGAGCGTGGAGGCGGCGGTGGCGAGCAGGATGCGCGCGTGCCCGCCGACCATGAGGTAGGACCCGCCGGGGCGCAGGGCCCGGCGCACGCGGTACGGCGACCGGTGGGCCACGAGGTCCACGATCCGGTCGTACCGGCCTTCCTCTGCGGCCCAGTCGCTCTCCGCGTAGTCGATCGTCTGGTCGGCGCCAGCGCGCAGCAGGAACGCGGCCTTGTCGGCGCGGTCCACGGCGGTGACGGTCGCGCCGAAGTGCTTGGCGAGGCCGATGACCATCGCGCCGCCCGCGCCTCCGCCGCCGTTGACGAGCACGCGTTCTCCCGGTTCGATTCCGCGCGTGGACCGGTAGGCGATGCAGCCGGCCTGCGGGATCGCGGCGGCCTCCGCATAGGACAGTCCGGGGGGCTTGCGCGCCAGCAGCCGCGGCGGCGTCGCGACGTACTCGGCGAGCCCGCCCCGGTATCCGGCGAGCTCCCCGAACACCGCCTCGCCCGGCTCGAAGTCGCTCACCGACTTCCCAACGGTCTCAACGACTCCCGAGACATCCGACCCGGGCACGGGGTGGCGCGGGCGACGCAGGCCGCCCAGTCTCGCGTACAGCGGTGAGCCGACGAGGTTCTCCCGGTCGGAACCGTTGAGGGAGGCGGCCCGGATGCGGATGAGCACCTCGTCGTCGGAGGGAACGGGCTTGGCGAGTTCGCCGACGCGCACCGCGTCCGCGTTCCCGTACCGGTCTTGGAGGACGGCTTTCATGGGGGGTTCCTGTCTCGAAGCAGGCGGGACCCGTCATCGTAGCGGAACCGGGGTCCACTTCGGTACGTCAGCGAAGCCCCGCCCACGGCTCCGGCGGGTCCGCGACGAGGAACCGCATCACCTCAAGGAGTCGGTTCCCCGGCTGCGCGCTCCAGTGCCGGGCCTCGCGCTCGGGGCCGGTCGGCAGGCGGCCGAGGGCCCAATGCAGGTGGTGCCACAGGATGCGGGCGGCCCACTCTTCGTCGCACCCGCCCCGGTAGCCCTCCATGACCTGCGGCACGGCGCGAAGGGGCAGCTTCGCGAACTCGATCGCCGGATCGGCCCGCGCCGCGTCGCCCCAGTCGAGGATCGCCACGAGACGGCCGGTGCCGGGATCGGCGAGGAGGTTCCCGGGGGCGGCGTCGCCGTGGACGAGCGTGAGCGCCACGTCGGGGCGGTAGGCGTCGAGGCGGTCGAACCAGTCCGTGAGCCATTGCGCCGCTTCGGTGTTGATGTAACCCCGTATGGCGAGCGCTTCGACGTCGACGCGCGGGTCCGACGCCCGCTCGACCGGTACGCCCGCCAGTTCGCCCACCCCCTCGTGCAGCGTCGCCAGCTCGGCGCCGAGGTCGCGGTACGCGTCCCGCCAGCGCCCGTCGGCCGGGCCCGCCGGGAGTCCCGGTGCGACGCCGTGAGCCCGCTCGACCACCATGTACGGCGTGCCGAGGAGCTCCCCGTCGTCGTAAGCCGCGACGGCAGGCGTGCGCACCCCGGCGCGGCGGGCCGCGGGGATCACGACCGCTTCTTTGCGGAGATCACTCGCGTGCTCGGGCCGGGCGATGCGCAGCACCAGGCCGTTGCCGAGCAGGTACACCCGGTTCGCCACTCCCTGAACGGGAACGGGCACCACGGCTGCGGGGTCGGCGCCGTGTCGGCGTGCGATCGCGGCGAGCTTTTCGGGCGCTGAACCGGGTTCGGGCATCGGGTCACCTTAGGCCCGCCGGTGCGGGGACGCAATGGCCTTTCGGACCGCTACTCCGGGGTGATGCCGTAGTGCTCGCGCACCTCGCCGAGATCAGGCACCCCCGGGAAGCCGAGCTCGCCGGTGCCGACGACGATCGTGCCGTCCTCGTTGGCGTACTCCTGCGGGGTGCTCCAGCGGTCGAGCAGGTCGGGCTCGGCGGCGAAGGCGCGCAGCAGGTCCTCCATGATCGCGACGGCCTCCTCCTCGGTGGCCGCCTCGACCACCACTTCGGCGCGCTGCCAGCCGCCGCCGAACTGCTCGCTGCAATCCCATTCGGCCGAGACGACGCCCTCCACGGTCCCCGCGGCGGCGGCGAAGGCGTCCTCGCATTGCGCGGCGAGGTCGGTTCCGCAGGCGCTGAGCATCAGCGGAAGGGCCGCCGCGATCGGCAGGGCCCAGGTCAGCTCGGTCTTCATGGCGGCAACACTAGCTTCAGTCGCAGCAGGCCTCGTCTTGCGGCGTCGACAGGCCCGCGAGGGCGCGCAGCGGGCCCGAGAAGGCGTCGCAGCACAGGGAGTAGACGTTGCTGCGGCCCTTGGGGGTGACGGAGACGAGGCCGAGTTCGCGCAGGGGCGCGAGGTGGTGGGAGACGAGGGTCTGAGCGAGCCCGGTGGCGTCGGTCAGCTCGCGGACGGTGCGCGAGCGCTCCGAGAGCAGGAGCACGATCGCGAGCCGGTTCTCGTCGGCGAGGGCTTTGAACTGGGGGGCGAGTTCCTTGGCGTGCCCGATCACCGAGGCGTCCGAGTATCCGGAGGTCACGTCGGTCAAGGTGAGTTCGATCGTGCGGCTCATGGAGTCAATTAAACCACGGAACTTGCTATCAACAATATTAACTGGTATTACTTATTCAAGTTGATGTGATCGCGAACGGCGCGACCCGCTGACCAACGAAGGATCACCATGTCCGACCGCAACGCCCCGATCCGCACCGTCGCCGTCATCGGCGCCGGCCCCGTCGGCCTCGCCGCCGCCGCGCACCTCCTCGAACGCGGCCTCACCCCGATCGTTCTGGAGACCGGCGACGGCCCGGCCGCCGCGATCCGACAGTGGGGGCACGTGCGCCTGTTCTCCCCGTGGCGCTTCGACATCGACGCCGCCGCGCGGCGCCTCCTCGACTCCCACGGTTGGACCGCGCCCGACCCCGACGGCCTCCCCACCGGCGACGAACTGGTCGACGCCTACCTCGCGCCCCTCGCGAAGACCCCCGAGATCGCCGCGCACCTGCGCTACGGCACCCGCGTCCTCGCGGTCGCGCGCCTCGGCGTCGACAAGACCCGCACCGTCGGCCGCGAGGGACGCCCCTACCTGGTGCGGACGCGGAACGCGGCGGGGGAATGGGCGGACCTCGTCGTCGACGCGGTCATCGACGCCTCCGGCACCTGGGGCCGGCCCAACCCCCTCGGCGCCCACGGACTCGCCGCACCCGGTGAGGACCGCGACGCCCCGTGGGCTGCCGGACCGCTCCCCGACGTCCTCGGCACCGAACGGAACCGCTTCGCGGGCAAGCGGACCCTCGTCGTCGGCATGGGCCACTCAGCCGCCAACACCCTCCTCAACCTCGCGAACCTGGCCGAGCAGGAGCCGGGAACCGCGGTCACGTGGGCGATCCGCGGCGACTCCCCGACCCGGCTCTACGGCGGCGGCTCGGCCGACGCGCTCCCGGCGCGCGGCACGATCGGCACCCGGGTGCGAGCACTGGTCGAAGCCGGAGCGATCGAACTGGTCACCGGCTTCACGATCGACCGCTTCGAGACGCGGCCGCACGGTTCGGTGTCGGTGGCGGGCAACGTAGGCGGCGTCGAACGCGTCATCGAGGCCGACCAGGTCGCCGCCGCGACCGGCTTCCGGCCCGACCTGGAGATGATCCGCGAGATCCGCCTCGAACTCGATGCGACCGTGGAGGCCCCCGCGAAGCTCGCGCCGCTCATCGACCCGAACTTCCACTCCTGCGGCACCGTTCCCCCGCATGGCGAGGCCGACCTCGCCCAACCCGACGAGGGCTTCTACCTCGTCGGCATGAAGTCCTACGGCCGCGCCCCGACCTTCCTGCTCGCCACCGGCTACGAGCAGGTCCGCTCCCTCGCCGCCGCGCTGGCCGGCGACCGCGCCGCCGCCGACAAGGTCGAACTCGAACTCCCCGAGACCGGCGTCTGCTCCTCGTCCCGCTCGCTCGAAGCGACCTCCATCGCCGAAGCGCGTGAAGCCGGCTGCTGTACGACCGCCGACGCCGGTTGCGGCGACACCCCCAAGGCCGGTTCGAGCTGCGGCACCGCCGCCCCCGAGCCGGTCGTGATCGGCGCCCGAGGCCTCGCCACCGGCGTGCTGCACGGATACTCCGGTGAGCGCATCGAACTCAAGCAGACCGGCGGGTGCTGCGGCTGACGCGGAAGCGGAGGGCCGGGACGCGGCAGCGTCCCGGCCGTCGCCCTCGTGCTCGGCCGGGTGATGACGTGGCGACTGTTCCGGGTACACGCACCCGACTGGCAAGTTGATTCGATATCTGTCAAAGTAGATGTATGTCGAAGCAACGGACGCCGCTCCCGCTCGCGGACTGCCACACGCCGCTGACCGCCGAACCGCTCAGCGCGGACCAGGCGGAGCGGCTCGCGGTCTCCTTCAAGGCCCTCGGCGACCCGATCAGGTTGCGACTGCTGTCGCTCATCGCCTCGCACCAGGGCGGCGAGGCGTGCGTGTGCGACCTGACCGACGCCTTCGACGTCTCCGCACCCACCATCTCCCATCACCTCAAGGTGCTCCGTGAGACCGGCCTGGTCGCCTCCGAGCGGCGCGCGACCTGGGTCTACTACCGCGCCGAGCCCGCCACGCTCGAACTGCTGTCCACCGTCCTGTCGGTCCCGCAGGGGGCCGGGGAATGACCGCGACGTCCGATACCCGTTCCGGCCTCTCGACGCTCGACCGGTACCTGCCCGTCTGGATCGGCGCCGCCATGCTCGCCGGGATCGCCCTCGGGCAGTGGATTCCGGTAGTCGGCAAGGCGCTCAACGCGATCCAGATCGGCGGGATCAGCCTGCCGATCGCCGCCGGGCTGCTCGTCATGATGTACCCGGTGCTCGCGAAGGTCCGCTACGACAGGCTCGACTCGGTCACGGCCGACAAGCGGCTGCTGGTCTCCTCGCTCGTCCTCAACTGGCTCGTCGGCCCCGCGCTCATGTTCGCCCTCGCCTGGTTCCTCCTGCCCGACCTGCCCGAGTACCGCACGGGCCTGATCATCGTCGGGCTGGCCCGCTGCATCGCCATGGTCGTCATCTGGAACGACCTCGCCTGCGGCGACCGCGAAGCCGCGGCCGTGCTCGTCGCCTTGAACTCGGTCTTCCAGGTGATCGCCTTCGGCGCCCTCGGCTGGCTCTACCTCGACGCCCTCCCGCGCTGGCTCGGTCTCGACGCCACCGACCTGGACGTCTCAGGCTGGGAGATCGCCCTCAACGTCGCCGTGTTCCTCGGCGTGCCGCTCGCCGCCGGGTATGCGACCCGCCGCATCGGCGAGCGCCGGAAGGGTCGGGACTGGTACGAGACGAGGTTCCTTCCCCGTATCGGACCGTTCGCGCTCTACGGGTTGCTGTTCACCATCGTCGTGCTCTTCGCCCTCCAGGGCGAGGCGATCATCGCCCGACCCCCCGACGTCGTTCGCATCGCCGTGCCGCTGCTGGCTTACTTCGCGCTCATGTGGGCCGGTTCCTTCGCCCTCGGCAAGGGCATCGGCCTGGGCTACGAGCGCACGGCCACGCTCGCGTTCACCGCGGCGGGCAACAATTTCGAGCTCGCCATAGCCGTCGCGATCGCCACCTTCGGCGCCGCCTCGGGCCAGGCCCTCGCCGGCGTCGTCGGACCGCTCATCGAGGTCCCGGCGCTCGTGGGTCTGGTCTACGTGAGCCTGTGGGCCAGGCGGTTCTTCCGAGCACCCGAACCGCAAGAAGTCCGACCATGACCTTCGAACCGCAATCCCTTCACAGCAGAGGAACGCCATCATGCCCAAGCCGTCCGTGCTCTTCGTCTGCGTCCACAACGCGGGCCGCTCCCAGATGGCCGCGGCCTGGCTCGCTCATCTGGGCGGCGGGAGGATCGAGGTCCGCTCCGCCGGATCGGCCCCGGCCGACCAGGTCAACCCCGCCGCGATCGAGGCCATGAAGGAGGTCGGCATCGACATCGCCGACCAGACCCCGAAGGTCCTCACCGTCGACGCCGTCGAAGCCTCCGACGTGTGCGTCACGATGGGCTGCGGCGACGCCTGCCCGATCTTCCCGGGGAAGCGCTACCTCGACTGGAAGCTCGACGACCCGGCCGGGCAGGGCGTCGAGGCCGTGCGCCCCATCCGCGACGAGATCCGGACCCGTGTCGAGGCTTTGATGGCCGAACTGCTCCCGGAGGGGTAGCGGCCCCGGGCACGGTCAGTACGGCTCCCAGCCCGCGGCGCCGGCCGAGCGGAGGGACTCGCCCAGGGGTCCGGTGAGGACGCGGGGATGGCGGCGCCACCACCAGAGGTCGGGGCCGGGCATCCTGTGGAACCGGTCGAGCGCTTGGCCGTCGTCGTCGATCGTGGCGGCGCGGAAGCGGTCGTCCAGTGCCCTGATCGGCGGAGTCCAGCGCCGGACGACGTCGTCGTGCAGGAGGATCCACGCCTCGTGGAGCCAGTTCCGACTGTAGAGGTCGTTGGTGTAGTCGTAGATGTCGGAGCCGTATCCGCGTTCGACCGCCGTGACCACGGCCGACCAGTCGCCGACGCGGTCGGCGACGGTGAACGCGGTTCGCCAGCCGCGCCGGTGGAGCATTTCGCCGACTTCGGCCTCGTCGTAGGTCCCCATCGCCCCAGACTCTCACATGCGAGATCTTCTGCGTCTCCGGCGAATACGGGATGGATCGTCCCAACCAGCGAAATCCGCTCTATCGATATCTGTCAATGTTATGGAATGATCGGGGCGTGCACGCCCGCGACCGCCTGACCACAGCCGCCAGAGCGGCCGTGTTCGCGCTCGTCTGCGCCCCGGTCGCCGCCGGTGCGCACGTCCTCGCCGGGGGCGCTCTCGCCCTCGAACCGATTCTCTTGGCGGCCATGCCGATCGCGGCCGCCGCCTACCTCTTCGCCAAGCGCGGCCCGCGCCGCGCCTCGTGGCTCTTCAGCGTCTTCACCATCGCCCAGGCCTGCCTCCACAGCCTCTTCGCGCAGGCCTCGCACGGACACGGCGCGCACGGCCCGCGCGAGGCCGCCGCGATGACGCTCCTTCACGTCGTCGCCACCGCCGTCGCCGTCCTGTGGGTCATGCGCCTCGAACCGACGCTGCCCCGCCTGGGCGAACGCCTCGCCGCCGCGCTGCGGCGCCTGCTCACCCGCTTCCGACCGGCCGCACTCCCCCTGCTGCCGAGCACCAGGCGCGCGATGCGCCGCCGCCAGAGCAAGACCATGCGCCGCCGCGCCGTGGGCGCGGTCGGGCTCCGCGGGCCGCCGAGAGCACGACGCCTCTCTTTCCCCCGTCGTTCCCCGCGGCGCCGACGCTGCCGCGGTCCTCCCGAGAAAGCCGTATCCGCCATGTCTCGCAACGCCCTTCGCCGCGCCCTCGCGCGCACCGGCCTCATCGCCGCCGCAGCCCTCACCGCCGCCGCGATCGCCGCACCCGCCTCCGCACACGTCACCATTTCGGCCGCGAACACCGTCGCTGGCTCCTACACGCTGCTCACCGTCTCCGTCCCTCACGGCTGCGAAGGCGAGGCCACCACCGCGATCGCCATCCAGATCCCCGAGCCGATCAACGCGGTCACCCCCACGGTCAACCCCGGCTGGGACGTCGAGAAGGTCATGGTCGACCTCCCCGAACCCATCGTGGACGCCCACGGCGCCGAGATCACCGAACGCGTCGACCAGGTCGTCTACACCGCCAAGACCCCCCTCCCGGACGGCCTCCGCGACGCCTTCGAGCTCTCCCTCCGTCTCCCCGAGGAGACCGCCGGCCAGACGCTCCACTTCCCGGTCGTCCAGACCTGCGGCGCCGCCGAACACCCCTGGATCGAGATCGCCGAGGAGGGCCAGAACCCCGACGAACTCGAATCCCCGGCCCCCTTCATCGAAGTCGCCGCCCCGGAGGTCACCGCCGAACCCACCGAATCATCCACTGAGGACTCTGCCGCCGAGCCCGCCGCCGCGAGCGACGAGGGCACCGATCCGGTGACCTACGTGGCCCTCGCCATCGGCATGCTCGCCGCGGGCCTCGCCGCCTTCGCCCTCATCCGCGGACGCCGAGCCGCGTGACCGCACCCCGCACCCGACCGCCGGGGCGGGCCCTGCTGCTCGCCCTGGCGGTCCTCCTCCTCGCGCTCCTCCCGGCCCGGAGCGCCTACGCCCACGCCGCCCTCCTGAGCACCGACCCCGCCGACGGCGCCGCCCTCGACCAGGCCCCCGACGCGATCACCCTGCGCTTCAACGAAGCCGTGCAGCCGGTCCCCGATGCGACCCGCCTCGTCGACGCCATAGGAAACGAACACACCCTCGATGCGGAGGTCAGCAACCAGGACGTCGTCATCGCCCTCCCCACCGACCTCGGCGAAGGCGCCTACTACCTGAACTGGCGCGTCGTCTCCGCCGACGCCCACCCCATCGCAGGAGTACTGGCCTTCACGATCGGCGACGCCCAACCCGCGGCCGAGCCTCCGGCTCTGGACGCTCCGGAAGAGTCGCCCTGGGCCTCGGCAGCAGCGTCCACATTGCACTACTTGGGGTTGCTCGTCTTCGCCGGATTCCTGTTCTTCCGCACGGTGATCGCACGGAAGCTCTGGCCCCCGCGCAACCAACGGTCGGGGACCGCCCTTCGCCCGCGCAATCGGCTCCTCCTCGCCACCGGCCTCGCGGCCGTGCTCGGGGCGGCGCTGGCGGTTCCGCTGGGCGCACTGGACGCGGCCGGACTCGCGGCGGGCCGCATCGCCGATGTCGGCGCATGGCGCGAACTGGCGTCGGCCGACTCCCTGACGGTCATGGCGCTCACCGCCATCGGCGTCGCCGGCGCCTACGCCGCGTTCACCCGGGGGCGGGGCCGTTGGGCCGCACCGGTCGCGCTCGCCGCCGCCGCGCTGGCGGTCGCGGCACCGGCGTTCGTGGGGCACACTAGGTCTTTCGGTTTGCGCGCGTTGATGATCGGCGCCGATGTCGTGCACCTGGCGACCGGCGCGATCTGGGCCGGGGGACTGGCCGGGCTCCTGATCGTCCTGGCACGATGGCGCCGCACCGACGACCCGACCCACGCCGCCGCCATCGTCGCCCGCTTTTCGACCTGGGCCGGATGGACCGTGGCGGCCCTCGGCGCGAGCGGCCTGGTCATGGGCCTGTCCATCCATCGCGATTGGGGAGAGTTCCTCGCCTCCGACCACGGCCGCGCCCTCATCATCAAGCTCGCGCTGGTCGCAGTGGCGCTGGCACTGGCGGCCTGGAACCGCCAGCGCCTAGTGCCGCTGATTGCAAAGGCCGAGGCAGAAGGCGTGTCAGACGGCGCAGTCCGCGCTGCGGCGAAAAAGCCCGACGGAGGCACGGCCGAGAGCGCGGCGAAGGACGCGGCGCAGATCGTGGTCGGTGTGCCAGGCGGTGCGACGGCGAACCCGCCGGAATGCGCCGCGGATGCCATCCCGGGTGGCGTGGCGAGAAGCATTGCGGGCAAGGACGATCCGCCCGCCGATCTTGCCGACTCACCCGACCACCGATCGGCGGGGCTGGCGCGCTTGCGGCGGATTCTCCGATTCGAAGCGGCGATCGTCGGGGCCGTGGCCGTGGTGACCGGTCTGCTCGTGCACCTCAGCCCGGCGACCGAGGCGGCAGAGCCGCCCCCGCCGCCGCCCGGCGGCGAGGCGACCCTTCATGCCGAACTCGACGGCGGCGGAAGCGCCGAGATTCACCTCGCGCCGGGCACCGCCGGTGAGAACACCATCGAACTCATCCTCACCGGCGCCGACGGCCTCCCGCTCGAACCCCTTGAGCCCCCGACCGTCTCGGCCGCCCTCCCCGAGCGCGACTTCGGCCCCATCGCCGCGATCGTGCACGAGATCGGGCCCGGCTCCTACCACTGCATCCTCGATCTGCCACTCACCGGCACATGGGAACTCGAGGTGCAAGTCCGCATCTCGGAGTTCGGCTCCGAGTCGGCGGTCTTCACCGTAGAAGTAGGAGCGTGAGCCCCGCCTGGCGAAGCGCCCGGCCGGAGGCTTCGGCCGGGCGGCGGGGCGGGGAGTCCGGCCAAGTCTGCCGTTCAGCTGTCGGCGGGGTTCAGGGGCGGGTTCGGGTCGCGAGCGGTTCGGCTTCGGCCGGCGGGAGTGGTGTCGTGGAGCCGGGGCGGAAGGCGTCGAATACAAGCACGAGGTAGCGGTGCCAGCCGCCGCCTTCGGGTATGGCCCAGAGGACGTTCGTGAGCATCGCCAGGACGCGCGTGACGTCGTCGCCGGTCACGTCGTCGCGCAGCGCGCCCGCCGCTTGGGCCCGCTCGGTGAGCGCCGCGAGGGGTTCGAGGACGGGCGCGATCACCTCGGTGACCATCGTCCCCGGGTTGGCGGCGGCGGCGAGCGTGTTCCGCTCCAGGTCGATGAGGGCGAGGACCGCCTCCATGACCGAGCGGAGCGCCAGCGCCGGGTCCTCGTAGTCGGGGGTGCGGTACAGGATCGGCGGGAGGCGTTCGGTGATCGCCTGCCGCAGTACGGTTTTGACCAGGGCCTCTTTGTGCGGGAAGTGCCGGAACAGCGTCCGCACGCCCACTCCGGCGCGTTCGGCGATCGCTTCGAGCGGCGCGTCGGGGCCCTGTTCGGCGAAGACCGCCCGCGCGGCGTCGAGCAGACGCTTGACATTGCGCGCGGCATCGGCGCGCGGAGCGCGTTCGGCTTCCGGTGGCATCCGGGCATTCTAGCGAGGGCGTCCAGCCGGAACGCTCAGTCGATCGGCGCAGTCGCCGAGGCGATGAGGGCAGGAGGAGGACGGGAGGAGGGCCGGAGCAGTAGCGGGCCAGGAGCGGGGCGCGGTCAGTCGACGTGCCTTCCCACCGGCCGGGCCGACTCGGCTCCGTCCCGCCGCGCCACGCCCCGTCGCGATCTCCCCGCCGCCTCCTAATTGACACTCGACTGACATATTTAGTATGGTCGATCGGAAAAGCCGGGCGACGCCGTGCCGCCCGTGACCTTCCGGCAAGGAGTGCCCCGTGAACCGCAGACCCAGAGCCCGGCTGCGCGTGGCCGCAGTCGTGGCCGCCGCGCTCGCAATGCTCGCCACCGGCCTCTTCGGCGCAGTGAGTGCCCAAGCGGCCCAAGGTTGCAGCGTCGACTATGAAGTGACCGCGCAGTGGTCCGGCGGGTTCACCGCCGACGTCGCGGTCACGAACCTCGGCGAGTCCGTCAACGGCTGGGAGCTCGCCTGGTCCTTCCCCTCCGGCCAGCAGGTCACCCAGGCGTGGAACGCCGAGGTCGCCGCCGCCGCGGGCACGACCGTCGCGAAGCACCTGTCGTACAACGCCGCCATCGCCTCGGGGGCCTCGGTCTCCTTCGGCTTCATCGGCTCCTGGTCGGGCGCCAACGAGGTCCCGGCCGCCTTCTCGCTCAACGGGACCGTCTGCGACGGCGGCAGCTCCGAGCCCACCACCACGCCCCCGCCCACCGGGAACGCGACCGCGATGGAGCAGGTCGCGGCCATGCAGCCGGGCTGGAACGTCGGCAACACCCTCGACGCGCTCGGCGGCGAGACCGCCTGGGGCAACCCGCTCATCACCGAGGAACTCCTCGCCCACGTCAAGTCCCAGGGCTTCAACTCGATCCGCCTCCCCGTCACCTGGGAGGAGTACATGGGCCCCGGCCCGGACTACACGGTCGACCCCGCCCGCATGGAGCGCGTCGCCCAGGTCATCGACTGGGCCCTGGAACAGGACCTCCAGGTCCTGCTCAACGTCCACCACGACTCCTGGATGTGGCTGAACGAGCTCTCGACCGACCACGACGCGGTCCTGGCGAAGTACGAGGCACTGTGGACGCAGATCGCCGACCGCTTCAAGGACTACCCGGCCGAGCTCTCCTTCGAGAGCGTCAACGAGCCCCAGTTCACCGGCGCCGAGGGTGAAGCGGGCGACGCGCTCACCGAGGAGCTGAACCTGGTCTTCCACGAGCTGGTCCGAGGCTCGGGCGGCAACAACGACGACCGCCTCCTGGTCCTGCCGACCCTGGTCACCAACGCCGACCAGCCGCGCCTGGACGCCCTCAAGACCACCATCGACGGCCTTGACGACCCGATGGTCGCCGCCACGATCCACTTCTACGGCTTCTGGCCCTTCAGTGTCAACATCGCCGGTTTCACCTCCTACAACGCTGAAGTGGAGGCCGACCTGGTCGGCACCTTCCAGCGCGTCAACGACACCTTCGTGGACGCGGGCATCCCGGTCATCATGGGGGAGTGGGCGGTCCTGAACTACGACCACAACCGCCCCGGCGTGCACCAGCCCGGCGAGCTGCTGAAGTTCTTCGAAGCGGCCGAGTACCAGGCCCGCGACAAGGGCGTCACCACCATGCTGTGGGACGCGGGCCAGTTCCTCGAACGCAACTCGCTCCAGTGGCGTGACCAGCACATGTACGAGTACTTCGCCTCGGGCGTGACCACGCGCTCGGGCACGGCCTCCTTCGACTCGGTGTACCTCCCCGGCTCGGGCGCGATCGGGTCGGCCTCGCTCACCCTGAACCGCAACGGACTCGACTTCGAGGGCCTCTGGCAGGGCGGCACCGAGCTGGCCGAGGGCGCCGACTACACGGTCTCGGGCGACACGCTCACCTTCACCGCCGCAGGCCTCACCCGCCTCGCGGGCGACCGCGAGTACGGCGTGAACGCCGAGCTGGAGGCGCGCTTCTCGGCGGGCGTCCCGTGGCGGATCAAGATCATCACCTCGGACGAACCGGTCCTGTCGAACGCGACCGGCCCCTCCGCGACCTTCGCCATCCCGACCGAGTTCAACGGCGACACCCTCGCCACCATGGAGGCCAAATACGCCGACGGCACCAACGCCGGCACCGCCACTTGGACGTCGTACCAGGAGTTCTGGTCGAACTTCCGGCCCGACTACAGCGCCGGGACGCTCATCCTCACGCCCGAGTTCCTCGCGGCGGTCACCGACGGCCAACCGGTCACGCTGACCTTCCACTTCTACAGTGGCGCAACGGCCTCGTACTCGATCACCGAGTCCGGCGGCACCGTCACCGGCACCGCGCTCTGAGCTGAGAGCGGATTCGGTACGACCTGAGAAGAGGCGATCGGCCGGTCCCCCCACCGGGACCGGCCGATCTTCTTTCCGGGTCGGACTGAGCTGTCATCGGTCCGACTGCTCCGGAAACTGTATGAAGTCTATGTGGAGTCAGTTACGAGCCGACTTCACAATGCTCTCTCGGGCGAACGCCTCGATCTTCGGGCACCACTGATCGCCGTTCCACGCCCCGTGCCAGGAGACGGGCCCGTCCGGATCGGCCGGAATCCGGCAGACCAGCCCCTCCACGCCGTCGTCTGCCTTGACCGCGTACTCGACGGCCCGCCGACTCCCCGGCTCGGCCAGCTCGTGCACGGTGAACCGCACGCCCGGCCCGTCGAACCCGCCGATGCGCGCCGAGCCCGGCTCCCCCTCTGACCTCGTGTCCGAACCCGAGCGGATCAGTTCCAGCACTTCCTCATCCGTGCGCTCGGCCTCAACCACGGCAGAACCGCACGGTGTCCTCGCCACGGTGCCGCACCGGCGCGGGCGAAGCGGTCGAGCCGACCCCCGGTACGGCGAGCGCAGCCGCCTTCGCCGGCGCAGCCGGTGCCGGTGCCGGTGCAGGACCGTTGTAGAACGCGTCGAACGCGTGCTCCTGGAAGCGCCGCTTCCATTCGAGCAGAGCTTCGCGCCAGCCGTCGCCCCAGGTCGCGTGCAGGCTCCCGGTGGTCAGCCCGGAGACGATGAGTACCAGGTCGGCGCGGTTCCCATTCGCGTACACCTGGAACGAGTCGGGCGCGACGAGGCTGGAGGCGCAGACGGTGAATCGGTCGCGCCCGTCGCCGAACCCGCCGCGCTCCAGCGGGTCGGCGGGCGCCTTGGCAGATTTCGCCTGGGCGGCTTGATTGCGCATCGTGTCCTCCATTGGAGAGTGTCGGATAGCCGACAGTTCGGATGCCGGGGAGCCGCGATATCAGCTGGGAGGCAGCGGCTCCCCGGGTCTTCACCAACCGCGCGAGCTTGGTGATCAGCCCGCGCTGTGGCAACCATAAGCCATGTTTTGGCTGGTCAATGACCATGCCACCCAAGAACTTCCGGGCATTCATGATGGGAGGTCCATGATGGCGCCCCATCATGGGGCCCCATGATGAACGCCCGTAATGGAGCCCCGCAATTGCAGGGGAGTCGTGAACGTTGAGCAGGGTGTGGGCCGTGCGATCATCGCTACTGGCAGTAGTTCACGCAGCACAGGGAGGCGGTGGCAGCATCGATGTCGTTGCACCGACGGCTCATCGAGTCATATCTGACCGCTGAGGTCAACATGCTGGCGCAATCGAAGGGATGGACCCTGACCCAGTTCGCAAAGGTGGTTACCAAGAGCACCAACACCATCCGGGCGTGGCTGGAGGGGCGCAGGATTCCCGACAAGGGCAACCTCATGCTCATCTGCGACAAGGCAGGGGCGGAGCCCGAGCGCAAGGCGTTCATCGCGCATGTCTCCGAGAAGCTGTTCCTGTCCAGCGAACTCATCTCGGGCGCCGAAGTGCGCAACCTCTACATCGTGGAGAGCGCGGAGCGGAACTACAGAGTCCTTGTCAAGTGGGACCCCCTTCTCATGTCCGGGCTGCTCCAGACCGAAGCTGTCCACATGAACCTGCTGGCCGGGCCGATGGAGGATCCGGCGAGCAAGGTGAAGTGGTGGAAGCGCAAGGAGGCGAGGCAGAGTACGTACTTCGGTCGATGCAAGGGCAGGAACCACCCGGTCGCCGAGTTCTACGTGCCGGCCCGTGCCATCGCGGATCTCGATCAACTCACGCTGGAGGAGAAGGCCGAGCAGCTCGAAAGGCTCCGCTGGGTCGATTCTCTCCCGGGCTGCGAGGTGCTTGTCGTTGAACCGCTGCACTTCGCGCCGTACGCCTTCGAGATGTTCACCAACGGCGGCAGGGCGTCTTCTGCGCCTGATTTCGTCTATGTCGAGAACCTCGACCAGAGCCGTCACATCGTCGAGTCCGACAAGATCGCCTTGTATGATGAGGTCCGCAGGTCTCTGCGATCGAAAGCGCAAGGGATTGGAAGGTTCCTAGATGGTGGAGTACACCAGCTGGCGGAAGAGCACCCGGAGCACTGACTCGGGCCAGGCCAACTGTGTTGAGTGCCGCCAGGCCTGGCGGAAGAGCACGCGCAGCACCAACTCGGGCCAGTCCAACTGCGTCGAGGCTCGCAACGTCTGCTCGGGCTTCCAGGTGCGGGACTCCAAGCTCGGCGATGACTCCCCGGTCTTCGACCTCTCGGCGGCCGATCTGGCGGGCCTGGTGCGCTCGGCCGGTCGGGCCTGAACTTCGAAGGGGCTCAGCGCAGTACGGCGGTGAGCACGTCTGACCCGAGTGCGGTCAAATCCGGCAGATTAAGGCTGTAACGAACATATCGGCCGTGTCGTCTGGCAGTGAGCAGACCGGCGCGGCGCAGCACGGCGAGGTGGCGCGAGACCTCCGGGGGCGAAAGCGCCCAGGCATCGGCCAGCTCGCCTGTGGTGTGCGGGCCGCGCGCCAAAGTGCGCAGCAGCCGTAGGCGGACCGGGTGCGCGAGCGCCTCCAGTCGTAGCGAGACCGTCTCCAGCGACACCGGTTCCGAAGGCTCCGCGTCGGCAACGGGGTACTGCACCACCGGCCGCCATCCGCGCGCGTGGACCACGACCAGATGCGGGCTGCCGAAGACGCTGGGGAGGAAGGTGACCCCGTCCTCGTGGGCGGCGGTCGCGTTGTCCTGCAACTTGTCCACGAGGATGCGGGTGCCGTCCGGCGCGAGTGTCACCGCCCCGGAGACCGAGGCGAGCGCCGCGCCTATGCCTTGGCGCTGCAACAGGTCTGACTTCAGGCGGCGGTCGTTGGCGATGCGCACGGCCACGCCCGCCCAGGCGGCGTCGAAGAAGGCCTCGGCGCACTGTTCGAGGGTGTCGCGCACACGGACCCGCACGGCGGCGGGGTCGGTGAGCAGGCGTTCGGCGAACTCCTCCTGGATCGTGCCGCGCGCTTGGGCAAGCGCGAGGGCGCGTTCGCGCGCGGCGGGGTCGGCGAGCGGGGAGGGCGCGGTGAAGTGGACCCGGTTGCTGCCGCAAGTGGTGATGAGGGCGGCGGTCACGTAGGCCTCGTCGGCGATGCGGTCGACCTCGTCCAGCTCCTCGGCGAGGGTCGGCCGGGGGCGGGAAGGGACCAGGAAGTCCGCTCGTGAAGAGCGCCAGAGGAACTCGGCCTCCCTCAGCCGTTCGGCCAGCTCCGGGCGCAGCTTCGCCCAGACGTCTGCGGCCCAGCTCGCGAGCTGCGGGTGGTGGGCGGGTTCGGCCAGGACGTGCAGCATCGCGGTCAGCTCGGCCAGCGGGGAGGCGGCGAACCGCAGCCGGTCGGGCGGCAGGCCGCTGATGTCGATCGTCAAGGTCACCCGACCATCATCCTCGCTCGGTTCGGCGGTGGCGGCTTCGATTGACGAAGTCCGTCAACCGACGCGGCTCCGGCGGCGGGCGAACGCACCTTTGACGCCATGCCGACCACCACCAAGATCAGGCCCCGCGCGCTCGTGCGCGCCTTCGGAGGCCCCCGCTACGCCGCCGCGCTCACGGTCGACGCGATCGGGACCGGCCTGCTGCGGCCCTTCCTGCTGCTCTACGGGATCACGGTGCTGGGCCTGTCCGCCCCGGCGACCGGTGCGGCCATGACCGCCGGGATCGTCGCGGGCCTGGCGTGCATGCCCGGGGTCGGCCGGTGGCTGGACCGAGGCGCGCGGAGCGCGGTCGTGGCCGCGTCGATGCTCGTGCGGGTGCTGGGCGTGGCGCTGCTGCTGGTCGCCCCGGCGGGGGAGGTGTGGCCGTTCGCGGCGGCGGCGCTGTTCCTGGGCGTCGGCAACCAGGCGTGGCCCGCCGCGCACGCGGCCCTCGTCGCAACCGTGTCGCATGGGCGGGAACGGGACGCCGCGCTCGCGGCCGGTCGGGCGCTGCGCAACGGCGGCCTGGGCGCGGGGGCACTGCTGGCGACGGCGTTCCTTGCGGGCGGTGCGACGGCGTTGCAGCTCTTGGCCGCCGCGACCGGGATCGCCTATCTCGCCTCGGCGGGCCTGGCGTGGTCGGTGCGGTTGCGGGCCGAGGTGTCGGGAGTGTCGGTCGGAGGCGCGAGGGAGCCTGCTCCTCGGATGTGGGCGCTGTTGGGCGCCAACGTGGTGTACGCGTTCTGCCTCAATGTTCCCGAGATCGCGCTGCCGCTGATCCTGGTGACGCAGCTCGACGCGTCTCCGATGTGGACGGCCGTGGTGTTCGTGCTCAACACGGTGCTCGTGGTCGCCTTCCAGGTGCCGGTGACCGTGCTGCTGTCGCGCTACTCGCGGCGGGCGGTGCTGGCGTTCGCCGGGGTGGTGCTCGCCGTGTCCTACCTCGGGTTTCTCGCGGCCGCCGCGCTCGGGCACGGGTGGGGCGCACTGGCCGTGGTGGCGGTGTCGGTGGTCTGCACGCTCGGCGAAATCGTGTACGCGGGCAGCGCGACCGCGCTCGTCACGGCCCTCGCACCGGCCCACGCGCTCGGGCGCGCCCTCGCCCGGTTCCAGCTCTCGACGGGCTTCGGCCTCGCCGTCTCCCCGGCGATCATCACCGCGCTCGCCGCGCACGGCCCGACCGCGCTGTGGGGCGGCTTGACAGCGGCGACACTGGCCTCCGCAGCGGCGGTCGCGGCGGAGAAGGACAGGGAGAGGGGAGTGGATGCGGGGGAGAAGGGACAGGAACGCGGTGCGGTCCGGCGGCGCGATGGGGCCGCGCCATCGGCGGGCGCCGCGCGCGGCACGGGCCGGAGGCGCGCTGGCGGCCTTCGCGTCTCCCGGTCCGGCTGATGGCGACCGGGTTCCGGGGGCGCGCCGCGGGTTTGCAGGCCGGCAGCGCGGCGGGCCGCGCCACCGGCAGGCACTGTGCGCGGCACAGGCCAGCGGCGCGGCGGGGCCGCCGCACTTGTGGGCACCGGGCGGCGCAGGTCGGCGGCTCGACGAATCCGCCGCACCGGCGGGCACCACGCCTTTCGGCCGCGACCTTCGCGCGCCGTGATCCGCCGAGCGGACCGGGCCACGCTCGACCCGTCGCGCGCAAACCGTGGCGCCGTCTCACGATCCCCGCTCGTAGACCGGCGCCGCCTTCCCGGAGCGCGAAGGCGCGTCGTCTTGCCTCACTGCTTCGGGTGACTTCTGGTGCGACACGCCGGTTGCGGGGTCGTTTTCTGTCGTACCGGGCGGCGACGGTCGAGGCCGAGACTTCCTTCCCCTCTCGGGAGGGTGGGGGTTAGGGATGGCCGGGGGGGGGGGGTTAGGGATGGCCGGGGGAAGCGATCGCGGCAGCGACCTTTTCGCCTCCCGGTTCGTCTCCCCGACCGGTTGAAGGCGCCCAGGCGCCCGTGAGCGTGCTGCCAGACCGGCTGAAGGCGTCCGGGCGCTCGGCAGTGCGCCGCCGGAACGGCTGAAAGTGTCACAGGGCGCTGATACCGTGGCCGGTCCGAACCCCGGAGGAGGAACCACCTTGGCTGCCATCGCATTGCGACCGATCGACCAGGCCGACCTCGACGTGCTCTTCAACCTGATGCGAGACCCCGAGTCGGTGCGGATGGCCGCCTTCACCGCGAAGGACCCCGACGACCGCGCCGCCTTCGACGCCCACATGGCGAAGGTGCTGGCCGCCCCCGACGTCACCATGCGTGCCGTCACCCTCGAAGACCGCCTCGTCGGCAGCATCGCCGCCTTCGTCATCGAAGGCGAAACCGAGGTGACCTACTGGATCGACCGGTCCGTCTGGGGCCGCGGCGTCGCCACCCACGCCCTCGCCGAACTCCTCCAGACGGTCGAGACCCGCCCCCTCTTCGCCCGCGCCGCCAGCGACAACGCCGGATCGCTCATCGTCCTGCGCAAAGCGGGCTTCCAACCGACCGGCACCGAAGTCTCCTACGCCGCCGGGCGCGACGCCGACATCGAGGAGACCATCCTCCGACTCGACTGACCCCTTGCGCGCCTGCACTACCGTGGACCGTCAGGCCTTTGTGCACTCCGCTCCGGCGAACGGAGACCCCATATCCCACATGCCCGACCAGCCGCCCGCCCACCCCCGGCAGCGGGGCAGCGGCCTCGGCGTCACCTCGCTCACGACGAGCCTCATAGGCCTCGTCGTGTTCGCCTGGATCCCGATCGTCAACCTCATGCTCGCGGTCCCCCTCGGCCTCGTGGGCCTCGTCTTCGGCATCGTCGCGATCGTGAAGGCACCGAGCCGCGGCGGCAACGGCAAAGGCCTGGGAGTCGCCGGTCTCATCCTCGGCGTCCTGACGATCCCGGCCTCGATCCTGTTCCTCATCCTCCTCGGCGACCAGGCCGCCGAAACCGTCACCCAGATGACCACCGGCTGAACTGCACCGGCACCGTCATTCCAACGCGGACAACAGGACACACCGGTTCTCCTCCACCAGCCGCCGGTGGTCCGCCGCCCATGCGGCGGCCGCCTTCGCGTGGCGGCGGCGCTGCGGCGAGAGCCGCTCGTCGGTCGCCTTTGCCGCCTCCGACACCGCGACCTCGGCCTGCCTGCGGAGCATCGCCTCGATCAGCCGCTCCGGCTCGACGTCGCCGTACCCGCCGCCGTACGCGCTGCCATACCCATTGCCGTACCCGTCGCTGAACTCGCGCAGATGCGCCGCCTGCTCGGCGATCGGCACGTTGCCCTCCACCTGGAGGCACCAGGTCCACGCCATGAACCCGACATCGTCGATCGCCCTGCCCGGACGCGCCGCGTCCCAATCGATCAAGACCACCGGGAGCCCCTCCCGGAACACGGTGTTGTACGGCCCCGGATCGCCGTGGATCACGCACTCTTCGCTCCCGGCCAGCGCGTGACCGGCCGTCGCCTCGTGCAGCGCCTTGAGCATCCGGGCACCGAGGCGGTACGCCCCGACCGCGCGCTGGCTCGGATGGTCGGTGGTGCGGCCCGGCACGAAGTCGAGGACGTCCCGGCCCTGCTCGTCCACCCCCAGGAACCTCGGCGCATGGGCGAACCCGACCGATTCGAGGTGCACGAGCACCCGCGAGGCGAACGCCGAACCGGCGCCGCGGCTGCGGCGCACCGTGTCGCCGACGCGGACCACGCTCTCGGTGACATTGCCGCCGGTCAAAGGCTCCTCGATCACACCGGCCATCGTATTGCCGCGCCACGGCGCCGCGACAGCCGTTTTCGCGGGCCGAAAAGCGTTTCCCAAGGCACCCGCACCGGCGTTAGCATCGCGCCGTGACATACAGCTTCTTCCGCCTCGGCTAGCGCTCCGCCGGCCGTCCAGAGGGAACCGAACCCGTGGCCGGCGATGTGGCGCGGCCGTCCGCCGCTCCAGGTCGCTCACCGGGAGCTTTCGCATGTCACCGAACCGTCGATCGACGGTCGGGCCTTTCACGCCCGAAAATCCGCAACCCCGCAACGCCTTCGCCAGCACCGTGCACGGACTCGAAGACCTCGCCGCCGACGAGCTCGCGGAGCTCGGGACCCGTGTGCGGTCGGTCAGAAAACGCCAGGTGCTCATCGCCGCACCGACACTCACCGGCGTTCCTCGGACCGTTGACGACCTGCTCGTACAGGTCGCCGAGACCGCCGACCCGGGCCCCACGAAACCAGACCTGGCCCGGCTCTGGCCGCTCCTCGACGCCGCCGACCTGGCGCCCGTCGCAGCCGACTTCGCGAGCGGCGAACCCGTGCTCACCGTCTCCGCCTCGATCGGTGCCTCGATCGGCGGGCGCCGCACCTACAACCGCCACGATCTCGAAGCGGTCGTCGGCGCGTTCCTCGCCGAACGGCTCGGCGCCCGCTTCGCCACCCGCAGCGGCGGCGCCCGGCCGCCGCTCGGCGCGGCCGAATGGCGCGCCGTGCTCGGACCCGAGGGCCTCCTCCTCGGCTACCGCGGACGGCGCCCGCCCCTGCACCGCCGCCCCTGGAAGACCGCATCGATCCCCGGCACCCTGCACCCGCCCGTCGCCGCCGCGATGGCCCGCCTCGCCGGCATCGAAGCGGGCATGACCGTGCTCGACCCGTGCTGCGGCGCCGGAACGATCCTCGTTGAGGCAGCCGAACTGGCGCCCGGCGCCTACGTCTCGGGCTCGGATCTCGACCCGGCAGCGATCGCCGCCGCCGCTGTCAACATTTCCGAGTTCAGCGGTGCCGCCGCTTCGGCGATCGGCAACCCGGCCACCCCTGTCGCAGCCGGCAGCACTCCGGAGTCCATCCCTGCCTCGATGGTCGGCGAACTGGCCGCACCCGCTGGCGCAGCGGGTGGCACCTCGGGGCACACCGGCGCCTTCGCCTCGATGGCCGGCGATCCGGCCGGGCTCGACGCGCACGCCGCGGGCGACACCGGGCACCGCCGCATCGCGCTGGCGACCGCCGACGCGGCCCGCCTGCCCGTGCCGACCGGGAGCGT
This sequence comes from Glycomyces paridis, assembly GCF_004912155.1. GTDB lineage: Bacteria > Actinomycetota > Actinomycetes > Mycobacteriales > Micromonosporaceae > Glycomyces > Glycomyces paridis. The sequence continues at coordinate 121,334 of NZ_STGX01000006.1, read as the reverse complement.
CGACCGGATCGTCACCAACCCGGCTTGGGGCCGTCAGGTGGCCGAGCGGCGCGGCTTCGGCGCGCTGCTCGCCGAATGGCGCAGGATCATCGCAAGGGACGGCCGCCTCGTGTGCCTCATACCGCAGGAACTGTTGGGCCACTTCGACACCGGGCGTTGGAAGCTCGCCGAGACGCGCACGCTCAGCCTCTCCGGGCGTCACCCGGTCGTCGTGGTCGCAGAGCCCCGGTTCAGGCCTGGCGCTTGACCATCTCGGTGATCCAGATCGGGGCGAAAGGGGAGGTGCAGCCCGGCGGGGTCGGGTAGTCCTTGAGGACTTCGAGGCGCTCGCCGATGTCGATCGCGCGGGCGCGCAGGCCGGGGTCGGCGATGCCGATGCGCGCCAGGCACTCGTTCATCGCCCATTGGAGGCGCTGCGGCGCGTCCTTCATGTCGGCCTCGACGAGGTCCAGGAGGGCGTCGAAGTCGAGGACCTCGGGCTGCTTCACGACCCGGTCGGAGGTGAGCGCCCACCCGGCGCTCGCCACGACCGGGTCGGGGTCGGCGAACCAGGCGAGGCGCAGGGCCTCGGCGTGCGGGCCCTTCTTGACGACGTAGTTCACGAGCCAGTCGTGGACCTTCGGCGAACCGGCCTCGCGGAGCATCCGGTCGAGGTCGTCCTGCGAGAACGCCTTCGGGCGGCAGACGAGCAGGGCCAGGAGCTTCGCGGCCGTGTCACCGGTCGCCCAGAGTTCCAGAGCGAGGTCCTGGCGGGTCTTGAGGCGCTTGGCGACCGCGCGCAGCTTGGTCAGGTTGACGCCGTGGTCGTCGCCGTGCCGCTCGTTCACCGCACGCAGTTTCGGTTCCTCCAGCGCGGCGAGCTCGGCCAGCAGGGCGGGCACGGTCTCGGCGCTCGTCTCATCGCTCACGAATCCACACTACGACGCGGGGCCGACACCGGCCAGGCCTTCGCCGGGCCCGGTTCAGACCAGGTCGGCGTCGTGGGCGAGCAGGGCGATCTGCGTCCGGTTGTCCAGGGCGAGCTTGGTGAGGATGCTGGAGACGTGCGACTTCACGGTGGTGACGTTCATGGCGAGTGCGGTCGCTATCTCCGCGTTGGTGTCCCCGCTGCCGACCAGCACCGCAACCTCGTGCTCGCGGGGCGTCAGCGCCGCCAGGGCGGTGCGGGCGCGCTCGTACGCGCCCGCCTGCGCGACCGTGCGCGCCATGAGGCGCCGGGTGATCGCGGGGGAGAGGATCGGGTCCCCGGCGGCGACGCGGGCGACGGCCTCGGCGATCTGCGCGGGCGGGGTGTCCTTGAGGAGGAACCCGGCGGCGCCCGCGCGGAGGGCGCGCAGGACGTTCTCGTCGGTGTCGAACGTGGTGAGCACGATGACCTCCGGCGGCCTCGGCCGCGCGCGCAGACGGCCCGTCGCGGCGATGCCGTCCACATTGGGCATCTGGAGGTCCATGAGCACCACGTCGGGACGGTGCGCGTCGGCGGCCGTGAGCGCCTCGCGCCCGTCACCGGCCTCCGCGACGACGGCGATGTCGCCGACGCCGTCGAGCATCATGGAGAGACCGGCGCGGACAAGGGCGTCATCGTCGACGAGGAGGACACGGATCACGAGGGCCATCGTAGCCGCGCCCACGGGCCGGGCTGGCCGCCGAGGCGTTCAGGGCCGAGCGGTCCGGCGGCCCGTCGGCCGCACTCGTGGCGGTGGCCGTGGCCGTGGTCGTGGGAACGAAGCGTCCGCTTGCGCAGTCCACCGCAGTCGCGCCCGCAGGCGGCATCGCCCGTCGAGGCGCTCGTGGCCGTCAATGGCGAGGGCGGGTCGCGGTAGTCGCGCCGAGCCCCTCTTGGCATTGGGCGGAGGGGACACCGGCCACGCGGGCGGCCGGGCACGCACGGGCGAACCGCTCGTGGGCGGGAAGGCCGCCGATCGCGAGCCGCGGCGGTCGGACCCGCGGGCGCAGCCGCCCGCCCGCTCGCTTGCCGTGCCCGTGGCCGAGTAGGAATCCGGTCATGGGGCGCGGGCCACGGTATCCGCCTCCACGGGCCGAAATCCGCTGAGGCGCTCATGGTCGTCAACGGGTAGAGCGAGCTTCGGCGGTCGCGCCGAGACGCTCGTGGGCGCCGGTCACGCGGGCCACGGCAGCCGCGCCCGCAACCGGAACCGGCCGTCAGTGCGCTCATGGTCGAGTTGCCCGCCCGCCAACCGGACCCGCTCCGTGAGCCCGACCAGGCCCAACCCGCTCCCCGGCACCGCCGGGGCCGTACCGGGCGCCGGCAGCGCGTTCTCGATCTCGATCACCAGCTCTTCGCCGGGTGAACCGCTCAGCGCCACCGAGACCTCGTTCCCCGCGGCGTGCTTGCGCGCGTTCGTCAGTCCCTCCTGGACGATCCGATACACGGTGCGCCCCAAAGAAGACGGCAGATCATCCGGGAACAACACCCCGCTCACCGCCACCGGCTGGCCCACCGCCCGCGTCTCCTCGACCAGCGCCTCCAGCTCCGCCGCCGTCGGGCCCGGCCCGCTCGAAGCGGTCGCCTCGTCCTCTCTGAGCAGCACGATCACCTGCCGCAACTCCTCAAGCGCCTGATGCACCCCCGACCGGACCACCCCGGCCGCCAAGGCGACCTTCTCCGGCGGCGCGTCGGGCCGGAACTCCAGCGCCCCCGCGTGCGTCGCGACCAGCGAGAGGCGGTTCGCGAGCACGTCGTGCATCTCCCGCGCCAGCCCGCGCCGCTCCGCGGCCCGCGCCTCCGCCACCAATCGGCCCTGCTCGGCCTCCGCGCGCCGCGCCCGCTCCCGCAGCGACATCACCAGCTCCCGGTGCGAACGCGCCAGCGTCCCCCAGCCCAGCAGCGCCCCGTACGCCACCGTCACCAGCACCGCCCACCAGTCGAAGCCCAACGCCGGATTCGGATACCAGACCCACTGCACCAGGTGCGCCGCGATCCCCGCCAGCGCCACGGCCACCGCCGTGCGGAACCGCGTGCGCCACGCGACCTGGAGCGCTCCAACGGTCGCCGCCGTGGTCGCCAACGGCGAGAAGACCGCCAGGACCGTCGCGGCGAGCGCGCCGGTCACCGGCCGCCACAGCTGCACCATCGCCGCCGCCAGCGACAGGGCCGCCACGGCGAAGTCCAGCGGGCCCGGATCGGGACGCGACCACAGCGTCAAAGCGGTCAGCGCGCCGACCCCGGCGGCCATCCCGATGATCTCCTGCGGGCGCGGTCTGCGGTGGTTCGTCACGGACGCCATGCTAGCCACGCCCCCGACCGGGCCGTCACCTACGAAAGTAGGAGACGCCCCCCGCATCGGCAGGAGACGCAGCGGCCCCACGGCCGATGCACCGCCCCACCCGCACCGACCAGACTGGGCCCCATGAGCACACGAACCCGCCGACTCCTCACCCCCGTCACCGCCGCCGCCGCGGCCCTCCTCCTGTGGGCCGTCGCCGTCCCCCTCGCCGGCGCCGACCTCACCGTCGACCAGGGCGGCACGGAGCAGACCGTCGGCCCCGCCATGACCGCCTTCGCAGCCCTCGCGATCGGCTACGCCGCCTGGGGCCTCCTGGCCCTCCTGGAGCGCTTCACCGCCCGCGGCACCCGCACCTGGACGATCATCGCCGCCGCCTTCCTCGCCGTCTCCCTCCTCGGCCCGCTCGGCGCCGTGAACACCGCCGCCACCCTCGTCCTCCTCGGCATGCACCTGCTGGTCGGCGCCGTCGTCATCACCGGGTTGGCCCGCCGATGAGCATCCCCTACGGCTACCTCGTCGGCCTCGCGTTCCTCGCCTTCCCCGCGCTGCCCGTCCCGCGCCTGCGCGAACGCCCCGGCACCCTCGTCTTCCTGCTGGCCATGACCGTGAACGAACTGCCGTTCCTCGCCATCGCGCTCTTCACCGCCTCCACCGGCCTCGCCCTCGCCGAAGGCGACCTCGCCTCCCCGGTCGCCATCGCCGCCGCCGTCGTCGGGGCCGCCTGCATCGCGCTGACGACCGTGCGCAGCACCCGGACCGAACGCGCCCTCCAAGCCGCCCTCGGCTCGATCGCCGTCACCAAACGCGTCTCCTACGCGAGCATCCTCCTGCGGCCCTTCGGCTTCCGGCCCGGCTCCGTCGAGCGCACCGCGAACGTCCCCTATGGTCCCGCCGGGAAACGCAACCTCATGGACGTCTACCGCCACCGCTCGCACCCCACCGGATCGCCCGTCCTCATCCACTTCCACGGCGGCTACTACGCCATGGGCCGCAAGAACACCCAGTCCCGCCCCATGCTCCACCGCCTCGCCTCCCAAGGCTGGCTGTGCATCAGCGCCAACTACCGCCTCCGCCCCGACGCGGTCTTCGAAGACCACATCGTCGACGCCAAGCGCGTCGTCGCCTGGGTCCGCGAGCACGCCGCCGAATGGGGCGCCGACCCCGACCGGATCGTCCTCACCGGCTCCTCCGCGGGCGCTCACATGTCCACCGTCGCCGCCTTCACCCAGGACCGGCCCGAATACCAGCCCGGCTTCGAAGACGCCGACACCTCCGTCTCGGCCGTCGTGGGCCTCGGCGGCTTCTACGGCCCCTACTTCGGGCGCGGGGCCGACACCGACCCGTTCGCGCTGGCCCGGCCCGACGCGCCGCCGGTCCTGGTCGTCCACGGCGACCACGACTCGCTCGTCCACGTCTCGGTCGCCCGCGCCTTCGGGAAGCGCCTGCGCGAGGTCTCGGACCGGAACGTGTACGCCGAGCTGCCCGGCGCCCACCACGGGTTCGACCTGTTCCACTCGCCCCGTTTCGAAGCGGTCGTGAACGCCGTGGAGGCCTTCACCGCGCACGCGTGGTCAGCGGGCGCCCCGGTCGGGCCCGAGGAGCCGTTCGAGCAGCCGCGGGTCGCCGGGCCAGGCGTCGAGTAGGACCTCCCGAGGCACGGTGCGGCCCGCGTACCGCAGGGCCAGCGCCACCACGAGGATGTCGTCCAGCGGCCCGATGACCGGCAGGAACTCGGGGATGAGGTCGATCGGGCTGGCCACCCACACCGCGGCGACCAGCAGCGCGGCCTTGGCTCGCCGGGGCACCCGCGGCTCGCGCCGCAGCCGCCGCACCGTCGTCACCAGGTCGGGGATGAACGCCACGAGGTCGCGCAGCGGCCCCGGCGGCAGCCGCTTCGCGAGCACGATGAGCAGGGCCCACACGAGGATCATGCAGGCGGCGGCGATCGCGAGGCCGACGATCCAGTTCCTCACGCGGGGCTCCTCAGCAGTCGGGGCGCCGGTCCTTCGCGGACCGGCGCCCCCATCGTTCCAGGCCGGGCGAGGCGCCCGGCCGAGCCTGTCACTCCCCGGCGGTGAACCGCTCGGTGATGTCGGCGGCGACCGGTTTCGCGAAGAGCCACAGGAACAGTGCGAACGCCCAGCCGAGCAGCAGCAGGACGGCCTCGGAGCCCATGACCACGACGGCGGTCGCCACGACGAGGATCGACAGGACGCCGAGGGAGGACTTCCAGGAGAGGAAGAACTCCGCCGCGGCCACGCGGAAGACGTCCCTGGTGCGGAACGAGAAGAAGGACGTCACCGTGAGCAGGTGGGCCGAGAGGACCGCGAGCGCGGCGAGGAACACCGCGCACACGGGCCTCAGGAACGCGCCTCCGGCCACAGTGGAGCCGAAGAGCACGTTCACCGCCAGGACCGTCGCGACCGCGAGCACCGGCACCCACCAGGCGAGGGTGTCGCGCAGGTTCATGCGCAGCCCGCGCCACAGCGGCTTCGAAGGGCTCAGGTCCGGCTCGTTCGCCCACGCGCGCTGGGCGTACAGGGCCGCCGAGAGCGCGGGCGCGACCGGCAGGAGCGCGGCCATGAAGAACACGACGTTGGCCGCTTCCGGTGCGAGCACCGTCCACAGCACCAGCGTCGGGGTCCCCGCGAGCGCGAGGAACAGCCCGAGCACGAGGTGCCGGTAGACCGCGGCGGCGAGGCGCGAGAGCGCCCCCGGGCCGATCTCGCCCGCGTCCCGGGCGTCCATCTCCGTCATCCCTTCACCGACCCCAGCATCACGCCCGACACGAAGTAGCGCTGCACGAACGGGTACACGCACAGGATCGGGATGACCGTGAGGATCATCGTCACCGACTCGATGTTCGCCGACAGCAGCTCGGTCGTGGTGCCCGCGGCCGCAGCCCCCTCCGAAGTGGAGGTGGACGCGCCCGCGATGAGGTTGCGCAGGAACAGGGTGACGGGGAACAGCTCGCTCTTGTCGAGGTACAGGAACGCGGCGAACCAGTCGTTCCAGAACGCGACCGAGTAGAACAGCACCATCGTGGCGATGACCGCCTTCGACAGCGGCAGCACGATCCGCCCGAAGATGCCGTACCAGCCGAGCCCGTCGATCTGCGCGGCCTCCTCGATGTCCCTCGGCAGGCTCTCGAAGAACGACTTCATGACCAGCAGGTTGAACACCGAGATCGCGCCGGGGAGCACGATCGCCCACAGCGTGTTCTTCATCCCCAGCGAGGAGATGAGCACGTAGTTCGGCACGAGGCCGCCGTTGAAGAACATCGTGAAGACGGCGATCCCGATGAGGACCTTGCGCCCCTTGAGGTGCTTCTTGGACAGCACGAACGCGTAGGTCGTCGTCAGCGTCATGGCGATGGCGGTGCCGACGACCGTGTACAGCACGGTGTTGCCGTAGTTGCGCCAGAACGTCTCGTTCTGCATCACGGCGCCGTACGTGTCGAGGTTGAACCCGACCGGCCAGAAGCTCACCTGGCCGGCCTTGATCGCCCCGGGGGAGCTGAACGACTGGGCGAGCACCGTGATGAACGGGTACAGCATCCCGGCGCACAACAGGAGCAGGAAGACCGTGTTGAACGCGCCGAACACGCGCGTTCCCCTGGAGTCCTGCGTGACCCGGCGCGTCCGTGTCGGACTCGCCTGGTTCTTCGCGATCACTTCGGTCACCACAGGCTCGTCCCCGTAATCCTCCGCGAGACCAGGTTCGCGGATAGCACCATCACGAGGCCGATCAGCGCCTGGAACAGGCCGATCGCCGCCGCGTAACTGAGATTGTTCGACACGAGGCCGACCCGGTAGAGGTACGTCGAGATGACGTCGGCCGTCTCGTAGGTCAGCGGGTTGTACAGCAGCAGGACCTTCTCGAAGCCCACGTTCAGGAACGTGCCGATGTTGAGCACCAGCAGCGTGACCATGGTGGGCCGGATGCCCGGCAGTGTGACGTGCCAGGTCTGGCGCCACCGGCCCGCCCCGTCGATCCGCGCCGCCTCGTACAGCGACTCGTCCACGGTGGTGAGCGCCGCCAGGTAGAGGATGGTGCCCCAGCCGACGGTCTGCCACACCTCGGAGCCGACGTAGACGGCCCGGAACCACTCGGCGCGCTGGAGGAACGGGATGCCCTCCCCGCCGAACGCCCCGATGATCTGGTTCACCGTGCCCTGCAACGACAGGAGCTGCATGAGCATGCCGACCACGATGACCACGGAGAGGAAGTGCGGCAGGTAGGAGATCGACTGCACGATCTTCTTGAAGCGCTTCTTGCGGACCTCGTTGAGCAGCAGTGCGAGCACGATCGGGAGCGGGAAGCAGACGATGAGCGTCAGCCCGCCGAGGATCGCGGTGTTCGCGAAGACCCGCCAGAACGTCGGGTCGTTGATGAACAGCTCGATGTAGCGCAGGCCGACCCATTCGTCGCCGAAGATGTTCCCGCCGGGGCGGAACTTGCGGAACGCGATGACGTTCCCCAGCATCGGCGCGTACTTGAAGATCGCGAAGAAGATCAGCGGGACCAGGGCGAGGCTGTAGAGCTGCCAGTCCTTCTCGAGCGCCTCGCGCCAGGTCTGCCGCTTGCGACGGCGCCTTGCGGGCGGCTTCTCGATCAGGCCGGATGGAGCCGGCGCGGCGGCGCCCGCGACGGACACCGCGGGCGCCGCCTGCGGCGGCAGTTCGTTCTCTGTGAGAGGCATACGTGTTCCCTCCTGGGCGCGACGGGGCCGAGGCCCCGTCGCGTCGATCAGGAGTTCTCCTTGAAGCGCTCGCGCGCGCCGTTGATGAGGTCGACGTACTGCTGGAGGCCCTGGCCCTCCAACTCGGCCACGTAGTCGTCCCATTCGGCGATGTCGCGTTCGCCGAGGATGAACTTCAGCGTGTTCGTGTCGACGGTGTCCTTGATGGGCGTCGCCAGCAGCGAGGCCTGCTCCAGCTCGGCCTCTTCGAGCGGCGCCGGCGGGTTCGGGTCGCGCGGGGTCCGGTTGGCGAGCACCGAGTCGATGTACTCCACGAAGGTCGGGGTGTTGTAGGACTCCTTGAGCGCGCGCGACTCGGTGGAGTCGGCGAACACGGAGTTCGACCAGCCGAGGTCCTTCTGGATGTCGGTGGTGCCCTCGGGGTTGAGCTTGTAGGCGTCGAGGCGGAAGTCGGGGTTGAGGGTGATCTTGCCGTCCGCGTCCTTGGTGTAGGTCTCGTCGAGCACGCCCCAGCGGACGAGCTCGCGCGCGTCGGGGCTGTAGTAGAGCCAGTCGAGGAACTGGAGGGTGGCGAGGAAGTACTCGGAGTCGGCGAGCTCGGAGTTGAGCATGAAGCCGTTCCAGAAGTTGCGCGGCTCGCAGATCTGGCCGGCCGGCCCGCCCGGCGGGGCGATCTGGAGGACCTCGTAGTTGCCGGCGCCGACGGTGGCGTCCAGGCCCACGGCGAAGTCGATCGCGGTGCCGCTCGAACCGGAGGCCGCGAAGACCAGCTCCTGCGCGAACTTCTCGCCGACGGTGCCCTCACCGTCGTTGGCGGCGGTGAACGAGTCGGTGTCGACCAGGCCGTCGGCGACGAGGCCGCGGAAGTACTCGACCATCTCCTTGTACCCGGCCGAGGCGGCCGTGTACTGGAGGGTGCCCGAGCCGTCGTCCATCATGCCGGTGCCGAAGCCCCAGCCGGCCTGCGCGCCGAAGGCGTGGGCGGCGTAGTTGAGCATCGACTGGCCCTCGAAGCCGTCGGCGAGCGGCTTGGAGTTCGGGTACTCGGCCTTGATCTTGACCAGGGCCTCGCGCAGCTCGTCCCAGGTCTCGGGGATGCCGCCGGCGACGGTCTCGAAGACGTCCTTGCGGATGACCAGCGTGAAGACGGGGACGGAGACCTCCTGGAGGCCCGGCAGCATGTAGTACTTGCCGTCGGCCTGCTTGAGGTTGTCGATCATGCCGCCGAGGTCCCACTCCTCGACGTACTTCTGGAAGTTCGGCATGTGCTCGACGTAGTCGCTCATCGGCAGCACCGCGCCGGAGGAGACGAACGAGTTCTCCTCGCCGGTGTAGACCAGCGGGATCACCGAGGGGGCGTCGCCGGCGCTGATGAGCAGACTGCGCTTCTCGACCGCGTCGCTGAACGGGATCGTGGTGACCTCGAACTTGACGTTCGTGCGCTTCTCGATCTCGGTGAAGAACTGCCACGAGTCGGTGATCGGGAGGTCCGGCCACTCGGTCCACAGCAGCGACAGCGTGAACGGCTCGGTGGCGGTGAACTGGGTGTCCGCCTTGAAGTCGTCCATCGCGCCCTTGGCCTGCTCGTCGACGTTCACTTCGCCGTCGCCGTCGTCGCTACAGGCCCCCAGTGCCAGTGCGCCGCCGCCGGCGACGGTGAAACCGATCAGCCCGCGACGGGTCGCCCTCATGGGCGTGCGCCCGAATACATCTGACATGTCGCTCCTCTTTGAGATGTCCTTATTGCGCCCGTCTGCCGAGACCTGTACGCGTTTACATCGCACACCGCTCGAAACTTTCGGGATTATTCTCGGTAATTTTCAGAGCTTAGTTTCCGACGCCAGTGATGTCAATAAATCTCTTTGGTAACGGACGCAGGACCTCGGAGGATGCCGAACTTGCGCTGTTCGGCCTTGAACAGGCGATTCCGACCCATCGGGCGCCCTCGTCCGGCTTGCCCGCGCGCCACACGCGCCACGGCCGCCCCATTGGCGTCCGGAATTTCCGGAAGTCACCGGAATGTTGACGCAGAACGACCGCCACTCCACTGATGCAAGTAATTTGCAAGAGTAAGATTCTGGCGATAGCAACCCTCGCCGTGATCGCGGGAGGCGGACCAGGGCGCACGACAGCGCCCCGCGACGCCCGCGCCGCGAGGTTGGGGTGATTCCGAGACGGGCCCGGACGCGCCTGAACACCGCGCCCGGGCCCGTCGCCTACTCAGACCTGCGGGTACGGGTTGAACCGGCTCTCGCGGTCCGAGACCTCCAGCGGCGCCCCGATCGCCGGGAACGCCCGCTGAGGGCAGCCCGACCGGTCGCAGACCTTGCAGCCGGGGCCGATCGGCGTGCGCGCCGCCGGATTCGCCAGGTCGAGCCCGTCCGCGTAGACCAGCCGGTGCGCATGGTGGAGGTCGCAGCCCAGCCCGATCGCGAACGTCTGCACCGGCGCCCCGAACCCCCCGAAGCGCCGCGAGACCGTGCGCGCGATCCACAGGTACGAGCGGCCGTCCGGCATCTGCGCCAACTGCGTGCGGATCTCCCCGGGATGGGCGAACGCCTCATACACGTTCCACAGAGGACACGAGCCGCCCACCCGTGAGAAATGGAAGTCCGTGGCCGACTGCCGCTTCGAGATGTTCCCCGCCCGGTCCACCCGCACGAAGAAGAACGGCACGCCCCGCGCGCCCGGCCGCTGGAGCGTCGAGAGCCGGTGCGCCACCGTCTCGTACCCCACCCCGAACCGCCGCGCCAGCAGATCGATGTCGTACCGCAGCTCCTCGGCCGCCCGCAGGAACGCCCCGTACGGCAGGATCAGCGCCCCCGCGAAGTAGTTCGCCAGGCCGATCCGCGCCAGCCCCCGCGCCTCCTCGCCCGACAGGTCCGCCGCCTCCGCCTCCGCGCGGATGAGGTCCCCGCACGCCACCAGCGCCAGATGCGTCGCGAGCTGGAACGCCCGCTGACCCGGCGCCAGCAGCGGCGACAGCCGCAGCACCCGCGTCTCGGCGTCGTAGCGGCGCTTCGCCCGCTCCGCGTCCCCCGCCGCCAGATCCGCCACCGTCACCCCGTACCGCTCCCGAAGGAGCCGCGACAGCCCGCCCGCCACGTCACCCGGATCGATCGCCGCCTCCGCGACGATCCGCTCCGCGGCCGCGTCGAGCTCGGCCACATGGTTCCGCTTGGCGTAGAACAGGTCGCGCACCTCCTCATGCGCCGTCGGCGCCGCCCCCGCGTCCAACTCCGCGCTCATCGCCGCGTTCCGCTCCACCGCGTGCCGGTAACGCCGGTGCAGGTCCACCATGTACTGCGCCAGCTCCGGCATCGACTCGGCGAACTCCCGCGCCTCCGCCACCGAGGAGCGGTCGGCGTGCGCGGTGTCGGCCAGCGCGTCCCGCAACTGCGCCGTGAGCCGGTCGCCCTCCGACGCCGCGAAGCGCTGCATGTCGACGTCGTACACCTCCGCGAGGCGCAGCAGCACCGGCCCCGTGATCGGCCGCTGGTTCGACTCCATCTGGTTCACATAACTCGTGGAGATCCCCAGCGCCGCCGCGAACGCCGCCTGCGTCAGGCCCCGCTCCTCCCTGAACCGCCGCAGCCGCAGCCCCACCTTCGCCTTCCGCAACGCCACGGCCTCGACCTTTCACAAGATTCACAAAAGCACTCGGAGAATTCCACAAGAAACCACTCTTACAGCAGTTTCAACAGGGCTTCGAAGTGTACATACTGTGAAACCACACCGACTCGAAAAGGGGGCGACATGGCGCAGGCCGGACCGACGATCGCCGACGTGGTCTTCCCCGACCAGCTCAACCACCGCGGCACGCTCTTCGGCGGCGCCGCCATCGCCCTCATGGACCGCGCCGCGTTCGTCGCCGCGAGCCGCGAAGCGCGCACCGACGTCGTCTGCGCGGGCGCCGACGCCATCGTGTTCACCCACCCGATCGCCCCCGGCGACCTCGTCGAGGCCACCGCCGCGGTCGAACGCCGCGGCCGCCGCTCCATGACCGTCTCGGTCGTCGTGGTCGCCGAGGCCCTGCGCACCGGCGAACGCCGCGAAGCCGTACGCGGCACCTTCCACATGGTCGCCGCCGAACCCCTCGAAACGACGGCACCCGGCCCGGGCCCCGCCGCAGGCGGGGAACCGGCTCCCGCCGCCGGAGTCCGTTCCGGCGCGCGACGCCCCGACACAGCGGCACCCGCCACGGTCGAAGAACCGTCCCCCGCCGCCGGAACCCGCCCCGGCGCCCCCGTTCCCGCCTCCCTCCAATCCGACACCCATGCACCGCAAGGAGAGACCGAGTGATCGCACACGAAGTCCGCACGCACGCCCCCGGCGCGGACCTGCCGCGCGAGGAGCAGCTCGCCTGGAAGCTCGCCGCGGTCGCGGCCGACCCCGTCCCGGTCGGGCGCGAGGTCGCCGAGATGATCGGGAACCGGGCGGTCGACAACGCCGCCGTCGCCGCGGCCTCGCTCGCCCGCGGGCCCGTCGCCAACGCCCGCGCCCAGGCGCTGGCGCACCGGTACGCGCCCGGCGCGGCGGTCTTCGGCGCCGGGCCGGACACGCGGGTCTCGCCCGAGTGGGCGGCGTGGGCGAACGGCGTCGCAGTGCGCGAACTCGACTTCCACGACACGTTCCTGGCCGCCGACTACTCCCACCCCGGCGACAACATCCCGCCGATCCTGGCCGTCGCCCAGCACCGGGGCCTCGACGGGCGCGCGCTCGTGCGCGGCATCGCCGCCGGGTACGAGGTGCAGGTGGACCTCGTGCGCGGGATCTGCCTGCACGAGCACCGCATCGACCACGTCGCCCACCTCGGGCCCGCCGCCGCCGCGGGCATCGGCGCGCTCCTAGGGCTCGCGCCCGAGGTGATCCACCAGGCGATCGGCCAGGCGCTCCACACCACGACCGCGACCCGGCAGTCCCGCAAGGGCGCGATCTCCTCGTGGAAGGCGTACGCGCCGGCGTTCGCGGGCAAGGCCGCCGTCGAGGCCGTGGACCGGGCCATGCGCGGCGAGGGCGCGCCCTCGCCGATCTACGAAGGCGAGGACGGCGTCGTCGCGCGGCTGCTCGGCGGCCCCGACGCGGTCTACGAGGTGCCGCTTCCCGAACGGGGAGAAGCGAAGCGGGCGATCCTCGACACCTACACCAAGGAGCACTCCGCGGAGTACCAGAGCCAGGCGCTCATCGACCTCGCGCGGCGCATGTCGCCGCGGATCGGCGACCTCTCGCGCGTGCGCGAGGTCCTCGTCCGCACGAGCCACCACACCCACAACGTGATCGGCACCGGCGCGAACGACCCGCAGAAGACCGACCCCGACGCGAGCCGCGAGACCCTCGACCACTCCATCATGTACATCGTCGCCGTGGCCCTCGAAGACCGCGCGTGGCACCACGAGCGGTCCTACACGTCCGAACGTGCCCACCGCCCCTCCACGGTGGCGCTGTGGCGGAAGGTCCGGACCGTCGAAGATCCGGAGTGGACCAAGCGCTATCACGACCCCGACCCCGCCGAGCGCGCCTTCGGCGGGCGCGTCGAGGTCACGATGGACGACGGCGAGGTGATCGCCGACGAGCTCGCCGTGGCCGACGCCCACCCCAGCGGCGCAAGGCCTTTCGCGCGCGAGCAGTACACCGCGAAGTTCCGCGCGCTCGCCGACGGGGTGATCGCCGAGGCCGAGCAGGACCGGTTCCTCGACCTCGCCCACCGGATCGAGGCGCTCTCCGCCTCCGAGGTCCGCGCCCTCAACCTCGCCGCGATCCGACTCGCCGAACCGACCACGAAGGGGCTCTTCTGATGACGACCCGAGCCACACCAGCGCAGAAGCGCCGCCGCCTGCGCGAAGGGCTCGCCTCCGGCACGCTCCAGCGACTGCCCGGCGCGTTCTCTCCGCTCGCCGCGCGCGCCGTCGCCGACCACGGGTTCGACGGCGTCTACGTCTCCGGGGCGGCCCTCGCCGCCGACCTCGGCCTGCCCGACATCGGGCTCACCACGCTCACCGAGGTCGCCGGGCGCGGCGGCCAGATCGCCCGCGCCACCGACCTGCCGACCCTGATCGACGCCGACACCGGCTTCGGCGAGGTCGCCAACGCGGCCAGGACGATCGAGGCCCTGGAGGACGCCGGGCTCGCCGGCTGCCACCTGGAGGACCAGGTCAACCCCAAGCGCTGCGGGCACCTCGACGGCAAGACCCTCGTCCCGGCCGCCGACATGGTCCGCCGCGTCGCCGCCGCCGTCAAGGCCCGCACCGACCCCGACTTCGTCGTCTGCGCCCGCACCGACGCCCGCTCCGTCGAGGGCCTGGACGCCGCGATCGACCGAGCGAAGGCCTATGTGGACGCCGGGGCCGACATGGTCTTTCCCGAGGCGCTGAAGGACGAGGCCGAGTTCGCCGCCTTCCGCGCGGCGGTCGACGTGCCGCTGCTCGCCAACATGACCGAATTCGGCGCCTCGCCGCTCCTGTCGGCCCGCCGCCTCGAAGCCCTCGGCTACAACCTCGTCATCTGGCCCGTGTCGAGCCTCCGCGCCGCGATGGGCGCGGTCGACGAGCTGTTCGCCGCCTTGCGGACCGAGGGCACCCAGGCGTCCCTCGTGGACCGGATGCAGACCCGCGCGCGCCTGTACGACCTGGTCGACTACGCCTCCTACAGCGCGTTCGACCGCGACCTGTTCAACTTCGAGATCCCCGGGAGCGCGACATGACCGCCGAGATCCACCGAGGCCTCGCCGGGGTCGTCGCCGACACCACCGCGATCTCCGAGGTCGTGCCCGAGACCCGCTCGCTGACGTACCGCGGCTACCCCGTGCAGGAGCTGGCCGCGTCCCGCAGCTTCGAGGAGGTCGCCCACCTCATCTGGTACGGCGAACTGCCCGACCCCGCGCAGCTCGCGGCCTTCACCGAGCGCGAACGCGCCCGGCGCGAACTCACCCGCTCCACCGTCGCCGCGATCGACCGCGTCCCCGAGGACTGCCACCCGATGGACGTGCTCCGCACCGCCGTCTCCTGCCTCGGCGCCGAGGACCCGAGCGAGGACGACGCCGACCGCTTGCAGGACAAGGCCGAAGCGCTCTTCGCGCGGCTCCCCACGGTGATCGCCCACGCCCACCGCAGGCGCCTCGGCCAGGCCCGCATCGCGCCCGACCCGGACCTGCCGTGGGCGGCGAACTTCTTCCACATGTGCTTCGGCGAGGTCCCGGCCCCGGAGGTGCTGCGCTGCTTCGAGGTCTCGATGATCCTCTACGCCGAGCACTCCTTCAACGCCTCCACCTTCACCGCCCGCGTCGTCGCCTCGACCCTCTCGGACCTCTACTCCGCCGTCACCGCCGCGATCGGCGCGCTCAAGGGCCCGCTCCACGGCGGCGCCAACGAGGCAGTCATGCGCATGATGCTGGAGATCGGCGAGCCCGAACGCGCCGCCGAGTGGCTGCGTGAACGCCTGGCCGCCAAGGAGAAGGTCATGGGCTTCGGGCATCGCGTCTACAAGGACGAGGACTCCCGCGTCCCCACGATGAAGGCCGCGCTCACCGACATGGCCGCGCTGACCGGCGGCGGGAAGTGGCTGCGCATGTACGACGAACTCGAACGGGCCATGCTGGACGCCAAGGGCATCCACCCGAACCTCGACTTCCCCGCCGGACCGGCCTACCACCTCATGGGCTTCGACATCCCCATGTTCACGCCGCTGTTCGTCATGTCCCGCATCACCGGCTGGACCGCGCACGTCATCGAGCAGCGCGGCGCCAACTCGCTCATCCGACCCCTGAGCGCCTACACGGGACGGACGCCGCGCCCGGTGCCCGCGTAGTCAGTTCAGCAGCGCCACGAGCTTGATGTAGTCGCCGAACGCCTCGTCCACGTCGGCGTGGGTGAGCCCGTAGTCGGCCAGCGCGTACTCGTGCCTGCGGTCGGCCACGGGCCGCTCAAGGGCCCGTTGGAGGTTCGCCTCGTCCTTCGGCCCCCACTGCGCCCCGATCTGGGCGTACAGCTCGGGGACGTACGTGTACGGGTCGGCGTTGAGCCGGTGGTAGGGCACGTCGATCACCGAGCCGGGCCGCAGGAACGGGCGGGCCTCGCGGGCGCGGGCGATGCCGTCGGCGAGCAGGTCCAGGAACCGCCGGCCCAGGGCGTGGCGGTCGACCCTGCGCAGCATGAGGCCCATCGCGGTCTCGTTGAGCGAGCAGGTCGAGGCGATCACCGTGACCGGGTCGCGGTGGTTCCACACGAAGGTCGCGTCGGGGAAGACCGTCTGGATCTCGCGGAGGTTGAAGGTGTCCATGGGGGACTTCATGATCCAGCGCTTGCGCTCGCGCCCGTACTGGAGGACCTGGAGCGACTCCTTGAGGTAGGCGTAGTCGGTGACCCTGTCGTGGGTCTCCAGCCATTCGGCGTAGTGCGGAATCGGTGCGCGCGTGAGGTGGTAGTGGGTGTGGGGGACGATGAGGAAGGACTCCTCCGGGCCGGTCGCCACCATCGGGTGCTGGATCGG
This sequence comes from Glycomyces paridis, assembly GCF_004912155.1. Taxonomy (GTDB): domain Bacteria; phylum Actinomycetota; class Actinomycetes; order Mycobacteriales; family Micromonosporaceae; genus Glycomyces; species Glycomyces paridis. Next base: position 104,900 of record NZ_STGX01000006.1, on the reverse strand, counting down.
GAAGACCGGCATGAGCTTTTCGAGCATGGAGAGGTCCCGGGCCACCTTCCCGATCCGCGCGTTCCGCTCCTTCTCGGGCAGTTCCAGGTCGATGTTGTACATCTCCCAGGTGAGCGGGCCGCGGTGGCCGGGGGACCCGGCGAGGATCTTGTGCGTGAGGGTGGTCGCGGTGCGCGGCAGGCCGAGGATGAACACCGGGTTCTCGATCGGCTCGTCCGCGATCTCGGGGTGCTCGGCGTGGAGGCGGCGCACCCGCAGGCGGTTGGTCAGGCGCATCGCGAACTCGGCCTTGACGCCGACCCAGCCCATCGGCGCCATGCCCTCGACCTCGGCGTAGCAGCCGAACGCGAAGCGGAGGTCGTCGAGCCACTGCCGGTCGTCGTCGAAGGTGCGGCCCTGCTCCTGCTCAGCGGCGGCGACGATCTTGGCCCAGGACCTGTCGGGGTCCTTGCGGGAGTTGAGCGCCGGTGTCATGGCGACGTTCAGGACGGAGGCGAGGGCGGAGACGCGGCGCATGGGGGTGCATCCTCTCAAGGGGGTTCCGTGCCACCCTACCGCCGGGTGTCCGATATGGGAACACCCTCGCCTCGGGTGCGCCGCCCGACCGCATAGACTCCGGCCCCATGCGAATCACTCGACCTTTTCCAAAGTGGCACATCGTGATCGGCGCGGTCGTGCTCGCCGCCACGACCGGCTGCGCCGCCGACGCGGAACCGATCGAGAGCGTGAGCCCCGTCCCGACCTCCTCCGAGGCCGCCTCCCCGACTCCCGAGGAGCCGACCACGGAGGAGACCGAGTCGCCGCAGGCGATCGACGCCGAGTCCTGCGGCGACGGCGAATGCGACGTGGCCTTCACCGGGTCCGCCGAATACCCGCTCGGCGACAGTGAGGCACAGTGGATGGTCATCGCTGTCGTCGGCGACGACGGCGTCGACGTGGACCTGACCAACCCCGAGGGTCTCGGCGGTGGCGGCGGCCTGCTCGCCGAAGCGGGCTGCACCCTGACGTTCCGCGCGGACGGGGGCGGCGGCAACGCCTGCGGGAACGCGGAACCGCCCGCACCGGAGCCCGGCGGCATCGTCGTCCACCTCGTGGAGCTGAACGGCAACGAGGCCGTTCTCCATGCGGCCCTTGGTTAGTCGACCCGAAAGCACGCCGCGCACAGTCGCTCGCGCGACCGCGCGACGCCGCAACGGCAACTCGGCTCACCGCCGAGAGCGGTCACTCGCCAGTACCGTCTCCTTCGATACGCACCTCGGCCGACCGCCCGAGGCGACGGCCGCTCCTGGCTGGCAACGCACGTGGCCGCCGGGGCGACCCGTCTAACCGGCCTGGGGCGAGGACGACCAGCGTGGCGTCGTCGTGCCGCTTCGCGCCCGGCCCGAAGCGGGTGTCGCCGTCTCCGTGGAGGCGCACCAGATCGACGAGCCCTTCGGCGCCCGCGGTGTCGGCGAGTCTGAACACCTCGCTCCACGAGTACCCGTAGCGCTCGACCAGCCTGGCGAGGCCGTCCGTGCAGAGCATGAGGTCGGTGAGCCCGTCGAGCCTCCGGGACCCGTGCCGGGCCTGCTCGGCCGCACCGGGATCGGTGGAGGCGACCCAGAACCCGCCCTCCCTGTTCCGGACCCGCTCGATGTACTCGACCGGATACCGCCGAACGCCCCCGACGTCGACGGCCCGAGGCGGATCGGCCAGCCGCGCCAACCTCTCGTCCGACTCCACCGACACCGCGCCGTCCTTGCCGCGGAACGCGATCGAGCAGTCCCCGAGTGCCAGCCACTCGACAGCGTCGCCCGCCTCCCGCACCATCCCCACGGTCGCTCCCGGCGAGACCGGATTCGCGAGGTCGCAGGTCCCGCCGTGCAGCGACCCGACCTCCCGGATCGCCGCGCCGAGGACCTCCACGAGCCCCTGACCCGGATCGGTGATGTCGTCCGCGACGGCCTCGCCCAATCGCTCTACGTACCAAGGAACATCGTGCACGCATCCGTCGTCGGGATAGCGCGTGATCCCGTCGAGCACGAGCGCCCACGTGCCGCCGAACCACCAGCCGTCCTCATTGGGCGCCGTCCCGCCCGCCCGGCTGTCCGCCCCGACCTCGATCATCGCACCGACCTCCTCAGGCCTCGGAACCCCGCTCCACGATCCGGCACCATAGCACCGTTCACGGCTCGACGGTCACCACCAGCTTCCCCGTGGTGTGCTTCCGCGCGAAGTCCACGATGGCCTGCGGACCCTCCTCCAACGAGTACCGGCGGCCGATGGTCGCGGCGAGTTCACCGCGCACGGCGGCGTCGGCGACCTCCCGCATCCCGCCGACGGGCCCCGCCCCGAAGGCGCCCACCGACTCCCCCGCAGGCCCTCGACCCTCGCCTGACGCCTCGGCCCGGTGCGCTCGCGCTCTCGACCGGATCACACCCCGGCGCGCTCGAACTCCTGCCGCTCCGAACCGTCGGGCCCCTCCGGCAGGAGGTACAGCTCGTCGTCGGACCCGACCCAGATCTGCTGGTTCGCCGCCGAGCCCATCTCGGGATCGGGCTCGTCGTAACCGAAGTCGATGAAGTCCGTCGAATACTCCGACTCCACGAACCGCCACGTCCCCACCCGCTCCGACCCTTCCCCCTCCAGTCCGACCAGCACCCCCGTCCCGTCCGCCTCCAACGTGATCACCCCGCCCTCCCCGTCCGCGAACGTCCCCACGAAGTCCGCCTCCGCATAGTCCGCCGAGCACGCTCCCAGCAACAACACCGCACCCGAAACCCCGGCCACCACCCGCAACACCCCGAACCCGCCCACGACCATCCCCGCCCAACCCAAACTTGAACCCGTTCAATTCCAAACCCGACCCTACCCCAATCACCCCTGCCGCATCTTCCACCCCTGTACGGGTCCTCCCACATGCAGACGTACCCGTAGTCGCGCAGCGTTGGCGTCGAACTGGAGTGGGGTGACGTGGACAGCGAGAACGGTGCGGTTGCGCGATGATAGGGCTTGTTCCGGTTTGCGGTGGAAGCGCGAGTCTCTGGGGGCAGTGGTGGAGTTTCGGGTGTTGGGTCCGGTCGAGTTGGTCGCGGACGGTCGACCGGTCGCGGTGGCCGCGGCCAAGCAACGCGGGCTGCTGGCGTTGCTGCTGCTGCACCCGAACCGGACGGTGGAGCAGGACTGGCTGATCGACCAGTTGTGGGAAGGCGACCCCCCGGCCGCCGCGAAGGCGACCCTCCAGGCCTACGTGTACCGGCTGCGGAAACTGTTCGACGGGCCGGAATCCGCTGTGGCACTGCACGGCCGACCGGGCGGCTACCTGCTCGACGTCCCGGCCGGGACACTTGACGCCGACCGGTTCGAACACCTGCTGGCCGAAGGCCGGCAGGCGCGCGACGCCGGGCGATTCGAGGACGCGGTGGTCGCGTTCCGCGCGGGTCTGGGACTCTGGCGCGGCGCGGCGTTCGCCGACATCGACCTGCACGCCGTCCGCGAGCAGGCCCGTGGGCTGGACGAGCGGCGCCTGGACGCCACCGAGCAGTGCCTGTCCGCCGAACTGGGCGCCGGGCGCCACGACACCGCCGTCGTCGAACTGGAGTCGCTGGTCGAAGCGCATCCGTTGCGGGAACGGCTCTGGGAACTGCTTCTGCTCGCCCTCTACCGGTGCGGCCGCCAAGCCGAGGCGCTCGCCGCCTACCAGCGCCTGTACCGCGTCCTCGGCGACGAGCTGGGCATCCAACCCGCCCCGCCCGTACAGGAACTCCAGCAACGGATCCTGGAAGGCGACCCGACGCTGGGAGCCCTCTCGGCTGCAGGCGGCAGACCCGACGAGGCGCGAATCCCGCGGCAGCTGCCCGCGACGACCGGCGACTTCACCGGCCGCGCCGACGACCTCGCCGAACTCGACCACCTCCTGCTCGACAGCGGAACCGACGGCCCGGGCGCCGTGGTGATCACCGCGATCGCCGGTACCGCCGGGGTCGGCAAGACGACGCTGGCGGTGCACTGGGCCCACCGGATCGCCGACCGGTTCGAGGACGGGCAGCTGTACGTGAACCTGCGCGGCTTCGACCGCGGCCAGCCGATGCAGACCGCCGAGGCCATGCGGGGATTCCTGGACGCCCTCCACGTGGCCCCTGAACGCATCCCGACAGACCCCGACGCCCGGACCGGCCTGTACCGCACCCTGCTGGCAGACAAGCGAATGCTCGTGGTGCTGGACAACGCCCGCGACGTCGACCAGGTGCGCCCGCTGCTCCCCGGCGGTCGAGGCAACCTCGTGGTGGTCACCAGCCGCAACCAGCTGACCGGGCTGATCACCCTCGCCGGCGCCCACCCGTTGACACTCGACGTCCTCACACGGACCGAGGCACGGCACTACCTGGAGCGCCGGCTCGGCCGAGACCGGGTGGCCGCCGAACCCGATGCGGTGGACGGCATCATCGACTCCTGCGCCCGGCTTCCCCTGGCCCTGGCGATCGTCGCCACCCGCGCCGCCATGCACCGCCGGTTCTCGTTCCAGGCGCTGGCCGAGGAGCTCCGCGACTCCCACCGCGGCCTCGACACCTTCGCCGACCAGGACCGCAACACCGACGTGCGAGCGGTGTTCTCATGGTCGTACACCCAACTCGCCCCCGAAGCGGCCCGCCTGTTTCGACTGCTGGGCCTGCATCCCGGCCCCGACATCTCCACGGCCGCGGCCGCGAGCCTCGCCGGAGTCCCGCCCTTGCAAGCACGACCCCTGCTGGCCGAGCTGACACGCGCCCACCTGATCATCGAGCACCGACCCGGCCGGTACACCAGTCACGACCTCCTGCGCGCCTACGCCGCAGAACTGGCCCGCGACACCGACTCCGCCGACGAACGCCACCTCGCCGCGCACCGGATGCTCGACCACTACCTGCGCACCGCGCACACCGCGAACCGTCTCCTGCGACCCACCCGCGAACCGATCGAGCTCGTCCCCTCGCTGGACGACTGCCACCCGGAACCGCTCACCGACTCAGACCAGGCGATGGCCTGGTTCACCGCGGAACACGCCGTGCTGCTCGCAGTCGTCGACTACTCCGCGTCTGCCGAGTTCGACGCCCACACCTGGCAGTTGGCCTGGTGCTGCGCCGATTTCTTCAACCTGCGAGGCCACTGGCACGACCAGATCGCCACCGACCGAGCCGCCGTGGCCGCCGCCCACCGCCTGACCGACCTCGACGCGGAGGCCCGCGCCCACCGCTTCCTCGCCCACGGCCTCATGCGCGCCGGGCGATTCGACGACGCCCAGACCCACCTCCGCCACGCGCTCAGACTCCACCGTCAATCGGGCGACCTGGCCGGGGAAGCCCATGCGCACCACACCTTCGCGACGATGCTCGCCGGCCAAGCACGCCACACCGACGCCCTCGACCACGCCACACAGGCCCTCGACCTGTACCAACGGGCCGACCACCCGATCGGACTGTCCACGGCCTTCAACGCGGTCGGCTTCCTCCACGCGCTCCTCGGCGACCACACCGAGGCCCTCGACTACTGCCGACAGTCACTCGACCGCACCCGAAGCGACGACCACAGTGGACTGGCCGCGACCTGGGACAGCCTCGGCTACATCCACCACCACCTCGGCGACCACGCCCAAGCCGTCGACAGCTACGAACACGCCCTCGACAACTACCGAATCGTCGGCAACCGACTCGAAGAAGCCGCCACCCTCATCCGCCTCGGCGACACCCACCACGCCACCGGCAATCCCGACCCCGCCCGCAACGCCTGGCAGGCAGCCCTCGACATCCTCGCCGCCCTCGACCACCCCGACGCCGACACCGTCCGCACCAAACTCGACGCCCACGACACCGTCGCACAATGAACCCGGGGCACCACGACAGCTCGGATGCCGTCGCAGTCGCCGCGCTCGCGGTTCAGCGGACGACCTTGAGGTTGAACATGGGGGAGCCCAGGGCTCCCCACAGGCGCAGCCAGACCGGCAGGAGCATCTCGGTGCCCCGCGCAGTGGAGATGTCGCCGAGGTCGATCACGTCGGTGTGGCCGAACTCCTTGAGCAGGGCGGCCGCCGTCGCCTTGGCCTCGGGGTCGTCACCGGAGACGAACACGCTGGTGCCCTCCGGCAGTGAACCGGGGCGGACCATGAGCTCGGCGGTGAGTGTGTTGAGCGTCTTCACCACCCGCGTGCCGGGGAAGGCGTGCTGGATGCGCTCGCCGAGCGAGTCGGTGTTGCAGTAGAGCAGGGTCGGCGGCATGCCGTCGGAGAAGTCGAGCGGGTTGGCGATGTCGATGAGCACCTTGCCGTCGAGGTTCGCCGCGCCCGCCTCGCCGAGGACCTCCAGCGAGGCGCCCCCGCTCGAGGCGTTGACGACGATCGCGGCCGAGGCGGCGGCCTCGGCGAAGGGCGCGAGCCCGATGCCGGGGTGCTCGTCGGCCCACGAGGCGAACGAGCCGTCGCCGGAGCGGGCCCTGGTGGCCTCGGGGTCGCGGGTGCCGATGACGACGTGGTGGCCCAGCTCGTGGAGGCGCGCGGCGACGGTGCGCCCGACGGTACCGGTGCCGAGGACTGCGAAGTTCATGGGGAATTCCTTCGTTCGAACAACGGTAGACAGACAGGTTCGTCTACCCGTGTGCGACCATAGCAGACCGATCTGTCTGACCCCGGCGGTACTCTGGGCCGATGCGACACGAGACTCCGCCCTGCGGCGCCGCCGAGCGGATCCTCGAGACCGCCTTCCACCTGTTCTACGCCCACGGCGTCCGCGCCGTCGGCATCGACCGGATCATCGCCGAATCGCAGGTCGCCAAGGCGACCTTCTACAAGCACTTCCCCGCGAAGGACCGCCTCGTCGTCGCCTACCTCGACCGCGTCGACCGCACCTGGACCGACCAGCTCCGCCGGGCCGCCGCCGCGGCCGGCGACGAGCCCCGAGAGCAGATGGTGGGCATGTTCGACGCGCTCGCCGCGGCGTGCGGCCAGGACGGCTACCGAGGCTGCGCCTTCATCAACGCCGCGGCCGAGTACGAGGCCGGAACGATCGTCCACGACCGCACCCTCGAGCACAAGAACGCGGTCCGGGCCTGGGTGCGCGAACTCGCCGAACGAGCGGGAGCGGCGGACCCCGACGCGCTCGCCCGGGCGCTCACCCTCCTGCTGGACGGCGGACTCGCCAGCGGCACGGTCGACGCGCTCCCCGACGCCCCCGCGGTGGCCAAGGAGTCGGCCCGCCTCCTCGTGGACACGCTCGCCGGTCCGAGGGCTTGAGCCCGCGGAACCGGCGTCCGCGTGACCAGGGGCGTGCGTCCCCGCCGCTGCGGCGACCGAGCGGGAGAACCCGAGCCCCGTCGGGGGCTCGGGTGTCCTTGCCTGTTCGGTATGGCCCGCTTCGCCACTCACTCCTTGCGCTACTTGAGCCAGGGGTTCTTCTTGACGATGGGGAGGCCGCCCCAGGTCCTGCCGAATCCGAGCGTGTCCTCGGCGTGGGCGAGGGCGAGGCCGACGAGGAGGCCGGCGTAGACGAGGTGGTCGTCCATGAACGGGTTGTTCTCGGGCCACAGGGCCGCGGTCCACATGAGAACCAGCAGGAGGGCGCCGGTGACGGCGGCGATGCGCATGCCGATGCCGAGGATCAGCGCGAGGCCGATGCCGAGCAGGCCGATCATGAACAGCCAGTCGGCGAAGGCGGCGCCGGCCATGCCCTGATAGAAGTCCGCGAACGGGCCCTTGGTTCCGAAGGCCAGGAACCCCTCGGTGGGGCTCCCGCCCTCGAGCCAGGCGGCCTCCCTCTCGGTGGCGAACCCGAGGCCGAAGGTCTTGTCCAGGAAGGCCCACAGGAAGACCCAGCCCAGCGCGATGCGCAGGCCGGCCCAGACGTAGGCGGCGGGAGTGGTCGTGGTGGCGGTTCGCTCAGTGGCGTCGACGGTGGACATCGGAGTTCCTTTCGATTCGGGCACCGTATCCGGTGACAGTTCAAGGAAACCGCAGTTCAGGGCGATTCTGGAGAGGTCTGAAGGCGGGTCTTGAAGGGACGAAGGTCCTGCGGCGCACCGGAGGCGGGCGGCGGAAAGGCGGCCGCCCCAGAGAGGGGCGACCGCCCGGAGTGATCGGCGCGACGGCCCGAAGGTCACTCCTTCACCGTGTCCGACAAAGCCTTCGTCAAGCCCCGCAACCCCAGGCTGACGGCCTGCTGGTGAAGTCCACCATGGAACGGCTGCCCGGCCCGGAACCGCTGTGGCAGGTAGGTGCCGAGGGTCTTCTTGCCCAAGTGCCAGATCGGGGAGACGCCGACACGGTGCCCGCCGCGGGCGGGCTCGCCGGTCTGGGCCAGGGGCGTCCGCGCGAAGACCGCCTCATCGAGCATGTCGAGCACGAACAGGCCGACCGGGTCGAATCGCCGCGGCGTCGCAACCGCGGCAGGGTCGATGCGCGCGGCGATGTCGTCGACGACCGCGTCGGCCTGGAGCAGCGAGAGGTAGCCGAGCTTGATCGGGAAGTCCCCGGCATCGCCTGGGGCGTAGACGGACTCGGTGCACCGGACCCGGCGCGTCTCCGGCTCGGTCAGAAGGAACCCGTTCCGGTCCTTCGGCAGGCCCTCGTAGTCGACGGCGGCGTCGTGGGGCGCGGTGGCGACGAGCACGTCGAAGGTGTGCGCGGTGCCGTCGGCGAAGCGGACTCGGTGCGGCTCGACCCCCACGGTCGCCGACCCGGTGTGGCCGATGATCCCGCGGGAAGCGAACTCCTCGCCGATCACCGGGTGCAGGCCGGGGCCGAACGCCTCCAGGTAGCGGTCTTCGAACGTGGCGAACGTCAGGCACACCAGGTCGCGCACGCGGGAGCGGCGCAGCCAGGTCTCCAGCATGAACGCCAGCTCGTACACCGGCCCGGGCCAGCCGTTGCCCGGGGGCACCAGGAACAGCACGTGCTGCGGCGATCCGTCCACGGCCGCGTCGCGCACGCGTCGCAGGGTCCGGCCGAGCTCGCGCATCTGCTCCAGCGAGCCGACAAGGCGGGCGTGCTCGGCGAGGCCCGGGATCCTCTCGGGTCGCGTCGCGGCGCCGGTGGCCAGGACCAGGTAGTCGTAGTCGAGGAGGTGCCCGTCGGCGAGCGCGAGCCGTTTCGGCTCGGTCTCGACCCACGCCACCTCGCCGCGCACCACGGCGATGCCGTGCCGCTCGGCCGGTGCCGTGACCGGGATCCGCAGGTCGTCCTCGGCGCCGCCGAAGGGCACGTAGACCGTGCCGGGCCGGAACTCGAAGTCGTCGCGGTCCGCGACCAGGGTGAGGTCGACCCGGTCGCCCAGTCGCAGGCGCAGGGCGAAGAGCGTCTCCATACCGGCCAGGCCGCCGCCGACGACGACCACTCGAGGCTTGGTGTCCAAGGCATCCTCCCGAAGTTGCGTGTTCACCCCTCCATGTCACCAGTTCGGGCGGTGCCGCCGCAGCTGTCGAACGGCCTCGGACGGAAGGACCTCGGTCCCTTCTGAACGGACGTCGACGGCACCGTGCTGCTGGGTTCGAGCTCCGGGCTTTCGCCGATCGACACCGGGTGGAGGCCGATGCCGTCGACTTCGAACGCGGTGAGGTTCGCGATCGTCGTCGCCGCGATCGCCTCGATGGCTTCGGCGGTGAAGAACGCTTGGTGGCCGGTGATGAGCACGTTCGGGAAGGCGTTGAGCCGGTCGAAGGCGTCGTCGCCGATCACCTGGTCGGACAGGTCCTCGAAGAACAGCCCGGCCTCCTCCTCGTAGACGTCCAGGCCGAGATGCCCGATCCGGCCGCTCTTGAGGCCCTCGACCACTGCTGCCGTGTCCACCAGGGCGCCACGGCTGGTGTTCACGAGCATCGTTCCGGGGCGCATGAGCGCGATCCGTTCGCGGCCGATCAGATGGAACGTCTCGGGCGTCAGCGGGCAGTGCAGGGAGACGATGTCCGACGCCGCGAGCAGTTCGTCAAGGCTCACATACTCGACGCCGGCCTCGCGGGCCGCGTCGCTCGGGTACGGGTCGTAGGCGAGGACGCGGCATCCGAATCCGGTCATGATCCGCGCGAAGCACAGCCCGATCTTCCCGGTCCCGATGACGCCGACGGTGCGCCCGTGGAGGTCGAAGCCGAGCAGCCCCGTGAGCGCGAAGTTGTGCTCGCGGATCCGGTTGTAGGCCCGATGCGTCTTGCGGTTGAGGGCCAGGACCAGTGCCGCGCAGTGCTCGGCGACCGCGTAGGGCGAGTAGTCCGGGACCCGCGCGACGGCGATCCCGGTCTCGGCGGCGGCCCGCAGGTCGACGTGGTTGAACCCGGCCGACCGCAGCGCGACGAACCGTACCCCGTGCTCGGCCAGGACCGCGAGGGTCTCGGCGTCGAGTTCGTCGTTGACGAACGCGCACACCGCTTCGCAGCCTTCCGCGAGCGCGGCGGTGTCGCGGTTCAACCGCGGCTCCAGAAACGACAGTTCGTGGGCGCCGTCCCGATCGGCGTCGTGCAAGGACGTCTTGTCGTACAGTTTGGCGCTGAACACCGCCACCCTCACGGCGATCCTCCCTTCGTGCGGGTGCGGCAGCGGGGGCGACCACACGCCGCCGCTGCCGCACCGGTCTCATTCGACGCCGCGGAGCACCAGGACGGGGCACTCGGCGTGGGTGACGCAGTACTGGCTCACCGAGCCGAGGACCGCCCCGACGAACCCGCCGTGCCCGCGCGAGCCGACCACGAGCAGCTGCGCGTGTTCGGCCTCCTTCAGCAGGATCCTCGCCGGGTGGCCCTCCACGATCCGCGACTCCACATGCACCTGTGGGAATGCCGCCGCGACCTCGTCCACCACCTGCTTGTGCGAGCTCCGGGCCTCGTCGGCGAACTCCGCCGCGGGCAGGACCATCGCCGCGGTGCCGTAGTTCGCCGGGATCTCCCAGGCCAGGACGGCGGTGACCGGCAGACCTGTGGTTTCGGCGTAGCGCAGCGCCCATGCGAGGGCCTGCTTCGATGAGGCCGATCCGTCGACGCCGACGACGATGCCCCGGTTCTGAATGCGGTTCGACATGGACCGCTCCTTCCTCTCGGTCTCCAGTCTCGCCGCGGCGTCGGCGCCGGATCAGAGTCGAAGGTCCCTCGTCGGGAGGCAGGTGGTCACGCGATGCAGGGGCGGGCTCAGCGTGCGATGGTCAGGCGCAGTCCGGTGACCTCGCTGGGACGGATGGCGATGACCGTGTCGTGCGGTCGGTCGATCCACGACTGGACCTGCCTGCCCAGCTGCACTGCCCGGGGGTGGTCGGAGACGTCGGTTGCGGTGCCCTTCACCAGGACGCTCCAGCCTATGTGGCTGTGGGACCCGATCTCGTCGGACTGGTAGTTCACCGGCAGGCCCGGCCGTGCGCGCACGGCTCTGGCGAAGGCGGAGGCGCGGTGGGTGTAGACGTAGATGTCGCCGTCGACCACCACGTGGTTCAGAGGCCTGATGACCGGCAGGTCGTCGACGATGAACGCGACGCGTCCGTATTCGGCGTGGATCAGGTACCCCATCGCGACCTTCGGGTCGAGGTCGACCGGCTTCCGCTCGTCGTCCACATCAGCCTCCGAGTTGTCCACCGCCGCCGCCGGCGGCTCGATTTCACGACAGGAGGCTCGTGCCCCCGATTCGACCGTAGCAGCGCCGGGCTCTCGACCGACGCGGTTGAGGAACCGAGGCGCCCCGTCGACGGCCGCTGTTCGCCGCCCCGGCGAGGAGGGACCACTGGTGCCCTCCATCGGGACGTTCAGCTCTGAACCGGCGTCGTCGGGCTGAGCAGACTTGCATGGAAGCGGCACATCGGGGAAAGGAGATGACATGACCGACTCCCATCGTTCCGCCGGCCGCGTCGTCATAGGTGTCGACGGGTCGGCGTCGTCGCAGAAGGCGCTGGAATGGGCGCTCGCGTACGCCGAGGAACTGGGCCTTGAGGTCACCGCGGTCCATGCGTGGCAGTACCCGTACGTCTACGGTCCTGAAACGACGTTCGCCGCCGCGACCCAAATGGCCACCGACGCGCAGCGCCTCCTCGACGGCGTCGTGGAGAAGGCCGGTTCCGAGCACCCCGCGGTGCGTGTACGGCCCCGGGTGGTCGAGGGCCACCCTGCGCGCGTGCTGGTCAGGCAGTCCGAGGGTGCCCACATGCTCATCCTTGGGAGTCGCGGGCACGGCGCGCTCGTGGGCGCGCTCATCGGATCGGTGGGCCGGCATTGCGTCGTCCACGCCCGCTGCCCGGTCCTCATCGTCCCGGGCTGACGACGGACCGGACGGAGATCGTGGAAGCGGCACCGTGGGGCCGTCACCGCCGGTCGGCGGTGACGGCCCCCACCCGCTGTTCGCGGACCTGTTCGGCCGCAGCGCGAAGGGGGCGGACCCGATCGGTCCGCCCCCTCTCACTCCGCACTACAAGGTCAGCGGCCTGCCGGGGCGCCAGTCGGCGACGGCGGGGTGGTCGACGCCGTGGACGCGGGTGTACTCCCGTGCGGCCAGGCGGGCGTCGACCATTTCCTGGCGCAGCCCGGCGGCGGCCTGGCCGAGGCCGGGCACCCGGTCGATGACGTCGGTGACGAGGGTGAACCGGTCGAGGTCGTTGAGCATGACCATGTCGAACGGCGTGGTCGTGGTGCCCTCCTCCTTGTAGCCGCGCACGTGGAGGTTCGCGTGCCCGGCGCGGCGGTAGGTGAGGCGGTGGATCAGCCACGGGTAGCCGTGGAAGGCGAAGATCACCGGCTTGTCGGTGGTGAACAGCGCGTCGTACTGCCGGTCGGGCAGGCCGTGCGGGTGCTCGGTGTCGGGCTCCAGCCGCATGAGGTCGACGACGTTGACGACGCGGACCTTCAAGTGCGGCAGGTGGCGGCGCAGCAGGTCGGCCGCTGCCACGGTCTCCAGGGTCGGCACGTCGCCGGCGCATGCGAGCACCACGTCGGGCTCGCCCTCCCCGCCGCTGGAGGCCCAGTCCCAGATGCCCAGGCCCCTCGTGCAGTGACGCACGGCCTCGTCCATGGTGAGCCAGTTCGGGGCCGGTTGCTTCCCGGCCACCACGACGTTCACGTACTGGCGGCTGCGCAGGCAGTGGTCCATGGTGGAAAGCAGCGTGTTGGCGTCCGGCGGCAGGTACACCCGGACGACCTCGGCCTTCTTGTTGACCACGTGGTCGATGAAGCCCGGGTCCTGGTGGGAGAAGCCGTTGTGGTCCTGGCGCCACACGTGGCTGGACAGGAGGTAGTTGAGCGAGGCGATCGGCCGCCGCCAGGGGATCGCGCCCGAGGTCTTGAGCCATTTCGCGTGCTGGTTGAACATGGAGTCGACCAGGTGGATGAACGCCTCGTAGCTGGTGAACAGGCCGTGCCGCCCGGTGAGGAGGTAGCCCTCGAGCCAGCCCTGGCACAGGTGCTCCGAGAGCACCTCCATGACCCGGCCGTCGGGGGCGAGGTGGTCGTCGCCGGGCTCGATCCGCGCGTTCCAGGCCCGGTCGGTGACCTCGAAGGCGGCGCCGAGCCGGTTGGAGGCGACCTCGTCGGGCCCGAAGAGCCGGAAGCGGTCGGGGTTGGCGGCGATGACGTCGCGGACCCATTCGCCGAGCGGGTTGGCGCTCATGCGCCTCTCACCGCGCGGTGCCTGGACGCGCAGCTCGGCCGCCGGGGCGCCGGTGGCGTCGAACAGCTCCTCGGGGTGGTAGGACCGCAACCAGGCCTCAAGGGCCTTGAGCTGTGCCGGGTCCTTCCGGACCGCGCCCAGCGGGACCTGGTGCGAGCGCCAGGTGCCCTCGACGGGCTTGCCGTCGAGTTCACGCGGGCCCGTCCAGCCCTTCGGGGTGCGCAGCACGATCATCGGCCAGCGCGGCCGTTCCACACTGCCGCCGGAGCGGGCCTCGTGCTGGATCGCGTCGATGCGGTCGAGGGCGGTGTCGAGCGTCGCCGCCAGGGCCCGGTGGATCGTCGCGGGGTCGTCGCCCTCCACCAGGTGCGGTTCGTAGCCGAAGCCGCGCATCATCGACAGGAGGTCCTCGCGCGGGATGCGGTCCAGGACGGTGGGATTGGCGATCTTGTACCCGTTGAGGTTGAGGATCGGCAGGACCGCGCCGTCGCGGGCGGGGTTGAGGAACACGTTCGAGAGCCATGAGGCGGCCAGCGGGCCGGTCTCGGCCTCGCCGTCGCCGATGACGCAGGCGACCGTGAGGTCGGGGTTGTCGAATGCGGCGCCGTAGGCGTGCATGAGTGCGTAGCCCAGTTCGCCGCCTTCGTGGATGGAGCCGGGTACTTCGGGAGCGACGTGGCTGGGGACGCCGCCGGGGAAGGAGAACCGGCGGAACAGCCGGGCCATGCCGGCCTCGTCGCGTCCGACCGAGGGGTGCAGCTCGGAGTAGGTGCCCTCCAGCCAGGTGTTGGCCATGAGCGCGGGACCGCCGTGGCCGGGGCCGGTCACGTAGATCATGTCGGCGCCGCGCTCGGTGATGCACCGGTTGAGATGCGCGTAGACCAGGTTGAGCGCCGGGCTGGTGCCCCAGTGGCCGAGCAGGCGCGGCTTGATGTGCTCGGGGCGGAGCGGCTCGCGCAGGAGCGGGTTGTCCAGCAGGTAGATCTGACCGGCCGTGAGGTAGTTCGCGGCCCGCCAGTAGGCGTCGATCTGGCGCAGGCGCGCTTCTGTCAAGGCCGCGGGGTGGGTGGTGTCCATGGCTGACTCCGTCGGGTAGTCGTTCAACGTCGCGCTTCCAGCCTCGTGGAGTCCGGTGCGGCCCGGCAGGGACGGAAGTCCCCACTGTGCGGGCCCAAAGACGGGCGTCCCTTGTGTTCCGACCAGAAGTCGATACGATCGGGGCATGGACCCCACGCCGCCGGACCCCCACGGCGAACCGCGCCTGCGCCAGTTGCCGATAGACGACCTGCTGGGCGAGCTGTCGTCGCGGATCGGCGAGATCGTGCTGGGCCGCGAGCGGCTGCGCGCGCTGCTCGACGCGGTCATCGGCATCGGGTCCGACCTCGAGCTCGCGGCGATCCTGGACCGGATCGTGGCCGCGGCCTGCACGCTGGTGGACGCCCGCTACGGGGCGCTCGGCGTCCTGAACGACTCAGGCGGCCTGGCCGACTTCCGCACCCACGGACTCACCGAGGCCGAGATCGTCGCGCTCGGGGAACCGCCGACCGGTCGGGGCATCCTCGGTCACATCATCGAGGTTCCCGAGCCGCTGCGGCTCAAGGACCTCTCGAAGCACCCTGCTTCGGTCGGCTTCCCGCCCGGCCACCCTCCGATGCGGACCTTCCTCGGCGTTCCGGTGATGGTGGGGGAGAAGGCCTGGGGGAACCTGTACCTCACCGACAAGCGCGGCGGCGGCATGTTCACCGACGACGACGAGGACATCATCAAGGCCCTCGCGGCCGCCGCGGGCGTCGCGATCGACAACGCCCGGCTGTACGGGCAGCTCGCCCACTCGCAGGCCGAGCGCGAGCGCCTCGTCGTCTTCCGCGACCGCGACCGCATCGGCCGCGACCTCCACGACCTGGTCATCCAGCGGCTCTTCGCGACCGGGCTCCAGCTGCAGTCCATCGTGCACCTGGTCGGTGAGCCGGTGGCGGCTGAGCGGGTGCACGCGGCGGTCGACGAGATCGACGGCGCCATCTCCGACCTGCGGGCGGCGATCTTCAGTCTCCACACCGACACCGACCAGGCGTTCTCGCAGACCGTCCGGGGCCTGGTCGGGGTGGTCCGCCACCATCTGGGATTCGCCCCGCAGCTGGAGTTCGCGGGGCCGGTCGACGACGACGTGCCCGAACTGGTGCGGATCGAGGTGCTCGCGATGCTGCGCGAGGCCCTGTCCAACGCCGCCCGCCACGCCAAGGCGCGGCACGTGACCGTCGCGATGGCGGTGGAGGAGGGGTCGCTTCGCATGCGGGTGATCGACGACGGGATCGGCATCCCGGCGCAGGCGCCCCGCCGAGGGCTGGCGAACCTCGCCTCCCGGACCGAGTCGCTCGGCGGCGAGTTCACCCTTCATCCGGGCGAGCACTCCGGCACCGAGCTGCGCTGGTCGATCCCGCTCGACCGGCCGACGTGACGGGATCATCGCCGCCGGTCAGCTGAACAGGCGTGACGCCAGGACCGCGGCCTGCGTCCGCCGCTCGAGACCGAGCTTGCCGAGCACACGGGTCACGTAGTTCTTCACGGTCTTCTCTGCCAAGTGCATCCGTTCGGCGATCTGCCGATTGGTCATCCCCTCGCCGATGAGTTCGAGGATGCGCTGCTCCTGCTCGGACAGCAGGTCCAACTCCGGCGCCGTGGGCGGGCCCGTCCGCAGGCGCTCCAGCACGGCGCCCGTCATCCGGGCGTCCAGCAGCGACCCACCGGCGGCGAGGGTGCGCACACCGTCCACGAGGTCGTTGCCGCGCACCTGTTTCAGCAGGAACCCGGCTGCGCCCGCCTCGATCGCGGCGAACAGCGTCTCATCGTCCTCATAGGAGGTCAGAATGACCACGGCGATCCCCGGATCGGTCTCCTTGATCCTGCGGCACACCTCGACACCGCTGCCGTCCGGGAGCTGCGCGTCCAGCACTGCCACGTCCGGGCGGGCCGCGGGGAACCGCCGGACGGCCTCCGCCACGTCCGCCGCCTCGCCGACCACCTCGATGTCGCCGTCGCGCTCCAGCAGTTCGCACAAGCCCCGCCGGACCACCTCGTGGTCGTCGAGCAGGAACACTCTGATCGGTTCTGGGTTCATTCCCCAAGTATCGGCGATCCGCAGCCGCAGGCCATCCCTCCGAAGTCCACACCGCAAGGGACCAAGGGCCCTTCGGCGCATCGAGGACCAAGGTCCCCGCGGTACCGCCCGTTCGGCTCTGGGAGAGGGGGCGGCCGGCGCCTGATGCTCGAAGCGGGGGCGGAACGGCCGCTCTCGAACCGCTAGGAGCCAGGCATGAACCTCCGTTCGCCGATGCCCGTCGACGCGCTCGACGCCGACGGCCGCATCGTCCGCATCCGCCCGGTCGCACCCGCCGACCTCGCCTCACTCATCGCCATGCACGAAGCCTGCCCGACCGCCGACCTGCGCTACCGGTTCTTCGGCACCGGACGGGGCCTTCTCGCCATCGAGGCACGCCGCCTGGTCGGACTCAACGCCACCGGCCGCGGCATGGCCCTCGTCGTCGAAGACGATGCCGAACTGCTCGCCGTCGCCTCCTTCGAATGCGATCCCGGCGAGCCCGGCCATGCCGAGTTCGGCGTGCTCGTCGCCGCGGCCCACCGGCATCGCGGCCTCGGCACCCTCCTGCTGGAGCATCTGGCGCTGGCCGCCTCCGCCGGCGGTGTCAAGCAGCTGAAGGGGCAGGTGCTGGGCGGGAACCACAAGATGCTGCGGCTGGCCCGCCGACTCGCACCTGGTGCGGCTATGCCGTACGCGGACGGCGTGGTCGACGTCGTGCTCACCGCAGAACTCGACGGCGCCTTCGGCCGGGACATCGCCGAGCGCGAACGGGCCGCCGAACGCCGCTCCCTGCGGCCCCTGCTCGACCCGGCCTCCGTCGCGGTCGCCGGCGCGAGCCGCACGGGAACCGGGGTGGGGGCGGAGATCCTGCGCTCGATCGTCAAGGGCGGCTTCAACGGCCCCGTCGTCCCGGTCCACCCTGACGCCGCCGAACTCGCGGGGCTGCCCGCCGTGCGGTCCTTGACCGAACTGCCCGACCCTGTCGACCTGGTCGTCGTCGCGGTCCCCGCTCCGGACGTCGCCGCAGTGCTGCGGGACGCGGGCGCCGCGGGCGCCCGGGCCGCCGTCATCGTCTCGGCCGGATTCGCCGAGACCGGCGACGCCCCGGCGCAGGCCGAACTGGTGCGCATCGCCCGCGCCCATGACATGCGCCTGGTCGGCCCCAACTGCCTCGGCATCGTCAACACCGACGGCTCGATCCGCCTCCAGGCGAGCTTCGCCGCCGAGCCGCCCGCTGCCGGCGGCCTGGCGCTCGCCTCGCAGTCCGGAGCGGTCGGCATCGCCGCGCTCGCGCACGCCACCCGCACCGGTATGGGTGTCCACTCGTTCGTCTCCCTGGGCAACAAGGCCGACGTGTCCGGCAACGACCTGCTCGCCTACTGGTACGACGACCCCGCCTGCAAGGCCGTCGCACTCTACCTGGAGTCCTTCGGGAACCCGCGCAAGTTCGGGCGCGTCGCCCGCGCCGTCGCCCGACGCAAGCCCGTGCTCGCCGTCAAGGGCGGCCGCTCCGAGCCCGGGCGGCGGGCAGGACTCTCGCACACCGCCGCCGCGGCCACGTCCGACCTCGCCGTCGACACCTTGTTCAAGCAGGCGGGCGTGATCCGCTGCGACACGTTGGAGCAGCTCCTGGACACCGCACGCGTCCTGGTCGATCAGCCGCTCCCGCGCGGGGCGCGACTCGGCGTGGTCGGCAACGCCGGCGGGGTCGGCGTCCTCGCCGCCGACACCGCCGCAACCGCTGGACTCGACGTCCCCGGTCTCAGCGGCGACGCGCGCGAGCGGCTCACCGCCGCGGTGCCCGCCGCGGCCGCCGCCGACAATCCGGTCGATCTCAGCGCCGCCGCCGAGCCCGACTCCTTCGCCGAGGCGATCACCATCCTCGGCACCTCAGGGGAGGTTGACCTCCTCGCCGCGGTGTTCGCCGCCACCGGCACCAGCGACATCGAAGGGAACCTCGCCGCCATCGCCGACGCGCTCGACACGCTCCCCGACCTCCCGGCCGTCGCCGTGGTCATGGGCCTGCCCGAACCGCCGACCACGCTGGGCGCCCGCAGGACCCCGGTGTTCGCCTTCCCCGAGCCCGCCGTCGCCGCGCTCGGCCGAGCCGCCGCCTACGCCGCATGGCGCGCCAAGTCCCTCGGCGCCCGCCCCGACCTGGCCTGCATCGACCGGGCGGGCGCGCGTGCGATCGTCGACCGGCTCCTGGAATCGGGGGAGGGGTGGCAGACCGCGCGAGACGCCGCCGCGCTCCTGGCCTGCTACGACGTCCAACTGGCCCCGGCCGTCCGAGTGTCCTCGAAGGGCGAGGCCGTCGCCGCCGCTCGATCCGTCGGGTACCCCGTCGCGGTCAAAGCCGACGACCCGCACTTGATCCACAAGACCGGGACCGGGACCGTCCGACTGGGCCTGAACGACGCCCACGAGGTCCGTGCGGCCTTCACCGCCGTGTCAGCGCTCATCGACGGCGACGAAGACGCCGGGGTGATCGTCCAGCACATGATGGACGCCGATGTCGAACTCGCCGCGGGCATCGTCCACGACCCGCAGTTCGGCTCGCTGGTCATGCTCGGCGCCGGCGGCACCGCCACCGACGTACTGGACGACAAGCAGTTCCGACTCCTTCCGATCACCGAGACGGATGCCGAGTCGATGTGGCGCTCGCTGAAGTCCAGGCCGCTCATCGAGGGCTACCGCGGTTCCCGCCCGGTCGACACCGCCGCCCTGACCGACATGCTGCTGCGGCTCGGCCGCCTCGCCGAGGACGTCCCCGAGATCGCCGAGCTCGACCTCAACCCGGTCATGCCCGCCCGCTACGGCGTCCAGGCCGTCGACGTCAAGCTCAGGCTCGCCCGCGTCGGCGACGAACCCGACCCGCTCGCCCGACGCCTCCGCTGAGTTCGCGCCGGCCCGACGCTTCGGTCGCCGTCGAACTCGTATGCGGCACCAGGTGGTGTCGCGTCTCACCGAGCACTTCGACGCCGCCTGTCGGGTCATGGCACGGGTGTTCGCGGCCCGGCGTGGCCGGGCCCGCCGAGGCGTCTGGATCCTCCGCTTCCGGTTCTGACCGGTGCAGTCGACTCAGCGGTCGAGTTCGAGGCGGCTCCAGGCCCGAGCGGTCAGGGCCGCGAACACGACGGCGGTCACGGCCGTCAGCCCCAACTGTGCGAGCGAGACCTGGTCGGGTCGCATCGCCCACAGTGCCGGAGCGGCCAACGGGATCCAGGCACTCGATGCGGGTGCGGCCGCCACCGACACCTGGGCGAGCACGATGACGCCTACCGTGGCCGCGATGCCGGGCATCGGCCCACGGCCGAGCGTCGCGGCCACAGCGGCCGGAGCCGCGACGAGACCACCCAGGACGCACAGGACCAGGAGGCGGCCCAGAGCCGCCGGATCACCGTGGTCGGGCCGACCCAGGCCGACGGCGAGACCGGTGAGGACCACGAAACCGACCAGGACGGCGGCCACTGCGAGCGTCCAGACAGTGTGGACGACGAACTTCGCGACCACCTGCGCGGTGCGGGAGACCGGCAGCGCGCACAGCCCGTACGCCGTACCGTCGGTGAACTCGCGACCGAACTGCCAGCTCAACGTGAGGCCGAACGTCAGCACGGCACCGGCCGCGACGATCTGCGTCACCGTGGCCGTGAGCAGCGGCCACCCTTCGGATCCGGCCGCCTGCCCGAGCTTGGCGACGATCTGCTCGTTCCCCGCCTCGACCGCCGCGGTCAGGGACGCGCTGAGGACCGCGGCTCCGATGACGAGCAGGACCGCCGCGACGTGCAGCACACGCGCGGCCCGGGCCTTGCGCGCCTCGACCCACAGGGCCGCTCGAAGACCGCTCACACCGAGTCCCCTTCATGCCGACGGTCGTCGGCGAGCACCAGTTCGAAGAACGCGCGCTCGAGCTCGGCTTCAGCGGGCTCCAGCGCGCCGATGATCCTGCCGCGGTTCATCACCGAGATGCGGTCGGCGACGCGCGCGACCTCGTCGAGGTGGTGGCTGGAGACCAGGACGCCCGCGCCGCTGTCGGCCCGCTCGCGCAGCGCCTCGCGCAGAGCGATCACTCCCGCAGGATCGAGGCCGTCGGTGGGCTCGTCCAGGACGACCAGATCCGGGTCGGCGATCAAAGCGGCCGACAGGCCCAGGCGTTGCCGGTTGCCCTTCGACAACCGCGAGGCCCGGACCCGCTCGTACCGGCCGATGCCCATGCGACCGAGCGAGGCGGCGACGGCTGCGGGGACGGCCTGGGCGGGCAGGCCCCGGAGCCGCGCGGCCACTTCGAGGTTCGCGCGAACGTCGAGTTCGGGGTAGGCGAACGGCCGGTCGAGCAGGTGACCGACCCGCGCCCAGGCGGCGGCGGGCATCGCCCCGACCGGTATGCCGTCGATCAGGACCGATCCGGCATCGAGTCGCACCATCCCGAGGACGGCGCGCATGAGGGTCGTCTTCCCCGCGCCGTTGAGCCCCACGAGCGCCTGTACCGAACCCGGTGCGACCGTGAGCGACAGGCCCAGGACACCGGCGTGCGGCCCGTAGGCGCGTACGGCGTCCTCGATCGCGAGCCGGTCAGTCATGATCGGGGTCCAAGACCTCGAGCGCGGCGCCGACGGTGGCGGCCAGTGAACGTTCGGGGCGCTCCGCCCAGGCGTACAGCGCCGTGGTCACGGCGGCGATGACGGCTTGGGCCGCGACGGTTGCGGCGAACGGATCGGCGCCGTCTCCGGCGAGTCGCTCGGCGATGGCGGTGACCGTGACCTCGTTCTGCGTGGCGGCCGCGGCGCGGAGCACGGGTGTGCGGGCGACGATCGCGGTTCTGCGCCGCGCGGTCGCCAAGTCCGCTTCGGACAATGCGGCCAGGGCCGAGTGCAGTCCGCGCGCGGCTCGCTCCAGGGGGGCCTCGCCGAGGGGCCGGGCGCCGACGGCCGCGGCGACGACCGGGTCGAAGGGATCGGTCAGCACCGCCTGTTCTTTGCTGCCGAAATGCCGAAAGAAGGTCATCTCGCTGACTCCGGCGGCGTCCGCGATCTGGGCGACGCTCGTCGCCTCGAACCCCTGATCCTCGAACAGGGCGATCGCGTGCTCGGCCAGCCGCGCCCGCGTTCGCTCACGTTTCGATGCGCCTGTCACGGTCAAAATGTTAGGCAATAACATTCTGTTGCGCAACCTGCGCGGTCAGGCGGTTGTGTCGGTCGGTCGTTCGGGGGCGGTCAGGCCCACGATCGCAGCGCCGATGAGGGCGGCGGCCACCGACCCGGCCAGGACCCCGATCTTCGCCTCGTCGGACAGCAGCGCGGCCTCGCCGCTGTGGAAGGCGAGCTCGGTGATGAACAGGGCGACGGTGAACCCGATACCGGCGACGGCCGCGATCCCGGTCAACAGCGGCCAGGTCGTGCCCTCGGGGAGCCGTCCGGCTCCGGACTTGACGGCGATCCACACCGCGGCGGTGATCCCCAAGGTCTTCCCGGCGACCAGGCCGACCACGATCCCGAGCGTCACCGCCGAGGTCGCGGCGGTCGCGAGCAGATCGCCTGAGAGCGCCACACCGGCGTTGGCGAGCGCGAACAGCGGCAGCACGATGAACGAGGAGAACGGGTGGTGCTCGTGCTGGAGGCGGTGGGTCGGCGGCTGGGCGTCGCGTGTGAGCCGTGCGAGCTGCTCGGTCTCCTCGACCGTGAGCCCCTGCTTCGCGAGTTCCTGTGCCTTGGCGTGGGCCGCGGCGGGGTCCAGGAGCGGCTTGGCGGAGATGACCAGGCCCATGGCGACGCCGGCGATGGTGGCGTGGATGCCGGATTCGAGGACGGCCAGCCAGAGGGCGATACCGACCATGAGGTACACCGGACCGGACCACACGTTCAGCACCCGCAAGCCGATCGCGAGGGCGAGGATCGCGCCCGCGGCCGCGAGCCAGGGCATGGAGAGCTCGTCGGTGTAGAAGATCGCGATGACGGCGATCGCGCCGAGGTCGTCCACGATCGCGAGGGTCAGCAGGAACACCTTGGCGGCAGAGGGGATGCGCGACCCGAACAGGGCGAGCACGCCCACGGCGAAGGCGATGTCGGTCGCCATCGGCACACCCCAGCCGCCGGAGCCCGCGCCGCCGGCGTTGAACGCCGCGTAGACGAGCGCCGGAACGGCCATGCCGCCGATCGCCCCGGCCACCGGAGCGACCGCGTTGCGGACGCTGCGCAGCTCGCCCGAGACGATCTCCGATTTGATCTCCATGCCGACCACGAAGAAGAAGATCGCCATCAAGGCGTCGTTGATCCACTCCCGCAAGCTGTGGTGGAGTTCGAAGGATCCGACGTGGATCGAGATGTCCATGCCCCACACCGCCTCATAGGAGGCCGACCAAGGCGAGTTCGCCCACAGCATCGCCAGCGCCGCGCAGGCGACGAGGACCACCCCAGCCGCCGGCTCGATCTTGAGGAACTCCGCGGCCGGTCGACCCACGTACCGGGCGAGAGGCTTGCGCGAGTAGAGGAATGACGGCGCGGACCGCCAGACCGGGGACTTCCAGGGTTCAGGGGAGGAGGGCACTGGTCGGGGCTCCGATCGGGTCGACGGCATGTCGCCGACCAGACTTCCCGGCACACCGCGCACCACCATACAGGAGTGCCTGCGGATGCGGGCAAGTGAGCAGGGCTCGGGGAACTGCTCGAAGGGGCGTTCGGCGAGACCTTGAAAGAGCCGGAGTGAGAGGCCGATCGGCTCTGAATGCGAAAGCCCCGGCTCAAAGGCCGGGGCTTCGTAATGGTGGACCTTAGCACCGCTTACTACAACTCATCACCGCAGGTCACGCGCCTGTTGGCACGCGTACGGGACGTCATTTCGGCCGCCGGGTCCCTGGAACGGCACCAGTCGGCACCGGAAGTCTCTGCGCTGGCGGCTGCCTCCCGCAATGGTCAACCTCGGGCGATCCGGGACCGGCTCGCGCCTGAGGAGTTCGAGCGTTTGCTGACCGCGGCTCGTGCGGGGGCTTGCAGGAAGGCGCTGGCGGCTGAGTTTGGAATCAGTCGGCGCAGCATCCACCGGCTCCTGGTCGGCTGAGTCGCGACACGGCACGATCGCTTCCAAGGAAGGTGAGGGCTCCGGCGTTATGGTCGGGCGATGTCAGGATATGAGCGCCGGATCAGCGTGTATGGCGAGCGGCGCGAGACCATCGACGCTCACCGCATCGCCGGAGTCCTCATCCGGCTTGGGAAAGCGGAGCGGTTGCGGGCGCAAGGTCTCGGTCTCGAGCTCGAACCGGTGGACCCGGCCATGGGCTCGGTCCAAGAGATCACCAGGGATTCCTGAGCCCCTGACCTCGCATCAAGCAGTTCCGAGGGCTCGTCTCCAAGCCGTCGTCGACGTTCGTAGTGTGGAACTGAGGCGGGCGGTTCCAGGGGAGATTCCAGTGGACCATGTAGCGTCCAGGACATGACGGCGCGGTTGGGATGGGTTTCGGATTCGGGGCAGTAGAGCTGGGGGGTGTAGCCGCGGCCGATGGTGACGCCAACCGGGATGGACAGGTGCCGTCCGCGGCCGCGGGCCGGAGTCGCTGCGGCTGAACCAGCGCCAAATCACACGGAAGCGTTCAATGTCGGACCGATACCCTACGGTGACGCCATGGCAGACCGAGCACGAATCCGCCGACCGAACCTCGCATTGGACAACCCCGCTCTGGCAGCACAATGGCACCCGGTCAAGAACGGGGACCTGACGCCCGCCGACATTCCCGCCTGCTGGAATTCGAAAGCATGGTGGGCCTGCCCTGAGTGCGCGCACGAATGGGAAGCATACGTCTCCAACCGAAACAAGGCTGCCAACCCGCGAGGATGTCCACAGTGCGCGAGCCGGTCCCGGTTCGGCTTCCGCAAACCTCCCCCGGGAGGAAGCCTTGCTGAAGTCCGCCCTGATGTCGCCGCTGAATGGCACCCGAACCGCAACGGTGACCTCACCCCTTCAGATCTCCTTCCCGGATCGTCGAAACGGTCGCTCTGGTGGCAGTGCCCTCGCGGCCACGAATGGCAGACGTCCCCGTCCATGCGGACCAGTCAGAACACACGTTGCCCCAAATGCATCCCGCAAGGCACGTCACGGTTCGAAATCGAACTGTTCCATGAACTCCGTGCAGCGGGATGCCTCGTTGTTCACGACCTGCGCCTTCCTGAAGGAACCCGGTGGCGTCAAGTCGACATTGCTGCCCCCGAATGGCACCTTGCCATCGAGTTTGACGGGAACCTCCATCATCGAACGAGTCAATCTCGTGACAGTGAGAAGACTGCGGATCTGACTGCTCTCGGGTGGACGGTCGTTCGTGTCCGTCAGGGCCTTGAAGCACTCACCGACCGGGACCTGTGCATCCCGATAACAGCAACCGTCCTCGAGGCCGCGCAACTGCTGCTCGCGCATCTCGCCTATCTCGGTTATCCCGTGAACGCCGATGCGTACGTGAGGGCAGGTTCACGCATGGGCGCGGCGGCCGCTGCAGCGGCCTACAAGGAACGGGTGCAGCGTTCCCTGGCGAGTGATCATCCCGAACTCGTTTGCGACTGGGACACTAACACGAACGGGACTGGGCCCGAAGCGTACGGGTCCGGTTCGCAAGAGCGCGTGTGGTGGCGCTGCCACTCCTGCGGACACCAATGGAAGGCCGCGGTCGCCGGCCGCGCGAACGGGTCCGGGCCTGGCTGCGCGACCTGCAAGCAAGCGAAGCGGAAACAGCCGAAACCGCCGCCGCCGGGGCAGAGCCTCGCGGACAAGTATCCGGTGATCGCCGCTGAAGTGGCCGCGGACCTGAACGAGGGCCGCACCGGCGCCGACTTCATGCCCGCATCACAGTGGAAGATCTGGTGGCGGTGCGCGCGCGGACACGCATGGATCCAGAAAGTGGCCGACCGGACCATCAAAGGCGCTGGCTGCAAGGAATGCCGGAAAATGGACGCCCCCCTGCGGTACCGCCCGGACGAGTTCGAAGACTCCCTCGCGGCAGATCCGGAAATCGCCGCCGCGTGGCACCCGACGCGCAATGAAGGCCGCACACCCCGGGATTACAAGATCACGAGCGACTACCGCGTGTGGTGGCAATGCCCGGACTGCGGGCGTGAATGGGAGTCGTCGGTTCGCAGCCGTACCAAGCAGCGAGGAGGCTGCCGCACATGCGTGTTCGCTGACAAGCGTGGGCATCGGACTCCACCGCCAGGTGGATCGGCCGCCGAACTGTTCCCGAGAATTGTGCCCAACTGGCATCCAACGAAGAACGGCGAGCTCAACCCATGGAACCTTGTCCCTGCAGCGAACGTCACCGTGCACTGGTTGTGCGAGCGCGGGCACGAGACTTCGTCGCTGCTGTCGTCCCGAACGACCGGGGGCGCCTCCTGCCCCGAATGTGAACGGCACGACCGGTGGGCCACCTACCATGCTGAACGGGCGCACGTCGCATCGTTCGCCGCTGCCCGACCCGACCTCGTCGATCAGTGGGACCGCGAAGCGAACCCTGAAGGGCCCGAGGAGGTCCGCAAGGAGTCGCGGACCTTGGTGTGGTGGCGGTGCCCGACATGCGGACACCGGTGGCAGGCGTCCCCAGTCGCACGTTCGCGAGCGGAGGGAACCGGATGTCGTTCATGCATTCTCAAAGCCCGTCACGAAGCGAACTCGGCGGCCCCAGGACACAGTCTCGCTGACCGGTTCCCTGAGATTGCCGCAGAGTTCGCGGCCGGCTTGAACGGTGACTGGACCCCGGAGCGGCTGCGCCCGTTCTCGAACCGGGTCATGTGGTGGCGGTGCACGGCTGGACATGAATGGGAAGCGGCCGTGAACAAACGAACTCGTAGAGGCACAGGATGCCCGCTATGCCGAAGCGCCCATGCCCCGGATTCTCCACCGGAGGAACAGCCGTTGCAGGCGACGCTCTGGTGACCTGCATGCTTCAGCTTGCGGCGGCGACACCTTCTTGCCGTTCCGCTCGGCCCCACTCCCGGATCGCTTTGTTCTGGTCCCGGTTGGCAGACTGGCGGCGAGGGACCGCGACCTGCGGGACGGGCCCGCGCGTGGCGCCGAGGCTGTATCGACCGAGTCGCGTGCCCGCCTCCTGGAACCTCTCCAGCGCATCGCGGAGTTCCTTGGCATGCACATCCGAGAGGTCGATCTCGTACGCTTGACCGTCGAGGTCGAACCTGAGCGCCTCGTCGGCCTTGCCGCCATCGAGGTCATCGATGAGGACGACCTGCGTCCGCCTTGCCATGAATACTCCTTATCGGTTGTTTGATCGAGTCGCCGGAGGTGGATTTGCATCGTCTCAGCGGACGCTTTCATGAGTAAGTCTCGAACGTTAGCCAACGAGTAGGTCTATGCCGTATCAGAGGTCGAGAACCTGCACATGTGTTTGCGCTTCTTGCCTCGGATTTGCCGTACTGCATACGTAATCTTCCCTGCGCGAGCGGAAGTCGAGGCGTGATGCAACCGAATCCGCGAGCAGAACGTGTCGCCCTGGTAAGTCCCCGTAGTTCTTTTGCGTCGCAGGGCGGATAGGTAGATTTGGGTCGGAATGAGGAGATTTGATGGGAACCGAGACTGCAAGACGCGGGATGTACCTGCAACGGATCGCACTGAAGAACTTCCGGTCGGCCTATGACGTATCCATTGATCTTCAACCCGGGATCACTCTGGTTGTCGGAGAGAACAACTCGGGAAAGTCAAATGTCATCGAAGCTCTCCGGCTCGCGACCACCCCTCTGAGTCGGCGGGCCACGCGCTGGTTCTCGGTGTCGGATCTGGCCCATGGGAGGGAAGGCCAGGAAGCCGAGGTCCGCGTCGAGTTCGCAGGTCTGACGGATTTCCAACGTGCGCATTACGTCACTGCCTTGGATGTCAAGGCCGATCAGGTGATCTACACCGGCAGATTCCGATCAGATTCGACCCGTCGGTACCGAGTGGCGTCCCGGTTCACGGCCGGTCCTGCCAACAGTGCAGAAGCGGAGCCTGAGAAGCGCGAGCAGATTGCGCATGTCTACCTCGCTCCGTTGCGTGATGCGCAGAAGGAATTGGACTCAGCCGAAGGCAATCGGCTCGCCCGGGTCATCCAGCACCTCACAACTGAGGAGCAGCAGGAGGAGTTCCTGAAGGACGCGAACGACGCGTTCAACGGCATCAAGCGGCATGGCGTGCTCGAGACGACCACCAAGGCTATCCAAGGACACCTGAGCAAACTGACGAATGCTGTCCGCGCGCAGGATGTCGAAGTCACCTTCACCGAGCATGAGCTGAACCGGCTGACGCGGAGCATGCGCGTCAAGATGGCCGAGCATGGCGTTGAACCGGCTGACCTGATCGAATCCGGGCTAGGGTACGCCAACCTGCTGTACATGGCGACCGTGATCCTCGAATTGCAGAAGGCGCGGGACGCCGAGCTCACTCTATTCCTGGTGGAGGAGCCTGAGGCGCATCTTCACCCCCAACTCCAGGCCGTCCTTCTTGAGTACCTCCGGGAGCAGGTCGAGGCGTCTCCGGAGGACGATGCGCGCGGCCCGGCCGGACGTATCCAGGTTATCGCCACGACGCACTCACCGAACCTGGCCAGCAGCGTCGGTATCCAGAACATCGTGGCCCTGCGAACCGTGGTTGAACGAGAATCCATCTCCTCCGAGGACGGGACATCCACGGAGGTCGCGCTTCGGAAGACCAAGGCGCTCGCCCTGGCGAGTATCGATCTGACGGAGTCGGAGCGACGCAAGATCGATCAGTATCTCGATGCCACCAGGGCAGGGCTGCTCTTTGCACGGCGGGTGATCCTTGTGGAAGGGATCGCCGAGGCGGTGCTGCTCCCCGTGATGGCACGCCACAGCGTGTTCAAGGATGCTGAGGATCTGAAGCGCGCGTTCCGGGGCGTCACCATTGGCAACGTCGGAAGCGTCGATTTCAAGCCTTACATCACCTTGCTGCTCTCGGAGGTGAACGGCTGCCGGCTGCTCGATCAGCTCGTCGTGGTCACAGATGCCGACCCCCAACTTCCTGAAGAGGAGAAACCTAAGAAATCCCGTGCTCAGGAAGAGTCCGAGGGCGCTAAGAAACCTGATTCGGCATCTGCGACAGCGGATCAAGGATCCACACCAACTGATCCGGAGGGAGATGACGGTAAGAAGATCTACAACCGCAAGATCGATCTTGAAGCGCACGCCAGCAGCATTGGAGCGGCTGGGCGGCTGATCGTCGCCGAAGCCCCGCACACGCTGGAAGCCGATCTTCTTGAACCCGAGGGCAATCGCCCGATCCTGGAGAAGGCGTACCTCAAGCAGCATCCTCGAAGCCAGGAGAAATGGGACACAACGCTTTCCCACCGCCTGGGGCCGGAGTTCGGGCTGTACAAGGCGCTCCGGCTCGACGACAAGTTCATCAGCAAGGGCGAATTCGCTCAGGACATCGCCGTATTGATCGCCAGCGATGAGCCGTTCACCACCCCGGACTATCTCACCACCGCCATCACGGTATCGGTCAACGACCACAAGGGTCGCCAGTGAGCGACGTGAGCCTCACCGATGACCAGAAGATCCTCGTCAACGCTGACGCGGACCTGTTCGTCGCAGCATGCCCCGGCGCAGGAAAGACCCGTGCCATGGTGGCACGCTTCCTCAAGCGTGCCTCTGAGGAAGACCGGCGAGGTATCGCTCTCGTTTCGTTCACCAACACGGCAATCGACGAGGTCCGCACGAGGTGCGGGGATCGAAGCGACGTACTCAGCGCGCCCAACTTCGTAGGGACCTTCGACGCTTTCCTGCACCGCTTCATCGTCACGCCGCTGTATGTCGCCTTCTTCAAGGTGCACCCACGGTACGTGCAGTCGTGGAGCGAGGTTCAAGGCACGAAGTTCCGCATGGCTACCGGCAAGTCCGCAGATGTCGACCTTGAGTGGTTCGACTTCGACGACCAACTGCGGGCCACACTCGACATGGGCAGGGTCGATCGGAACTTCGGCAACGTGGAAGCCAGGGAGAAGTTGAGGGGACTCCGCTTGGAGGCAGAGCAACGTGCTGCCCAGGTCCTCCGGAGCCTGCTCCAGGCGGGAACGGTCAGCTGCGACACTGCGCGATTCCTCGCAGAGATATGGATCTCGAATGACAAGTACCGCCCGATCCTCGGCGGACTGCTTCGATCTCGGTTTGCTGAGATCATCGTCGATGAGGTCCAGGACTGCGGCCGCGAAGAATTGCTGATCCTGGAGTTCCTTCGGGGTCTGGGCATCCGGATGGTGACAGTAGGCGATCTCGACCAGGCCATATACGAGTTCCGAAGCGCAACGCCGACCAAAGTACTCGAGTTTGGAACCACGCTGCCCTTGCAACCAATGCTTATTGAGAACTGGCGGAGCAGCCCTGCGATCTGCGCCTTCAACAACTCGCTACGGTCGCGGACCATGATCGAGAGGCCTGTCGGCGATACCGCGGAGCTCGGAACTCCTATCTACCTCGTCACGTACGCCAAACCCGATGAAATCCTTCCCTCGGCGCTCTCCATATCCAAGCAATACGAAGTGCATACGGATGAGCTCGTCCTTCTCGCTCACAGGCGGAAGGACGCACTTCGCGCGGCTGGCATGGCCGCATCAGGAGAACTAGGAAGCAATCGGGTAGCCGCGGTCGCCGACGCTGGTCTCAAACTCCGATCTGCTGAGACCGACGCCGTTGCCCGCCGTGATGCCGTTCGAAGGGTCGAGAAGGCAATTCTCGCGGTATTGGCCGATGGGGGAGATCTCCGCTTTAAGAGCATCGAGGGAGCTTGTGCTGAGCTCGGAATCGACGAGCGTCGGCTCCGAGAAGTCTCCGTTCGCATGGCGGTCAGCTTGGCGGCGCAGGGGAAGACGCGCAGTCAGTTCGCGAACGAGGTGAGGGCCTATTTTCGGGGCGTGCAGTGGGCGGAACTCAACGTCGTCGAACCTGAACTCAACGGACTTGGGAAGTTGCTCCAGGCGCCGACCGAGGAAGTCTGGAACAGCATTTCGAACTGTGGCCGCTTGCCCGTTCAATGCTCGACGGTGCACGGGGTGAAGGGCCGAGAGTTCAAAGGTGTCGGAATCGTGATTCCCAAGTCGCTCAAGCCGAACGAGGAATCCGGCCGCACTCTCCTTGACGACTGGGAACACGGTCATGACTCGGAGAGCCGTCGAGTGCTCTACGTTGCGGGGTCAAGGGCGAAGGAATTGTTGATGGTCTTTGTACACCAGCAACATCGTGAGCAAGTGGCAAGGATCCTAGAAGGCTCAGCAGTCCCGATAGTGCAGCTCAAGGTCTGAATATAACCCAGACCTGCTCTACCGACCACTCCCGATAAGGCCCGCGTCAGTGCTTCACCCCGCTGCAAATTATCGATAGCGGTCGGACTCAAGGAGCGTTGGGAGATTCTGGTGGAGGTAGTCGTGGGCGGTCTCCCATGAGCTTCGGGGTCCGGTCCCGTCGCCGAGGAGCACGTTGATTGTCCCCTCTTGGGGTGACTGGGGAGTTCGTTTCAACTCGATGACCTGGTAGGCGGTGACGCTGTGTTCGTTGAGTGAGCGGAGCCGGCGAAGAGCCTTGGCGTGTTTCTCGTGTTCGGGCCCGCCTGAGGGCAGGGGCATGCCGAGTCGGTGCATGGTCAGCGGGTCGATATGGGGTTGAAGGACGTCGTGGATCATTGGAAGCAAGGTCAGGGCGATGTTGTCCAGATCCATGCCGCGGATCGAGGGGGTGATCATCAACGTGACCTTGACGGGCACCAGCAGCGGACGAAGCAGGGGCCACCGGTCCAGAAACGCCGCGAGCGCTGTGCGCGCTTGCTCGCCATAGCGTTTCCATTCGCCCGAGGCCAGTGCAAAGCCGGGGAGGGGTAGGCCGAACGGCAGAGTGAGGAGCAGGGGCCGGTACATATCGCTGAGCGATGCCGCGTGCTCGGTGACCGTTCCGGCCGAGTCTGGGGCGCTCTCGCGTGTCCCGGCGATGTCGTTGGGGCACGTGCACAGGTATGACAGCAGGTAGGCATCGGTGGCAGCTAGGTAGGCTTCCTGGGCGCGGTACCACCGCCAGTGTTGGTCGAAGCGGTCCAACTGCGACAGGGGTTTGGCCAGTTTCGGCAGAGGCTCAGCTGAAAATGGGGGCGGCACGAGGACATCGTCGAAGTCGTCGACGGGAATGTAGAAGGGGCTGGCATCGGCTTCGCGCGGCCACTGATCGAAGCGGGAACGTATCTCGTCGGCGACCCGGAGGTCTTCGGCGACGTCGCGGATCGGGCGTGCGACCACCCGTGTGCTTGCCGTTGTTGACTGCGCGCTAGGGTCGGGGTCCCATGCCTGGTTGAGGCTGACGTGGAGCAGTTTGACTTGGCGATCATCGCCATACAAGACGCTCCGGCGTCCAAGATCCTTGGGTTCGAGGGCCGGCCCGAGGACGTCGAGGAGATATTTCGCCAGGCGATGAATCCCTGGCGGATTGCGCTTGCAGCAGGTGAAGTCCACATCGAGTGCGACCGCTCCAGTCATCGCCCTCCGGCCGGCACTGCGCATCGAGCTGACGGTGTCACGTTGGAACTGGACGGCG
Source organism: Glycomyces paridis (assembly GCF_004912155.1). GTDB lineage: Bacteria > Actinomycetota > Actinomycetes > Mycobacteriales > Micromonosporaceae > Glycomyces > Glycomyces paridis. Next base: position 72,688 of record NZ_STGX01000006.1, on the reverse strand, counting down.
CGACGCCGTCCACCGCGCTGCCCTTTCGCCCCGGGTTCGCTCTCGTCGGCAAGGTGCCGTTCTCGCAGGAGCCGCTGCATAGCCTGGTGGGACCATCCCAGGGGGCCATCTAGGTACGGGTCCGCTTCGAGTGAGGGCATGCAGCTAGTGTCTCAGCGAGCGCGAGCCAGAATCCCGTAGCCCGGAGAGTCTGAGCGCCTTGAAAAGTGGGCTATCACTCAAGGAGTCCGCCAACCGGCTGAGCTCGGGTTGCTGAGACGCCAGGCGGCGGCGTCGCAGGGGGACCGCCACCGCGCTGCAAGATGCTAAATCAGCTGATCGCTGCGAAACTCGTCGCCGCAGTAGAATGAACGGCCATCAACATCGGATGACATCAACCGGTACCCCACGAGACGTGTTGTTACACAACAAAAGTGAATGATATTCACAAGTATCAATGTGTTGTGGACCTTAGCACCGCTGACTACAACTCATCACCGCAGGTCACGGCCATGTTGGCACGCGTACGGGATGTCATTTCGGCCGCGGCGGCCCCGGAACGGCACCAGTCGGGGTCGGGAGTCTCCGATCTGGCCGCTGCCTCGCGCAACGGTCAGCCCCGCGCGATTCGGGACCGGTTGGACCCGGGTGACTATCAGCGACTACTGACCGTTGCCCGGGCTGGTTACTGCAAGAAGGCGCTGGCTGTCGAGTACGGGATCAGTCGACGCAGCATCTACCGGCTTCTGGCAGCCTGAACGACGACACGGCGCGGTCGCTTCCGCGGAATTTGAGAACTCCGGCATTACGGTCGGGCGATGTCAGGACACGACCGAAAGATAAAAAATGATCGGTGAGCGGCGCGAGACCATCGACGCGCACCGTATCGCTGGAGTCCTCATCCGGCTCGCCAAAGCAGAGCGGGAGCGATCTGAAAGATTCGCTCCCGAACTGGAGCCGATCGACCCGGCCACCGGCTCGGTGAAAGAGATCTTCCGAGGGCCGTAGACCCTCTGGAAGCGCTCAGGCTGGCGCCCAACCGGTAAACAGCTCGAATCCGGCGGGGAATGGGGCCGAGGGCTGCGGGTTCCCCGCGTACACCATGCTGCGCTTTCCGAGGCCGACATCGTTGTCAGGGGCGGCCAGGATGACGCCGGTAGGTCGGCCGTGGTCTGCAAGGTCGGCCTGGAGTCCGGCATAGATCTGCTCCCGTGTGGCGGCGCGTTCCTCCAGCGGAAGCTCCAGGATCGGCTCGTAAGCGTCGACCACAACCAGCGAGGGACGGTCCTTCGGCAGTTGGCGGCGCGCTTTGCGAATGACTCGCTTGGCACTTTTGACGAGGTCGAGTTCCGCACCAGACTTGAACGCGAAGGTGCAGGCGACGCCGTCGACGAGGTTGCGCCGGTCCTCATCAAGCTCTGCCCGAGCCTCGAACCTCCCAAAGTCGAATGTCTCTAGCACCTCGACCGGCATGCCGGCCCCCTCGAGTTGCCCGTTGACGATCCTGACTGGGGAGCGTTTGAACCAGAAACGTACACGGTCGTCATCTGTTGCGCCGGAGGCTTCGCTGTCGTCAGAGAGCTGGAGCCGCGCCTCTTGGAGAAGCCAGGCGAGATCATCGTTGGTGGGGGCGCCGGCGACCTCGACGATGAACACATACTCGTTGCCCAGAGAGGCGACCCGCTGCCAAAGCATGTCTCTGAGGCGCCGCCAGAAGTCGGCGGAATTCTGGTCCTGCCGACGCCGCCCATCGAGTCGTTTGCACTCGACGTCGATGAACCCCCCGATGCGGAGATCGCAGTTCTTGGCTGGGCCGTCTTCTGGGACGAACTCGACTGTGTGGTCGCTTGAGCGGGCGAGGATGCCGGCCGTCTCGATCTCGAAGTGAAGCGATCGATAGGTTCGGTCATCGGCATTGGCTATCCGGGCGATACGCTCTTGCCATCCGAGGACCGAGTGCTCGCCGCATGCTCGCGCGAGGACTGCCAAGGTCAGCACTCGGTCTTCCTCCGCCGACAGGTTCTGCTGTGGGAGTTCACGGTCACGGTGGAAGTAGCTGGCGAGCGCGCAGGTTAGTTCGCCGAACTTGCTACGGGCCAAGTGTCGGTCGTAGTCCGACAATGGCCCCCACAGGACAGCATCCGCTTCATCGACCCGCTCTTGGAATCCTGCCCCAAGATGGCCCATCAGCCAACGGATCTCACTGTCGGCTTGCTCCCAGGTCAATCGGCGCTGCTCTTGCTGAGGTTGCATGCCAACCAGTATGCGCTCGGACTCCGATGAGGCCGCCCGTGCAGGAGGTATACGCCATGGCCGCCGATCCGCCTGCGGCTCGCTTCGGCCGGCACTGGGACTGGCCCTATCCCCACCGTGAATCGATCCGGTGGGATCCCGGACCGCGCAAGGCCGACCTGTACTACGAGTTTTCGCGCCCATCGTCGTGGACGAACCAGAAGCGGATGCGGATGAGCGCGATCTGAGCTGGTGATGGAGCGAAGCGGCGGCCGGGACCAATCTCGGGGGTCCCGGCCGCCGCCGGAAGAGGAGAGGAAAGCTCAGCGGTCGCCGAAGCGCTCGGCGGTTTCATGTAGGCGCGACAGCGCGGCCGCGGCCACACCGGCGACCTTGACCGGGTCGGCCTCCAGCAGGCCGGCGAAGACCAGCATGACCCGCTTTTCACGGCCGAGCCCTGGTGGGATGGTGCTCAGTACTTCGGTGAGGTGGTCGTTCATCCTCGCGACGTGCTGATCGATGGGCCCATCATGTGCGGCGGCAGCTTCATTCCTGCACCTTGTCTTCCAGGATGCGTGCGAGTTTCGAGCCGGGGCGGGGGCGGACCTCGGCGTAGTCGCCGCGGAGCCGGGCGATCACCCGCTCGACGGCCTCTTCGTGGAGTCCGGCCAGGAGTGGCCGCAGCTGCGCGCCGCCATCGGCCAGCAGTTCCTTGCGGCCCGTGTGCTCGAGGCGGTCGAGCAGGCCGCGCATGTTCTGGAAGGCCGCCTCTTCGGCGCTCACCGTGGCGTTCTCGCGCGCGGCCCGACCAAGCAGTTCGGCGACGGCGTCGATGTCGGCCTGTTTGATGGAGCTGCGCACGGTGGACGCGGGCTTGCCCGCTGCGCGGCCGAGCGCGTCAAACGAGTATGGGCGACCGCGCACGTGCTCGCGAGCGTAGGCAAACAGCAAGCGGCGCTGCTCCTCCTGGGCGTCGATGATGCGGCTGGCCTCGGTGATGGCCGTCAGGAGCGGGTCGGTGTCAGCGGTCTCGGCGGTCTCCGCCATCTGCTCGGCGAGCTCTTCGCGGGCGTTGTAGGTCGCTTCGAGTGTGCGCTCGCACTCCTCGAAGTACTCGAGGTCGGCCTCGGGCAGCAGCTTGCCCGGCAGCGGCAGCAGGATCGCGACGAGATCGCGAATCAGCGGATCTTTAACCATGAGAGCGACATTAGCAGATTCAGCGAATCTTGCATAAGTGGCGAATCTCGTTCTCCTCGCTAAACTCCGTCAGGTTCGCGACTTTTTGTCGTCAGGAAACGATCGATTGCTGAGGGATCGGCTCCGGCGCCATGGATGCGGATCACATTTCCATCGAAGTCCAGAAGATGGAGCCGATGAAGCCGTCCGATCGCGGCAAGGACCTCTCGCTTGGAGACACTGCTCCTGGTGGTCTCGGGATCTTGCCGACGCTGGCCGAACACCGATACGAAATCACGGACTGGTTGTGTTGTGAACAGGTTTGCAGGTGATGACGCGGGATCCGTCAAGCTGGCGATCTGGAGGAGCGCTCTGGCCAGACCACGTGGATAGACCGACGTACCGGATTCCGAGGTCTGCCCTGGGTGCGCTCTGTCGGCGAGTTCAATGGACAGCGACCAGGTGGCAGCCACAGCGCGTTGATACCCATCGGGAAATACTTCGGGACTCAGTTCGGCGAGTGCGACGGTGCGGTCGGTGAGCAGTTCGCGGTAGCGGGCACGGGTCATCCCGGGTTGGTCGAGTATGTAGGCGGCTGCTTGGGCGAGCGCAAGCGGTAGGTTCCCAAGGTCTCTGGCGAGTGCTTCAGCCTCGACAAGAAGGCTTCGGTCGCCGGCGAGGCGGTTCTGCAGATAGTTGAGGGCTTCTTCGGGAGTGAAGAGGTCTACGTTGATGCGAATGCCCCCATATGTGTCCAGAGCCGCGTCTCGACGGCGGGTAGTGATGATCGTGCGTCCCCGCGGAGTCGTAGGTGGCCAGAGTCCTTCGAGGTCAGCGGGGTCGGTGAGATCGTCGAGGACGAGGAGCCAGCGTGGGGAGTCGGGATGGGCGAGCCACGTGATGAAGGTATTCGCAGCTTCGGTCGGGTCGTCGGATTCAGTGTGGTTGACCTTGGAATTAGCTCGGGCGAAGTCGGTGATGATCGCATCGCGCCTGGCGGCGTTGACCCATACGAGGAGGTCGACTTCGCGTCGATCCCAGAGTGACTGGGCGTAGGCAGCGGCGATCTGGGTCTTGCCGACCCCGCCCATTCCGGAGATGACTTGGCGCACGATGGCCGTGCCGCCTTCGTCAACGGCCGTGGCGAGCCGCTTGTCGGCAGCGCGGTACTGCCGGTCGGCCGCCAATCGCGGCACCGACCCGATGAGGAGCGGCTCCGAAGCGGGGCGTTGTGGGCGCGGGCTTGCGACTGCACTTCCATCAAAATGGAGGTGCTCGATGTCGATACGCCCGCCCTGGAACATGGGTCCGGAGGGGCGATCAATGCGGCTGTCGAAGCGTGTCGCCGGTGGAGCGGCCTCGACTGCCTTCTCAAGGCTCGCCGCTGCCTCTTGCAACGGCCAACCCCGCGCCATCCGCGACCGGCTGGCCCCGGAGGAGTATCAGCGACTACTGGCCGCGGCACGTGCCGATGCCTGCAAGAAGGCGCTGGCTGCCGAGTACGGGATCAGCCTCCGCAGCATCTACCGGCTCATGGCCACCGCCTGAGCGGGGGGAGTGACGTGTTTCCAGGCAGATTGCCGATGCGGACTTATCGGTGCGGTGTTCTGCGTCGAAGAAGGCCGCAAGGTCACGTAGGTCGTTCAGGCTGAAGTTGACAACTCGAAGGGGCCGGTCCGCTCAACGAGCGGACCGGCCCCACCAAGCCTTACATTTCCATTTCGTCGTCTTCGTCGAAGACCAGGATGTCCGCTGTCTTCCTCGGTCCGTAGGACAACAGGATCTCATCGATCCTGTCGAGCGTGGAGGAGGCGAGCGTCGTCATGTCGCCCCACGGTTCGTATGCCCGTGGTGGTTCCATGCCGACTGGCGTTCTGTGATTCCAGGAGATCTGTTGGTCCAGCCAGATGTCTTCATCTGGTGCCTTCATTAGGCGGAGGCCAACCGAGCGTCATGCCACTGTTGATACGGCGACATGCGGTTTCGCATAGCCAGAGCGGTACGCGGTCGGCAGGAGTGCCGACGCGACCAACATACACGACCGTCCTTCGGCTCTCCTGCGGCCAAGTCGTATCGAGAATAATACGAGCTCAGTTGCCGCGCTGATGTGTTGCGGGGGAGGGCGTCGGCTTCGATCCGCATGGTTGGGCGCGCCTAGCTGAAGCTATCGGATCGGCTGTTCCGGTGGAGATCATTGGGGCACAACTCGATTGAACGTCCAGAACTGCGAGATCGCCGTACCCCCGTGGGTCTCTGGATCCGCGTAGTATTTGCCGATGGACGGTGATACCGAGGAGTTCCCCCGCACTGCAACCTCATCGGCGAAGTTCACGACTGGCATGAATGGGATCGACGGGGCCGTCGGGTACTTCGCTGCCGAAAACCTGATCACGATCGCTTCCAAAGACCGCGGCATCGCCTCGACCCTGGCCATCAACATCGTCAGCCACGCGGTTTTCGAACGCGAGGTCCCGACGATGGTCCTGCTTCCAGGGGGACGCGATGCCACCAGATTCGAGTCGACGCTCCGCGCCTGCCGCACCGGCATTCCCGCACAGGACCTGACTCCTAGCGACCTCTCCACCGATCAACGGCGCACGCTCGAGATCTACGGCCAGCGCCGTACGGCCGCGCCCTTGGTCGTGCATGCCCCGAAGCAACTGTATTACGACCAGGTGCCCCTGCTCGTCAGAGAGTCTGAGCTGCGCCCGCAGTTGGTCCTGCTCGACGCCGTGCAGCTCCTCGACTTTGAGGAGCAGGAGTGGGATGAGGGGGACGAGGACCGGTACTACTACGGTGACGTGGACCGGCCGAGTGTGCAGGAGCGGCGGGCTGACCAGCTTGCCGAAGTCTCCCGAGGCCTGAAGCAGCTCGCCAGCAGCGGGGGGACCACGGTCATCGCCTTGACGCACCGCGACCTTCAGGTCGGCCAGGACTACCAAGGACCCAGCCCCGACCCTGGAGGACTCGAGGCATACGACGCCTTCCTGAAAGACTCCGACGTTGTTCTCGAAGTCGACCCGCCCGACATGCCGACCGACACTCGAAGGAAGGTCCAGGTCCGCAAGAACCGTTGGGGGCCGGACCATTTCCCGATCGTCATGACTGTCGACCGCACCACCTACCGCATGCACGACTCAACCCAAACCACCGGACCCCGGCGCCGCTAGTTGCCTCTGAGGGCCCAGCAGAACCTCGAAAGGATCCGGGTCGGGACTCGTCCGGGAATCCTGTTGGCCCCCTTGGCCGCACATGCAACCGCTCGCGTAGATGACGGAGGCGCCCCGGACCGAGCGGACCACCGGCGCTCACTCGGTACCTGGCCTTCGAGCTACGCGGCCATGTCAACGAAACGGCTCAGGTGCAGTTGGGCCGCAACGGTGATCGTGTCTGTTGCGCCGTTGCGGTGTTTGGCAACGATGAGGTCGGCCTCGCCCCCGCGCGGGGACTCCTTGTCGTAGTAGTCCTCGCGGTGCAGCAAGATAATGACATCGGCGACTTGCGCGATGGATTCAGATTCGGCGAGGTCATCGATGCTCGGGCGTTTATCAAACCTGCCCTGAGGGGCCTTGACCTGTGCGGTGACCACGATGGCGACGCCACAGCTACGGGCAGCATGCTTGAGCTCGCGCATGATCTCGGTGACCTGGGTGTATCGCTCTCGATCGCGGTTCCCATTCAGGAGGGAGAGCGAGTCGACCACGATCAACCGCGCAGCGTACTTATCGGCGAGTTCAGCGATCGCATCGGTAAGTCCTTTGATGTCGAGACGCGGAGTGTGGTTCAGCAGCAGCGGTGCGGCGCTGATGTCACCTGTGCGCTTCGCCAGGCGGGTCCAGTCGTCATCGGAAAGGTCGCCGGACTGCAAGACGTGAAGCGGGACCCGCGTTTCGGCGGAGAGAAGACGCAGCATGACTTCATCTCGGGACTGCTCGAGGGAGAAGAAGCCCACGGGGATGCCGTGGTGGAGGGCCATGTGACGTGCGAAATCCATCACGAGCGTGGACTTTCCGCAGCCGAGCCGGGCGCCCACCACGATCACCTGACCTGCATGGAACCCGCTCAGGAGTCGGTCAAGGTCACCGAACCCGGTAGGGAGCGCGGCGAGAATGGGGCTGGCTCCGATTTCCACGATCCGGTCGAATGCGGGTTCAAACCCATCCGAAAGTGGTGTCGACGGTGCCGCGGCCTGCTTCGATTCCCTTGCTTGCGAACGAGATTTGCTTCGCCGCCATGTTCCGCCAAGGCGTTCGATGACGCGTGCCGTGACCGGTATCGAGAACTCTTCGGTGGCTGCCGCCTGAATGCCGTCCCATACCCCGGCGAGGGCTTCGGGGTCATCGGTCCCGCTGTCGAGGGTAAGGGCCGCTTCGACATTCGTCTCCAGGCCGCCGCGGGTGAGGTTGGGCGATCCGACCAGAGCATATGCGTGGCTGGCCGCAGTCTCAAGATAGTAGGTCTTGGCGTTGGAGAAGTCGTGCGGCTCGCAAACAATCCGGAGCATCCCCATGTTGGGGTGCTTCGCGACGATCTGACGCAGTACTTCGAGCGCTTCAGGATCCGACTGCTCATCATGGCCGCCCACCACGATGACGACCTTGCCGCCGCTGTTGAGAATTCGTTCCACGTCGAGTGCGATGAAGTCGACGCCCTCCATCGTCAGGAACCCGGTGCGGATGCCAAGTGTTGTGGCCGACGGCAGGAGTTCCTGCAGCCACGAGCTCAGCAGGTCTCCGGTGCCGTCGATGGCGTTGTCGCGGTAGCGCATGCAGGCTCGCCCTTCCTTTGACCGGTGTCCCTGCCAGCGACAAGTCATGGCGTTCCGGGGAGAATCTCGGAGGGGACCGCGAATCCGACTCTATGTCGGAAACGACACTTTGGCCAGCCTTCGTAGACGCTCAAGGGCCGCTTCACTATTTGCTCTGTCAGGGAGACCTCCGCCACGACGACAACCTGATCGTTCGCAGGCACGCCGACTCCCTCGAAGCGATCGCCGAGGGACGACCCGGACCGGCTGCGACCTGTAAAGCCGAGCTGAGGCAAGTCGGGAAAGCAGACCGACGTGATGATCGCTCGCCTCCTCGCCCTCGACACTGCGCTTCCGAGGCGGCCCTGAGCGCCGATCCGCCTCGAGGACGACTCAGGACTTATGGTTGTCTGAACGTCCCCGGTCCTTCATGGAGGCAAGCGGTGCCCACCAATTTCCTTGGCGTCGTCTACTACCTAGCTCTACTCGTGCCTGGCTTCCTCTATATGGTTGGTCGGGAACGGCACGGGCCAGAGCGGAAGTTGGACGGCTTCCGGCAAGCCGCAAATGTCGTCTTCGTGAGCGTCATGTCGGAGCTGACAGTCCTGATCGGGCTCTCTTGGTTTTGGATTCCGCGGCTGAACGAGCGGAAGCTACTTACTGACACCGCCTCCTACTGGAAGGAAGACCCTGTCCGGCTGTTGAGTTTCTACCTAATCGGGCTCTTCCTTGCAAGCTGCCTGGCCTATCTCGCGAGCCTTCCCCATGCCCGACGCGTCCTCAACAGGATTCTTGATTGGCTTACTCCGCCCGCGTTCAGGATCGAGGATCGAGAGGACGTGCACCCATCAATCACCTCGGTCTGGTGGCGGCTCTTTCATCACTCGCCGGAGGCGATCCTCAAGAATTACAACGGCACCACGATTTCGTGGTGGAAGTTCTGGACATGGTTCAAGTCCCAAGACCGGCGTTCAGTGCTCACCCTTGTCCTCCTCGTACTCGACAGCGGCACGCAGGTCCAGGGGTACGTCGACACTTTCAACCCCGACTCCCATGACATCCCAGATCGTGACATCATTCTCCGGCAACCAATCCTACGGCGCGCGAGTGAGGAAGCGGAGTGGGTTGAGCTTCCCAGCGAGTATGCATCGTTCGGGCGAGGAGCTATTGTTGAGATGTACGTCCAGTACTTCGAGAAGGAGTTAGGAGGCTGGCGACCGCCTGTCCAGCTCTTTCTTCTTGGGACCTGGGATTTGAGGCTTTGGAGTCTCTGGAGCTGGTGGGGGCTTTCGCGGCAGACCAGGCCGTATCGGCTTGGAGCCCCGCTTCTCGTCATCATCCCCACTGCTCATCGCGCGCACGCCACCCGCTGTGCGGCAACCCAAGTCGTTGGTTTTCGCGACAACCTGATATTTCCGTCGTTCTTGGTCCGTCAACGCTGACCTTCTTCCTCGATTTCTCCGACTCGACAACAGAATAGCGGTGATCCTTTGTTCCCCTGGACTCGTACAGCACTGTGACGTCTTAGGTCGCCGAGGTGATCGATTTGCCGTCCTGGTCGGGCATGTTCGCCCAGCCGCTGACGAGCATCCTGCCGAACACGTCCGCGTCCAGCCGGTCCGCGCCCGGCAGCCGCTCGGCCACCAGCTGCGTCACTGTGGTCTTGTCCGCTTCGGGCGTGCAGGTGATCAGTAGGCAGCCGGCCAAAGTCTCAACATCAATCGCCGCGACAGCCTCCCCCAAGCTCGGACTGGCCGCAAACCGAATACCGGGGGATGAACGACATCGCCTGCGGCAGTCAACTACCGAATCCTCCAGCAACCACCAGCTCATAGCGATCAGGCTGCGCGCGACAAGGAGACTTCGATCCGGGCAGTTGTTCAGGAGAATAGATCGGTGGCCAATGCGTCGCTGCCACCGCTGTCGCCTGGATCGAAGCCCGCGCCGGTTCCGACCGCGCTGAGTACTGTGGCGGCCAGGGCGGCGCGTTTCCAGGACTTGACGAGCCGCTTCGACCGCAGCTCCGGGCTCTCCTGCTCGAGCCGTTGCCGCTTTTTCGTCGCTGGCGAGCCGAGCCCTGTGGTGAGCAGACGATTGATACTCCTCTCCGATCGCCCTGTCACGTCCAGGTACGTGGTGCTACTCAAGACGGCTGGAGGATCGCAAGGGCCGATCTTGAGCGGGATCATGTACTTGCCTGCGCTCATTGCGTTGGTCCACTCGATCGTGCACCATTCGGACTCGAAATAGTTGTTGGAGAACAACGGCATAATGATGTCAGCTTGCTCCAACTGCTCGTTCACCCAAAGTACGAAGTTTGCCCCAGGTGGCGAATCCCAATCCTGCATCATCGGTTGATGACCGGAGTCTCGTATCCTCGAACCTACCCACTTCGCCCACTCCAGATCGGATTCGGTGTAGGAGATAAAGATACGAAGTGCGCGCGGTTCAGTCATGAGACGTAAATGAGTTCTTTGAAACGGAGGCGACCCTTGACATCGTAATACCCGAGCTGGTCCTTCGACAGGCGTGGCAGGTTCTCAACCGCCCAGCGCACGAGTGGGGCATTGAGATCGTTGAGGGCGAGCCTCATTATCGGGTGCACCTTTTCATCGGTCGCTTTAGTGTACACCTGGCATTCTAGCAAGGTCAACAAGGAAGGCCCGGCCATCGCTGCGATCTTCCGGGCGACGTCCTCAGGTCTACTGGAGCGCTCTCTGAGCACGAAAGTCTCCCCGAAAAGATTGTCTGGGCTCAGCACGACGAAACTAAGGAGCAGTCCGTTCGGACCAAGTTCCGCAAGCCCGCCCGGAATAATCGTGTCATATTGCTTTCCGGCGGTGTCAGTGAGCGCGAAAGTGATGTCAGTTGAGGACTGGGACACGATTCAGGATTCCCTTCGCCGGATAGACGCATTGCTACTACCGCTCCGACATGATTGCGAGGTATCGATGCTACCTACGAATCCCGATCCAGTCAAGGTTGCGTATACATGCGCCCTCGCATTTTCTAATACCGAGGGCGGGCAAATCACTCCTTATCATACGCTTCATTGCCATTGGCAACACCAGTTGCATTGGCTTGCAGGGGCACGTCGGAAAGTCGCCCAATTGGTGGCTACCCACGGCGGCAACCGCGCAGTAGGATGAATTTACGGCCCGTAACCGTCGGCAGACGGGAGTGAATCCGTGCTGCTCGGGGTCGTGACGCAAGAGCTGAAGACGGGAAAATTCAGACTAATTCGGGAAGGGCCAAATGTCGGATAAAAAGGTTGTTTTTGTAGCGTTTTCCATTGAAGACGAGCGCCAACGGGACTTCTTGAAAGGTCAGTCGCTTCATCCTCGCGCGCCCTTCGAATTCGTTGACATGTCGGTCAAGGAGCCCTACGACAGTGACTGGAAGCAGCATGTCCGAACCAGGATCAAGCGATCGCATGGAGTCATCGTTCTCGTGAGCAAGAACTCCCTGAGTTCCAGCGGTCAGAAATGGGAAATCGCCTGCGCGAAGGAGGAGTCGAGGCCGATCCGGGGGATTTGGGCCTACCAGGGGGACCGGACGCAGATCGACGGCGTTCCGACTTACGCCTGGAGTGATGTCAATATCAGTAGTTTCATCGATTCCATCTGAGTCCCATGAGAAAAGCTCTCATCGTCGGAATCGACCATTATGACCATATTCGCTCGCTGAGCGGTTGCGTCAACGACGCGCATGCAGTGAAAGCAGTGCTCGAACGGCACGCGGATGGCACACTCAACTTCAAGGCCCCTCAACTCCTCACAGGCACGAGCGCTGCTCGGCGCGTACTAAAGAAGGATTTGAAAGAGGCGGTCAGGCAGCTCTTCTCTGATGACGCCGAGATCGCATTGCTCTACTTCGCAGGCCACGGCTACATTGAAGACACCGGCGGATTCCTCTGCACGAGCGAGTGTGAGACCGGAGACGACGGGCTTTCCCTCGCCGACATCATGTCGTTGGTAAACAAGTCGACAGCGAGAAACAAGGTCATCATCCTCGACAGCTGCCATGGTGGTGTCGCGGGGAACAGTGCATTGGTGACAGGACTCGCGGAGATTTCCAGCGGCGTCACCATTCTGACTGCTTCCACTGAGAATCAGTATGCGATGGAAACACCCGGTGGAGGTGCAGGCGTCTTCACCAGCCTGCTCGTCGATGCGCTCAACGGAGCCGCATCGAACCTGGTCGGGGAGATCACCCCCGGCAGTGTGTACGCCCATATTGACCAGTCCCTCGGACCCTGGGCCCAGCGCCCGGTCTTCAAGACCAACGTGAAGACGTTCGTGTCGCTTCGGAAGACTGATCCGCCCATCGCCCTCGAGGACCTCCGTGCCTTGACGACGCACTTTCCGACTCCCGACCATGACCTCCGCCTTGATCCCTCTTACGAGCCCGAGCGACCATCCGGGTTCGCCGCGGATCCAGCCGTGCTACCTCCTGATCCTGTGAATACCGTCGTGTTCAGGAGGCTGCAGAAGTATGTGAGGGTAAACCTGGTCCGGCCCGTGAATGCGCCCCACATGTGGCACGCCGCCATGGAAAGTCAGTCCTGTCAGCTCACTTCCCTGGGGCAGCATTACTGGAGCCTTGTCAAGGAAGGACTCATCTAGCATGTCTGCATCGCGTGCTGAGATCGTTTCCGCGCTGAGAACCGCCGCCCTGTTGGAATCACTTGCGGCGATCGAGCATGAGCGCTGGTCACATTGGCAGCGGTATCTCCACTCGAGATGCGAAAAAGGCGATGACGGATCCCTGACGATCCCACCGGATCTCGCGGCCCGCTGGACCACTCAGCTGTCGACCCCCTTCGCCGAGCTTTCCGAGCAGGAGAAGGAAAGCGACCGCGAACAGGTGTGGCGGTATCTTCCCGTCATCGAATCCGCCCTGCAGCAATACCTGGGCCGCGAGATCGAAGCTCCGGACGGACAGGAGACGCAATGACGATGTCTGCTACCAGCATCTCAGTATCGCGGCTACGACTGGTCGTACATAGTGCCTCCGCTCCGTTACCTGATGTCAAGGAAGGCGGATGATGATGCCTGAAACCCTCTACGGATGGTTTCAAGTGACCCCTCGTCGCATCGCCCTGTCGCTACTGGGAGTGACCGTGCTAGCGCTCGCCGCCGTCACCGCGGTGACCGCAGGGTCGGCTCCTCCGATCGAGCGGACCACCGGTCCAGAACCCGCCGCCCTGCTGCTTCCGACAATGGAACCGCACCTGGACCTGCAGCTGGCAGATCAGCAGTTCCCGCCGAGTGTGGAGGGCGTGCCGGGCGACGATCACAGCTGCGAGCAAGTGTTCCAAGGATGGACAACCGCCGATGAGCGTCTAGTCGTGCTCCGGATCCGGCGCTGCGCCTCCTTCGAGTGGGCGGCGTATCAACAGGCCCTCATCCTCGATGACGCCCGTCAACTCGACGCGGAGATCATCCCGACGGACGATATCCCGTTCGGATCCCAGATCGTCGTCAGTCGGCCGTCGGACGAAGTGACGCAGCCGCTAGTAGTGGTGGTCGCGCGACGCGGCAACTACGTTCTTCAGTCGACAATGATGTCCGATCAAGCGCATCTCGCAGAGGACACCGCGCTTGCCCTGGCCGTCGCCGAACTGCAGTGGGAGCATCTCGTTGGCGCCCCGGGGCCCGCTATCCATCCACCAGTTCAAGCGACCTTGCTGTTGCGAACGGGCTGGAACCTCGCGTTCATCTTCATCACGCTCTATGCCACCTTGAACCTCCTCGGATGGCTACGTGAACGCTGCCGCGGCGTACGGGCGGCTTCAGGCGTCCCAGCCGGGATCCCCGGAGTACGGTGGTTGGACGTGTCGGAACGGTCGACCCGTCTCGCCCGGCGCGCGCGAATGCGATTCTGGACGATGCTGGTACTGGTGGGGCTGAGTCAAGCACTTCCGCTCCCCACCGCTGTCTCGGCGGCGGTCCTCGGACTCCTTCCTGTCGTCTACACCCTCGGACGGCGGCATGCGCCAGGCACCAACCAGATCTGGGGCCGGCATGCAGAGCCGCAGGTGCGCACCCATAGGAACCAGGGCCGGGCCGGCATCGGAGTGTTCCTTTCGAGCGTGACCTTCGTCCTGGGCCTCGTAGCGCTGCTCGTTCCGGCAATCCTGCTGGCGCTGAGCGCGACCGACGAGGTTACGGCGAACGGACGCTGGCATCCGGTGGTCCTCGCCGATGAACCGTTCGCTTGGCGGCTCATACCGGTTCCATTGCTAATCATCGACACGCTCGCGGTGGCGCTGATGCTTCTCACTATAAGCGGAGCTCTGTACCGCTATGCGCGACGTCAGAGCCTTCTGGACACTACGCAGAAACTCGAGGCAGACAACCGTGCGCCGATCATTTTCCTTCGGAACTTCTCTGACGACGAAGTGACCATACGAACGAGCCCGCTCACCAGGAAGTCGATAATGGACAAACTTGGGGGCCATCAGTTCGAACGCTTCGAGGAGATCCTTGTCCGGTACCTGTCCACCTACGGCCCGGTCATCGCGGTGAACAACCCGAATTCTAAGCAGGCACCGCTTGGGGCAGCGCGCGAATCACTAGCTCACGACGCGTGGCAAGCTACCGTCGGCTCCCGCCTCGACAGCAGCGCGATGATAGTCGTCGCGGCGGCACCCGGCGCCGTCACCAAAGGCCTGAGCTGGGAGCTCGAGCAAATCGCCGACCGTTCAGCGCTGCCCCGCACTCTCCTCGTCATCCCGCCGTACCCGAGCGGCCAGCTCCGGAACCGCTGGCGCCGCTTCCTGGAGATGGCGACCAAGATCGACATACCTAGCGGCACGACCGACCACGTCGACCAGATCCTCGTCCTCGCCAACCGTGGAAACTCCGAGTGGGACGCCTATCATGCACGGCACCGAACAGATTGGGCCTATGCGGTGGCGCTCGCGGTGGCAGCGGAAACGGTCGATCGTCCGGTCACGGAGGTGAGACCGAGCTCCGGCTGAATCGTGGCGACTCGACACAACGCCTCCAAGACCTTGTGGCCTGATCAGGCATCGGGTGAGATGTGTTGCAACGCAATGAATCTGAATCATATTCATGTATATGAATATGAATATGATGTGGACCTTAGCACCGCTTACTACAACTCATCACCGCAGGTCACACGCCTACTGGCCTGCGTACGGGACGTCATTTCGGCCGCCGGGTTCCCGGAACGGCACCAGCCGGGTTTGCAAGTCTCTGGGCTCGCCGCTGCCTCCCGAAACGGCGAACCTCGCGCGATCCGCGACCGCCTCGACCCGGATGACTACCAGCGACTACTGGCCGCAGTACGCGCAGGAGCTTGCAAGAAAGCGCTGGCCGCCGAGTACGGGATCAGCCGCCGAAGCCTCTACCGCCTGGTGGCGGGCTGAGGATCGGCACGGCACTTTCGCCACGTGCAAGGACACCGGGGCTACGTCGGGCGATGACAGGTTGTGACCGCACTATCAGAGTGATCGGCGAACGACGCGGGGCAACGACGCCCACCGCATCGTCGGAGTCCTCATCTGGCTTGCGAAAGCGCTGCACTGTCGAGGATGGGTGGGGGAGGAGGAAGTCTTCGTTCTGGTGTTGAGCGGACTCTGCGAGGCGTGTGGGTTCGAATCCCAGCAGGTCGCCATGCGGTTAGAGACTGGCGAGGCCTTTGCCGATCAGGGTGGTGCCGAGGACGAGCAGGACGATGAACATGACGGTGGCGTTGTTGGCGGTGAGCCAGTCTTTGAGCCTCGACAGCGGGCGCTGCATCCGGGCGCTGAAGAGCAGGTAGACGACGACGGGCGCCAGGACGCTGGATCCGGCCAGGAGCACGAACACGGCAAGGCCGAGGGCGGACTCACCCCCGGAGAGTCCGGTCAGGGACAGGCCTGCGGCGAGGGCGAGGGGCAGGTTCTTGGGGTTCAGGGCCGAGAGTCCGGCGCCGATCCCGACCGCCGCGAGCGGGCCCATGCTGTCGATGCCGGCCATCCACTTCGGCAGTTCGGGCGTCTCACCGGGCTTGGGGCGCTTGCGCCATTGGCCGAGCGCCATGAGCAGGAACAGCGCGCCGAGGACGAGTTTGACGATGCCGACGGCGGTGCCGCCCCCGCCTTGTCCGGCGGCGGCTGAAGCGGGCACGAACAGCATGACCAGGAGCGCGACGAGGAGGATCCCGCCGAGCCATCCGGCGGCGAACGCCGGTGCCGTTCTACCTGCCCGCGGGGACAGGAGCATGAGGATCGCGGCGATGATCGGGATCGGGCTCAAGGCTATGCCGATCGCGGGAGTCAGCACGTCGCCGAGTATCTGGCCGAGCATGGGGGCCGCCTTCCTGGTGGTTGGGCCGGGCTGGGATCGGCCGGTCAGTAGGTGCGGGTCGGGCCGCGGCCGGGAGCGGTCGCCATCGCCCAGATGCCGAAGGCGGCCAAGGCGCAGATCATGATCGACCAGAACGGGTAGAACGGCAGGAAGAGGAAGTTGTTGAGCATCACCAGGCAGGCGAGGACGATCCCGATGGCGCGGGCCCAGGTGGCCCCGGAGAACAGTGCGAGCCCGGCAGCGAGGGTAAGGGCGCCGAGGACGATGTGCACCCAGCCCCAGGCGTCGACGTCGAGATCGAGCACGTAGCCGGTCACGGTGGTGTAGAAGCCGTCCCCGGCGACGGCGAAGATCCCGGCGATGATCTGCCAGCAGCCGAGCACGACCATGACAGCCGCGGCGAGTATGAGACCGCCGATCGCCCAGGCCGCGCGTTGCCCGTCACTGTCCATATCGGTCCCTCGTTTCAGTCGGTGCGATCACGATATGTCCGATGGGTCACGTTCGCGACGGATTGCCGAAGCGGGTGAAGGGGAGAAGCTCCGAAACCTGCTGCGCTCACGTGGTCGGTCGGGCCGCGCGGGCGGCCTGGACGGCCGCTTCGACCGTGGGGTAGACGCGTTGTAGGTCCGTCTCGGCCCGACGCAGGATGTCGCGGACTTGTCCGATGTCGTGGGCGAGGTAGAAGTCGATGCTGTCGGCGGCCAGGCGCCGGTCGAGTTCGGCCAGCATCTTCGCGCCGGAGAGGTCGACGGCGGGCATCGACTCTCCGTCCAATACCAGGGCCTGCGTCCCTTCGGCTGCGATGATGAGTTCGGATCGGACATGGTCGGTGTTGGCGAAGAACAGGCCGCCGTCGCAGCGGACGACCGCGACGCCCTCGATCTCCATGGCGTCGTCGTGGCGGGCCAGGTCGACCCAGGTCCCGTCCGGCTTGTGGCCCAAGCGGGTCAGGTGCGGACGCGAAGCCCGGTAGATGAGCAGCAGCAGCGACAGTGCCATGCCGATGACCAGGCCCGGCAGGGTGTCGAAGATGAGGACGCCGAGCATCGCGGCGACGGCGGCGGTGAAGTCCGGCCGGGCCGCGAGCGATGCCGGGGTACCGCGCGGAGCGAGCGAGGCTTTCCAGTACCGCTTGAGCAGCCTGAAGTCGACCAGTTCGATGAGGGCCGCGATCACGACGGCCGCCAGCGCGGCCTCGGGGAGCTGCTCGAACAGGGCGGTGAGGAACAGTAGGGTCACGACGGTCAGGGCGGCGACGGTGAGGCCGGAGAGCTGGGTGCGGGCGCCTGCGCCCCCGTTGACGGCGGTCTTGGAGAGGCTGCCGTTGACGACCATGCCGGAGGAGAGGCCGGAGCCGAGGTTGGCGGCGCCGAGGCCGATGAGTTCCCGGTTCGGGTTGATCCGGTAGCCGTTCTTGTCGGCGTAGGCCTTGCCCGCGCCGAGGCCTTCGGCGAAGCCGATGAGCATGACGCCGACGGCCGGTCCGATGAGGTCGATCCAGGTGGCCGTGGGGACGTCGGGCAGCCCGAACGCGGGGAGTCCGGAGTCGATGTGGCCGACGATGTCGACATCGCGATCGGCCAGACCGAGCGCGACGACCGCGCCGATGCCGAGGAATACCGCCACTAGCGATCCGGGCACCAGCGGCAGCCACCGCTTGCAGGCCAGGACCACCGCGAGGCAGACGGCGCCGACGGCGAGCGTCCACGGGTTCGTGTCGCCCAGGTGCGTGACCACGCCCCAGGCCTGTTCGAAGAAGTTCCCCTCGGCCTTGTCAATGCCCAGGAGTTTCGGGAGCTGACCGACGATGATCGTCAGGGCCATGCCGAGGATGAAGCCTTTGAGGACCGGCTCGGAGATGAACCCGGCAAGGAACCCCAAGCGCAGCAGGCCCGCGGCGAGCGCGACGACCCCGGTCACGATCGCGAGCGCGGTCGTCACGGCCGTGTAGTCGTCACCGCCCGCATCGGCGTAGACGGCGACGATGCTCGCCGAGAGCGCTGCGGTGGCGGCCATCGACCCCACCACGAGGTGTCGCGACGATCCGAAGATCGCGTAGAGGATCAGCGCGGGCACCGCCGCGTACAGGCCGACCACGGGCGGCACACCCGCGATGGCGGCGTACGCGAGGGACTCGGGGATGAGGACGGCCCAGACGGTGAGTCCCGCGATGAGATCGGGACGCAGCCACGCGCTCTTGTAGTGGCGCAGGGAGTCCAGCATCGTCTACTCCGTCTCAGATGAGGGCGCGCAGGCCCTTGACCAGGAACACCAGTCCGAACGCGAGGGTCATCCAGAAGGTCAGGGCGTTGTTGTGCAGCAGCAGCCAGTGCCGCATCCGGGGCAGGAGGCCCGCCCCGCGGCCCGACAGGACGGTGATGGCCCACGGCGCGAGCATGGTCAGGGACGCGATGACGGTGAACAGGACCGCGGTCAGGGCGTCTTCATCACCCGGAAGCTGGGCGCGGCCGAGTGCGATGCCCGCGGCGATCAGCATGCTGGCGTTGACGGGATTGGCGACGATGAGGACCGCCGCGAGCCCAGCGGTCTTGGCGGCCGAGAGCCCGTCGAGCGCGTGCATCCAGCGCGGAATCGGCAGGTCGCCTTTCGTGCGGCGCTGGCGGCGCCAGGCGGCGAGGACCAGCAGCGCGAGCGCGAGCATGACTATCCCGAGGGCGAGCATGACGATCGCCTCCCAGGTGGGGGTGCCGGTGGCAGTGTGTGGGGCCGCCTTGTCGATCAGGGCGGCGACGCCGAGGACGACAGTGAAGGAGACGAGCAGCCAGGTCGCCTCGAACACGGTGGCTTTGCGGGTGCCGCCGTCGCTGACCAGCAGCATGATCACGGCGGCGACTGGGAGCGGGGAGATCAGGATGCCGACGGCGAAGGGGAGCATCGCCGCCAATGCGTCGGCCACGGGGACCGCCTCAGTCTTTCGGCGCGGCTGTGCGCCGCCCGCGTCCGAGCCAGGCGCCAGCGCCCACGGCCGCGCCGCTGACGACCGCGCCGGTCACGATCATGAACCACATCCGCCTCCGCTGGCGGTCGCGCCGTTGTCGGCCCATGACATTCTCCGTTGCTGTTGTCGTCAGCTCACTCTAAGTCGCGACGGTCCTGCCGTCAGGCGTTGCGGTGCATCGGACCTCGAGGCGCGTCCAGCACTTCCCGGACAGGGCCGGTGGCGCTGGCTAGGCTCGCCGTACCCGAAGTCACCGTCCGAAGGGGATTCATGGCAAGGTCTCGTGCAGCGATGGTCCGAAGGGACGCTGTGGTGGCTCTGGCGGGCGCGGTCGCGCGGGTTCCCGACGGCATGGCCGCCGCGGTGGTGGTCGGGGTCAGTCCCGTCCACGGGATCTACGCGGCGATGTCCGGAACCATCGTCGGCGGGCTGACCTCGTCGACCGCGCTCATGGTGGTCACCACGACCACTGCGGCGGCCCTGGCCGCCGAGTCGGCGCTTTCCGGGGTCGCCGAAGACGACCTGCTCCCATCGCTGTTCCTGGTCACCGTCCTCGCCGGGCTCATTATGATGGGGGCCGGGCTGCTGCGCCTGGGCCGCTACACCCGGTTCGTTTCGCATTCGGTCATGATCGGATTCCTCACCGGCGTCGCGGTCAACATCGCGCTCGGCCAGCTCGGGAACCTGACCGGCGCCCCGGTCGAAGGCGCGAACGCGGTCGGCAAGGCCTGGTCGGTCCTGACCGACCCCGCAGCGGTCTATTTGCCCTCGCTGCTGACCGGCACGGCGGCGATCGCTTTGGGGTGATGCTCATAGGACGCACTCGCTGGTCGATGCTGGCGGCCCTGGTGGCCGTGGCCGTGCCCACGGCAGTGGCCGCGCTGTTCGGGGCTGATGTCGTGACGGTCGCCGACGCCGGGGCGATCCCGCGCGGGCTGCCGGTACCCGTGCTCCCCGATCTCGGGCTGCTGTCGTTCGACCTGATCGCTGGCGCGGTCTCGGTCGCGGTCATCGTGCTGGTCCAGGGCGCGGGGGTGAGTGAGTCGACGGCGAACCCCGACGGCCGCGCCGTCTCGGCCGACCGGGACTTCACCGCGCAAGGCATCGCCAACCTCGCCGCGGGGTTGCTGCAGGGCCAGCCGGTCGGCGGGTCGCTGGGTCAGACCGCGTTCAACCGGGCCTCGCACGCCCGGACCCGTTGGGCCGCGGTGTTCTCCGGGGTGTGGATCGTGCTGATCTTGGTCGTCTTCGCCGTGCCGATCGGGTACGTGGCGATGCCGGTCCTGGCCGGACTGCTGCTCTACGCTGCCGTCGGATCGATACGGCCCGGCGAGATCGCCACGATCCTGCGCACGGGCAACGCCTCCCGGGCGGCCCTCGTGGTGACGTTCGCCGGAGCACTGCTGCTGCCGCTGACGACCGCTGTCGGCCTCGGCGTCGCCTTGTCGCTCCTGCTGCAGCTCAACCGGGAAGCACTCGATCTGCGGATCGTCCAGCTCAGGCCG
This sequence comes from Glycomyces paridis, assembly GCF_004912155.1. Classification (GTDB taxonomy): domain Bacteria; phylum Actinomycetota; class Actinomycetes; order Mycobacteriales; family Micromonosporaceae; genus Glycomyces; species Glycomyces paridis. The sequence goes on along the minus strand of NZ_STGX01000006.1, from coordinate 51,769 downwards.
CTCGAAGACGGCACCATGCGCGAAGAGCCGGTCCCCAAGGCCCTCACCGGAGACGGCGTCACCGTCCTCGACGTCTACGGCAGCCTGCTGTACGCCGGAGCCCGCACGCTCGCGGCGGGCCTGCCCGACCCGGTCCTCGCTCGCCGTCCGGTCGTGGTGCTGCGCCTGCGCGGTCGCACTTCTCTGGGTGCCACGTTCTACCGGGTCATCGCCGACTACGCCGACCAGCTCTCGGGCCGAGGCGGCAGGCTCTACCTCTCCGGCCTCACGCCCCAGTTGCTCGGCCAGATGCGCGCGGCTGGAACGCTCGGGCTGTCCGGCCCGGTCCACCCGGTCCCGGCCACCGACATCATCGGCGCCTCGACCGCCGAAGCCGTTCACGAAGCCCATGCCTGGCTCGTCAGCCGCGGGGCCGAATCCCCGGATCCGTCCTGAAAGCGCCGAATGATCCCTAGGCTCGACTCACCGACGACGAGGAGCAGCATCATGGTGTCCGAAGAGCAGGTCAAGCTGGCGACCGAGGCGTACGTGTACGGGTTCCCGCTGGTGTTCAACCTCGAACAGGTCGGCCGATACACGACCACCGGCGTCGGCGCGAACCCCGCCGCGCCGTTCAACTCGTTCAGCCACGCCAAGACCCTCGCGACTCCGGCCGACACGTTCGTGACCATCAACAACGACACGGTCTACTCGATGGCGCAACTCGACCTCGGCGTCGGACCGGTGCTCCTGTCAGTCCCCGACACCGCCGGGCGCTACTACGTCCTGCAGTTCGTCGACGCCTGGACGAACAACTTCGCCTATATCGGCCAGCGCGGCACCGGCACTGAGTCCGGACGGTACCTGCTCGTCCCGCCCGGATGGGACGGGGAAGTGCTCGGCGAGGCGACTGTCGTCCACTGCCCCACCCGGACCGTGTCCATCGTCGGCCGGTGGGCCTGCGCCGGAGCCGCGGACCTCCCGGCCGTCCACGCCCTCCAGGCCGCGACCACGCTCGCCCCGCTCGGCCCCGCCGCCGAGGCACAGGGCCTGCCCGCGGCCGGCAGCGGCACCAGCGACGCGCTCGACTTCTTCGACCGGTACCGCGCCTGGTCCCAGGCGTTCCCGCCCGCCGACCGCGACCGGGGCCTGCAAGCCTCGTTCGCGCCGCTCGGATTGACCGGCACCGAAGGCGTCGACAGCCTCGACGGTGATGTGAAGGCGGCTCTGGAAGCGGGCTACCAGGCCGGCAAGTCCCTGCTCGAACGGCTCCAGCACTCCGGGAGCAGCCCCGAGGTCAACGGCTGGAAGATGACCCTCCACGCCTTTGACTACAACCTCGACTTCTTCGAGGTCGGCGCGGTGAACGAGGACCGGTGGAAGATCACCGACCCGAAGGTTCGCATCCCCGAACGGGCCGCGGCGGCGCTCGGCGGCCTGTGGGGCAACCACGGCTACGAAGCGGCTTACATCATGACCTATAAGGACGCTGACGGGAAACCCTTGGACGGCGCCAGCACCTACCGTCTGACGCTCGCCCCGCCCCCGCCGGTCGAGGGGTTCTGGTCGGTCACCATGTACGACGTCCCGAACTTCTACCTGGTCGACAACCCGATCGGCCGCTACTCCATCGGCGACCGCACGCCCGGCATCGTCCACAACGCCGACGGCGGCCTCACCATCACGATTAGCCGCACCGAACCCGCCGACCCCGTCGAGCGGGCGAACTGGCTGCCCGCGCCCGACGGCGAGTTCCGCCCGGTCATGCGCATGTACATCCCCGACGAGACGGTCCTCGACGGCACCTACACCGTCCAGGCCTTCCAACGCGACGACCAGTCGTCCTAGCCGAGAAGCCGAGGGGCGCGAGCCCGACCAGGAGGATCACCGCGATGACCGTGCCATCAGAGCTGCCGGGCCGTCTGGCCGCCGTCACCATGGACGGCGACCTGCCGCGCCGGGAGGACGTGCCGACGATCTTCGACGAACTCGACTACCAGATGGCCGTTCAGGCCTACCTGTGGTCGCTCCCGCTGGTCTCGTACGCGCAGTGGCGAGCGGTGCACCGGGACCTGTTCGGCGCCACCGACTTCGACCTCGTCCGGTACCTGACCTTCAGGGACCGGCTGGGCCTGATCACCGCCAACGCCACCACGCCCTACATCCTCAACTTCATCGACCTCAGCGCCACCGGCCCGCTCGTCATCGAACTGCCGCCCGGCCCGACCGCCGGCGGCGTCTCCGACTTCTGGCAGCGCGAGGTCGGCGTCATGGGCGAGATGGGCCCCGACCAGGGGCAGGGCGGCAAGTATCTCGTCATCGCCCCCGGCGTCCGCCCACCGGAGGACCACGGAGAGTACCGACTGCTCCAATCCTCGGGCGTGAACATCATGTTCGGTTTCCGCACCCTCGACCCCGACCCGGCCCGAGCCGAAGCACTCGTCGACGCCGTCCGCATCTACCCCTACGGCAAGAGCGAAGCCACCGCAACGCGCATCATCTCCCCGGAGGGACGGGCATGGTCGGGCGACCAGCCACAGGGCCTTGACTATTGGCAGCGCCTCCACGAGGTGTACCAGTCCGAGATCATCGACGAACGCGACCGGTTCCACATGGCGATGCTCCGCCAGCTCGGCATCGAACAGGGCCGCCCGTTCGCGCCCGACGAGCGACAACGCACCCTCCTCACCCAAGCCGCCGCGGCGGGCGAGCTGATGGCGCAGGCGAACACGTTTGCCAAACGCTTCGAAGGCAGCCGCTACTGGCCCGACCGGGCCTGGGATCTGGCGATCGTGCTCGACCACTCCGACCAGCGCGGCAACGGCTACGACCAGCTCCTGGAACGCGCTTCTTGGTTCTACGAGGCGGTCAGCTTCTCCGAGGCGATGAAAAGCCAGACCCCGGGCAAGGGCCAGGCCTACCTCGGCGCCTACACCGACGGCGAGGGCAACTGGCTCGACGGCTCGAAGACCTATGCACTGCACGTCCCTGCCGACCCGCCCGCGAAGCTGTTCTGGTCGGTCACGGCCTACGACATCACCACCCGCTGCCTCATTGACAACGAGGAGCAACGCTCGGATCGCGTCTCCACCGACGCCGACCTCAAACGCAACGACGACGGCTCGATCGACCTCCAGTTCGGCCCCGATCGGCCGGTCGACGGCTCACCCAACTGGATCCAGACGATCCCCGGCCGACACTGGTTCGCCTACTTCCGCTTCTACGGCCCCCTCGAGGGCTACTTCGACCGAACCTGGAAACTCGGCGACATCACCCGCACCGAACCGCCAACCCGCACATGACCAACAGCGCCGGATACCACGGTCGCATCGGGCTCATCGACTCTCTGGCAGTTAGGGGAGCATTCGAGCAACGGTGTAACTGGTACGGGAAGAACCTACGGCGACCACCGTGGACAGCGGTGCGAGCAGACTCAGCAGGTCAAGAAGGACACCAGTGTGGACCGGGCTTCGAAGCGACCTGGACCTCGACGCAAGCCGCGGCCGTCTGCGGTCGTCTCGGCGGTCGTGGACGACGAGCTGAACGCCGCGCTGCGCGAGCGCTTGGTGGGCATAGTGTCATGAGACAGCACGAACTGAGATTCGTTGCGACGCAACGAATGTGAATGATATTCAAGAATATCAATTCGTTGTGGTCGATACTGGGATCGAACCAGTGACCCCTCGCGTGTGAAGCGAGTGCTCTCCCGCTGAGCTAATCGACCGGGACAAGGGGTAACTGTACCGGATTGGGGGCGGGGCGGGCGCGGTGGGGGGTTCGGGGTACCGGCGGTCACAGGGCGGGAGGGCGGGGGATCTTGACAGGGGTGGGGGTGTGTCGATAGTCTTCGATGCGTTAAATCGTTTCAATCGAGGTTCGGGGCGCGTCCTCCCCTTTACTCGACGCGTCTTCTCGGGTCTCGCGGCATACGAGGAGCCCCTTCGATGAGTCCCCCCATCATGTTTCGCAGAATCGTCGCGGTGTCGCTGGTCGGTGCGCTGGCCGGGGCCGGGGTCACCGCCTCGGCGCAGGGTCACGGCGGCAACGGCGGCCGTCATGACGGCATCCAGCTAGAGGCGCTCGACCGAGGTCTGGTCGCGGCCGTGACCGGCGACGGCGTGTTCCTGAGCTGGCGGCTGCTGGCCGACGAGGTGACCGGTTATAACGATTCAGGTCTGACCGGCGCGACGTTCAAGGTCTACCGCGACGGGAAGAAGATCGCCACCGTCACCGACTCCACCAACTACCTCGACGCCGCGGGCGACGACGGGAGCGAGTACAAGGTCGTCGCCGTCAAGCGCGGCCGCGACGACGTGTCCGACACCGTCACCCCCTGGTCCGAGGGCTACCTCGACATCCCGCTCCAGAAGCCCGCCGACGGGGTCACCCCGGCGGGCGAGGCGTACACCTACGCCGCCAACGACATCAGCCCCGGCGACCTCGACGGCGACGGCGACTACGAGTACATCGTCAAGTGGGACCCCTCGAACTCCAAGGACGTCTCCCAGGTCGGCTACACCGGCAACGTGTACCTCGACGCCTACACCCAGGAGGGCGACCTGCTGTGGCGGATCGACCTGGGCGTCAACATCAGGGCCGGCGCGCACTACACCCAGTTCGACGTCTACGACTTCGACGGGGACGGCAAGGCCGAGGTCATGCTCAAGACCGCCCCCGGCACCAAGACCACGAGTTACGGCCGCGGCGGCAAGAGCCGCTACATCACGCTGCCGCGCGAGGACAAGGCCGCGGGCGTCACGCACGAGGACGACTACCGCCTCTCCGCCGAGGGCTACTACGACCACCTTGTCGAGATGTTCAAGGGCTGGGACCAGCACCCCGAGGTGCTCAACGGCGACTGGCCCGCGACCATCGAGGCCGCGCTCGGCGCCGACGAGCAGTTCGACCTCGCCTACCCGCTCTCGCAAGAGGACGCGGAGGCGCTCGCCGACTACTTCATCGACGTCTACGCCCCGTCGCGCTCGGCGCGCAACCAGCTGCGGGTCTTCGAGGGCTTCATCCTCGACGGCCCCGAGTACCTGACGGTGTTCGACGGCCGCAGCGGGCGCGAACTGGACACCGTGGACTTCCCGGTGGACCGCGGCGACGACGGCCTCCTGTGGGGCGACTACGCGATGTCGCGCATCGAGCCGGGCAACCGCGTCGACCGCTTCCTGTCGGGCGTCGCCTATCTCGACGGCGAGCACCCGAGCGCGATCTTCGCGCGCGGCTACTACACCCGCACCACGATCACCGCGATCGACTGGGACGGGCGGAACCTGAGGCAGCGTTGGCAGGCCGACTCCGGGCACGCCCCGATGTCGAACCCGTTCAACGACGGCCCGCACGGCGTCGAAGGGCCGGACCCCGAATGGGGGACGCTGACGACGCAGGGCGACCACTCGCTCCAGGTGGCCGACGTGGACGGCGACGGGAAGCAGGAGATCGTCTACGGGGCCGCGACCCTCGACGACGACGGCTCGCTGCTGTACTCGTCCTACGCGACCATGCCCGAGGGCTCGGGCAACCCCGGCGCCTGGGCCAAGCTCGGCCACGGCGACGCGCTCCACGTGGGCGACTTCGACCCCGACCGCGAGGGCCTGGAGGTCTTCTCGGTCTTCGAGGGCGGCGCGTGGGCCCCGTACGGGTACGCCATGCGGGACGCCGAGACCGGCGAGGTCCTGTGGGGCGGCTACTCCGGCCGCGACACCGGCCGCGGCATGGTCGGGGACATCGACCCGTCCGTTCCGGGCCTGGAGGCCTGGGCCTCCCTGCCCCCCAACGAGGCCGGCGAGCCCGAGGGACTGTTCACCGCGACGGGCGAGCCCATCGCGGGGACGACCCCGGGCACGAACATGAGCATCCGGTGGTCGGCCGACATGACGACGCAGCACGTCCACGGCGCCGCCACGACGGTGCTGGAGACCCCGACCATCCGCGACTACGCGTCCGGCGTGGTGCTGGAGGCGACCGGGACCCTGACCAACAACTGGACCAAGGGGAACCCGGGCCTGGTGGCCGACGTCCTCGGCGACTGGCGCGAGGAGCTGCTGGTGCGCACCGAGGACTCCAGCGCGATCCGCGTCTACGTCTCCACCGAGGTCACCGACCACAAGCTCTACACGCTCATGCACGACCCGCAGTACCGCGTGGGTGTCGCCAACCAGCAGACGACCTACAACCAGCCGCAGTACACGAGCTTCTACTTGGCGTCCGACATGGACTTCGGTGAAGTGACGGTGCCGGACTACCACACTCCGTAGCACTCGACCGACGCGAAGGCGGGGCGGCTCCCAGCGCCCCGCCTTCGTCATGTCCGCGTTCGGCACCGAGTAGACATGGGATGATACGAGGAATTCACTCGCGGGTCTTGCTTTCGACCGTGCCGTGCGGTTGAGTGGGAAACGCCCCATCACGCCTCCGGCGCGTCCCGCCGGGGGCTTCCCCGAGACCCATTGGAGCTTCTCCGTGCAGTTCCCAAGAGCGCGCCTCGCCGCGGCCGCCGCGAGCGCGCTGATCGTCGGCGCCTCCGGCTTCGCCTTCGCGTCCCAGGCTCAGGCCGACATCGACGTCATCGCCATCGGCGAGGTCCAGGGGTCGATCGCCGAGGGCGACGCCGACTTCACCTCGCCGCGCGCGGGCGAGACGGTGTACGTGCAGGGCGTGGTCACCCAGGAGACCCTCGACCCGGCGGGCAACAAGGGCTTCTTCCTCCAGGAGCGCGCCGACGCGACCGACGGCGACCCGCTCTCCTCGGACGGGATCTTCGTCTTCAACAACAAGTACGCGACGGTCCGCACTCTGAACGGCTCGCCCGCGCAGGCCGAGCTGGGCGCCAACTGGACCGTGAAGGTGGGCGACGAGATCGTCGTGCGCGCCGTCGTCGGCACCTACTACGGCAACATCCAGTTCTCGGGCGGCTCGACCTACGTCTACGACGTGGTCGAGACCGGCCTCGACCCGCTCGCGGTCGTGGCGGCCCCCGAGATCGACCCGCCGGACGAGGCGCGGGCCTCCACCGAGTACTTCCGCCGCCACCTCGGCATGCAGATGACCGTCCCGGCCGACTCGGTGGTCACCGCCGGGCGCGACGTGTTCGCCTCCACCGGCGGCGAGGTCTGGGCGATGCGCGGCGACTCAGCGGCCGCGGCGCAGGAGGGCTACGCGGCCCGCGCCTACCGCGACGCGCACCCGCTCGACACCGCCGAGGGCGCCTTCGACGACGGCAACGGCTACCTGTTCGTCATGGGGGACTTGGGCATCCGCGCGACCGAGGGGAACCTCGACGCGATCATCGCCCCCGCCAAGACCTACGACGTGGTCACCGAGGCGAACGCGGGCGGCGTCTACCTCTCGTACTCCAAGTACACGGTGGAGGTCGCCGAGGACCTGGCGCTCGAAGGCGGGTTCGACCCGGCCGGGAACGAGCCGGTGGAGCCGGCGGGCCGCAACGAGGCCGCGATCGGCTCGTACAACATCGAGAACCTGTACGACCTGCGCGACAACCCGAACTCCGAGTGCGACTTCGAGGGCGACGCGGGCTGCGTCGACCCCGAGGACCCGGAGGGCAACGTCGACGCGCCCTTCGACTACGTCCCGGCGACGTACGAGGAGTACCAGGCGCGCATGGAGCGCGAGGCCGCGCAGATCGTGGACGACCTGCACAGTCCGGCGATCCTCATGACGCAGGAGGGCGAGGCCCAGGACGTGTGCTCGGTCAATCCCGAGTGGACGAAGCGCTCCGACCTCGGCGAGGACCGCCTGGTCTGCGACCTGGTGAACACCGGCGACGCCAACGAGTTCAGCGACGGCGCGCCCGACTCGCTCCAGGAGCTGGCGCTGCTCATCGCCGAGTACGGCGGGCCGACCTACCAGGCCGTCGGCGACCTCGACTCGGCCGACACGCGCGGCATCATGACCGGCTTCCTCTACCAGCCGAAGCTCGCGGGCCTGTCGAAGGCACGGCACTGGGACCCGGTCCTGGGCGACGAGCCCGAGGTGGACTACCCGACCGAGCCCGACGCGATCAACGCCGACGTGCAGAACCCCAAGGCGCTCAACGCGGCCCTGCCCGACGCGGTGATCGACCAGTGCACCGGCTCGGGCGTGTACGCCTGCAACGGGTTCGACGTCTTCAGCCGTCCCTCGCAGGTCGCCAAGTTCTACCTCAAGGACAAGCACGGCAGGCCCGCCTCGGAGATCTACCTCATCAACAACCACTTCTCGTCGGGCCCGAACACGCGGGTGCTGCACCGCACCGAGCAGGCGAACTACCTGGCCGCGATCAGCGCCGCGATCCTCGAGGACGACCGCAAGGCGAACGTCCTGGCGGGCGGCGACCTCAACGTCTTCCCGCGCCCCGACGACCCGTTCGCCGAGGGCCAGACCATCGCGGGCGACTGGACCGGCCCGTCCGACCAGCTCGCCGGGCTCTACGAGGACTCGGGCCTGTCGAGCCTGTACGACGTGATGGTCGAGGACCACCCCGAGGCCGCCTACTCCTACACCTACCTGGGGCAGGCGCAGACGCTCGACCAGATGTGGGCCTCGCCGCGGCTGCTCAAGCGCGTCGAGTCCGCGGTATCGGCGCACATCAACGCCGACTACCCCGCCGACGCGTACGCGTTCGGCGAGGAGCCCGCGTACGGCGCCTACGGCGTCTCCGACCACGACCCCGAAGTGGTGACGGTCAGACTGCGTTAGCGCGCAACGGAAAAGGAGGGGGCGGGCCCGCGGGCCCGCCCCCTCCCGTCGCGTTTCGGTGCGTCAGAACAGCTTCTCGGCGTTGGTGATCGCCGCGGCGAGCGCCTCGATGGAGGCGGCGGCCAGGCCCCAGGAGTACATGGGCTCGGCCTCCCAGCCGACGATCTGGCCCGCCTGGACGGCCGGGAGGGCGTTCCAGGTCGGGAACTCGGCGAGCGCCTCAGGCTGGAGGGCCTGGACGCGGGAGTCGAGGAGCAGCAGGTCGGCGTCGTACTTGTCGGCGTTCTCCCACGAGAGCAGCTCGTAGTAGTCGCCGGTGGCCGCGTCGAGCGCGTCGGGGACGATGATGTCGACGCCGAGCTCCACGAAGAAGCGCATGTCGTTGCCGGTGGCGGGGTTCGAGGCGTAGAAGATCTCGGCGGCCGCGGAGCAGGCGAGGACGCGGACGGGGTTGGCGGCGGCGGCCTCCTGGAGGGCGGCCACGGCCGCGTCGTAGCGCTCCTTGTTGGCGACGTTGGCGTCCGATTCGAGGTCGGCGCCGAGGCTGACGGCCAGCTCGGAGTGGCGGGTGACGATCTGGTCGAGCGTGTTCGCGCCGTCGTCGACGTTGAGGGCCGCGACCTCGACGATGCCGGTGATCTGGTCCTTGCTCTCCTCGGGGACGTACCACAGGGTCGCGGGGTCGCCGTAGAAGTGGGTGAGGAGGGCCTCGGGGCCCCAGGCGGCGTAGGCCTCGACGTCGAACTCGCCGTAGACGTTGCCGAAGACCTCGAGGTCGGCGACGGGGAGGTTCCCGGCCTGGCTGGTGGCGGTGCCGTCCTCGTTGGTGGTGGGACCGAAGACGGCCGGGACCTCGATGCCGAAGTCGTACAGGGCGGCGGCCATGCCGGTGAAGGCCACGATCTTGGTGGGGGTGTGGTCCATGTCGATGTCGACGGGCTGGTCGTCCTGGAACTTCCACGCGTCGGTCTCGCCGGTGCCGGTCTCGCTGCCCTCCTCGGCGGCGCCGCAGGCGGCGAGGGTGCCGGTGAGTCCGAGGGCGCTGCCGCCCGCGAGCAGGGCGCGGCGGCCGAGCGTGGCCTTGTCGGCGTCGATTGCCATGTGGTGCTTCTCCTTGTTCGAAGGGCGGGGGGCCGGACTGGGGTCGGCATAGCCCGACCTAACCGAGGTTAGGCTAGCCTAATCAGATCCCGGCCCCCTGACCTGGGGTCCTCACGTGGCGTCAGCCACTGCGGCCGTTCAGCCGCCGAGCGGCTTCGCGGCGGCGAGGCCCTCGGCGATGCGCTCCAGCTCGATCGCCCCGCCGACGTGCGAGTACACCGGCTCGGCGTTCCAGCCGTACACGTGCCCGGCCGCCACCGCCGGGAGCGCCGCCCAGGTCGGGTAGTCGGCGAGCAGGACGTCCGCCGGGATGCCGTTGGTGCGGATGTCCAGGAAGATCGCGTCGGCCTCGTACTTGTCGGCGTTCTCCCAGGACAGGAGCTCCCAGTAGCCGTTCTGGTCGGGGTTGTCGGGCACCACGAGGTCGACGCCGAGTTCGACGCACTTCGCGAGCACGTTGAACGTGGGCGGGTTCGCGATGTAGAGCCCGTCGGGCCACGCGCCCACCGCCAGGACCTTCATCGGGTTCTCGCCGAAGGCCGCCGCCACCGATCCAGCGGCGGCGCCGAAGCGCTCCACCGCGGCAGAGTTCGCCTCCGACTCCAGGTCGGCGCCGAGCGCCTTGGCAAGGGACGCATGGCGGTCGATGATCTGGTCCAGCTTCGGCTTCGAGACCTCGATGCCGATGCCCGGCGCCAGCGCCTCGACCTCTTCGAGCCGGTCCTCGGGCACGAACCACAGGTCGAAGCCCTCGTAGTAGTGCGACACGATGAGCTGGGGCCCGAGCTCGGCGAACTGCTCCACGTCGAACTCGCCCCAGGCGTTGCCCAGGACCGTCAGCTCCTCGACCGGGAGGCGCCCCGCCTGGAGGTCGGGGGCGCCGTCGGCGAGCGTGGTCGGCCCGAAGACCGCCGCGACCTCCACGCCGTAGTCGTACAGGGCGGCGGCGAGACCGGTGAACGCGACGACCTTCGTGGGGACCGACTCCAGTTCGACCTCCTGCCCGTCGCGCTCGTCGAGGAACGCGAACGGCCCGGAGGCGCCGCCGGCGCCTTCCGGCTCCTCCTCGTCGGCGCCGCCGCAGGCGGCGAGGACCGAGGCGGCGCCGAGGCCGCCCGCGGCCGCGAGGAGGCCTCGGCGGGAGAGGGCGGGGTATGCGCGCAGTGGCACGGTGAACTCCTTCAGGGGGGCGCGGCACTGGCCGCGCGGAACAGGTTAGGTTAGCCTAAACAAAAACGCAGTCACTATCCCTCCGGAGTCCGCACTTGTCAACCGTCCACCGCGCCCGAGCACAGACCCCGCCGAACCCGGCGGACCTGGACTCCGCAAGTGACGCAAGCGAACCGGAACGAACCCGACCGCGCCCCCGGCACGGCCGCCTCACCTTGGGACTGCTCGCCCTCGTCGGCCTCCTCGCCGCTCTCGCGGTCCTCAGCGTCGCCGTCGGCGCCCGCCCCATGGACCTCGGCGAAGTCTGGTCCGGCCTCACCGACCGCGCCTCCGACGCCTACCCCGTCGTCACCGAGCTGCGCCTGCCCCGCACCGCCCTCGGCCTCGCCTCCGGCGCCGCCCTCGGCCTCGCCGGGGCCCTCATGCAGGCCATGACCCGCAACCCCCTCGCCGACCCCGGCCTCCTCGGCGTCAACACCGGCGCCGCCGCCGCGGTCGTCACCGCCTCCTTCTTCCTCGGCTCCTTCGGGTTCACCCAGACCATCGCCTTCGCGTTCCTCGGCGCCGCGGTCGCCTCCGTCGCCGTCTACCTCATCGCCGGGGCCGCCTCGGCGACCCCCGCGCGGCTCGCGCTCGCGGGCGCCGCCGTCACCGCCGCCGGATACGCGTACGTCTCCGCGATCCAGCTCATGGACGCCGCCACCCTCGACCAGATGCGGTTCTGGTCCGTCGGCTCCCTCGTCAACGCCCACCAGACCCCGATCCTCCCGGTGGCGCTCCTCATCGCCGTGGCCGCCGCCGGCGGCATCCTCCTCGCCCGGCCGCTCAACGCGCTCGCGCTCGGCGACGCCACCGCGACCGGCCTCGGCGTCGACCCGCGCGTCCTGCGCGTCGCCGGGATCGCCGCGATCACCGTGCTCGCCGGGACCGCGACTGCCGTGTGCGGCCCGATCGTCTTCGTCGGCCTCGTCGTGCCGCACGCGGTGCGCGCCTTCACCGGCCCCGACCAGCACTGGGTCCTGCCGTACTCGATGCTCACCGGCGCCGCGTTCCTCCTCGCCGCCGACGTTCTCGGCCGCGTGGTCGGGCGCCCCGGCGAAGTCCAGGTCGGCATTGTCTGCGCCGTCGCGGGCGGACCGTTCTTCCTCCACCTCGTCAGCCGCAGGAAGGTGGCCCGCCTGTGAGCGCCGTGACCGCCCCGTTCCGCACGCCCGGCGGCGCCGGGCGCTCCACCGTCCTGCGCCTCGGCGGCTACTCCCTGCGCCTGCGCCACCGCACCCTCGCCGCCGTCCTCGGCTCGCTCGCGGTCCTCGTCGCCGTCGCCCTCTGGTCCGCCGCGACCGGTTCGACCCCCATCGGGATCGAACGCGTCTGGAACGCCGTCATCGGCGAGGGCACCAAGGGTGACGAGTTCATCGTCTGGACCCTGCGCCTGCCGCGAATCGCCACCGGCCTCGCCGTGGGCGCCTGCATGGGCCTGGCCGGGGCGCTCTTCCAGAACCTCACCCGCAACGCCCTCGGCAGCCCCGACATCCTCGGCCTCACCCAGGGCGCGACCTCCGGCGCGCTCGTCGCCATCATCGTCACCGGCGCGTCCCTCCAGGTCACCACCGTCTTCGCCGCCCTCGGCGCCCTCGGCACTGGCCTGTTCATCTGGGCTCTCACCCGCGGCGGGGACCCCTCCGGCTACCGGCTCGTGCTCGTCGGCATCGGCACCGCCGCGATCCTCGCGGGCGTCAACGGCTACCTGCTCACCCGCACCACCATCATCGACGCGTTCCGGGCCGTCTACTGGCTCACCGGCGACCTCTCCGGCCGCGACTGGTCCCAGGCCAGGGCCGTCGGCCTCGTCCTGCTCGCCGGAGCGGTCGCCGTCGTCGCCCTCTCCCGCGGCCTCGACGCGCTGCGCCTCGGCGAGGCCTCCGCGACCGGCCTCGGCGTCCCCGTCGGCGCCGTCCGCGTCGCCGCCCTCGTGACCGCCTCGGTCCTCACCGCAGGGGCCGTCGCCGTCGCCGGGCCGCTCGCGTTCGTCGCCCTCGCCGCCCCCCACATCGCCGCCCGCCTCACCGGATCGAGCCGCAGCTTCCTGTGCGCGGCGATCTGCGGCGCGCTCATCGTCACCGCCGCCGACGCGGTCGCCGTCGCCGGGATCGGCGACCGCCAGCTCCCGACCGGCGTCGTCACCGGCGTCGTCGGCGGCGCCTACCTCATCTGGCTGCTCATCGCACACCGCAAGAAGGGGGCCATGTCGTGACCGACAGCCCGCTGGCCGTCCGCGACGCCACGATCGGCTACGGCCGCATCGCCATCAGCGAGGACCTCACCGTCGACATCCCCGAGGGCGAGTTCACCGTCATCCTCGGGCCCAACGCCTGCGGCAAGTCGACCCTCCTGAAGGCCCTGGCGCGCATGTTGAAGCCCTCGGCCGGACAGGTCCTGCTCGACGGCCGCGACATCCACTCCCAGCCCACCCGCGCCGTCGCCCGCCGCCTCGGACTCCTCCCGCAGTCGCCGGTCGCCCCCGACGGCATCACCGTCGCCGACCTCGTCGCCCGCGGCCGCTACCCCCACCAGGGCCTCCTGCGCCAGTGGTCGCGGGAGGACGAACGCGTCGTCGCCGAGGCCATGGCCGCCACCGACATCGAAGACCTCGGCTCGCGCGGCGTCGACGAGCTCTCCGGCGGCCAGCGCCAGCGCGTGTGGATCGCGATGGTCCTCGCCCAGCAGACCCCGCTGCTCCTGCTCGACGAGCCCACCACGTTCCTCGACATCACGCACCAGATCGAAGTCCTCGACCTGTGCGCGAAACTCCACCGCGAGGGCCGCACCCTCGTGGCGGTCCTCCACGACCTCAACCAGGCCGCCCGCTACGCCACGCACCTCATCGCCATGCGGGAAGGCGCGATCGTCGCCGAGGGCGCCCCGGCCGAGATCGTCACCGCCGACATGGTCGAAGAGGTCTTCGACCTGCGCTGCCGCATCATCGACGACCCCGAGACCGGCACGCCCTTGGTCATTCCGAAGGCTGGGGCGCCGGTGCCGGCCTGAGGCCGCGCCGCTCCAGCGCCAGGCCCGCGCCGAGCACCACCACGATCGCCCCCAGCTGGAGCGCGGTGTTCACGAGGCCGAGCGGGGCCACCGCCAGGACGGCGGCCGCGAGGGCGACCCGCCGCCACGGCCCGCGCAGCGGCATCGCCAGGCGCAGACCGGCGGTGCCGAGCAGGAACACAGCCGTGCCGCCCGACAGCAGCAGCGAGGACGCGAAGTCCAGCGGCGCGGTCGCGTGCCCGATCGCGTGCTCGATCCCGGCCGCGAGCACGAGGATGCCCATGAGCACCGGGACGAACGCGTACGACAGGCCCGCCAGCACCTTCCTGACCCGCCGCACCGGGTCCTTCGTGGACGCGAGCACGTGCTCGGTCGCGGGCAGGTCGTGCACGAACAGCGACCACCACAGGCACGCGCACACCGCGAGCCCGAGGATCGCGGCCACGAGCAGGTCCGCGTCGATCGGCAGCGCCCGCGCGCCGATCCCGATGGCCACGACCGACTCGCCGAGGACCACGAGCACGACCAGGCCGTGCCGCTCGGTGATGTGGGCGGGGTGCAGGTGCAGGCCGCGCTGGCCGTGCCAGATCGGCACGGACCACACGATCGCGGCGGCCAGGCCCCACAGGAGGTACCGCCAGAGGCCGTCGCTCACCAGTTCGGCGCCGAAGACCGCCGCGGCGGCGGCGAGGTTGGCGGCGAACACGGGCCCGAAGGCGCGCGTGGCCTGGAGGTACATGAGGCCGTGGACGAGCACGACGACGAGGAAGCCGACGGCGAGCCACACGTTACCGCCGTGGAAGGCGGCGGGGACGGTGAGTCCGATGAGGAGCCATCCGGCCATCGCGCACAGCAGGAGCACCCGCCGAGCGGGCCGGTGGGGCGGGATGACGTTGGTCAGCCACGAGTACCCGGCGAACATCCACCACAGGACCCCGAACATGAGGGCGGCCTGGAGCAGCCCCATGAGCGGGTCGTGGGCGATGATCGCGGTGAACTGCGCGATGACGAAGACGAAGATGAGGTCGAAGAACAGCTCCAGGGTCGAGACCGGGAGCTCGTCCTCGTCGGGGACGGGGTCGACGCGTTCGACGAACCATGCGGGGAGGAGTCGTGCCACGAGCGCCCACGCTAGCACCCGTGTTCGACGTGCCGGCTACGCGGCGTACTCCGGGAGGTCGATCGCGGTGGCGGCCTTGTGGATCGCGTTGACGACCGGGGTCATGAGGCGGTCCTTGCCGGGCATCCGGGAGGCGACGGCGAGGAAGGCCATGCTGAAGCGGATGCGCGAGCGCCCCTGGAGGACCATGCCCTTGACGTTGGCGGGGCCGAGCTTCTGGTTGGCCTCGGCGAAGGGCCGCATGAGCCGCTCGTAGGCCGCGAAGCCCTCGGCGCCGCCCGCCTTCGCGAGTTCCCCGGCGAGGACGTAGGCGCCGACGAGCGCGAGGCTCGTGCCCTGGCCGGAGGCGGCCGAGGCGCAGTGGGCCGCGTCGCCGACGAGCGCGACCCGCCCCTGCGACCACCGTTCGGTGCGGACCTGGCTGAGCGTGTCGAGGTAGAAGTCCGGGGCGTCGGCCGCGGACTCCAGGAGCCGGGGGACCTGCCAGCCCTCGCCTTCGTAGGCCGCCTTCAGGATCGCCGCGCTCGCGGCGCGGTCGCCGCGGGGCAGCTTGAGGTCCGGTGCGGCCCAGAGGAACAGCGCGGTGGCGTGCTCGCTGCCGGCGGTGTTGTAGACCAGGACGGTGCGTCCGGGGCCGACGTAGGTCATCTCGCGCCGGTCGAGGCCGAGGTCGTTGGGGACGGTGTAGGAGGCCACGCCGTAGCCGAGGTCGTGGACGTGGTCGGCTTCGGGCCCGAAGGCGAGGGCGCGGGTGCGCGAGTGGAGGCCGTCGGCGCCGATGACGAGATCGAAGCGTTCGGTGGTGCCGCTCTCGAAGGCGACCTCGACGCCGTCCCCGTCCTGGTCGAGGGCGGCGATCGAGTCGCCGTAGCGGTACTCGACGGTGTCGGCGGTGAGGCCGTGGACGAGGAGGCCGAGGGCGCCGCGGTGGAGTTCGGCGTCGCCGTGGACGCGGCCGCCGAAGGAGTCGCCGTCGAGGGCCGCGACCTCGCGTCCGCGCGCGTCGACGATGTACGCGTCGCGGATGTCGGTGCGGGCCTCGCGGACCGCGTCCATGAGGCCCATGCGCTCGACGACCTCCAGGGCCGCGCCGCGCACGTCGATCTTGTAGCCGCCGGCGCGCAGGGCCGGGGCCTTCTCGACCACGACCGGTTCGAAGCCGTGGCGGTGCAGCCAGTAGGCGAGCGCGGTGCCGGCGATGCCGGCGCCGGAGACGAGTACGCGCCGAAGTGCCATGAAGGTGGTCCTGTCCGTCGATCGCGGCCCCAGCGGCCGCGTTTCCGATCGTATGCCGGTGCGGGCCAGCGGAACAGGCCTCGGGCCTGCAACAACCTGCGCGGGCGGTGCAGCTTCGTGCCACTGGAGATATGCTCGTGTGCTGTGACGCTCCAGAGTTTCGGCCTGTCCGCCCGCGACGAGGCGGTGTGGCGCCGGCTCCTGCGCACGCCCGGCGCCGCCGTGGCCGACCTCGACACCGAGGCCGCCGCGAGCGTGGACCGCCTCGCGGCGCAGGGCATCGTCCACGTCGAGGAGGGCCGCTGCCGCCCGGCCGACCCGGGCGCGGCCTTCGATCGGCTCATGGCCCGGCGCCTGGGCGAGGTCGGCGAGCAGTTGCGCGCGATCGCCTCCGCCGGCTCGGTGCTCCCGGGCCTGCTCACCGAGCACCGCGGGGCCGCCTCGACCGAGTCGGTCGAGCGGCTCGACGGGGTCGAGGCGGTCAACCAACGGATCGTGGAGATCAGCGCCGGGGCCCGCGAGGTCCTCGCGATGCACGGCGTCGAGGACTTCAAGGAGCGGCCCGAGCTCACCGAGCACACGCTGCGGCGCCTGCGGGCGGGCGTCGCCTACCGCACGATCGTGCACCGGTCGATGATCGCGCACGAGGCGTTCGCCGCCCGCAGCCGCCGCCTCCACGAGGCCGGGGACCGCCATCGGCTCTCCGATGTGGACCTGCGTGACGTGCTCGTCTACGACCGCGCCGCCGCGTTCGTGCGCATCGACCCGGCCGACCGGCGGGCCGGGGCGTTCCTCATCCGCCAGCCGGGCGTGGTCGCGACGCTCGTCGACTGCTTCGAGCTGGCCTGGAGCGCCGCCGTCGACCTCGTGCCGGGCCCCGACGGGCCGACCGAGACCGAGCGGCGGGTGCTCGAACTGCTCACGCGCCACGGGAAGGACGAGGCCGCGGCCCGCGCCCTGGGGGTGTCGGTGCGGACCTTCCGCCGCCACGTCGCCGACCTGACCGCCCGCCTCGGGGCCGCCAACCGGTTCCACCTGGGCATCCTCGCCGCCCGGCGCGGCTGGCTGTAACTCCAGGTGCGCCACGGGGACGCGCACCTCGACCGTCGTCCCCTCGCCCGGCTCGCTCTCCAGCGCGATCCGCCCGCCGTGGGCCGACACGATCGAGGACACGATGGACAGCCCGAGCCCGGAACCGCCGGTGGCGCGCGAACGCGACGGGTCGGCCCGGTAGAAGCGGTCGAAGACGCGCCTGCGGTGCTCCTCGGGGATGCCGGGGCCGTGGTCGGCCACGCGCAGCACCGCCCACCCGTCGTCCACGCCGACCGACACGTCGATCGCGGTGCCCTCCGGCGTGTGGACCCGGGCGTTGGTCAGCAGGTTCACCAGCACTTGTCGTAGCTGGCCCTCGTTGGCGACCACCGTGACCGGCTCGGCGGCGACGAGCGCGACCGGGTGGGTCGAGTCGGCCACCTCGGCGTCGTCCACCGCGTCCTGCGCGAGCTGCGCCAGCTCCACCAGCTCCCGGTCGCCGCCGACCTCCTCGTCCAGGCGCGAGAGCACCATGAGGTCGTCCACGAGCTTGGCGAGCCGCGCGTTCTCGGAGCCGATGCGGTCCATCGCCCGGTCGAGCTTCTCGCCCTCGGCGGCGGCGCCGGACTGGTAGAGCTGCACGTAGCCGCCGATGGCCGTCAACGGCGTGCGCAGCTCGTGCCCGGCGTCGGCCACGAACTGCCGCAGCCGCTCGTGCTGTCGGTCGCGCTGCGCGATCGCGTCGGTCAAGCGCGACACCATCTTGTTGAGCGCCAACGACAGGCGCCCCATCTCGGTGCGCGGGTCCGCGGCGGTGATGCGGTGGTCCAGGTGCCCGGCCGCCACGGTCTCGGCGTCGGCCACCATGTGGTCGACCACCAGCAGGCCCCGCCTGGTGATGACCCACGCGGCGAGGATGCCGAGCGCGGCCACGACGATCCCCGCGATCACGACGGTGCGCGTCAGCGTCGAGATCGACGACTGGACGTCGTTCATCGGGGTCGCGACCACCAGCGAGTACTTGTTCTCGTCGGGGTCGTTGTTGAACGTGATGGTCGAGGCGAGGACCCGGTACACGGTGCCGCCCTCGGCGGCGTCCACCGTGGAGTACCCGCCGCCGGGCGGCGAGGCCAGGTCCGGCAGCGGGTCGGGCTCGTCCTTGAACCCGGACTGGACCGCGTACACCTGGTTCCCGTCGGCGTCCCACAGCATGATCGCGAACTCGTTGTAGCCGATGTCCTGACCGGGGTCCCCGGCGGGCATCCCGGCAGCCATCTGGCCCAGGACCTCGTGGAGTTTCGTGTCGACCTGGTCGGTCAGCTTGTCGGAGACGAACCGGACGGTCACGAAGCCGATCACGGCCATGGCGGCGATGAGCAGGACCGCCATCGCCCAGGCGATCTTCGTGCGGATGGCCACCGGCTACTCCTGCGGCGGGCGCAGCATGTAGCCGACCCCGCGGACGGTGTGGATGAGCCGCGGGCCGAGCTTGTCGAGCTTGCGGCGCAGGTAGAACACGTACGTCTCGGCCAGGCTCGACTCGGTGTCGAAGTCGTAGCCCCACACCTGCTTGAGCAGCTCCGACTTCGAGACCACGCGCCCGGCGTTCGACGCCAGGTAGCGCAGGAGCCGGAACTCGGTGGGGGAGAGGTCCACGGTCGAGCCGCCGCGCGTCACCTGGTGCGCGGCGAGGTCCAGGACGAGGTCGGCGACCGCGACGGTGTCGGTGCCGCGCGGGGCGGTATCGCGCCCCAGCGTGCGCCGCAGCACCGCCGAGACGCGCAGCGAGAGCTCTTCGAGCCGGAACGGCTTCATGAGGTAGTCGTCGCCGCCCGAGCCATAGCCGTCGCGCAGGTCGCCCGGTGCGGTGCGGGCGGTGAGGAAGATGATCGGGGTCTGGTCGCCGGAGGCGCGCAGCCGGTCGGCGACCGCGAAGCCGTCGAGACCGGGCATGTTGACGTCGAGGATCACCAGGTCGGGGCGGTCGGCCTCGACCGCGGCGAGCGCCTCGGTGCCCGAACGCGCGGCGGTGACCGCGTAGCCCTGGAACGAGAGGGCTTCGACCAGCAGATCGGCCAGGCTCTCCTCGTCGTCCACGACGAGCAGACGCGCCGAGGACCCGTCGCCCCGGAGCGGCACCGCTGGCGGCGCGGCCCCGGCCGGCCCGCTGGTCGAAGTCATCCACCGCTCCTCAGTACTCGTCGTGCGTTCCGCAGGTTGCCCGGCCAGCCTATTTCACCCCGAGCGGCCCCGAAAGGTTCCGCAATCGTTTCCACGCGAGTTCTGGACCCGCTCACAGCGGGCGTTCAGCAACCGGCCCGGTGCGTCGGCGCGCCAGGCCTTCCCCGCGAAGTTACCGACTAGTAGTATTCGGGGGACACCGACCACATGGAGGCAGAGCAATGGAGCCAGCCGTCAGCAACCACCCGCTCAACGGGCGGGCCGCCTTCGTAACCGGCGCCAGCCGGGGCATCGGCGCGGCCATCGCCGTCGCCCTCGGCGCGGCGGGCGCGAAGGTGGCGCTGTTCGCCAAGACCGGCGAACCCCACCCCAAACTGCCCGGCACCCTCTACGAGACCGCCAAAGCCGTCGAGGACGCGGGCGGCCAGGCCCTCCCCATCGTCGGCGACCTGCGCGACGCCGAATCCGTGGCCGAAGCGATCGACCGCGCCGCCGCCGAGTTCGGCGGGCTCGACGCCTGCGTCAACAACGCCTCCGCCCTCGACATCAGCGGTATCGGCGAACTCAGCCTCAAGAAGTTCGACCTCATCGCCGGCGTCAACCTCCGCGGCACCTTCGCCGCCGTCAGCGCCGCCCTGCCCCACCTGCGCGAATCCGACCACGCGCACCTGCTCACCATCAGCCCGCCGCTGAACACCGACCCCCGCTGGTTCGCCGGCGGACCCTACACGGCCACCAAGTACGGCATGACGATCATGACCCTCGGCGCCGCCCAGACCGAACCCGGCATCGCCGCGAACTGCCTGTGGCCCAAGACCACCATCGCCACCGCCGCCGTCGAGTTCGCCCTCGGCGGCCAGCCCATGCTCGACCGCTCCCGCAAACCCGAGATCGTCGCCGACGCCGCGCTGGCGGTCCTCGCCAAGGACCCGAACGCCTACACCGGCAACGCGGTCCTCGTGGAGGACCTCCTCGCCGACGAGGGTGTCAGCGACCTCTCCGGCTACGCCGTGGTCGAGGGCCAGACCGACTTCCAGCCGGACATCTACGTCGACTAGAGGCCTTTGAAGTCCTCGTCGGTCATCCGCTCGAGGCGGGCGGCCTCCTCGCTCCGGCGCTCCCGCAGCTGCTTCGGGACGCCCGCGAGGACCACGGCCGCGAGACCGGCGAGGACCGCGGCCACGGCCAGCGGCAGCACGCTCCATCCGGTCGGCCGCGTCTCGAACTCGCCGAGCTCGACGCACGCGCCCATGACCTTCTCACCCTCCTCGTCCACGGTCTCGCACAGCGCCGTCGGACTGACCCGCTGCCCCTCGTAGACGAGGACCCGCTCCTCGCCCGGCATCGCCGCGACGAGCAGCAGCACCGCGAGCGCCAGCGTCACGGCAGCCGTCACGACGGCGACGGCGGGCGAGTCGGGAATCGCGAAGCGCCGCCGCCTCGGTCCGTCGCCGAAGAGGTTCCCACGCTGCTGAAACGGTCTGCTCACGCTCCCGATGCTACTGCGGTCGCAAGCGGCCGCCGCGACGATGGCCTCCCCGCGAAGCGGGGAGGCCATCGTCGCGGGTTCAGCCGGGCCGCCGCCCGTGCGATTCGCTGTCAGGCGATGAGGTGCACGTCGCCGAACTCGTGCCACAGGTACCGCGCCCCGATCGCGGCCTCGTAGGAGGCCCTGAGCAGCTCGGTCTCGCAGATCGCCTCCAGCATCGACAGGTGCGTCGACCGCGGCTCGTGGAAGCCCGTGAGCAGGCCGTCCACCACCTCGACGGGGTGCGCGGTCGAGACGATCCGCTCGGTGTGTCCCGAGGCCGCGACCACGCGGCCCTCGGACACCGCGCTCTCCAGGGCCCGCACCGCCGTCGTGCCGACCGCGATCACCCGCCCGCCCGCTTCGCGGGTCGCGTTGACCTGGCGCGCGGTGTACTCGCCGACCTCGAACCACTCCGGATACGGGTCCTCGTCGCTCTCCAGCGACGCGACGCCCGTGTGCAGCGTGATCGGGGCGATCCCGACCCCCGCCGAGACCAGGCGCGTCACGATCTCGGGCGTGAACGGCCTTGCGGCGCTCGGCATCTCGGCCGAACCGGGCACCGTCGCGAACGCCGTCTGGTAGGCGCTCAGCGGCCGGTCGGTCGCGACGTAGGAGTACCGGATCGGCCTGCCGTACCGCGCCAGGTACTCCGGCACCGAAGGGACCGGCGGCCGGGTCACCCACAGCCGCTTGCCGAACCGCCGCTCCAGGTACAGCGAGACCCCGCCGGGCAGGTCCACGGTCCGGCCCTGGACCTCCCCGAGGTGGGGACGGTCACGGTCGCGCAGCTCCACCAGCCACGACCCGTCGGGCCGCGTGGACGAGAAGTGCACCCGCAGGCCCTGCCGCGTGGACACCGCCGCCGGCAGCGTCGCCGAATTGTTCACCACCAGCAGGTCGCCGGGGCGCACCAGCGCCGGAAGGCTGTCGAAGGCGGCGTGCTCGATCGCACCGGTCGCCTTGTCGGTCACCAGCATCCGTACATCCGAACGCAGCAGCCCGCGCTCCTCGGCGGGACGGTCGGCCTCCAGCGCCGCGTCGAGCGCGAAACCGAACGGGGATTCCAAGGTGGCGCTCATTCGTGGGCCTCCGTCTTCGCGAAATCGGACGCGGCGAACCTGCCGCTCGGCGGGGCGTCCTGTTCGCAGGCGCACCAGCGGAAACCGATCGCCGCGGTGATCCGGTCCGCGGCGACGCGCGGCGGGTCCGCCGCGGCCGCGTCCTCCGCGCCGATCGCCTCGGCGAGCATCGCCGTCGACATCTCGCCCGGATCGACCGCCCACACCGCGACCCCCGGCTCCTCCGCGGCCAGCACGTTCGACAACTGGTCGAGCGCGGCCTTCGTCGCCCCGTAGTTCCCCCAGGTCGGGTACGGACCGGTCGCGGCGTCCGACGAGATGTTCACGATCGCCCCGCCGCGCTCGCGCAGCACCGGAAGCGCCAACTGCGCCAAGGCGATCGGCGCCCGCACGTTCACGTCGAACAGGCGCGGCCACGCCGACAGGTCCGACTCCGCCAGCAGCGGCAGCGGCACCTCCCCGAGCGTCGAGGCGTTGTTGACCAGCAGGTCGATCCGGCCCCCGGCCAACTCCACCAGCCGCTCCCGGTGCCCCGGATCGGCCACGTCGCCCGCGAGGTGCTTCGCACCCAGCTCGGCGGCCACCGCCGCCAGACGCTCCTCCCCGCGGGCCGTCAGGACCAGATCCCAGCCCTCGGCCGCCAGACTCCGGGCGAGCGCCTCGCCCAACCCTGCCGACGCGCCCGTCACGATCGCCGTCCGGCCCTCTGCGAAAACACTGTGATTGCTCATGGCCGCCACGCTATGGGCGCCGCCGCGCCCGCGCCTCCGCCCGAGGTCGCGGTCCACGGTGATCCGCTGGTCCTAGGACCAGCGAACGAGGCGCCGGCGCCCACGACTCGACTACATTGGCACCGTGACCGCCTCCCAAGGACCGTTCTCCGAACCCGCCGCCCTCCTGCACGAGGTGTCGGCCGCCGTCGGCGCGATCACCCGCCACCTCTCGGTGCACCAGGTCCTCGAAGTCATCGTCTCCTCCGCGCGGCGCCTCGTCGGCGCCGACTACGCCGCCATCGGCATCCCCGACGACGAAGGCGGCTTCGCCGAGTTCATCACCGACGGCATCGGCGAAGAGCAGCGCCTCAAGATCGGGCCGCTCCCGCGCCAGCACGGGATGCTCGCCGCGATCCTCGCCGAGAGCGAACCCATCCGCCTCGACGACCTGCGCCGCGACCCCCGCTTCCGCTGGTGGCCCAAGGCCCACCCGAGCATGGCCGCGCTCCTCGGCGTCCCCATCCGCGACTGCGGCCCCGCCCTCGGCGTCGACTGCAGCCGCACCATCGGCATCGTCGTGCTCACCAACGACCTCGGCAGGCCCGGCTTCAGCGAAGCCGACACCGAACTCATCGAACTCCTCGCCTCCCACGCCGCCATCGCCATCACCAACGCCCGCCTCTACGAGCGCAGCCGCGAACTCACCGTCGTCGAAGAGCGCAACCGCCTCGCCCGCGAACTCCACGACGCGGTCATGCAGCGCCTGTTCTCCCTGCGCCTCTCCGCACGCGCCGCCGCCAAACTCGTCCCCATCGACCCCGACGCCGCCGCCTCCCGCCTCGAAGAGGTCGAGACCCTCGCCGCCGAGGCCATCGCCGAACTGCGCGGCGTCATCGTCGAACTGCGCCCCGCCGACCTCGACCTCCACGGCCTCGTCGAGACCCTCCGGCGCCACGCCACCCTCCTCGACCGCCTCCACGACACCGACGTCCACTTCCACGTCCGGTCCCCCGTGGACCTCTCTCGGGACGGCGAGGTCGAAGTCCTCCGACTCGTCCAGGAAGCCCTGGGTAACGCCTTCCGCCACGCGCGGGCCCGCACTGTCACCGTCACCGTCGAGACCGAGCGCATCACCGTCGCCGACGACGGCGACGGCTTCGACGCCGACGAGGCCGCCACCCGCGGCCTCGGCCTCCTCTCCATGCGCGAACGCGCCCGCGCCCTCGGCGGCGAACTCGACCTCGCCACCGCCCCAGGCGAAGGCACCGTGGTCACCCTCCGGCTCGAAGGGCCGGTAGTCGAAGACGCCGCTCCCGAAGCCCCCGAACGCCCTGCCGCCGACGACCCCGAGGACCCCAGCCGTGACTGACCCCATCCGCCTCCTCATCGTCGACGACCACCCCGTCGTACGCCGCGGCCTGCGCGGCTACCTCGAACTCGAACCCGACTTCACCGTCGTCGCCGAAGCCGGCGACGGCGAAGAGGCGCTGGCCGCCATCGCCGAGTCCGGCCCCGACGTGGTCCTCCTCGATCTCAAGATGCCCGTCCTCGACGGCCAGGGCGTCATCGAACGCCTCAACGCCGCACCCGGCGACGGCCCCCGCGTCCTCGTCCTCACCTCCGCCACCGACGCCGAACGCGTCCCCGCCGCCATCGGCTCCGGCGCGGCCGGCTTCGTGTACAAGGACATCGACCCCGACGCGCTCGCCAGCGCCATCCGCACCGTCCACGCCGGACAGATGCTCCTCGCCCCCGTCGCCATGCGCGGCCTCATGAGCGGCACCGCCGCCCCCGCCGCGCCCTCGCTCACCCCGCGCGAGAGCCAGGTTCTCGGCCTCATCGCCAAAGGCCAGACCAACCGCCAGATCGCCCGCGCCCTCGGCGTCTCCGAGAAGACCGTGAAGACCCACGTCACCAACCTCCTGCGCCGAATCGACGCCGCCGACCGCACGCAGGCGGCGCTGTGGGCGGTACGCCACGGTATCGGATGAATCGCGGAACGTGACCGTCTACTGAGTCATCACCCGCGGTGATCCCCTAACCTCGCCGTATGCCCGCAACACAACTGAAAAGGGTCGGCCCCTCGATCGCGCTCGCCGTTTCGGCGTCCACCCTCTCTGCTTGTTCGTCCCTGCCGTTCTTCGGCGGCACCGAGGTGTACTCCTTGTTCACCGGCGACGCCGATTCCGCCTGGTGCGTGCCAGGGGACGAGTCCCGACTCCTCGAATCCGGTGCGGACCTTCGCGGACCGCACTTCGCCCTGTCGCTCATGTGCTCCTTCACCGGCACTGAGATCCCCGACGCCGTCGACTCCGGCGATCTCTCCGAGTTGCAGGAGGCGGACGCCGACACCGAGTTCGTGATCGCGCAGTTCGCGCTCTCCGACGCCTACGAGGCCGAGGCCGAGACCGGTGAGGTCGCCGGAGTCTGGATCGAGGCCGATGGTGAGAAGCTGGCCCTCGACGCGCTGCCCGCACCCGGCGGCTACATCGCGCTGACCGTGCCCACCGGTGGCGACGTCGTCCTGTGGGTCGAGGACGAGGACCGCGCGCAGGGCATCGACCTGCGCTCCGGCGAACGGGTCGAGCCCGTCGCCGCCTACTACAGCGGCCTCACCACGGACCCGGTCGTGATCGACCAGTTCGCCTACGAGGACCTGTCGATCGTGAACGACACCGACGCCTACCGTGTGACCTGCGGCAGCGACACCCTCGAAGGCCAGCGCTCCGTCTGGCGCGAGGAGCTCGGCTGGGCCGAGGAGGGCACCGTCTTCCTGGAGGTCTCCTTCACCTGGTGCAGCTACGAGGACCCCGGCATCCTGTGGCACCTCGGCGAGGGCTCGCTCGCGGCCCGGACCGGCGACGCCCCCGCGCAGGCGCTGTCCTGGACGGAGTTCGAACTGGGGGAGGAGTTCCACGGCGACCTCCGCTACGAAGCGGTCTTCGCCATCCCCGAGGAAGCCGCCGCCGCGACGCTCGTCTTCACCCCGATCGGCGATCTGGAGAACCTCGACGGCGGCGCGGACTA
Source organism: Glycomyces paridis (assembly GCF_004912155.1). GTDB lineage: Bacteria > Actinomycetota > Actinomycetes > Mycobacteriales > Micromonosporaceae > Glycomyces > Glycomyces paridis. The sequence goes on along the minus strand of NZ_STGX01000006.1, from coordinate 25,849 downwards.
CGCGTTCGCGTACACCCCCGACCCGATCGAACGCGAGCTCGTCTTCTAGGCCGCAAGCACCCGTCCCCTCCCCGATCCCTCCTTCGCGAAAGCCCTTGCCCATGCTCCGCACCCTCAAAAACCTCTTCCTGTCGGCGGCACTCCTGGCGCTCGTCGCGGCGGCCTTCGCCGGGAGCGTCGCCCCCGGCTCGTTCCTGCGCACCGCCCCGTACACGCTCGTCACCGGCTCCGACTACGAACCGTGGTGCGAGGACGGGGACGCCGCGAGCGTTCCCGAAGCGGACCTGCGCGGCCCGCACTTCGCGCTCAGCCTCGAATGCCTCTTCCAGCGGACCGCGATCCCCGAAGCGCAGGCGATGCTGAACGACAAGCTCGCGTCGATGCCCCCTGCGGCGCCGGGCACGGAGTTCCTGTTCGCGATCGTCGCGGGCCAGGCCACCTTCGTTCCGGACTACTCAGAGGAACTGGCGTTGTCGACCGCGTGGATCGAATCGGGTGCGGAGCGCTTCTCCCTCAACGACTTGGCGGGGAACGACTTCATCGTCCTGAGTGTCCCCTCGGGCGAGCGCGCGGTGCTCTGGGTCGAGGACGAGGGGCGCGCCCAGGGTCTCGACCTGCGCACCGGCGCGCAGGTCGATCCGGTCGAGGCCTACTACGGCGGCCCGAACTTCGGGTCGAGGACCTTGGACGGCTACGACTACGACGAGGTCCGCTTCAACGGCGCCGGCGGGTGGTCGTGGATCATGAGCTGCGACCACGACCGCTCCTCGATGCGGCGTGCGGTGTGGAGCGGCGACTACGGTTGGGCCGCCGAAGGATCGGTGCTCATCGAGGTCGGCTTCTGGTGGTGCGGCACCTCGTTCTCCGACACCGAGTGGGCCCTCGACACCGACCAGGCCCTCCAACTCCGAAGCGGCTCGGAATGGTACGAACCGGTGACTCACCTGGAGTCGTTCGACAGCGACAGTCCCGGCTGGGAGCACCACACCTTCATCTTCGAGGTTCCGGCCGACGTCGCCGAGGTCACCGCGTTCTTCTCGCCGATCGGCGAGATCACGCAGAAGGACAACGGCAAGGTCTTCACCCTGGACAAGGACCCCGACTACACCCACTGGACCGCGACCTTCTGACCCGGTTCGCCACGCCCTCTTGCTCCCAACTGTTCTGATCCGGTTCGGCGGCCCGTCGCCGGACCGGCTCCTGTTCGAAAGATCCCGCACATGCCCCGCATACTCCGATACCTCTGCGCCGCAGTGGTGCTCATCGCCGCCGCCGGCTGCTCTTACGCGCCGATCCTCGAACGCACCGAGAACTACGACTTCTACACCGGCGAGAGCGGGGCGATGTGCACCGAGGGCGGTGAAGGGGCCGTGCCGGACGCGGGCCTGGTGGGTCCGCACTTCGGCCTCACCCTGGCCTGCGCGTTCTCGGGGGCGACGCTGCCCCGCGAAGCGGCGCAGGAGGCCGTGAACATCGCGGACCTGCCGCGCGCCCAGGTCGGCGCCGAGTTCGTCGCCGCCCAGGTGATGACCACCGGCGAGTTCCGTCCCGAGTGGGATGAGGCACCGGTCACGGCCTGGGTGCAGGCCGGGGACGAGGAGTTCGAGCTCGACGAGTTCCCCGGCCCCGGAACCTGGTTCGTCGTCACGGCCCCCGAGGACGACGCCGTGGTCCTGTGGGTCGAGGACGAAGGCCGCGCGCAGGGCGTCGACCTGCGCACCGGCGAGCGGGTCGACCCCGTGGAGGCGTACTACCTCGGCATGGACCGCGACACGACCGACGACGGATTCGCGTACGAGGACGTGCAGTTCGGCACCCCGCAGACCGGCGGCTGGATCGTGGAGTGCTTCTCCGACCGGGTCGACTTCACCCGCGCGGTGTGGCTCGAGGACCGCGGCTGGGCCCCCGAGGGGTCCGTGTACCTGGTGGTGTCGTTCTGGTGGGGCACCAGCGAGGGCTTCGAGGACGTCGACTGGAAGCTCGACACGGACAAGGCGCTGGTCGTAGGCGACGGAGCGGACGCGGCGTCGCCCATCGACTGGAGCGAGAGCGACGTCTCGGCGAACGAAGAGGGTTCGAACCAGACGGTGCTGTTCGAGGTCCCCGCCGACCAAGAGGAATTCACGGTCGCGTTCACGCCGATCGGCGAACTGATCGAGGAGGGCGAGGACGTCTTCCAGCTCTACGAGACGCCCGACACCACCGAGTGGACGGCCGCGTTTTGACCGGTCGAGAGGCCCTCGGCCCCCGGCCCGGTCCGAGGGCCCGCTACGAAGACCTGAAAGACCTGCTCATGCGCAGGCCCGCGTTCCTGCTGGCGCTGGTGGCCGTGGCCGTCCTCGCCATCGACGAAGGCTTCGGCGCGAGCGGCGACGGGACGCCCGCGCCGACCGAGCCGTACGAACTGGTGCTCGGCGGCGGCGCCGACCCGTGGTGCGACGACGGCGACGCATCGAACGTGTCGGCCGCACCCGCCGACCTGCGCGGCCCGCACTTCACGCTCTCGATCAGCTGCCTGTTCCGCGACGCCGCCGTTCCTCGCGCGCAGGCCGACACCGATATCCGGCTCGCCGTGCTCGGGCCCGCCGCGCCGGGCACGGAGTTCCTGTTCGCGCAGTTCGCCTCGCAGGCGGACCACCTGCCCGACGGCAAGACCGATCCCGCGTTCGTCACGGCCTGGATCCAGGCCGGTGCCGAGCGGGTCGACCTGGCGGAGGCACCGGCGCTAGGAGGCCATCTCGTGGTCAGCGTGCCGACGGACGAGGCGGCCGTGCTCTGGGTCGAGGACGCCGGCCGGGCCCAGGGGCTCGACCTGCGCACCGGCGAGCAGGTCGAGCCGGTGGGCGCCTACTACGGCGACATCGGCTTCTGGACCGACGAAGTCGAGGGGTTCGAGTACGAGGACGTCGTGTTCTACGGCGACACGAGCTCATGGTCCGTGGGCTGCCGCTGGAACTTCGTGGACCTCACGCGCACGGCCTGGACCGAGGAGTCGGGCTGGGCCCCTGAGGGGTCGGTGTACCTGGTGGTGGCGTTCCGCTGGTGCGGCGCGAGCTACGACCCGGTGGAGTGGCGTCTCGACACCGAGAAGGCGTTGTCGGTGTTCATAGACGGCGAACCGCTCCTGCCCGCGGCGTGGACCGTGACCCCCTACAGCAACCGGGGCGCCGAGGACCACGAGGCCACCTTCATCGTCCCTGCGGACGTCTCGGAGTTCAAGGCGCTCTTCACTCCGGCGGGCGAGGTGATCGACAAGGCGACCGGCGAGGTGTTCAGGATCTCCGAGATGCCCCCGTCCACCGAGTGGTCGCCCGACTTCTGAACGCCGACAACAGGAATGCGGCGGTCCGTGCCTTCGCCCGGGCCGCGGCCTTATCGGGGGGACCCTCATGATCCGACGACTGGCCACTGTGCTCGCGGCCCTCGCCGTGCTGGCCGCGACCGGGCTCGGCGCCGCAGGGAGCGTCGGTCCTGGGGCTTTCCTGCGCACCGCGCCGCTGACTTTGCTGACCGGTGAGGAGCGCGAACCGTGGTGCGACGAGGCGGAGCTCGACGGTGCGGACCTTCGCGGCGCGCACTTCTCGCTGAGTCTGCGGTGCTCCTTCGAGCGGCGGGCGGTGCCGCCTGCAAATGCGCGACTCACCGCCGCCTTCCCGGACCTGCCGCCCGCCGAACCCGGCTCGGCACTGCTTTTCGTGCAGTTCGCGACCCGGCCCGCCCTCCTGCCTGACGTGCGGACCGACGCCGACCACCTGGCCGCGTGGATCGCGGTCGGCGACAACCGGATTGACCTTGACGGCGTGCCCGGACCGGGGGAGTACCTCGTGCTGGCCGTGCCAGAGACCGGCGCCGTGGTCCTGTGGGTCGAGGACGCGGGCCGCGCCCAGGGCCTGGACCTGCGCTCCGGCGAGCGGATCGACCCGATCGAGGTCTACTACGGGGGTCCGGAGTTCGCGACGGTGACCGTCGAGGGATACGAGTACGAGGACCAGGTCTACCGCAAGGATTTGGTGAGCGACTGGTGGATCCTGTCGAACTCGCACGGCGTGGTGGACCTGACCCGCACCGCGTGGTCGGAGACGCTCGGCTGGGCGGAGGACGGCTCCGTCTACCTCAGGGTGCGCGTCGGCTGGTGGCGCGTCTTCAGGCACGGTGAATGGCGGCTGGACACCGAGCGGTCGCTGACGGCGTTCGACGGATCGGAGGCCGTCGAGCCCGCGGAGTGGAGCGTCGAGGCCGACGAGTACGGCTTCGAGTGGCACGTGGTGGAGTTCGTGGTGCCCGCCGACGAGCCGGGGTTCGCGGTGCTGTTCATGCCGACTGGTGAGTATGTGGAGGACGAGACCGGCGACGTGTTCCGCCCGGAAGAGCCGGCTCCCGCCACCGAGTGGATAGCGCTGTTCTGAACGGACGGCCCGGGCGCACGCGCCCGGGCCGCCTCGCGTCAGTTGCCGACTTCGAGGGGGTCGCCGCCCTGGCGTTCGCCGGTGTCGAGGGCGTCGATCGCGTCGAGGTCCGCTTGGGAGAGTTCGAAGTCGAGCACCTCCCAGTTCTCGCGGATGCGGTCGGGGGTGACGGACTTGGGGATGACCACGTTGCCGCGCTGGAGGTTCCAGCGCAGGATCACCTGGGCCGCGGTGCGGCCGTGGGCCTCGGCGGCGGCCGTGACGGCGGGCTCGTCGAACAGGTCGCCGCCGCGCAGGCCGAGGGGGCCCCAGGACTCGGTCGCGATGGCGTGCTCGGCGTGGTAGACGCGCAGGTCGGGCTGGCTGAAGTAGGGGTGGAGCTCGACCTGGTTGAGCTCGGGGGCGGCGCCGGTCTCGGCCTCGACGCGGGCGAGGTGCTCGACGGTGAAGTTGGAGACGCCGGCGCTGCGGATGAGGCCTTCGGCGCGGGCGTCCAGGAGCGCCTGCCAGGACTCGACGTACTTGTCGACGCCGGGGCGCGGCCAGTGGAGCAGGTACAGGTCGAGGTGGTCGGTGCCCAAGCGCTCCAAGGACTCCTGGAGGTTGCGCTTGACGTCGTCGTAGCCGTGCTCCCAGACCTTGCTGGTCAGGAACACCTCGTCGCGGGCGAGGCCGGAGGCGGCGACGGCGCGGCCCACGCCGACCTCGTTGCCGTAGCCGACGGCGGTGTCCACGAGCCGGTAGCCGGTGGCGAGGGCGGTCTCGACGGCCGCCTGCGCGCCGTCGTCGTCGATCCGGAAGGTGCCGTAGCCGTAGCGGGGGATCTCCACGCCGCTGGAGAGGGTGATCGCGGTGCTCAGTCGGGTCATGGGCGCGAGCCTACTCAGTTGGAAGGCGATTGCCCACCCGGCGGCTTTCCATCGATTTTCCGTTCCGGCAAGTCCCGACTTGACGCGGTGGAAAGTCACCTGTTAGAGTTTCCGTCATGGAAAGTAAGATGAACCCCCAGGACGCGCAGGTCGCCCTCGCCGCCGTCGAGCAGTCCCGTTCGGACATCGCCGACCGCCTCGTCACGCCCTGGTGGTACCACCCGATCCTCGGCCTCCTCGTCGGCGGCCTCGGCGCGGTCGCGGGCAGCGGCGCCCGCCTGGCGGTCGTCTGGGGCGCGATCGCCGCCTTCGGCGTCGGCGTCTACCTCCTCGCCACCGCCTACCGGCGCCTCACCGGCGTGTGGGCCGACGGCATGTCCGGCGGGCCCCGCGCCCGCCGCAGCGTCACCGTCGCCGGGATCGTCGGCGTCGCCATCATGGGCGGCGGCGCGATCACGGGACTCGGCCTCGAACTGTGGTGGCCCTCCACGGTGGCCGGCGCCGTCATCGCGGTCCTGACGGTGGTTTGGGGGCGTCATTTCGACGAGGTCCTGCGCTCCGAGCTGCGCGAGTCCGCATGAGCGCCGAGCCGCGCTTCGACGAGGTGATCCACGCGCCCAACCGGCTGCGGATCTGCTCGATGCTCTCGGCCGTCAGCGAGGTCGAGTTCGCGGCCCTGCGCGACGCCCTCGCCGTCAGCGACTCGGTGCTCAGCAAGCAGCTCAAGGCATTGGAGGACGCCGGGTACCTCAAGGTCCGCAAGTCGCCCTTCGAGGGCCGCACGCGCACCTGGGCGGCCTTCACCGAGGCCGGCCGCGCCGCCTTCGCCTCCCATGTGGCCGAACTCAAGCGCCTCGCCGAGGGCACGCTCCTCTGAGGACGCCGAGGGCGGCCGAAGCACCGCTTCGGCCGCCCTCCCCGCGTTCAGCCCCCGGCCGGGTCCATGCCCTGACGCGTACCGGTGTCAAGGGCGTCGATCGCGTCCATCTCGGCGTCGCTCAAGGCGAAATCGAACACGTCGAGGTTCTCGGCCATGCGGGCGGGCTTGGCGGACTTGGGGATCACGACGCAGCCGTGCTGGAGGTGCCAGCGGATGACCGCCTGCCCCGGGCTCTTCCCGTGGGCGCGCGCCGCGTCGACCACCGCTGGCTCGTCGAGCACCGACCCGGTGCGCTGGCCCAGCGGCCCCCAGGACTCGGTCGCGATGCCCCGCTCGGCCTGCCAGGCGCGCAGCGCGGCCTGGTTGAAGTACGGGTGGAGCTCGACCTGGTTCACCGAGGGCCACTCGCCGGTGGCGTCGTGGAGGTTCTCGAGGTGCTCGGGCAGGAAGTTCGAGACGCCCACCGAGCGCACCAGCCCTTCGTCGCGGGCCTCCAGCAGGGCCGCGAAGGTCTCGACGTACAGGCCCTGCGACGGCTCGGGCCAGTGGATCAGGTACAGGTCGAGGTAGTCGGTGCCGAGCCGCTCCAGCGAGGCGTCCAGGGCCGCCGGCGCCGCGTCGGCCCCGTGGTGGTCGTTCCAGAGCTTCGAGGTCAGGAAGACCTCCTGGCGCGGGACGGGCGCGGCGGCGATCGCGCGGCCCACGTCGACCTCGTTGCCGTACATCTCGGCGGTGTCGACGAGCCGGTAGCCGGTGGCGAGCGCGGTCTCGACCGCCCGCTGCGCCTCGTCGTCGCCGACCTTGTAAGTGCCGTAACCGATGCGCGGCATCACGACGCCGTCGCCCAGCAGGACCGTTGCGGTGCGATCTGTCATGCCCGCGATGCTAGGCCCTGGGGCGCCCTGCGGGAGGCGAACGCCTTCAACCCTTCGGGTCAACCGCTCAGCGCGGCTCGGTCGGCGTCGACCATGACGCGGGCGAGCTCGTCCCAGTGGACGCGGGCCTTCCAGCCGATCTCCCGCTCGATCTTGGCGGGGTCGCCGACCAGCGCGGGCACCTCGGCGGGGCGCTCGTAGCGCTCGTCGTGCTCGATGTGGTCGCGCCAGTCGAGCCCGGCGTGCGCGAACGCCGCCTCGGCGAACTCGCGCACGGTCGCGGGCCTGCCGGTGGCGATCACGTAGTCGTCGGGCGCGCCGTGCTGGAGGGTCAGCCACATGGCCTCGGCGTACTCGGGCGCGTAGCCCCAGTCGCGCACCGCGTCGAGGTTGCCGAGGTAGACCTTCTTCTCCAGGCCCGCCGCGATCCGGGCGACGGCCCTGGTGATCTTGCGGGTCACGAAGGTCTCGCCGCGGCGGGGGCTCTCGTGGTTGAAGGCGATGCCGCTGACGGCGAACATGTCGTAGGACTCGCGGTAGTTCACGGTCGCCCAGTGCGCGAACAGCTTCGCGACGCCGTAGGGACTGCGGGGGTGGAACCCGGTGGTCTCCGACTGCGGCGGCGCGGCGGTGCCGAACATCTCCGAAGTGGACGCCTGGTAGACCTTCGCGTCGATGCGGGCGGCGCGCACCGCCTCCAGGAGCCGGATCGCGCCGAGCGCGGTCACGTTCGCGGTGTAGTCGGGCAGGTCGAAGCTGACGCGCACATGCGACTGCGCGGCCAGGTTGTAGACCTCGTCGGGCTCGATGTCGCGCACGAGGTTGTTGAGCAGGCCCGCGTCGGTGACGTCGCCCTTGTGGAGGAACAGGCGCCGCTCGGCGTCGTGGGGGTCCTGGTAGACCGCGTCGAGCCGGGAGGTGTTCGCGATGAGCGAGGAGGCGTGCCGCACGATCCCGTGCACCGTGTAGCCCTTCGCGAGCAGCAGTTCGGCCAGATACGAGCCGTCCTGTCCGGTGATGCCGGTGATCAGCGCTGTCTTCACCGGCACGATTCTAGCCGCGGCGCTTCCCCCGGGCGTTCAGCGTCCGTACGCCGGTCCGACACCGGAACGTTTCGCGAGATCAACTCGCAAAAGCCGCGAACTCCCTACGCTGGCCTGCGGCAGCACTTACGCTGCGTCTCGATCGAAGGAACCTCAGATGCAACGACGGAACGTCATGCGCGCCGCGGTCGCCGGCGCCGGATCGGTCGCACTCGGCTTCACCATGACCCGGCCCTCCTTCGCCTACCCCGCGCTCCCCGGCCCGAGCCCGTACGGGGCGCTCCAGGCCTCCGACGCCCGCGGCATCCGCCTCCCGGCCGGATTCACCTCCCGGATCGTCGCCCGCTCCTCCCAGACCGTCGCCGGGACCTCCTACACCTGGCACGGCGCCCCCGACGGCGGCGCCTGCTTCGCCGACGGCGACGGCTGGATCTACGTCTCCAACTCCGAGGTCTCCTCCGGCGGCGGCGCCGGCGCCCTCCGATTCGACGCGGGCGGCACCGTCGTGGACGCCTACCGCATCCTCGACGGCACCCGCACCAACTGCGCCGGCGGCGCCACCCCCTGGGACACCTGGCTCTCCTGCGAAGAGGTCGACCGCGGCTACGTCTACGAGACCGACCCCCACGGCGAGGACGCGGCCGTCCGCCGCGACGCCATGGGCCGCTTCAAACACGAGGCCGCCGCCGCCGACGCCGACCACGGCGTCCTCTACCTCACCGAGGACGTCTCCGACGGCGCCTTCTACCGCTTCCGGCCCACCACCTGGGGCGACCTCGCCACCGGCACCCTCGAAGTGCTCACCGAGACCGGCGGCGCCCTCGCCTGGGCCGCCGTCCCCGACCCCGACGGCTCCCCGACCGCCACCCGCAACCAGGTCGCGAACGCCAAGCGCTTCAACGGCGGCGAAGGCTGCCACTACACCGACGGCATCTGCTTCTTCACCACCAAGGGCGACAACAAGGTCTGGGCCTACGACGCCGACGCGAACACCCTCGCCACCGTCTACGACGACAACGTCTCCGGCGCACCCCTCACCGGCGTCGACAACATCACCGGCGCGAACGGCAGCGGCGACCTCTACGTCGCCGAAGACGGCGGCGACATGGAGATCTGCATCATCACCCCCGACGACGTCGTGGCCCCGTTCCTGCGCGTCACCGGCCAGAGCGCCTCCGAGATCACCGGCCCCGCCTTCAACCCCGCCGGCGACCGCCTCTACTTCTCCTCCCAGCGCGGCACCAGCGGCTCCTCCAGCGGCGGCATCACCTACGAGGTCACCGGGCCCTTCCGCGGCGCCTGAACCCCCGGGCGGGGCCGCGCCGAATCCGCGCGCTCGCGCGGCCCCACCCGGGCCCTCCCACCGCTAGGATCGTGGCAACTGCCGCGACGACGAAGTCGGTGATCACCCTTGCCCGCCATCACAGTGGACCTCGCGATCATCGGCGCCGGACCCACCGGCCTCTACGCCGCCTACTACGCCGGATTCCGCGGCCTCTCCACCCTCGTGGTCGACGCCCTCCCAGAAGCCGGCGGCCAGATCACCGCCATGTACCCCGAGAAGCAGATCCTCGACGTCGCCGGACTCCCCTCCGTCAAAGGTCGCGACCTCGTCGCCGACCTCCTGCGCCAGGCCGCCCCGTTCGAACCGGACTACCTCCTCGGACACCGCGCCGAACGCCTCGAACACGTCGACGGCAGACCCGTCCTCCACCTCGCCCCCGCCGACGGCCCCGGTCAGGACACACGCGTCGAGGCCCAGGCCGTCCTCATCACCGGCGGCCTCGGCAGCTTCTCGCCCCGGCCCCTGCCCGCCGCCGCGGACTTCCACGGCGCCGGCATCGTCTACTTCGTCCCCGAACTCGCCGCCCACGCCGGACAGGACGTCGTCATCGTCGGCGGCGGCGACTCCGCCTTCGACTGGGCCCTCGCCCTCCACGGCATCGCCCGCAGCACCGCCGTCGTCCACCGCCGCGAGCGCTTCCGCGCCCACAAGGCCAGTGTGGAACGCGTCCGCGACCTCGGCATACCCGTCATCGTCAACGCCCAGGTCACCGCGATCCACGGCACCGAACGCGTCACCGGCGTCGCCCTCGACGTCAAAGACGAAGGCGCACGCGAACTCCCCGCCGACGCCGTCGTCGCCGCACTCGGCTTCACCGCCGACCTCGGACCCCTGGGGGAGTGGGGACTCGACCTCGACCACCGCAGCATCGGCGTCGACACCACCATGGCCACCAACCTCCCGCGCGTCTACGCCGCGGGCGACATCGCCTCCTACCCCGGCAAGATCAAGCTCATCGCCACCGGCTTCGGAGAGGCCGCCACCGCCGTCAACAACGCCGCCGTCGCCATCGACCCCGACGCCCACCTCTTCCCCGGCCACTCCAGCGAGAACCCGTGACCCGTTGCAGCACAATGGAAACCGAGAATCCTTCGGGTACTGATACGACTTACTGACGGGTATGTCGCCCTGCCCTCCAAGCGCAGTCATACTATGCGGGGATGCTTGCCATGACCGTCGCCGACGGCGCCCTCACCGCGACACAGGTGCCCGAGCCCGCACCCGGCCCCGATGAAGTCCTCATCGAGATCGCCGCGGCCGGCGTCAACCGCGCCGACCTCCTCCAAGCCGCCGGCCACTACCCCGGCCCCGCCGGCGCCCCCGCCTGGCCCGGCCTCGAAGTCTCCGGCACCATCGTCAACGTCGGCAGCGACGACAACGCCGCCCTCCTCGGCGCCGAAGTCTGCGCCCTCCTCCCCGGCGGCGGCTACGCCGAGTTCGCCACCGTCGACGCCGGACTCGTCCTCCCCACCCCCGAACCCACCGACCTCGTCGACGCCGCCGGACTCCCCGAAGCCGCCGCCACCGTCTACTCCAACCTCGGCTACCTCCTGCGCGAGGACACCGGCCGCAAACGCCGCGTCCTCGTCCACGGCGGCGCCGGCGGCATCGGCACCTTCGCGATCCAGTTCGCCAGCCGCCTCGCCGGAGCCGAGACCTGGACCACCGCACGAGCCGACCGCGCCGCCAAACTCCAAGCCCTCGGCGCCGACCGCGTCATCGACTACCGCAGCGAAGACTTCGCCGCGCTGGCAATGGAAGCGGGAGGCGCCGACGCGATCCTCGACGTCATCGGCGCGGCCTACTTCGAGCCGAACCTCAAGGCCCTCGCCCAGGACGGGCGGCTGGCGATCATCGGCCTACAGAAGGGCAACGCCGCCCAGATCCACCTCGGCGGCCTCCTCGCCAAGCGCGCCACCATCACCGGCACCACGCTCCGCGCCCGGCCGCTCGAACAGCGCCGCCAGATCCTCGCCGAGGTCTTCGAACACGTCTGGCCCGCCCTCGACACCGGCGCGATCGAACCGGTCGTCACCACCCGCATCCCCCTCGCCGAAGCCGCCGAAGCCCACCGCCTCATGGCCGCAGGCGGCCACTTCGGCAAGATCGTCCTCACCGCCAAATAAGGAAGCGCTCCTCGCCCGCACTGGTCTTCGAAGAGGCGAGCGCCCTTCCGTCCGCATCGGCCTTCGGGGGCGGGAGCGTTCTTGCCCTGCACCGGTCTTCGAAGAGGTGAGCGCCCCTCGTTCCCGCCGACTTGCGGCACCGCATGTCGCACCCGGCGGGCACCCTTGATCCGGGGGCGCCCGCGAATGCCTGAAATGCGAAGAACCGCCGAGACGCGCCCGCCCCTGGCGGGCGCGTCTCGGCGGTTCCTACCAGGCGGTCCCTACTTCTCGCAGCAGCCGTGGCAGCAGTCCTGTCCGCTGCACTTGCACGCGTCGTCGTTGCAGCAGTCGCAGCACTCGTCGATGTTCACCCGCACTCACCTCCCGCCGTTCCTCCAGGGGGACACCAGTTCTCGGGCAGCGGCGGGTCGCATTCGCCCGACTCCACCGCCCGCAGCATCTGCGTGAGCTGACCGCGCAGCGACTCCAGGCGGGCGATCTCGGCGCTCACCTCGCCGATCCGCCGCTCCAGGTGCTCGCCGGCCGGCTCGCACGGGCACACACCCGTGTCGCGCACCGCCAAGAGGTCCGCGATGTCCGCCAGCCGCAGTCCCGCCCGCTGGCAGTCGCGGATGAACCGCGCCCGGTCGAGCGAGGCGGGCCCGTAACGCCGGTACCCCGCCGCGCTGCGCTCCGGCGCGGGGAACAGGCCCTCGCGCTCCCAGTGGCGGATCGCGTCGGAGGTGACGCCCGCCTCCTCGGCGAGCCCTCCGACCGTCCACAGCCCGATCGTCGTCGTCATGCCACGACCGTAGACCTTGGTGCCGGGACCAAGGTCAAGTCCGGGGCCGAAGGTATTTCCGGCGGCCCCCTCGCGCCCGGTAATGCGTTCGAGCGCCCGCCCGCGCGGCGACTACCATGGACCCGAATCAGACGTCGCGTTCCGCGACGACCGCACCGAATGAGGAGAACCGTGGCTTCCGCAGCACCGAATCAGAGCCCAGGCGTCGTCGAACCCCTCTGGGTGACGGCTGGCACTACCGGTGCCGACGCGGTGGCCGAGGCCGGCCTCCCGGTGAGCGGCCCGACCGCGATCGTCGTCCTGCGCGACGCCGAAGGGCAATTGCGCGACCTCTCCTGGGCCCCCGAGGCCGACCAGAAGGTCGAGCCCGTGGCCCTCAACAGCCCCGACGGGCTCAACGTGATGCGCCACTCGGCCGCGCACGTCATGGCCCAGGCCGTCCAGGAGCTGCACGAGGCCAAGCTCGGCATCGGCCCGCCGATCACCGACGGGTTCTACTACGACTTCGACGTCGCCGAGCCGTTCAACCCCGACGACCTCAAGGCCGTCGAGAAGCGCATGCTCCAGATCATCAAGCAGGGGCAGACCTTCCACCGCCGCAAGTACGCCTCCCTCGACGAGGCCCGCGCCGAGCTCGCGAACGAGCCGTACAAGCTCGAACTCATCGAGACCAAGGGCGAGGGCACCGACGCCGACGAGGTCATGGAGGTCGGCGGCGGCGAGCTCACCGCGTACGACAACCGCGACCGCACCGGCGAGAAGGTCTGGTCCGACCTGTGCCGGGGCCCGCACCTGCCCTCGACCAAGCTCATCGGCGCCGTCAAGCTCATGCGCTCGGCCGCCGCCTACTGGATGGGCTCGGAGAAGAACCCGCAGCTCCAGCGCATCTACGGCACCGCGTGGCCGACCGTCCAGGAGCAGAAGGACCACCTCGCGCGCCTCGCCGAGGCCGAGAAGCGCGACCACCGCAAGCTCGGCCAGCAGCTCGACCTGTTCTCCTTCCCCGACGAGCTGGGCCCGGGCCTGCCGGTGTTCCACCCCAAGGGCGGCATCATCCGCCACGAGATGGAGTCCTACCTGCGCGAGCGCCAGCGCGAGGCCGGGTACGAGCTGGTGAACACCCCGCACATCACCAAGGAGCAGCTGTTCCACACTTCGGGGCACCTGCCGTACTACAACGACGGCATGTTCCCGCCGATCGAGCTCGAAGGCGCGAACTACTACCTCAAGTCGATGAACTGCCCGATGCACAACCTGATCTTCCGCTCGCGCGGGCGCTCCTACCGTGAGCTGCCGCTGCGCCTGTCGGAGTTCGGGACCGTGTACCGCTACGAGAAGTCGGGCGTGGTCCAGGGACTCACCCGCGTGCGCGGCCTGACCCAGGACGACGCGCACATCTACTGCACCCAGGAGCAGGCGCCTGGCGAGATCCGGAGCCTCCTGGAGTTCGTGCTCCAACTGCTGCGCGACTACGGCCTCAACGACTTCTACCTCGAGCTGTCGACCAAGGGCGACTCGGAGAAGTTCATCGGCGACGACGTCCAGTGGGAGGAGGCGACCGCGGTCCTGCGCCAGGTCGCCGAGGAGTCCGGGCTCGACCTCGTGCCCGACCCGGGCGGCGCGGCCTTCTACGGCCCCAAGATCTCCGTCCAGGCCAAGGACGCGATCGGCCGCACCTGGCAGATGTCGACCATCCAGCTCGACTTCAACCAGCCCGCGCGCTTCAACCTGGAGTACTCGGCGGCCGACGGCACCCGCAAGCAGCCGGTCATGATCCACCGGGCCCTGTTCGGTTCGATCGAGCGGTTCTTCGGGGTGCTCACCGAGCACTATGCGGGCGCGTTCCCGGCGTGGCTCGCTCCGGTGCAGGCCGTGGGCATCCCGGTGCGCGACGAGAACGCCGACTACCTGGAGGCGTTCTTCGCGTCGCTGCGCGCGGCGGGCGTCCGCGGCGAGGTCGACCACTCGGACGACCGGATGCCGAAGAAGGTCCGCAACGCCCAGCTCCAGAAGATCCCGTTCATGATCATCGCGGGCGACGACGACCAGAACGCGGGCACCGTGTCCTTCCGCTACCGCGACGGCTCTCAGCGCAACGGCGTCCCGGCGGACGAGGCGATCGCGCATGTCGTCGACTTCGTTCGCTCGCGGGCGAACGAGAGCCCTTCGGCCGCGGCCGAAACCGAGTAGTCGAGGCTGAATAGCCGAGATCGAATAGTCGAGACCGGGGCGCCCCGCAGGACCGAAAGGCCTGAGGGGCGCTTCGGCGTTCAGCGTCCGGAGTCGAGCCAGCGGGCGAGGCGGCCGGACTTGGTGAGGGCGGTGAGGCGCTGCTCGGTGGCCTCGCGCAGGGCCGGGGTGGTGATGATGAGGAGCTGGTCGCCGGAGCGGAGCCGTTCGGCCTGTTCGGGGACGAAGACCTTGGCGTCGCGCACGACGCCGGCGATGGCGCTGCCCTCGGGCAGGCGCAGCTCGAACAGGTAGAGCCCGGCCAGGCGCGAGCCCCTCTCGACGGCGGCGGTGAGGACTTCGCCGTCGATGGCGTCGAGCGGCGCGATCTCGACCTCGACCTCCTGGACCCCCTCGGTCCGCGACAGGCCGAGCCGCTTGGCGATCCAGCCCATCGGCGGGCCTTGGAGCAGGGTGTAGACCACGACGAGGATGAACACGATGTCCCACAGCTGCTGCGCGCCGGGCAGTCGCGCCGCGAGCAGGAAGGTGGCGAGCACGATCGGCACCGCGCCGCGCAGTCCGGCCCAGGACACGAAGGCCTGCTCGCGGGCGGAGAACCGGAACGGCAGGAGGCACAGCACCACCGACAGCGGCCGCGCGAGGAACGTCAGGACCGCGCCGAGGATGAGCGCGGGGACGACGGCGTCGAGCAGGCTCGAAGGGCTCGCCAGGAGGCCGAGCATGACGAACATGCCGAGCTGGGCGACCCAGCCGAGTCCGGTGGCGAAGGACTGCGTGGCCGCGCGGTGCGGCAGGTGCGAGTTGCCGAGGACGAGCGCGGCGAGGTAGGCGGCGATGAGGCCGGAGGCCTCGAGTGCGCCCGCGGCGGCGAACGCGGCCATGCCGAGGCTGAAGACCGCGAGCGGGTACAGGCCGGAGACGGGCAGTGCGAGGCGGCGCAGGATCCAGGCCCCGCCGTAGCCCACGGCGACGCCGATCGCCGAGCCCGCGGCCAGTTGCCACACGAGGGTCGCGAGGAGTTCGCCGGGGCCGGGCACGCCCGCGGCGGAGACGAACGCGAGCACGAGGATCATCGCGGGGGCGTCGTTGAGCCCCGACTCGGCCTCCAGGAGGCCTGAGAGCCGCTTGGGGAGGCCGACGCCGCGCAGCTCGGAGAACACCGCGGCGGCGTCGGTGGAGCCGACGACGGCGCCCACCGCCAGCGAGGCCTGCCACGAGAAGCCGAGCAGGAAGTGCGCGCCCGCGGCGGTGACCAGGACGCTCACGACGACTCCGGCGGTCGCGAGGACCGAGGCGGGCGCGAGCTGGCCCGAGATCGACTTCCACCGGGTCGACAGGCCGCCCTCGATGAGGATGAGGGCGAGCGCGGAGGTGCCGAGGACCTGGGCGAGCTCGAAGTCGTCGAAGCGGATGCCGAGCCCGTCCTCGCCCAGGAGCATGCCCATGCCGAGGAACACCAGGAGCGCGGGGAGGCCCGTCCGGTGGGTGGCGCGGATCGCGGCGATCGAGACGAGCACCGCACCGCACCCGATGAGCAGTACGAGGTAGAGCTGGGGCAACGTCACGTCCGGAGCTTAACGGATACGGCCGGTCACGGTGTTTTCGTCGGGTTTCAGGTTCGCGAACCGGTGGCCTAGGATCGTGGCGTGGATGAGCGCGAAGGCGTCGGCGTGCCCGACGGGTACGAGCGGCTGTGGACCCCGCACCGCATGTCCTACGTCAAGGGCGAGGGCAAGCCGACCGGGGACGACGCCGACATCGAGGGCTGCCCGTTCTGCGAAATACCGAAGCTGGCGGACGAGGACGGCAACGTCGTCGCCCGCGGGCGCCACATGTACGCGGTCATGAACAAGTACCCGTACAACTCCGGGCACCTCATGGTCGTGCCGTTCCGCCACGTGCCCGACTACACCGACCTCGACGCCGACGAGATCGCCGAGATGGGCGCGTTCACGCAGCGCGCCATGACGGTGATCCGCGCGGTCATGGCCGCGCACGGGTTCAACATCGGCATGAACCAGGGCCAGGTCGCGGGGGCCGGGATCGCCGGGCACCTGCACCAGCACGTGGTGCCGCGCTGGGGCGGGGACGCGAACTTCATGCCGATCATCGGCCGCACGAAGACCCTCCCGCAGCTGCTGTCGGACACCCGCGACGAACTCGCGGCCGCATGGGAGCGGGTGTGACCGGCCGGGCACCGTTAGAGTCAGGGGCAGCGCCCCTTCCCGGTCCCCGGTCCGGCGACGGGGCCCGCACCCACACGCCCGAACACCCATCTGGGCGTCGCCGAGAAATCAGGAGACCATGGCGAAGTTCCTTCGGACCTCCGGCCGGGCGGGCGTACGCCGCTACGTCGACGCCGCCGCGAAGGTCCTCATCCGCATTGGCGTGTCCGCCAACGCCGTCACCCTCGCCGGCACCGCGATCGTGGTGGCCGCTTCGATCTTCCTGCTCTCGCAGGGCCACATCTTCACCGGCCTCATCGTGGTCGGCCTCTCCGTCCTCACCGACATGCTCGACGGGGCGATCGCCCGCGTCAAGGGCACCTCCAGCCGCTTCGGCGCGCTCCTGGACTCCACGTGCGACCGGCTCGCCGACGGCGCGATGCTCGCGGGCCTGGCGTACTGGCTGCTCACCGAGGAGCGGTTCCTGGCGTGCGCGCTGACGCTGACGGCGCTCATCGCCTCGCAGATGGTCTCGTACGTCAAGGCCCGCGCCGAGAGCCTGGGCGCGGAGTGCAACGTCGGCATCGCCGAGCGGCCCGAGCGGCTCATCCTCGCGGGCGTCTCGGTGCTCGCCGAGTCCCTCGGCGTGCCGTGGGCGATGGAGGTCGGCATGGGCCTGCTCGCGTTGCTCGCCTCGATCACCGTGACGCAGCGCCTGTTCGCGGCGCGCGCGTCCCTGGCCGCGAGCGAGGGCCGCGTCGATGCGTGAGCGCCTGACCGAGCTGGGCTACCTGGCGGCGTGGCGCGGCGTGCGGCTCCTCCCCGAAGGCGCCGCCGCGGCCTTGGGGAACCGCTTCGCCGACCGGGCCGTGCGCAAGGACGGCCGCAGCGTGCGCCAGCTGCGGAGGAACCTCGCGCGCGTGACCGGCGGCGAACCGGACGACGCCCTGGTGCGCCGCGCGATGCGCTCCTACGCGCGCTACTGGATCGAGGCGTTCCGGCTGCCGTCGATGAGCACCGCGACGCTCCAGCGCAAATTCGAGATGAACGGCTACGAGCCCGTCCACGAACGCGCCCGCCAAGGTCTGGGCTCCATCGTTGCCCTGCCGCACAGCGGGAACTGGGACTTCGCGGGCGCCTGGGTCGGCTCGGTCGCGGGCGACCCGCTCACCACCGTCGCCGAGCGCCTCAAACCCGAAGGGGTCTACCGGCGATTCCTGGAGTACCGCGAGTCGCTGGGGATGCGGATCATCCCGACCTCCGGCGGCGACCGCAACCCTCAGGCCGCGCTCGGCGAGGCCCTGGACGACGGCCACGTGGTCGCCCTCGTCGCCGACCGCGACCTGGGCCGCAGCGGCACCGAGGTCGAGTTCTTCGGCGAGGCCACGACCTTCCCGACCGGCCCGGCGCTGCTCGCGATCCGCAACCGCGTCGAGTTGTTCACCGCGAACATCCACTACGAGGCCGACCGCGCCGTCTGCCACATCACCGGCCCGGTCGACACCGGCACCGGGCGCCTGCGCGACCGCGTCGCGGCCACCACGCAGCGCATGGCCGCGTCCTTCGAGGCGGGCATCCGCGCCCACCCCGAGGACTGGCACATGCTCCAGCGCTTCTGGACGGCCGACTTCGACCCCGTCCCGGTCACCGTCAAGGACTCCTGATGGGGGACTTGCGCATCGGGATCGTCAGCCCCTACTCCTTCGACGTCCCCGGCGGCGTCCAGTTCCACATCCGAGACCTGGCCGAGACGCTCATCGCCGCCGGTCACGACGTCTCGGTCCTGGCCCCGGCCACCGACACCGAGGGCCTGCCCGACTTCGTGGTCCCCGGCGGCAAGGCCGTCGCCGTGCCCTACAACGGCTCGATCGCCCGCCTCGCGTTCGGGCCGCGTTCGGCCGCGCGCGTGCGCAAGTGGTGCGCCGAGGGCGACTTCGACGTGGTCCACGTCCACGAGCCGCTCACCCCGAGCCTGTCGTGCCTGGCGGTCATCAACGCCCGCTGCCCGGTCGTCGCCACCTTCCACACCGCCATGACCCGCTCGCGGATGCTCGCGGCGGGCAAGCACATGGCGCAACTGGTCCTGGAGAACCTCTCCGCGCGCATCGCCGTCAGCCCCTACGCCCGCAAGGTCCAGGTCGAGCACCTCGGCGGCGGCGCGGTCGAGATCCCCAACGGCGTCCCGGTCGCGTTCTACCGCAAGGCCGCCCCGCTCGCCGACAAGCCCGCGGGCCCCACGATCGGGTTCATGGGCCGCTTCACCGAGCCGCGCAAGGGCTTCGCGATCCTCCGCGAGGCCTTCGCCGCGCTCGCCGCCGACCGGCCCGACCTGCACCTGCTCGTCGTCGGCCGCGGCGACCAGGAGGCCGCCGTCGCGGGCCTCGACCCCGAGGTCGCCTCCCGCATCCGCTTCCTCGGCGCCGTCCCCGACGAGGAGAAGGCCTCGATGCTCGCCGGCGTCGACCTCTACGTCGCCCCCAACACCGGCGGCGAGTCCTTCGGCATGATCCTCACCGAGGCGATGGCCGCCGGGACCTGCGTCCTCGCCAGCGACATCGAGGCGTTCCGCTCGGTCCTGGACGACGGCCGCGCGGGGGAGCTGTTCGCCGTCGGCGACGCCGCCGACCTCGCCGCGAAGGCCGCCCGGCTCCTCGACGCACCAGAACTCCGTACGGCGTACGTCGAGTGGGCGAACGAGTGGGTCAAGCGCTACGACTGGCCCGAGGTCGCCGCCCGCCTCTTGGAGGTCTACCGGGCCGCCATCGAGGCCGGCACCGAGCGCCGCTAGCGGCCCCACAGCCGGCCCCGCCCGGACCCCCGGGCGGGCCGCGGGCCCGTACCATGATCCCGATGTGGTGGTTGGCCGTGCTCGTGACGATCGTGGCCGTCGTCGGCGCGTACGCGACGTGGACGGTCACCAGAGTCGAACGCCTGCACCGGCGTGCGGGCGCCGCCGAAGGCGCCCTCCTCGCCAAGCTCGACGACCGCGCCGAGACCGTCCTGCGCTTCGTCGGCAACCCCGGCTTCGAGGAGGTCGTCGCCCTCGCGCTCTCCGTCGTCGCCGTCCCCGCCGACACGCAGCGTCAGCGCGAGCTGCGCGAGTACGCCGAGAACGACCTCACCCGCGCCCTGCGCGAACTCGACGCCGGGCAGGTGTGGAGCGAGGACCTCGAAGCCGCCAACCGGCGCGTGGCCCTCGCCCGCCAGATCCACACCGACTTCGTGCGCGACGCCGTCGCCTCCCGCTCCCTCCCGATGGCCGTCCTCCTGCGCCTCCACAACCGCCTGCCCCGCCCCGAGTACTGGGACATCGAGGACCCCGTTCACTGAACGGCGGCCTCCCGCTCACGGCGGCTGTGAGGCCGGTCGCGGCGTAGAATCGGGCAGGTCAGATCACCCCTGGTGGCAAGGCTCGCGCCCGCGGGCCGGCCAGCGAACGCGACGTACTACCCAGATGGAGCCGGTGACCGTGTCAGAGACCCAGCAGCCCGAGATCGGGACCGCCCGCGTCAAGCGAGGCATGGCCGACATGCTGAAAGGCGGCGTCATCATGGACGTCGTCAACGCCGAGCAGGCCAAGATCGCCGAGGACGCCGGCGCCGTGGCGGTCATGGCGCTCGAACGCGTCCCGGCCGACATCCGCGCCGAAGGCGGCGTCTCCCGCATGTCGGACCCCGACATGATCGACGGGATCATCGAGGCCGTCTCGATTCCCGTGATGGCGAAGGCCCGCATCGGCCACTTCACCGAGGCGAAGGTCCTGGAGGCCATCGGCGTCGACTACATCGACGAGTCCGAGGTCCTCACGCCCGCCGACGAGGCCAACCACATCGACAAGTGGCCGTACACGGTGCCGTTCGTGTGCGGGGCGACCAACCTCGGCGAGGCCCTGCGCCGCATCAGCGAGGGCGCGGCCATGATCCGTTCCAAGGGCGAGGCTGGCACCGGCAACGTCGTGGAGGCCACCCGCCACATGCGCCAGATCCGCCAGGACATCGGCCGCCTCGGGACCCTGGACGCGACCGAGCTGTACGCGGCCGCGAAGGAGCTGCGCGCGCCGTTCGAGCTGGTCGCCGAGGTCGCCAGGCTCGGGAAGCTCCCGGTCGTGCTCTTCACCGCCGGCGGCATCGCCACCCCCGCCGACGCGGCCATGATGATGCAGCTGGGCGCCGAGGGCGTCTTCGTCGGCTCGGGCATCTTCAAGTCCGGCGACCCGGCCAAGCGCGCCGCCGCCATCGTCAAGGCCACCGCCTTCCACGACGACCCCAAGGTCATCGCGGAGGTCTCCCGCGGCCTCGGCGAGGCCATGGTGGGCATCAACGTCGACACTCTCGGCGAGGACCAGAAACTCGCCAAGCGCGGCTGGTAGGCACATACGGAAAGGGGCCCGGGCGACAGCCCGGGCCCTTCCTCGTCCCTAAGCGAAGTCGAACACCGCGCCACCGGTGGCAGAGCGGCCGACGCAGTCGTTCGCGAACTCGCGCTCCCAGCTCACGACGCGGCCCTCCCAGAACCCCTGCGCCCGCAACGTCACCGGCGCGTACTCGAAGGTGCACCACACGGCCGTCGGAGCGAGCGCGGTGAAGTCCCCGTGCACCGCCGACAGATGCGAACACGCCTCCGCACCGCGCTCGTGCCCGAACCCTCCGGGGCACAGGAGCGCCTGATCCTCCACGGTCCCGTCGCCGCGCTCGATCTCCAGGAAGAGGACGCCGTGGCCCTCCCCGGCCCCGATCCCGGGGTCGACCGGAACCGGTTCTGCTTGGGCGGGTGCGGAACCCAGTGCTACGAGGGCGGCGGCGCCCACAATGGCCGCGCCTGCGGCGAGCTGCTTCATGGAGCCGATCCTAGGTATCCGAAGGCCCCGATCGGGCGCCGACACACCACGGCGCGCCTAGGCTGGAGCCATGAACGCGAGCGACCTCGACCAGTACTCCACCGCCGACCTCCAGCGCCGGGCCTTCGCGCTGGCCCGCGGGCGCCACGACTGGCGCTTCTTCATCGACCTGTTCCGGCACACCCCGTCCGCGCTCGAAGCCGAGGACCTCGATCCCGACGTGGCCGAGATCGGCGTGGCCATCGACGATCTCACCAGCATGTGGCGCGAGGCGACCAAGGGCGACTGGGGCGCCGCCGAACCGCTGGCGCGGGCGGCCTTCATCGACTACATCACCGCGCACGGCACCGAGGACGCCACCGACTAGTCCTAGTCTTCGGTTTCCTCGACCTTCTCAGCGCGCCGGGACGACCGGTTCAGCCACCTGCGGAGATCGCTGGAGAACAGCCACCACAGGGCCAGCACCGCAGAGAACACCCAGGGGGCGACCAGGATTCCGTACGACGAGGACAGGAGCATGGCGACGACGAACAGGATCGCCGTGGCGACGGCGGCCGTCCAACGGACGACCTTGAGGCGGGACTTGAACCGGATTGCGCACATCGCCGCGACGATCGCAGTGACGAGGATGATCGCCGCGATCGTCAGGTACGGGACCAGGAACCCCGAACTCTGGTAGTAGTCGTAGTCGCTCTGGGCTGTGCCGCCCGGGCCGATGTAGTCGGCGTCCTCGTAAAGGATTTCGATGTCGGCGAGGCTTGCGGAGCGGAACTGGATGATTGCGAAGGCGAACAGGTTGCCCGCGACGATCGCGCTCACCACCTGGATCCACATCGCGATCTGCAACCGACGGAGCTTGCGGGGTGGGGCGTCCGGATCGGGCAGGTCGGGCTCGACGGGGCTTCGGTCGGGGCCGAAGTTCGGTTGCGGGAGCATCGATGCGGGCCTTTCAGGCGGGAGGCCGGTCGCCTAGTGGTTGAACCACCGGCGGCCGAAGCGCTCGGTAAGCGTTCCCATGATCGTAATCGGCACGATGGCGAGGCCGATGCAGAGCGCCCAGTACAGGCCGCTGGTGAACAGCAGCCACCCCAGGCCGACGAGGGCCCCGACCTGCACGAGCAGGACCAGCACCCACAGGATGCGCCACTGGAAGCGCATGAGGACGGTGGCGAGGATCAAGAAGAGGGCGAGGCCGCCGAGGCCGACGGCGGCCCGGTAGACGTCGTCCTTCGCCGCCTCGGGCACGAAGTCGCGCTCGGTGTGGTGCAGGAGCACGATGAGACCGCCCGTGACCAGGGCGAGGAGGGCCTCGATCAGCATCGTGTTGCGCGCGGCGCGGACGGAACGGGGCATCGGGTTGCGCTTGGAGGACTTCGCCATCTTGTCTTACTCCCGGGCAGAAGGGGTGCGATCATGTTCGATCGCAGACTTTAACGGATCGTCACCTCCCGGCCGTGTCCAGCCCGCACTCGGTCACAGTGCCGATCTGCCAGGTAGGCGGCCTGCCGGGGCGGAATTACCCTTGAGTGGCCTGAGCCCCGCGATGAGTTTTGGAGTTCTCTCATGACTGTGCCCCAGATCGGCGTGCTCGCCCTCCAAGGCGACGTGGTCGACCACATGCGTGCGCTGGAGGCCGCCGGGGCCCGGGCGGTGCCCGTGCGCCGCGCCTCGGAGCTCGACGCCGTGGACGGCCTGGTCATCCCGGGCGGGGAGTCCACGACCATGAGCCGCCTTCTGGAGGTCTTCGACCTGTTCGACCCGGTCAAGAAGCGCCTGGACGAGGGCATGCCCGCCTTCGGGTCCTGCGCGGGCATGATCATGCTCGCCGACGAGGTCCTCGACGGCCGACCCGACCAGCGCTCCTTCGGCGTCATCCCGATGACCGTGCGCCGCAACGCTTTCGGACGCCAGATCGACTCCTTTGAGACGGAGATCGCCCTCGACGGCGTGGAGGGCGGCCCGTTCCGCGCGGTGTTCATCCGCGCCCCTTGGGTCGAGCGGATCGGCGACGGTGTCGCGGTGCTCGGCCGCGTCGACAGCGGTGGCGGTGCGGTCGGGGGGCCGGGCGGTAGGATCGTCGCCGTACGTGCGGGCGCTTGCCTGGCGACCTCCTTCCACCCGGAGGTCACGCCGGACGCGCGGGTGCACGAGTACTTCGTGGGAATGGTCCGTGACGCAACCGCCGGACCGGTCGAGCAAGAGGAACGAGGAACGCCGGAATGAGTGGCCACTCCAAGTGGGCGACGACCAAGCACAAGAAGGCCGCGATCGACGCCAAGCGGGGCAAGATCTTCGCGAAGCTGATCAAGAACATCGAGGTCGCGGCGCGCACTGGTGGTCCTGACCCCGCCGGCAACCCGACCCTGTTCGACGCCATCCAGAAGGCCAAGAAGAGCTCGGTCCCCAACGACAACATCGACCGCGCCGTCAAGCGCGGCGGCGGCCTCGACGGCGCCGGCGTCGACTACGAGACCCTCATGTACGAAGGCTACGCACCGGGCGGCGTCGCGGTCCTCATCGAGTGCCTCACCGACAACCGCAACCGCGCCGCGGCCGAAGTCCGCGTGGCGCTCACCCGCAACGGCGGCTCGCTCGGCGAGGCCGGCTCGGTCGGCTACCTGTTCTCCCGCAAGGGCGTCATCGTGGTCTCCCCGAACGCCGAGCTCTCCGAGGACGACATCCTCATGGCGGTCCTCGACGCGGGCGCCGAAGAGGTCAACGACCTCGGCGAAGGCGGCTTCGAAGTCCTCTGCGAGCCCACCGACCTGGTCGCGGTCCGCACCGCCCTCCAGGAGGCCGGCATCGACTACGACTCCGCCGAAGCGGGCTTCCAGGCCTCGATGAACATCGAGGTCGACGTGGAAGGCGCCCGCAAGGTTCTGAGAATCGTGGACGCGCTGGAGGACTCGGACGAGGTCCAGAACGTGTACACGAACGCGGACATTTCAGACGACATTTTCGCGCAGCTCGACGCCGAGTAGACGAACGGAGAAGGGGCCCGGAGCGAATCGCTCCGGGCCCCTTCGGCGTCTTGAGATCACGCGATCCCGGGGACCGGGTCGCGGCGGTACACCACGATCGTCCACACGACCGCCGCCGCAGTGGCGAGCGCGTACACACCGATGCCGAGCGTCATGTTCGCCAGAGTCACGCCGCCGATGGTCGCCAGCGCCGGCATCACGCCGCCTGCCGCCATCTGTGTCGCGCCCATGAATGCTGAGGCCGTTCCGGCGATCTGCGGCGGCTGCGAGGACATCGCCGCCGCGCCCGCGTTCGGGAAAACAACGCCGCAGCCCAACATCATGACGGCGATGCCCACGGGGATGGTCCAAAGGTTCACGGCGTCGAACAGCTGCACCCCCGCGATCCACGCGACGCCCGCGAGCGAGATCGCCATGCCGACGACCATGCGGGAGCTCGACTTCGTGCGGTCGATCATGAGCATGTTCGCCTGGTTGCCCGCCAGCAGCGCGAGCGTGCCGATCGCGAACAGCAGCGAGAAGAACCCGGCCGAGGCGCCCAGTTCGTTCTGGGAGATGAAGCTGAAGGTCGAGACGTACGTGAACAGCATCGAGAAGTTCATGAGCACCGCGATCGTGGGCGCGATGAAGTGCGCGTCGCGCACCAGCGTCACCACGGTCGAGCCGAACTCGCGCGCCGTCATCGACTTGCGGTCCTCGGCAGGCAGGCTCTCGGGCAGGTACTTCCACACCAGGAACGTCGACAGGGCCGAGAGCGCGGCCATGAACAGGAAAATGAGCGGCCAGGGGCCGAAGCGGATCAACTGCGCGCCGACGATCGGGCCGAGCATCGGCGCCAGCATCGTCACGAACATCATCTTCGCGGTGAAACGGGTCATGTCGTCGCCGGCGAAGTGGTCGCGGATGACCGCGCGGGCCACCACGACCCCGGCGGCGCCGGACAGGCCCTGCACGAAGCGCAGCGCGATGAGCAGGTCGGCGCTCGTCGCGACCGCGCACAGCAGCGAGACGACGGTGAAGACGCTCATCCCGATGAGCAGCGGCTTGCGGCGCCCGAAGCGGTCCGAGAGCGGGCCGACGACGGCCTGGCCCAGGCCCATGCCGATCATCATCGCGGTGAGCGTCAGCTGGATGCGGCTCTCGGGGGTGCCGAGCGCGTCGGCCATGGCGGGGAACGCGGGGAGGTAGAGGTCGATGGCGATCGGCGCGGTCGCCGAGAGCGCGCCGAGGACGAAGACCATCGTGGCGATGAATCGGCGAGAGTGGCCGTCGGCGGCGACGGGCGGCATGAATGCAGCAGCAGACACAGAGAGTCCAAACCGGTGGTGTGCGGAGCGTCGATGGG
>NZ_STGX01000011.1 GCF_004912155.1 Glycomyces paridis | reverse complement strand
CGCCGCATAGAACGGTGTCAACACCAAAGGTGTAAGCCCCGTGTGTGCGCGGTGATGGTTATACCAGTGCAGGAACACCGGTAGCGCCTCGCGGCGCTCGGTCTCGGTCCGGTAGGGGCGGGCGTAGGCCCATTCATCGACCAGGGTGCGGTGGAACCGCTCGACTTTCCCGTTGGTCTGGGGCCGGTAGGGCCGGGTCCGCTTGTGGGCGATGTTTTGGTCCCGCAGCAGGTCACGCCAGGCCAGGGAGTTGTAGCAGGCGCCGTTGTCGGTCATGATGCGCTCGATGGCGACCCCGATGCTCGCGAAGTGGGCGATGGCGCGCTTCGCGAAGCTGCAGGCGGACTCTTTGGTCTCGTCGGCCAGGATCTCGGTGTAGGCGGTCCGGGAGTGGTCGTCGATGGCGGTGTGGAGGCAGGCGTAGCCGATCTTCGCGCCGGACTTGCGTGTGGGGGCCAGGGGCTGGGAGGCTCTGCCGTTGCGCCGGCCCTGGGCGCGGCCTGCCACGCGGTGGCCGCCGCCGTCGGGGATGTTCCCGAGCTTCTTGATGTCGATGTGGACCAGCTCGCCCGGCTTCGCTCGCTCGTAGCGGCGGACCGGCTCGCCGCTCGCGCGGTCGAGGTGAGTGAGGCGGGGCAGGCGGTAGCGGGTCAGGACCCGGTGGACCGTCGAGGGGTTCAGGCCGAGAAGGTAGGCGATGCGGGCCGGTCCCCACCGGCGGGCGAGGCGGACTTTGATGATCCGCCGCTCGGTGCGCGAGGGCAAGCGGTTCGGGCTGGTGGCGGGGCGTGAGGAGCGGTCGCTCATGCCGGCCTGGCCGTATCGGCGGTAGCGGTCGGCCCACCGCCAGGCGGTGGTCGGGGAGACCTGGAAGCGTTCGGCCGCCCGGCGCAGGGGCCAGCCGTCCTCCACGACGCACCGGGCCAGGCGCAGCCTGCCGGTCGGGGTCAAGGGGGCGTTAGCATGGCTCATCGAGGGCCTTTCTAGTCGGCGTGTCTTGTAGCGATTCACACCGAACCAGAAGGCCCTCGCCTTGTTTCAGCCCGCCTCAGCCATTGCGGTGTTCACAACCTCCCAGGACAGAACAGCTAGGGATGGTAGACGCTGTAACCGCGAACCGCGAACCGCGAACCGCGAACCGCGAACCGCGAACCGCGAACCGCGAACCGCGAACCGCGAACCGCGAACCGCGAACCGCGAACCGCGAACCGCGGAGCCGGCCTCGCGCTCAGGCGGCCGGGGCGTCTCGGATCATGCAGGTGAGACGGCCCGTGCAGATGCGGCGGCCTTCGTCGTTCTCGATCACGATCTCGTAGGTGGCGGTCGAGCGGCCCAGGTGGATCGGGGTCGCCACGCCCGTCACGGTGCCCGACTTCGCGGCACGGTGGTGGGTCACGTTGAGGTCCACGCCGACCGCGAGCCTGCCGGGTCCCGCGTGGAGCATCGCGCCGACCGACCCGAGCGTCTCGGCGAGGACCGCCGAGGCGCCGCCGTGCAGGAGCCCGTACGGCTGGCGGTTCCCCTCGACCTCCATGCGGGCCTCGACTCGTTCCGGGGCGGCGGCGATCACGTCGATGCCCATGCGTTCGCCCAGCTCACCGGCGGAGAACAGCTTGTCGAGGTCCATGCCCGCACCGGCGAAGCGGTCGCGCACCTCAGGAGGAAACTCGGTCATGTCGGGCGGCTCCAATCCGTGTCCGCAACAGTCTAGGCCTACTCGCCGGTAATGTCGCGCGGTCCGGGTCCGTGCGAGAACCGGCCGAGTCGCGCGCACTGCGTTCGGGTACGAACCGGCCATGTCCGGCGGTTGGGCCGGGCCCCGGCCGAGGCGCACACGGTCGGGGCCGCGAGGACCGAAGTCCCCGCGGCCCCGACCGCTCCGCGAGTCTCCTAAGCGGGCGTGCAGGTCACCGTCGGCGTGGCCGCGGAACCCGAGCCGATGAAGCCCCAGGCCGAGGAGCGCGTCTGGCCCGCGGCCACCGCGCCGTTCCAGCCCACGTCGCCGGCCGTCACCGTCGAGCCGCTCGCGCTCACATCCGCGTTCCAGGACGAGGTGATCGACTGCCCGGAGGGCCACGTCCAGTTCAGCGTCCAGCCGCTGATCGCCGCGCTGCCGGCCGTCACGTTCACGTTCGCCTGCCAACCCGAGTTCCACGTGCTCACCACCGTGATCGACGCCGAGCACCCGCCGGTCGGACCGCCGGTCGGCGTCGTCGACGGGTCGGTCGGCTCGTCGGTCGGCGAGGTCGTGGGCTCGGCGTCGGTGTCGTACCCGAAGAACTCCAGCGCCTTCGACGCCATCCCCCACGAGTACAGGTTGTGCCCGACCCCCTGGAGGCTGATCGCCTCCACCGCGGCCTGCGCGCCGGTGCCGCCGTAGCGGGTCCGGTTCCAGTTCGCCTGCGGCGTGTCCGAGTAGTCGGCGGTCTGGTCGGTGCCGTGGACGTTGGTCCACTGGTCGATCTGCTCCTGGAAGTTCGGGTACTGGAGCGTGTCGTCGTTCGTGCCGTGCCAGATCTGCATCCGCGGCCACGGCCCGGAGTAACCGGGGTTGTTGGCGCGCACCGCATCGCCCCACTGCTGCGGGGTCCGGTTGATCTGCCCGCCCGAGCACTGCGAGTTCCACTCCGAGCCGTTGTCGGTCGCGAAGCACGTGTACGGGACCCCCGAGAACGAGGCGCCGGCCGCGAACACCTCGGGGTAGACCGCGAGCATCACGTTCGTCATCATCGCGCCCGAGGAGACGCCCGTCGAGTAGATCTGGTCGGGGTCCACGTTGTACTCCGCGTCGACCCAGTCCATCATTGACTTGATGCCCACCGAATCGCTGCCGGTGCCCGACAGGGAGGCCGGGGACGAGACGTCCCAGCACTTGCTCGACCGCGTCACCGAGGGGTACAGCACGATGAACCCGTACTGGTCGGCCAGCTGCGCCCACTCGGTGCCCGAGTGGAACGCCGGGCCCGAACCGGTGCAGTAGTGGATCGCGACCACGAGCGCCGGCTCGGGGTCGACGTTGTCGGGGACGTACAGGTACATCTGGAGATTGCTGGGGTTGTTCCCGAAGCCGGTGATCTCGGTCAGCTGGGCGGCGCTGGCGGGCTTGGGGATCAGTACCGCGATGAGCGCCGCCGCCGCGACGAGGAGGGCGGCCGCCGCGGCGACGAGTCCTCTGCGCAGGACGGGGTGGGAGGTGGCAGACATGGGGTCCTCTCTTGACGCTGCCGGGGCGTCGAGGCGGTCCGCCGCGCGGACCGCGCGAGCCGGGAGAAGGAATGGATCGGCGGTGAGGGTCCACACACTATATATCCAAGAAGTTCGATATGCAAGCGCTCCCAACAAAGTCCGACCCGCTCATCGGCCCAAAGCAGGTGTTCGGGCGGGCCTGTCGCCGTTCACGTTCGACGGGTCGGGCGGCCCGAGGGTTCCGGCGCCGACCGGTTCGGCGGCGCCCGCGCTGAGAGCGGCCCAGGTCCGTCAGGCCCGCTCGCCGGCCGCCGCCGCGATGCCCAGGCCGATCATCGCCGTGCCGCCGGCGCGGGCGAGCACCAGCTTGGGCCGCGGGCGGCGCAGCACGTCGCGCGCGGCCGAGGCCACGAGTCCCCAACCGGTGTCGCAGAGGCCCGCCAGGAGCGCGAACGTCCCGCCGAGCAGCAGCATCTGCATCGTCGCCGAACCGGCGCCGGTGTTCACGAACTGCGGCAGGATCGCCAGGAAGAACAGGATCGACTTCGGGTTGAGGAGCCCCACCATGAAGCCCTCGGCCATCGTGGCGAGCGTGCGCCGCGGCGCCGAGTCCTCCGGCTCGGGTGTCGACATGAGACTCTTGCGGTCGCGAAGGGCCTTGACGCCCAAGAACACCAGGTACGCCGCCCCGGTGTACTTCACGATCGCGAACGCCAGCGCCGACTCCTGGATGAGCGCGCCGAGCCCGACCGCCGCGAGGGACGCCGCGCAGCCGGTGCCGATCGCGTTCCCCCACGCGGTGAGCACCGCCTTGCGCCGCCCGTACGCCAGAGCACGGCCGATCACGAACATGACCGAGGGCCCGGGGATGAGGATGAGGACGAGCGAGGCGACGACGAACGCCAGGAACTGCGCGGTGCTTGGCATCCCCCGATCAAAGCACCGCCCCGCCGGGGCGGCAACCTCATTCCCGCGCCCGCGTCGGGCCGCCGTCAGCCGCGCACGAACTCGATGTCGTGGAAGCGGCCCGCCGCAGTGTCGTAGTGGAGCCGCGCGCCCTCCATGTACCCGAAGAGCGCGCCCCATTCGTCGTGGTCGGCCTCGGGGAACAGCGCGGTGAGCGCGCATTCGATGTGGCCGCCGTGGCCGATGACCATGGCCGCGTCGCCCGGGCCGAGCGGCGCGAGCAGTTCCGACCACTGCCGGGCGAGCGCGTTCGAGTAGTCGCTCACGGCGCTGCCGCGCTTGGCGACGAGCCGCGCGAGCCTTGTGAACGGCGCGCCCACGTCGTACGAGGCCGCCTGGGACTCCTGGAGGAACGCGTTGACGTTCGGGAGCGTCGGCAGCTCCACCGTCACCGCGAAGCCCATCGCGATCGCGGTCTCGCGCGCCCGCGGCGCGACGCTGGTGGCGACGACCTGGAAGGGCCCCATGAGGGTCCCGGACCACCTGGCGAGTTCGACCCCCTCCTGGGAGAGGTGCACGGCCTCGTCCCCGTCGCGCTTGCTGTGCCGTCGGATTTCGAGCATGGGCATGGGCGGGTCTCTTCTCTTCTCGAACACGCTGTACAGCTGGTGGAGCGTGTGGTGCGCCGGCGGTCCGCATCGAGCCTACGCGCCGGAACGGGTCCCGGCTCGTACGCGTCGAGACCTACAGTAAGGCCCCGGTCGCGCTGGGACGCAACGGCCCCGCTCGCCCGGGGGCGGTCAGGGCTTGACGGCCATGCCGGCGATGAGGACCCGCTCGAACGGTTCGAGGGCGTCCGCCGGCGGGACTTCGCGGTCCGGCTCGCCGGGGTGCCAGCGCGGCACGAACTCCAGGCCCGGCGCCACCAGCGGCATCCCCTGGAAGTGGCGCTCGACCGCGTCCAGGGTGCGGATCCAGCCGTTCCCGAGGGTCTCCAGGCAGGCCCGCGACAGCGCCGCCTGGGCCGGGTCGCCCGTGTCGGGCCAGGTGGTGATGAACAGGTGCGAACCGGACGCCAAGGGCGCCATGAGGGTCGCGAGGATGCCGTCGGGGTCTTCGGCGTCGGCGACCTGCATGAGCATGCCGGTGAGGACGAGGCCCACGGGCCGATCGAAGTCGAGGAGGGTGCGCACGTCGGGGTTGGTCAGGACCGACTCGGGGTCGCGCAGGTCGGCGGTGACGACGATCGTCGTCCGGTCGTCGGCGAGCAGGGCGCGGCCGTGGGAGAGGACCATGGGGTCGTTGTCGACGTAGACCACGCGGACGTCGGGGTCGATCTTCTGCGCGGTCTCGTGGGTGTTCTCCATGGTGGGCAGCCCGCAGCCGATGTCGATGAGCTGGTCGATCCCGGCCCGGCCCACCATGTACCGCACGCCCCGCATGAGCGCCGCCCGGTTGAGCCGCGCGGCCTCGCCGACCTGGGGGAGCGCCCGCATGAAGATCTCGGCTGCCTCGCGGTCGACCTTGAAATGGTCCCGGCCACCGAGGATCGCGTCGTAGACGCGGGCGGTCGAGGGCACGTTGGCGTCCATTCCCGAGAGCGGCCACTCGGGGGCTGCATCGTTCAAGGCGGTCCAATCGGCGTCGAATCGGCGTTGCACAGGGTTGTACAGAGACTTGTACTGGGGAGCGGCGGCCTTCCGGCCGCGCCTCGGTCCGCGCGGAGATCGGTCGCGGGCCCTCCCGGCGCCGAACCGGGACGTCGCTTCAGCCTACGCCATGAAGATCGGTAAAGGGCGCGGCCGCGAAGCCGCTCCCGAGGCACCGCGTCCGTCCTATTGATCCTGATTCGCGCGCTTGCGGCGGTGCCTCGGGGCCTGCGTGCCGCGGGCTGGCGCATGGTGGCCGACGACACGGGCGACCGGCCCTGGCCAGGCAGTATGCTTGCCGGATGGAGGAGCACGCCGGGGAGCCGATGAACATGGGCACCGCCTTGGTCCGCACCGCGTTCCTCGTCGACGCGGTCTACGCCGACGCCGTGCGCGACTTCGACCTCACCGTCCAGCAGGCCCAGCTGCTGTGCGTCCTCATACCCCGCCCGTACGGCATGTTCGAGCTCGCGAAGACCCTCGGGCTCGCCAAGTCGAGCATCTCGGGGCTCGTCGACCGCTCGGTCAAGCGCGGGCTCGTGCGCCGCGAGGCCGACCCGGGCGACGGCCGGGCCTTCCGCGTCGCGCTCACCGACAAGGGCGCCCGCCTCGCCGAGGAGTTCCACGCCGAGACCACCCGCCGCGTCGCCGAGCTGCCGCTGGCGCTCGACGCGGAGGACCGGGAAGTCCTCAAGGGACTTCTGACGCGGCTCGTGGCGGACAACCGGGTTCCGGCGGTGTTCACCGACGACAGCTGCCCGTCCGCGGGACGCGACGCCTCCTGAGATCGCGAACGCCCCCGCCGCGCCATTCGGGCGCGGCGGGGGCGTCGCCGTTCCGGCCGTTGACGATCGGGCGGCCGGGGCTTCGCGGTGGTGAGGCCTAGAAGGGGCGGTTCCTCAGGCGGGCAGGCCGAACAGCTCGGCGAACTTGCCGCGCATGAGGTCGCGGCCCTTCCAGGCGGCGACGTCCTCGGGGGAGAGCAGGGCGGGGCCGTCCTCGGAGGGGATCTGCCCGACGCCGTGCTCCGGCCCGAGGGGGAGGAGCACCACCGGGACGGGCATCGGCCGGTACTCGCCGGCGGGCTCCTCGCCGTTGATCTGCGCGATGATGTTGGCGGCCACCACTTCGGCGTGCCGCATGGCGCTGCCAGCGCGCTTCTCCTCAGGCACGTCGGTGACGTCGCCGACCGCGTACACGTGCGCGTGACCGTCCACATTGAGCTTCGCGGTCACCGGGAGGCGGCCGTCGCGGTCGAGCGGGGCGAGGGCGTCGCCGAGGTAGTCGGAGTTGACCGTGGCGCCGTAGGCGCGGAACCAGATGTCGGCCTCGACCTGGTCGGTGCCGAGGTCGACCTTGACGACCCCGGCGCTGCCGGGTTCGAGCTCGGGTTCGGCCGCGAACGCGGTGCCGAGCCGCAGCTCGATACCGAGCAGGTCGAGCTGGCGGTGGAGGTCGGCGCGCAGGGCCGGCTCGTAGCCGGGCAGCAGCTCGGCGGCGGGGTCCACTATGGTCACGACCTTCTCGGGCCAGACGGCCTTGATCTCCCCGGCGAGCTCCAGCCCGACGGGCCCGGCACCGGCGATGAGGACCCGCCGGGCCGCGGCGAGGTCGGCGTGGGTGGCCTTGAAGTGCGCCACGGCCTCGGGGGAGGAGTCGGTGCGGGTCTTGGCTGGGTACGGGTAGCCCGAGCCGGTGGCGATGACGAGGTAGTCGGCCTCGACGCGGGCGCCGCCGGCGAGGGTGACGCCGTGCGGGTCGACCGCGGCGGCGTACTCGCGGATCTGCCTGCCGCGCTTGAGGAGCGTGTCGTAGGGGAAGAAGATCCGCTCGGCCCACTCGTCTGGCCGCGTCAGCGCCCTGAGTGATCCGGCGGCGTTGACGAAGGCGTCCTTGGGCTCGATGAGGAGCACGTCGGCGTGCTCGTCGAGCGCGGCGGCGACGGCGGCGCCGCCGTACCCGCCGCCGACGACGGCGACCGTGCGTCCCGTGGCGGTGCGACCTTGATGAGTCATGGCGTGCCTCTCGCGGTAAAGTAGTTCGTACAACGAACCATAATAGTTCGTAATACGAACCACAAGGCCCGGCCGGAGACGGAATCCGTGACGCCCCTCACGCATGTGAGCCGAATGATCACCAGATGACACCGCCGGAAAACTCCGATACCGTAAAAACCATGAGCGCCATCACAAATGCCTCGAACGACCTCCCCGGCGACCCGCTGCGGCAACTCACCCTCGACCAGCTCCGCCAGCGCACCAGCGTCAAATGGCGCGAGCACCCCGACGACGTCCTGCCCCTGTGGGTCGCCGAGATGGACGTGCTCCCCGCCGAACCCATCACCAAGGCCGTGACCGACGCGATGGCGACCGGCGACACCGGCTACCCCGCCGGGACCGCCTACGCCGAGGCGGTCGCCGCCTTCGACGCCGAGCGCTGGCACTGGGACGACTTCGACCCCGCGCTCACCCGCACCCTCCCGGACATCGGGCTCGGCTTCGTCGAACTGCTCAAGCTCGTCACCTCGCCCGGCGACGCCGTGGTCGTCAACAACCCGGTGTACCCGCCCTTCTACGAGCTGTGCGCCCTCAACGGCCGCAAGGTCATCGAGGCCCCGCTCAACGCCGCCGGGCGCATCGACTTCGCCGCCCTCGCCGCCGCCTTCGAACTCGCGCTCGGCCGCGGCGGGCGCGCCGCCTACCTTCTGTGCAGCCCGCACAACCCCACCGGGACCGTCCACACCAGAGCCGAGCTCGCCCGCGTCGCCCGCCTCAGCGCCGACTACGGCGTCCGCGTCGTCGCCGACGAGGCCCACGCCCCCATCGTGGCGCCCGGGACGACCTTCACGCCCTACCTCACCGTCCCCGGCACCGAGGACGGCCTCGCGGTGCTCTCCGCGGCGAAGGCCTGGAACCTCGCCGGGCTGCGCGCCGCGCTCGGCATCGCCGGACCGGCCGCGGCCGCCGACCTCGCCCGCGTCCCCAAGGCGATGACACA
The DNA here is from genome assembly GCF_004912155.1 of Glycomyces paridis. Lineage (GTDB taxonomy): Bacteria > Actinomycetota > Actinomycetes > Mycobacteriales > Micromonosporaceae > Glycomyces > Glycomyces paridis. The sequence goes on along the minus strand of NZ_STGX01000011.1, from coordinate 183,680 downwards.
GCGCCCCAGCCACATCGGCGTCATCGCCCACACCGCCGCCTTCCGCGAGGGCGGGCCCTGGCTCGACGGGCTCCTGGCCGGGCTCGAAGGCAACCGCCGCCTCCTGGCCGCCGCGCTCGCCGAACGGCTCCCCGAGATCCGCTACCGGCCCCAGCCGGGGACCTACCTCGCCTGGCTCGACTGCCGGGCGCTCGGGCTCGGCGACGACCCCGCCGCGGTCTTCCTCGAACGCGGCCGCGTCGCGGTCAACTCCGGCCTGCCGTTCGGCTCGGGCGGCAAGGGGCATGTGCGGATCAACTTCGCGACCTCGCCCGAGATCCTCACCGAGGCCGTCGAACGCATGGCGGCCGCCGTTTGAGTTGACAGGTACCTGTCAATGACGTAGGTTCGGGGCGTGGAACCACTCACGCCCCGAGCCTTCGCCGTCTCCGAGCTCGCCATCGAGGTCTTCCGCGCCAACGGCGCGCTCCTGGCCGCGGGCGACGCACTCGCCCGGCCCGCCGGGCTCACCTCCGCCCGCTGGCAGGTCCTCGGCGTCATCGACCACGGTCCGCTCACCGTCGCCGACATCGCCCGCGCCATGGGGCTGCGCCGCCAGAGCGTCCAGCAGACCGCCGAATCCCTTGTAGTCGAAGGCCTCGCCGCCTTCCGCGACAACCCCCGACACCGCCGCGCCCGCCTCCTCGCCGCCACCGACACCGGGCGCCGCGCCCTCGCCGACGTCGAACGCCGCCATGCCGAATGGGCCGACGACCTGGCCGCCGCACTCGACGCGTCCGCGATCACCGCCGCGACCGAGGCGCTGCGGGCGCTCACCGCCAGGCTCGACAGGTCCGCTATGGACAGCACTTCCGAGTAGCGAGAGGACACCGATGACCACGACCATTCCGATGCTGCCGTGCGGCTCGATCGACGAGACCACCGAGTTCTACCTGACGCTCGGCTTCGAGCGGACGGTCCACCAGATGCGGCCCAACCCGTACATCGTCCTCGCGCGCGACGACTGGCAGCTGCACTTCTTCGGCCTCGACGGGTTCGACCCCGAGCAGAACTACAGCACCTGCCTGGTGATCGTGGACGACACCGGCGCGCTGTGGAAGGAGTTCGCGGCCGGGATGCGCGCCGCGCACGGCAAGGTCCTCGTCTCCGGGTACCCGCGCATGACCCGCCCGCGTAAACGCGGCAACACCGGCAACCGCGCCGGGTTCTCCCTGACGGACCCGAGCGGGAACGTCCTGCGGTTCTTCCCCAACGATGAGGACGACACGAAGGCGAAGGCCCCGGAGAGCCGGCTGGGCCGGACCCTGGTGAAGGCCGTCATCCTCGGCGACTCCAAAGGCGATGTGCCCCAGGCGATCAAGATCCTGGATGCGACCCTCGCCAAGGCCGGCGACGAGGCCCCGCCGACCGAACTCGTCGAGGCCCTGGTGTATCGGACCGAGCTGGCCCTGCGCGAAGGCGACGGCACACGGGCCGCCGAGCTTCTCGACCGGATCGGCGCTATCGAACTGTCCGAACAGGAGCGGGCAGTCGTGCAGGAGGCTCTGGCGTCGGCGGCCGACCTCGCCCGCCAGCTCGCCGACGACGGCGACCTAGGATGAGCCATGCGCTTCCTCAAACTCGCCTCCAACCTGCTCGGCCGGTCCCCTGAAGCGCCCTTCACCTGGCCGTACTGGATCGACGTCAGCGTCGACGGACCGCAGGCGCAGGTCGCCTTCGCGGAAGGCGTCGCCCATGGCTCGGCGGGCGGCGTGTTCACATTGGAGGAGGCGCTGTCGCCGCAGTGGCGTACGCACTTCGAACGCGCCGAAGGCGAATGGCTGCTCCCGTACCTCGAACGGCTGGCCGGAGGCGGCGTGGTGACCGAGACCGAACTCCGCGCGGCCTTCACCGAACGCCACGGCCGCGAACCGGAGCACTACGACTGGGATCGCTGACCCCACGAAGGCCGAGCGTTGTTAAACGTTTGCGCGCGGGAAGCCGCAGGCCCTAGCCTCGCTTCCAACACGACGACGGGAGCCCCATATGACCATCACCGACGGCAGTGAGACCCTCAGCGCCGATTGGCATTACGGCGAACTCTCGGCCCGGGTGTACGAACTCGACAAGCCCGCCGGGCGGTCGCTCGGCGGCGACGTCGAGTTCCTCCTCCGCAGGCTCGAAGGCGTGACCGGGCCGGTGCTCGAACCGGCGGTGGGCACCGGGCGAATGCTCGTCCCGCTGGTCGAGAATGGACTGAACGTCACCGGTTACGACACTTCCGAGCACATGCTCCGGATCTGCCGCGAGAACCTCGCCGCGGCCGGGCTGGAGGCCGAGGTGTTCCTCGGCGACATGACGACCTACGCCGATCCCGGTGCGTACGAGGCGATCGTGGTCCCGGTCGGCTCGATCGTGCTCCTGCCCGACCGCGAGGCCACCGTCCAGGCGCTGACGCGGATGCACGAGAGCCTCGCGCCGGACGGGCGCCTGTTCATTGACCTGCCGCCGTGGCGCCACTTCACCGATCCCGGCGAGCTGCGGCACTGGTGGGACGGCCCGGAGCTGCTGACCTTGCAGGTCATGAAGGTCGAGATCGACGACGTGCGGCAGCGGGTCGTGCGGTGGCTGCGCTACGAGTTGTGGCGCGACGGGCGGCTGGTCGAGACGCAGACGCAGCACAGCGCCCTGATGTGCTTCGGCGTCCAGGAGTTCGGCGCTATGCTGCGCGAGGCGGGCTTCGGCGACGTCGAGGTGTACGGCGACCGCGACGAGACCGCCGAGGTCACCGGGCGCTCCGGCGTGTGGACCTTCGAAGCGGTCCGCTGATCGGAGCGGCGGCGACACGCGCGGCGGGGTTTGAAGGTGAACGGAGAGTCTAGGCAAATCGGACATCGATGGGCCCCCGGTTGCAACCCTGACCGGTGGGTACGACAGGAAATTGCCGGTGCGAACGTGAACGGAGGGTACCGGCAAAACGGACATCGGTGGGCCCCCGGTCTTAACCCTGCCTCGGGGGTGTGACAGCGGATTCGGGGCGGGTCGGGAACGGCCGGTGGGAACGCGAATGGGGTTCGCGCCGGTCGCGGGGCCGAACGGTGGCCTCGCGACCGGCGCGGTCGCTCTCTCCCTGAGCGTCCTGGGAGGGGTGCGGGTGGTTCAGTCGGCGATGTCGCCGTAGATGAGGCCGCGGCCGTTGGTCGCGATGTAGACGCGGCCGTAGACCTCGGGGTCGCCCGCGACGGCCTTGCCGGTCCAGGCCCACTGGTGGGCGTCGTCGTTGATCCGGTCCCAGGACTGGCCCTCGTCGGTCGAACGCCAGATGCCGCGCACGCCGCGGGCCTTCGCCGAGGTGTAGATCGCCGAGTGACCGTGGCGGCCGTGGCCCTTGCCGAAGCCGATCGCGTCGGCCTCCTCGAAGTCGCGCACGCGCTTCCAGCGGGCGCCGCCGTCGGTGCTGCGCCACATCCCGTACAGCGCATCGGCTTCGCCGCCGACCAGCCACAGGTTGCCGCGCTTCTCGGGCACCGCCCGGAAGTCGACGGGGCCGGTCGCGGGCAGGCCTGAAGCGCCGGTCGACTTGAAGGTGCGGCCGCCGTCCGAACTGGCGTAGAACGCGCCGGCCGCGTAGGCGTACAACCGCTTCGCGGCGGCCCGGTCGGCGCGCACGAGCGCCCCGGCGGGCAGGCCCGACACGGTCGACCAGGTCTGGCCCAGGTCGGTGCTGAACACCGGCGCGGTCGCCCCGTCGCCGGGCGTCCAGACGATGACGGCGCCGTCGGCGCTCACCGCGACCGTGCCGCCGTTCGCGCCCCCGGCGATCCCGGTCAGGCGCGTGGTGGTCAGCCAGGTCGCGCCGCCGTCGGTCGAGACGCCCACGTGCCCGTCGGTCTCGCCCTCGACGTCGCCGGACCCGACGATCACGTCCCGGTTCAGGCCCGCGAAGTCCACACTGCGACCCGAAGTCCAGTTCGGACGGCGGATCATCATGCTCGCCTCGTCGAGATCGGTGTGCACGAACCCGCCGAGGTCGCCCATCGCGGTCACCACGGTGCCGCCCAGGGCGGCGATGTCCTGCACCGCCGTCTCCTCCAGGCCTTCGACGCGCACCGCGACGGTGAACGGCTCGATCGGCAGCGCCACCTGGCGCCCGGCCGCGTCGTCCCAACCCACGAGGGCGCCCTGCGCGTCCCACTCGGTCAGCCGCTCGGTGCCCCAGATGGTGGCGCCGGTGCCCCACATGATCCGGTCGGAGTCGTGCGGGTCGATCGCGAGCGCGTCGATCATCCAGCCGTGCTTGACCGCGTAGGCCGGGCCGTCGTCGGCGTTCCCGAAGGTCAGCCACGGGCTGCCCGTGTTGTCCATGGTGAACCGGTCGGTGCGCTCGGGCGGCCAGGACCAGTTCGCGTCCCACACGTAGTCCCAGCTGGTCTGCCAGGTCGCGCCCGAGTCGGTCGAGCGGTAGACGATCTCGTCGGGCCACCAGTTGTTCTGCGTCGCGGCCATGAGGGTGCCGGGGCTGCGGCGGTCGACGGTGAGGCCGCCGAAGCCGGGGATCGTGCCGATCGGGTTGTAGGACGGGGTCACGTCGGTCCACTCGCCGGTCGCCAGCGACAGGCGCTGGATGGAGCCGCCGCGGCCGGTGGCGGGGCCGCCGTTGTAGGGGCCCGGGTCCCAGCCGGTGACGACGAACAGGTGGCCGTTCTCGTGGTCGAACGCGGCCTGCTTCGGGATGGTGCGGTTGCCGTCGGCCGAGCCGAGCGCCGCGGTCGCGCCGGGGACGGGCTGCCAGGTCGCGCCGCGGTCCTCGGAGACGTAGAGGGGGTCGTCGGGGTCGGCGACGCCGACGAAGATCCTGCCGCCCACCAGGTCGAAGTCGATCCAGATGACGCCCTGTTCGTCGTCGGAGTAGTCGCTGGAGGGGTCCTGGACGAAGGTCCCGGTCACGGGGAACTCCTCGACGCGGGCCCAGGTGCGGCCGTGGTCGCGTGAGCGCCACAGGCCGTTGCCGTTCGGGGCGCCGAGGTAGACCACGGCGTTGTCGGCGGGGTCGACGGCGAGGCGCTCGCCCATGCCGCGGCCGGGCATGTTGCCGCCCTGCTTGAACGGCAGTTCGGCCACGCCCCAGGTCTTCCCGTAGTCGTCGGAGTGGACGACGGCGCCGCTGCCGGGGTCCCAGTCGTTGGTGTAGGTGCCGACGGCGGCGTACACCCGGTTGGGCTCGACGGGGTCGGTGGCGACGGAGACGACGCCGCTGTAGCCCCAGTTCTCCCAGCCCACCCAGTCGAGGAGGGGCTTCCAGGTCTGGGTCGCCTCCTGCCAACGGTAGAGGCCGCCGATGTCGGTGCGGGCGTAGATGAGGTCGGCCTCGGTCTCGTTGAACACGATGCCGGGGACGTAGCCGCCGCCGTTGACCACGGCGTTGCGCCAGGTGTAGGCGTCCTCGCAGCGGCCGCGGGACTTGGCGTGGGCGGTGGAGGGGACGGCGGCGGCGAGGGCCGCGGCGGCGCCGAGTGAAGCTGCGAATGTGCGTCGTCGCACGTGTGCTCCTAGAGGGAGTGGCGGCCCGAACAGGGGAGGGACACCGAAGGGTTAGTTTGGAGACCCAACATAACAGGTGGCGATCGCCGAGACAACCTGCGAGCGCCCGCTCCGTAAATCGTGCGCGATCGGTGCCGCTCCGTGACCGCTTGCCGCCGTTGGGTGTCGGGCAGTTGGGGAAGAGCGCTCCCACCGTGGACTCGGGGACACCTGTCCGTTACTGTGAAGCGTGGTTGGGGACGTACTCGTCCGATCACCCCTCAAGGAGCGAACCCCATGGGCGCAAGCCTGCCCGCACTCGTCCGCCGTCCCGCGGTCCTGTGGTCCGCGCTCGCGGTCGCCCTCGCGGCCGCCGTCGTGACCGTCCTCATCGTCGTCCCCGGCGGCAGCTCCGCCGACGGCGACTACCGTGACGCCGACCTGCCGACCGCCGACCGCGTTGCCGACCTGCTGGGCCGCATGACGATGGAGGAGAAGGTCGGCCAGATGACCCAGGCGACCGTCGCCGCCGTCGACCCCGCCCCGGCGGACCTCGCCGACCTCGGCATCGGCTCCCTCCTCAACGGCGGCTCCGAGGCCCTGCGCGACACCCCCGAGGCGTGGGCCGAGATGATCGACGGCTACCAGCGCCAGGCCCTCGAATCGCGCCTGGGCATCCCGATCGTCTACGGCATCGACGCCGTCCACGGCAACGCCGGACTCCCCGGCGCCGTGATCTTCCCGCACAACATCGGCCTCGGCGCCGCGCACGACCCCGACCTCGCGGGCCGGGCCGCCGCGATCACCGCCGCGGAGACCCGCGCCGCCGGCATCCACTGGACCTTCGCCCCCTGCGTGTGCGTCGCCCGCGACAGCCGCTGGGGCCGCACCTACGAGTCCTACGGCGAGGACCCGGGCATCGCCATCGAGTACGCGCCCGCCGTCGTCGCCGGATACCAGGGCGAGGACCTCGCGGCGAACACGAGCGTCCTGGCGACCGCGAAGCACTACGTCGGCGACGGCGGCACCGGCTACGGCACCTCCACCACCGACTCCTACCAGCTCGACCAGGGCGTCGTCGCCATCGGCGAGGAGGAGCTGCGGGCGATCCACCTCGCGCCCTTCCAGGCCGCCGTGGACGCGGGCGTCGGCTCCGTCATGGCCTCGTTCTCCTCCGTCGACCTCGGCGAGGGCCCGCTCAAGACCCACGCCGACGAGTACCTCCTCACCGACGTCCTCAAAGGAGAGCTGGGCTTCGAGGGCTTCGTGATCTCCGACTGGCAAGGGGTCGACCAGATCAGCTCCGACTACGCCGAAGCGGTGCGCACCGCGATCAACGCGGGCGTCGACATGGTCATGGTGCCCTTCGAATACCAGAAGTTCATCGACACCCTCCTGGCCGAAGTCGAGGCCGGACGCGTGAGCGAGGAGCGCATCGACGACGCCGTCTCGCGCATCCTCACCCAGAAGTTCGCCCTCGGTCTCTTCGAGCAGCCCTACGCCGACACCAGCGGCGCCGCCGACGTCGGCTCCGATGCGCACCGGGCCGTCGCCCGCGAAGCCGCCGCCGCCTCACAGGTGCTGCTGCGCAACGAAGGCGACCTCCTGCCGCTCACCGGCGACGAGTCGATCTACGTCGCCGGCTCCGGCGCCGACGCGCTCGGTCGCCAGCTCGGCGGCTGGAGCGGCACCTGGCAGGGCACCGTCCAGGCCGTGAACGAGGGCACCAGCATCCTCGCGGGCATCGAAGAGGTCGCACCGGGCGCCGCGATCACCTACAGCGAGGACGCCTCCGAGCCGATCGGCGCCGCCGACGTCGGCATCGTGGTCGTCGCCGAAGACCCCTATGCCGAAGGCGTCGGCGACGCGGGTGCCGGAACCCACGACATGAAGGTGTCCGAAGAGGACGCCGCCGCCATCGCGACCGTCTGCGCCGCCGTCGACTGCGTCGTCATCGTCGTCTCGGGCCGGCCCATCGAGATCGAACCGCACCTTGAGGGCGTGGACGCCCTCGTCGCCGCCTGGCTCCCCGGCAGCGAAGGCGCCGGCGTCGCCGACCCCCTCTTCGGCGCGACCCCCTACGGCGGCACCCTCCCCGTCACCTGGCCCAAACTCGTCGAAGACGAACCCGTCAACGTCGGCGACGCCGAATACGACCCCTTGTTCCCCTACGGCTTCGGCCTCACCACCTGACAGTGGGGAGGGACCCGCGCCGCGGGTCCCTCAACCGAACTTCCGCACGGTGAGCGTTCGGCTCTGCCCGACTGCGAAGGGCGCCAGACGATCGTCGCCGGGGCGAGGGCCGTCGCGACCGGTGCGGTCCGCCCGGACCCGCGGCGGTCCGAGGCGCCGGGTGCCGCTGTACGACGCGTTCGAAAGTTGGATCGAGTCGATCGCCCGGCCCCGGATGCGGCCGTCCACGCCGACGAATGCGCCCACGACCGGGAGGCGCCTCGACGCACGGGCCCGGGCGCTAGTCGGCGGTGTCGCTCCAGCGGAACCAGGCCCGGTCGTTTTCGATGTGCAGGAGGAACTCAGCCACCGGGCCGTCGGGCGAGTCGAAGGTCAACCGACCGTCGATCAGACCGTAGGCCGACTCCCACTCCTCGTAACGCTCCTCTTCGAGCAGGCGCAGGCTCCGCTCGAACAGCGGCCGAACCGCCTCGAACCCCTCCAGCGGCTCGAAAACGCCGTGCAGCCAAGGGAAGTCGTTGCCGTCGATCGTGACGCGGCCGATCGCGCGGCCGCCGTCGCGGAGGACCCATACCAGCGGTTCGCCCATCAGAGCTCGCCCTTCAAACCTCGCCCATCAGACATCGCACATCAGACCTCGGCCACGCAGGTCGCGGAGGAGGGCAGGTCGAAGCCGCGGTCGGTTTCGCCGACGAAGCCCGCGATCGCGTTCTCGCCGGGGTCGAGCCGTCCGTTCGAGCCCGTGCTGCCGTACCAGCCGTGGCGGAGGTCCTCCATGTTCCAGGCCCGGTCGTCGCCGATGTCCAGATCGTCGATGTCCAGGTCGATCGCCCAGGACTCGAACTCGACCGAACCGGTGTTGACGACCTCCACCGACACCTCGACGCCGCTGCTCCACTCGTTCTTGAGCGTCAGCGTCGCCTCGCAGGCCACCTCCGCCAGCTCCACTTCGGCGTTGGTCGAGCTGGCCGGGGCGTCCGGGGACGACGTGGACTCGGAAGGGGCGGCAGAGGTCGGCTCCTGGGTCGACTCGGTCGGCGACACCGGCGCGGAGACGGCCGAAGGCGCGGGACCGGCCGCCTTCGAGTGCTCCTCCTCGGCCGAGAACCAGGCCGTCTCGGGGCCCTCGACCGTGCTCACAGGGTCGCGGTCGCCGTCGCCGCCGAAGACGCCGAACTGCCATAGTGCCAAGAGCGCCACCACGGCCGACACCGCCCCGAGGATCTGGAGCAGGCGGCCGTGCAGACGACCGCTCCCCGCCGAAGCGTGGTGCCGACCCATCTCCGCCACCTTCCATTGAGGAGTAAAGGAACAGAACCGGGTCAGAGGGTTCGCGCCGGTCCGCACCGCTCAGCCTACCCGGACGGCCGGCCCCGAACGGTCCGCGCTGATTCGCCCCGATACCCGGTGAACTGGGATTTCAGACCGACCTCGTGGTGATTCGTCGTGAATCGGCACCCGTTCCCCGTCCGCACTCGAGCCCCTCCTCAAAGGATTCACGCGCACCCGCGACCGCCCGGCCGTCGCACCGACCGCGTGCCCGACGCGGCCCGCTCCGGTCCCCGCCGCGCACCCGCCCACCGGCCTAGACTGTGCCGATGAGCAAGGCACCGCAGCACGACCCCGCCCAGGACGCGCCCGACGTCGGCCACCCCAAACGCCACGCCGTGGGACTGCCCGCCGTCGTCAACTCCCTCCGCTTCGTCGGCGGCCGGGCGGGCCTCAAACGCGGACTCCCGCTCCTGCGGGCGATCAACCAGACCGACGGCTACGACTGCCCCGGCTGCGCCTGGCCCGAACCCGGCCACCGCCACCCCGCCGAATTCTGCGAGAACGGTGCCAAAGCCGTCGCCGAAGAGGCCACCCGCCTCACCGTCGATCGCGACTTCTTCGCCTCCCACCCGGTCGCCGACCTCGCCGACAAGTCCGGCTACTGGCTCGGCCAGCAAGGCCGACTCACCGAACCCATGTACCTCGCCGAAGGCGCCACCCACTACACGCCCGTCACCTGGGACGAGGCCTTCGCCCGCATCGCCGCCGAACTCGCGGACCTCGACGACCCCGACGGCGTCGCCTTCTACACCTCAGGGCGCACCGGCAACGAGGCCGCGTTCCTCTACCAGCTCTTCGCCCGCAGGCTCGGCACCAACAACCTGCCCGACTGCTCCAACATGTGCCACGAGTCCTCGGGCTCGGCGCTGGCCGAGACCATCGGCATCGGCAAGGGCAGCGTCACCCTCGACGACCTCTACCAGGCCGACCTGATCATCGTCGCCGGACAGAACCCCGGCACCAACCACCCCCGGATGCTCACCGCCCTCGAAAAGGCCAAACGCGCAGGCGCCCGCATCGCCACCGTCAACCCCCTCCCCGAAGCGGGCATGCAGCGCTTCAAGAACCCCCAGACCGCGCGCGGCCTCGCCGGACGCGGCACCGAGCTCACCGACCTGTTCCTCCAGATCAAGGTCGGCGGCGACCTCGCCCTCTTCAGCGCCCTCAACCGCGCGCTCCTGCGCGCCGCCGACACCGACCCCGCCGTCCTCGACCGCGACTTCATCGACGCGCACACCCACGGCTTCGACGCCTTCGCAGCCCACCACGCCGAAGCCGACGACGCGGCCGCGCTCGCCGACACCCTCCAGCGCACCGGTCTCAGCGCCGACGAGATCGAACGCCTCCTCGCGATGGTCCTCGCGGCCGACCGCATCGTCGTGTGCTGGGCGATGGGCCTGACCCAGCACCGCCACGCCGTGCCGACCATCCGCGAGATCGTCTCCTTCCTGCTCCTGCGCGGCAACATCGGCCGACCCGGCGCCGGCGTGTGCCCCGTCCGCGGCCACTCCAACGTCCAAGGCGACCGCACCATGGGCATCTGGGAACGCATGCCCGACTCCTTCCTCGACGCCCTCGGCACCGAATTCGACTTCGCACCCCCGCGCGACCACGGCCTCGACACCGTCGACACCATCCGGGCCATGCGCGACGGCCGCGTCAAGGTCTTCCTCGCCATGGGCGGCAACTTCGTCTCCGCCACCCCCGACTCCCGCGCCACCGAGGAGGCCATGCGCCGCTGCCGCCTCACCGTGCACGTCTCGACCAAGCTCAACCGCTCGCACGCCGTCACCGGCGCCCACGCGCTGATCCTCCCCGCACTGGGCCGCACCGACATCGACGCGACCGCGAGCGGCGAGCAGTTCGTGACCGTCGAGGACTCGATGGGCATCGTGCACGCCTCGCACGGACGCGTCCCCGCGCTGAGCGAGCACATGCGCTCCGAAGTCGCCATCGTCGCCGGACTCGCCCGTGCCGTGCTCGGCGAGGCCGACACCGTGCCCTGGGAAGACCTCGCCGCGGACTACGACCGCATCCGCGACCGCATCGAACGCGTCGTACCCGGCTTCGCCGACTACAACGCCCGCGCCCGCAGGCCCGGCGGCTTCACGCTGCCGCACGCGCCCCGCGACGAGCGCCGCTTCCCCACGGCCACGGGCAAGGCCAAATTCACCGTCAACCCGGTGACCTCACCCGAGGCCGGACCGGGCCGACTGCTCCTCCAGACCCTGCGCAGCCACGACCAGTTCAACACCACCATCTACGGGCTCAACGACCGTTACCGAGGCATCCACCACGGCCGACGCATCGTGCTCGTCAACCCCGAAGACGCCGCAGAACTCGGCCTGGCCGACGGCGACTACCGCGACCTCGTCAGCGAATGGACCGACGGCGACCGCCGCGCCCCCCACTTCCGCATCGTCCACTACCCGACCGCCCGCGGCTGCGCCGCCGCGTACTACCCCGAGACCAACGTGCTCGTCCCGCTCGACTCGGTGGCCGAGACCAGCAACACCCCCACTTCCAAATCGATCGTCGTACGCTTCGAACCCGACAGCCAACCGGAACAGTGAGCCAGCACAGTGAGCCAGCCCAGAGAGCCGGCACAGTGACCCGACACCGTGTCCTCGAACCGTGTCCCGGAACCGTGACCTGACACCGCGACCTGACACCGCGACCCGCCGCAGTGACCCGACACCGTGGCCTGGCGTGGTGATCCGGCACCGTGACCCGGCCTCCGCCTCGGCGCCCTGAGCGCCACCGACCGGCCGTCCGCGGCCGTGACCTGCGACCGCATCCCTTGCCTTCCGCCTCCTTCCGAGCTATCCAGGCAAGTGAAGCACCGTGAAACTGAAGCCAGCCTGAAGCCGCCTGAAGAGCACTTAAGGAACGACATGGGCCGTGTCACCGTCCGTCGCAAGACCACCCGCCTCAACGCCGGGAACCGCACCGAGCGCGTCGACACGCTCGCCGTCGAGGAGCCGCTCGAACTGCGCGTCGGCGGCGAATCCCTCCAGGTCACGATGCGCACGCCCGGCGACGACTTCGACCTGGCCGCCGGGTTCCTCCTCGCCGAAGGCGTCATCACCAAGCCCGGCGACCTCCTGAACATGCGCTACTGTGCGGGCGTGGACGAGCAGGGCGAGCAGACCTACAACCTCCTCGACCTCGTCCTGGCCCCCGGGGTCGAGCCGCCCACGAAGGCGGCCAAGCGCAACTTCACCGTCACCTCGGCCTGCGGCGTCTGCGGCAAGGACAGCCTCGCCGACGTGCGCACCAAGGCCGCCTGGAACCTCGCCGAGGACGCCACGACCATCGCCGCCGACGTCCTCACCGCACTCCCCGAACGACTCCGCGAGACCCAGAAGGTCTTCGACAAGACCGGCGGCCTCCACGCCGCAGGCCTGTTCACCGCCGAGGGCGAACTCCTCGTCGCCAAGGAGGACGTGGGCCGCCACAACGCGGTCGACAAAGTCCTGGGCTGGGCGCTGCGCGAAGGCCTGGTCCCGTTGCGCGGCACCGTCCTTGCCGTCTCCGGACGGGCCTCGTTCGAACTCGTCCAGAAGGCCGTGATGGCCGGCGTCCCCGCCCTCGCCGCGGTCTCCGCGCCGTCCTCCCTCGCCGCCGACCTCGCCGACGAGCAGGGCCTCACCCTCGCCGGATTCGTCCGCGGCGGCGCCTCGAACCTTTACACCCACCCCGACCGGATCGCCTGAAACCCTCCGGGGCCGCGGCGCGTCGCCACAAATATTACCGATCGGTAACTAATCTCTCCGTCAGGACGACACCTGAACGGGGGCATCCCATGTGCGCACCGCACCACCGAACCCGAGTGCTACTCGACGAAGCCGAGATCCGAAGGCGCATGACCCGCCCGAAGCGGCCGTCGCTCGCCGAACGCTACGCCGACGCAGGCCCGGCCGAACGAGAACGCCTGTCCCGCAACGACACCACCGCGCGCACCGAGCCGCCCGCCGCACGGCGCCCGCCGGCGACGGTGTGGATCACCAGGCCGATCCTCCACTCCCGCGGCTGGACCGACGCCGCGATCCGCGACTTCCTGCCCGGGTCGGAGCACAGCTACTCCAACCCGCACGTCAAGGGCCGCAGTCGAATGCGGCTCTGGAGCGCCGACACGGTCGCGCGGGCCGAGTCCACCGACGCCTGGCGGCGCCGCCTGGAGGCGTCCCTGACCCGCAGGGGCGTGACGCTGCGGGAGCTGGCCGCTTCGCGCGACCCCGCGTTCCTTCGGCGGGCAACGGCCGCGGATGCGGCGATCAACGCCCGAAGGCGCCGTGCGACTTGATGCGTGAGCGGTGCGGCGGTCCCGGCGCGCGAGCGTTTCGCGCCGGGACCGCCTGCTTCGGCGAGCGGTTTCGGAAAACCTTTTCGCTTGTGTTATCGCTGACCGGCACGCTCTAATATTTATGTCCGTAAATGTTAATTGCGGTGCCGGCGGCGGGGCGGGCCCTCGCGGCCGGGGCCGCCGGCGCGCCGGAACGGGTGCGCCCCATAGAAGGAGCAACCCTCATGCAAGTCACGCGCAGCCGTAGACGGCGGCTCGGGACGGTAGGAGTGGCGGCGGGGGCGATCATCGCCGCGTCCGTCGCCGTCGTGGCGGCAAACCCGGCATCTGCCGCCGCCTGCGACGCCGTCCAGTACTCGATCACCTCCCAGTGGGGCACCGGGCACAACGCCTCGGTGTCCATCAAGGCCGGTTCCGAACCGCTGAACGGCTGGACGGTCGAGTTCGACCTGCCCTCCGGCTCGACCGTGCAGAACGCCTGGAACGTGGACTACACGCAGTCGGGCGCGCACTTCACCGGCGAGGACGTCGGCTGGAACGCCCAGATCAACGCCGGACAGACCAAAGAGGTCTTCGGCATGACCGTGAACGGCAACGGCACCACGCCGACCGCGTTCGAGGTCAACGGCGTCAACTGCGGCGGCACCACCACCCCCACCGACCCGTCCACCACCGACGAGCCCACTGACGACCCCACCGGCGAGCCGACCCAGCAGAAGCAGACCCGCACCCCCGCCTTCCTCGTCGAAGCCGGCGCTGAGACGGACAACTACGTCGAGTCGGCGAACTTCACCGTCCGCTGGGGCGACGCCGTCGACGCCGTGGCCTGGGGCCAGCAGCGCGGCTACAGCAACTACCCGCAGTGGGTCGCCGACCACATGGAGGAGATCTACGACTACTACGTGAACGAGGTCGGCTTCGTCGACCCCGCCGACCACGACACCGGATCGCAGTACCGCATCAACCTCTACCTGTGCGGCACCTGGTCCAACGGCTTCCTGCCGCCTGCGAACTGGGCCGGGCCCGACGAGATCGGCGTCGGCCACATCTGCCTGCCCTACGACAAGATCTGGGACGACTGGGTCGAGTCCCACGAGTTCAACCACATCCTCCAGTCCTATTCGGTCGACATCAACTTCGACAACGGACACGGCGGCGGCTGGGGCGCGGGCAACCCGATCGCCGGCCCCGTCTGGGAGGCCCACGCCAACTACATGGCGCGCATGCTCAGGCCCGAGGTGACCGTGGGTTCCGGGTACTATGTCGACCGTCAGCACCGCCGCTGGCTCTCGCAGGAGACCTACTACGGCGACTGGATGCTCTTCAACACGATCCGCGAGAACTACGGCGCGGACGCCGTCAACCAGCTCTGGTATGAAGCCGAGCAGGGCGAGCACCCCATCGACACCATCAAACGCGTCCTCGGCCTCGACCAGGACGAGTTCGCCGACCTCATCGGCGACTACGCCTCCCGGCAGGTCACCTACGACTTCGACGAGGGCGACGCGATCCGCAGCGACCTGTGGCGGTCGAGCACCTACAGCCCGCTGCACACCGACCCGATGACGAGCCTCGGCTCCAACCGCTACCGCATCGCCTCCTCGGACGCGCCGCACCAGTACGGCCACAACGTCGTCCGCCTCAACCCGAGCGGCGGCCAGGTCAGCGTCCAACTCGCCGGGGCCTCCAGCCTCTCCGGCGCCGACTGGCGCTTCCGCCTCGTGGCGGTGTCCGGCAACTTCACCGCCCGGTACAGCCCCCTCTACGCACCGGGCGAAACCGCGAACTTCAGCCTCCAGAGCGGCGAGACCCACATGATGCTCGTCGTCGCGGCCACCCCCTCCGTCCACCGCAACTACACGATGTGGGAAGTCGGCGTAGGCGACCCGTTCCCTTACGAACTCACCATCACCGGCGCCACACCCTCCTAACACGACCCCCGGCCGACGCGACCGCGAACACGGACCCGCCGGCCACCGACATCAGTCCGTCCAAAGACCGGATCGCCATGCGAGACGGGTGGCGTGAGGCGGGCCCGGTGACATCGTCACCGGGCCCGCGTTCAGTTGTACGTGATGGCGGCTATGGAGTCGGGGTGAGCACGATGTCGGCTTCGGTGACGGCGTCGGGGACGACGTTCACTGTCGTGGTTGCGGAGCCGGACTCCGTGTCGACTGCGTTCAGTTGCGTGGAGCCCGTGCCGGGCGCGAAGACCCAGTAGCGGCCTTCGGCGTCCGAAAAGGCGTGGTGGCCCGAGGCGGTGTGGGTGACCACTGCCCCGGCGACGGGCGCGCCGGTCTGGTCGGTGACCGTGCCGTGCACCAGCCCGCCGGCGAGCGGCGCGCAGGTGGGGGTGCCGCCGACCAGGACGTCGTCGATCTGCCACCAGTAGCCCGAGCGGTAGGCGTGGTAGTAGTGGAACTTGATCTGCGCCTCGTCCGCGGCGGCCCACGTGGACAGATCCACCGTGACAGTGGTGTCGCGCGACGCGTCCTGCGTCATCCAGGCCTGCTGCCAGGTCGTGCCGCCGTCGACGCTGACCGACACGTCGGCCTGCGAGTACGGCGCCAGCCCGTAGAAGTCGGAGGCGAACGTGAGCACCGGCTCCGGTGCGCTCGACAGGTCGAACACCGGCGAGACGAGGTCGGTGTCCACGACTCCGCCGCCGGTGGGCCGCGCGAAGGCGAAGCCGCCCGATCCCGGCGTCTGGTTCCCGTAGTGGAACGGGTCGTCGAAGGTCCACGGCACCTCGGCGGAGCCGTTGTCGACGACGGTCCAGCCCGCCGGTGCGAGCGTCGACTCGAAGCCGTTGCCCAGCGGGTCGAACGTGTAACCCGGTGCGGTGCAGCCGGTCGCGACCGGGACCTCCACGAGGAGGTCGGGGGCGTCGGCGGTGACGTGGACGGTCTGGTAGCCGCCGTACTCGGCCTCGACCACGAGCTCCACGCCGCCGACCGGCACCGTCAGCTCGAACTCGCCGGTGATCGGGTCGGTCGTGGTGGAGACTTCGCCGCCCGTCGAGGACACGGTGGCCGCCAGCGGCCAGCCGTGTCCCGAGCCGTCCACGACGGTGCCGGTGACCACGGTGGTGTTCAACGGGGTGAGGACCGCGTTGAAGACGGCGGTCTGGTCGGCCGTGACGGTCACGGTGCCGGTGGCGACCTGGTAGCCGAACTTCTCGACGGTCACCGCGTGCTGGCCGGTGAGGGCGAACGAGACGGTGTAGGCGCCGTCGGGTCCGGTGGTGGCCTTGCGGTCGAACGCGCCGTCGAAGGCGAGCTTCACGTCTTCGAGCGGTTCGCCGTCGGGGTCGGTGACGGTCCCGGTGATGGCGCCGGACGCGCCGTCGGGGAGCGCCTGGGCGGCCGCGAGCGCGTCGATGCGCCCGTGGCCGTGGATGTAGTCGGCGTCGGCGGTCACGCCGCAGCGGTCGTCGCCGGCGTAGCGGGCCGAGCCGGTGAGCATCTCGTAGACCAGGTCGAAGTCGCCGCGCAGGGCCGGTTCGGCCTCCATCATGAGCGCGATGGCGCCCGCGACGTGCGGTGCGGCCATCGAGGTTCCGCTCTGGGAGCCGTAGGCGTCGCCGGGCACCGAGGAGAGGATGCCCAGGCCGGGTGCGGACACGTCGGGCTTCAGGCGCCCGTCGACGCCGGGGCCGCGGGAGGAGAAGTCGGCGATGGTGCCGCTGGACTGGTAGGCGCCCACGGCGATCACGTGCTCGTAGGAGCCGGGGGAGTTGATGGAGCCGCACACGGGCCCGCTGTTGCCCGCGGCGAACACCGGGACGATTCCGGCGGCGTACCAGAGTTCGACGATGTCCTGGTAGTACGGGTCGTTCGGCGACTCGCGGCCCCAGGAGTTGTTGACGATGTCGGGCGCCTTCGACGGGTCGGGGTTGTCGCCCGCCCAGTCGGTGGGCGCCACGATCCACTGGCCGGCCAGCAGGACGGAGTCCATACTGGATCCGTAGTAGTTGACGGCGATCCATTCGGCGCCCGGGGCGACGCCGATCTGGTTGCCCGCGCCGTCGTCGCCGACCATCGTGCCCACGGTGTGCGTGCCGTGGTTGCTGAGGTCGCACGGCGCTGAGCCACAGCTGCCTTCGACGTCGTAGAAGTTGTAGTCGTGGGTGAAGGTGCCGTCGTGGTTGTTGCCGCGGTACTGCTCCACGAGCGCGGGGTGGTCGTATTGGACGCCGGAGTCGATGCTGGCGATCACGACGCCTTCACCGGTGACGCCGAGCTGGTCCCAGACCTCGGGGGCGTTGATGTCGTCGATGCCCCAGCCGGTGGCGGCCGGCGCGAAGGAGGACTCCTCCTCGACCGGTTCGACGGGGGCGACCTCAGGTGCGTCGACCACTTCGGCGACCTCGTCGAAGGCGGCCACGGTTTCGAGGAGGTCGATCCCGCCGGTGACCTTGACGGTCGATGAGGCCCAATAGGTCTCGTACTCGACCCCCTCGTCTTCGAGTTCGGCGGTGAGGTCGGCCTGGGAGGACTCGGCGAAGGCCTTCGCCGCCTCGACGGCGGCGGCGCCCTTCTCCTCCTTGGTCTCGGCGTTGAACGCGGCCGAGTAGTCGGGGCCGCCGTGGAACTGGACCCAGAGTTCGGCCTCGCCCTCAGCGCGTACTTCGGCGAGAAGGGCTGGTTCGACCTTCTGCTCCAGCAGCGCCGCGGTGGCGGCGTCGGTTTCCGCCCAGGCGGGCGCGGCCACGGCGAGCGCTGATGATAGCGCTCCCACTAGTGAGACGGCGAGTACTCGCCGTCCTTGTCGCATGCGTGTCAAAACGGCTCCTTGCTCGGGGGTAACGGCGCCGACCGAGGCCGGCGCCGGCCGCGACTCCATGCCGATCGTCGCGGTTCCGTTGCACCCCAACATGACATGCCACAGACTGAGGCTGAAATGGACTTAAGGTAGAAATCATCGATAAATATCGGAAACTCTCAATGAAGTGTGCCAATTCACAACGAACGGCCGCCGGTCAGAGGCCGGGGGCTCCGAAGGCGTTGCGGCGCTTGGTTCCTCGGCGGAGGCGGAAGTTGAGGTAGAGGGCGCGGATGGTGGTGCCGAGGAGGAAGGCGCCGATGGCGATGGCGCCGAAGAGGACGAGGGGGGCGGCGGCGGGTTCGCCGGTGCGGTGGGCGGCGCGGCCTTCGGGGTCGTAGGTGATGGTGACGGACCCGCCGACGTCGAAGCGGTTGTGCGGCGAGGTGCGTTGGGTGAGTTCGCCGCCGGTGGGGCAGTCGAGGATGTGGTCGTACTTGGGTTTGCGGTTGTCGCCGCTGCCCACATAGGTCTTCTCCTGGGAGGTCACCGAGCAGGACTCGGTGACGCCGCGCTCGGTGAGGACCTGTTCGTTGACGCCGATGAAGACGAGGATCGGCATGGCGAAGAGCACGAGGTGGACGCCGATCGCCGCCGCGATCATGGGGGAGCGGCCCTCGCGGAGGACGAAGTACCAGACCTGGACGAGCAGGAGCAGGACCGCGACGCCGAGCAGGGCGACCGGGACGGGGGTCCAGAAGGCCTCGGCGACGAACATCGAGTACCAGGCCGAGCCGGCCGTGAATCCGGTGGCGGCGATGACGAGGACGGCGCCGACGAGGAGGTCGCGGCCGAGCCGGATGCGGTCCTCGAAGGCGTGCTCGGCGTTCCGGCCGGGCGGCACGGGGTGGCTCGCCTGCTGGTACCGGGGGTCGAAGGGCGGTTGCGTCATGGCGGTGGGCGCCTGGGGGGACGGGCGGGGACACGCCAAGGCTAGTGCCCGGCGGCCACGGTCCGGCACGGTGCGGCACACGATGAAGAATCCGAATATTTGAATGCTCAAGTAATTGCGCCCGAAGTGCGACTCTTGTACCGTGATCTGCACGAGGTCTCAGGGCTACCGGCTACCGGCCCTGGGCGGGGAGGCCACCCGGTACCGGGACACGGAGGTCCTTCGTGAAGCGATCGGTTTCTCGCCCCTTCAAATTCATCCTCGCCCTCGCCGCAGGGCTGCTGATGGCGTTCAGCGTCGCGGCCGCCCCGGCCGCGGCCGACCAGGCCGAGGCGACCTGGGAGCTGGCAGACGGCGAACAGCGCCTCTGCATCCCCGCCGGCCACCCCTACTGGTCCTATTTCGTCGGCTTCATCTCCGGCTCCTGGTCCTCGACCCTCGAAGCCGAGGTGACCGGCCTGCCCGAAGGCACCGTCACCAGCATGACGACGTCGGTGCCCCCGGGGGACAACGGCGACAGCTCCGTCGGAACGATTTGGATCGCAGTCGACCTGCCGCCGCTCGACTACGGCGACTACCCCGCCCTCCTCACCGTCACCGACGGGACCTCGACGCAGACCATGCCGATCCTCATCAGGGCCCAGGACGCCTGGGGCTGCTGACCGGCGCAAGCCGACGGTGGATCGCCGGAGAGCGCCTGGCGCCCTCCGGCGTTCAACGCTTCCAGCGCGGGTCGCGGCCCGTCAGGGCGATGAAGCGCTCCAGCGGGTCGGCGTCCTCGGGCGCCTGGACGACCGGACCGTAGACGCCCTCGCGGGCCGCCTGGTCGTCGGCGTCGTGCGACACGAAGGCCGTCAAGGCGGCGAGGACGGCCGGGTCGAGCGTGTAAGACCGCCCGGTCGCCTTCGCGAGGTCCCAACCGTGCACGGCGACCTCGTTGAGCGCCACCAGACCCATGATCCGGGCGGGCAGCGTGACGCCCCCGGCGGTCGCCTCGCCCTGCCACGCCTCGGGCGCTGACCAGGCCTCCGCCAGAAGGCGCAGGCGGTCGGCGAGCTCGCGCTGCCAGTCGGCGCCGAGGGCCGTCGGCGGCGTGCCGGGCGGGGTGTCGGTGTGCGGTCCGCGTTCGCCCTTGGCCGCGCCGGTGAAGGCGGTGGCGAGGCCGAGGAAGTGGTTGAGCAGCTGGGCGAGCGTGTACTCCGCGCACGGTGTCGGGCCCGCCAGGGCCGCGTCGTCGAGGCCGTCGAGCAGGCGCGTCACCTGCGTAATGGTCGTCTCGAATTCAAGGGCGTCGTCGGCCATGATGGTGCGGTCCTCATTCCTCGGTCAGTTCGGGGTACTCGATTTGGACGAGGCGGGCCGCCCGGATTCATCGGCCCGCGCCCGTCCGTCAGAGGTTCGCGTCGGCGTACGCGTCCATGCCTTCGCGCAGGAAGGCGGCGAGGCCTTCGGCCACGGCGTCGTAGGTCGCGGTGAAGGCCGGGTCGTCGGTGTACAGGGCGCCCAGGCCCCGGTACGCCTCGGCGGTCGGGGTCGAGCCCCACACCTTCGCGATGAAGGCGTAGTGCTCGGCGACGACGGCTTGGACGGGTCCGGAGGCGGCGGTCTCGCCCGAGCCCCGCAGCTCGGCGAGGCGCCGGTGGAAGCCCTCGAACACGTCCGGGATGGCGCGGCGCTCCTCCGGGGACATCGCGCGCACGGCGGCGTCCCCGGCGTCGACCACCGCGTCGCCCCAGCGGCGGCGGGCCTCGGCCTCGTACTCGGCCTGCCTGCCGGCGTCGAGGCCGTCGAACCAGGTCTCGGGTGTCATGGTCTGGTCTCCTTCGAGTTGGCGGATGGTGGCGGCGACCGTGGCGGCCAGGCGGTCGAGGCGCCCGCGCTCCTCGTCGAGCTGCTCGGCGTGGCGCTTGAGCGCGTCGACCTCGGGCAGGGCCCCATCGACGATCTCGGCGATCACGTCGAGGCGCAGCCCGAGGCGCTTGAGCAGCAGGATGCGCTGGAGGCGAAGGAGTTCGCCCCGCCCGTACCGGCGCAGGCCGCCGTGGCCGGTCGCCACCGGCTGGAGGAGGCCGATCGCGTCGTAGTGGCGCAGGGTCCGCGAGGTCACGCCGGTGATGCGGGTGACCTCGGTGGTCGTCCAGGTTCGCATGTCGCCCTCCTTCCGACTCGACGGTAGGGCCTGACGCTACGTCAACCGCAAGTCGCTTTCGTGGAGACGACGGACACGCTACCGGGGCCCGCGAGGTGAGTCGCGGGCCCCGGTCTTCTGGGGAGGAGGGCTACGGAGTCGTGATGTTCGGGAACGGGTAGGAGGTGACGTCCGAGCCGATGTAGAAGCTCGGGTGCGGCGGCTGGTTGTAGGCCGTGTTCTGCCATGCGATCGCGACGCGGTACTGCGGGTCGTGCATGAGCGTGGCGATGCGCAGGTTCGTCGTGTACGGCGTGGCGTAGATCCGCAGCGCCGAGCTGTCGCTGGTCTTCCAGATCACCTCTTCGCGCCAGTCGCCGAACAGGTCGGCCGACAGGCCCGGCGTGGACTTGGTGCCGTTGTTCGAGGCCACACCCGAACCGGAGAGCAGCGTCCCGGACGGGTAGTTGGTGATCTGGGTGCCGTCGAGGAGCTCGCGCTCGCCGTCGCCGTCCCACCAGGACACGAAGTTCGTGGACGCGGGCTTCGAGCCGATGTTCGACCCCGAGGCGTTGAGCAGACCCGAGACGTTCGAGGACCAGTATTCGGCGCCGGGGTTGGAGGCGAGGACGTTCGCGGCCACGCCGCGCCCGTTGTCGCCGCTCGGGCTCGTCTGGAAGAGCACGGAACCGTTGGAGCCGTTCAGGTGCGAGGACGGCGCGGAGCTGTTCTCATGCGGCATGAACACCTCCTGCCCGGCGCGGCTCGGCACGAAGTCCGAGACGTGCAGTGCGTCGCCGTGCCCGAAGCCGGTGTTCCACAGCGCGGCGCCGTTCGAGCCGACCGCCATCGCGCCGTAGACCACGTCCTGGCGACCGTCGCCGTTGAGGTCGGCGATCGAGAGGCTGTGCGCGCCCTGCCCGGTGTACTGGCTGCCCGCCGAGTTCGAGTCGAAGACCCACCGCGACACCAAATCGGTGCCGTTGAAGTCGACGGCCCAGATCACCGAGCGCGTGTAGTAGCCGCGAGCGAAGATCATCGACGGCGTCGCACCGTCCAGATAGGCCGTTCCGGCGAGGAAGCGGTCCACGCGGTTGCCGTAGCTGTCGCCCCACGAGGAGACCGTGCCGCGGGCCGGTTGGTAGTTGATCGTGTCGAGGATCGCGCCGTTGGCGCCGTTGAAGATCGTCAGGTACTCGGCGCCGGTGAGGATGTAGCCCGAGGAGTTGCGGTAGTCCGCGCCCGAGCTGCCGATGACCTGGCCGGTGCCGGAGACCGTCGCGTCGGAGGTCTTCATCGCGATCTCGGCGTCGCCGTCCCCGTCGTAGTCGTACACCTGGAACTGGGTGTAGTGCGCGCCCGCCCTGATGTTGCGGCCCAGGTCGATCCGCCACAGACGCGTGCCGTTGAGCTCGTACGCGTCGATGAAGACGTTCCCGGTGTAGCCCGACTGCGAGTTGTCCTTCGCGTTCGAGGGGTCCCACTTGACGATGTACTCGTACTGGCCGTCGCCGTCGAGGTCGCCCACGCTCATGTCGTTGGCCGAGTACGTGTACGACTCGCCCGAGGGCGTGGTGCCGCCCGCGGGCCGCTGGATCGGAATGTCCTTGTACCCGCTGGAGTTGAACACCGCCTCGGCGCTCGATTGGGAGCCGACGCTGCCGCCGTTCACCGCCGCGACCGTGTAGGTCCCCGAACCGCCGGTGTCGAGGTAGTTGGTGGCGCCGGTGATCGGCGAGGAGTTCAGCAGAGTCCCGTTGCGGTACACGTTGAACGCCGTGTTCGACTCGTCAGTGCCCAGGAGCCGCCAGGAGACGAGGTTGCCGCCGCTGGCGGGCACCACGGTGACGCCGCGGCCCAGGTCCTCCATCTCGTAGCCGGTCTGCGACCCGCCGACCTCGACGAGCTGGAACTGCTGGTTGGTGCCGCCGGTCGCGGTGTACTGGGAGATCCTGCCCCCGTTGGCGGTCGACCACTCCCAGACGTCGAGCGCCTTGCCCGAGAAGCGGTTCACGAAGCTGTAGTAGCCGCCGCTTTCGGTGATCTGCCACTGCTGGTTGGTGCCGCCCAGGTCGGTGTACTGGGCGATGGTGGCGCCGTCCTCGGCGTTCCACTCCCACACGTCGAGGACGAGGTTCGAATGGCGGACCTGGATCTTGTAGTAGCCGCTGCCGACGTCGACGAAGCGGAACTGCTGGTCCTGGGAGCCGTTGCTGCTCCACTGGACGAGTTCGGCGCCGCCTTCGGTCGAGGCCGCGCGGATGCCGAGCACGAGCCCGGAATGGCGCGACTCGATGTTGTACCAGGCGCTGGTGTCGATCGCGGCGTTGGCGGACTGGGGGAGCGCGGTGAGGAAGGCGATGCCCGCGAGGGCGGCCGCGAAGACGGCGAACCAGCGGGTCCGCCTCCGGGGGGAGGGTCTCAGTGAGGGAAGGCGCATGTCGAACTCCACGGTGGTGAGGGCGCGCGAGGCCGGACGTCGGTCGGGGTCGGCGAGGCGGGCATGCCGGGGGCCGGGATCGTCGAACCGGGTACTGCAACGGGGGACTGCAACTCATCTACATCGAAACATCGAATTGAATCGATATAACGACCGGCCGAGCATAACATGTGACCGCTCTCATCGCAATGACCGTCCACAACGCCCTCCGAGGCCGCCGGTCCGGCCGGCGTCTCAGCCCGCCTCGGCCCGGCTCCGATTCAGAACGACCCCGATTCGGGACGACCGTGCCTCATCACGACTCTGCGAGCGCCGCGAACGCGGCCGCCTCCGCCTTCAGGCTGCGGGCCGGGGGCGCATCGATCTCGCGTTCGACGACGATCATCCGCCCATCGTTTCAATCGAGACCCGTCGAAGCGTCCCCGACCGCGACGCCTACGCGCCGAACGACTCCCGCTCGTCCTGCGTCCACTGCGCGAACGTGCGGGCCGGGCGGCCGAGCACGCGCTCCACGTTGTTGTTCACCGTCGCGGGGCGGTCGCCGAGGTTCGCCGCCACGTCCAGCAGCGAGGCGAACATTGCCTCGGGGAACCACGCCGGGCGCGACGCCAGCGCGGCGGCGCGCGTCAGCTCCTCCACCTCGATCGGCCGGCCGAGCGTCGCCGCGACCTGTGCGACGACCTCGCGCTGGCTCAGCGACTCGGGGCCGGTGAGCACGAGGCTGCGGCCTCTGAACTGCTCGCGGGTGAGGAGGTCGGCGGCGACCTCGGCGTAGTCGCCGAGGTGGATCGGGTTGACGCGCCATTCGGGGTGGGCGACGGCGACCTTGCCCGCGCGGATCTGGTCGCCCCAGTCGCGGGTGACGTTGGTG
The DNA here is from genome assembly GCF_004912155.1 of Glycomyces paridis. Lineage (GTDB taxonomy): Bacteria > Actinomycetota > Actinomycetes > Mycobacteriales > Micromonosporaceae > Glycomyces > Glycomyces paridis. The sequence continues at coordinate 159,195 of NZ_STGX01000011.1, read as the reverse complement.
GCGAGCCAAGACGGGTACAGCACCGTGTGCTCGATCCCCGAGTCACGCACCGCCGCTTCGATCGCCTTGTGGGCCAAGCCGATCGGTCCGGCGTGTTCGATCGGGTCGTACGCGGCGGGGGAGGAGAGCAGGACCAGGTGCTCGACGCCCGCTGATCGGGCGGCCTTGAGGAACGGGCTGATGTCGCCGAAGGTCGGATAGAGGAAGGCGGTCCGTGCGCCGTCGAGTACGGCCGGTTCTGCGGCGGTGAGGTCGAGTGCCGTGGTGGCGACGCCGGTGGGGACGTCGAGCCCGGCGGTGTCGCGGGCCGTGGCGAGCACGCGGTGGCCGCCGGAGTGGAGGTGTGCGATGAGGCGCGAGCCGAGGTTGCCGCGGGCGCCGGTGACGAGGACGGTCATGGTGTTCTCCCGGTTCAGCGCATGCGAACGAGGGGCGCGGGGCGCGCCCTCGGGTAGCATGGCGTAGGCGTCTCTTTGCTTTGTGTGCAAAGAGTATTTGATTGCAAAGATAACCGGAGGGCGGAGCAGTGTCAAGCCGAGGCGGCGTCGACGACTCGATTCGCGAACTCCTGCTGCTCATGCCGCGCATGGTCGGCCGCGCCAAGCGGCTGCCCGTGCCCGAGCGGGTGCGCTCCCTGGAGCTGAGCCCGCGTCACCTCTCGCTGCTCGCGCTGCTGCTCTTCGACGGCCCGGCCACGGTCAACGACCTCGCCGCCCGGCTCGAAGTGGCGCCGACGACCGTGAGCCTCATGGTCGGGGACCTCAGCCGCAAGGGCGTCCTCGAACGCCGCGAGGACGAGTCCGACCGCCGCCGCCGGATCGTCTCGCTCACCGACGAAATGCGCCCCGAGATCGAGGCGTGGCTCGCGGGCGGCGCCGCGGCCTGGCGAAAAGCCCTGGCCCCCTTGACCGCCGCCGAGCGGCGGACCTTCGTGGACACCCTCCTCGCCTACGAGCGGGCGCTCGACGGGTCCGGCACCGAGGCTCAGTGAGCCCGGGGGCGTGAGGTCGACTCCCGGACGACGAGGGTCGTCGCGAGCTGCACGTGGTGGGAGTCGGGGACCTTGCCCGCGGCGAGGTCGACGATGGTGCGGGCGGCGACGCGGCCCATCTGGCGCAACGGCTGCTTCACGGTCGTGAGGGGCGGTTCGACCCACATCGCGTTGTAGGTGTCGTCGAAGCCGATCACGCTGAGGTCGGCCGGGACGTCGAGGCCCCGCCTGCGGGCGGCCCGCAGGACGCCCACCGCGATCGAGTCGCTGGCGGCGAAGATCGCCGTGGGCGGGTTTTCGAGGTCCAGCATCGCGTCGGTCTGCGCCGCGCCCGACTCGGCCTCGAACCGGCCCGAGCCCATGAGCGCCGGGTCCGGGTCGATCCCCGCCGACTCCAGGGCCTCCCGGTACCCGTGCAGGCGCTCGCGCCCGGGAACCGACTGCGCGGGCCCGCCCGCGAAGCCGATCCGCTCGTGTCCCAGGTCGAGCAGGTGCCGGGTGGCCTGGACGCCGCCCGCCCAGTTGGTCGCACCGATGCTCGTCACGCGCTCGTCGAGCGGGTTCGCCGGGTCGATGACCACCAGCGGCAGGCCCGCCTGCTCGCACGCGTCCATCTCCTCGCCGGTGAGCTGGGCGGTCACCACGACCAGCCCGGCCGCGCCGCTCGCGGCGATCTCCTTGACGCGGCCCACGCCGAACGGCCGGTCCTGCGCAGTGGCCTCGGATTCGAGCGAATCGGTGACCATCTCGACGCCGAGTTCCCTGCCGCCGCCGATGAGTCCATCGAGGACGTACACGGCGTACATGTTCAAGATGGTGTCGAACACGACGTGGATCGACTGGGGCGCAGGCGATTCACGCGGGCCCGTGCTCGGCACGTAGTCGAGTTCGGCGATGGCCTCGCGCACGAGCCGCCGCGTCGCCTCGGCGACGCCGGGGCGGCCGTTGAGCACCTTGGAGGCGGTGGCCTTGGAGACCCCGGCGCGCTCGGCCACCTCGGTCAGGGTCGCACGGGGTCGGCCCGGCTCGCTCGTCTGCTGCACCGCTCCAGGATAGCCGGGTGCGGAAACTGTTTCCAAATCGTCGGCGCACCGTCCCGAGGCGCGGACGGCGATGCGCCGCCGCCGATTCCCTCCCTCGAGGCCGCGAGGCCGACGCGAACCGATCGCCAAGCGCCGGAAACTCTTTCGACTCGGCGGTTCTGCCGCGCCGCAACTCCCGGGACCGCATTCACTCACTGTTTCCAGTGCGCCACAAGGGATTAGGCCGAGTACAATGGCGCGGTCCTCCGGCGGCCAGCCCCACCGGGCCGGGCCGCCGGCCCTGACGACAGCAAGGAGACCAAGTGTCCTTCAAAGAAGGCAAGTCGCGACGCGTCATCGGCCGCGTCGCGGCGGTCGCCGCGGCCGCCGGACTCGGCGTCGCCGGTCTGGCCGCTCCCGCCTCGGCGGACATCACCATCCAGCAGTACGTCGCGCTCGGCGACTCGTTCGCCTCCGGCGTCGGCGCGGGGGACTACCTCGCCGACGACGGCTGCTACCGCTCGGCGAACGCGTACCCGAAGCAGGCCGCGCAGGAGATCGGCGAGCGCCTGTGGTTCGAGGCCTGTTCGGGCGCCCGGATCGAGGACGTGGTGGCCGAGCAGCTGGGCCACCTGCGCCCCGGTAACACCGAGCACGTCACGATCGGTGTGGGCGGCAACGACGCCGGGTTCTCGACGGTCCTCGGCGCCTGCGCGGGCACCGACACCGCCCTGTGCGAGGCGGCGATCGCCAACGCGCAGAACGTCATCGCCAACTCGCTCCCGGCCGAGCTCGACGACCTCTACACCCGGGTCGAGACCAAGGCGCCCGACGCCGACGTCGTGGTCGTGGGCAACCCCCGCCTCTTCGACGGCTCCACCTGCACCGGCTCGCTGGCGATCACGCCGGACGAGCAGGCGCTGCTCAACGAGACCGCGGACCTCCTCGCCGAGACCACCGCGGCCGTCGCCGCCGACCACGGGTTCGAGTTCGCCGACGTGCGCGACGCCTTCACCGGCCACGCCGTCTGCTCTGCCGACCCGTGGCTCCTCGGCTATGTCGGGACCCTGGAGTCCTTCCACCCCAACGCCGCCGGCCAGGACGCCTACGCCGACGTCGTGACCCCCTACCTCAACTGGTAGCGAACCGAACGGAACGGCCCGCGGCCACCGCCGCGGGCCGTTCCCGTCGCTGCGAACGGGCACGCCCGGCCCGAACGCGCCGCCGCGCAGCTCTTCCTGCTCGTCAACGGAGCCTTGGCGAGTGCCGATCCCCGATCCGGAGCCGCGGAGTTGGCGAAGGAGATGGCGGCGCGCGAACTCGGTTGAACCCGGCCGGGAGCGTCCTACAGCGCGAGCATGGCCGCGGCGACCTCGTCGGCGGTCGCGTCGGGAAGTGCGGTCGCGGCATGTTCGAGGACGAGCAGCCGGGCGCCGGGGATCTCGCGTGCGAGCGCCTCGCCGTTGCCGACCGGGAAGAACGGATCGAGGCGGCCGTGCACGACGAGGGTCGGCACCGCGAGTTCGGGCAGGCGCTCCCTCCATCGGGGCGCGCAGTCGAGTCGGGCGAAGACCATGCCCAGGTGGTTGGCACTCTGGATCGCCGGATCCGTGCTCGGGGCGCGGTCGAAGACGCGTTCGGCCCTGGCGTACGCGGCGGCGGGGTCGTCGCCGAGGACCTCCGCTCCGGCGGCGGCGAACCGGGCCACTGACGCGCGGTCGGACCAGTCGGGCTTCGGGAGTGCGAACCGCCGCTTCATGATCGCGGGGTCATGGTCGGGCAGGTCGCCGTCGACCGGACCCGGCGCGACCGACCGCGTCCCGACCAAGGTGAGGGCCGCGAACGCCTCCGGGTGGTCGAGCGCGGCGACCTGGGCGACCATGCCGCCGACGCCGATGCCGGCCAGATGCGCGGGCCGGTCGTCGAGTTCACGGGCGAGCGCGGCGGCGTCGGCGGCGAGGTCGCGCAACGTGTACGCGGGCGACTCGGGGTCCACGGTCGTCGACTCGCCGGAGTCGCGCAGGTCGTAGCGCACGACGTGGCGCCCCCCGCGCGCCAGCGCCTCGCACAGCGGATCGGGCCAGGAGAGCATGGTCGTGCCGCCCGCGAGCAGCACCAGCGGCGCGGCGGGGTCTCCGAAGTGCTCGACTCCGAGTTCGACGTTCTCCGGCATGTGCCGCTCCTTCTGGTCGGGCGGCCCGGCGGCCGCACCCGTGCAGACGAGACGCGGAGCCGAAACGCATCGGTCCCGGGCCCAAGCGTGTCGAGGACGTTCGGGACGTGGACGGCGGCCTCGCAGCGGACGGCAGGTCTGGCGCGCTCGGCCGAAACGGCTCACCACTGCCCGGGCCGACCGCTCGCGGGCCTCGCACGGCAGCGGGCCCGCCGGCCTTCGCCGCATTCCGTCTCAACCCTCCCGGCGAAAGCCGGACCGCCGCAACGGCGTCCGCCGCATAGAATGTCCGCACTCCCCGGGGCCTCGCGGCCCCCGACTCGACAAGGAGCAGTCCATGTCAGCCAACACCCAAGCGCACTCCCGACGCGGCCGCTGGGGCCGTGTCGCCGCAGTCGCCCTCGCCGCCGCCCTCTGCGGCGCTGCGCTGAGCGGCTCCGCCTCGGCCGGAAGGCACCACCAGTCCGAGTACGTCGCCCTCGGCGACTCCTACGTCTCCGGCGCCGGCGCGGGGGACTACCTCGCCGACGACGGCTGCTACCGCTCGGCCAACTCCTACCCGGTCCTCGCCGCCGACGAGATCCGCGCCGAACTCTCCTTCGACGCCTGCTCGGGCGCACGCGTCGAGGACGTAGTGGCCGGCCAGCTCGGCAATCTCGACCGCCGAACCAAGGACGTCACGATCGGCGTGGGCGGCAACGACGCCGGGTTCTCGACGGTCCTCGGCGCCTGCGCGGGCACCGACACCGCCCTGTGCGAAGGCGCGATCCTGGGCGCGACGACGTTCATCACCGACTCGCTCCCGGCCGAACTCGACGACCTCTACACCCAGGTCGCCGACCTCGCACCGCGCGCCGACGTCACCGTGGTCGGCAACCCCCGCCTGTTCAACGGCACCACCTGCACCGGCTCGCTGGCGATCACGCCCGACGAGCAGGCGCTCCTCAACGACGCGGCTGACCTCCTCGCCGAGACCACCGCTGCAGTCGCCGCCGACCACGGCTTCGAGTTCGCCGACGTGCGCGACGCCTTCACCGGGCACGAGATCTGCTCGGCCGACCCCTGGATTCTCGGCTACGTCGGGACCTTGGAGTCCTTCCACGCCAACGCCGCCGGACACGCGGCATACGCCGAGGTCGTGACTCCATACCTGAAGGGCTGCTGACGAAGTGGCTTCATGATCGGCGACTTTGACACGGCGCTCGGGCTCGGCCTGCGGGGGTTTTCCGCGGGCCGGGCCCGAACCTCGTGTCGGGTCCCCGGTGCACCCGGCGCCTGCCGCGTGCTGAGCGACGGCCCGACCGGGGAAGCCTGGGCGGCCCCGCTCACGGCGGCCCTTCCGACCCGTATGGACTGGTCGCCGATGGCGGTTCGCGAGGATTGCGGGACGGCAAACGGCTCCGCGCGGGGAGCGACGGCAGGAATTCTCCAGACCAAGGCGAATTCCTGAAGTCCGGGTGCCGAGTGGCGACCGGGGCTCGGCGAGGCAGGTGGGGGCGGCGAGGCGGTCGTGTCGGTTGCGGTGGCGGGGTTCGCCGGGGATCGGTCGATTGCCGTGACGTGGTCGGTGCCGGTCCGATGCGGTACCGAGCGGGTCGGCCCGGGAACCCTCCGCGTGGATTCGAGCCGCGGAAGCCCGGTCGAACCTTCTACTCAGGCGCCGGACTGCACATGCGAGGGAGTCGAGGCCCGCCGACGGCCGATCGCTTCGACCCGGAACTCGGCGGGAGTGGCGTCTCGGGTCGGGCCCGGGCTCGGCGTCGGACGAACCGCGGTCGGTCGGGTCGGCCGCCGAGTCGTACAGTCGGGTCGCACGGTTGAGTCGTACGGTTGAGCTGCACAGTCGAGTGCGTGGCCGGATTGCGCGGCTGAGACGCAGCCGGGCGAGCGGCTGAGCAACTGATGGCGGGCGTTGGAAACCAGCGCCGCTCGCCTAGGGCACAATCCCAGGATGCCCAGACGTTCCCGCAAGCCCCGACCGTCCTCGTGCCCTTGCGGGTCCGGGGAGACCTACGCCGCCTGTTGCGGGCGCTTCCATGCCGGAACCGCGACCGCGCCGACCGCTGAAGCGCTCATGCGCTCGCGCTACAGCGCCTTCGCGGTCGGCGACGAGGCCTACCTCCTGCGCAGTTGGCACCCGCGAACCCGCCCGGACCGGATCGGACTCGACGACGACCGGCGGTGGACCGGCCTGGAGATCCTGGCGACCACCGGCGGCTCCCCGCTCCACACACAGGGCACGGTGAAATTCCGCGCCCACTTCGAGGACGCCGAAGGGCCCGGCGTGCAGAGCGAGCACAGCGCGTTCGAGCGCGTCGGCGGCGACTGGCTCTACGTGGACGCCGTCGACGTAGAGTGACTGCGGCGCCCGCAATCGCGCGGGGGACCGAGGCACTCGAATTCGAGCCCGGCGACTGCGGCACGCGCATGCGCGGGGTGACTGAGACGCCTGCATCTCGCCGGTTGCGAGGGCGGCTGAAGTGGGTGCGAGCCGTCAGGCGGCAACGCTTGCGAGGGTTGGGAACCGGGTGCGCAGGAGTTTCTCAGCCTCCCGCGCGGCGAGACACCGCCGAGCCGGTGAGGGCTCGGCGATGGTCGGCGCCTGGCACCGTGGGGGACTTGCACCAGGTGAGAAGTCGGTGCACGTGGGTGCAGACCAGCGACTTGTGGGTGGGAAGGCCGAGTGCCGGTCGGTGAGAGGGGCCGGGGACGACCGGAAGTGCGGCCGGTGGTCGGATCGGGTTCAGCGCCGCCGCTGGGCCGGTGGTCGGATCGGGATCTGCGCCGCCGCTGGGCCGGTGGGTGCCGTGTACTCAGAACGATCCGGTGCCGGTCGGCGCAGGGTCGGCCGGTCGGCCCGGCCGGTGGTCCGCTCGGGCCGATGTCAGCGCGGCCACTGAGCCGACCAGCGACGCGCACGTGGGAAGACGGGTCGAAGGTCGCTGACCGGCGCAAGGCACGGCCGGTTCTCGGCTAAGGGTCGGCTCGGGCCAGGAGCAGCGCCGCCACCGGGGCGTAGGCCGGATGCGGCCGCCACGATCCGCGTTCGAGCTCGGCGTCGGTGAGCATCCGGAACAGCATGGCGCGCAACAGCATCTGGGTCCACTCCTCCATCGCGGACCAGCGCTCGACGAGCGACCCGCCCGCGCCGTGCCAGCAGAGCGCGTCGACCACCGTCACCGCAGCGGCCCACGAGGCGGGGCGCCAGTATGGTGCCCAGTCGATGACCGTGGGCGGCGATCCCGGTGCGTAGACGAGGTTCCCGAGCAGGTCGCCGTGGACGAGCTGCGGGCGCGCCGAGACCGGCCGCCGGGCCGCCAGGAGCCGTGCGGTCAGCGGCTCGGCCTCGGTGTGGGCCAGGTCCCAGGAGGCGCGGTCGGCGCGGGTCCACCGGTTGTCGCGTTCGTCGAGGAAGTCCGGGCGGGCGGTTCCCGCGATCGCCTCGTGGAAGGCGCCGCCAGCCGCCACAGCTTCGTCCCAGCGCGTCGGGTCGGTCCGGCCCGGCACGTGCCGCCAGGCCTCCCAGCCCGAATGCAGCCAGTCGCCGGAGGCGGCGCGGACCGGACGGGCGACCCCGAAGCCCCCGGTCTCCGGCAGGGCCGCGAGTATCGAAGCGCGCCAGCGCGATTCGGCCGCGAACCAGGCCGGTTTGAGGACCACGGTCCCGGCTAGCCAGGTCTCGCCCTGCCCGCCTTGGAGCGGGACGGGCGCGTCGCCGCCGAAAGCGGCGACGACTTCCGGAGGCGGGGGCGTTCGCATCCGGCGACCGTAGTGCAAACCCGCCGTGGCGTCGAACCCGCCGTGGGCTCGGAGAGCGAACTCGCGGTCATTGTCGCGGCGCCGTGGCGTCGAACCCGCCTGTGGTCTCGGAGGCGCAGTTTCGCGTGCATTGCTCCGGCGCCGTGGCGTCGAACCCGCCCGCGGGCTCGGCGGCGCACCTTCACGCGCACCGCTCCCTCGCCCAGGCGTCAAACGCTTTCCGGCTCTTGGGGAACCATGCCTTCACCCACCTGCGACAACCTGGTCAATTCATCGAATACTTGTCGATACGTTGACAACTGTCTAACCTCGCTAGGTGAGTTTCAACCCCCCGTCACCCGCCAAAGACCGCCGGGTGCGACGAACCCGCGCCGCCCTCATGGGCGCCGCGGTGTCACTCGTGAGCGAGCGCGGGACCGCGAACGTCCCCGTCTCCGACATCGCCGACGCCGCGGGGGTGAGCCGCCAGCTCGTGTACCTCCACTTCGGCGACCGCGACCGGCTGCTGCTCGAAGCGGCGCTCGACCTCGCCCGCGGCGACCTCGCCGGGCTCGGGGAGGCGACCGCGGAGGCGGGGCGCGAGCGGGCGCTGGCGGTCGCCCGGCACTTCGCCGAGCACCGGGACTTCTACCGGGCCGTCTTCTCCTCCGCGAGCGCCTTCGCGTTCACCAAGGCGGTCAGCCGCGTCCTCACCCCGCTGCCGCGCGCCTCCATCGAGGCGAGGTACGGCGAGGCGCTGCCGGGCCGCCTCGCCGAGGACTTCGCGCTGTTCGTCGCGAGCGGCACCACCGCGCTGGTCTCCGCCTGGGTCGCCGAAGACGGCGAGGCGCTCGACCCCGAAGTCCTGGCCGACCGGCTCCTGGCGGTCGGACGGGTCGCGACGGCCGCTGTCGGCGAGCTCGTGCGGTCCGGCCCCGACTGCGGGTGATGACGGAGGTCATACCCCCGCGGAGCAGGCGGAATGTTCTGGACGGCGTTACTGTTAAGGCAGGTGATTGACTTGATTCACGAGATCGGTCGAATCACCGCCCCGGGCCCGACCCGGGGGAATACTGCGACACGGGCCGCGCGCCGACCGGGCGGACGGCCCCGGACCCAGGGGGGAAACCAATGGCAAACGCAGACCGCTTCAGCGGCAAGACCGTCATCGTCACCGGCGCCGGATCGGGCATCGGACGCGCGACCGCGCTCCGCCTCGCCTCCGAGGGCGCCACGGTGATCGCCGCCGACGTCAACCAGGAGAGCCTCGACAAGCTCGCCGCCGAGATCGACGTCCGCACCGTCGCGGGCGACCTCACCGACGGCGACGTCATCGCCCGGGTCGTGGCCGCAGCGGACGGCCGGATCGACGGCCTCGCGAACGTCGCGGGCATCATGGACGGCTTCCTGCCCGCCGGCGAAGTCGACGACGCCACCTGGGACCGCGTCATGGGCGTCAACGTGACCGCCCCGATGCGCCTTGTCCGCGCCGTGCTCCCCGTCATGACCGCCGGAGGCGGCGGCGCGATCGTCAACGTCTCCTCCGAGGCCGGCCTGCGCGGCTCCGCCGCCGGCGCCGCGTACACCACCTCGAAGCACGCCGTCATCGGCCTCACCCGCAGTGTCGCGGTCGTCTACGGCAAGGACGGCGTCCGCTCCAACGCGGTCGCCCCCGGCGGTGTCGCCACCAACATCGAGGCCGTCCCGAAGTCCCAGTTCGGCTACGAGCGCCTGAGCCCGTACTTCGGCAACGCCGCGGGCACGGCCCAGCCCGAGCAGCTGGCCGCCGCCATCACCTGGCTCCTCAGCGACGACGCGAGCAACACCAACGGCGTCGTCCTCGCCAGCGACGGCGGCTGGAACGCCGTCTAGCGCAACCCGATCACCGCCCGCCGCCCTCCGGGGCGGTGGGCTTCTCCGTGCCTGAACGGCGCGCACCGCGAATCGGGAACGCCGCCCTCCTCCCGCGGCTCGGTACCATGTGCCGAGGGGGCTGATCCCGAGGAGCGCAGATGGACACCGCAGGACTCACGTCGATCGCCATGCTGATCCACGAGCGCAACCGGATCGACGCCCGCATCACCGACATCGTCGGGCGGCCCGTCGTCTCCGGGCACCTCTCCGACTGGATCGCCGCGCAGGTCTTCGACATCGAACTCGACCCGGTCCCCGGCAGCCCCGTCGACGGCCGCTTCCGCAGCGGCGCCCTCGCCGGGCGCACCGTCAACGTCAAGCACTACACCCGCAACCACGGCCTGCTCGACATGACCGACTCCGAGGAACTCGACTACTACCTCGTCATGACCGGCCCGCGCGTCCCCGTCGCGGGCGCCTGGTCCATCGACCGCGTCTACCTCTTCGACGCCCAGGCCCTCTACGACGACCTCAGCGAGCAGCTGCGCCGCATCGGCGTCGCCACCAGCGTGCGCCCCGAGTACTGGCGGGCCGCCGAGGTCCACCCCAACCCCGCCCGGCCCGCGCTGGCGCTCGGCCCGATGCAGACGGCCGCCCTCGACGCGTTCCGGGCCGCCGACGACCGCTGAACGCCGCCCCGCGTGGTTTGCGACCCCCCATCCGATTCAGCCGCCCACCAGCGCCGCAACCGCCCGATTCGGGTCGCGGACGCCGGGGTAGTCGTGGTCGGGCCCCGCACATGCCGTTAGGATTCGGGGCACTGCGGGTGATGTCAGCCCGCAGTCGCAATGATGGCAATCTGACGGAGGCAACGTGCTCGATATCAGCCCACTCACTTGGGCGGTCACCATCGGCTTCATCGTGGCACTGCTGGCGGTGGATCTGATCTTGGCGGCGGTTCGGCCGCATCACGTCGGGTTCAAGGAGGCCACGGCCTGGTCGGTGTTCTACATCGCCGTGGCCATCGCCTTCGGCATCTGGTTCGGGTCGCAGTACGGCAACGGCGCCGGCACCGAGTACTTCGCCGGCTACATCATCGAGAAGAGCCTCTCGGTCGACAACCTGTTCGTGTTCGTCATCATCATGACCACGTTCGCCGTCCCCGACCACCACCAGCACAAGGTGCTCACCTTCGGCATCGTGCTCGCGCTCGTCATGCGCGCGATCTTCATCGCGCTCGGCGCCGCGCTCATCAACTCGTTCTCGTTCATGTTCCTGCTGTTCGGCCTGCTCCTCGTCTACACCGCGATCCAGCTGTTCCGGCACCGCGACGAGGACCCCGACATCGAGACCAACCTCATGGTCCGCGGCGCGCGGCGGTTCCTGCCGGTCAGCGCCGACTACATCGGCGGACGCCTCTTCGCGAAGGAGGGCGGCCGCCGCGTCGTCACCCCGCTGTTCATCGTCCTCATCGCGATCGGCAGCGTCGACCTCCTCTTCGCGCTCGACTCCATCCCCGCGGTCTTCGGCGTCACGCAAGAGGCGTACATCGTCTTCACCGCCAACGCCTTCGCGCTCCTGGGTCTGCGCGCCCTGTTCTTCCTCGTGAAGGGCCTGCTCGACCGCCTCGTCTACCTCTCCACCGGCCTGTCGCTCATCCTGCTCTTCATCGGCTTCAAGCTGATGATGCACTGGGCCCACGTCGACATCAACACCTCGATCCCCGAGATCCCGACCCCGCTCAGCCTCGGCGTGGTCATCGGCATCCTCGTCATCGTCACGATCGCGAGCCTCATCAAGACCCGCGCCGACCCGACCGAACGGGCCCACGCCGGTTCGCTCCGGGCCACCAAGAAGAAGGACGACGAGGCGAACTGAACGACCGAGGGCCCCGAGACTCAGTCTCGGGGCCCTCGTCGCAATCAGCGGCGGCGGCTCAGCACCAGCAGCAGCGCCAGCAGCGGGATCGGCAGCAGGAACGCCTCCCGCATCCCCACCAGCCCGTCGAGCCACCCGAGCGCCGCCGGGGCCGCCAGGATCGCCGTGCCCGAGGCCAGCGACCCGATCGACGCCGCGTGCCCCACCGTCAGCCCCGGCACCGCCACCAGCCGCGCCAGCATGATCGGGTACAGCGGCGAGATGCCCAGGCTCGCGACCGCGATGCCCGCGGTCACCGCGAACGGACCCTCGCCCGCGTACACCAGCAGCGTCCCCGCCGCCGTGGTCGCCGCCGCGGCCGTCACCGCCCAGGACCGGTCGACGAACCGCGGCCCGACCAGGCGCCCCAGCGCCATCCCCACGCCGAAGCTCGCACCCAGCGCCGAAGCCGCCCCGAGCGACACGCCCGTCTCCGCCAGCCGCGCGACCGCCCACACCACGAAGCAGAACTCGCACCCGACGCCGAGGACGATCCGCAGCCAGGCCAGCGCCGCCGGACCCACCGGCGCCCGCGCCGAGGCGACCGGCGCCTCCACCGGCGCGGGCACCGTGCGCCGTGTCAGCACCACGGCCAGCACCGGCACCGCCGCGAGGATCGCCCACCGGCCCGGCAGGCCCGCCGACTCCAAGGCCCCGAACGCGAGCGGCCCGCAGACCCCGGCGGCGCTGGCGACGCCCACGGCCAGCGCTATCCGGCGCGCGGCGCGGGGGCCGCGCAGCAGCGAGGGCGTCACGAGCGCGATGGCGGCGCAGCCGAGTCCGACGAGGACCGACCCGGCGCCGGCCGCGACAAGGTGCGGGCTCAGCGCCATCCCGAAGGCGCCGAGGGCGATCGCGGCGCACGCGAGGCGCAGGACCAGGCCCGCGCCGGCGCGGAGCACGAACGGGCCCGTCACCGCGGCGAGGACGAGCCCGGCGCCGAACGTGGAGGTGAGCCAGACGAGGCCGGCGGGGGAGCGGTCGAGTTCGGCGGCGATGCCGGCGAGGTAGGGGCCGAAGCAGGCCACGAGGTAGCCCATGGCGGTCTGCGCGAGGCCGACGGCGCGGTCGACCTCGCGGTCGTCGGCGGGCGGCGCGGGCCGGGTGCGTTCGTCAATCGCCACGGGGCACCGCTTCGCGGTGCGCGGCGGCCGTGGCGGGGGTGCACTGGTGCCGTGTATGTCCGTCGACTGAGGCCGGTTCGCCGCCCGTGTGGGGCAGGGCGGCTCCGCGGTTGCTGTAGCTTCGCATGAAGCCCTCCGGGGTTGAAATAAACTCGTAAGACGAGGATAAATGGTGGTGGTGACACGGTGCAAGCGACGGGCCCCAATGCGGGGGACGAGCCGCCCGCGAGGGTCGGCCGGGCCGAGGCCGCCCGCTGGAGCGGCGCGCTCGACCTGCTGAAACTCGTGCGCGCCCGGCCCGGCGTGACGCGTGCGGAGGCGGCCCGCGCCCTCAGGGTCGGCAGCGGGACCGCCACCGAGATCAGCTCCCGCCTGCGCGCGCTCGACCTCATCGCCGAGCGCCCGGCGCCGCCCTCGGGCCGCGGGCGCCCCACCTCGACGCTGCACGCCCACCCGGACGGGCCGCTCGCGGCGGTGGTCGACATCCGCCAGTCCGACTGGCGCGTCGCCGTCTGCGACCTCGAAGGGGCCCTTGCCGACACGACCGCGGGCCGCCACGCTTCCAAGCGCCCCGAGCGGGTGTTCGCCGCGGTCGGCGAGGCCGTGGGGGAGCTGGCGCGGCGCCACGGCGGGCGCGTGCGGGCCGTCTCGGTCTCCACCGCCGGGACCGTGCGGCGCGGCCGGATCGAGCAGGCGAGCGTCCTGAACTGGCGCGACGTGGAGGTCCCGCCGCTGCTTCCCGGTGTGTCGCAGGCGCTCGGGAACGACGCGACGCTGGCCGGGCTCGCCGAGGCCCGCCTCGCCCACCCCGGCCGCAGCGTCCTGTTCCTCACCATCGAGACCGGCATCGGCGGGATCTTCGTCGACGGCGGCCGGGCCGTCACCGGCGCCTCGGGCGCGGGCGGCGAGTTCGGGCACGCGCCCTTCGGCGACCCGGACGTGCCGTGCCCGTGCGGGGCGCGCGGGTGCTGGGACGTGGCGGTCGACGGCCGGGCGGTGGCACGACTGCGCGGCGAGGCCGAGCCCGACGACCCGCGCTCCTACCTCATCGAGGCGCTCGTGGACCCCGCCGCCCGCGCGGCCGTGGCCGAATGCGCGGCGGTCCTCGGGCGCGGCGCGGCCGGGCTCGTCAACGTCCTCGACCCCGAGGTGGTGAGCCTCGGCGGGCTCGCCCCCGAGCTGCGGCGCGCGGCCGAGCCGGCCTTCACCGAGGCCTACGAGGCCGGGCTCATGGGCTTCCGCCGCGACGACCCGCCGCGCCTGCTGCCCTCGGTGCTAGGCCCGGACGCGCCGCTGCTGGGCGCCGCCGAGGCCGCGTTCGACGCGATTCTCACCGAGCACGGCATCGCCGCCTGGACCGAGGAGCGCGCCCCCTAGACCTTCGCCGACTCCAGCGGCTTCCTCGCCGGGTCGTAGACCGGGACCCATTTCGCGAGCCAGCCCGCGCCGAACCAGGTGATGAGGCCGAGCGCGACCGCGGCGGCCGCGAGCGGGAACGCCAGGGACACGAGGCTGATGAGCCCCGGCCCCGCGACGTTGCCGAGGTCGGCGCACAGGCGCCAGCCGCCGAGGAACTGGCGGCGGCCCTCGTCAGGGGCCACGTCGGAGCCGATGGTGAGCACGATGCCCGAGGAGATCCCGTTGCCCAGGCCCATGAAGCACGCGACCAGGCCGATCGCCACGGCCGTGCCCGAGAGCGGCAGCAGGAGGAACCCCGCGCCCATGACGATCATCGCCGGGAGGGCCACCCACATGCGCCCGAAGCGGTCCATGATCGCCCCGCCCGGGTAGAACAGCAGCATGTCGACCCCGGCCGCGAGCCCGAAGATGATGCTCGTGGTGGTCGCGTCGAGCCCCTGGAGGGCCGCCCACAGCGGGATGATCGCCTGACGCGAGGCGCGGGCGATCATGATGAGGAAGACCCCCGTGCCGGCGGTCGCGAAGACCTTCCGGTGCTCGGCCAGCACCCGCCACATGCTCTGGCGCGCAGGGGCGGGCGCTTCGGGTCGGCGCGCGGTCGGCAGGTCGGGCAGGGCGAGGCTCAGCAGGCCGCCCGCCAGGCTCGTGGCGGCGGCGAACGCGTAGGTGGCGCCGAAGGAGTGCTGCTCGATGAGGAGCGCGCCGACGAACGGGCCGATGAACGAGCCGATCCGGAACGTCCCGCCGAGGGTCGACAGCGCCCTGGCGCGGAAGCCGATCGCGACGGCCTCCGAGAGGTAGGCGTGCCGCGCCAGTCCGAACACGGCCGAGGACAGGCCGATCGCGAAGACGCAGGCGGCGAGCACCGCGAGCGAGCCGGTGCGGGAGGCGACGACGAGCGCGGTCGCCTCGACGACGCACGCGGCCAGGAGCACGCGCTTCTCGCCGAAGCGCTGTGCCAGGGCCCCGGCGGGCAGGTCGCCGCACAGCTGCCCGAAGCCGATGAGGCCCACGACGATCGCGGCCTGGGTGACGGTGGCTCCGAGGTCGAGCGCCGAGAGCGCGATGAGCGGGACGACCGCGCCCATGCCGATGGAGATGAGGACGGTGGGGCCGTAGATCGGCAGGGCGAGGCGGCGCAGCCTGACGGAGCTGGGCTGGTCGGCGGGGGCGCCGCGGTCGGCGTGGGGCACGGCTCGGAACGTACCAAGGAGTGGCGATGATCGCTCACATCGCGGGAGTCGATTGTGACGGATTCGACCGGCCGACCGGTCAGTAGAGGCGGAACGGCGGCGGCCCGGCCGGCGGGCCGCCGCCGCTTTCCTTAATCCGCCGTGCAGGTCACCGTCGGCGACACGGCCGCGCCGCTGCCCACGAACCCGAAGACGTTGCTGGTCTGGCCGGCCTGGACCGTCCCGTTCCAGCCCACGTCCGTCGCGGTCACCGTCGAGCCCGAACTGGTCACCGACGCGTTCCACGAACTCGTGATCCGCTGGCCCGCGGGCCAGGTCCACGAGACCGTCCAGCCGCTGACGGCGCCGCTCCCGGCGGTGACGAGCACGTTGCCCTGCCAGCCGCCGTTCCACTCGTTGACGACGTCGACCACGGCCGTGCAGCCCGAACCGGTCGGCGGCGGGGTGGTCTCGTCGTCCGGCGTCGTCGGCTCCTCGCCCGGCGTGGTGGTCTCCTCCGGCGGCGTGGTCTGGCCCGGGTCGTCGCTCAGGGTCGGGGTGGTCCAGTTGCGCCACTGGGCGAGGTTCCCGGCCTTGTTCGGGTGGATGTTCATGATCCCGGGCGGGTTGCCGCTGTCGTGCAGGAACGCCTGGATGCTCTGGCGCAGCGGGCCCTGCCACTCCGAGCGGGTCGCGCAGTGCGTCCCGTTCGAGGTGTTGGAGTGGTACGAGATGTTGTCCTCGACCCCGAGCGCCTTGTAGATCTCGGCCCCGGCCAGCGCCGCGACGCTGCCCGAACGGGCGCCGAGCCAGTCGACGTGCGGGTTCTCCATGAGGAACAGGCCGCGCGGGGCGACCATGCCGACCATCTCGTGGGTGTCCACGGGCAGGCCGGCGGGGTTGGAGGTGTAGGCGCTGAACGCGTCGCCCAGCCACGGCTGCTCGCCGTAGGCGCTGCTCAGCGGCTGGGAGCCGCTCTCCTGCGCGATCGAGCGGAGCGCGGGGGCACCGCCGGTGCCGGACTCGATCGGCATCGTGAGGTCCACACGCTGGTCGAAGGCGCCGGCCACGAACGCGCCCTTGCCGTACCGGGAGCACCCGGTGACGCCGGTGCGGTCGTTGAGGACCGAGCCGCCGGACTGCTCGATGACGTCGATGAGGCGGCTGACGCCCCAGGCCTGCGCCATGAGGATGCCGGTCGAGCTCGTGGCGCCGTAGATGCTGTAGAACGCGCCCTGCTTGTTATTGCGCGAGGTTCCCTCGGCCCCCACCGAACTGGGGTCGAAGTTGATGATCGCGGTGCCGGTGGCGAGGATCGTGGCGGTGTCGGCGCCGAAGCCGCCGTAGACGATCACTGCCGGGAAGGGCCCGGAGCCGCTCGGCAGCTGGACGGTGGCCGAGAAGCTCGCGCTGCGGCCGTTGTCGCTGACGTTGACGGTGATCCGCGAGGAGGTCACCGTGCCCGTGACGCTGTCGGGCGGCGCGGGCTTGTCGCCGTAGATCGTGCGCTCGGCGAGCTCCTTGATCTCGGCGCGGCGGCATTCCCACTGCGCCTTGGAGGTGATGCGGGTGCCGTCGATCTTGGTGAAGGGGTCGGGGAGCAGCGTATTCGAGGCCCAGCTGCCCGGTACGGTCACGTTGCAGTCCTCTCCGTCGAACTCGGAGAGGGCGCTCAGGTCGGCCGCCTCCGCGTTCTGCATCCGGGGTGCGAGGGCCATCGCGGCGACGACCGCGATCGAGGCCAGCAGGACGAGCGCGAACCGGAGTCCGGGCCTCGTGCGGGCGGGTGCCGGGGGTCCGTCCGCGACCGGGGTGAGTCGTGGGCCGTTCGATGATGCCATGGCAGATTCCTTGTCTGACCGGAGGCGACAGTCCATCATCGACGGTGTGGGGCGGCGCGTCCCGGAAGTACGAGCGGGCCGGCGTCAACGGTGAGACCACTCAAGCCGAAACTTCCAGTGAAACTTCCGTGAGGGTATCGCCAGAATACATTGACTGTCATCGATGCGCAAGCGCTTGCTCCGGTCCGGCCGCGCCGAAGGGCCGGACGGCGACCCGACTCCCCGAGTAGCATCGGTCCGCGTGCGCACACCGCGCGGATCGAGGTGACCACATGGCTTCCGACCAGCCGCCGATCGGCACGGGCGCCACCGGCGCCCGCGAGGAGCGCGACGCCCTCGGCGCCGTCGAGGTCCCCGCCGAGCACTACTGGGGCGCCCAGACCCAGCGCTCCCTCCTCCACTTCGACATCGGCGAGGACCGGATGCCCGCCGAGCTGTGCCGCGCCTACGGCCTGGTCAAACTCGCCGCCGCCCTCGTCAACGGCGAGGCCGGGCGCCTCGCCCCCGAACCGGCCGCCGCCATCGCCGCCGCCGCCAAGGAGGTCGCCGACGGCGACCTCGACGCCGAGTTCCCCCTGCGCCTGTGGCAGTCCGGCTCGGGCACCCAGACCAACATGAACGTCAACGAGGTCATCGCCAACCGCGCCAGCCAGCTCCTCGGCGGGGGCCTGGGCACCGGCCGCCTCGTCCACCCCAACGACCACGTCAACCTCGGCCAGTCCACCAACGACGGCTTCCCCACCGCCATGCACCTCGCCGTGCTCCTGGCCGTGCGCGACCGCACGCTCCCGCGCGTCGAAGCGCTCGCCGCCGCCATCCGGGCCAAGGCGGAGGCCTGGGTCGACGTGGTCAAGATCGGCCGCACACACCTCCAGGACGCCACCCCGCTCACCGTCGGCCAGGAGTGGTCGGGCTGGGCGGCCCAGCTCGAAGCCGCCGCCGGCCGCCTCCGCGAGGCCCTCGCGCCCGTCACCGAACTCGCCGCAGGCGGCACCGCCGTCGGCACCGGCATCAACGCCCCCGACGGCTTCGGCGAGGCCCTCGCCGACCGGCTCGCCGACCTCACCGGCCTGCCGCTGACCACCGCGCCCAACAAGTTCGCCGCCCTCGGCTCCCTCGACGCCCTGGTCGCCGCCAGCGCCGGGCTCCGCGGCGTCGCCGTCGCGCTCATGAAGGCCGCCAACGACATGCGCTGGCTCGCCTCCGGGCCCCGCGCGGGCCTGCACGAGCTGCGCCTGCCCGAGAACGAGCCGGGCTCCTCGATCATGCCCGGCAAGGTCAACCCGACCCAGCAGGAGGCCGCCGTCATGGTGTGCCTACAGGTCATCGGCGAGGACGCCATCGTCGCCGCCGCCGGATCGCAGGGCACCTTCGAGCTCAACACCATGCGCCCCCTCGTCATCGGCAACGTCCTGCACTCCGCGCGCCTCCTCGGCGACGCCGCCGAGTCCCTGCGCGTCCACAGCGTCGAGGGCACCGAACTCGACCGCGAGCGCATCGCCGCCCACGTCGACCGCTCCCTCATGCTCGTGACCGCGCTCAGCCCCCACGTCGGCTACGACCGGGCCGCCGCCATCGCCCACCGCGCCGACCACGAGGGCACCACCCTCCGCGAGGCCGCCCTCGCCCTCGGCGTCGACCCCGCCGACTTCGACCGCGTCGTCGACCCCGCGACCATGGTCGGCGACCCGCGCCGCGACCTCGGCCTCCCGGGGTAGCGTGGGCCCATGATCGCGATCGACCTCACCGACAGGACCGCGCTCGTCACCGGCTCCACGCAGGGGATCGGCGAGGCGATCGCCCGCACCCTCGCGCTCGCCGGGGCGCACGTCGGCGTCAACGGCCGCGACCGGGCCAAAGTGGACGCCGCCGTGGCGCGCCTGGCCGCCGAGACCGGCGCCGACCGGTTCTTCCCGGCCCCCGCCGACCTCGCCACCGAGGACGGCGAGGCCGAACTGGCCGAGGCCCTCCCGCACGTCGACATCCTCGTCAACAACCTCGGGATCTTCGGCGCGGTGCCCGCGATGGCGATCACCGACGACGAATGGCGCCGGTACTGGGAGGTCAACGTCCTCGCCGCGGTGCGCCTCATCCGCCGCCACCTCACCGGCATGATCGGGCGCGGCTGGGGCCGGGTCCTCAACATCGCCAGCGACTCCGCGGTCGTCACGCCCGAGGAGATGATCCACTACGGCACCACCAAGACCGCGCTCCTCGCCGTCACCCGCGGCTACGCCAAGCACGCCGCCGGGACCGGCGTCACCGTCAACTCCGTGATCGCCGGGCCCACCCACACCGGCGGCGTCGAGGACTTCGTCTACCAGCTCGTCGACCCCGACCTGCCCTGGGACGAGGCGCAACGTCGCTTCATGCGCGAGCACCGCCCGCAGTCGCTGCTCCACCGCCTCATCGAGCCCGAGGAGATCGCCAACCTCGTCGCCTACCTCAGCTCCCCGCTCGCCACGGCGACCACCGGCGCGGCCGTCCGCGTCGACGGCGGCTACGTCGACTCGATCCTCCCCTGATCTCCGCGCGGACCCCCTGGCATACCGTGTCACGGAGACCCCGCGAGAGGAGCACCCCGTGACGCAGGCCTACTGGCTGCGGCAGCGCAGGCCCGACGAAGCGCACTACCTCATCGCGCCGGGCGTCTCCGAAGCCGTAGCCGACGCCGCGATCGACCGCCTCGAAGGCGCCAAGGACGGCTTCGGCGGCGCCAAGCCCCGCTGGTACGCCGCCGCCGAACGCCTCGCCTACTGGTGGTTCGCGATCCTCGCCGCCCCCACCGCCGCCTGGTTCATCCTCTTCGCCCCCAACGGCGAAGGCCCCTGGATGAACCTCTGGTACGGCCTCGCCGCGACACCCCTCGTCACCGGCGCCTTCGCCGGACTCCTCTGGGCCGCCGCCCGACTCCAGGCCCGCCCCGGCGCGACGAAGCCCGACGCGCTCGCCGCCGAACTCTCCCACCTCGTCCGCCACGCCGGAAGCGTCCTCGAAGAGGTCGAAGGCCTCCTCGACAAGGACCCCGCCGCCGCCGAACAGATCCGCGAGCTCGCCTGGCGCGCCGCCGGCGTCGGCGAGGCGAACCGCGTCCGCGCCGCCGAGGAGCTCGAACGCCTCTGGCGCCTCGCCGACCCGCAGGCCGCCGCCGAACGCGACGAGGAACTCCGCGAGATCGACGCGATGATGACCCAGCTCAGACGCGACGGCAAGATCGAATAGCCCGTCCCCGTCACTCCCGAACCCGAGCCACCCGGCACCGGCGCGGGCCGGTGTTATGGTCGCCCGCGACGCCCCCGGAACGCCGTCGAGAGGACGCTTCGTGAACGCCAACCCGGTCTTCCTGTACCGCATGCTCACCCTCGCCGAAGGCTGGTCCTTCGTGCTCCTGCTCGTCTTTGGCTCACTCCTCAGCCGAGTCTCCGACCTCGACCTGGTCATGCCGCTCGGCTCCCTCCACGGCGCGCTCTTCGGCCTCCTCGTCCTCGCCACCCTCGTCATCCGCGGCCGCCTCGGCTGGGGCTTCGGCACCACGCTCATCGCGCTGGCCGCCGCCGTGGTCCCCTTGGCGCCGTTCCTGTTCCACCGGTACAAGCGCGACGAGCTGCTCGCCGCCGAACGCGCCGGGCGACCCGCCCCCGCCGAGTAGCCGGGCGGCCCGACCACCGAACACACCGAGCACCGCAGGAGGCGCCATGTCCCACGAGGGCAGCTACTTCGTCCGCGAAGACGAGCACCGGTTCCGCCCGACGCCCCTCACCGGGGGCGCCTGGTCGACCGCCGAACAGCACATCAGCCCCATGAACGGCCTGATCGTGCACGCCGTCGAACGCTTCGTCGCCGAACGCGGCGGGGACGCCCTCGCGATCGGGCGCATCAGCGTCGACATCCTCGGCGTCCTCGACCTCGAACCCTTCGACCTCACCGTCGAGGTCGTGCGGCCCGGCCGCACCATCGAGCTCCTCGAAGCCACCGTGGTCTCCGGCGGGCGGCCCGCCGTGCGCGCCCGCGTCTGGCGCACCACCGTCCAGGACACCGCCGCCGTCGCAGGGGGAGCGGCCGAGCCGCTGCCCGGACCCGAAGGCCTCAAGGTCTGGCCGATGACCGGCGTGTGGCCCGGCGCCTACGTCGCCTCGCTCGACGTGCGCCAGATCGGCGCCGCCGAACCCGGCCGCGCCCGCGCCTGGGGCTCCACCGCCGCGACCCTCGTCGACGGCGAACACGTCAGCGACCTCGCCCGGCTCATCGGCCTGGTCGACACCGCCAACGGCCTCGCCGTCCGCCGCCCGCCCGAGGAATGGCTGTTCCCCAACGTGGACTTGACCATCCACCTCTTCCGCACCCCCTCCGGGCCCTGGCTCGGCCTCGACACCACCGTCGTGTTCGGCCCCGGCGGCCTCGGCGTCACCGCCACCGCCCTCCACGACGCCGAGGGCCACTTCGGCCACGCCCACCAGGCGCTCACCATCCGCCCGCGCCGGGCCTGACCCGGCCGGAGCCCTTCGCGCTCAAGGCGTCCCGCAAGGGGCGCCTTTTTCGCATCCACGCCTTCGACCTGTATCGATGCATCATCCCCTGTAGACGGATTCACCCGGATGCAACGCGAAAACCCCTCTGATATCGTTCTTGAGAACGTTCCTAAGAACGTTCTCAAGACCCCCCACTTCAACGACGAGGACAGGGACCGCGGATGGCGGAGACGAAGAAGTCGAACCTCGCACTGGTCGCCGCGCGCGCCGGAGTGTCCGTGGCCTCCGTGTCCCGGGTCCTCAACGGCGGCTCCGCATCCGAGCAGCTCGCCAAACGCGTCCGCGAGGCCGCCGACGAACTCGGCTACGTCCCCGACGCCAGCGCCCGCACCATGCGCACCGGCCGCACCGACCAGATCACCCTCGCCGTCGCCGACGTCGGCAACCCCGTCTACGTCCAGATGATGCGCACCGTCACCGGCATCGTCGCCAAGGCCGGCTACCGCCTCGTCGTCTCCTCCACGGGCGCCGACCCCAAGGACCAGATCGACCTCGTCCGCAGCCTCAACCGCGGCTACGCCGACGGCCTCCTCATCAGCCCCCTGCGCATCACCCCCGACCTCGTCGAGGCCCTGAGCGCCAGCAGGCTCCCCATCGTCGTCATCGGCACCCTGCCGCCCGAAGTGGAGCTCGACAACGTGCGCGCCGACTCCGCCACCGGCATCGGCCTCGCCGTCGAGCACCTCATCGCCCAGGGCCGCAGGCGCATCGCACTCGTCAACGGCCCCGTCGACACCGTCCCCGGCTCCGCCCGCCTCGCCGGGCACCGCGCCGCGCTCGAACGTTTCGGCCTCGCCGCGAGCGACGAGCTCGAGGTCACCGCCACCGGCTTCACCTACCGGGCCGGACACCGCGCCACCGCCCGCCTCCTCGCGCAGGCCGAACCGGACGCGATCATCGGCGCCAACGACCTCCTCGCCGTCGGCGCCCTCAAGGAACTCGCCGCCGCCGGACGGCGCGTCCCCGAGGACGTCGCCGTCGTCGGCATGGACGACACCGACGCCGCCGAACTCGCCACGCCCTCGCTCACCAGCGTCGACCTCGGCTCCGCCAAGCGCGCCAAGGCCGCCGCGAAACTCCTCATCCGCCGCATCGAGGACCCCGATGCGCCCGTGGTCCGCCAGGTCATCGCTCCCGCCCTGTCGGTGCGCGAGTCCACCGTCCCCGAAGCGCCCCGCGCATGAGCGCCGTCCGAAGCCGTCGCCGCGAAGGCCGCGACGCCTGGCTCCTCGTCCTCCCCGCGCTCCTGCCGGTGATGCTCTTCAGCGTCTACCCGCTCGTGTACGGCGTCCTCCTCGGCTTCACCGACGCCGCGGCGGGACTCGGCGTCGAGACCCACTTCAACGGCCTCGACAACTACGTCGAACTCGCCGGGAACGAACTGTTCTGGAAGTCCTTCAAGATCGGCCTCGTCTGGGCCTTCAGCGTCACGATCCTCCAGTTCCTCGCCTCGCTCGGGCTCGCGCTCCTGCTCAACCTCGACCTGCGGCTGCGCTGGCTCGCGCGCACCCTCGCGCTCATCCCGTGGGCGATGCCGCCGGTGATCATCGCGATCATGTGGCAGCTCATGCTCAACCCGAGCTACGGCCCCGTCAACCGGGCCCTGGACGCCATCGGCCTGCCCGGCGGCGTGAACTGGCTCGGCGAAGCCGCCGTCGCGCTCCCGGTCGTCATCGTCGTCGGCGTGTGGGCGGGGATGCCGCAGACCACCGTGACGCTCCTGGCAGGACTCCAGTCCGTGCCCGCCGAACTCAACGAGGCCGCCGCGATCGACGGCGCGAGCACCTGGCGCCGCTTCTGGCACGTCACGCTCCCCGCGCTGCGGCCGATCATCACCGCGATCACCACGCTCGACCTGATCTGGAACTTCAACTCGTTTGCGCTCGTCTTCGTGCTCACCGCGGGAGGCCCCGGCGGCACCACCATGCTGCCGAGCCTCTTCGCCTACAACGAGGCGTTCCGCTACGGCCACTTCGGATACGCCGCCGCCATGGGCAACGTCATGGTCGTCCTCATCGGCGCGTTCCTCATCCTGTACCTGCGAGCCCAGTCGCGGAGGCGGTTCCAATGACGACCCTCGCCCGGACCTCGGCCGTCGGCCGCAGCCGCATCGCCCGGCCCCTCCAGTACCTGGCGCTCCTGGCGTACATGTGCTTCCTGGCGTTCCCGCTGCTGTTCCTGCTCACCACCGCGTTCAAGACCCCGCGCGAACTCCAGTCCCCGGACGCCGGCATCCTGCCCGAGCGCCTCGACTGGACGAACTTCACCGCCGCGATCGACAAGGCCGATCTCTTCACCGCCGCGGGCAACAGCCTCCTCGTCGCGGTCACCACCACCGCGATCGTCACCGCCGTCGCCCTGCCCGCCGCCTACGCCCTGGTGCGCTTCCGGACCCGGCTGCGCGCCTTCGCGACCGGCTGGATCCTCCTCAGCCAGGTCTTCCCCTTCATCCTCATCATCATCCCGCTGTTCCTGCTGCTCAAGGACATCGGACTGGTGAACACGCTCCTGGGCCTCGTGCTCGTGTACGCGGTCTGGTCGCTCCCGTTCTCGCTGTGGATGCTCCAGGGCTACGTCGCCGCCATCCCGGTCGAACTCGAAGAGGCCAGCGCCGTCGACGGCGCCGGGCGCCTCAAGACCCTCGCCCGGATCGTCCTGCCGCTCCTGGCCCCCGGGCTCGTCGCCACCAGCCTCTTCACGTTCATCAACTCCTGGAACGAGTTCTTCTTCGCGCTCGTGCTCATCCAGGACCCCGACATGCAGACCCTCCCGCTCGCGCTCGCGCGCTTCGTCGGCGCCGAGGGCCAGGTCCAGCTCGGCCAGCTCGCGGCGGCGGCGCTGCTCGCCTGCCTCCCGAGCCTCGTCTTCTTCCTCCTCATCCAGAAACGGCTCACCGCCGGACTCCTCAGCGGCGCGGTCAAAGGCTGAACCCCGCACCCGCCGTTCACTACCGAAAGAGAGAAACCATGCGCACTCGCAACAGCGTCGTCGCGGGCGTCCTGGCGCTCCCCCTGGCGCTCACCGGCTGTTCGGCCTTCGGGGTCGGCGGCGGCGACGACGAGGGCGGCGCCGTGACGCTGACCTTCCAGTCGCTCGCCTTCCAGGACACCACGATCGCCGCCACCCAGGAGATCGTGGACGCCTGGAACGAGGCCAACCCCGACGTCCAGGTCGAACTCGTCCAAGGCAGCTGGGACAACGTGCACGACCAGCTCGTCACCCAGTTCCAGGGCGGCACCGCCCCCGACGTCATCCACGACGAGTCGGCCGACATCATGGGCTTCGCCGAGCAGGGCTACCTCGCCGACCTCGCCCCGCACCTGAGCGACGAGGTCACCGCCGCGGTCTCCGAGGACGTCTGGAAGTCGGTCACCACCGGCGACGGCGCGGTGGTCGCCGCCCCCACCCTCCTCCAGTCCTACGTGGTCTTCGCGAACACCGCCGCGTTCGCCGACGCCGGCGCGGCCCTCCCGACCGGCGACACCCTCCCCTGGGACGACTTCCAGTCCCTCGCCGCCCAACTCACCGCGGGCGAGACCTACGGCGTCGGCTGGGGCCTCCAGCAGCCCACCGCCACCGTCATGAACCTCTCCCTCGGCTTCGACGGCACCTACTTCACCGGCACCGGGGCCGACGCCGCCATCGAGGTCGGGGACGCGGAGCTCGCCGTCCCCGAGCGCATCCACGCGATGGCCTACGACGACGCCTCCCTCGACCCCGTCTCGCTCACCCAGAGCGGCTCGGACGTCCTGCCCGGCTTCTTCGACGGCAAGTACGCCATGTACGTCGCGGGCAACTACATCGCCCAGCAGATCACCGAGTCCGCGCCCGAGGGCTTCGAGTGGGCCGTCCTGCCCCCGCTCGCCGGGACCGCCGGGGCCGTCCAGGCCGCGAACCCGCAGACCATGTCCGTGGCCGCCGAGAGCGAGCACGTCGAAGAGGCCGCCGCGTTCATCGACTTCTTCATGCAGGCCGACCACCAGGCCGCGCTCGCCCAGGGCGACTGGCTCATCCCCGCCTCCGGCGAGGCCCGCGCCGCCGTCGCCGAGCAGACCGCGGGCGAGAACGGCTGGGAGGCCATCCTCGCCTCCGGCGAAGGGCTCTCGGCCGCGCCCTTCCAGTCCGCCGTCGACTACCCGCAGTGGAAGGACCAGTACGCCACCCCAGCACTCCAGCAGTACCTCGCCGACGAGATCACCCTCGACCAGCTGCGCGACCAGCTGACCGACGGCTGGTCCGAGCTCGGATAGACCGCACACCCGGACACCCCGTCCGCCGGGGGCCCCGGCCCCCGGCGGACGCCGAACCACGACCCAAGGGAGACACGATGACCCTGCCGCTGCACGACCCGTTCGCGGACAAGGCCACCGGCGCGCTCGCCGGCGCCGCGGTCGGCGACGCCCTCGGCGGCGCGGCCGAAGGGAACACCCCCGAGGCCATCCAGGCCCGCTACGGCGGGTTCATCGAGGGGATCGTGCCCCCCTTCAACGCCGACTGGCGCAACGCCCGCCCCATCGCCCCCTACCACAAGGGCGACGGCCACATCACCGACGACACGCTCATGACCGCGGCCCTCGTCGACGTGTACGACACCGTCCGCGACCACCTCGACGCCCACGCGATCGCCGCGCACCTGGTGCCGCTCCTCATCGGCGACAAGCGCTGGATTCCCGAGCTCGAAGCCGAGGCGCTCCTGCTCCACCGGATCTTCCTCGCCGAGAAGTGGCTCGTCGCCAGGCTCCACTACGGACACGTCGACCCCCGCGAGGCGGGCGTCGGCAACATCGTCAACTGCGGCGCCACCATGTACGCAGCCCCCGTCGGCATCGTCAACGCCGCCGACCCCGACGCCGCCTACGCCGAGGCGATCGACATCGCCGGCGCCCACCAGTCCTCCTACGGGCGCGAGGCCGCCGGGGTCTTCGCCGCCGCCGTCGCCGAGGCCATGCGCCCCGGCGCCGACGTGGACTCGGTCCTCGCCTGCGCCCTGCGCCTCGCCAAGGACGGCACCCGGGACGCCGTCGAAGCCGTCGCCGAGGCCGCCGCACGCGTCACCGACTGGCGCGGCGGCCTCGCCGAGCTGCGCCGCGCCGTCGCCCCCTTCGACACCGTCGGCCCCGACTACCGCGCCCCCGCCCTGGACGCGCGCATCCCCAGCCGCACCAAGTCCATCGAAGAGCTCCCCGTCGCGCTCGGGATGCTCGTGGCCGCCCGCGGCGACCATCGCGAAGCCGTCCTCGGCGCCGTCAACTACGGCCGCGACTCCGACTCCATCGCCGTCATGGCCGGGGCCCTCGCCGGGGCCCTCGGCGGCACCGCCGCCGTCCCCGCCGACTGGATCGCCGACGTCAGCGAGGCCAGCCGCATCGACGTCACCGCGACCGGCCCCCTCATCGCCGCCGCCGCCCGCACCGTCTGGGCCGCCGACGAGGCTCGCGCCGCCCGCACCGCCAAGGCCCGCAACGACTACGGAGGCCGACCGTGATCCGCCTGTCCTGGACCCAGCCCGAAGACCTCGTCCCGCACGCGTTCGCCGCCGCCGCCCTCGACGGCCGCGACGCCGAGCACCTCCGCGAACGCTGGATCGCCGCCGGAGGCGCGGCCGAACCCGCCGTCGGCGGCGCCAGCCCCGAACCCGCGCCCGCGCCGCTGAGGGCCCTCGCCCGCTGGCTCCTCGCCGAACTCGACGGCCTGCCCGATCCCGAAACGCTGAACGCCGACGAACCGGAGGCGCTCGACGCCATACTGGCGGACATCGCACCCGTCGACAGCCCCGAACGCCCCGGCGACCTCGCCGACCGGGTCCTCGGCGCGTGGCTCGGCCGCGCCGCCGGATGCCTCCTCGGCAAACCCGTCGAGAAGCTCCCGCTCCACGGCATCCGCGCCGTCGCGCGGTCCACCGGCAACTGGCCCCTGCACGGCTACTTCACCGCACAAGGCCTCGACCCGGCCGTCGCCGCCGCCCACCCCTGGAACCGCCGCAGCCGCCCCACCAGCCTCGCCGAGAACATCGACGGGATGCCCGAGGACGACGACCTCAACTTCCCCCTCATCGCCCTCCACCTCCTCGAACGCCACGGCGACGAGTTCACCACCGACGACGTCGCCCAGGCCTGGCTCGACCTCCTCCCCGGCGGCCGCGTCTTCACCGCCGAGCGCATCGCCTACCGCAACCTCCTCGACGGCGTCGAACCCGAGGCCGCCGGGAAGGTCGCCAACCCCTTCCGCGACTGGATCGGCGCCCAGATCCGCGCCGACCTCTACGGCTGGACCCGCCCCGGCGACCCCCGCGGCGCCGCCCGGCTCGCCTGGACCGACGCCCGGCTCTCCCACGGCCGCAACGGCATTTACGGTGCCGTGTTCGTCGCCGCCGCCAGCGCCGCCGCCGTCGCGGGCGCCTCCGTCAAGGAGGTCCTGGAGACCGGCCTGTTCGCCGTCCCGCCTCGCAGCCGCTACGCCGAGGCCGTCGCCCGCGGCGTCGACCTCGCCCACAGCGCCGCCCCGGACGAGTCCGCAGTGGACACCCTGCACCGCGAGTACGGCGCGCACCACTGGGTCCACGTCCTCCCCAACACCGCGCTCCTCGCCTTCGCGCTCGCCCGCGGCGAAGGCGACTTCGAGCGCACGATCACCCTCGCCGTCTCCGGCGGCTGGGACACCGACTCGGTCGGCGCCACTGCTGGCGCCCTCACCGGCGCCATGACCGGCGCGAACGCCCTGCCGCCCAAGTGGATCGACCCGCTGGACGACCGCCTCGCGACCTCCGTGCCCGGTTTCGCGGGCGCCCGCTTCACCGACCTCGCCGCCCGCACCCTGGCGGTGACGCGGTGAGCGTCCTCGTCCTCGGCTCGGCCAACCTCGACCTCGTCTACGACGTCGACCGCATCCCCGCTCCCGGTGAGACCGTCCTCGCCCGCGGTTTCGCGTCCTTCCCCGGCGGCAAGGGCAACAACCAGGCGATCGCGGCCGCCCGCTGCGGCGCCGACGTGCGCTTCGTCGTCGCCCTCGGCCGCGACGCCTCCGGCGACCGCCTCGCCGAGGAGGCCCGCCGCGCCGGGATCGACCTGCGCGACCGCCGCTGCGACGCCCCCACCGGCACCGCCGTCATCTACGTCGACCGCGGCGCCGAGAACTCGATCGTCGTGGACTCCGGCGCCAACGCCCTCCTCACCGACCTCACCGCCGCCGAACGCGACGACATCGCCGACGCCGACGTCCTGGTCCTGCAACTGGAGACGCCGCTGGACACCGTGGCCGAAGCGGTGCGCACCGCCCGCGCCGGCGCCACCCGCGTCGTTCTCAACGCCGCGCCCAGCGCCGACCTCCCGCCCGGCCTCCTCGGCGACGCCGACGTGCTCGTGGTCAACGAGCACGAGGCCGCGGCCCTCGCGGGCCTGCCCGCCGGGGCCGACGAGCGGTCGCTCCTGGCCGTGCTCACCGACCGCGGCGCCGCCGCGATCATCACCCTCGGCGCCGCGGGCGCGCTCGTGGGCGTCCCCGGCGCCGCACCGGTCCTCGTCCCCGGCCACCGGGTGGAGGCGGTCGACACGACCGGCGCGGGCGACACGTTCGTGGGCGCGCTCGCCGCCGCGCTCGACCGCTCGGGTGACCGCACTCCCGCTTCCCTTGTGGACGCCGCCGCCTTCGCGACGGCCGCCGCCGCGATCGCCGTGCGGCGCAAGGGCGCCGTCCCGTCCATCCCCACTCTCGAAGAGGTGCTCGACTTCCGTGGCAGGCACTGAACCCGCGTTCGACCCGCTCGTGCCCCGGCCGATCGACCGGCCGACGGTCCTGCCGCCCGGCGGCCTGACCGACGCCGACACCGCCAAGATCTTCGCGGCCCCCGGCGACCCCGCCGAGTGGCCCGCGTGGCGCGCCGACCTCACCACCTGGCGCGACGAGGCGCGTAGGCGGCTCCGCTACAGCGGAGCCGCCTACGAAGTCCCCGCGACCCGGTGGGCGGCGAGCGCCTACGCCGTCGCCCAGGTGTGGCTCTGGGACGAGCGGCTCTTCGACCACCGCGAGCAGCGGTTCACCCCCGACGCGTTCCTGGCCTCCCTCGCCGGCCAAGGCGGCCTCGACGGGCTCGTGCTCTGGCACGCCTACCCGGTCATCGGCATCGACGACCGCAACCAGTTCGACTACTACCGCGACGTGCCCGGCCTGCGCGGCCTCGTGGACGCCTTCCACGAACGCGGCCTGCGGGTCTTCGTGGACTACAACCCCTGGGACACCGGGACGCGGCGGGCCGAGCGCGGCGACGCCGCCGAATTCGCCGCGCTCGTGGCCGAACTCGACGCCGACGGCGTCTTCCTCGACACCCTCAAGGAAGGCGACGCCGACCTCACCCGCGCCCTCACCGAAGGGCCCAGACCCCAAGTGCTCGAAGGGGAGTCGCGTGTCCCCAACCAGCGGATCGAGGACCACCTCCTGTCCTGGGCCCAGTGGTTCGCCGACTCCGAGGCGCCCGGCGTGCAGCGCGCGCACTGGTACGAGCGCCGCCACATGCTCCACTCGATCCGCCGCTGGAACCGCGACCACTCGGGCGAACTCCAGTCCGCGTGGATGAACGGCACCGGCATCCTGGTGTGGGACGCCGTGTTCGGCGTCTGGGTCGGCTGGAACGCCCGCGACGAGGCGACCCTGCGGCGGATGCTCCGCGTCCAGCGCGCCGCCCACGACCTCCTCACCGCGGGGGAGTGGTCGCCGCTCGAAGGCGCGAGCGCCGCGGCACTCGAAGCGCGCGTGTACGTCTCCCGCTGGTCCACACCCGACGCCACACTGTGGACCATCGTCAACCGCGGCGACGCCGACTGGACCGGCGACCCCCTCGACGCTCCGCTCCCGAACGGCGCCAAGCGCTTCGACGTCACCGCCGGGCTCGCCGACCCGACCGAGGTCACCGTGCCCGCCCGCGGCGTTGCGGGCGTCCTCGAACTCGCCCCCGGCGCCCCCGAACCCGACTGGCTCCCCGACCTCCTCAAGGCCGCCGCCGCCGACCCCGGCTCCGCCGACGCGACCTTCCCCGCCCGCGAGGCGATCCGCGTCCGCCCCGCGCCGTCCACCGTCGCGCCGCCCGTCGACGCCCTCGCCGTCCCTCCCGGGCCCCACCGCCTCACCGTCACCTACCGCCGCCGCGAGACCGGCTTCTACCAGGGCGCGCCCTACGTCGAGGAGTGGAAGCCGCTCCCGCCGCGCCTCCACGACGACCGCGCCGAGACCCTCGACGTCACCGTCGCGAGCACCGCTGTGGCCGCCGCCGAGGTCTCGGTCGGCGAGTACTGCGCCTTCCTCGACGACACCGGCTACACGCCGCCGGTCGGCTCGCGATTCCTCTGCGGCCCGACGGAAGACGACGACGCCCCCGTCACCGGCGTCGCCCTCGCCGACGCTCGCGCCTACGCCGCCTGGGCCGGGGCCCGCCTGCCCGACGAGTTCGAATGGCAGCTCGCCGCCGCGCTCCCGGGCTTCCGGCGGCGCACCCCCGCCGTCTGGAACTGGACCGAGAGCGAGCACACCGACGGCGCCACCCGCTTCACCATGCTCAAAGGCGGCGCCGACCACCGCTCCGAAGGCTCCGACTGGTACGCCGACGGCGGCCCCAAGGACCCCTCGTTCAGCCTCAAGTACCTGCTCCCCGGCCTCGGCCTCGAACGCTCCCCGAGCATCGGCTTCCGCATCGCCTGGGACCTGGAGGACGGCCGGTGACGCCCGCCCGCGCCGCCTCGACCGGACCCCGGCCCCGGCGACGTTCGAGAACCGTCGACGCGAACCGCGGGCGCACGGTCGGCCGCGGGACGGACCCCGCCCGCCGCCCGCACTGATCTCGTCACCGTTCAAGCCGGGCGGCCCGACGCCCCGCCCGTCGCCCGACCCCAGAAGGAGGACCCATGACCGCACCGCTCGAAGGACTCCGCGTCCTCGACGTCTCCACCCTCTTCGCCGGCCCGATCGCCGCGACCCTCCTCGGCGACTTCGGCGCCGACGTGATCAAAGTGGAGCACCCCAGGAAGCCCGACGCCGCGCGCGGTCACGGCCCCTCCAAGGACGGCATCAACCTCTGGTGGAAGACCCTGGGCCGCAACAAGCGCACCGCCACCATCGACCTCGGCGCACCCGAGGGCGCCGACCTCCTCCTGCGCCTCGCCGCCGACGCCGACGTCCTCATCGAGAACTTCCGCCCCGGCACCCTCGAACGCTGGGGCCTCGGCCCCGACGTCCTCCACGCCGCCAACCCGCGCCTCGTCGTCGCCCGCGTCACCGCCTTCGGGCAGACCGGCCCCTACGCCTCCCGCCCCGGCTTCGGCAGCCTCGCCGAGGCCATGAGCGGCTTCGCGGCCCTCACCGGCCAGCCCGACGGACCGCCCACCCTCCCGCCCTTCGGCCTCGCCGACGGCGTCGCCGCCCTCGCCACCGCCTACGCCGTCCTCGTCGCCCTGCGCGGCGCCGACCGCACCGAACGCGGCCAGGTCGTCGACCTCGCCATCATCGAACCGATCCTCTCCCTCCTCGGCGGCCAGATCACCGCCTACGACCAGCTCGGACTCCTCCAGCCCCGCAGCGGGAACCGCTCGGTCAACAACGCGCCCCGCAACGTCTACCGCACCGCCGACGACGCCTGGGTCGCCGTCTCCACCAGCTCCCAGTCCATCGCCGAACGCGTCATCCGCCTCGTCGGGCGGCCCGACCTCGTCGCCGAACCCTGGTTCGCCACCGGCCACACCCGCGCCCAGCACGCCGACGAACTCGACGCCGCCGTCGCCGCCTGGATCGCCGAGCGCCCCGCCGCCGACGTCGTCGCCGCCTTCGAAGACGCCCAAGCCGCCGTCGCCCCCGTCTACGACGTGCGCGGCGTCCTCGCCGACCCCCAGTACCGCGCCATCGGCACCGTCCTCGAGGTCGAGGACGACGAACTCGGGCCGATGAAGATGCAGAACGTGCTCTTCCGCCTCTCCGAGACCCCCGGCGCCGTCCGCTGGACCGGCCGCCGCCACGGCCAGGACACCGACGCCGTCCTCGCCGAGGCCGGCGTCACCCGCGAACAGCTCGACCTGCTGCGCGCCAAGGGAATCGTATGAACCCCGCCAGCGCCCTCTACGTGCCCGGCGATCGCCCCGACCGCTTCGCCAAGGCCGCCGCCTCCGGCGCGGGCCTGGTGATCCTCGACCTGGAGGACGCCGTCGCCCCCGCCGCCAAGGCCGACGCGCTCGCCGCCGTCACCGCCCGGCTCGCCGACCCGCCCGCCGTCCCGATCCAGGTCCGCGTCAACACCGATGCGCCGCAGGAGATCACCGCGATCCGCGCCACCGGCGCGCGCGTCGGGCTCCGCATACCCAAAGTGGAGTCTCCAGCCGACCTCGACCGGATCGCCGCGCTCGCAGGGGAACTCCCGCTCACCGCGCTGATCGAGTCCGCCCGCGGCCTCGAAGCCGCCGCCGCGATCGCCGCGCACCCCGCCGTGCGGGACCTCGCGCTCGGCGAGGCCGACCTCGCCAGCGACCTCGGCAGCGCCGACCCGCGCGTCCTCGACCACGCCCGGCTGCGCCTCCTCGTCGCCGCCCGCGCGGCGGGCCTGCCCGCCCCGATGCTCTCGGTCTACCCCGCGATCGGCGACCTCGACGGCCTGCGGGCCGACACCGAACGCGGACGCGCCCTCGGCTTCAGCGGCCGGGTCGCCGTGCACCCCAAGCAGATCCCGGTCATCGAAGCGGTCTTCGCGCCGACCGACGCCGACCGCGCCTGGGCCGAGGCCGTCCTCGCCGCGCTCGAAGGCGGCGGCGTCGCGACCCTGCCGAACGGCGACATGGTCGACCCGGCCATGCGCGGCCGGGCCCTGGGCATCCTGCGCCGCTGAACGACGCGGGCATCGTTCCCGTTCGGACCCTTGGAGGTCGGCGGCGACAAGGAGCGTCTGCGAGCGCCTCGATTTGCGGTCACGCCGACCCGTACCCCGCTCCGAGTCGATGTTAGGTTAGCCTAATTATGCTTAGCGATGGCTAACTTCTATCGAGGAACGGGGTGGGCCCGATGCGTCCGACCGCTGCCGAAGTCGCCCGCACGCTGGCCCGCGGCCGCCTGGAGGGAACGCTGAAGTTCGCCGACGGCAGCGAGGTCGGCGGGTTCGGCCACGCCACCGACCGCAGCGGACGACCGCTGCTCCTGGCCCGAGGCGGCGGCGACCTCGCGAAGGCCCTGCACGCCCGCGCGGGCTCGGGGGACCGGCGGGCGCGGCTCACCGTGGACGACGTGCCGCCGGTGCCCGGCGCGCCGAGCCTCGGGCGCCTCCGCGTCTCGGGCTCCCTCTGGCAGGTCCCGCAGCGGGCGAGGCGCAACGCCGTCCTCGAATTCGCCGAGTCGAACCCCCTGGCCGACCTCTTCGACGTCGGCACCACCGTCGCCCTGCACGTCCTCGAGATCCAGCGCGTCACCCTCGACCGCTCCGGCTCGACCGAGCCGATCGCGCCCGCCGCGTACAGCGCCGCCGAGCCCGATCCGCTCCACGAGTGCGAGCAGGCCCTCCTCGAAGACCTCGCCGACCACCACGGCACCCAGCTCGGCGGCCTCGTCCGGCGGCTCCTGGACCGGCGCGGCGCCCCCTGCGGCCCCGACCCGAGGGCGGTCCGCCTCGACCGCTACGGCTTCACCGTCGACATCGGACCGGAGGAGGGTCGGCGCGGAAGCCTGCGCCTGGAGTTCGCCCGCGCCGTCCGCGACCAGCACGACCTCGCGCACCTGCTGCACCCGATCCTCTTCCACGACCACCACGGCTGCGAGCACGATTGACTCACCAGGACTGGCAGAGGCTCCCGAAGCCATCGTGGTGCCACATCCCGTCCTCTTCGGAGGCGTCCGGGTCGTCGCGGGGCCCGATCCACATCGCGCCGTCGGTCGCGGCACCGATATACAGGCGCTCGAGCTCGATCGGGCATTCGATGCGCGACAGCTCCTCTCCGGAGGCGTCGAGGTACGACAGCCTGGCCAGGCCCGCATCGTGGGCGAGGATCGCCGGCTCGTTCCACTCGTCGATCGTCACGGTGATCTCGGGGTACCGCACGATCTCCCATACCCGCTCCTCAACGCCGTCGCGTTCGAGCTCCTGCGACTCCGACCAGTTCGGGGCGAAGGGGCAGCCGTACCGCCAGATGCCCTCCTCCTCGGCGACGCACTCGTCCAGGTACGCCTCCAGCGCGGACTGGACCACCGCGTCGGCGCCCTCGGCGACGGCGAACGGTCCGGCCTGCCAGTCCCCGGCCGGAGCGTCGCCGACCGGTGCGACCTGCTCGCCGATCACCAGGCGTGTGCCGCTCGTGGATTCGAAGACATCCGCGGACTCGGGGTGGAACTCGTACAGGCCCGGCAGCAGGATCAGCTCGGCCCTCTCCTCGGCGTAGGGTTCCCGTCCGAGGTCGACGCGATGCCCGTTGAGGTTGACGAACGAGAACGGCGTGGTGCCGACCCAGACTCGGGAGAACGGGTCGTCCAGCTTCCAGCCGTCGTCGCCCTCGGTGAGGTCGAAGTCCCACGCCGCCTGCGCGCCTTCGGGACCGGTGACGGTAGCCCGTATCGACGCGGTCTGCGAGGAGGGCCTGATCCACCGCAGCTTCACCGAGTCGACCGACCAGCCGCCGTCGATCGCCTCCGAAGTCAGGAAATCGGTGCTGCCTTCGGGCACGGCGTCGGCCAGTGCCAATGCGTCCTCCACCGCTCCGCTTCGGGAGGCCTCAAGGAAATCGCGGACCACCGCGACCGGCTCCCCCGCCTCTGCGCGCGCCGACTGCCATTTGTATCCCGCGATCGAACCCGGCAGCAGTACCGCCAGTGCGACCAGCGCCGCGAATCGATCGCGCGAACTCGGGTGCCGCAGGCGGCGCTTCACCGCGGCGAGGCGGGAGGCCTTCTCGGGATTCGCCATGGCGTTCCTCTGATAGGGGGAGTGGAGGTCCTGCACACCCTATTGCCGTGCCGCCACAAGGTGGCCGGGCCGAAATACACTCCGCGGATGGACACCCCCAAGGCCACCAGGAATGCCGCTCCCGCCGTCCCCGAGTACATCACCGCGGGCGTGCTCCTCCTAGGCATCGTTTTCCTCCTCGGCTCGGTCGCGTGGTCGGCCGACCCGAACGACTTCGCCGAGGACCTGGGCGAGCTTCCCGCCTTCGTGGCCGAGGACGCCACGGCCGAGCCCGTTCCCGGCGCCGTGCCCCAGGGCTACACCCTCGCCGAAGGCGCCGAACTGCCCGGACCCGAATCGATCACGTTGGACGAGTTCGTATTCGGCTACCCGGAGGGCCAGGAGTACCTGCCGTACTGGGCCGCCGTCTTCACCAACACCGACGCCGACCGCCACGTCGGCTTCACCCTGCGGTTGACCTTCTACTCCGAGTCGGGTGAGGAGCTGAGCCGGGAGGAACCGGTCGGGCATACGGCGGCCACAGTGCTCGCGCCCGGTGAGAGCAGGGTCTTCGGGGGCAATCCGTACATCGACGCCGGCCTTGACGAGCAGATCGACGCCTCGGCCGAACCGAAAGTGGAGATCCTCGACCCGGTCTGGTACACGCCCGGGCCCGAAGCCGTGGCCACGCCGGTGACGTTCGAGTCCGTCGGCCCCGAGACCGACGGGATCGGAGATTACCAGTACTTCCAGATCGAGGTCGGCAACGCGCTCGGCACTCCGTACGAACAGGGCATCGCGGCGGTCTTCTACGACGAGGACGGCGGGCTGGTCGGCGGCTTCTGCGCCCAACACCTCAAGGGGGGCCGGGAACTGCCGCCCGGCGACTCGACCATCGTCCTCGGGCTGTGGGTAAACGACGTCCCGTCCGGCGTCGACCTGGCGAAGACGCGGTTCACGCCGGTCGAGTTCGGCTGGGATTCCTGCTGAGCGGTACCGGACCGGCCCGGTGATCGAACGGAGCGGGCGACGAGAATCGAACTCGCGTCGTCGGTTTGGAAGACCGGAGCTTTACCATTAAGCTACGCCCGCACTGGTCCCCGGAAGGGAACCGGGACGAGTCTAACGTGCGATCGGCGCGCGGTGCCATCAGGTTCCGGCAAGGGCCTCGCGCAGGCCCGCGACTCCCGCGAAGGTGTGGGCCCGCCAACCCCGGGCCGAGGCCGCCGCGGTGTTGTCCCCGTTGTCGTCGATGAGGGTCAGGTCGCCCGGCGCCGAACCGAAGGACGCTTCCAGCCGCCGCTCCACCAGCGCGAACGCCGCCGCCTCGGGCTTGCGGGCCTTGAGGCCGCTCGCGAAGCACCGGTGGCGGAACCACTGTGCCGCCTCAGGGAACCGCGCGTCGAAGTAGTCGGCGAACAGCGGGCCGTTGTTGGAGAAGATCGCGAGCGGCAGTTCGGTCGCCGTCAGCGCGTCGAGCACGGCCGCATCGAGTGTGAACGCCGAGGTCCACAGGGCGCTCAACTCCTCCGCCCCGCCGTCGAAGCCGGTCCGGTCCCGGACCTCGGCCGCGATCTCGTCGGCGGTGAACTCGCCCGCCTCGCAGCGCGTCTCGAAGCCCGAGGCGAACAGGCGCCGGTGGAGGAACGCGGCGGGCATCCCGGTGCGGCGCGCCAGGAGCGCGAGGCGCCGGTCCGGGTCGAAGGCGAACAGCACCGAGCCGATGTCGACTACCAGGACGCGGACGTTCATGGGCCACCTCAAGGGTCGGTGGTGGAGGGTCGGGGGTGCGACCCATCCTACGTGTCCCAGGTCACCGCTTCGGCAGGACGCTCTCGAGTCCGCCCTTGAGGTGGGCCAGGAAGTCCTCGTCGGCGTAGGCGGCCGCGTCGTGGCCGAGCGCGGTGTAGAAGCACCGGCCCATCTCCAGGCGCCGGTGCCACGCGAGCGGGTGCGGGGCGCCCATCGCGAGGTCGCCCGCCTCGTAGGTGCTCTCGTCGGCTTCGAGCAGCACCTCGACGTCCCGGGGCGCCTCGTCGAAGCTGTACCACTCGTCGGTCCACACCCACCGCTTCGGCAGGTGCGCGGTCGCGGGGTGGTCGCCCTCGACCACGTCGATCTCGCCGGGGGTGCACCCCGGCGGGTGCCCGATGAAGCGGGCGCCCACGAGCTCGCGGTAGAACGGCCAGGAGGCCTCGGCGGTGGAGGCGCCGTGGACGCCGCACCAGCCGCCCCCGCCGGTCACGAAGTCGGCCAGCGCGGCGCGTTCGAGCTCGCCGAGGACGTCGCCGGAGGTGGAGAGCCACACGACGGCGGCGAAGCGGGCGAGGTCGAGGGGGTTGAACACCTCGGGGTCCTCGGTGTGCTCGGTCTCATGGCCGAGTTCGGCGGCGATGCGGGTGACGGCCTCGACCCCGGCGGGGATCGAGTCGTGCCGGAAACCGGTCGTCCTGGTGAACACCAGGATGGCGGGAGCGGCCACGGTGTCTCCTTCTGGTCGGGGGTGCGGCGCCCGGAGCTGCGGTCACAGTCCGCGTCGGGCGCCTCCGGAGAACGATTGCACGGCGAAGTCTAGGCGATATCGTCTCGTCTGACCGCCCACGGTCCGGCTCCCCTCCACGGGTGACGAGCGGCGATATCGACCACACCCGCCGGGGCCCTGACGGCGCGGCGGCCTAGACTCGGTCGGAGCGGGGGTCGATGCTGCGCTGCCGGCGGGCCCGATTCGCATCGAGCGGCCTCCGCGCTGACGCAGGACGCTGCCGTGCAAGGCACCGTCTTCCAAAGCACTGTTTTTTTAGAGCACCGTCGCAAGGCAATCAGCGAAAACGATCTAGGAGTACGTCTGTGAAGAGCACTGTCGAGACCCTGAGCCCGACCAGGGTGCGGCTGTCGGTCGAGGTGCCGTTCGAGGAGCTGGCCCCGTACATCAACGAGGCGTACAAGTCCGTCGGTCAGCAGATCCGCGTCCCCGGCTTCCGCCCGGGCAAGGCGCCCCGCCAGGTGATCGACCAGCGCGTCGGCCGCGAGTCGGTCTTCGCCCAGGCGATGGACCCGGCCGTGCAGGCGAACCTGAACAAGGCCGTCACCGAGAACGACGTGAACGCGCTGGGCCGCCCCGAGCTCACCGAGGTCAAGCCGATCGAGGAGGGCAAGCCCTTCGAGTTCGTCGTCGAGACCGACGTGACCCCCGCGTTCGAGCTGCCCGACTTCGCCTCCCTGAAGGTGACCGTCGAGTCCGGCGACGTGACCGAGGAGGACGTGGACGCGGACCTGGAATCCCAGCGCCTGCGCTTCTCCTCCCTGAAGACCGTCGAGCGCGCCGCCGCCGAGGGCGACTTCGTCGTGATCGACCTGCGCGCCACCCAGAACGGCGAAGAGGTCGAGGGCGGCTCCGTCTCCGGCATGAGCCACGAGGTCGGCTCCGGCAACCTCCTCGAAGGCCTGGACGAGGCTCTCGTCGGCATGGCCTCCGGCGACGAGAAGACAATCCAGTCGACCCTCGCGGGCGAGCAGGACGGCGAGAGCGCCGACGTCGAGGTCAAGGTCACCCAGGTCAAGGAGCGCGAGCTCCCCGAGCTGGACGACGACTTCGCCGAGATGGCGAGCCAGTTCGACACCCTCCAGGAGCTGCGCGACGCCACCCGCGAGCGCCTCGAGAACCAGGGCCGCACCGGCAAGGCAAACGAGGCCCGCGCCAAGACCCTCGAGGCCCTCATCGAGGCCGTCGAGCTGCCGCTGCCCGAGAAGACCGTCAACGACGAGATCGAGCACACCCGCGGCCACCTCCAGGAGCAGGTCGTGCAGATGGCGGGCGGCTTCGACGAGTACCTCGCCGCGGTCGGCAAGACCGCCGAGGAGTTCGACGAGGAGCTGCGCGCCGACATCGAGTCGAACATGAGCCAGTCGATCATCCTCGGCCGGATCGCCCGCGACCGCGAGCTGGAGGTCTCCGGCGAGCTCATGACCGCCGAGGTCGTGCGCCAGGCCCAGCAGCGCGGCGTCCCGCAGGACCAGTTCCAGAAGTTCGTCGACGAGCTGCGCGGCAACGGCGGCCTCCAGCAGATCGCCGCCTCGCTGCGCCAGCAGCTGGCCCTCGAAGAGGTCGTCAAGGAGGCCTCGATCGTGGACGCCAACGGCAAGGAGCTCGGCGAAGAGGAGCTCTTCCCGGGCCGCGCGAAGGCCGCCGAGGCCGACGCCGAGACCGAAGAAGACGACACCGAGGAGTAGTCCTCCCGATCGAAGCGCAAGGGCCCGCCGCATCAGCGGCGGGCCCTTCGCCGTCCCCCGGAGCCCGCCGGGCCCTTGAGGACCCGTCGACGCCGGAGCGCCTCCGACGGACCGGTTGTGCGGGTCGCGCGGGCCCCGGCCGCCCCATGATGGGCGGGGGCCCGGCCGCCGCTCCGCTCGCAGCGAACACGGTGCCCAGGCGCGTCCGATCGTCGCCGGGACGGGCTAAGGTCTGGATTGGTAACCGCAAAGCTGAGTGCAAATCGCCGAGACAGAATGAAGGTGCAAGACATGGATCGTTCGATTCCGTTCTCCTCGCAGCTGGAGAAGGACGTCGTCAACGCGGTGGCCCGGCGCGGCGGTGGCGGCGAAGCCTCGGTCGGCCTGGACAGCATGGTCTTCGACCGCCTGCTCAAAGAGCACATCCTCTTCCTGGGCTCCGACGTCAACTCGGAGATCGCCAACCGTCTCTGCGCGCAGCTGCTCCTGCTCGAAGCCGAGGACGACCAGCGCGACATCAAGCTCTACATCAACTCGCCCGGCGGCTCGGTGTACGACGGCATGGCCATCTACGACACCATGCAGTTCATCAAGAACGACGTCCAGACCGTCGGCATGGGCATGGCCGCCTCCATGGGCCAGCTGCTCCTGTGCGCCGGCACCGCGGGCAAGCGCTACGCGCTCCCGCACGCGCGCATCATGATGCACCAGCCCTCCGGCGGCATCGGCGGCACCGCCTCCGACGTCGCAATCCTCGCCGAGCAGATGCTGTACACCAAGCAGATGTTCCAGGAGCGCGTCGCCGAGCACACCGGCCGCACGATCGAGGAGATCGAGCGCGACTCCGACCGCGACCGCTGGTTCACCGCCGCCGAGGCGAAGGACTACGGCTTCATCGACCACGTCGTCAAGCGGGTGGCCGACGTCCCCGCCGAGGCCAACTAAGCAAGGAACAGGGGAACCCAGAGCATGGACATCAACGCGCAGTCCCACTCGGCACAGTTCGGCCCGCAGGCCCGGTACATCGTGCCCTCGTTCACCGAGAAGACCTCGTACGGGGTCAAGGAGATGAACCCGTACAACAAGATGTTCGAGGACCGCATCGTCTTCCTCGGTTCGCCGGTCGACGACACCTCGGCGAACGACATCATGAGCCAGCTGATCGTCCTGGAGGGCAACGACCCCGACCGGGACATCATCATGTACATCAACTCGCCCGGCGGCTCGCTCACCGCGCTGATGGCGATCTACGACACGATGCAGTACGTGCGCCCCGACATCCAGACGGTGTGCATGGGCCAGGCCGCCTCGGCCGCGGCGGTGCTGCTCGCGGCCGGGACCCCCGGCAAGCGCACCGCGCTGCCGAACTCCCGCGTGATCATCCACCAGCCCGCCACCGAGGGCACCTTCGGCCAGGCCTCCGACATGGAGATCCAGGCCCGCGAGATCATGCGCATGAGGGACCAGCTGGAGAAGATCCTCGCCCGGCACACCGGCCAGCCGGTCGACCAGGTCCGCCGCGACATCGAGCGCGACAAGATCTTCACCGCCGACCAGGCCGTCGCCTACGGCATCGTCGACAACGTGCTCACCTACCGCAAGAAGAACGCCCTGCCCGCCGAAGCCGCGGTCTAACAGGCTCGGTTTGAACGGCGCGGTCTAGTACGACGGAGCGCGGCGGGCCGGTCCCGCCGCGCCTCCGCCCGATCGCCCACGCGGCCCGCCCTGCCGCGATACCGTGGCGCTGGCGTCGGAACGGACACCGAGTCCCGAACCTCGCTGCCGGTCGGTCACAGGCGGTCCGCGGTCAGGGTGGCGTCCCGGCCGCAAATGCGAAATACTGAGTCGAGACACCGGTTCGTCCTGAATCAACGGAGCACGCAAGCACGCTGGAGAGTCACGGCCCGCACGCACCGCCCGGCCCGGCGGGGCACGGTCGGCGAGTCACGCCGAGAGAGGGAGGTACCGCTATGGCACCACGCCTGGGTGACGGCGAGATCCTGAAGTGCTCGTTCTGCTCGAAGTCGCAGCGCCAGGTGCGCAAGCTCATCGCCGGACCTGCGAACGTCTACATCTGCGACGAGTGCATCGACCTGTGCAACGAGATCATCGAAGAGGAGTTCGCCGAGGACGCCGAGGTCGCCTGGGAGGACCTTCCCAAGCCCAAGGAGATCGTCGAGTTCCTCGATCAGTGGGTCATCGGCCAGGACGCCGCCAAGCGCTCCCTCGCCGTCGCGGTCTACAACCACTACAAACGGGTGCAGCTCGACGAACTCGGGTCCGGGCGCAACAACCCCGACCACGTCGAGCTCCAGAAGTCGAACATCCTCATGGTCGGGCCCACCGGCTCGGGCAAGACCCACCTGGCCCAGACCCTCGCGCGGATGCTCGACGTCCCCTTCGCGATAGCGGACGCCACGGCCCTCACCGAGGCCGGCTACGTCGGCGACGACGTCGAGAACATCCTCCTCAAGCTCATCCAGGCCGCCGACTTCGACGTCAAGCGCGCCGAGACCGGCATCATCTACATCGACGAGATCGACAAGGCCGGACGCAAGGCCGACAACCCCTCGATCACCCGCGACGTCTCCGGCGAGGGCGTGCAGCAGGCGCTCCTGAAGATCCTGGAGGGCACCGTCGCCTCGGTGCCGCCGCAGGGCGGGCGCAAGCACCCGCACCAGGAGCACATCCAGATCGACACCACCGACATCCTCTTCATCTGCGGCGGCGCGTTCGCCGGGATCGAGGAGATCATCAAGGGCCGCATCGGCAAGCGCACCGTCGGGTTCACCGCCCCGCTGCACTCGGCCGAGGACGCCGCCGACGACGCCATAGTCTCCCAGGTCATGCCCGACGACCTCCTGAAGTACGGGCTCATCCCGGAGATGGTCGGGCGGCTGCCGATCCTCACCACCGTCGACCACCTCGACCAGCCGACGCTGTTGCGCATCCTCACCGAGCCGAAGAACGCCCTGGTGAAGCAGTACCAGCGCCTGCTCGAACTCGACGGCGTGGAACTCGTGTTCGCCGAGGACGCACTGGAGCCGATCGTGGAGTCCGCGCTGCTGCGCGGCACCGGCGCCCGCGGCCTGCGGGCCATCATGGAGGAGGTCCTCCAGCCGGTCATGTTCGAGATCCCCTCGCGGGCCGACGAGGTCGCCCAAGTGGAGATCACCGCGGACGTGGTGCGCCGCAACGTGAACCCGACGCTCATCCCCAGGACGAAGGCCACCCCGCGCCGGGCCGTGCGCCCGCGCCGCGAGAAGTCGGCCTGAACCCGCTCAGTCCTCTTTGTTGTCGTCGCGCAGGCGGCGGTCGATGTCGCGCAGGAAGTCGGGGTCGTCGTCGGGGGCGACCGGCCCCCGCGGGCTGCGCGGCCCGCCCGAGCTGCCGGTGCTGCCCGGGCCCGGCTGCGGGCGCGGACGGGCGCGGCCGACGGCGAACCAGAGGATGCCGCCCGCGACCGGCACCAGCAGGATGATCGCGACCCACCAGGCTCGCGTGAGCTTCCTCGGGGCGTGTTCACCGCCGAGGCAGTCCGCGAGCGCGGCGATGACCAACGCCAAGTGGGCGAGGAACAGGAACAGGAACGCGCGGACCATGGTCCAATCATGCCTGTCCCGGGCGTCGTGTACAACAACGCCTCGGGGTGTTACTCGAAAGTAACTTCGTAGGATATAGTTTCAGCCCAAGACGCCCGCAGGGATCCGAGGCCCGCTCGCGGACTCGGCGACACCGGCGGGCCACGGATCGCCGCATACGACCTCGGAGGTTGTCGATGAACATCGTGGTTCTGGTCAAGCAGGTCCCCGACTCGGGGCTCGCGAGACGGCTGGACGCCCAATACCGGGTGGACCGCAACGGCGCCAACAACGTCATGGGGGAGCTCGACGAATACGCCGTCGAAGCC
Source organism: Glycomyces paridis (assembly GCF_004912155.1). Taxonomy (GTDB): domain Bacteria; phylum Actinomycetota; class Actinomycetes; order Mycobacteriales; family Micromonosporaceae; genus Glycomyces; species Glycomyces paridis. The sequence continues at coordinate 115,384 of NZ_STGX01000011.1, read as the reverse complement.
GCCCTCCAGCTCAAGGAAGCCCACGGCGGCGAGGTCACCGTCCTCACGCTCGGGCCCGGACAGGCCACCGACACCGTGCGCAAGACCCTCGCGATGGGCGCCGACAAGGCCGTCCACGTCGAGGACGACGCCGTCGGCGGCTCCGACGCGCTCACCACCTCGGCGATCCTCGCCGCGGTCCTCGGCCGCATCGAATGGGACCTCGTCATCGCCGGCGCCGAGTCCACCGACTCCGGCATGGGCGTCATGCCCCACCTGGTCGCCGCCCGCACCGGAGCGCCCGCGCTCACCGGCGCCCGCAAGATCGAGACCGACGGCGCCTCGATCACCGTGGAGCACCAGCGGGCCAACGGCTACGACGTGCTCAACGCGAACCTGCCGGCCATCGTCTCCGTCTGGGACACCATCAACACCCCGCGGTACCCCTCGCTCAAGGGCATCATGGCCGCCAAGCGCAAGCCCGTCGAGACGCTCACCCTCGCCGACCTCGGCATCGACCGCGCCGGCGCCGACGCCGCGGCCAACGAGGTCGTCGGCGCCGCCGACCGCCCCGCCCGCACCGCCGGGCGGATCGTCACCGACGAGGGCCAGGGCGGCGCCGAGCTCGCCGGGTTCCTCGCCGCCGAGAAGTTCATCTGAGCCGGAATCAGGAGACCGACATGACCGACATCCTTGTGTACGTTCCCAACTCCGGCAAGCACGCGGCCGAGGTCCTCACCCTCGCCCGCTCGCTCGGCGACGTCGCCGCCGTGGCCTTCGACGACGCCGCCGCGGGCCTCGCGGGCGAGTACGGCGCCGCTAAGGTCCACCGCGTCGAAGGCGCCGGCATCGACGACTACTTCGTCGCTCCGAAGGCGACCGTCCTCATCGACCTCGCCCGCCAGGCCGCGCCCGACTTCCTCCTGCTCCCGAGCACCGACGAGGGCAAGGCGATCGCCGCACGCGTAGCGGTCGCGCTCGACAACGGGCTGCTCACCGACGTCTCGGCCCTGGAGGCCGACGGCATCGCCACGCAGGACGCGTTCGCGGGCGCGACCATCGTGACCTCCAAGGCCACCAAGGGCTTCACGCTCGCCACGGTCAAGGCCGGCGCGACCGAGCCGGCCCCCGCGCCGGGCACCCCCCAGGTCGAGACCGTCACCGCCGCGGTGTCCGACGAGGACCAGCGCGTGCGCGTCACCCAGCGGGTCGACGAGCCAGCGGGCGACCGGCCCGGCCTGGCCGAAGCCGGCGTCGTCGTCTCCGGCGGCCGCGGCGTCGGCTCCGCGGAGGACTTCGCCCTCATCGAGCGCGTCGCCGACGCTCTCGGCGGCGCGGTCGGCGCCTCGCGCGCCGCGACCGACTCGGGGTACTACCCGCACAAGTTCCAGGTGGGCCAGACCGGCACCACGGTGAGCCCGCAGCTGTACATCGCCGCGGGCATCTCCGGCGCGATCCAGCACCGCGCGGGCATGCAGACCTCGCGCGTGATCGTGGCCGTCAACAAGGACGCCGACGCCCCGATCTTCGGCATGGCCGACTTCGGCGTGGTCGGCGACCTCTTCCAGGTCCTCCCGCAGGCCCTCGAAGAGATCGAGAAGCGCAAGTAGTGGCAGCGGCGCAAGCCCGCTGACGCGACGACGGCCCGGCCCGCCGAAAGGCGGGCCGGGCCGTCGTCATGTGCGGGCCGAACGTGGGCGGCGGTTCGAGGGGAAGGCGCGGCGGGCGGGCGGGAGCGGCGGGGCGCTGGCGAGAGTGGCTCGCGTTCGCTGTCGCCCCCGGCTTCGATGATTGCTCAGGGGTGTGACGACGAGTTGCGGCCGGTCGCCCGTTGGGCGAGCTGGGCTCGCGTTCGCAGTCGCCCCCGTTTCGATGATGGCGCGGGGGTGCGACAGGGGGTGGCGGCGGTGCGGCTCGAGTTTGGCGCGGAGGGCTCGTGTTCGTTGTCGCCCCCGCTTTCGATGGTCGCTCGGGGGTGTGACATGGGGTCGGCGTGGCGGGTGGGGCGGTCGTGCGGGGGCTTCATGTTGTCGTAACAAGGGTGCGTTAGGCTTCGTGGCAGCCTCTCGTTATAGAGAACCTACAGATGATGTTGGAGGAATCCGATATGGCCGCTCCAGCCGCCGCGATCGCCGCTCCGGGTGTGCTTGCCGACCTGCTGCCCGCCTCGACCCGGGCCCGCGCCATCGCGCGCGATGCCGTGCTCGTGCTCGGCGGCGCGGCCGCCGTCGGGGCGTCGGCGCAGATCGCGTTCACGATCCCGCAGATCAGCCCGGTTCCGTTCGTGCTCACGACGTTCACGGTGCTGCTCCTCGGCGCCGCCTACGGCCCGCTGCGCGCGGGCCTGACGCTCGCGCTGTACCTCGCCGCGGGCGCGGCCGGGGTCCCCTGGTTCACCGAGGGCACCTCCGGGTTCGCGATGCCGACCTTCGGCTACATCATCGGCTTCCTCGCCGCCTCGGTCGCCGTGGGCTTCCTGGCGCGGCGCGGCGGCGACCGGACCGTCGTGAAGACCGTGGTGCTCATGGTCGTCGGCAACGTCCTCATGTACGCCTTCGGCGTCCCCTACCTCGCGCTCGCCCTTGACATGAGCGCCTCTGACGCCCTCAGCGCCGGCATGTACCCGTTCCTCGCCGGCGACGCCGTCAAGCTCGTCCTCGCCGCGCTTCTGCTCCCTGGCACCTGGTGGGCCGTGAACCGCTTCCGCTCCCAGGACTGACGCACACGGCGAAGGGCCCCACCGGAATCCGGTGGGGCCCTTCGCGTTCGTCCATGTGCGGCTCCGCCGCTACACCGCGTCCCAGCCGATGCCGAGCGCCCCCGGCCTCGGGACCGGCTCGGCCAGCGCGACCGTGCGGGTCGGGCCCAGTTGCAGGTCGCCGGTCTCGCGCTTGTCCCGCTGGAGGCTCGACTGCGCGAAGCGGTAGACGCGCCGGGGCACCGCGTCGGGCGCGAAGCGCACCTGGAGCGAGTACTGGTCGACCGGGTAGCGGAACGCGTTCCCGTGACCCGTCGACACCCCGCCGTTGCCCTGGACGACGATCTCGAACAGGTGGGTCGCGCCCTTCGGCAGCGGCGTGTCGAACACGATCTGGGCGAGCGCGACCGGGGCGTCCGCGTGGCGCAGGACGTTCGGGACGGTGCAGTCGCGGACCGGCTTGAACTCGATCTCGTCCACGTCGCAGCCGTCGTCCCCGCGGTAGAGCAGGATGTACCGGTCCACGTCGTCGCGCCTCGCGCGCACCAGCATCGACAGCTCCATGAGCGTCTCCTGCCACTGCGAGTCCACGTGCACGACCACCTGCTGGCTGAGGATGTCGAGGGTGTGCTCGCGGGAGGCGGGCACCTGGTCGCACAGCTCGCGGACGGCGTCGCCGCCGAGGACCGCGTCCGGGCGGGGGAGCTGGCCCCGGATCGAGCGGGGGCCGCGGGCGCGCTTGGGGCCCAGGAGGACGCGGAGGGAGCCGGCGGGGAGGTCGAGGAGGTCTTCGAGGGCGGTGACGGCGGCGAGGGACTCGGCGCGCTCGGGGCGGGAGCGTCCGGACTGCCAGTAGCTGAGGCTCGTGGTGGAGACGGTGATGCCGCGCATCGCGAGGCGGTGACGGATCCGGTCGAGGCCGAGCCCGCTGGTCTGGATGGCCACCCGCAGGGCGGTGTGGAACGGCCCCGCACGTAGCGCTTCGGCGAGCTCGGGCGTCATCGGCACATACTTTCTCTCGACCGGCCCACCGCGGAGTCCGGACCCCCCGGCGCCCGGTCTCGGGGCGGCGACCCCTCGCAACCGGAAAGGTAGGAGGATTCGTCAGATTCTATCTCGCGTGCACCATCGCGGATTACGGCTCCGCGAGCGGTCGGGTGGCGCACGTTCCCACGCCGGGGGTGCGCAGCGCCGCCCGCCGTCGCTGCGGGAGGGAGCGCGCCCGGACGCGCCGTAGACTGAAGGGGCCATGGCCTATCTCGATCACGCCGCGACCACGCCGATGCTCCCCCAAGCGCTCGACGCCTACATGCGGACCGCACGCGCACTCGGCAACGCCTCGTCCCTCCACGGCTCCGGGCGCACCGCCCGCCGCACCGTGGAGGAGGCCCGCGAACGGATCGCCGAGGTCCTCGGCGCCAAACCCGGCGAGGTCATCTTCACCGGGTCGGGCACCGAGGCCGACAACCTCGCCGTCAAGGGCGTCCACTGGGAGCGGCGCACCGGCGCGCGCAACCGGATCGTGACGACCGCCATCGAGCACCACGCCGTCGCCGACGCCGTCGCCTGGCTCGGCGACCACGAGCGGGCCGACGTCACCGAACTGCCCGTCGACAAGCTCGGGCGGGTCGACACCGCCGTCCTCGCCGGGCTCCTCGACGAGCACGCCGCCGAGATCACCGTGATCACCTGCATGTGGGCGAACAACGAGGTCGGTACCCTCCAGCCGATCGAGGCGATGGCGGCCCTGGCCGCGCCCCACGGCATCCCCGTCCACACCGACGCGATCCAGGCGGTCGGCCACGTCCCGGTCGACTTCGCCGCCTCCGGCGCCGCCGCCCTCGCCCTCTCCGGCCACAAGCTCGGCGGCCCCACCGGCACCGGCGCGCTCCTGCTGCGCCGCGACGTCAAGGCCGTGCCGCTGCTCCACGGCGGCGGCCAGGAACGCGAGATCCGCTCCGGCACCCTCGACGTGCCCGGCATCGCCGCCCTCGCCGAAGCCGTCCTCCACGCCGCCCGCACCCAGCAGACCGAGGCGCAGCGCCTCGCGGTCCTGCGCGACGACCTCGTCGCCCGCATCCGCGAAGCCGTGCCCGACGCGATCTACAACGGCGACCCCGAACTGCGCCTGCCCGGGAACGCGCACTTCTCCTTCCCCGGCTGCGAAGGCGACGCGCTCCTCATGCTCCTCGACGCCTCCGGTGTCGAATGCGCCACAGGCTCCGCCTGCTCGGCCGGGATCGCCCAGCCCTCCCACGTGCTCCTCGCGATGGGCGCCGCGCCCGACGACGCCCGCTCCTCCCTGCGCTTCACCCTCGGCTGGCCCACCACCAAGGCCGACGTGGACGCCCTTGTCGCCGCCCTCCCCGAAGCCGTGCGGCGCGCCAAGACCGCCGGACTCACCTGAGCACCGCGCCGCCGGACCGGCCCCGGCGCGAGCCCGGCTAAGGTTGACGACGTGAAACTGCGAGTACTGGCCGCCATGAGCGGCGGCGTCGACTCGGCCGTCGCCGCGGCCCGCGCCGTCGAGGCCGGGCACGACGTCACCGGCGTCCACCTGGCGCTGTCCAAGAACCCCCAGACCTACCGCACCGGGGCACGCGGCTGCTGCACCATCGAGGACTCCCGCGACGCCCGCCGCGCCGCCGACGTCATCGGCATCCCCTTCTACGTGTGGGACATGGCCGAGCGCTTCCACGAGGACGTCGTGGAGGACTTCTACGCCGAGTACGCCAACGGGCGCACCCCCAACCCGTGCCTGCGCTGCAACGAGAAGATCAAGTTCGCCGCCGTCCTCGACCGCGCCGTGGCCCTCGGCTTCGACGCCGTCGCCACCGGCCACTACGCCCGCAAGGGCGAGGACGGCCTCCTGCGCCGCGGCGTCGACCCCGGCAAGGACCAGTCCTACGTCCTCGCCGTGCTCACCCCCGCCCAGCTCGCCCACTCCCTCTTCCCGCTCGGCGACACCCCCAAGGACCTCGTGCGCGCCGAGGCCGAGGAGCGCGGCCTCGCCGTCGCCCGCAAACCCGACAGCCACGACATCTGCTTCATCGCCGACGGCGACACCTCCGGGTTCCTCAAGAACAGGCTCGGCTCCAAGGACGGCGAGATCGTCGACTCCGCCACCGGCGAGGTCCTCGGCAGCCACGACGGCTCCCACCAGTTCACCGTCGGCCAGCGCCACGGCCTGGGCCTCAAGCGGCCCGCCGCCGACGGGCGCCCCCGCTACGTCCTGTCGATCACGCCCGTCGACAACCGCGTCGAAGTCGGCCCCCGCGAAGCCCTGCGCGTCGACCGCATCCGCACCGGCCGGCCCGTCTGGCTCGCCGCCGAGCGCACCGGCGACTTCGACGCCCAGGTCCAGCTCCGCGCCCACGGCGAGGTCTACCCCGCCGTCGTCACCGCCGACGCCCACGGCCTCACCGCCGTCCTGCGCAAGCCCGCGTACGGCGTCGCGCCCGGCCAGGCCCTCGTCGTCTACGACCCCGACGCCGAGCACGGCGACGCGGTCCTCGCCTCGGGCACCATCGACACCGCCGACGCCGCCGCACCGGTCGAGGCCGCCGGTGTCTGAGCCCGCGCCCGACGCCGCCCTGCCCTCCGGCGTCGCCACCGGCGTCGGCTCCATGCCCGGCACCGACGTGCGCGAAGCCGTCAACGTCGTCTTCGGCGAACTCCCCGAATGGCCCCACCTGCCCGAACTGCCCGCCCGGGGCCTGGGCGCCGACATGATCGGCCGCGGCGCGGCCCTCCTGGTCGACCTGCCCGTCCAGTGGTGGGCGTTCCGCTGGGAGATGGCCGACCTGCCCGGCGTCGACGCCCGCCGCGCCGCCGACTTCCTCGAACGCGACCTCGACGCACTCCACGAGACCGCCGCCGCCGGACCCGTCCGCCTCACCTCCGTCGGGCCGTTCACGCTCGCCGCGAACCTGTGGCGGCGCACCGGCGGCGCCATGATCGCCGACCCCGGCGCGGTCGCCGACCTCACCGCCTCCCTCACCGAAGGCCTGCGCCGCCACGTCGCCGCCGCCCAGGCGCGGATGCCCGGCGCGGCCCTGTCGATCCAGATCGACGAACCGAGCCTGCCCGCCGCGCTGGCCGGGCGGGTCAACAACGAGTCCGGCCTGGACTTCTACCGGCGCGTGCCGGTCGAGGTCGCCCGCGAGCGGCTGCGCGAGATCGCGGACGCGGTCGGCGTGCCGCTGGTCGTCCACTGCTGCGCCCCCGACGTGCCCGTCGGGCTCCTCGCCGAGGCCGGCGCCCGCGCGGTCGGGATCGACCTGACGCTCCTCGACCTCGACGACGTGCCGAAGGTCGACGCCCTGGGGGAGTACCTCGACGGCGGCGGCCGGCTCATCGCCGGGGCCGTGCCCGCCATCGGATCGGCCCACCCCGGCACCGCCGCCGCGGCCGCCGACCGCGTACTGGCCCTGTGGAACCGGCTCGGCTTCGACCCTGAACTTCTTCCGCGCCAGGTCGCCGTCGCGACCGCGTGCGGCATGGCCGGGGCGAGTCCTGACTACGCCCGATTCGCGATGGAGGCGAGCCGCGAGGCCGCCAGGCGACTCCACGGCTGATCGCCGTCACCGGGAGATCCGGCGGGCCTTCGCGCGGCGCCGTGCGCATCCGGTCCACGGCTGAACATCGTCACGAGGCGATCCGGCGAGTCCTCGCGCGGGGCCGTGCGCATCCGGTGCGCACTCGCGGGTGCGGTGGTATCGACCGTGAGGCCCGACCGGGTTCCCGCGGAGGTCCGTGTCCGTCCTCTCAGGACTCCCGGACCAGGGATTCCGGCACGCCTCCGGGCGGCACTTGGCCCTTGCGCTCGTGCCAGTCCCGCGTCGTGTTCAGGTACGGGAACGGCTCCTCGGGCACCGGCAGGTCCAGCGCCGCGCACAGCGGCTCCCAGCCCGCGCCGGTCGTGAACTCGACCAGGCGTTCGGGAGGGATCGTCGCGCGCACGCGCTCGTGATAGCGCTCGTAGGCCTCCTCGACCGCGTCCCGGTCGCTGCGGGGCGCGCCCGGGAACGTCTTCTCCCAGATCGCGTCGATCATCGCCGACCAGGCCGGGGTCTTGAAGCCCTCGGTGTCCATGCCCGTGAAGATCGTGTTGGTCGCGCTCGACCACCACGTCTCGAACCGGTCGCGGCGCGAGAGCACCACCACCGCCTCGGGGTAGCGCTCGGCGAGCTCGGCGTAGAAGGCAGAGGCGGGCCAGTCGACGGCCGAGGCGTAGCCCGACAGGATCGCGTCCCAGTCGGCGCCCTCGCCGCGCGCGGCCGCCAGGAACACCGGCGGGTCGGTCTCCACGCGCCGGAACACCTCCGCCATGTGGTGGCACGGCGCCCCCAGCAGCGTCTCCAGTGCGCTCTTGAGCGTCATGGTCCCGGTGCGCGGGAGCCCCGCGCCGATCACTCGCAGCATCCCCCCAAGTTACGAGACCGCTACGGGCGCCGTCGAACCGGTGCGCCGAAGCGTCCAGTCCGCCTGTTCGAAACTCGGCGGCGGCGCGGTGTCCCGCGCCGCCGCCGGATAAAGGAACGTCAGTACCCGAATCGGGTCGGGCACTCCTCCCAGCGCAGCGACTGGTCGTGCTCCTCCCGGAACTCCTCGGCCCGTTGATACCCGAGGTTCCACGTCAGCACGGCCCGGTCCTCGCTGCGGGAGGGCGCCACCACGCAGGCGCGGTCGGCCGCCGACAGCTCCTCGAATTCCGGCACCGCGTCGTCCGAGAGCCCCGCGAGGTAGACCAGGTCCAGCTCGTGGTCGTGGTCGAGGTTGTACCGGGCGATGAGCGCGTCCGGGTTCACCGCGGCCAGGCCCAGCAGCGCCAGGGCGCCCGAGGCGAGGATCGCCCTCGGCAGCCAGGTCGCCCGCAGCTTCCAGCAGCACACCAGGACCAGCGCGAACAGCACCGCCAGCCAGATCTCCACGGTGAAGATCCACACCCGCATCCGCGTGAGGCCGTAGGTCTCGAAGTACGTGTACATGCGGTACAGCGCGGAGGCGACGACGACCATCGACATCAGGCCCAGCGGGCCCAGCAGCGCCCGCACCAGCCACCGGTCGCCCTGCTCGCGCTTGGGTGCCAGCCACGCGGCGAGCGCGATGACCCCCAGCGCCAGGAACGCCACGACGCTCAACTGCCAGAAGCCCTTCCGGGCGTACTCGGCGAACGTGAGCCCTGCCGTGTCGAGCACGTAGTCCTCGCCGCCGAGGTACACGCGCAGCTGCACCGCGATGAACGCCGCGAACAGCAGGTTCAGCGCGCCCAGCGGCACGGCCAGCTCGAAGCGCGAGACCGTGCGGTGCTCCTTGCCGCCCTCGCCGTCGAAGCGCGGCTTCGCGACCGCCGTGTACGTCCAGATGAGCACCAGCGGGAACAGCGCCACGGCCAGCATGAGTCGCAGGACGATCTCGACCGGGTTCAGGTCCGGCAGCAGACTGCCGACCAGGCCCGCGAATGTCGAGTCCGCGGCGGCGAACAACCCGCCGAAGACCAGCAGCAGCGCGACGGTGACCAGCGCGGTCCACAGGCCCCGCATCGTCCTCGACCGCTCGCCGTCCCGGTCGCGGCGCCCGCGCGCGAGCCAGCTGAAGGACGGGCTCAGGCCTTCGAGCCAGCCCATGAACAGGACGACCAGGTTGCCGCTGAAGCGGCGCTGCGGCGCGAGCACCGCGGGCGTGAGCGCGAAGGCCGCGAGCGAGCACAGCGCGACGACCCAGCCGGCGTCGCGGAACGCCGCCACCGACCACAGCGCCGCGACCAGCACCGCGCCGGGCAGCCGCGGCAGCAGGTCCCGCCGGTCGGAGGTCAGCAGCGGGACGGCGACCAGGCCGATGCCGGTGAGCGCCAGGCCGATCCCGACTCCGTCGACGCCGAAGGCCGCCCAGGCGCCGAACAGCGCCAAGGCGATCACGAGCACCGACGCGGTGGAGGAGGCGGCCGAGTCGGGCCGGTGCCAGCGCGGATTCGGCTCGATGAGGCGAGGCGCCATCTGCTGGTAGTACGCCTGCGTCGCCAACTGCTGCTCGTACGCGGTGCGAGGCGGCGGGACGGCGTGCGGCGGTGCCGCGGGCCGGGGCGGCGCGGCGGGAGTCGCGGGCCGGTCGGCTGCCTGCGGCGCCTGCTCGGGCCGGGGGACCGGGGCGGCTTGCGCGGCCGGAGGCGCCTGTGGGGCCGGGGCTTCCTGCGTGGCCGGAGGCGCCTGCGGCGCGGAGTCGGCCTCGGGCGGGCGGGGAGCCGGAGGCGGCTCGGGGGCCGCGGCGGATCGGTTCGGCGCCTCGCCGGGGGCCTCGGGCCCTTCGGCGTCCTCTGATCGCGGCGCGGGGGATTCGTTCGGGTCGCTCATTTCACAGAGCCCCTTCTCATCGGAGGGAGTGCGAGAATAGCCCCCTCGCGCCGCGAAGGGAAGATCCCCAATGGACCCTTCGACATCGACGGCCGGGAATATCGCCCACAGTGGTGCAATTCGCGGCCCGCTGTGAGAACGCCCATGTCACGCAACCTTGTGGTGTACTGGGGCCGTGGCACACGGCGAGGAAGGACCGGGTTCGCTCGGCAACAGGCTCAACTGGCTCCGCGCGGGCGTGCTCGGCGCCAACGACGGCATCGTCTCCACCGCCGGCATCGTCATCGGCGTCGCCGGCGCCACCGCCGACCGCACCGCGATCCTCGTGGCCGGCTTCGCCGGACTCGTCGCCGGCGCGCTCTCGATGGCCGGCGGCGAGTACACCTCCGTCTCCACACAGCGCGACACCGAAGCGAGCGTCGTCGAATCCGAGCGGCGCGAACTCTCCGAGGACCCCCAGGGCGCCGAAGACGAACTCGCCCAGAACCTCCAGGACCGCGGCCTCTCCGCGGCCACCGCGCGCGCCGCCGCCCGCGAGCTCTCCGCCGCCGACCCGCTCCACGCCCACGCCGCCGTCGAGTTCGGACTCGACCCAGACGAACTCACCAACCCCTGGCACGCCGCGATCTCCTCCTTCATCGCCTTCACCTGCGGCGCACTGCTCCCGCTCCTGGCGATCACCCTGCTGCCCGCCGACGTCCGCGTCATCGGCTGCGCCCTCGCCGTCGTCGCCGCGCTGGCCCTGACCGGCTACACCTCGGCCCGCCTCGGCGGCGCCCCGCCCGCCCGCGCCACCCTCCGCGTCATCGCCGTCGGCGCCGCCACCATGGCCGTCACCTACGCCCTCGGCACGGCCTTCGACGTCGCCACCGGCTGAGTGCTGCGCTCGGGGCGCGAGCCGCCGCGAATGTGTCACAAATGTGGTAACATTTCGCCATGGATACCATCGGGCTTCGCGAACTCAGCCATCACACGGCGCAGATCGTGCGCCGTGTCCGCAACGGCGAGACGGTGATCGTGACCGACCACGGACGACCGGTGGTGCGGATGACGCCGGAGCCCGCCACGAGTTCGCTGCTCGCCCGCTTGACGGCGGAGGGCGCGGTCGTTCCGGCGACCGACGACACGCCGTTCACGGTGCCGGAGGGCGACCCGACCGAGCCGTCGCTCTCCGATCGCCTGATCGCGGCGCGCGACGAGGAGCGCTGGTGATCTACCTCGACAGCTGCGCGGTCATCAAGCTGCTGAAGGTCGAGAACGAGTCCGCGGCACTGGTGAAGTGGCTCGGGGACAGGGCCGGCGTCCCCAAGGTGTCGAGCGCGCTCCTCGAAGTCGAGATGGCGCGGGCGCTGCACCGCGACGCCCCGCACCTCCTCGACGACCTGCCGCAGGTGCTCGCGCGGATCCACCGACTCGACATGACCGCAGAGGTGCGATCGAAGGCCGCCGGGTACCGGTACCCGCAGCTGCGGTCGTTCGACGCGCTGCACCTCGCGACCGCCGACCTGCTGCGGGAGGAATTGCACGCCTTCGTCACCTACGACCGGCGCCTGGCCGCCTACGCCGACGCGGCCGGGCAGTCGGTGGTCGCACCGGGCGAGTGACCTCGGCTGAGGTCAGAGCCAGTTGTGGCGCTTGAAGACCGCGTACAGGATCAGCGCCGAGACGACCATCAGGCCCAGTGCCATCGGGTAGCCGAGCGGCCAGGCCAGTTCGGGCATGTGGGTGAAGTTCATGCCGTAGATGCCGCTGACCAGGCCGGGCGTGAAGAGGATCGCCGCCCAGGAGCTGATCTTCTTGACCTGGTCGCCCTGCTCGTGGGTCTCGGCCGCGAGGCGGTGCATCTCGTCGTTCTGGGCCTGGGTCACCAGGGTCGAGTGGACGGTGAGGGCGTTCTGGAGGAGGGCACGGAACGTGTCGGCGCGCTCGACGGCCTTGAGCACGTTGTCGAGCACGTCGCGCATGTCGCGGCGCAGCTCCAGGTCGACCCCGTACTTGTCGAAGCCGGCCTCCAGCGACCGCATGACGGCGACGAGCGGGTGCGTGGCCCGCTGGAAGCCCATCGCTTCGCGGAACAGCTCGTAGATCCGCTGGGTCACGTTGGCGTCGCCGGAGAACATGGCCTCCTCGATCTCGTCGATGTCGTTCTCCAGCCCGGCGATCACCGGCCGGTAGCCGCGCACGACCTCGTCGAGGACGGCGTAGAGCACCGCCTGCGGGCCCAGCGCGAGGAGGTCGGGCTCGGATTCGAGGCGGCGGCGCACGGCCGGGAGGTCCGGGGTCTCGGCGTGGCGGATCGTGATCGCGAAGTTCGGGCCGATGAAGAGGTGGACCTCGCCGAACTCGACCTGCTCGGGCTCGTCGAGGTACCTGGCGGCCTTGAGGACCACGAAGAGCGTGTCGCCGTAGCGTTCGAGCTTGGGGCGCTGGTGTCCGGCGCGGGCGTCCTGGACGGCCAGGTGGTGGAGTTCGAACTCCTCGGCGACGGCCGCGAGTTCGGCGCTCGTCGGGCGGTAGAGCCCGATCCAGGCGAACCCGCCGTGCTCGTGGAGGTCCTCGAAGGTCTGGTCGAGGGTGACGTGGTGCGATTCGCGGACGCCCTTGCGGTAGATGGCGCTGTCGAGGATCGGCATGCGGCCCAGTGTAGGCCCGGGCCTCCCGCGGCCGGGTGCCTCGCGAGGCCGATTCGCGTTCGGGTCCGTCAGGAGACCGTCAAGACCTCAGCGGCCTTCGAGCAGGCGGTCCACCGGCATCGTCAGGTAGCGGTCGATCGTGGGGCCCACCGTCTCGGCCAGCTCCTCGGCGTTCAGTGACGCCAGCGGTTCGAGCTTGAGGATGTAGCGGGTCACGACCAGGCCGAACACCTGGCTGCCGATGAAGCCCGCCCGGACCGGGATGTGGTCGACCTGGTCGCCCAGCGTCCGCTCCACGGTCGTGACGATCCGGTGCTCGAACAGCTGGCGCAGCACGAACGCCATGGCGGGCTTGGAGAGGCTGGAGCGGACCATCGCGAGCAGCTTGTCCTGGTGCGGGCCGTCCCAGATCGCGACGAACGCGTGCATGAGCCGCCCGCCAGCCCCCTCCAGATCCTGTCCCTTGAGGACCCCCTCGACCTCGGGGGCCGGGTCCATCGGCAGCTCGATCGCGGCCAGGAACAGGTCGTCCTTCGACCCGAAGTAGTGGTGGATGAGCGAGGGGTCCACGCCGGCCTCGGCGGCTATGCGGCGCATGGACACCGACTCGAAGCCCTCCTCGGCGAACAGGCGCCGGGCGGCGGCCAGGATCTCGGCCCGGGTGTCGGGATTGCCTGATCGCCGTCCGGCGCGCTTCGCTCTTGCCACGCACCGACCCTAGTTCGTGCGCCGCCGCAGCGTCGCGGCTCCGAGGACCGTTGCGACGAGGACCGCAGCGAACACCACCGCGAGGTCCCCCCACATCGCTCCGGTGACCTCAGGATTGACCTGCACCTCCGCGAGCGCCTTGACCGCGTAGGTGAGCGGCAGCGCGTCGGAGACGCCCTGGAGCCAGCCCGCCATCTGGTCGGCGGGCCAGATGAGCCCGCACAGGAACAGCTGCGGGACGACGAAGACGGGCATGAACTGCACAGCCTGGAACTCCGTGGTCGCGAAGGCCGACACGAACAGCCCCAGCGCCATCCCGAACAGCGCGGTCACGATGCAGATGAGGAAGACCGCCCACGCCGGGCCGGCCGCGTCGAGGCCTAGGAACGCGAACGCGACGGTGGCCGCCACGGTCGTCTGCGCCGCCGCCGCGGCGCCGAACGCCAGCGCGTAGCCGACCACGAGGTCGAGCTTCCCCGTCGGCGTGGTCATGAGCCGCTCCAGCGTCCCGCCGGTGCGCTCGCGCAGGAGCGTGATCGAGGTGATCATGAACATGAGCATGAACGGGAAGGCCGCCAGGAGGATGAGGCCGGTCTTGTCGAAGACCTCCGGCGCGTCGTCCATGATGGCGCTGATGAGGGCGATGATGAGCGCAGGGACGGCCAGGATGAGCCCGACCGTGCGGTGGTCGTTGAGCAGCTGGCGCAGGATGCGGCCCGCGGTGATGAACGTGATGCGGATCGACATGGCTAGTCCGCCCTCTCGAGGTCGCGGATGAGGTGGAGGAACGCGGCTTCGAGGTTCGCGGTGCCGGTGGCCGCCCGCAGGTCGGCGGGCGTGTCGTCGGCGATGAACCGGCCCTCGCGCAGCAGGAGCAGGCGGTCGCAGCGGTCGGCCTCGTCCATGACGTGGCTGGAGACCAGGAGCGTGGCGCCCTGGCGGGCGAGCTCCCTGAACTGGTCCCACAGCTCCTCGCGGATGACCGGGTCGAGGCCCACGGTGGGCTCGTCGAGGACGAGGACCTCCGGCTCGATGACGAGCGCGCACGCGAGCGAGGTGCGGGTCTTCTGGCCGCCGGAGAGGTTCCCCGCGAGGTGGTCGGCGTGGTCGGCCATGCCGACGCGCTCGATCGCGGCCGCCGCCTCGGACCGGCCGCGCCCGTAGAGGGCGGCGAAGTAGGCGACGTTCGCCTTCACCGACAGGTCGGGGTAGATCGAGGCGTCCTGGGTGACGTAGGCGACGCGGCTGCGCAGCGGCTTGGACCCGGCGGGGCGCCCGAGGACCTCGACGGTGCCGGACTTGACCTTCTGCGTGCCCACGACGGCTCTGATGAAGGTGGTCTTGCCGGAGCCTGAGGGCCCGAGCAGGCCGGTGACGGTGCCCGCGGCGACGGCGGTCGACACGCCTTTGAGCACGGGTTTCTTGCCGCGGTCGACCACGAGGTCGCGGACCTCGATCGCGGTGTCGGGGGTGGGTGGCATGTCGTCCTCCAGTGCAGCGACGTCTGATGCCCTCAAGCTACCACAGAAATTCATCACGTGTTGAAATATGCGGCGTGTCGGCCCGCGGGCCCTCGCAGGAACGCCCACCGAGCCCCGCCGGACCGAATCCACGGCGCCGCCGCCTCGCACGCGAAAAGGCCTCGCCGTGCGCGGACGCGAACGGAACCTGGACACGCGAAGGGCCCGGCCGCCCGGCCGGGCCCTTCGTCTTCGTCAATGCCTCAGCGCACGTCGTCTCAGAGCACGCCCTTGCTCCAGGGGCCCCACACCGCCACGGTCACGGCCGACTCCTGCGCCCCGTCGCCGCGGTCCTGGAGGTTCGCGAACAGGACCCGCCCGTCGGGGGAGAAGCAGGCCCCGCGCCACGCGGCGCCGTCCTCACCGCGGGCCAGCGGGAAGACCTCGCCCTCCCGCGTCGCGCCCCGCAGCGCCGGAGCGGCCCCGGCGTTCTCGCACAGGATGAGGTTCCCGCCCGGGGAGACCGCGACGGCGTCCGGATAGGACAGCAGCGCCGCGTCGGGGGACTCGAACACCAGCGTCAGCGTCCCGCCTCCGCGCCCCAGCGGCCGGTACTCCCACAGCTGGCCCTCGCCCTCGTCGCCGCCCGAGGCGGAGGCGAAGTAGACCGCGCCGTCGGCGTAGAAGCAGCCTTCGAGCCGCCCGAACACCGCCGCACCGCGCGCCCAGCCCTGGTTGAACACCGCCAGCTCGTCCGCTTCGGCACCCGCCGGGTCCGGGTCGTCGACCGCGACCCACTCGGCCGCCAGGGACCGCCCGGAGCGCTGCCCGGTGCGCGTGTCGAAGTTCCACGCGCCGCCGACCTTGAGCATCTCCAGCCGGCCGCCCCCGGCCAGGTCGCCCGGCGCGTCGGGCACGTACCGGTAGAACCCGGCCGTGCGCTGATCCTCGGTCTGGTACACCGCGCCCGAACGCGGGTCCACCGCCACCGCCTCGTGCACGAAGCGGCCCATCGCCTTGAGCGGCAAGGGCTCCACCTCGCCCTCCTCGGCCGAAGGGACCTCGAACGCGTAGCCGTGGTCGCGGGCCCAGCCCGCGCCCGTCCCGGCCGTGGTCGCCTCGCACGAGAGCCACGAGCCCCACGGGGTCGGCCCGCCCGCGCGAGCGGCAACGGTGCCCGAAAGGGACCGCCAGACCTCCTCGAAGCGCGGCGCGCCGTCCTCCCAGCGCACCTTCAACGTCGTCGTCGCGCCCGCCCCCAGCGCGTCGTAGCCGCGCCCCTCCTCGGCCGCGGCCGTCCGCGCGCCGTGGCCGCGCACGAGCCGCCACTCCCCGGCGCGCCCGGTCGCGAAGCAGGCCATGCCGCCGTGCGCCGGCGGCGTGGGGACCTTGTCCCGCATGGGCGAGCCCGCCGCGGAGCACACCGCGAAGTCGAAGCCCTCGGGCAGCAGCAGCGTCCGCGACGCGCCCGAATCCGGATCGGTCCGCGTCAGGGCCCGCAGGTCGCCGTACCCGCCGTTGCCCGGGCTCACCCGGTCGCGCTCGCCGTCCCGGGCCCGCACGGCGCGGGCCGACAGGCCCTCCATCGCGCCGACCGCGAAACGCCCGCCCGCGGCGGCGCCGCGGCGCAGGAAGCTCCGGCGGTTCGCGCCGCCGGTCGTCAGAGTCACCACAGCCTGAGCTCCTTCGGTGCCGATGCGCGGCCTGCGAGCCGCGCCGGGGCGGTTCGAGGGACGGGGCCGCGCATTACGCCGCCGATCCTCCCGGCCCGATGCGAGTCGCAGGGAATCACGACCTGAACGGAAGGTGACGGCTTGCATAAGCTTGGACGGGACGATGCGAGTCCTCATGTGAACATCTACCGCTTCGTCCTCCCCGAATCGTCGGACCCAGCTGACACAATGGGGCCGTGAGCACCACTGAGGCCGGCCCGGACGGCACCGAAGACCACGCGGAGGACGCGCCCGCGAAGGCCCCCGGATTCGAGGCGGCCCGCGCCCGGCACGAGGACCTCGCCGCCGAGATCACCGAGCACCGGCGCCGCTACTACGCCGAGGACGCGCCCACCGTCTCCGACGGCCAGTTCGACGACCTCATGCACGAGCTGGTCGACCTCGAGACCGCCCATCCCGAGCTCAAGAACGCGAACTCGCCCACCGAGCAGGTCGGCACCTTCTCCGCGGCGTTCGCGCCCGTCACCCACCTGGAGAAGATGCTCAGCCTCCAGGACGTCTTCAGCCTCGACGAAGTGCAGACCTGGGCCGACCGCGTCGCCGCCGAGGTCCCCGACGAGCCCTACCTCTGCGAGGTCAAGATCGACGGCCTCGCCGTCGACCTCGTCTACCGCAACGGCGCCCTCACCCGCGCCGCCACCCGCGGCGACGGCACCACCGGCGAGGACGTCACCGCCAACGTCGCCACCATCGCCGCCGTGCCCCAGCGCCTCACCGCCGCCGAGGGCTTCGACGTGCCCGAACTCCTCGAAGTCCGCGGCGAGGTCTACTTCCCGACCGCCGACTTCACCCGCCTCAACGAAGCCCAGGTCGCCGCCGGGAAGGCCCCGTTCGCCAACCCCCGCAACGCCGCCGCCGGCTCCCTGCGCCAGAAGGACGCCGCCAAGACCGCCGAGCGCCCCCTCAGCTTCATCGCCCACGGCCTCGGCGCCCTGCGCGGCTTCGAACCGGACTCCCAGTCCCACTCCTACGCCGCCCTCGACGCCTGGGGCCTGCCCACCAGCCCCTACTGGAAGGTCGTCGCCACCCTCGCCGAGGCCTTCGACTACATCGCCGAGTTCGGCGCCAAGCGCCACGCCCTCGTCCACGAGATCGACGGCGTCGTGGTCAAGATGGACCGCCTCGACGTCCAACGCCGCCTCGGCGCCACCTCCCGCACCCCCCGCTGGGCCGTCGCCTACAAGTTCCCGCCCGAGGAGGTCAACACCAGACTCCTCGACATCAAGGTCTCCATCGGACGCACCGGCCGCGCCACCCCCTACGCCGTGCTCGCGCCCGTCCGCGTCGCCGGCTCCGAAGTCGAGTTCGCGACCCTCCACAATGCCGACCAGGTCAAGGCCAAGGGCGTCAAGATCGGCGACACCGTCGTCGTGCGCAAGGCCGGGGACGTCATCCCCGAGGTCGTCGCGCCCGTCGAGGCCGCCCGCGACGGCTCCGAGACCGACTTCGTCATGCCCGAGCGCTGCCCCGAATGCGACTCGCCGCTCGCCCCCGCCGCCGAAGGCGACGTCGACCTGCGCTGCCCCAACGCCCGCTCCTGCCCCGGCCAGTTGCGCGAGCGCCTCGCCTACCTCTCGGGACGCTCCTGCTTCGACGTCGACCGCATGGGCTACATCGCCTGCGCCGCCCTCGTCCAGCCCCTGGAGCCGGCCGAACCGGTGCTCACCGACGAAGGCGGCGTCTTCGACCTCGACATGGACCGGCTCCTGCCCATCCGCGTCGTCGTCCGCGATCCCGACACCGGGCTCCCCAAGATCGACGAGAAGACCGGAGAGCAGAAGGTCGTCGCCTACTTCGCCAACAAGGACGGCGCCCCGAAGAAGACCGCCGAGCAGATGCTGGAGAACCTCCAGACCGCCCGGTCCCAGCCCTTGTGGCGCGTCGTCAACGCCCTCTCCATCCGCCACGTCGGGCCCGTCTCCGCGCAGGCCCTCGCCGAGCACTTCGGCGACCTCGACCGCATCGCCGCCGCCGACGAGGCCGAGACGGCCGCCGTCGACGGCGTCGGGCCCGTCATCGCCGCCGCCGTCAAGGACTGGTTCGCCGTCGACTGGCACCGCGAGATCGTCGAGCGCTGGCGCGCCGCGGGCGTGCGGATGCGCGACGAGGCCCCCGACCCGGCCGCGGCCCTCCCGCAGACCCTCGAAGGGCTCACCGTCGTCATCACCGGCGGCATCCCCGACCACACCCGCGAGGGCGCCGCCGCCGCCGTCAAGGCCCGCGGCGGCAAGCCCTCCTCCTCCGTCTCGAAGAAGACCGGCGCGGTCGTCGCGGGCGACAAGCCCGGCTCCAAGTACGACAAGGCCCTGAGCCTGGGCGTCCCGATCGTGCGCGGCGAGGACTTCGCGCGGTTCCTCGCCGAAGGGCTCCCCGCCCCCGAGTCCCCTGAGGCCCCCGACGAGGAGGCCCCGGCGGTCGGCGACGGGAGCGAACCAGATTGATCACAAGTCGGTAACGATCCGTATTCCAGTGAGGGGGGAGCCTCGTTACAACAAGGCAGCGTCATCCCGTGGACGGTCGCCGCGAGCGCGCCGCCGGGCCGGACCCCTTCGCCCGAACGGGCCGCCGCGTCCGAAATCGACCCCGGGGCCGACTGCCGGCAACGGGTGGATAACGGTTTCAGTTACGAGCATGTCGCGCCTGGTCACAAGTGTGCCGCATGTGCTCCCAGCGTTGTCTGGGAGCGAAATTCGCGATATGACAGAGGAGTCGGCCACGACTGGTCCAAGGTGATTCTGGCGCGTCACCGCGGAACGGTGTGGCAGTGGGAGGAGCGATATGGCCACGACGCTCATGCGCAACACTGCGCCCAGCGAGCATCCAGGCCGCTACTACGGCTTCCTGGCGGCGGTCGCCGTGGGCGCGATCGTGTGCGCCGTCGCCGTGACCGCCGAAGGCGAGGTGCCCGAGGGCGGCTGGTTCGGCGTGCCCTTCGCGTTCTGGCTCACCGCGGCCCTCGCCCTGGTCGCCGAGCTGCGCCCCACCCGCTGGGGCGGCCTGTGGATGTCCCCGATCGCCTCGATCTACCTCGTCTACGTCCTCGCGACCATGGTGACCTGGGGTTTCCTCCCCGCGCTCATCGTCCAGTGTGGGGCGCTCGTCGTCCTCTCCGTCCAGATCTCCTCCGCGGGCTGGCGCACCGTCTTCAACATGTCCCAGCAGGGCATCGCGCTGGCGCTCGCCTGGCTGGTGTGGGACGCGCTCGGCGGCGCGGGGGAGTGGGCCGGCTCGGCCTCGCAGGTGTTCGCCGTCTTCGCGGCCGGGATCGTGTGGACCCTCGTCAGCTGGGGCCTGGTCGCCACCCGCACCGCCCTGCGCCTGGGCGGCGGCTGGACCGACCTCTTCGCGCAGTGGGCCCGCAGCGAGTGGGCCCTGCGCGTCACCCAGATCGCCATCGCCCCGATCCTGGCGACCGCCGCGATGTCCTCGTGGTGGCTGGTCGCGGCCTCGGCCATCCCGATCTTCAGCGTCTACCGCATCCTCCAGGCCGCCGCCGACCGCGAGCGCGAGGCCGACCACGACCCGCTCACCGGCCTGCTCAACCGCAAGGGCTTCCAGGAGCTCGTCGACTCCAAGCTCATCGACGCGGGCGAGACGAACACGGCCGTGGCCGTGCTCATCCTCGACCTCGACCGCTTCGCCGACGTCAACTCCGCGCTCGGGCACGAGATCGGCGACAAGCTCCTGGTCGAGCTCGCCCACCGGTTCCTGGCCGACAAGCCCCCCGGCAAGGCCATCGCGCGCCTGGGCGGCGACGAGTTCGCGTTCGTGTGGGCCGAGATCGACGGCATGACCGACCCGCTGGAGTGCGCCCGCGAGATCCGCGCCCGCCTGGACGCGCCGATCGTGCTCGGCGACGCGAGCGTCGAGGTCGACGGCTCGGTCGGCATCGCGGTCTTCCCCGACGACGGCCAGGACTTCCAGACCCTGTTCCGCCACGCCGACATCGCCATGTACGAGTCGAAGCAGCGCGCCTCCTCGTTCGCGCGCTACGCCCCCGAGTACGACCACCACTCGCCCGAGCGCCTGCGCCTGCTCGGCGACGTGCGCCGCGCTCTCGACCACCCCGACGCCCCCGGTGTGAACCTCTTCTACCAGCCGCAGGTGCGCCTCGCCGACGGCGAGGTCATCGGGGCCGAGGCGCTGCTGCGCTACAACCACCCCGAGCGCGGCGTGGTGAACCCCGCCGAGATTATCGAGACCGCCGAGCACTCCTCGGTGATGCGGATGCTCACCGAGCGGGTCGTGGACATCGCCCTGCGCCAGCTCCGGTCCTGGAACGAGACCGGCTACGACCTGCGCATGGCCGTGAACGTCTCGGTGCGCGACCTCCAGTCGCCGGAGTTCACCGACTTCCTCACCGAGCGGATCGACGCCTACGGGGTGAACGCCTCGAAGCTCCAGCTGGAGATCACCGAGTCCGCGCTGATGGCCGACCCGCGGCGCGTGGTCGTCAACGTGCAGCGCCTCTCCGACCTCGGCGTGGGGATCAGCCTGGACGACTTCGGCACCGGGTTCTCCTCGATGCAGCACCTGCGGCGGCTGCCGGTCACCGAGATCAAGATCGACAAGTCCTTCGTCACCAACCTCGTCGACGACCCCGACAACGCCGCGATCGTCTCCACCACGATCGACCTGGGCCGGGCGCTCGACGTCGAGGTGGTCGCCGAGGGGGTCGAGGACGAGGCGGTGCGCAAGCAGCTGGAGGGCTGGGGCTGCCACGCGGGCCAGGGCTGGCACTTCGCCAAGCCCATGAGCCCCGACGCGTTCGAGCGCTGGATGGCCGACCACCGCGGCCGCCGCTGACCGGCGCGGCCACAAGGGAACGGCCGGAGCGGCCGCGGCCAGCGCGATCGCGCGCGAACCGTCTTCACAGGTGTCGGTGGTCTGTGCAAGGCTGGAGCCATGAACGTTGTGCTCAATGACGAGATACTCGCCGAGTTCGAGCCGCACCGGCGCGAGCTGTGCGCCTACGCCTACCGGATGCTCGGCTCGTCGTTCGAGGCCGAGGACGCCGTGCAGGAGGCCTTCACGCGGGCCTGGAAGTCCTACGCCTCCTTCGAGGGCCGCTCCAGCCTCCGTTCGTGGCTGTACAAGATCACCACGAACGTGTGCCTGGACATGGTCAAGGGCCCCCAGCGCCGGGCCCGGCCGATGGACCTCGCCCCCGCCTCGGACGCCGGCTCACCGCTGCCCGCGCCCGAGCCCGACTACATGTGGGTCGAGCCGATCCCCGACTCGATGGCCTTCGGCGCCGACCCCGCCGCCGCGGCCGAAGCGAAGGACACGCTGCGGCTCGCGTTCGTCGCCGCCGTCCAGCACCTCCCCGCGAAGCAGCGCGCCGTGATGCTCATGCGCGAGGTCCTGCGCTTCTCGGCGGCCGAGACCGCCGAGGCGCTCCAGCTCAGCCCCGCCTCCGTCAACAGCGCCCTCCAGCGCGCCCGCGCCACCATGGAGCAGGTCCAGGCCCGCCCCGCGGACGCCTACGCCATCGACGACGCCGACCTGAGCAAGCTCATCGACGGCTACGTCAGCGCCTTCGAGGCCTACGACCTCAAGGCCCTCACCGCACTGTGCGCCGACGACGTCGCCTTCCAGATGCCCCCGTTCCCCCTGTGGGTCCAGGGCCACGACAGCGTCGTGGAGTTCCTGCTCGGCACCGGTTCCGCCTGCCGCGGCTCCAAGCTCGTCCGCGTCGAGGACGCCAACGGCCACCCCGCCTTCGGCCACTACAAGCCCAGCGACGACGAACCGGGCCTCTGGACCCCTTGGTCCATCACCATCCTGGAGATCGCCCAAGGCAAGATCGCCGGCCTCAACTACTTCCTCGACACCCCCAAGCTCTTCCCCCTCTTCGGCCTCCCCATGGAACACCGCGAATAACCAAACGCCCCCTTGGGGCCCGGCGCCGAAGGCGCCGGGCCCCGCCCATTCCCGAGCCCGACTCCCGATCTGTGATCCACACCATGAGCCCGTTTCCCTTCTCTCATCCCCTCGTTGGAACTGATGTGCGAGTCGGACGAAAGAAGGGAGTCGCACGTGGCAGGTGACTGGCATGAGGTGATCGCCAAGCTGATCATGGACGAGCCGGGGGTCTCGTGGGAGCTGTTCGAGATCGGGCGCGAACGAGCGGTGCCCGTGTGCACCGACGCCTGGCATCACAGTGGAGTGCGCGGGAGCCCGGTGAGAAGCGAGCTGCTCGTCGGAGCGTCCACGCGGGCCGAGTCGATCGGTGCCCCGATCCTCAAGGAGCGACGCGCGGACCGTGTCGTCAGGCTCGGATTCGAGGACGATTCGGCGATGATGGTTCTCTGCGAGGTGCAGTCGGTCTGGAAGGACGACAAGGCGCTCCGGCTGCCCGGTTATGTCGCCCGTGTCCACGAGGACTACGGGCTGCCGGCCGAGCTGGTGATGATCTGCCGGACCGATGCGCTCGCTTCGAGGTATCGCGAAGGGCTCTGGCTCGGCGCGCACAGCGTCGTGACGCCGATGGCGATCGGTCCCTCGGACCTGGCGCCGATCGACGATCCGGAGGCGTTCGGCAGGAGCCTGCAACTCCAGGTCATGACGATGGTGATGCGGCGGATGCCGCGGGATGCGGGGGAGCTGTCGAAGCTCATGGCGGTGCTCAAGGAAGGACTGGAAACGACGAGTCCCACGTTGGCGGAGGATTACGCCTACTATCTCAGCAAGCTCAAGGGCGAGGAGTTCACAGTGGTCATGGAGGAGACGATGAACCGGGAGGCCGAACCCGAGTGGTGGCGCCGGACGAAGGCCCGGATGGCCGGCGAGGGCAGGGAGGACGCCCTCGCGGAGGGTCTCGAACAGGGTCTCGAACAGGGTCTTGAGCGCGGACTTGAACAAGGTCGCCGCGAAGAGCTCAGGCGCCAGAGGGCCGGTCTCATCGGTCTGCTGGCGGCCCGTTCGATCCAGACCGACTACAACGCGGTGTCTCGGATCGAGTCGTGCGAGGACCCCGAGGTGTTGGCGGCTTGGACGCAGCGGGTGGTCGTGGTCGACCGCGTCGAGGAGTTGTTCGAGGACTGAGCAGGCCTTCCGTCGATGGAGTGACGCCCCGGTGGCGGGCGGGGCGGGCTGCTCGGGGGAGTCGGTTCGGGTGCGGGGCTGGGATGATGGGGGTTGAGTTTCGCCGTCCCCCTTTGGAGGATCCGATTTGGAGGAATTGCCCGACACCCCCTCCCAGAGCGACCTCCCGAACGGAGGTCTCGACTTGGGCGCCTTGAAACCCTGGCATCTGCTTGTGCTGCTCTGCGCCGTCGCGGTGGTGGCCGCGGTCGTGCTCACGATCGTGCTGGTCGCCGTGCACGCGGGCAGGAAGCGGCAGTACCCGTACCCGCCGCCGATGTACCCGCCCGGTGCGCAGCAGTGGCCCGGCCGACCGCCGCAGCCCGGCGCGGCTCCGCCGCCTCCCGAAAGTCCGCCGCCCAACCAACCGCCGCAGCCGCCGGGCTGACGGTGGCGAAGGGCCGCCCCGCGTGAAGCGGGGCGGCCCTTCGGGGTTTCCGGGGGTCAGGACTGGGGGTAGGGCATGAAGAAGGGCTCCCATTGGTGGCCGTCGGGGTCGAGGAAGGTGCGGCCGTACATGCCTACTTCGGCTTCTTGGACGCGGCGGTCGTTGCGGGCGTCCTCTTCGGCGCCGCCGGCTTTGAGGGCGGCCTCGGTGAGGTCGTCGACCTCTTCGCGGGTGCGGAGGGCCAGGGCGTAGGCGGCCGAGGAGTAGGCGACGGTGTCGGCGACGGGCCGTTCGGAGAAGGTCGTGTAGAAGTCCTTGACGAGGAGCATGAGGCAGATGTTGTCGTCCACGACGACGCAGGCGGCGTTCTCGTCGGTGAAGTCGGGGTTGACGGCCCAACCCAGGGCCTCGTAGAACCCCTTGGCCCGGCCCAGGTCCGCGACGGGCAGGTTCAGGAAGATCATCTTGGTCGCCATCGGCGGGTCCTCTCAGCCGACGGGTGCTCGCGCGGCCCGCCCTCGGTCCTCTTCCCTATGCAGACGAGACGGGCGGCGCGGATTCATCGGCCGTGAGGCGCCCTTTCGTTCGCGCCGTTCACAGACCGCTCGCCGACCGTTCGGCGACGCCCCGTCGCAGCCTCGTCGCAGGAGGACGGCGATCCGGCGACCCACGTCACATCGATGCTTCTCACTGCCTCCTGAGGCTCATAGGTTCCTTGACAAACCCGGTTCCGCGTCGGCCCGGCCCGCACGGCGCCGACGCGACCGGGACCGGGCGCAGCCCAGCAACAGCCCAGCAAGGAGGAAGGCCCGATGACCACCAGTCCCGACGCCGACGGTCCACCCCCCGAGGTCAGCGAGGCGGACATCGCCGCCATGCACGACGACCCGCGGTTCGCCGAACTCAAACGCACCCTGTTCCGATTCATCGTCCCCGCCACCTTCGGCTTCCTCGCCTGGTACCTCCTCTACGTCCTGCTCTCGGCCTACGCCCGCGACTTCATGGGCACCGTGGTCTTCGGCAACGTCAACGTCGCCCTCCTCCTCGGCCTGGGGCAGTTCCTCTCCACCTTCGGCATCGCGTGGGGCTACTCCCGCTACGCCTCCCGCAACTTCGACCCCAAGGCGATCGAGCTCCACGACGCCGTCCACTACGGAGAGGACCGCTGATGGACATCCTCGCCCAGGCCGAAGGCTCCGGCCGCACCCTCACCATGGTGCTGTTCCTCGCCACGGTCGCCGTCACCATCGGCATCACCATCTGGGGGCACCGCTACACCCGCACCGCCACCGACTTCCACTCCGGCGGGCGCGGCTTCTCGGCGTGGCAGAACGGCTTCGCGATCGCCTCCGACTACATGTCGGCCGCCTCGTTCCTCGGCATCGCCGGGACGATCGCCCTGTTCGGCTACGACGGGTTCCTCTACTCGATCGGCTTCCTCGTCGCCTGGCTCGTCGCGCTGCTCCTCGTCGCCGAGATGCTCCGCAACACCGGCCGGTTCACGATGGCCGACGTGCTCTCGTTTCGGATGCGCCAGCGCCCGGTCCGCACCGCCGCCGCCGTCTCCACCCTGAGCGTCTCGATCTTCTACCTGCTCGCGCAGATGGTCGGCGCGGGCGCGCTCATCGCGCTCCTGCTCGGCATCAAGGAGGGCGAGACCTTCCTCGGCATGGACGCCGCGACCGCCAAGATCGTCGGCATCGTCTTCGTCGGCCTCATCATGACCCTCTACGTCGCCCTGGGCGGCATGAAGGGCAACACCTGGGTCCAGATCTTCCAGGCCTGCGTGCTCGTCGGCGGCGCGGCCGTCCTGACGATCATGGTCCTCGGCCAGTACGGCTTCAACGTCTCGAACCTCCTGGAGGACGCGGCCACCGCCTCGGGCCAGGGCGCGGCGTTCCTCGAACCGGGCCTGCGGTACGGCGTCGAGGTACCCGGCGACGCGGTCCAGACCATGTGGAACAAGCTCGACCTCCTCAGCCTCGGCATCGCCTTGGTGCTCGGCACCGCCGGCCTCCCGCACGTGCTCATCCGCTTCTACACCGTCCCCGACGCCCGCGTCGCCCGCAAGTCCATCAACTGGGGCATCGGCCTGATCGGCGCCTTCTACCTGATGACGCTCGTGCTCGGCTTCGGCGCCGCCGCTATCGTGGGCTACGAGGCCATCACCGCGCAGGACAAGGCCGGGAACACCGCCGCGCCGCAACTGGCGGAAGTGGTCGGCGGTGACGTGGGCGGGTCGACCCTCGGGTCGGTCATGCTCGCGGTCATCGCCTCGGCGGCCTTCGCGGCCATCCTGTCGACCGTGTCGGGCCTGGTCATCGCCTCGTCCTCGTCGCTCGCGCACGACCTGTACAACAGCGTCCTCCGGCGCGGGCAGGCCTCCGAGCGCCAAGAGGTCGGCTTCGCCAAGCTCGCCTCGATCGGCATCGGCGTCGTCGCGATCGTCCTGGCGATCTTCGCCCAGAACCTCAACGTCGCCTTCCTGGTGGGCCTCGCCTTCGCGGTGGCGGCCTCGGCGAACCTGCCGACGCTGCTGCTGAGCCTGTTCTGGAAGCGGTTCAACACCAGCGGCGCGCTGTGGGGCATCTACGGCGGGCTCATCGCCTCCCTGACCCTCGTCGTCTTCTCCCCGGTCTTCTCCGGGGCCGAGAACTCGCTGCTCGGCGAAGGGGTCGACATCGCATGGTTCCCGATGTCGAACCCGGGCCTGGTCTCCATCCCGCTCGGTCTCCTGTGCGCCGTCGTCGGCACGCTGACGAGCGACGAGTCCGACTCCGAGAAGTTCGCGACCCTCCAGGTCCGGGCGCTCACCGGAGCCGGCTCTGAGCGGGCCGTGAATCACTGAGGCCCAGGGGGCGGGGAAGGCCGACCGGCCCTCCCCGCCCCCGAATGTGCGCCACGTTACAGTGAAGGGGTGATCCCCGGTCGCATCCGGGCCTCCCTTCGCGCGGTGAGGCTCACTCCTCAGCGCCAACGACGGCGCTCCGGAAGCGCGGCGACCCTCAGCGCCCTGCGACTGTCCCGCCAGATCGGCGAGGCGCTCGCCGACGGCCTCACCGACAAGGGCGCCCAGACCGCCGCCCGCCGCCTCGCGCGACTCCTCGCCGCCGACGCCGTCGCCCTCGCCGACTGCGAACGCCTCCTCGCCGTCGCCGGACCCCTCGACACCGAAGCGGCCCTGGGCATCCTCACCGAGAGCCTCGACCTCCTCGAACCGGTCACCGCCCCGCCCCTGCGCGCCGCGCCCCTCGTCGTCTCCGGCGACCTCGCCGGCTGCCTCCTCGTCGCCGGGGACGTCAGCGACGCCGAACTCGCCGAAGCCGCCCACCTCGTCGCCACCGCGCTCGACCACGCCGAACTCGACCGCTCCCGGGAGCGGATCGCCGCCGCCGACCTGCGCACCCTCCGCGCCCAGATCTCCCCGCACTTCATGCACAACGCGCTGGCCGCCATCAGTGCCCACACCCGCACCGACCCCGAGCGGGCCCGCGAGCTGCTCACCGACTTCTCCGACTACCTGCGCTACTCCTTCGCGGGCACCGGCGACTTCGCCACGGTCGCCGCCGAGCTCCAGGCCGTCCAGACCTACCTCGAACTCCAGCGCGCCCGCTTCGACGACCGACTCGACATCACCCTGCGCATCGCCCCGGAGGTCCTGCCCGTGCCCATACCCTTCCTGGTCGTCCAGCCCATCGTGGAGAACGCCGTCCGCCACGGCTTCGAGTCGCGCCCCGGCACCGGCCACATCGCCGTGCGCGGCTTCTCCGAGGGCGCCCTGTGCGTCATCGAGATCGAGGACGACGGCGCGGGCATGGAACCCGAAGCGGCCAAAGCCATCCTGACCGGCAAGCACGCGGGCGGCGGGCGCATCGGGCTCGCCAACGTCGACCGGCGCCTCCGAGCGGTCTACGGCCCCGAGTACGGCCTGTGGCTCGACACCGCCCCCGGAGCGGGGACCAAGGCGACCGTCCGCATCCCCAGATACGCGCGGGGGGTGCACGCATGAGTGCCGGACTGCGCCTCCTCGTCGTCGAGGACGAGCCCTCCACCCGGGCCGAACTCGCCGGGCAGCTCGCCGAACTGCCCAGTGTCGGCGAAGTCCGCTGCGCCGCAGGCGGAGACGAGGCGGTGCGCCTGCTCGGATCCGGCTCCTTCGACGCGGCGTTCCTCGACATCGCCATGCCCGGCCTCACCGGCATGGACGTCGCCCGCATCCTCAAGCGCCTTTCCGACCCGCCCGAGATCGTGTTCGTCACCGCCTATGACAACCACGCCGTCGAGGCCTTCGGGCTCGGCGCCGCCGACTACCTCCTCAAACCCTTCCGCCCCGAACGGCTCGCCGAGGCCGTCGCGCGCCTCGGCCGCCGCCGCACCGGACGGCCGGTGGGGGACAAGGCCGACGACCTCGCCGTCGTCCAGGTCGAACTCGCCGGGCGCACCGTGTTCGTGCGCCGCGACGACATCGCCTACGCCGAGGCCCACGGCGACTACGTGCGCCTCCACTGCTCCCAGAAGGACATCGGACGCGGCTCCCACCTGCTGCGCCAGTCCCTCACCTACCTCGAAGAGGTCTGGGACGCCGCCGGGTTCGTGCGCGCCCACCGCTCCTTCCTCATCAACCTCGCCGCCGTCACCGAACTGCGCGTCACCTCCACCGCCGGCCTCGTCGCCGTCACCGAGGTCGGCGAGGTCCCCGTGAGCCGGCGCCACTCCCGGCTCCTGCGCGAACGGCTCCTCCAGGCAGCCCGCGAAGGCGGCCGCACCCAGTGACCGCCCCCGCGCCCCGACTCCCGGTGCGCGCCTTCGCGAAGGCGCACCGGTGAACCAGCGCGTCCGCGTCACCAGCCCCCAGACCCGCCTCGCCCAGCGCCGCGGCGCCGACGCCAAGGGCCGCCTCTCCCACCTCGCCGGGCGCCCGCCCGTGCCCTCCTCGGCCATCGACCTCGACGCCGCCGAGAACGCCCTCCGCCGCCAGCGCCGCCTCGCCGTCACCACCGCCGGGGCCCTCCTATCGGCCCTCGCCGTGCTCCTCACCGCCGCCGCCCTCACCCCCGGCCACCTCGGCTGGATCCTCCTGTTCTTCGTGCCCTACCCGATCCTGCTGGCCCTGGCCGCGCTCCACGTGCGCCGGGCCGAGCGCATCGAGGACACCCACCACGGGGACGGCCCCTGATGCTCGGCCTCGCCGCCATCGGCGCGGTCATCGTCGCCAGCGTCCTCATCGGCGTCTGGGGGGTCCGCGCCGCGCGCTCCACACCCGACTTCCTCGTCGCCTCCCGCAGCATCGTCCCCGGCTGGAACGCCCTCGCCATCGCCGGCGAGTACGTCTCGGCCGCCTCCGTCCTCGGCCTCGCCGGGCTGCTCGTCAAGAACGGCGTCGGCGCCATGTGGTACGCCGTGGGCTTCACCGCCGGGTACGTGCTCGTCGCCGCGCTGGTCGCGGGCCCGATGCGCCGCAGCGGCGCCTACACAGTCCCCGACTTCGCCGAGTACCGGCTCGCCTCGCCGCGGCTGCGCCGCATGTGCGGCCTCGTGGTCCTCGTCATCATGCTGCTGTACCTCCTGCCGCAGTTCAAGGCCGCCGGGGTCGTGCTCGAACTCGTCTCCGGCATCCCCTACTGGATCGGCGTCGTCGGCGCCGGACTCGTGGTCTCCTCCACCATCGCCGTCGGCGGGATGCGCTCGGCGACCTACGTCCAGGCCTTCCACTACCTCGTCAAGCTCGCGTTCATCGCCGGGCCCGCCGTGGCGCTCTTCGCCCTCGCCGGACCCGAGCGCCGCGACGCCGCGCTCAACCCGATCGCCGCCGACCCCGGCTGGACCCGCCCCCTCCTCGACCTCGACGGCTCGGGCCACTCCCTCCTCTCCACCGTCTCCGTCCTCGTCGCGACCACCTTGGGCGCCATGGGACTTCCGCACGTCGTCATGCGCTTCCACACCGTCGCCGGGGCCCGCGCGGCCCGCCGCGTCGCCGTCAGCGTCATCGTCCTGCTCGGGTTCTTCTACCTCTTCCCGGTCGTCTACGGGCTCCTCGGCCGCGTCGTCACCCCCGACCCCGAGGAGACCGACGTCGTCCCCGTCCTCGTGCCGGGCGCGATCGTCCCCGGCACCCTCGGCGCCGTGCTCACCGCCCTCGTCGCCGCAGGCGCGTTCGCGGCCTTCCTGTCGACCTCCTCGGGCCTGCTCCTCGCGCTCGCGGGCGGACTCTCGCACGACCTGTTCGGCGGGTCGCTCTCGCGGCTGCGCCTGGGAGTCGTCGTCGGCACCGTCCTCGCCGTCGCCCTCGCCCTCCCGGCCGCCGACGTCGACATCAACGTCCTGGTCGGCTGGGCCTTCGCGGTGGCCGCCTCCACCTTCTGCCCCCTGCTCACCCTCGGCATCTGGTGGCGCGGCCTCACCGCCACCGGCGCCACCGTCGGCCTGCTCATCGGCGCCGGCTCCTCCACCGGCGCGGCGCTGGCCTCGGCCGTCCTCGACCTGGAGCCGGGCCCCGTCTCGATCCTCCTGGCGCAGCCCGCACTGTGGACGGTGCCGCTCGCGTTCGCGTCCATGGCGCTCGCCTCGCGCCCCGGCTCGGTGCCCGGCTGGGCCGGGGAGGCCGTGCTGCGCCTGCACGTGCCCGGCCGCCACAGCACCGGCGACACCGACGCGATCCCGCGGCCCCGCCCCGGAAACCGGCTCGACGCCGACCGCGGCACCGGCTAGTCTCGGCGCCATGTCAGGCAGTCCCGGGACGAACGCGTGCGCCGCGTTCGGACCCACCTACACGCGGATCCGCGCGGCGGCCTAGGCCCGCACGCGTCAGCCTTCCCCGGTGCCCTCAGGCGGCACCGGCCGCGTCCGTGCGCGGACCTGGGCGAATCGAGTCCCGATTCGACTACTCCGCAAGGATCGCCATGTCCCGCAGCCAGTTCCCGCGCGCCCGCGAGGGCCGTACCGCCGACCGCAAGACCTCCAACCGCAAGGCCCTGTCGCAGAACTTCATCGCCGACCCCTCTATCGCGCGCGGCATCGTCGCCGCCTCCGGCGTCGGCCCTGTCGACCTCGTCGTCGAGGTCGGTCCTGGCGACGGCGCCCTCACCCGGCCGCTCCTCGACCGCGCCCGCCGCGTCGTCGCCTACGAGAAGGACCGCCACTTCGCCGAACGCCTGCGCTCGCGCCTGGGCCACCACCCTCGCTTCCAGTGCCGCCTCGGCGACTTCCGCGACGCCAGGGCCCCCGACGAGCCGTTCGCGGTGGTCGCCAACGCGCCCTTCGCCATCACCACCGACATCGTGCGCTGGTGCCTCGCCGCCCGCACCCTGACCGCCGCCACCCTCGTCGTCCAGCGCGAGTTCGCCCGCAAGCACACCGGCGACTACGGCCGCTGGAGCCGACTCACCGTCGCCCACTGGCCGACGTGGCACTTCGACCTCGGGACGCGCATCGACCGCGCGAAGTTCCGCCCGGTCCCCGCCGTCGACGCGGCCGTCCTGCATCTGACGCGCCGCCCCGAACCGCTGCTTCCCGAAGCGGCCCTGGAGGACTACCGCGACCTCGTCGACCTCGGTTTCTCCGGCGTCGGCGGCTCCCTCTCGGCCTCGCTGCGCCGGGCCGTACCAGCCCGCCTCGCCGCTCGCGCCTGCGCGGAAGCCGGGATCGCGCGCGACGCGCCGGTCGGACTCGTCGCGCCCGACCGCTGGATCGCGCTTTACGCGGTGCTCACCCGCTAGCGCGAGGGGGTGCCGGAACGGTGGCCTCGGCCCATTATGGTTGAGATGCCCGGCCCGGTACCCCCTCCCTTGGAGCCGTTCATGAGTGAAGCCATCTGGATCGAACTGATCAAGGTGCTGCCGGCGTTCCTGTGGATCGGCCTCGCCATCGCGGCTCTGGTCCTCGCGAAGCGGCTCCTCGCTCAGCAGGCGCACCGCATGACCCGTGTCGAATCGCCGTTCGTCTCGGTCGACTTCGCGCAGGACGCGATCGAGCAGGCCTTCAACCGCGGTCCCGAGACCCCGGTGCCGAGCGACCCGACGGCGGGCGACGAGGGGCCGGACGACCGCGATCCCCCCGGATCGGTCGAGCCGACCTCCTGGACCCCGGTCGAGGCCCGGACGGGAACGGGAACCTGGCTGCCCGGACCGCCCGGCGCCCCCGCCGACGGCGATCGGACGTTCGTGCTGCGGCGGCCGCTGCCGAAGCAGCCCGGGCCGGTCACCGAAGACGATGTCGACCTCGACGAACTCCTCGACGAAGACGGCGTCCAGACCGGACCCGAAGCCGAGCCGCTGTCGGCGGAGACTCCGCCGAGCGCGCCCGTCAAGCCGTACCCGCCCGTTCCGCCGCACCAGGGCTACCCGATCGGCCCGCTCTATCCGCCGACCGTGGGCACCACCGCGCACCGGCCGCCGTCCTACTACGCCGTGACCACCGATCCTCAGCGCGGCCTGCGCGCCGCCACCAGGCTCGCGGCCGCCGCCGACCTCCTTCAGGGCGGCGCGATCCTCTGGGTCGACGACCATCCGCACTGGAACGAACCGCTGGTCCGACTCTTCCGCACCGCGGGGATGCGCGTCGTCACCGTCAAGTCCACCGATGAGGCGCTGCGGTACCTCGACGCCGACGGCTGCGACCTCGTGATCACCGACCTCCACCGCGAGAACGACCCCGGAGACCAGGTGGCGGGCATGGCCCTCCTCGATCGGATGGTCGCGCGCGGCATCCCCACCCCCGCCGTCGTGTTCTCCGACAATCCGCAGGTGCGGGCCATGACCCACCCGCGCGCCGCGGGCGCCACCAACAACCCCGAGGAACTGGTCAACCTCGTCGTCGACCTCGTCGGCCACCGCCGCAACGCCATGCAGGTCCAGCAGCAGTCGTTCTTCGGCAACCGGTGACGTACGCGCGAAGCAGACTCGGTTGTTGACCGTTTGCCGTCCGGCGCGGCCGCTCGCTACGGTTGCCCCGTGCGGCTGTGGCGGTCCTGGCACGGAGCGAACTGAAGGCGGGCCCCGCGTGGGACCCGCCTTCGTTCCGGCGCCGCTCTAGCGGTTCATCAGGGCGAAGACGCCCCAGCCCAGGTACTCGCGCTGGTAGCGCACGTGCTGCACCGGAGCGGTCCGCAGCTCCTCCCGCATCTCCCCGGCGAGCTCGTCGCCGGGGTTCGCGTCGAGCCAGCGGCGGACGTTGAGCCACTGGGCCGCGACATACCGGTCCCAGCTGTCCTGGTCGGCGAGGACCATCTCGACCACGTCGCAGTCGAGCTCGCCGAACCGGGCCACGAGGCCCGGCAGGTCGTACAGGTCCGACTCGTCGCCCATGTGGCAGGCCGCCACGGTCGCGGCGTCCTCGGGGCGCCGGCGCCAGTACGGTTCGCCGACGAGCATGAGCCCGCCGGGCGCGAGGCTGCGCCGCAGCAGCTCCACGGTGCCGTCGAGGCCGCCGCCGATCCAGGTCGCGCCGACGCACGCGGCGATGCCGACCGGCTCGTCCGCGACGTGCCCGGAGGCGTCGCCGTGGACGAACGCGACCCTGTCGGCCACGCCCAGTTCGGCGGCGCGCTCGCGCGCGGCCGCGGTGAACACCGAGCTGATGTCGACGCCGGTGCCCCGCACACCGTGGTCGCGCGCCCAGGTGCAGAGCAGTTCGCCCTTGCCGCACGCGAGGTCGAGCACTGCGGTGCCCGGCTCGATGCGCAGCGCCTCGCCCAGGATCGCGAGCTTCTCGGTCGTGAACGGGTTGAGCAGTCGGTGACCGCTTTCGCGGATGGTGAAACTACGTGGGAGATCCACTTTCGGAGATCCTTCTGTCGCAATGGTTGTGGTCGCTCTGCGCCCGGTTCGCACCGGCCGCGGCCGTCAGGACCGCCATCGAAATGCACCTCTTCCCGTCAGTGGAGTTATCGCGGAGAACGTACTGCCGCCGCTGCGGATCCGTCCATCGGTTTCAGCAGGCGACGCGGCGCAGGTCGGCGGCGAAACGGCCGGGGGAGCCCAGGTGCGGGTGGGCGTCGCCCGTCCCGTACTCCTCGTACTCGCCGCCGGGCACGCGCACGCGCAGCCACGCCTCGTAGCCCGGCCGCGGCTCGGCGCTGAACACCGAGAGGTACCGGCATTCGAGGCGGCCACCGGCCTCGGCCGCTTCGGGCACGTCGAGGCGCTGCCCGACGTTCACGACCGCGTGGGCCACATAGCGGACGGCGAACACGGTCGCCACGAGCGCGGCCCGGCCGTGCCCGGCGAGGACGGGCGCGCGGGCCCCGGCTCGGGCGGCCAGGAGCGCGAGGGACTCGGCCTGGTCGGCGACCGTGCGTCCCTCGGGCAGGTCGAGCACCGACACGGCGCCGAGGTCGACGAGGCGCGCGGCCACCGGCCACCAGGCGGAGCGGTCGTCTTCGGCGGGGTTGAGGAGCAGGACGGGGCGGCCGGAGGCGCCCCAGCGCTCACCGGCCCATTCCCCGTGGTCGGATCTGAGGTCTTCGGAACGCGTCTTCGGCACGGCGGTCTCCTGTCGGGAGTGCGCGGAGGGAGCCCTAGGGCATCGTGGCCCGGGCGGCGGGGACACCGCCGCACAGCCCGTGCGGCGGTAAGAGGTCGAGGTGTCCCGCGGCGAGGGGCGGCGACCGGCCCGCGGAGACCCGCGGCGGGCAGGCGCGCGCGAGGACCCCGCGGCCGCACGCGGCGGCGCGGGCCCGTCGCAGCGCGGGGGATCGCCGCGGCTCGGGGAACGCGAGCGCGCCGCGCACCGCGCCGACGAGGCACTGCCACAGCAGCGAGGCGCACGCGCCGATGAACGCGTAGACGGCGAGGCCGAGGACGAGGACCATGAGCGGCGGCACCGGGTACTCCCCGGCCACGGCACGCTCGGCCGCGTCGGTGCACACGAACGCGCCGGTCGACAGCAGCGCCGAGACCCGCACCGCCCGCTTGGAGGCCCGCGGCCGGACCCGGATCGCCGCCAGCCCGGCCAGCGACCCGATCGCCAGGCCCGCGGCCAGGATCGCGACCTGGTCGGCGTGCTCGTCCAGCCGCCACACGTCCGGCGCGCGGCCGGTCACATGGGCGTGGTCGAGGAGCCAGGACGAGAGCGCGTGCGCGCCCACCCAGCCGAGCAGACCGAACACGACCGCGGAGGCGGCCACCAGGAGCCTGGTGCCGAGCGGCCGGACCGCGCGGCGGCGGCGCGTCGTTCGGATGGGTGCCTCCTCGGGGGTCCCCGCGAGTCTACGAGCCGAACGCGAGCGACCCCCACGCCGGTACCGCGGCCGCGAATGCGGCGAACGTCTCACCCCTTGGGTCGCACCGGAAGAACCCCAGCTCAGGGCCGCTCTTGAGCGATAAACGGCTTGCCGTTGTCGTACCCGCCCTTTACGCTCGGCAAGTGAGGATCCTCCGCGCCCCCGAACTGCCGCTCGACGGCCCGCCCCCGCCCGGCGGCCGCAGGGTTGACGAGTCGACGCCGCCGGGCACGCCCTGGCGGTTCCTGCTGTGGCTCGCCTCGCGCCGCAAAGGCCTCGCCGCCGCCGCGCTCGTCACCTCCGGCATCGCCCTCGGCGGCCTCCCGATCCTCCCCTACTTCCTCACCGGCGCCGTCGACGAAGGCCTCGCCCAGCGCGACTGGGGCGCGCTCGTCGGCTGGTCCCTCGGCCTCGTCGCCGCCGGCGGCCTCTTCGCCGCGATGATCGTGTGGTCCCACCGCCTCACCGTCTACTGGCGCATGGACGCCTCCTACCGCACCCTCCAGCTCGCCACCCGCAAGGTCAACCGCCTCGGCGACGAACTGCGCCGCAAGGTCACCACGGGCCAGGTCGTCTCCGTCGGCGCCACCGACATCAACCGCATCTCCTGGGCCGTCGACTCCCTCTCGCCCAGCGCCGGCTGCCTCCTCGGCCTCGTCGCCGTCGGCATCCTCCTGTTCAACACCTCCGTCGCCCTTGGCCTGACGATCTTCATCGGCGTCTTCGCCGTCGGCCTCATCACCGGCCCCGTCCTCTCCAAGCTCCAGGCCAGCCAGGAGCGCTACCGCGAACGCGTCGGCGACATCACCGACCGCGCCTCCGACATCGTCTCGGGCCTGCGCGTCCTGCGCGGCATCGGCGGCGAGGACCGCTTCAACGCCTCCTACCGCGAGGACTCCGAAGCGCTCCGCGAAGCCGGGTTCAAGGTCGCCGGACCCACCGCGTGGCTCAACGCCCTCGGCGAAGGCACCCCCGCGATCCTCCTCGGCGTCGTCATCTGGATCTCCGCGAGCCAGGTCGCCTCCGGCGACCTCACCCCCGGCCAGATGGTCGCCGCCTTCGGCTACACCGGCGCGCTCATGCTCCCCGTCCACTGGCTCATCGGCTGCACCTACCGCATCATCGAGGGCCGCGTGGCCGCCGCCAAGGTCTGCGAACTCCTCGCCGTCCCCGAACGCGAAGCGCCCGAACAGATCCTGCCGGGCCCCGCCGAAGGCGCCGAACTCCACGACCCCGAATCCGGCCTCACCGTCAACGGCGGCGAACTCCTCGCCGTCGCCTCCGCCGACGCCGCGCAGATCGCCGAGGTCTTCGACCGCCTCGGCGGCTACGCCGACTCTGAAGCCCGCTTCGGCACCGTGCCCGTCGCCGCCATCGACCGCGACGAACTGCGCCGCCGCGTCCTCGTCGCCGACCACGACGCCTACCTCTTCGCGGGCACCGTCGCCGCCGCCGTCGCCGCCCGCGACGGCGAAGGCCGCGTCGAAGCCGCCATCGAGGCCGCCTCCGCAGCCGACGTCGTCGAAGCCCTCCCGCACGGCCTCGACACGCGACTGGACAACCAGGCCCGCACCCTCTCCGGCGGCCAGCGCCAACGACTGCGCCTCGCCCGCGCTATCGCCGCCGCCCCCGAGACCCTCCTGCTGCGCGAACCGACCTCCGCGGTCGACTCCCACACCGAGGCCCGCATCGTCGACCGCCTCGCCGAAGCCCGCGCCGGACGCGCCACCGCCGTCGCCACCACCTCCCCGCTGTGGCTCGGCCGCGCCGACAAGGTCGCGTACGTCCACGGCGGCAAGGTCATCGCCACCGGCAGCCACCACGACCTGGTCGCCGGACACCCCGACTACCGCGCACTCGTCACCCGGGAGGCAGCGTGAGCACCCCAGTCCCCACCGCCGACAACGGCCTCCTGCCGGTCGCCGACACCCCCGCCGTCCGCCGCGCCTTCCTGCGCCTCCTCGCCACCGAGAAGCGCCGCGCCGCCACCGCCGTCGGCCTCCACCTCGTCGGCGCCGTCGCCGCCGCCGTCGCCCCGATCCTCCTGGGCGACATGCTCGACCGCCTCGCCGCCGGCGACTCCATCGACACCCTCGCGCTCGGCCTCGTCCTCTCCATCGTCGCCGTCGTCGTCTTCACCTGGGCCGGCACCTTCGTCTCCCACCGCCTCGGCGAACGCCTCTCGGCGCGGATGCGCACCGAATTCGTCGAACGCGCCCTCCGCCTCCCGATGCCCGTGGTCGAACAGGCCGGCTCCGGCGACCTCATGACCCGCTCCTCCGCCGACGTCCCCGAAGCCGGGATGCTGTTCCGCGACGGCCTCCCGCAGGTCACCGTCTCCCTCCTCAAGGTCATCGTGTTCCTCGCCGCGATGCTCTGGGCCAGCCCGCTCCTTGGCCTGTGCATGCTCGTCGTCGTCCCGCCCCTCTACATCGGCACCCGCTGGTACCTCAAACGCGCCCGCCACGGCTACCTCGCCGAACGCGAGGCCGAATCCGGGATCGGCGACGCCATCGGCGCCTCCGCCGACGGCGCCCGCACCACCGAGGCCTACCGCCTCCGCGCCCAGCGCGACGCCGCCGGAGACGCCACCGTCGAACGCCACTGGAAGGCCGCCCGCTACACCCTCTACCTGCGCAGCGTCTTCTTCCCCTTCCTCGACGGCTCCTACGCCCTCCCCACCGCCGCCGTCCTCATCGTCGGCGGCGCGTTCTACTTCCAAGGCGGCGTCACCCTCGGCACCGTCGCCGCCTGCGCCGTCCTCACCCGCCAGATCCTGTTCCCCATCGACCACCTCCTCATGTGGGTCGAGAAGGTCCAGCGCGGCTTCGCCGCCATGGCCCGCATCGAAGGCGTCGCCGAGGCCGAGGACGCCGAGACCGGCGCCACGAGCGAACGGCCCGCCGACGGCGCCGTCGAGCTCACCGGCGTCCGCTACGCCTACCCCGGCAGCGGCCGCGACGTCCTCCACGGCGTGTCCCTCCACGTCCCGGCCGGGCAGCGCCTCGCCGTCGTCGGCCCCTCCGGCGCCGGCAAGTCCACCCTCGCGCGCCTCATCTCCGGCTCCGACGTGCCCCGCGAGGGCCGGGCCGCCATCGGCGGCGTCGACGTCGCCGCACTGCCCCTCGACGAGCGCCGCAAGCGCGTCACCCTCGTCACCCAGGAGCACCACGTCTTCACGGCCTCCCTGCGCGACAACCTCATCCTCGCCAAGGCGGGCGCCACGGACGCCGAACTCGACGCCGCGCTGGCGGCCGTCGGCGCCGACTGGGCCTTCGACCTGCCCGAGGGCCTCGACACGCCGCTGGGCGGCAAGGCCCGCGAACTCGACGCTGCGAGCGCGCAGCAGATCGCGCTCGCGCGGATCATCCTGGCCGACCCCGACGTGGTGATCCTCGACGAGGCGACCGCGATGCTCGACCCGCGCGCCGCCCGCGACACCGAACGGGCGCTCGCGGCGGTCCTGGAGGGGCGCACCGTGATCGCGATCGCGCACCGCCTCCACACGGCGCACGACGCCGATCGGATCGCGGTGGTCGAGGACGGGCGCGTCGCCGAACTGGGCGACCACGACGAGCTCATCGCGCTCGGCGGGCACTACGCGGGACTGTGGAGCGCCTGGCACGGCGGTGCGGCGCAGGAGACCGAGGACGGGGATCTCGCCTCGGCGAACGCCTAGGGGGACAAGGGAACACCCCAGAGCACGAATCAGACCCCGGGCTTTCGCCCGGGGCCTGCACTGGTCCGAGAACACCACCACAAGTCGGAACACCCACCGACTCGTTCTTAGCAAGGAAACAGAAAGGAAACCAGGAAACCCGTTCCGAACCAGTAACGAGAGAGTATCACGTCACATTCGCCGTGGCTAGGGGTGGACATCCATACCGCCCGATTCCTGTCGAACCCTTTTCGCGCCAGCTTCGTCACAGCGCCGGGTAAGCCCGTGCCGGGCCCGGCCACTCTCCACGGTGCCCGCCTCGGGCCCGCGCCGCGCACGGCCTAGACTCGACTGGTCTTCCCGCAGCTAGTAACCGTTAGGAAACACCTGTCGTGAGTACGATTTCACGCGAGGAGGTCGCGCACCTGGCGCGGCTGGCCCGCCTCGAAGTCACCGATGACGAGCTCGACGCCTTCGCCGGCCAGCTCGACGTCATCCTCGAATCGATGAAGACGCTCGCCGACGTCGACACGGACGGCGTCCAGCCGACCTCGCACGCGGTGCCGCTGGTGAACGTGTTCAGGGAAGACCAGCCCCAGCCGTCCCTGCCCCGCGACGCCGTCCTCGCCGGCGGCCCCGACACCGCCGAGGACCGCTTCCGTGTCCCGCGCATCCTGGACGAGGAGGCCTGATGACCGACCGCATCATCGACCGCACCGCCGCCGAACTGGCCGCGGACATCCGCGAGGGCCGCCTGACCTCCGTCGCCGTCACCACCGCGTTCCTCGACCGCATCGCGGCCGTCGACGGCACCGTCAAGGCGTTCCTGCACGTCGACCGCGAAGGCGCGCTCGCCGTCGCCGCCGAGGTCGACGCCGCCGTCGCCGCGGGCGAGGACCTCGGCCCGCTCGCGGGCGTCCCGATCGCCGTCAAGGACGTCGTGGTCACCAAGGGCCTGCCGACCACCGCCGCCTCGAAGATCCTCGAAGGCTGGATCCCGCCCTACGACGCCACGATCACCGAGCGCATCAAGGCCGCGCGGATGCCGATCCTCGGCAAGACCAACATGGACGAGTTCGCGATGGGCTCCTCCACCGAGTACTCCGCGTACTTCCCGACCCGCAACCCGTGGGACACCGGGCGCATCCCCGGCGGCTCCGGCGGCGGCTCCGCGGCCGCGGTCGCCGCGAAGATGGCCCCGCTCGCCATCGGCACCGACACCGGCGGCTCGATCCGCCAGCCCGGCGCCGTCACCGGCACCTTCGGCGCCAAGCCCACCTACGGCGGCAACTCCCGCTACGGGCTCATCGCCTTCTCGTCCTCACTGGACACCCCGGGCCCGGTCTCGCGCAACGCCCTCGACGGCGCGCTGCTCCACGAGGTCATCTCCGGCTACGACCCGCGCGACTCGACCTCCATCGACGCGCCCGTCCCGCCCGTCGTGGAGGCCGCCCGCCTCGGCGCGACCGGCGACCTCACCGGCGTCAGGCTCGGCGTCGTCAAGGAGTTCAAGGAGGGCGCCGACGCCGCCGAACCGGGCGTCATCGCCGCCTACGAAGCGGGCGTGGAGCAGCTCGTGAAGCTCGGGGCCGAGATCGTGGAGGTCTCCTGCCCGTCCTTCGCGTACGCGCTGCCGACCTACTACCTCATCGCCCCGTCCGAGGCCTCCTCGAACCTGGCCCGCTACGACGGCGTCCGCTACGGCCTGCGCGCCGGCGACGACGGCAAGCACTCGCTCGAAGAGGTCATGAGCCTCACCCGCGAAGCGGGCTTCGGCCCGGAGGTCAAGCGCC
The DNA here is from genome assembly GCF_004912155.1 of Glycomyces paridis. Taxonomy (GTDB): domain Bacteria; phylum Actinomycetota; class Actinomycetes; order Mycobacteriales; family Micromonosporaceae; genus Glycomyces; species Glycomyces paridis. The sequence continues at coordinate 74,678 of NZ_STGX01000011.1, read as the reverse complement.
GCATCATCCTCGGCACCTACGCGCTCAGCGCCGGGTACGTGGACGCGTTCTATGGCAAGGCCCAGAAGGTCCGCACGCTCATCAAGCAGGACTTCGAGAAGGCCTTCGCGTCGGTCGACGCCATCGTCAGCCCGACCACGCCGTTCGTCGCCTTCGAGTTCGGCGCCCGCACCGGCGACCCGTACCAGATGTACCTCGCCGACCTCTACACGATCCCGACGAACATGTACGGCGGCCCCGCCGTCTCCGTGCCCGTCGGCCTCTCCGAGGGGATGCCCGTCGGCCTCCAGGTCATGGGCCCGGTCCTCGGCGACGACGTCACCTACCGCGTCGCCGCCGCCCTGGAGTCCACCCAGGACGTCCTCCTCGCCGACACCGCGCCCGAGATCGAAGGGAACTAGCACGTGACCAAATTGAACACCTTCGAGCAGGCCGTCGAGACCTACGAGCCCGTCCTCGGCCTCGAGACCCACATCGAACTCGACACGCGCACCAAGATGTTCTGCGGCTGCGCCACCGCCTTCGGCGCCGAGCCGAACACGCAGGTCTGCCCGGTGTGCCTGGCCCTGCCCGGCGCCCTGCCGGTCGCCAACCGCGCCGCCGTCGAGGCCACCATCAAGATCGGCCTCGCGCTCAACTGCCGCATCGCCGAGTGGACCCGCTTCGCCCGCAAGAACTACTTCTACCCGGACATGCCGAAGAACTTCCAGACCAGCCAGTACGAGGAGCCCCTCTGCGAGGAGGGCTTCGTCGAGGTCGTCGTGGAAGGCGAGACCTACCGGGTCGAGATCGAGCGCGTCCACCTCGAAGAGGACACCGGCAAGACCCTCCACGTCGGCGGCGCCACCGGCCGCATCCACGGCGCCACCGAGTCCCTCGTGGACTACAACCGGGCGGGCATCCCGCTCGTGGAGATCGTCACCAAGCCCGTCCCCGGGACCGGCGCGCTCGCCCCCGAGGTCGCCCGCGCCTACACCGCCGAGCTGCGCGACATCGTCCGCTCCCTCGGTGTCTCCGATGTCCGCATGGAGCAGGGCTCCCTGCGCTGCGACGTCAACCTCTCGCTGAACCGGCCCGGCGAGGAGTGGGGCACCCGTACCGAGACGAAGAACGTCAACTCGCTGCGCTCGGTCGAGCGGGCCGTGCGCTACGAGGTGCGCCGCCAGTCCGCGCTCCTGGACTCCGGCGAGCGGATCTTCCAGGAGACCCGCCACTTCCACGAGGCCACCGGCGAGACCAGTCCCGGCCGCTCCAAAGAGGAGGCCACCGACTACCGGTACTTCCCCGAGCCCGACCTGGCCGTCATGGAGCCCTCCCGCGAGTGGGTCGAGGAGCTGCGCGCCTCGCTCCCCGAGCTCCCGCGCAAGCGCCGCGAGCGCCTCCAGGCCGCATGGGCCCTGGGGGACAAGGAGATGCAGTCGGTGGTCAACGCCGACGCCGTCGACCTCATCGAGGCCACCATCGCCGCCGGGGCCGGCGCCGCCGGCGCCGTCAAGTGGTGGCTCGGCGAACTCTCCCGCCACGCCAACGAGACCGGCGACGAGCTCGCCGCCCTCGCCGTCACGCCCGCCCAGGTCGCCGAACTCCAGGGCATGGTGGACGACGGCCGCCTCAACGACAAGCTCGCCCGCCAGGTCATCGACGGCGTCCTCGCCGGCGAGGGCTCCCCGGCCGAGGTCGCCGCCGCGCGCGGCCTCGAAGTCGTCTCCGACACCGGCGCCCTCGAGACCGCCGTGGACGAGGCCATCGCCGCCAACCCCGCCGTCGCCGACAAGATCCGCGGCGGCACCCACGCCGCCGCCGGCGTCCTCATCGGCGCCGTCATGAAGGCCACCAAGGGCCAGGCCGACGCGGCCACGGTCCGTCAGATCATCCTGGACAAGCTGAGCTAGTCCACCACAGCGAGGGCCGGATCGACAGATCCGGCCCTTTCGCGTTCACTGTCCGTTCAGTCCCGGTGTGAGCTGCGAGTCTCTGGGAACCCCAGGAAGCGATGTTGTTCACATGGGAGGGGTACCCTGAAGCGGCCAGACGCACTGCGACCCGAGGAGGTGAGGGCCATGGGCGACGACCCCGGATCTAGTCGAGATACCGACGTGTTCTTCCCATTTTCCTTTCACCGTGCCTCGCGCCCTCTTATCGTGAAGCGGGCGACCTGACCTGCGCGTATCTACTGACGCGAGGTGAGCGGCACGGCCCTTTCCTCGTGTTAGGAGGCGGCTGACGCATGGCAACGACCATTCAGCCCATCTCGCCCGCGGCGGTGGACGAACTCGCGGCGCTCCGTCTGGAACTCGCCGACACCTCGACCGTCGAACTCGCCGAAGAACTGCCCCGCATGGACCTGGCCGAACAGGCACTCCGGTTCCGGCTGCTCCACAAGGACCGCGCGCTCGCCGTCTTCGAGGAGCTCGACCCCGTCCACCAGCAGGAGCTGCTCGACGGGCTCAAGACCGACTTCGTGCGCGAGCTGCTGGAGTCGATGGAGACCGACGACCGGGCCAAGCTCTTCGACGAGATGCCCGCCAAGGTCGCGACCCGGTTCCAGTCCCAGCTCAGCGCCTCCGACCGGCGCACCACCGCGCAGCTGCTGGGCTACGAGCCCGAGTCCGCCGGGCGCATCATGACCCCCGACTACGTGTCGCTGCGCGCGTCGATGACCGCCGCGGCGGCCATCGAGCGGATCAGGCACCTGCGCGAGCGCCCCCGCCACCTCGACGTCCTTCCCGTGGTCGACGGGCACCGGAAGCTCCTCGGCACCGTCACCCTCGCCGACCTCGTCAGCGCCGACCCCGACACGCTCGTCACCGACCTCATCGCCGACGAGCACTACCAGGTCTCCACCGACACCGACCAGGAGGAGGCCGCCCGCCTCATCCAGGAGGCGAACCTCATCGCGCTCGCCGTGGTCGACCACGAGGAGCGCCTCGTCGGGATGATCACCTGGGACGACGCCATGGAGGTCCTGGAGGCCGAGGACACCGAGGACGCGGTCCGCGCCGGCGGTTCCGAGCCCCTGGAGCGGCCCTACCTCTCGGCGGGCGTGTTCATGCTCGCGCGCAAACGCGCGGTGTGGCTGCTGGTCCTGGCAGTCTCCGCCTCGCTCACGGTGACGGTGCTCAACTACTACGAGACCTACCTCGCCAACGTCACGGTCCTCGCGGTCTTCATCTCGCTGCTGACCGGCACCGGCGGGAACTCCGGCTCGCAGGCCTCGGTGACGATCATCCGCGCCATGGCCGTCGGCGAGGTCCGCTTCTCCGACGCCTTCCGAATCACCTGGCGCGAGTCGCGCGTGGGCTTCCTGCTCGGCGTCATGCTCGCGGCCGTGGGCGGTCCCGTCGTCGGGTTCGTCTACGGCTGGGACATAGGGCTCATCATCGCCCTGACGCTCCTGGTCATCTGCACCTGGTCGACGTTCGTCGGCTCGCTGCTGCCGCTGGTGGCGAAGAAGGTGGGCATCGACCCGGCCCTCGTCTCGGCCCCGATGGTCTCGACCCTGTGCGATGCCACGGGCCTGCTCATCTACTTCTCGGTCGCCGCCCTGGTCCTCGGTCCGGTCCTGACCGGCTGAAGCGCGAACGGAGGGCCCCTGACGCCGTGCCGCGTCAGGGGCCCTCCCGTTTCTACCGCGCGAGTTCTCCGGCGAGGAACTCGGTGCGCTGCTGGACGATCGAGGCCAGCGACTCGGCCGAGGACGCGGCGTCCGCGCCGTTCAGCTCCGCGGCCGCCTGCGCGGTCGCCACGGCGTCGAGCGCGGCGCCCGAGGCCAGCAGCGAGTCGTACAGCCCCAGGTAGGCGGCGTCGTACTCGTCCTGGAACGCCTCGGACGCGAGGAACCGCTCCTTGAGCTCGTTGCCGCCCATGCCCCCGAACCCGCCGTCCTCGCCGCCGGGCATCTGACCGCCTTCAGGGAACTCCATGCCTTCGGGCATCTCCATGCCCTCCGGCATCTGGCCGCCCCCAGGGAACTCCATCCCCTCCGGCATCTCGCCGCCTTCGGCCGCGCCCTCGGGCGCCTCGCCTTCGGCGCCCTCCTGCCCGCCGCCGAAGCCGCCCCCGCCCATGCCGCCGAGCGAGGCGGTGTCCTCGGGCGAGAGGTCGGCGCTCTGGAGCGTCAGGTCCACGTCCCAGGTCAGGATCGAGATGAGCCCGGTCTCGAAGTCGTACCAGAGGTAGTAGTTCTGACCCGGCCCGGCCATGTCGTCGCCGTTCGCGACGAGGTTCTGGAACGCCGTGTAGGCCGCGAACGACTCGACGTCGACCCAGTCGCCCAGCTCCGCGTCGAAGGTCGCGTCGTCGGCCTCGCCCAGCCACTCCAGGAAGTCGATGAGCGGCTGCGCGTCGTAGGAGCCCTCCATGCTCAACTGCTTGAAGTCGTCCTCGTACTCCTCGGGGTCGGCGCCCTGGTACGTGAACGAACCGGTCGACAGCGCCTTGTAGAGCACCCCGGCGTCCTCCCCGTACTCGTCCTCGGCCCAGGTCACGTCCATGATGTCCACGACCCGGCGCGTCACGGCCTCGCCGCCGTTCACCGACACCGTCGAATAGGTCCAGTCGTACGAGGACCGGCCGCTCGCCTCCAGCAGCTCCAGCGTCACGGCCTCGTTCAGCGAGGTCCCCTCGCCGCCGCCGCCCATCGACGAGTCCACCCGCAGACTGATCTGCCTGTTGCCCTGGTAGACCTGCCCGTCGACGTACTTCGAGAAGTCCACCAGCCACGGCAGCCCCTCGGGGTCGTCGAGGCTGAGCGTCGAACCGCCCATGCCGCCGGGGAACTCCATGCCCTCGGGCATCTCGCCGTCCTCGGGCGCCGCCATGCCTTCGGGCAACTCCATGCCCTCCGGCATCTCGCCGCCCCCGGGGAAGCCGCCCTCCTCGCCGCCCGCCGACATGCCGCCGCCGAGCGCCGAGAGCGTCGAGTTGCCCTTCAACCGGATGCCGACGTCATGGACGGTGACGCCGTCGATCGTGACGTCGGCCTTGATCCAGCCCTTCTCGCCGGAGTCCTCGAAGGCCTCGACCATCTCGTCGTAGTCGCCCTCGTCGTACGACAGCGAGATCTCGTGCGCCACCGACGTGTCGAACAGGTCCACGTCGTTCCCCACGTCGTTCGTGACCACGAAACCCTCGTTCGCGTCGGAGTACACCAGCGCGGTCGCCCGCACGGTCCCGACGACGAGGACGAGGACCGCGACGAGCCCGACCGACCCCGCGATGAGCCTCCAGTGGTGGCGCAGCCGCACCGGGATGCGGTGCCGCAGGCTTCCGGCCGCCACTACAGGTCCGTCTGGTCGTAACCGGTCAGCACGGTCACCTGCTGGCCCGCGGTCACGTCGCGCAGCTCGCCGAGGAGCCCGGCCGGTGTCCTGCCCTTCTTGAGGCGCACGGTGTACGTGGTCTCGATCAGGGCGCCGCCGCGAATCGTCTCCATGCTCACCTGCTCGAACTCGTCGGTGTTGCGGATGAGCACGTCGTCGATGCGGCCGGTGTAGTCCTCGTCGGTCGGCACGTGGACCTTGACGACCTGGCGCTGCACGTTGTGGTGGAACCAGTTGAAGCGGTGCATGATGAGCAGCACCAGGCACACCACGACGGTGGCGATGATCGCCAGCAGGTAGAACCGGGTGCCGCAGGCCATGCCCACGCCCATCACCAGGAAGATGTACCCGACGTCGCGGGTCTCCTTGAGGGCGTTGCGGAACCGGATGATCGAGAGCGCGCCGACGAGCGCGAAGGCCCGCGCCACGTTCGAGCCGACGATGAGCATGATCACCGAGATGACCAGGCCCATGACGATGAGGGTCTGCACATAGGACTGGCTGTAGGAGACGTTCTGGTGCGTGCGGCGGTAGACGACGCCGATCGCGCAGCTGAGGATGAAGGAGAGGGTCAGCGAGATGGCGATGTCCGCCACGCTGAACTCCGCGGAGAGGTCGTTGAAACCGGTGAGGAAGTCCATGGTCGCTTTCTGTTTCGGTTAGAGGGAAGCGGTCGCTTCGGCCCTGGAGCGGACCGAGTGGTCGTCCTCGGTCGGGACGTGGAACACCGAGCGCGGGGCCAGCCCGTGCGCCTCGATGCTCTGGCAGTACTTGGAGATGCGCACGACGGACATGCCCAGGCGCGCGGCCGTGTCGGTGACCCAGTACGGGACCCGTTCGTTGGCCTTGACCTCCACGACCGCCTTGTGCGGCGGGATGATGAGCCGGTTCTCGACCTCGGCGCCCAAGTGGAAGTCGCGGTCGCGCCCGCGCACCCGGTGGTCGAGGGTGACGCGCAGGCCCAGGTCGGCGTCCGAGCCGAGGTAGGCCTCGCGCTGGTAGGCGGTGATCGCGGTGGGCCGCAGCCCGTGGCCCTCGACCAGGCCGAGGACCTCCTCCAGGAACGCCCGCTGCTCGGGGGCGTGATCGATGAGGACCGCGTCGTCGCACAGGCGGCGGGCGAGCCGGTAGGGGACGCGGACGCGGCGTTTCTGCGTCACGCGGTTGACCCGCTGCTTGATCTCCAGGTACACCGGCGAGTCGTCGGTGAGGTCGCCGCGCTCGCCGTAGGCGCGCACGCGCAGCTTGCGGCGGAAGCGCAGGCCCTCGATCTTCTCCCAGTAGTACCGCAGCGAGGGCGAGTCGTAGTACAGGCTCGCGACGGGGTAGCCGCCGCGGCGCGTGTACGGGTCGGCCTCCATGCGCGCGGCCAGTTCCTCGCGCAGCCGCGGCACGTCCTCGTAGGAGAGGAGGTACTTGATCTCGAACCGGTTGAACGAGTGCAGTGCGCTGGCGGTGCGGCGCAGGTCGCCGGGCTCGGCGGGGGGTGCGTCGGGTCCGCTCATCGGCGCTCCTTTCGATCGGGAACGCGACGAGTCAAGCCCGGTCCGCTTGAAGTGAACCCGGGGTGAACTCAGGATCGGCTCGGAGTCGAGCCGCCCGTCAGTCCTGCGGCGGCGGGGAGGTCTCGGCCCCGTCCTGGAGTTCGGCGTCGTCGACCTGGTCTTCGGTCGGGATGACCGTGCGGTCGAGGGTCACGTTTTTTAATGATACGGCGANCTGGTCTTCGGTCGGGATGACCGTGCGGTCGAGGGTCACGTCGGTCTGGCCGACGGCGCCCACCGAGATCGAGTCGTAGGCGGTGAGCGCCTTGGTGACGGGGTCGAAGTAGAGGACGTCCATCTCCATGCGGACGTCGTCGCCGCTCTCGAACGCCCGCAGCCCGGCCGCGCCGGTCGAGCCCTCGACCATGAGGGTGGTGCCCTCGCCGAGGTCCTGGACGGCCCGCGCGTGCGTGTGCCCGGCGAGGACCAGCGGCACCACGCCGGTGAGCGGGACGGCCATCGGCGGTTCGTGGACCATCGCCACGTCGGCGCCGCCGGCGGCCTCGATCGCCTCCGCGAGCCGCTGCCCCGACTCCTCCAGCATGAGCTGGGCGTACTCGCTGCTGGGCTGCGCGCCCTTGTCGGGGGTGAACCGCGGGTCGGCGACGCCGGCGAAGCGCAGGCCGGCGATCTCCTGGACCTCGCCGTCGAGCACGATCACGTTGTCGTAGGCGGCGAGCGCGGCGACGGTGGTGGCCGAGTCGTGGTTGCCCTTGACGAACACGTACGGCACGTCGATCTGCTCGACGCCCTGGGAGAAGATCGCGGCCTCCTGCTCCGAGCCCCAGTCGTTCATGTCGCCGGTGTCGGCGACGGCGTCGATGTCGAACTGGTCGACCACCGACTCCATGAGGTGCCACGCGGACGGGTTGAGGTGGAGGTCGGAGACGTGCAGGATCCGAATCGAGTCGTCCTGGATGCCCAGCTGCGGCATGTTCATCGCGAGCGCGTAGAACTGCGAGATGTTGGTGACGAACTTCTGGAGGTTCGCCACGTACTCCTCGTAGTTCTGGGCGATGTCCTCGGCGTTGCCGACCACGCTGGGGGCGTACGCGAGCAGGCCTTCGTAGCGCGGCTGCGAGATCGACTCGGCGCGCATGGTCGCGGCGGCGTAGCCGACGAGCCCGGCCGTCACCGCCAGTGCGGTGACGCCGGTCAGGAGGGTGCGGCGCATGTTGCGGAACGCCAAGGCCCCCACGAGGAGCCCGCACAGGGTGACGATCGCGAGCGCTTCGATGGCGACGCGGGTGACCGCGTCGGCGACGTCGGAGGCGAGGCTCTCGGAGGCGGAGGTGACGCCGCCGGGGGTGTTGATGATGGACTGGGCCGCGATCGGGTCGACCGAGTCGAGTTTGAGGTTGAGGCCGACCGGGCCGTCGTGGCTGTCGAAGACGACCTTGCCGAGCGGGGGGATGTTGACGATGGTCTCGCCGTGGACGTCGGGGTGCAGCGCCACGGTGGTCTCGAACGGGCCGATGTCGGCCTTGGTGCCGCCCACGAGGGCCAGGCCGCCCGCGGCCGCGGCGGTGCCGACGGCGAGGATCGCCAGGCCCATCGCGGCCTTCCGCGCCCCCTTGGACTCCCGCAGCCGCGAGCCGAACGATCGCGTGCGGCGCCATGCGCCGGTCGCGGCGCGCCCGGTCGCGCGTGCGGCGTCCCGGATGCGCCGCGTGGCCGTGGGACGGTCGTTCATGTGGAGCCCTCCTCGTCGCGGGACCGCGTCGGTGTCCGCCCGGGCCGCTCCCGCGGCGGCCCCCTCCTTCTATACCCTGCCCTGGGCCGCGTAACTCGTCGCGAACCGGATGATCCGGTCGTCGGTCTCGTCGGCGGTGCAGCCGCGCTCCTCGACGCAGCGGCCGTCGCGGTTGGAGGTCGTCACCCAGAGCATCCCGTCGGGGCCCGTGGCGACCGATCGTAGTCGACCGAACTCGGCGACGAGCGTCGCTTGGGGCTCGCCGTCGACCGCGCCGGACTGGTCGAACTGGACGATCCACAGGCGCTGCCCGCGCAGGCAGGCGGTGACGAGGGTGTCCTCGACGAACACCGCTCCGGCGCAGGAGGCCTCGAAGGGCTCCCAGGAGACGACCGGGTCGAGGTAGTCGACGCCGGTGCCGGCGCCCTCGAAGTAGGGCCAGCCGTAGTTGCCGCCCGGTTCGATGCGGTTGACCTCGTCGGCGAAGTCCTGGCCGAACTCGGTGGCGTAGAGGGCGCCGGCGGAGTCCCAGGCGAGGCCCTCGATGTTGCGGTGGCCGAGGGAGTAGACGGGGGAGTCGGGGTCGGGGTTGTCCTCGGCGGGCTCGCCGTCGGGGGTGAGGCGGAGGATCTTGCCGGCGAGGGACTCGGGGTCCTGGGCGTCGTCGCCGTTCCCGGCGTCGCCGGTGGAGGCGTAGAGGAGGCCGTCGGGCCCGAACTCGAGGGCGCCGCCGTTGTGGTTGGGGCCCGAGGGGATGCCGGTGAGGACCGGTTCGGGGTCGTTCTCGCCGGTGAGGTCGAGGCGGGCGATCCGGTTGTCCTCGTCGGTCGTGTAGTACGCGTAGACGGCGTGGTCCTCGGCGTAGTCGGGGGAGACGGCGAGGCCGAGGAGGCCGCCTTCGCCGGCGTCGTCGACCTCGACGGTGAGCAGCTCCTCGGGCGCTCCGGGCGTGCCGTCCTCGGCGAGGGTGATGGACAGGAGGCGCCCGGTGGCGCGCTCGCCGACGAGGGCGGTGCCGTCGGGGAGGAAGTCGAGGCCCCAGGGGACTTCGAGGCCCTCGGCGACGACGTCCATGTACGTGGCGGGCGCTTCGGGCGCGCTCGACGGGGTCGGGAGGTTCGGGGGGTCGCCGGCCTCGGGCTCGGGCGGCTCGCCGAAGGAGCACGAGGCGAGCGTGAGGGCGGCGGCGGTGGCCGTCGCGGCCGAGAGCAACCTGCGCATGGCCCAAGCCTATAGGCCGGGGCCGACGCCCGCGCCCGCCCCGATCCGGCCCGGGCCCCGCTCCGTCGCGAGGCCTTGCGGCCCAGCCGTTCCCGGCGCCCCCACCGGGCCCGATACCGGTTGCCAAGGCGTCGATTACCCTGGTCCCCGTGAAGGTTTGGATCGCGCATGAGGAAGGGCGCGCCCTGCTCGGGCCGCTGCCCGAGGGCGTCGAGGTCGAGGTCTACGACGGGCGCGGGGACTACCCCTCCGACCCCGCGTCGGTGGCGTTCTGGGTGCCGCCGTTCCTGGCGCAGTCGAAGGTCACCACCCCGCTGCGGGACATGACCGGCCTCAAGGCCGTTCAGCTCCTCAGCGCCGGTGCGGAGGTGTGGGTCCACGCGATGCCGCCCGGTGTCGCACTGTGCGACGCCCGCGGCGTCCACACCGCGGTGACCGCCGAGTGGACGGTGGGCGCGGTGATCGCCTCGATGCGCGGCTTCGACGTGTTCGCGCGCAAGCAGACCCGCCACGAGTGGAAGGTCGAGTGGACGACCACCGTCGTCGGCAGGCGCGTCCTCGTCGTCGGCGCGGGGGACATCGGCGAGCGCGTGGCGACCGTGCTGGCCGCGCTCGGCGCCGAGGTCGAGAAGGCCGCGCGGCGCGCCCGGCCCGGCGTCCACCCGATCGAGGCGGTGGAGGGCCTGCTGCCGGACTTCGACGTGGTGGTCCTCACCCTGCCGCTCACCGATGCGACGCGCGGGATGGTCGACGCGAAGTTCCTGGCGCGCATGAAGGACGGCGCGCTCCTGGTGAACGCCGCGCGCGGCCCGATCGTGGACACCGACGCGCTGGTCGCCGAGGTCGCCTCGGGGAGGCTGCGGTGCGCGGTGGACGTGGTGGACCCCGAGCCGCTCCCGGCCGGGCATCCGCTGTGGGACCTGGAGGGCGCGCTCATCACCCCGCACGCGGGTGCCTCGGTGGACGGCACGATCGAGCGCGCGTACGCGCCGGTGGGGCCGCAGATCCGCCGCTTCGCGGCGGGGGAGCCGCTGGCGAACCTCGTCGCCGACGGGTACTGACCTCAGTCGCGCAGCTCCTGGCCGCCGATCCTGAGGACCTGCGGCAGGTTCTCGGGCTTGAGCGGGTCGAGGCGCACCTGGGACTGGTCGTCCAGTATGGCCGCGACGCCGTCGTCGCCGGTCGCGAAGCCGTCGATGTGCTCCCACTCGATGACGCGGCTGGTGAACATGCCGCGCACGGCGATGCCCTCGGCGGTGACGTCGATCCCCGAGCGCCAGGCCCAGATCGAGATCGCCACGGGGGCGCACAGGAGGACCGCGCCGAGCACCGCCGAGACCGCGCCCCAGACCGGCTGCTCGACCATGAGCGCCAGGGCAAGGGGTGCGACGGTGAGCCAGGCGACGAACGCGGCGCCGGTGATCGCGGCGGACCGGCGCACCCGCAGCCGCCGCCGGGGCGCGGCACGGTTGGACGAGGCACTGTCCGGCGAAGCGCTGTCCGGCGAGGCACTGTCCGGCACGGGACGGTCGGGCGCGTCGTTGCTCGTCTCGGGTCCAGCGGTCGTCATGCACCAAGCCTGACACACCCGAACGCGTGAGCCGCAGCGTGTCTGGTCCGGTATCTGTCGGATTGTCGCTTGACGTACGCGCTCAGCGTGGCACGATCACCTCAACGGCAGCGGAACGAGCCTGGTGGGGGTGGTTGTGGCCGTCAAGATCACATTCCGTCCGACGACGCGTCAGGTGATCGGCCGCGCCCTCTTCCTCGCCTGCCTCGCCGTGGCGGCGGCCCTCGTGCCCGCCGTGCTGTACATGCTCGCCGTCGGCCACTGGTACCACCTGACGCTGCTGGGGCTCTTCGCCGTCGCGGCGGCGGTCGCGTTCGCGGTGGCCTACGCGGGCGCCCGCAGGCGCGGGGTCGTCCTCGACGAGCGAGGGATGCACCCGCTGGGCTTCGAACGCGACGGCGCCCAAGGCCGTCCCGAGCGGTTCGCGGCCTGGACCGACGTGGCCGACATCCGCGCCGAGCGCCGCGCCGGGCGGACCGTCCCCGTCGTCTACCTCAACGACCCCCGGCAGCGGCCGTGGCGCCTCCAGGCTCCCTACTCGGGCCGCGCCATGTCGGCCGACGCCGCGCTCGACGAGAAGATCTTCGTGATGCGCAGCCTCTGGGAGGGCTATCGGCGGGGGCTCCCGCCGCGCCGGTCGTGAAACGGCCCAGCCCGATCGCCCTGAAACTGAAACGGTTCAGCCGGTCGCCGGGCCCTCCTCAAGAGAGGTCCGCACTTCATCGCGCCGAGTGCGCGAAACTTCCGAAACTGTTCACCATCCAAAGTGTGGTATGCGATTGCCATTCGTGATCCGATCGTGACCTCTGTGGCGACTTACCAGCCTTGACGCTGTTTTGGTGTTGCCGTAGTCTCACCGCTATTACCGAAAGTTTTCGGAACTGTTCCGGAAACGACGCAACAGTTTCGGTACTCGGCGCGGTCGTGCAGGACCCCGCCGGACCCCCAGCCTCGGCGAAGCCTGCGAGCCGTACATGAGCACGGCGAGCCTGCCACCCCAGATCTGCATGACGGCCGCCCCGGCCGTGCGACCACGGAAGGAGCGCTCACCGATGAGCACTCAGCAGCCCCGACCCGACCACGCCGTGACGAACCCCGAACCCCCGCGCACCGGCGTCTTCAACTGGGACCCCTCCCTCAGCCGCCGTGGACTCGTCCTCACCGGCGCCGCCGCCGTCACCGCCTCGGCGGCCGGCTGCTCCTGGTTCTCCACCGACCCCGAGGGCGAAGGCGCCGCGGGCGGCGACAAGGGCCTCGAGGCCCCGATGCTCGCCGAGCGCGTCGAAGCCGGCGACCTCCCCCCGGTCGAGGAGCGACTCCCCAAGGAGCCCCTCGTCATCAAGGTCGCTGAATCCATGGGCGCCTACGGCGGCACCTGGAACACCGCGATCACCGGCGCCGCCGACGGCCCCTGGCTGTGGCGCACCATCAACGACGGGCACCTCCTCGAACGCTCCCGCGACTGGTCCGAGATCCGCATGAACGTCGCCTCCGCGTTCGAGGCCAACGAGGACGCCTCCGAGTTCACCATCACCCTGCGCGAAGGGATCAAGTGGTCGGACGGCACGCCGCTGACCACCGCCGACGTCGACTTCGCCTACAACAACGTCGCGCTCAACCCCGACCTGACCCAAGGCGTCCCGACCGAGCTGTGCTCCATCGACGGCACGCCGGTCGAACTGGAGATCGTCGACGACTTCACCTTCGTCGTCAAGTTCAACAGCCCCAAGCCCCTCTTCCGCGACGACATGGCCGCCGGCACCTCCGGCCAGCGCTTCACCATGTACCCGCGCCACTACCTGGAGCAGTTCCACCTCGACTTCAACGAGAACGCCGACCAGGAGTCCCTCGACGAGGGCTTCGACGGCTGGGTCGCCCGCTTCACCTCCAAGGGCAACCTCTGGAACTTCCTGTGGGAGAACGCCGACCTGCCGACCCTCCTGCCGTGGAGCTGCAAGAAGCCCATCTCCGACGCCGACTACGCCCAGTTCGAGCGCAACCCCTACTACTGGAAGGTCGACGAGGAGGGCTCCCAGCTGCCCTACCTCGACGAGGTGCGGTTCAACATCATCGCCGACGTCGAGACCATGTTCGCCCACGCGATCAACGGCGACTACCAGTTCCACTCGCGACACTTCAACGACAACGCCCACCGCGCCGATGCCGTGGACGGCGAGGCGAACGGCGACTACACCGTCGTCGACCTCGACTCGACCTACTCCAGCGACATGAACCTCGCGTTCAACATGAACCACCGCGACGCCGGACTGCGGAAGGTCTTCAGCGACAAGCAGTTCCGCATCGCCATGTCCCACGCGATCGACCGCCAGGAGCTCATCGACGTCCTGTGGAACCGCGTCGGCGAACCCGCCCAGGCCGCCCCGCGGCCCGAGTCCCGGTTCTACGACGAGGCCTTCGACACCCAGTACACCGAGTTCGACCCCGACCTGGCGAACCAGACCCTCGACGACGCCGGCTACACCACCGGCTCCGACGGCGTCCGCGAGTCCGCCGACGGCACCCGCCTCGAGTTCACCGTGATCGTCGCCGACGACGCCCTCCTGGGCACCGTCTGGGTCAACGCCCTCGACATGATCCTGGACATGTGGGCCGCGGTCGGCGTCAAGCTCAACATCGGCGGCCAGCCGCGCGAGAACTGGCAGAACCTCGTCAACGAGTTCGACTACGACCTCACCGTGTGGACCGGCGACGGCGGCTACATCGACGAGACCATCTCCGTCTACTGGTACATGGCCGCAGGCCCCGGCGGCGGCTCGTTCTTCGGCCGCCAGTGGTCCGAGCAGTACACCCTCGGCACCACCCAGGAGGCCATGGTCGCCGAGCCGCCCGCGTTCATCACCGAGCAGTGGGACCTCTACGACCAGCTCAAGGCCGAGCCCGACGAGGCGGCGCGCGACGAGATCTTCAAGCAGATCCTCGCGATCGCCAAGGAGGAGTTCCTCGCCATCGGCACCGTCCGCGGCCAGGGCGCCTGGGCCGTGGTCGCCAACGCGCTCAAGAACACCGGCGGCGCGATGCCCGAGAACCCCACCTACGGGACGCCCGGCCCCGCCGCGCCCGAGCAGTGGTACCTCGAAGCCTAGCCTGAGGGAAGCACAGTGGTTCGATACCTGGGTCGCCGCGTCCTGTACATGGCGGCGACGCTGCTGGCGATCTCGCTGGTGGTGTTCGTCATCATCAACCTGCCGCCGGGCGACTTCGTGACGGCCCTCCAGGCCAAGTACAACCAGCAGGGCCAGGGCCTGGGCCCGCAGGACGTGGAGAACCTGCGGGTCAGGTACGGGCTGGACGGCAACCTCGTCCAGCAGTACTGGCACTGGTTCACGCAGATCGCCGCCCACGGCAACCTGGGCATGTCCTTCGAGTTCGACAAGCCCGTCGCGCAGGTCATCGCCCCGCGCCTGGGCTGGACGCTCGCGGTCTCCCTCATCACCCTCCTGGTGACGTGGGCGCTGGCGTTCCCGATCGGCGTGTACTCGGCGGTCAAGCAGCACTCGATCGGCGACTACGCGGTGACCACCGTCGGCTTCCTGGGACTGGCCACCCCGAGCTTCCTGATCGCGCTGGTGTTCATCTACTTCAGCGTGACCTGGTTCGGGTCGGTCCCTTCGGGTCTGTGCTCGCCGGAGTGGTGCGACGCGGCCTGGAACCTCGGGAAGCTCCTGGACCTGTTCGGACACCTGTGGATTCCCATGATCGTCATCGGTACGGGCGGCGTCGCGGGACTGGTGCGGATCATCCGCAACAACCTGCTCGACGAGCTGCGCCGCCCGTACGTGACGGCCGCCCGCGCCCGCGGCGTCCCCGAGGGGCCGCTGCTGCGCCGCTACCCGCTGCGCGTGGCGCTCAACCCGTTCGTCTCCACGATCGGCTGGATCCTGCCGCTGCTGCTGGTCGGCGACATCGTCGTGGGCCAGATCCTGAGCCTGCCGACGCTGGGCCCGATCCTTTTGGGCGCGCTCAAGTCCCAGGACATGTACCTGGCCGGGTCGATCATCATGATCCTCAGCGTCGTCACCGTCATCGGCACGCTCATCTCGGACCTGCTGCTCGGCTGGCTCGACCCCCGCATCCGACTCGGACACCAGAGGTGATGGCCCGATGTCCATGAAGTCCGCGCCCGTGAACGACCCCGAGGGCGTCGCGCCCGCGACCGGCGGCGAGGAGCGGCGCACCCGCGCCTCCCAGCGCACGCTCGTGTGGTGGGCCTTCAAGAAGCACCGGCTGGCGCTCGTCTCGGCCTGGCTGCTCGCGGGGATGCTCATCGTCATCGCCCTGTGCGAGTTCGTCGCCCCCTTCGGCGACCGCCACCGCGACTCGGAGTACACCACGGCCCCGCCGCAGGTGCTGAAGCTGTGGGACACCGACGGGCCGGACGGCTTCCAGTGGGGGCTGCACGTCGACGGCTACACCTCCGAGCAGGACCCGCGCTCGCTGCGCATCACGTACGAGCCCGACCCGGCCGACCGCGTCGAGGTGGGCCTGTTCGTCAAGGGCGAGGAGTACGAGCTCTTCGGGCTCATCCCGATGGACCGGCACCTCATCGGCCCCAAGGACATGGACGACCCGATGTACCTGTTCGGGACGACGACCGACGGCCAGGACCTGCTGAGCCAGCTCGTGTACGCCACGCGCGTCTCGGCCTCGGTCGGCATCATCGGCGTGCTGGTGGCGTTCCTGCTCGGCATCGTGCTCGGCGCGGTCTCGGGCTACTTCGGCGGGGTCACCGACAACGCGGTGCAGCGCGTCATCGAGCTGATCATGTCCGTCCCGTCGATCCCGCTGTGGCTCGGCCTCGCCGCCGCGCTGCCGCCCGACATGGGGCCGGTCGCCCGGTACTTCATCATCACCACGATCCTCGCGCTCGTCGCGTGGACGGGGCTCGCCAGAGAGGTGCGGGGCCGGTTCCTGGCGCTGCGCTCGGAGGAGTTCGTGACCTCGGCGCGCCTCGACGGGTCCAGCCACGGGCGGATCATGTTCCGGCACATGCTCCCGTCGTTCTCCTCGCACGTCATCGCCGCGCTGTCGCTGTCGATCCCGGGCATGATCCTCGCCGAGACGGCGCTGTCGTGGCTGGGCATGGGCCTGCGCGCGCCGGCCGTCTCGTGGGGCGTGCAGCTCCAGGACGCCAGCAAGTGGAGCGTCCTCTCCGGAGCGCCGTGGCTGCTCATCCCGGGCCTCTGCGTGGTGCTCGTGGTCCTCGCGTTCAACTTCGTCGGCGACGGCCTCCGCGACGCCGCCGACCCGTACAAGCACTAGGTGGGGGCAATGGAGCACGCACGACCACTGCTGGAGATCTCGGGGCTGCGCACGAGCTTCGACACCTACGACGGGAAGGTCCGCGCCGTCGACGGCGTCGACCTCGCCGTCCACGCGGGCAAGACGCTCTGCGTCGTCGGCGAGTCCGGCTGCGGCAAGTCCGTGACGGCCCGCTCGATCCTGCGCCTGGTCGAGGACCCGGGGCGGATCGAGTCGGGGACCATCGCCTGGAACGGCCACGAGCTCGACGGCACCGGCGAGTCCTTCGACATCCTCGCCCTCGACCCCAAGGACAAGCGTCTCGGACGCCTGCGCGGCGGCGAGATCGGCATGATCTTCCAGGAGCCCGCCGCGTCCCTGCTGCCGCTGCGCACCATCGGCGCGCAGCTCATAGAGACCCTGCGCATCCACACCGACCTCTCGAAGAAGGCCGCTCGCGCCAAGGCGATCGAACTGCTCGACTCCGTCGGCATCCCCGACCCGCACCGGCGGGTCGACGCCTACCCCTTCCAGCTCTCCGGCGGCATGTGCCAGCGCGCCATGATCGCGATCGCCCTGTGCGCCAACCCGTCCCTGCTCATCGCCGACGAGCCGACCACCGCGCTCGACGTCACCACCCAGGCGCGCATCCTCGACCTCATCCGCTCGCTCCAGGCCGAGCACGGGATGGCGGTCATGTTCATCACCCACGACCTGGGCGTCGTGGCCGAGCTCGCCGACGAGGTGGCCGTCATGTACCTCGGCCGCGTGGTCGAGCGCGCGGGCGTCGAGGAGCTCTTCGCCGATCCCAAGCACCCCTACACGAAGGCGCTGCTCGCCTCCGTCCCGGTGCTCGGCCGCGACCGGGGCCGGGACCTCCCGACCATCCCGGGTGCGGTGCCCAATCCGCTGCACCGGCCCACCGGGTGCTCGTTCCACCCCCGCTGCGCCGAGGCGATCGCCGGACGCTGCGACCTCGACGACCCGCCCGAAGTCGACTTCGGCGGCGGCCGGACGGCCGAGTGCGTGCTGTACGCGCCCTCTGAGGACACCGAAGGAGCCACGGCGTGACCGAACCGCAGATCCCCGCCCAGCGCGGCGCCCCGCCGCTGCTCGAAGTCCGCGACCTCCACGTCCGCTTCCCGGTGCGCCGCAACCTGCTCGGGCGCACCACGATGGAGAACCACGCAGTCACCGGCGTCGACCTGGCCCTGCGGCCGGGGGAGACGCTCGCGCTCGTGGGGGAGTCCGGCTGCGGCAAGACCACCCTCGGGCGCACCATCGTGGGCGCCCAGAAGGCCACGAGCGGCTCGGTCCTGTTCGACGGCGCCGACCTCACGGCCATGAACGGGCGCGAGCGGGCCCCGTACCGGCGCCAGATCCGCATGGTCTTCCAGGACCCGTTCTCGTCGTTGAACCCGCGGTTCACGCTGCGGCAGATCATCGGCGACCCGCTCGTCGCCACCGGCGAGGCGCGCGGCTCCGAACTGGAGGACCGCATCGCCGAGATGATGCGGCGCGTGGGCCTGAGCCCCGACTACATGGACCGCTACCCGCACGCGTTCTCCGGCGGGCAGCGCCAGCGCGTCAACATCGCGCGGGCGCTCATCGTCGGCCCGCGCCTGGTGGTCGCCGACGAGCCGGTGAGCGCCCTCGACGTGTCCGTGCGCGCCCAGATCCTCAACCTGCTCAGGGAACTCCAGGGCGAGTACGGCCTGACGTACCTGTTCATCTCGCACGACCTGTCGGTGGTCGAGAACCTCGCCGACCGCGTCGCCGTCATGTACTTCGGGCGCATCGTCGAACTCGCCGACACCGCCGACCTCTACGAGCGCCCGCGCCACCCCTACACCGAGGCGCTCATGTCGGCCGTGCCGATCCCCGACCCCGCGCTGCGCGGCCGGGGCGGGCGGATCCTCCTGCCCGACGAGCTGCCCGACCCGACCGACCCGCCGCCGGGCTGCGCCTTCGCCCGCCGCTGCCGCCACGCCGAAGAGGGCCGGTGCGACACCGGCGCCATCGCCCTCGAACGCGGTCCGGACTCCGACGCGGGCCACGCCGTGCGCTGCGTCAGGCACGAAGAGCTTGACTTGCAGGGAATCGTCGGGGCAGAATCCTGAGGGCCCGGTCGGCAAGCGCTGTCACGGCGCGGCCGGCCGGCACCCGACGCACCACCAAGCCCCGCCGACCACACCGCCGCGAACGACAGTGAAGGACCCTCGGTGCACATCAACCGGAACGCCGACATCATCCCGCAAGTCGACGGCCTCGCCTACGGCGGCGACTACAACCCCGAGCAGTGGCCCCGCGAGGTCTGGGACGAGGACCTGCGCCTCATGCGCGAAGCCGGGGTCAACCTCGTCAGCGTCAACATCTTCGCCTGGGCCGGCATCAACCCCGCCCCCGGCGTCTGGGACTTCGCCCGCCTCGACGACGTCATGGACCACCTCGCCGCCGGCGGCGTGCGCGCCGACCTCGCCACCGCCACCGCCTCCCCGCCGCCCTGGTTCTCCCAGGCCCACCCCGAGTCCCTCCCCGTCGACGCCGAAGGCCACCGCCTCCACTACGGCGCCCGCGCCGAATACTGCCCCAGCGCCCCCGCCTACCAAGCGGCAGTCGTGGAGATGGCCGGCCGCCTCGCCGAGCGCTACGCCGACCACCCCGCGCTCGCCATGTGGCACGTCGGCAACGAGTACTACCGGTCCTGCCACTGCGACGCCTCCGCCGCCGCCTTTCAGACCTGGCTCGCCGAGCGCCACGGCGACCTCGACGGCCTCAACGACGCTTGGGGCACCACCTTCTGGTCCCAGACCTACACCGACTGGTCCCAGGTCCTGCCCCCGCGCCTGTGCGCCGAGACCCCCAGCCCCGGCCTCGTCCTCGACTGGCGCCGCTTCTGCTCCGACGCCCTCCTGAACCTCTTCCGCTCCGAAGCCGAAGCGATCGAACGCCACAGCCCCGACAAGCCCATCACCACCAACCTCATGGTCTCCGGCGACTTCGCCGCCGTCGACTACCACCGCTGGGGCCCCCACGTCACCGGCCCGCGCCGCCTCGTCGCCACCGACCACTACCTCATCCCCGAAGGGCCCATCCCCTGGCCCGCGCAGGTCGCCTTCGGCGCCGACGCCTCCCGCGGCCTCGCCGGCGGCAGCCCCTGGCTCCTCATGGAGCAGTCCTCGAACTCCTCGGCCTGGCGCCGCGGCTACTTCGCCAAGAAGCCCGGCGACCAGCTGCGCCACTCCCTCTCCTACGTCGCCCGCGGCTCCGAGGGCGCCATGTTCTTCCAGTGGCGCGCCTCCCGCTACGGCGCCGAGCGCTACCACTCGGCAATGCTCCCGCACGGCGGCACCGACTCCAAGGTCTGGCGCGAGATCGTCGAGTTCGGCGACCGCCTCAAGCGCATCGCCGAAGTCAAGGGCTCCACCGTGGACTCCCGTGCCGCGATCCTCCTCGACTTCGAGTCCGTCTGGGCCGCGCAGACCCCCGGCCAGCCCTCCGCCGACATGGACACCTACCCCGAACTGCGGCGCTGGCACTCGGCCCTGTGGCACCGCGGCGTCACCGCCGACCTCGCCGACCCCGCCTGGGACCTCGACGGCTACGAGTACGTCTTCGCCCCGCACCTGTACCTGCTCGACACCGACGCGAACCTCCGCGCCTACGTCGAGAACGGCGGCACCCTCGTCGTCGGGCCCTACTCGGGCATCGTGGACGGCAACGACCACGTCCACCCCGGCCTCCCCGGCGCGCTCCGCGACCTCATCGGCGTCCGCGTCGAAGAGTTCGTCCCGGTCGCCAAGGGCGCCACGGTGGCCCTGGACGACGGCACCGAGGGCCGGACCTGGACCGAGGTCGCCCACGCCCTCGACGCCGAAGTCCAGGCCTCCTTCGCCGACTACCCGGGCACCCCCGCGCTCTTCCGCCGCCGCCTCGGCCGCGGCGAGGTCTGGTACCTCTCCACCCGCCCGGTCGACCTCGACCCCCTCTTCGACCGCCTCGGCCTCGCCCCCGACTTCGACGGCGGCGCCGAAGGCCTCGAACTCGTGCGCCGCAGCCACGAGGACGGCCGCTCATACGTCTTCGCCATCAACCACACCGACGACACGGTCCCCGTGCCCGCCAAGGGCACCGACCTCCTCACCGGCGAACCCTGGGACTCCTCGCGAACGCTCGGCCCGGGGGAGAGCGCCGTCATCAAGGAGCGCTAGGGGGCGTCCGTTCAGTCGAGGAAGAGCTGCGGCGCGTAGGCGATCGCCACGAACCGCACCGACCGGCCCGCCAGGCACACCACCGCGAACACGGGCGTGCTGATCCGCGTTCCCGCGATGTAGACGCTGGTCGCCAGCAGCGGCGGCAGCCCCGTCATCGCGCTGAGGAACAGGATCGGCACCACCAGCGCGGGCCGGTCCAGCAGCACCGTGAGCCGCCTCGCCGCCGCTCCCACGGGCTTGAGGACCCGTGCCGCGCGCCGCCGCACCGGCCTGTCCGGCGGCGCCGCGCCGCCCGCGGCGACCGCGTTCTTCTCGCGATGCCTTGTCGCCTTGGCGATCCACGCTCGCAGCCGCTCGGACCTGAACGCCCCGCGGGCGCCCAGGAAGATCACGGTCTTGCCCGCCGTCTGACCGACCGCCGCCGCGACCCCCAGCCCCAGCGCCCCGTAACCGGTAGCGGCCACCAGGCCCACGAGGTACGGCTCCACCGGCGTCACCGGCAGGAACGCCGACACCAGCCCCGTCAGGCACGTGGCCAGGTACGCGGCGATCACCCGCGCTCCGGCTCCGCCGGAAGTATCTTCGCCACCGCCACGAGCGAGGCCACCTTGACCACAAGCACCGCCACCGCCAGCGCCGCGGGCCACAGCGGCGTGGGCGAGACGAGCACCAGCACCACGAGCCCGCCCGTGTTGAGCGCCTTGGCGGGCGGCGACCAGTTCCACCGGTACACCCCGCGGTGGACCTCATAGAAATAGTTCGGGCTCACCACGGGCCAGTACAGGAACGCCAGACTCAGCATCGTGTCCACGACCATGAACTGCACCAGGAAGATCCCCAGCGGCACCGCCATGTCGGGCCGCAGCACCAGCAGCGCTCCCGCGCACAGCGACGTGCACGCCCGATCCGAGATGATGTCGAACACCGCCCCGAGCCGCGTCTCCTGCCCGAGCAGCCGCGCCGACAGCCCATCCAGCATGTCCCCGACCCAGTACACGACATACGCCGCGACCGCCAGCGGCACACTCGCCTCAACGATCGCCAGTACCGCCAGCACGACCCCCGCCAGCGTCCGTACCAGCGTGATCCCATTGGGCACGTTCAACAACGACGCCCCACCCGCCGCAGTCCCAACCCCCGACGCCTCGGCGGCAGCCTCCCGGACCATTCCACCACCGCCATAACCTCGCGCCATCACTTACAACGCGAAATCCTATTCCATCCCGCCAACCCCCACCAGCCACCGCCGAACCGGCTCATGCCCCGCCAACCGGGGATCGACGGCGACGGCGGCCCGAGCGAATTTGCTACAGACCTCGCCGAGATGATCGATGAGATACTCACGCCCGCAACTAACACGCGGAAAGCCAGACCTGCTCAGCCGCTCGCGCAAACTCTCCCCCTCAACGCCGAGCAGCTCGAAGCTCGGTACGAGATACAACTCGACCTCCTCCGCGCCGCCGAGCACCACGATGTCCTTTCCCGCGCTCTGGCAGTACAACTCCAACCGCCCGTCCCCGCAGGACCGCAACGCTTCCAGCGCCTGTTCGACCGACATGAGCATGTCGACGACGTCCGAGTCCCACAACTCCACCTCGCCGGAGGGAAACCCCGAGATCCTGCCCACGACATACGAATTCTCCAGAGCCCTCGCGGCCCAGTAAAGCGTCGTGAACTCACACGGTCCACCAGCCGCATACGAGGTCATGAAGTCCTCGAACAGCTCCTCGGCCTCTTCCGCAGCCCTGACCCCGGGATGCACCCACTCAACCCTGAACACCGATCTCCCCTCAGCCGGAGAGCGCGAACGCGATCGCGGTCGCCAGCATGAGCACGGCGGCGATCGCGAAGCACACCATGGCCGCTCGCAACCGTTTGAACTTTATGAGAGCGAGCGTCGACAGCACGCTGAGCTCTTTAGCGCTGGCCGCCAGGAGCATTTTTGAGTCGCCGTAGTTTTTGAGGATCCTCTGCGCAACCACCTCGGGGGGCTGGTTGGCACTCGCGCGAATGCCGGTGTCACCAGCTGGCAGGCGAGGCCAAACCACCGCTCCCAGACATCCGATGCCTGCCAACATGAAGGTTGCGCCAGCCCATGCAAGGGTGCTGGCGGTGTCCGACGAACCCGTTAACGAAGGCGCCGCGAGTAGGAGCCCAGCGAGCGGCGTAGTTCCTGCTGCCAGGAGCGACGCCTTCGTATCGGCGTTGGAGATCATGTGTCGGGAGCCGTCGGCCTGCCGATGGATCTCGTGAAGTGCCGTCTCAACGGTCTTCGAATGCGCCTGCTCTATGTTGACCTCCATGGATCCCGTTGCCTCCGAACAGTATCGCAGAAAGTGTCGGGATTTTGGGGTCGAGTTGCGCCGCTCAGACTCCTACGAGCTGATTGCCTCGCTCCGGGAGCGCGCAGGTCGGCAGGGTTGCGGCGGCGGGCCGGGTCCTGCGTTCGAGCAGGGCGAGGTCGATGCGGTCCTTCGGACGGTCGAGGTGCTCCTTGTACGCCTTCAGGTCCTGAAGCGACATGTACCGCAATCCCTCGATGTCGTCAGCGCGGTCGATGAGTTCGTCAGTGTCGGATTCGGGCATGAACCAGTGGTCGCAGACCTCCACCATGCCTTCGCAGAGCCGGACCACCTTCGCCCCGCTTATCGCCGTTCGCTCGGTGTAACCCTGGCCGAACCGCACCAGCTCCACGGTCCGCCTCCAGGTTTCGCCGCGGGCCACGATGTCGATGTCCGAGAGCCGTCTTCGATGTCCGGTCGCGAGCATTCGGGCGCTTCCAGTGATCACGAAATCGTCCCGGTTGAAGACGCCTTCCCTGACCAGTCTCCAGACCAATCCGATGAGTTGGGCGCCGTCATGAGTCATCCTGCGGGCATCCGCCACGGCGGGACCTTTCCAATGCTTTCGGGCAAATGTGTCCGCGGCTCATTCCTCGCCGCGGTCGGGTGGCGAATCCAGGTCTCGCAGCGCGCGCAGGATGTCCGGGCGCTCGGCGGGCACGGTACTTCTCAGGGCGAGTCGCTGGCGTTCGGTTTTCGCGCGCTCGCGGAACATGTCGCTGCGATGCCTGATCCAGGCGCGCAGCACGATGGTGAGGGGAGTCGCGACGAGTGCGAACATCGCCGCCGGACCCCATTCGACGGGGAGCATGGCGGTCACCGCCTTAACGGCGGTCGGTCGCGCTTCGACAGGGTCTCGATCGCCTTCAGGTCGTGGATGGTGAGGTTGCCGCGCCCTGTCGTGAGGACGCCGTCGGCGCGGAGCCGGCCGAGGACCGCCGACGCCGACTCGCGGGACAGGCCGCTGATCGATCCCAGGTCCCGTTGTGTGACCCCCGATATGTGCAGGCCGTCCGACGCCTCTTCACCGATTCCTGCGTCCACCAGTCGCAGCAGGCCTTTGGCGATCTTGTTCTCGCTGCTGGTCACCGACTCGTTTCGCGGGATCTCCTTGGCGATGATTCGCGCGGCCAGGTGCCGCATCACGGCTTCGGTGACGCGCCTGTTCGTCAGGACGAACTCCCACCACATGTCCCCGGGGATGAGGTCGGCCTCGACTTCGTTCATCGCGACCATGTCCGCGGTGCGGGGTACGCCGCGGATCGCCGCGATCTCGCCGATGATCCCGCCGGGCTTGCAGATGTAGACGATCGACTTCGGGTCGCCGGTGAGCGCCTTCACGTGGCCGCGGCGGAGGTACAGGACGAAGTCCGACGCGTCCCCCTCCCGCACCAGTTCGGTGCCGGCCGGATACCTGACCCGGTGGGCGCCGGGCAGGAGGAGGTCGAGTTCCTCTTGTGTGAGGAATCCATTCGACTGTGTGGGATCCGGCATGTTCTTAAGTGTGAACTACACACAAGGAAATTCCCGGCATCGGAACGCGGCGTGTCGCTTTTCCGACAGGGATTCGAGACTTGCTGGGGCGCTTGGGGTCTACGGTGCGGTTCGCTCGGCCTCGGTTGCGAGGAGGACCGGGTGCCTCAGGCCGGGGTGGTCCTTGGGGAGGACGAGTTTGATGATGGAGCCGCTGACGGCGAGGCAGAGGACGAGGAGGGGCCAGGAGAGGAGGATCTGGGCCACGCCTCCGCCGACCACGGCGAGGTCGTCGGAGTCGCTGTTCCAGAACGGGGTGAGGACGGCGACGCGGAGGGCGTACATGGCGACCCAGGCCCAGGAGGCGGCGGAGTAGGCGCGGAGGAGGTCGGGGTCGAGGCGCCAGCGGGTGCGCTGGCCGAGGAGGCCGCCGACGATGAGGCCGAGGAGGGGGCGGCGGAAGACGATGAAGCCGGCCCAGACGAGGGCGCTGGCGGCGTTGACGGCGATGCGGGGGAGGAGGATGTCCTGGGCGCGTCCGGTGTAGAGGACGAGGGCGGCCGCGACGGCGACGCTGAGGAGGCCCAGGACGACCGCGCGGGGCTGCTCGCGGCGGGCGAGGCGGACGGCGGCGATGAGGGCCGCCGACGCCACCGAGGCCCCTGCGGCCCAGGCGATCGAGTCGCCGGTCAGCAGCCAGGTGAGGATGAACACCACCAGCGGGGCGGTGGCGTCGAAGGCGCCGCGCCTGCCGCCTAGTAGGCTGACGAGCGTGTCTTGCCGCACAGTATCGGACAACTCCCGACCCTTACCTCTCAACCCGTTACGGAAGGCAAGGCTACCCTAACCGCAGTGGCACGCCGGGCGTCAGGCCCGCAGCCCCATCTACGGACGGATTGGCACGGTACCGGATGCTCGGCACACATCGGATCAGTGAAGCGCAGCTCGTCGACCTGCTCCGCCGTGCCAGAAAGACGGACTTCGGCCGCTGGAACAAGGCCGACCTCCAGCGCGGCATGACCGACCTCGGCTGGCAGGTCCGCTCCGCCGAGGTCGACATCGGCATGTGGCGCGCCGAGACCGGCTACGACACCGGCAACGCCATCGCCGACTCCATCCCGCCCCAGACCCCCGTCACCGGCCGCGCCGACTTCTACTCCATCGAGGTCATGGTCCTGCGCTCTGCCGAGCGCGGCCGCCAGGGCGAGAACCACCGCACGCTCATCTTCCGCGAAGTCCTGCGCACCATGATGAACGAGCTCGGCGCCCCCGAGGTGCGCGGCGGCGACGGCGGCCCGTGGGTCCGCTGGTACCGCGACGGCCTGCTCTTCGAGCTGCACCTGCGCCGCTTCCACGGCGGCGTCACCCTGCGCCTGCTCTCGCCCGAGCTGTTCGAGCAGCTGGAGGCCCACGCCGTCGGCAAGGGCGACGTGTCCGGCTGGGCCGCCTACGCCCGCGCCTCCCAGCACCCGCCCGAGCCCAACTGCACCGACATCGGCGAGTTCACCGAGCGCCTCTCCTCGCTCCTGACGGACATGGCCGCCGACGTCCCCGTGGTCGACACCTCCGGGACGGTCCTGCTGCGCACCGGCGACTGGTCGGCCCGCTACGTGGCCGCGTTCGTCGACGGGGGACTGCGCGTGGAGGCCAGCGCCGCGGTCAACGGCGCCTGGCGCTCGGGCCTGTCGAACCTGCCGGGCATGGGCTTCCGCGCCCCCAGCGGCGCGCAGCCGAACTGGTCGCGCAGCTTCAACTCGACCGACCGCACCGCCACCAGCCAGGCCGCCCACATGATGGTCGACGCCCTGCGGGCCTTCGGCATCCAGGACCTCTTCGACATCGTCTACGACGGCTTCACCGCCGACGGCGAGCGCATGTACCTCCCGGTGCTCGGCATCGGCAACGGCGCCGACGCCTACTAGTCGCACGGCAAGCGCTTCGCGTTAAGGTCGGAGCATGATCGTCGACCTGCGCTCCGACACCGTGACCCGGCCCACCGCGGCCATGCTGCAAGCCATGACGGCCGCCGACGTCGGCGACGACGTCTACGGCGAGGACCCCACCGTGAACGCCCTCGAAGCCGAGGTCGCCGACCTGTTCGGCAAGGAGGCCGCGGTCTTCACACCCACCGGCTCGATGGCGAACCAGATCGGCCTCCAGCTCTTGGTGCGCCCCGGTGAGGAGCTGCTGTGCGACGTCAAGGCGCACGTGGTCAACTACGAGATGGGCGCCGCGGCCGCGCTCGGCGGCATCACCACCCGCACCTGGTCCACGCCCGGCGGGCGCCTCGACGTGCCGCTCATCGAGCCGCTCATCAACCGGCCCAACCCGTACGCGACGGTGACCCGCGCGATCGCGGTGGAGAACACCCACAACATCGGCGGCGGCACCGTCCAGCCCGTCGAGTCCCTGCGCGAGCTGCGGGCGCTGGCCGACGAGTACGGCCTCGGGCTGCACCTGGACGGGGCCCGGATCTGGAACGCCCACGCCGCGTCCGGCGTCGCCTTCGAGGAGTACGGGCGCCTGTTCGACACGGTCTCGGTGTGCCTCTCCAAGGGCCTGGGCGCCCCGGTCGGCTCGCTGCTGGTCACCGACGCCGAGCGCGCCCAGCGCGCCCGCGTCATCCGCAAGCGCCTGGGCGGGGGGATGCGCCAGGCGGGCTTCCTGGCCGCGGCGGGCCGCTACGCGATCGCGCACCACATCGACCGGCTCGCCGAGGACCACGCCCGCGCGCTGCACCTGGCCCGTTCGCTGGAGCCGTTCGGGCTCTGCGACGCCTCGGCGGTGGAGACGAACATCGTGATCGTGCGCGTGCCGGGGATCGCCGCCCTCGCCGCGGCGGCGGCCGAGCAGGGGGTGCGGATCTCGGTGCTCGGGCCCGACTGGGGCCGGATGCTCACGCACTACGACGTGGACGACGCGGGGATCGAGCACGCGGTGAAGGTGCTCGGCGAACTGGCGTCCTGATCGGTACGGGCCGGTGGGTCGCGGGTCGCCCGAACGGGCGCGGGCGGTCCACCGGAACGGGGGTTGCGGGCGGCCCGGCCCGAAGGTAGGTTAGGCATACCTTCTTTAGTCGAGCCTAACCAGTCCGGAGGTCGGTGCGTGTACGCCTGCATCTGCCACGCGGTCCACGAGAGCGAAGTCCGTGACTGCATCAGCGCGGGCGCGCGCACCGAAGAGGCCATCGGCGAGGCCTGCGACGCCGGCACGAGCTGCGGCACCTGCCATGAGCGCCTGGTCGACATGATCGAGACCTATTTCACCGATGCCGTTCCGGCGGCGGCTTGAGCCCTCTTATCGGGATTTGCCCGGTGCTTTAGGTTGTCCTCCCTTAGGATAGGTTGTCCTATTTTAGGCATTCCTGGCTGGAAATGGGCCCCGACCTGGACCTAGTGTGGGACCGTCGGCCACGGGACCGGCGATCTACGGACCGGGAAGGACGGAATCCATGCAGGGCGACAAGAAGGTCATCGAATTCCTCAACGAGCAGCTGACCGCGGAGCTCACCGCGATCAACCAGTACTTCCTGCACGCGAAGATGCAGGAGAACTGGGGCTACACGAAGCTGGCGAAGTACACCAGGTCCGAGTCGATGGACGAGATGCGCCACGCCGAGATCCTCACCGACCGCATCCTGTTCCTCGACGGCATGCCGAACTACCAGCGGCTCTTCCCGCTGCGGATCGGCTCCTCGGTCGAAGAGGTCTTCCGCTGCGACCGCGAGGTCGAGGTCGAGGCGATCGACCGCCTCAAGCGGGGCATCGAGCACATGGAGTCGGTCAAGGACTACGTCTCGCGGGACCTCTTCGAAGGCATCCTCAAGGACGAGGAGCACCACATCGACTACCTGGACACGCAGTTGGACCTCATCGCCAAGATCGGCGAGGCGCTCTACATCCAGACCCTCATCGAGCAGCCCGAGGGCGAGTAGCCTGAGAGACGAAGGCGGGGGCCGGCTTTTCAGCCGGCCCCCTTTCTTCTTGCGGCAGAGCCCCTCACATCTCCGCCACAGTGGTAGGTCGCCGCCTTGACAGCGCCGACGCGATGATCGTAACATATCAATACTTTGAATGGAAGTTTCCGAAACTTTCGGTTCGAATGGTCGCGGCCGGCACCCCCGACCCCCGCCGACCGCGCCGTACCCTCACGACGCGAAGGAGCCGACATGGCCTCCCCCCCAACGCAACCCATCGAACCCCGCGGCGGCCCCAGCCGCCGCGCGATCCTCTCGGCCGCCTCGCTCGCCGCGAGCGCGACCGTCCTCCCCGCGGGCCTCATCGCCCTCGCCGCGAGCCCGGCACACGCCGACGACCTGCTCCTGGCGACCGACTTCTCCTCGGGCACCACCGAAGGCTGGACCGGACGCGGCGCCGCCGCCGTCTCGGTCAACGCCGAGGCCAACCTCCTCGTCGAAGGCCGCACCGCCACCTGGAACGGGGCGGCTATCGACATCACCGCCCACATCGAGGTCGGCGTCCGCTACCAGCTGCGGGTGCTCCTGCGCCTGCCCTCGGGCACCGAGGCCGCCGACCTGCGCACCTCCGTGCAGCGCGACGCGGGCGGGACCTCCAGCTACGACACCGTCAAATGGAACACCGCCGTCACCGCCGAGGCCTGGACCGAGTTCACCGGCACCTACTCGATCAGCGCCCCCGCCGACCGACTCCAGTTCTACGTCGAATCCGCCTCCAGCCTCACCCCGATCCTCCTGGACGCCTTCACGCTCACCAGGATCGTCGAACCCGAGATCCAGGACCTCCCGCCGCTCAAGGACGTCCTCGCAGACGACTTCCCGATCGGCTGCGCCGTCGAGCCCCTCGAAGTCGTCGGCAAACCCGCCGAACTCCTCGCCAGGCACTTCGCGCAGGTCACCACCGGCAACCAGATGAAACCCGACGCGATCCAGCCCACCGAGGGCGTCTTCGACTTCACCAGGGCCGACCAGATCGTCGGCTTCGCCGAGGCCAACGGGATGAAGGTCTGGGGCCACACCCTCCTGTGGCACAACCAGACCCCCGCATGGTGGTTCAACGACGCCGAAGGGAACCCGCTCCAGAGCACGCCCGAGCACCGGGCGCTCCTGCTCGCCCGACTCAAGACCCACGCCGAAGCCCTCGCCGTCCACTACGGCGACCGCGTGTGGGCCTGGGACGTCGTCAACGAAGTGGTCGACCCCGAGCAGACCGACGGCCTGCGCCGCTCGCGCTGGTACGAGGTCTTCGGCGGCGGCTCCTACATCGCCGAGGCCTTCAAGATCGCCCGCAAGGCCTTCCCGCGCAAGGTCAAGCTCTTCCTCAACGACTACAACACCGAGTTCCCCGACAAGCGCGAGGCCGTCTACAACCTCGTGCAGGACCTCAAGCGCAAGCGGGTGCCCATCGACGGCGTCGGCCACCAGGCCCACGTCGACTACAAGCGCGACCCGCAGCTCCTCGGCGAGACCATCGACGCGTTCAAGCGCCTCAGGGTGCTCCAGGCCGTCACCGAACTCGACGTCTCCGTCTCCGACCACATGGAGGAGAGCCTGCCCGCGACGCCGCCCGAGCGCCTCATCGCCCTCGGCTGGTACTACAAGGAGCTCTTCGAGGTCCTGCGCGACCGCGCCTGCGACCTGGAGTCGGTGACCATGTGGGGCCTCTACGACGCCGTCTCGTGGCTGCGGACCTGGCCGGTCTCGCGCCCCCACGAGGCACCGCTGCTCTTCGACGACCGCCTCCAGGCCAAGGCCGCCTACTGGGGCGTCGTGGACCCGACCCGACTCGAACCGCTGCCTTAAGACACCGTCCGGGAGCGGGGCCTCGGCCCCGCTCCCGGTCACCTCCCGGCTCGGCGCATCGGGACGTGCGCGATGCCGTCCTCCACGAACTCCTCACCGTCGATCTCGAAGCCGTGCTTGCGGTAGAACCCCGCCGCGTACGTCTGCGAGTCGAGCACGACCTCGGCCCCCGGCCCCACGGCCGCCAGCGCCGCCGCCATGAGCCGCCCGCTCAGGCCCGTGCCGCGCTCGGACGGCGCGCAGCAGACCCGCCCGATCCGCCAGCCCCCGACCGCGCTGTCGCGCAGCAGCCGCAGGCACGCCACCGCGCCCTCGCCGCCCTCGATCCAGAAGTGCCTGGTCTCGGGATCGGTGTCGTGGCCGTCCAGGTCGGGGTAGGCGCACTCCTGCTCCACCACGAACACCGACTGCCGCAACCGGGCCAGTCCGAACACCGCCGCGCCGTCGAGTTCGCCGAAGGCCGCCTGTCGTATCTCGCTCATACCAGCCATTAGAGCAGCGTTCGCGTCCGCGCGGGTGGACGCTCACGCGTGCTCGTCGCCGATCTCACGCCGCGGCCAGGCGCCGGCGCCACCACGCGATCGTCGCCTCCAGCGCCTCGTCCAGGCCCGTCGCCTCGTCCCCGAACGCCTCGGTGAACGCCGAGGAGTCCATGACGTACGGCCCGTCCCACTGGTGCCGCGTCTCGGCCATGCCCCGCATCGCGGGCTTGAACGCGCCCACGACCTGGATGAGCACCCACCACGGCAGCCGCCGCACCTTCGGCTCGGCGCCCGCCAGGCGCCCCAGCGCCGCCACCGCCTCGCGCATCGAGACCGGCGGCGCCGAGGGGACGTGCCACGGCCGCCCCCACGCGCGGTCGTCCCCGGCCAGGCGCACCAGCGCCCGGGCCATGTCGGGGATGTACGTGAAGGTGTGCGGCGCATCGGGATCGCCGAAGACGTCCACCGTCCGCCCCTCCATCGCCGGGCGCACCATCCGCTCGCCGAGCATCGCGTCGGCGAGCGCGCCGGGCCCGAAGTAGTCCGAGCCGCGCGCCTCGGTGAACCGCAGGTCGCCCGCCTCGTGCGCCGCCATCGCGTCCTCCCACATCCGGATGCGGATGCGGCCCTTGGCTCCGGGGGAGCGCAGCGGGGTCGACTCGGTCATCGGCCCCGCGACGGGCCCGTAGACGTACAGGTTCCCGGTGTTGACCAGGGAGGCGCCGTGGGCCTTCGCGGCGGCGAGGATCGCGGCGAACATCGGCGGCCACTCCTCGGCCCACTGGTGGTACCCGGCGGGGTTGGCGCAGTTGTAGATCACGTCGGCCCCGGCGCTGGCGGCGGTGAGGGCGGCGGCGTCGCGGGCGTCGACGGCGACGTGCTCGACGCCGGGCGCGTCCTTCCCGCCGGAGCGGCTGAGGACGCGGACGCGCGCGCCGCGCTCGGCGAGGATCGCCGCGACGGTGGTGCCGATCTGGCCTTTGCCGAGGATCACGTGGTCGGTCATGGGGTGTCCCTCTCTAAAACGAGAGCAGTGCTCTCTGTTGCGGTCAACGATCGCACGCCGCCCCGTCACTGTCAAGAGCACCGCTCTCTTTTCAGATCAGTGATCTACCTCAAGTGCCGAAGAAGCCCGGACGCACCGCGTCCGGGCTCTGCCTTCGGTGACTCTGCGTTTCTGCGCCTCAGGCGCCGCTCAACGCCTCACGCGTACTCGTCGGCGATCTCGCGGGCCCGGTCCCGGGCGGCCTCGATCGCGTCGGTCACCGCCGAGCGGGCCCGGTGGTTCTCCAGCTGACGCACCGCGCTGATCGTCGTGCCCGCGGGGGACTCCACGGCCTCGCGCAGCTCGACGGGGGAGCTGCCGCTCTCGCGGAGCATCCGCGCCGCCCCCAGCGCCGTCTGCGCCACCAGCTCGGAGGACACCGCCCGCGGCAGTCCCATGAGGACGCCCGCTTCGGTCATCGCCTCCGCCAGGTAGTAGAAGTACGCCGGGCCCGAACCGGAGATCGCGGTGACCGCGTCCTGGTGCTTCTCGTCGACCACGAGGGTCCGCCCGAGCGGCTTGAACAGCTCCAGGGCCGCCTCCAGGCACGCCGCGTCGGCGTGCGTGCCCGGCGAGAGCACCGTCATCGCCTCGTCCACCAGCGCCGGCGTGTTCGGCATCGCGCGCACCACCGGCGTCCCGTCCGGCAGACGCTTCTCGAAGAACGCCACGGGCAGCCCCGCGCAGATGCTCACCACCGGCGCGGTCCCGTCGAAGGCGCCCGTGAGCTCCTCTAGGAGCGACCCTGCGTCCTGCGGCTTGACGGCGACGACCACGACGTCCGCGCGGCGCACCGCGTCCGGATTCGACTCGACCCCGATCCCGTAGGCCTCGCGAAGCTCCGCGGCCCGCTCGGCGCTGCGCGCCGTCGCGATCACCGACTCCGGCGACCAGCCCGCCCGCAGCAGGCCCGACACGATCGCCTGCCCCATCTTCCCCGTGCCCAGCACCGCGACCGTCCGCATGCCGTCTCCCTCCGCCGTCGTGAAACCTTGCCGTCGAACGCCCCATCGATTGTGCCTCGCGCCGCGCCCGGCCGGGGCCCGCCGACCGCCTGGTGGACACCGCGCCCCACAACTGCGAAAAACTGTCCGGTTGAGCGTTTCGTCCCCCGGCGGGCGGCCCGGCTGCCACGATAATCGGACGCAGGCACACAACGGCGAACGGGGCGATATGGACGTTCTGGACTTGGCCCGGCTCCAATTCGGCGTGACCACCGTCTACCACTTCCTGTTCGTGCCCGTCACCATCGGACTCTCGCTCCTGGTCGCCATCCTCCAGACCCTCTGGCGCACCACCGGCAAGACCGCCTACCTGCGCGCGACCAAGTTCTGGGGCAAGCTCTTCCTCATCAACATCGCCATGGGCGTGGTCACCGGCATCGTCCAGGAGTTCCAGTTCGGCATGAACTGGTCGGCGTACTCGCGCTTCGTCGGCGACATCTTCGGCGCCCCGCTCGCCTTCGAAGCCCTCGTCGCGTTCTTCCTCGAATCGACGTTCATCGGCATCTGGATCTTCGGCTGGGACCGCCTCAAGCCCGGCCTCCACCTCGCCTGCATCTGGCTCGTGGCCCTCGGCTCCTTCGCCAGCGCCTACTTCATCCTCGCCGCCAACGCCTTCATGCAGAACCCCGTCGGCTACCAGATCAACGAGACCGCCGGACGCGCCGAACTCACCGACTTCGGCGCCGTCCTCACCAACCCCGTCGCCCTCGCCGCCTTCCCCCACACGGTCTTCGCCTCCTGGCTCACCGCCGGCGTCGTGGTCGTCGCCGTCTCCGGCTACCACTTCCAACACCGCCGCGACCTCGACGTGCACCGCCCCGCCATGCGCCTGGGCATCCTGACGACCCTCGTCGGCGGCCTCGGCCTCATCCTCTCGGGCGACTCCCTCGGCAAGGTCATGACCGCGACCCAGCCGATGAAGATGGCCGCCGCCGAAGCGCTGTTCCAGACCACCTCGAACGCGCCGTTCTCCGTCCTCACCATCGGCCCGCTCGACGGGAGCACCGGCACGCCGATCCTGGAGATCCCCGGCCTCCTCTCCTTCATGGCCACCGGCTCCTTCCAAGGCGAGGTCGAAGGCATCAACGACCTCAACGCCCAGTACAACTCGCTCTTCGGCCCCGGCGACTACGTCCCCTACATCCCGCTCACCTACTGGTCCTTCCGGCTCATGATCGGCTTCGGGATGCTCGCGATCGCCATGGCCGTCATCGTCTGGTGGTCCACCCGCCGCGGCCGCATGCCCCGCCACCGCCTGTTCTGGCCCGTCGCCATGTGGATGGCCCTCACCCCGTTCCTCGCCAACAGCGCCGGATGGATCTTCACCGAGATGGGACGCCAGCCGTGGGTCGTCTTCAGCCTCCTGGAGACCAGCTCCGGCGTCTCGCCGCGCGTCGGCGCGCCCACCGTCGCGATATCGCTCATCGGCTTCACCCTCGTCTACCTCGTCCTCGCCGTCCTCGCCCTCAAGCTCTTCCTCAAGTACGCCAAGGCCGGACCGCCGAGCGAGGAGGACGCCCTCGCCGGCTCCGGCCCGCCCGACGGCGACGACGCCGACCGCCCGATGGCATTCGCCTACTGACCGGGGACCGACATGGAATTGACGACCTTCTGGTTCATCGCGATCGCCGTCCTGTTCACCGGGTACTTCATCCTGGAGGGCTTCGACTTCGGCGTCGGCGTCCTGCTGCCGGTCCTCGGCCGCGACGACCGCGAGCGCCGTGCCCTCATCAACACCATCGGACCCGTCTGGGACGGCAACGAAGTCTGGGTCATCACCGCCGGCGGCGCCATGTTCGCCGCCTTCCCCCACTGGTACGCGAGCCTGTTCTCCGGCTTCTACCTGCTGCTCTTCCTCATCCTCATCGGACTCATCGTCCGCGGCGTCGCCTTCGAGTACCGCGGCAAGGGCGACGGGGAGCGCTGGCGGCGCCGCTGGGACCGATGCATCGTCGCCGGATCGATCGTCCCCGCGTTCCTGTGGGGCGTCGTCGTCGCGAACATCGTGCGCGGCGTCCCCCTCGACGCGAACTTCGACCACACCGGTTCGTTCTGGAGCCTGCTCAACCCGTACGCGCTCCTGGGCGGCCTCACCACCCTGGCCCTGTTCACCGCGCACGGCGCCTACTTCCTGCACCTGAAGACCACCGGGGACCTCGCCGAGCGCGCCCGCGCACTCGGCCTGAAGATCGGGACCGCCGCGGCCGTCCCGGCCCTGGCGTTCCTGCTGTGGACCCAGCTCGCCCACGGGAACGGCCTCACGCTCGCGCTCGTCGTCCTCGCGGTGCTCGCGCTCCTGGCGGGCCTCGCGCTCGACTACACCGGCCGCGGCGGCTGGGCGTTCGCCGCCACGGCGCTGACCATCGGCCTGGCCTCGGCGGCGCTGTTCTGCGCGCTGTGGCCCGACGTGCTCCCCTCCACCGGCGACCCCGCCAACAGCCTCACCCGCGAGAACGCGGCGGCCACCGACAAGACCTTGGGCATCATGACCTGGGCCGCCCTCATATTCCTGCCCGTCGTCCTGCTCTACCAGGGCTGGACGTACTGGGTGTTCCGCAAGAGAGTCGCCGTCGAACGGATTCCGGCCTGATGACCACGCTCGCAACGAGACCGACCGGCGGCGCCTTCGACCGCCGCCTCCTACACCGCGCCCGCGGGGCCGCGCCCTACATCGGGGTGTGCGCCGCGCTCGGGCTCGCCCAGGCCGCGTGCGTCATCGCGGGCGCCTGGCTCATCGCGGGCCTCATCGCGGGCGCGTTCGCCGGCGGCGAGGACCTCGCCGCCCTCACGCCGCGCCTCGTCGCGCTCGCGGCCGTGCTCGGCGCGCGGGCGCTCCTGGCCTCGGTGCAGGAGGCCGCCGCGCACCGCGCCGCCGCCGGGATCAAGGCCGGCCTGCGCCGCCAGGCACTCGAACACCTCATGCGCACGCCCTCGGACGGGCGCAGCAGCGGCGCGACCGCCGCGCTCCTGGTGCGCGGCCTCGACGCGCTCGACGACTACTTCGCGCGCTACCTGCCACAGCTCGTCCTCGCGGCCCTGGTGCCGGTCGCCGTCGTCGCCGTCATGCTCGCCGCCTACCCGCCCGCCGCGCTCATCGTCCTCGTGACGCTGCCGCTCATCCCGTTGTTCGGCGTCCTCATCGGCCTGTACACGCGCGCCCGCGCCGAACGCCAGTGGGACGCCACCGCGCACCTCGCCCACCACTTCGCCGACCTCGTGGCGGGCCTGCCGACCCTCAAGGCCTTCGGCCGCGCCGCCAAGCAGTCCGGCGCCATCGGCGCCACCACCGGCGACTACCGGCGCCGCTCGATGTCCCTGCTGCGCGTCGCGTTCTGCTCCGCGCTCGTCCTCGAACTCGCCGCGAGCCTGTCGGTGGCCGTCGTCGCCGTCACCGTCGGCGTCCAGCTCGTGGACGGCGGCCTCGCGGGCGCCGCGGGACTCCAGACCGCGCTCCTGGTCCTCATCCTCGCCCCCGAGGCCTA
Source organism: Glycomyces paridis (assembly GCF_004912155.1). Lineage (GTDB taxonomy): Bacteria > Actinomycetota > Actinomycetes > Mycobacteriales > Micromonosporaceae > Glycomyces > Glycomyces paridis. The sequence continues at coordinate 38,249 of NZ_STGX01000011.1, read as the reverse complement.
CCTGCCGCTGCGCAACGTCGGCGCGCACTACCACGCCAGCGCCGAAGGCCTCGCCGCCGCCGAACGCGTCTTCGCGATCCTCGCCGAACCGGCCGAACGCCGCGGGGAACCCGAGCCGGAACCCGTCGCCACGGGCGCGCCCGCCCAGCAGGGCTCGGCCGCCACCGCCCTCACCAGCGTCCCCGCCATGCGCACCACGCTCGACCGCGCGCCCACGATCATGTTCCGCCGCACCGTCTTCGCCTATCCGGGCCGCGGCCCGCTGCCCGAACGGAGCCTGACGATCCCGGCCGGGCGCACCACCGTGCTCACCGCCCCCTCCGGCGCGGGCAAGTCCACGCTCATGGCCGCCCTCGTCGGCTTCCGCACGCCCGCATCCGGATCGATCGCCTTCGACGACACCGACCTGTCCGATCTCGACCTCGCCACGGTGCGCCGCTCCATCGCGTGGCTCCCGCAGCGCCCCGTCCTCGTCGACGGCACCGTCGCCGAGAACGTGAGCCTCGCCGTCCCCGGGCCCGCCTCGGACCCGGCCGTCGCCCGCGCGATCGCCGCCGCCCACGCCCCGGCCGCGAACCGCCGCGTCGCCGCGAACGGCGCCGGCCTCTCCGCCGGCGAGGCCGCCCGCGTCGGCCTCGCCCGCCTCCTCCTGCGCGCCGACCTCCTCGACCCGCCCGTCCTCCTCCTCGACGAGCCGACCGCCCACCTCGACACCGACACCGAACGCGCCGTCCTCGACGCGCTCGCGCCCTACCGTGACGGACGCACCGTCCTCATCGCCTCCCACCGCCCCGCGGTGCGGGCCATCGCCGACCGAGAGGTGGACTGTTGAACGAGGCACCGCACGAGACCGTCCTTCAGGAGACCGTCCCGGAAGGGACCGTCCATCAGACCGCACCGCGCCGCAGGGGTGCGTGGCGCAACCCGATCGCGCTGCGGCTCGGGCTCGGTGCCGTGCTCGGTGCGCTCGCGCAGCTCAGTGCACTCGCGCTTCTGGCCGTCGCGGCCTATCTCGTCTCCAGGGCTTGGGAGCAGCCGCCGATCCTGTACCTCATGGTCGCCATCACCTCGGTGCGGCTCTTCGGGATCGGCCGCGGCGTGCTCCGCTACGCCGAGCGCCTCGTCTCGCACGACGCCGCCTTCCGCGGCCTCGAACGGCTCCGCACCGCCGTGTGGCGCAAGCTCGTCCGCCTCGCCCCCGCCGGGCTCCCCGTGTGGCGCTCGGGCGACCTCCAGGCGCGGCTCGTCGACGACGTCGACGGCGTCGGCGACCGCTGGCTGCGCGGCGCGCTGCCGCTGACGAGCGCGATCGTCGTCGCCGTGTGCGCGGTCGCCCTCCAGACCGCACTCCTGCCCGCCGCCGGGTTGATTCTCGCCGCGACGCTCCTCGCCGCGGCCCTCGCCGGGCCCGCGCTCGCGGCCTGGTCCTCCCGTGCCGCCGCGCGCGCCACCGCGGAGGCCCGCGGCGACCTCACCGAAGGCGTCCGCTCCTGCCTCCACGGCCGCGAGGAACTGGTGGCCGCCGGGACCGACGCGACCGCCCTCGAACACGTCCTCAACAGCGACGAGCGCCTGCGCCGCGCCGACGCCCGCATCGCCTGGACCGCCGGGCTCGGTCAGGCCGCGGGCCTCGCCGCCCTGGCCGCCGCTGTGTGCGGCGCACTGTGGACCGGCATCCCCGCCGTGCACGCCGGCACCCTCGACGGCGTCCTCCTCGCCGTCATCGCCCTCGTGCCGCTCGCCGCCTTCGAACCCGTCCTCGCCCTGCCCGCCGCCGCTCAGCAGACGGCCGCTGCCAAAGCCTGCGGCCGCCGCCTCCTCGACGTCACCCGCGCGCCCGAACCCCGGCCCGACCCGGCCGAACCCATGGACTTCGAGCCGAACCCGCTCGGCGGCCCGCCCTACATCGAGATCAAGCGGCTCAGCGTCACCTGGCCCGGCGCCGACGCCCCCGCCCTCTCCGGCTTCGACCTGACCATTCAGCCCGGCGAGCACGTCGCCGTCACCGGCCCCTCCGGCTCCGGCAAGTCCACCCTCGCCGCCGCCCTCATGGGCTTCCTGCCCTACGAGGGCAGCCTCCGCTTCGGCGGCGTCGAGCTCGCCGAGTACGACGGCGACGACATCCGCGCCATCGTCGGCCTCTGCTCACAGGACGCCCACGTCTTCGACACCACCCTCGCCGAGAACCTCCGCCTCGCCCGCCCCGGCGCCCCCGACGAGGAACTCGCCCGCGCCCTGCGCTGGGCCGGACTGCGCGACTGGCTCGACGACCTCGGCCGCGCCGCAGGCGGCGACGCCCTCGACGGACTCCGGACCCCCCTGGGCGAACACGGCCGCGCCGTCTCCGGCGGCGAACGCGGCCGCATCGCCCTCGCCCGCTGCCTCCTCGCCGACCGCGAAGTGCTCATCCTCGACGAACCCGACGCCCACCTCGACGCACCCACCGCCGAACGCGTCCTGCGCACCGCCATGGCCGCCCTCGAAGGCAAGACCGCCGTCGTCGTCACCCACCGCCCGCTCCCCGAGGGCATCGTGGACCGCGTCATCCGCCTCGACCCGCCCGTCCCCGCCCCCCGCGCCGAGGCACCCGACACGAGCAGGGCCGCTATACCGTCATGAGATGAACACGAAGCGACACCCCTCGATCGACGAGCCAGGCTCCCTCGCCGATCTCGTCCTCTGCATCGCCTTCCTCTTCGCGATGCTCTCGATCTTCACCGACCTCCTCGCCGACCGCCTCGGCCCCGCCTCCATCGCCCTCGCCGTCATCGGCGCCGCGCTCAAGATCGCGCGGCCGCGCCGCGCCGATCGGCCGAGGCCGAGCCCCGACGGCGATGTGTAGACTCCGATCTCGGTCCCACCGGGCACGGCCGCGGAGGACCGAGACGAGCGCCCCCGATCCGGGTGCGCCGCTTCTGGACACTCATCGAAGGCATCTGCGGTGAACACGACTGCGCGCAAGCCCGACGCACCCGCGTCCGGGCAGCGCTGGCCCGAGGGCTGGACCAAATTCCACGTCTACCTGACCGATCTCGACCAGGTCAAGGCCGTGGCCGAGTCCTACCGGGAGGTCATCGACCTCGCCGCCGGCGACCGGCCCGTCCCGCACGAATGGCTCCACGCCACCGTCGCCTCCGTCGAGTGCGACGCCGCCTCGATCGACGAGGCGACCCGCCGGGCGCTCATCGACCGGCTCCGCGCCCGCGCCGCCGCGATCCCCGCCTTCCCGCTCACCATCGGGCCCGCCCTCGCCGCCACCGGCGCGATCATGCTCGACACCTTCCCCGGCAACGGCTTCGACCGCCTCGTCGGCGAATGCGTCGCCGCCGTCGACGAGGTCGTCCCCGGCCGCGTCGGCCGCCCCTGCGGCGGACCGGGCCACGTCTCGCTCTCCTACCGCGCCGACGACGTCGGCGCCGACCCCCGCCGCGGGGCCATCCAGAACAAGCTCCGCGACGTTCGCCCCGGTAGGACCGAAATCACCGTCACCGGTGTGGATCTCGTCCGAGTCATCCAATCGGAGGAAAAACGCCTCCACCTACACGTGGGAGCACGTCGCCCGAATCCCCTTGGGCGCCTAGGCAAACCGAAAAACGTTCGGGCGCCGCCGACGGCGGCGCCCGAACGAGTTGACCCTTGAGACGCGAATCCGACACTGTTTCGTCACGCGCATGTGGCCTACTGTTGAGACATGTGTCAGAGCCCGGCCACGCGGCGTTCAGGCGTGGTCATCGCGGACCCGACCTCCAAGCGCCGGTGACGATCCCCGGCCAACCCGGGGCGGCACCGCCGAACGGCTCAATACACGTTCGCAGTAGCAGTCCCCGGTGAACCCGGACCGGCCCAAAGCCGTGAGTGCCAGGAGGTGTCGATTGTTCGCAGCCGATGACCGTCGAATCGCAACCCGTTCGACCGCGTTCGTCCCCCCGCTCGACGAGGCGGTCGACCTGGTCGACACCAGCCCCTTCGCCACCCGTCCTTTCGATCCCGACCCGTACGGCGCCACCCGCACCGAGGTCACCGAACCGTACGGCTACTTCACCGACCTCGCCAGCGACCACGTCCTCCACGACGGCGACATCCGCCCCGCCTACGCCCTCACCGCGCCCACGCCCCTCGAAGTGTGGCGGCGCAACCTGGAGATCGTCACCGCCATCCTCACCGCGGCCGGCATCGACTACTTCGCCGTGCCCGGCTTCAGCCTCACCCGGCCCGTCCTCGCCGCCGCCGCGGCCGACCGGCAGCGGGTGTGCACCGCGCTGGCGATGCTGTGCGACTCGACCGGCGGGCGCCTCTCGGTGCCCGAGCCGGCGTTCCGGGAGTCGGAGCTGGGCCTGGAGCGCCCGGAGTGGGCGCGGCGCGCCGACATGGGCGACGTGCCGCTGGTGCGCGCCTCGTGGCTGTGGACGGACACCGGGCGGACCCTGGTCTTCGGGGAGGACTACGGCTGCGACGTCGAGTTCTGGTCGGACACCGGCGACGGGCACCTGCTGGCGCCCAGGCACAACCGGGTGAGTCCGGTCGTCCGCGCCGACGGCGCCCGGGTGTCGGCTCCCGGGCGCCGCTTCACGCCGCTGGCCGCGGGCCCGCGCGCGGCGCTGCCCGAGGTGCAGACGCGCGCGGAGTTCTCCCGGCCCGGCCCCGACGAGGTCGCGTTCCCGATCGACGTGGTCTACACGTGGGTCGACGGCGCCGACCACGCGTGGCTGCGGCGCCGCGCCGAGGCCGAGCAGCGGCCCTACCACCCCGAGTCGGCCAGCGCGGCGCGCTACCTCGACCGCGAGGAGCTGCGGTTCTCGCTGCGGTCGCTGCACCTGAACGCGCCGTGGGTGCGCCACGTGTACCTGGTGACCGACATGCAGCGCCCGCACTGGCTGGACGCGGACGCGCCGGGGATCACGGTGGTCGACCACCGGGACCTGTTCGACGACCCGGACTGCCTGCCGACGTTCAACTCCCACGCGATCGAGACGCAGCTGCACCGCATCGAGGGGCTCTCGGAGCACTTCCTGTACTTCAACGACGACATGTTCGTCGGCCGCCCGGTCGGGCCGCAGCTGTTCTTCGAGCCGAACGGGCTCTCGCGGTTCTTCCCGGCGCAGACGTTCATCGGGATGGACCCGGTGAGCCGGGCCGACTCGCCGCCGAACGCGGCGTTCAAGAACGACCGGGCGCTGCTGGAGCGGGCGTTCGGGCGGACGATCTCGCGGATGCTCAAGCACGTGCCGTACCCGTTGCAGCGCAGCGTGCTCGCGGAGGTCGCGAAGGAGTTCGACGCGGACATGGCGCGGACGGCGCGCAGCGCCTTTCGGGACGTCTCGGACGTCTCGACGGTGACGCTGCTGCACTACTACGCGTCGTTCTCGGGCCGGGCGGTCGCCGGGCACGCGCGGGACGCCTACGTGGAGCTGGGGATGCCGGACGCCGCGGAGCGCCTGGAGCTGCTGCTGGAGCTGCGCGACCGGGAGACGTTCTGCATCAACGACGCCGGGTTGCCCGACGAACTGGCCGAGGAGCGATCGGCGATGATGCGGCGCTTCCTGGAGGCGTACTTCCCGGTGGCTTCGCCGTACGAGAAGGCCTTGGCGCTCTGAGATGCAGAGGGCCCGCAGCGAACGCTGCGGGCCCTCGCTCGTGCGGCTACTTCAGGCCGCGCCGCTCCAGGAGCGGGTCGATCTCGGCGTCGCGTCCGCGGAAGCGGCGGAAGGACTCCATGGGGTCGATGGAGCCGCCCTTGGAGAGCAGGGTCGCGCGGAAGTGGTCGCCGTTGGCGCGGGTGAGGCCGCCGTTCTCCTTGAACCACTCGACGGTGTCGGCGTCGAGGATCTCCGACCAGATGTAGGAGTAGTACCCGGCGGCGTAGCCGATGGAGATGTGCGCGAAGTAGCCCGAGCGGTAGCGCGGGGCGATCTCGGGCAGGTAGATCCCGGCGTCTTCGAGGGCTTTGCGCTCGAAGGCCTCGACGGCGGCGTACGGGTCGTCGCCTTCGGCGGGGACGTCCTCGGGGGCGAGGCGGTGCCAGGCCTGGTCGAGGATGGCGGCGGCGAGGTACTCGGTGGAGGCGAAGCCCTCGCCGAACTTGCCGGCGGCCTTCCACTGCTCGATGAGCTCGGCGGGGGCGGGCTCGCCGGTCTCGTGGTGGCGGGCGTAGTTCGCCACGACCTCGGGCCAGTCCTCCCACATCTCGTTGACCTGCGAGGGGTACTCGACGAAGTCGCGGGGGGTCGAGGTCATGGAGGTCTTGGGGTATCGGCAGGCCGAGAGGAGACCGTGGAGGGCGTGCCCGAACTCGTGGAAGAGCGTGGTCACGTTGTCGACGGTGATGAGCGCGGGCTGGCCCGCGGAGGGCTTGACGATGTTGAGGTTGTTGATGACGACCGATTTATCACCGGTGAGGTCGGACTGCCCGACGAACGCGCTCATCCACGCGCCGCCCTTCTTGGAGTCGCGGGTGAAGAAGTCGCCCACGAACAGGCCGAGCGGCTCGCCGCCGTCCTTGACCTCCCACACGCGCGCCTCTGGGTGGTAGGCCGTGAGGTCTTCGCGTAGTTCGAAGGTGAGGCCGAACTCCTTCTCGGCGGCGTAGAAGACGCCGTCGACGAGGACGCGGTCGAGTTCGAGGTAGGGCTTGAGCGCTTCGGCGTCGAAGCCGTACTCGGCCTGGCGGACCCGCTTGGAGTAGAACGACCAGTCCCAGGCGGCGAGCGGGAAGTCCCCGCCCTCGCCGTCGATGACCTGCTGGAGGTCGGCGGCCTCGCGCCTGGCGTTGCGCACGGAGGCCTCGGCGAGCCCGGCGAGGCGCTCGGCGATGATCCCGGCGTTCCCGGCCGTGCCGTCGGCGGCGACGTAGGCCGCGAAGTGCTCGAAGCCGAGCAGGCGGGCCTTCTCTGCGCGGAGCGCGACCATCCGCAGCAGGGTCGGGGCGTTGGCGCGGCCGCGTCCGACGGTGGCCTTGTAGATCCGCTCGCGCAGCTCCCGGTCCTCCAGGTCCTCCAGGAGGGGGTGGAGCGAGAAGTTCGACTGGGTGATGAGCCAGCCCTCGAGGCCGCGGTCCTTCGCGGCCGCGGCGGCGGCGCCGATCTGGTCCTCGCCGAGTCCGGCGAGGAGGGACTCGTCGGTGACGTGGACGGCCGCGTCGTTGATGTCGGCGAGGATCTGCTGGTTGAACTTGGAGGCGAGTTCGGCCTGCTCGGTGTTGATGGCGGCCAGGCGCGCCTTGTCCTCGGCGCCGAGCGCGGCCCCGCCGCGGACGAACTCGGTGTGGTAGCGCTCGAGGAGGCGCGCGTCCTGCTCGTCGAGGTCGAGCTCGTCGCGGCGGTTCCAGATCGCGTCGATGCGCGCGAACAGCTCGGCGTTCATGAGGATGGCGTCGGAGTGCGCGGCGAGCTTGGGGCTGACGGCGGTCTCGACGGCGTTGAGCTCGTCGTCGGTGTCCGAGGAGATCTTGTTGAAGAAGACGAGGCTGACGCGCTGGAGGATGCCGAGGCCGGAGCGCTCCAGGGCCACGACGGTGTTCGCGAAGGTCGGTTCGGCGGGGTCGGCGACGATGGCGGCGACGGCGTCGAGCTGCTCGGCCATGCCCGCCTCGAAGGCCGGCAGGTAGTGCGCGGTCTCGATGTCGGCGAACCGGGGGAGGAAGTACGGCAGATCGGACTTGGACATGAACGGGTTCTCGGTCACGGAGGCTCCTCGCTGCGGTGGTGGCGGCCCTGGCCGTGGGCGCGCCGGTCGGCGCGCGCGGTCGGGCGGTGGCCGAATCCTATTCCGGCCGCTAGCCGGACGGCAAGCTCATTGGGATTGCGGCCGACAACTTCACCGAACGGTCGCGCGCCGGATTAATATCGGGGCCATGCCTGATACGAGTCCGCTGTACGTGGCCAGCGACGTCCACGGCCACTACGATGCGCTCGTGGCGGCGCTGCGCGAGCGCGGACTGGTCGACGAGGAGTCCCGCTGGACCGGCGGCGACGCTCGCCTGTGGATTCTGGGGGACCTGTTCGACCGCGGCGAGGAGGGCGTGGCGGTCGTGCGGCTGCTGCGCGCGCTCGCCGGGCCGGCGGCCGCGGAGGGCGGCCTGGTGGACACGCTCATCGGCAACCACGAGGTGCTCGTGCTCGGTTCCCGCCGCTTCGGCGACGTCGCGTTCACCGACGTGGACGGGCAGGACCGGCAGTTCCTCCACTGGTGGGTCCTCAACGGCGGCTTCGAGGACGAGCTGGGCGACCTCACCGAGGACGAGGTGAGCTGGCTGGAGTCGCGCCGCGCGGTCCACGTCGAGGGCCGCTCGCTGCTGGTGCACGCCGACACCGAGTCCTATCTCGGGTACGGGCGCACCGAGGAGTCGGTGAACGCCGCGATCCGCGCGATCATGTCCTCCGACGAGCCCGAGGAGTGGTGGCAGCTGTTCCGGGAGCTGACGCGCCGCCACGAGTTCATGGGCGCCGAGGGCCCGGCGCGGGTGCGGTCGATGCTGCGCTCCTTCGGCGGCGAGGAGATCGTCCACGGCCACTCGACCATCCCCGACACGACCGAGCTGACCCCCGGCGAGGTCACCGAGGCCCGCCGCTACTGCGAGGGCCTCGCCCTGAACGTGGACGGCGGCGTCTACCAGGGCGGCAAGTGCCTCGTAATCAGGATCGACTGACCGCGCACCGAACGACGCGAACGGCCGCCCGGAACGCTCCGGGCGGCCGTTCGCCGTAGGCGCGCCTCTCAGTGGGGTAGAGGCGCCGCGGGTGGAAAGCGCACCGGCATCGAGGCACCGTTCCGGCCCGTTGAGCGGTGCGCCGTCCCGGATGGGACCACTCGACGGCGCACCGCGGTCAACCGGCGCCCCGGACGGCCGTCCGGGGGGAGGTCTTCGGGACGGGCAGCGCCCGCAGCGCGGGAGGCACCGCTGCGAGGTCAGCAGGGGGCGCTGCCCGGGTCCCGGAGTCCCGTCAGTCCTCGCCGCGCGGACCGAACGCGTAGAAGCGCGCGGCGGGCGGGGGAGTGGCGTTGCGGCCCGCGTGGGCCTCCAGCCACAGGCTCGCCGCAACCGCGCCGCCGATGCCCAGCGCGGCCCAGCCGGCGAGCGGCGAGAAGGCGATGGCGTAGCCCAGAACGGCGGCCGAGGCGGTCGCGAGGGCGGCGGTGGTGAAGGCCCTGCGGAACGCGCGCCGATGTTCGCGGCGGGCGAGGACTCGATGGTGTCTCATATCCGACACAACGAGTCAGCCCCTTGAATCGACACGTTGCATGTGCAGATTTCCCGCCTTCGGGCGATCGAAACCCGGCATAAGCACATATATCGGACAGCAACGCGTGACGAAAGGAGAAGACTGTGACCAATACCCGTCACAGCGTGACATTGGCAGATGACGGACGTTGTGCCGGAACGGAAAAGAAGGTAGACACATAGTGTCGGAACGCCGAAACCGGCGAGACCGCCCCGGCGGCACCGGAAACCGCGCCGGTCGAAACGACCGCGCACCGCCGACGCACCGACCGCAGCGCACCCCGAAGGGCCGCGCGGCGACAGCGAGGCGGCGACGGCCCCCCAACAGGGCGGCCCGCACCAACAGGCGCCTGATGACGAGGCCGCCACAACCGCATACGACACCGGCACCAAGGGAACGGTTCCCGAAGTCCACGTGTAACTCCTATTAGACGGTGGGGTCTGCAATGGAGTCCGAAACGCAACCGATGGGTCGGCGCGTCGCCTACTGGCGCCAGCGCCGCGGCATGTCCCAGCAGGTCTTCGCCGACCGCATCGGCAAGTCCAAGAGCTGGGTCGACAAGATCGAACGCGGCGTGCGCCGCCTCGACAAGTACTCGGTCATCACCGAACTGGCGGAAGCGCTCAGCGTCGACGCCGGCCAACTCCTCGGCCGCGAACCCAAACGCCGGCCGGGGCTCGGCGGCTGCCTCGACCAGGTCGAGGTCGAATCCATCCGCCAGTCCCTCGAACGCTACGAACGACTCGGCCGCTTCCTCGAAGCCGCACCGATCGACTCCACGCCCATCCCCGAACTGCGCGGCGCCGTCAACTACTGCTGGCTCGCCTTCGAGAAGGGCCACTACCCGGTCGTCGCCCGATCGCTCATCCAACTCCTGCGCGACACCCCCGTCGCCGAGGACCGGCCCGTCGGCGGCACCAGCGCCGACGCCGCCGAACTCATGACCCAGGTCTACCAGATCGCCTCCACGGTCCTGCGCAAACTCGGCGAGGCCCAACTCGCCTGGCTCGCCGCCGACCGCGCCATCTCCGCCGCCAACCGCGGCAACGACCCGCTCCTGGCCGGCATCGCCACCACCCGGGTCGCCAACGCGCTCAGAGCACTCGGCCGCTACCAGGCCGCCCTCGACCTCAACGTCCAAGTCGCCCACGGCCTCATCTCCGAGACCGGCGGCGAGGCCTCCAGCCCCGCCGAGATCAGCGTCTACGGCACGCTCCTGCTCCAGGGCGCCATGGCCGCCGCCCTCGCCGGCGACGCCACCACCAGCGCCGACCTGCTCGACAGCGCCTCGCGCGCCGCCAACATCCTTGGCAGGGACGCCAACTACTACTACACCTCGTTCGGGCCCACCAACGTCATGCTCCACCGGGCCGCCGCGTTCGTCGAACTCGGCGAGGGCGCCGACGCCCTCGCCGTCCACGACCGCATCCCGCCCGCCGCGCTGGCCGACCTCGTGGCCGAACGCCGCGCGCACCACCACCTCGACATGTCGCGGGCGTGCGTGCAGGTCGGCGACATCGCGATGGCGGGGCGACACCTCGTGACCGCGGACCGCAACGCGCCCTCCGAGATCCGCTGCCGACCGCTCGCGATCGAACTCATCGACCAGATCCTCCACCGCACCAAGGGCGAACCGGCGCAGGACATGCGCCGCCTGGCCGAAGAGGTCGGCGCGCTCAACTAGGACGCGCCGCCCGGGACGCCTCGCCCGCCCGATCGCCACCGCCGCACCGTCCACAGGTGCACGCGTGCCCGGAGCCAAGCTGCTCGCGCTCCGGGCACGCGGATTCGCGGCGACTCCGAGTCCCGTTCGGACCCGCGCGTCAATACACTCGGGGGATGCGCACGCTCAGCGAGATCACCGCGGCACTCGACGACCTGTACCCGCGCCGCTGGGCCGAGGCCTGGGACCGCGTCGGCCTCGTCTGCGGTCGCGGCGGCAACTCCGTCCGCAGGGTCCTCTGCGTCGTCGACGTCGTCCCCGAGACCGTCATCGAGGCGATCGAGGCCGACTGCGACCTCATCGTCGCCCACCACCCGCTCCTGCTCCGCGGCGTCTCCAGCCTCGACCCCGCCGCCGACTACAAGGGCGACCTCGTCCACACCCTCATCGAGTCCGGCATGGGCCTCTACGTCGCCCACACCAACGCCGACGTCGCCGACCCCGGCGTCTCCGACGCGCTCGCCGACCGGCTCGGCCTCCTCGACCTCCGGCCCCTGCGCCCCCTCGACGGCGCCGAGCACCACGGGACCGGCCGCGGCGTCGGCCGCATCGGCCGCCTCCCCGAGACGCTCACCCTCGCCGAACTCGTCGCGCTCGCCGCCGACCGCCTCCCGCGCACCGTCTGGGGCGTGCGCGCCGCCGGCGACCCGGACCGGCGCATAAGCACCGTCGCGGTGTGCGGCGGCGCCGGAGACGCCTACCTCGCCGACGCGGTCGAGGCCGGCGCGAACGCCTACCTCACCGCCGATCTGCGACACCATCCCGCCAGCGAGCACCTGGCCCGGAGCGGCCCGGCACTCATCGACGCCGCCCACTGGGCGACCGAACGACCGTGGCTCGATACTGTTGCAGAGCGTCTGTCGCTCCTCGTCGAGGACGTGCGCGTCTCCGACATCGACACCGATCCATGGACCATCCACCAGAAACCCGGGGTGCACTGAGTTGAAAGCCGACCTTTTCGATCAGCGCCGACTGCTCGAACTCCAGGCGGTCGACACCCAGCTCAGCCAGCTGGGGCAGCGTCGCCGCAAGCTCGACGCCGACCCGACCTTCGCCGCCGCCGGCCAGCGCCTGCGGGTCCTGGCCGACAAGGCCGCGAACCTCTCCGGCGACCTCGCCGACCTCGACCGCGACATCGAGCGCGTCGAACGCGAGGTCGAGCTGGTCACCAAGCGCGCCGAGTCCGACCGCGCCCGCATGGCCTCCGGCGCCGCCACCGCGAAGGAACTCGAAGGGCTCCAGAGCGAACTGGAGTCCCTCGCGCGCCGCCAGGGCACCCTTGAGGACGACGAGATCGAGCTCATGGAGCGCCGCGAGGGCGTCGAGTCCGAACTCGCCGAGACCCGCCGCCAGGTCGAGGAGGCCCGCGCCGTCCTCGCCGACGCCGAGGCCGACCGCGCCGGCCAGATCGGCGGGATCGACGCCGAGACCGCCGACGCCCGCTCCACCCGCGAAGCCCTCGCCATCAACATCCCCGACCGCCTCGTTGAGCTCTACGAGCGCATCCACGCCAAGCAGCCCGTAGCCGCCGCCGAACTCGTCGGCCGCCGCTGCGGCTCCTGCCGCATCGAGAAGTCCCCGGCCGACATGATCCCCATCAAGTCCGCCCCCATCGACGAGGTCCTCCGCTGCGAAGAATGCGGCTGCGTCCTCATCCGCACCGAACTCCCCCAATCGAAGCCGACCACCCTCGCCTCCGAGGAAGAGCTCAAGAAGTACACCTAGCGCGGGAGCGGCGCGCCGGTCGCGGCACCGCGGACGCGAACGGATCACCCCCGCGAGCGGGAACGCGAAAGGCCCCGGAATGTCGTAGGCGCGGCATATTTTTGAATCTAGGGGTCCCCCGGGCGGACATATCGCTTATGTCGGACATGCGAAGGGCGGGAAGCGTAATGCGCTTCCCGCCCTTCGGTTCGACTACGCCTTGCTGAACTCGGCCCAGCGGTCGACGAGAGCGGCCGCGGCGCCGGAGTCGACGGCCTTGGCGGCCAGGTCGAGGTTGGAGGCGAGGAGGCCGCGGCGGACCTTCACGTCGTGGAGGTCGGCACCGTCGATGAGGCCCTGGCGAGAGGCGAGGGCGGCGGCGGCGTTGATGAGGACGGCGTCGCGGACCGGGCCGGCGTCGCCGGCGAAGACCTTGCGGGCCGCGGCGGTGTTGAAGTCGATGTCGCCGCCCTTGAGCGCTTCGGGACCGGCGTTGCGCAGACCGAACTCCTTGACGTCGATGGAACCCTGCGAGACCCGCCCGCCCGAGGCGATCCACTCGGAGGTGGTGTCGGCCGTCGAGATCTCGTCCAGGCCGTCGTCGCCGCGGACCACGAACACCGAGGCGCCGCGCGCGGCGAAGACCTGCGCCATCAAAGGCGCCTTCACCGGGTCCGCGCAACCGATCAGGCCCGCCGCCGGCTGACCCGGGTTCGTCAGCGGCCCCAGCAGGTTGAACACCGTCGGAATGCCCAGCGCCGCCCGCACCGGGCCCGCGTGGCGCATCCCCGGGTGGAACGTGCGCGCGAAGCAGAACCCGATCCCGACCTCGCGCACCGAGGCCTCGACCCGCTCGGCCGACGCCTCCAGGTCCACCCCCAGCGCCTCCAGCAGGTCCGCCGAGCCGACCTGCGACGAAGCGGAACGGTTGCCGTGCTTGATGACCGGCACGCCCGACGCCGCGACCACGATCGCCGCCATCGTCGAGATGTTCACCGAGTTCGAGCCGTCGCCGCCCGTCCCCACGATGTCGACCGCGACACCGAGGTCGGTCAGGTCGAGCCGCGTGGTCTCGGCCAGCATCCGGCCCGCGATCGCGCCGATCTCCTCGGGCGTCTCGCCCTTCGAGCGCAGCAGCACCGCGAACGCCGCCAACTGCGCCGGGTCGGCGTTGCCCGCGATGATCTCCGACATCGCCCAGTCCGCGCTGGCCTCGTCGAGATGGTCGCCGCTCGAAAGCCGCGAGAGGACATCAGGCCAGGTCGCACTAGACATAAGGACTCCAGTCGAGGGAGGAATCAGGCGGCGCGCTGCGCCGGTGCCGCGCTTTCTGCGCGGTTGACCAGCAAGTCTACAACCGTCTGGCCGGTCGTCACGGGGTTGAGCGGGTGCATGAGCACCGCATCGGCCCGCGACCATGCCGCCAGCCAGCGGTCCGCGGCGCGCGCCACGACCACCGCGAGGGTCGGCGGCTCGTCGAACTCGTCGCGCAGCTGCCGGGCGATGCCGAGCCCGCCGGCCGGCTGGGACTCGCCGTCCAGGATCACGAGGTCGATCTCGAACTTGTCGATGAGGCCGACCGCCTCCAGGTACTCGCCGGCGACGGCGTACTCGATCTTGACGCCCTCCACCGGCTCGTCGCCGATCGCCGAGCGCATCTGTTCGATGACCGCGGGTCGATGGCTGTAGAGCAGGACGGCGTACTCGGTCGTTGAGGTAGTCACGCCTCGCATATTAAACCGGCCACACCGAAATGTGAAGACCGGCGCGGCCGCTTCCGCGTTTCCGAGTGCCCAAAGTAGGCGAACCACGGATGACCTGCGAACACGATGAGGGAAGGGGGAGAGCCTACCGCCGCGCGACACGCGCGAAAAACACACCCCATGCGCAGCTTGGGCCCGCCGGACCGTAATAATGTGCCCGTGACTGCCGCCGAAGCAACTATCGACCCCAGCCGAATCCACTCACTGACGCGGCCCAACGTCGTCAGTGTCGGCACCATCGTGTGGTTGAGCAGCGAACTCATGTTCTTTGCCGGACTGTTCGCGATGTACTTCTCGATCCGCGCGTCCGCGCCCGAGCTGTGGGAGCACGCCACCCCGCACCTCGAAGTGCCCTACGCGCTGACCTTCACCGTGATCCTGGTGGCCTCCTCGTTCACCTGCCAGCTCGGCGTCTTCGCCGCCGAGAAGGGCGACGTGCACCGGCTCCGCGCCTGGTTCGCCGTCACCTTCGTGCTGGGGCTCGTCTTCGTCCTCGGCCAGGTCAACGAGTACCGGAACCTGGTCTCCGAAGGGCACACCATCGCCTCGGACGGCTACTGGACCATGTTCTACCTGACCACCGGCTTCCACGGCCTGCACGTGACCGGCGGTCTCGCGGCGTTCGTCTTCTTCCTCATCCGCTCGACGATGGGGCGCTTCAGCCCCGCCCAGGCCACCGCGTCCATCGTGGTGTCCTACTACTGGCACTTCGTCGACGTCGTCTGGATCGCGCTGTTCGCGATGATCTACTTCCTCCAGTAGCGATCCAGAACGGCCGGCCGCGGCGAACACCGCACCGGCCCGCAGCAACCGGCCCCGGCCCCGCGCCGAGGCCCCATCCGAGAAATGCGACGGCCGCCGCCCGGAGGCGGCCGCCGGCCGGACAAGGACCGAACAGGTCCGCGCCCGGTCCGAGAGCTAGATAAAGGTGAGGCAACAACCGTGGCTGCATCAGCGAAACGCCGGCGAGGCTGGCGCAAGCGCCTCGGCGCGCTGGCCAGGTTCACCGGCGCACTGGTCATCGTCGGAGGGCTCTACTCGGTGTTCTCGCCGGGTCTGTACGCCCAGGAGTCCGAGGCCGGCGCCATCGACGCGGACGCCGTCAAAGGCCAGGAGCTCTACGACACGAGCTGCATTACCTGCCATGGCGACAACGGCGAGGGCGTCGAGGGCCGTGGACCGAGCCTCATCGGCGTCGGCTCCGCCGCCGTCGAGTTCCAGGTGAACACCGGCCGCATGCCGATGGCGGCGCAGGGCGCTCAGGCCCCCGACTCGGACTACCCGGTGTTCACCGAGGAAGAGGCCGAGTGGCTCGGGGCCTACATCGAGTACCTCGGCGGCGGCGACGTCGTCCCCGACGACCTGGACGCCCTCGTGGCTGCCGGGACCGTCGGCGAGGGCGGCGAGCTCTACCGCGTCAACTGCTCCTCCTGCCACGGCTTCTCCGGCGGCGGCGGCGCACTCTCCTCCGGCGCGCACGCCCCGTCCCTGTCGGGCGTCACCAACGAGGAGCTGTACCAGGCGATGCTCACCGGCCCGCAGAACATGCCGGTCTTCGCCGACAACCAGCTCACACCCGAGCAGAAGGCGGACCTCATCGCCTACGTCCAGTTCATCGTCAACGATGACCGGGACCCGGGCGGTGTGTTCAACCTCGGACGTTTCGGCCCGTCTACCGAGGGCCTGGCCATCTTCCTGGTCGGCATGACCGCGCTCCTGCTGACCACGCTCTGGATTGCAGGTAAATCGTGAGTGCCCACAACGACGGCGACCGCGCCGAACCCGAATCGGTCGACCTGAGCGACCCGAAGCTCTCGCGGTTCGAGGTCTACAAAGAGGGCCTGCGCCGCGACGACATCGAGATCATTCACTACGAGCCGCGCTTCCCGAAGCCGGGGACGAAGGCCGAGAAGCGCATGGAGCGCATCGTCGGCGGGTTCTTCCTCCTCTCGGGCCTGTTCGCGACCGCGTTCGTGGTGGCCTACATCTGGTGGCCCTGGGAGTATGACGGCCCGGCGACCTGGCGCGACCCCGAGACCTGGTACACGCCGGTCCTCGGCGCCACGCTCGGTCTCTCGCTGCTGCTCTTCGCGGTCGGCGTGCTCACCTGGGCGAAGAAGCTCCTCCCGATCGAAGAGCTCGTCCAGGACCGCCACGACGGCGGCTCCTCGCCCGACGACCGCCGCATCGCCGAGGCGACCGTGGACGGCCTCGTCGAGGACATGGGCCTCAAGCGCCGCCCGTTCCTCGTGAAGGCCGCCCTCCTGGGCGCCGCGCCGCTCGGCCTCGCCGCGGTGGCCCCGCTGGGCGCGCTGCTCAAGGACCCGGGCGACATGCTCACCGTCACCGGCTGGAACGCCGAGCGCTACAACGACGGCAAGCCGATCCGGCTCATGCTCAAGGACGGCGCCATGGTGCGCCCGGACATGGTCTCCGTCGGCGGCCAGATCACGGCCTTCCCGGCGATCGACCACGGCGCCACCAACCAGTTCCCGACCTCGCCGATCCTGCTGATCCACCTGCGCGACGAGGACGCCCAGATCCTGCACGGGAACCTGTACCCGATGTACCAGGACGTGGACGCCCTGTGGGGCAACTTCGTGGCCTACTCGAAGATCTGCACCCACGTCGGCTGCCCGACCAGCCTGTACGAGCAGCAGAGCCAGCGCCTGCTGTGCCCGTGCCACCAGTCGCAGTTCAACGTGGTGGACAACGCGGCCCCCGTCTTCGGCCCGGCGACCCGGCACCTGCCGATCCTGCCGATGACCGTCGACGACGAGGGCTTCTTCATCGCGACGTCGGACTTCCTGGTGCCCCCGGGGCCGGCGTTCTGGAACCGCCCGTCCCTCCCCGAGGAGGATGAGAAGTGAAACGCCGCAAAGGCACGAGCGACAGCCTGCTGACGAAGGCCGGCGGTGAGCTGGACGACCGGTTCAAGCTCGCCGGCCCCGCGCGGGTCCTGCTCAACAAGGTGTTCCCGGACCACTGGTCCTTCCTCCTGGGCGAGATCGCGCTGTTCTCGTTCATCCTGCTGCTGCTCTCGGGCACGTTCCTGGCGCTGTTCTTCGAGCCGTCGATGGTCGAGGTGACGTACCACGGCGCGTACGTCCCGCTCCAGGGCGTCGAGATGTCGAAGGCCTACGAGTCTTCGCTGGACCTCTCGTTCGAGGTGCGCGGCGGCCTGTTCATGCGCCAGATGCACCACTGGGCGACGCTGCTGTTCATGGCGGCGATCCTGGTGCACATGCTCCGGATCTTCTTCACCGGCGCGTTCCGCGCGCCGCGCGAGACGAACTGGATGATCGGCATCCTGCTGTTCTGGGTCGGGTTCTTCGAGGGCTTCTTCGGCTACTCGCTCCCCGACGACGGTCTGTCGGGCACGGGCCTTCGGATCATGGAGGGCATGACCGAGTCGGTGCCGTTCATCGGCCCGTGGGCGTCGGCGGCGCTGTTCCGGGGCCAGTTCCCCGGCACCGACGTCATCTCGATGATCTACATCATCCACGTGTTCATCTTCCCGCTGATCCTGCTGGCGCTCATCACGGTCCACGTCGGACTCGTGTTCGCGCAGAAGCACACGCAGTGGCCCGGACCGGGCCGCACCGAGCACAACGTGGTCGGCTTCCGGATGTTCCCGAACTACGTCATGAAGCAGGTCGGCTTCATGCTGTTCATCTGGGGCGTGATCGGGGCGATGGCGGGGCTGTTCCAGATCAACCCGATCTGGTTGTTCGGCCCGTACGAGGTGTCCGTGGTGTCCTCGGCCTCGCAGCCGGACTTCTACGTCATGTACCTGGACGGCCTCATCCGCCTGTTCCCGGCGTGGGAGTTCAGGGCGCCGCCGTACTTCACGCTCCCGGCGGTGTTCTGGCCGGCGATCGCGGGCATGGGCCTGTCGGTGGTGCTGCCGCTGCTGTACCCGGCGCTGGAGCGGCGGTTCACGAAGGACCGCGGGCACCACAACCTGCTGGAGCGCCCGCGCGACAACGCGGCGCGCACCTCCCTGGGCATGATGGTCGTGGTCTTCTGGATCATCGGCGTCATCTCCGGCGGCAACGACGTGTTCGCCGAGAAGTTCCACATCAGCCTGAACGCGATGCCCTGGGCGGGCCGCATCGGCATCGTCGTCCTGCCGATCATCACGTACTACGTGACCTACCGGATCTGCCTGGGCCTCCAGCAGCACGACCGCGAGGTGCTCGCGCACGGCCTGGAGACGGGCATCCTCATGCGCGACCCGAACGGCCGCTTCTACGAGGTGCACCAGCCGCTCGCCGAGCCCGACGAGCACGGCCACACCGAGCTTGAGTACAACGGCTGGGTGGTCCCGAAGAAGATGAACCGCGTCGGCGCGCTCGAACCCGCCGACAAGGGCTTCTTCAAGTCGATCGAGGAGCCGTCGGACAACGGCGGCGCCGAGCGGCGCGACGAGATCGAGTCCGGGAAGCACTAGCGAGACGAAGGAAGGGCCCCGCCGGGAGGCGGGGCCCTTTTCGCGTGGTGTGCGGTGAACGCGAGGCATGCTCGATCCGCGGTGCCCCCGATTCGATGGTGCCGCGGGGGTCCGACGCCGCGGTGTTCGAACGGCTCGGCGGCCGTTCTCAGTAGCGGTCGACGGTGGTGATGAGCTTCTCGGCGAGCTCGTCGGGGTCGAGCTTCTCGCGGGCGAGGGCGAGGTAGAGGGAGTCGAGGTCGGGGTAGCCGAGGGAGGAGGCGACGCCGTGGAGCGGCTGCTCGCCGGAGAGGCCGCGGCCGCGGGCGATGAGGGAGCGCCAGAGGCGGTTCTTGCCGGCCTTGAGTTCGTCTTCGAAGCGCTGCATGGGGATCACGGGGAGTTCGCCGGTGGAGTCGAGGTCGTCGACGGCGCCGAACCAGTCGTTGATGTGCAGTTGCGCCTCGGGGGTCTTGGCGTGGTCGAGCCACTGCTTGGAGGGCCCGTAGGGCTGCTCGGTGGTGAGGACGAGTTCGACGGAGTCGCCGTCGCGCAGGGGCCGGGAGAGCTGGGCGATCTCGCCGTTGACGTAGGCGGCGATGAGCCGGTGGCCCTTGGAGGGGCCCGAGCAGTAGGCGACGTCGACGGGCGTGGAGGCCTTGGGGACCAGGAGCTGCTCGCCGTCGCCGGTGAAGACCAGGATGTCCTGGTCGGCGAGGTCGCAGCGGAGCGAGTCGAGGAACTGGCCGGAGTCGGCGACCTCGTGCTGCCAGTCGAGGAGGCGCTGGAGCCACGGCAGCTGGACCTCGACGGGGTTGGAGCCGGACTGGCGCAGGCCCGCGACGATGCCGATCTCGGCGGTCTCGTGCATCTCCTTGGTGCGGATGAGGAACTCGATGACGGTGCCGCCGGGCCCGGCCACGGCGGTGTGCAGCGACTGGTACAGGTTGAACTTCTTGGCGGCGATGAGGTCGCGGAACTTGCCGCCCACGGGCTTCCAGACCTTGTGGATCGCCCCGAGGGCGGCGTAGCAGTCGGTGGCGGGGCCCTCGACGACGATGACCAGGCGCGGCGGGTCGGCCGGGCCGGTGCCGGGGTGCTTCTCCATCTCGCGGAAGATCGAGTACGGGTGGCGGGGCCGGTCGAGCAGGCGCGCGGCGACCTTGAACTCGCGCAGCGCCCGACGCACCTGCGGGGCGATGACGGCGACCTGCCTGCTGCGGTCGGACTCGGAGCCGAGGTGCTCCTTGATCCGCTGGAAGACCTCGGGTTCGAGGGTCTCCAGGACGATGTCCTCCAGCTCGCGCTTGATGACGTAGAGGCCGAGGCGGTCGGCGAGGGGGATGAGGACGTCCTTGGTGGCCTCGGCGATGCGGATCTGGCTGGGGCGCTTCTTGAACTTGATGGTCCGCATGTTGTGGAGGCGGTCGGCGAGCTTGATGACCATGACGCGGATGTCGCGCCCGGCGGTGAGCACGAGCTTGCGGAACGTCTCGGCCTCGGCGGCGGAGCCCAGGTGGATCTTGTCGAGCTTGGTGACGCCGTCGACCATGACGGCGATCTCGTCGCCGAAGTCGCCGCGGAGCGCTTCGAGGGAGTAGCTGGTGTCCTCGACGGTGTCGTGGAGGAGCCCGGCCGCGATGGTGGGGGTGTCGACGCCGAGGTTCGCGAGGATGGTGGCGACGGCGATCGGGTGGGTGATGTAGGGCTCGCCCGAGCGGCGGGCCTGGCCGCGGTGCATCTGCTCGGCGATGCGGTAGGCGCGGCGGACCAGGAGCATGTCGGGCTGCTCGCAGTGGGCACGGTGGGCCGATTCGAGCTGCCCGACCTTTCCCGCGAGGTCCCACGGGTCGTCCGGTTTGGCAGACCGAGTAGCCGAAAGCAATGCGCGCAACATGAAAGCCTGCTTCCTATCTCCCGGGCGCGGTGGCCTGGATTGGATGATTCGCTCCCCGCACCAGGGTGCTGGGGTCCTGGACCGGCAGTCTGGTCCGATGGCGATCTCGTTGCTGGAGGATTTGCTTCACCCGCGGAGGCGGGGTCCACAAGCCGATGTCGGGGTCGGCGTTTCTCCTCAGAACGTTGATCGCGGCCGCATGGTCCGCCTGCCATACCGCCCTGCAGCGAGTGCAGTCAAGCCGGTCCCCTGAGCGGTGTCCGAGGACGTTGCAGCAGGGGGCGACTTGCGAGGTATAGGCGGCGTTGACCAAGGTGAGCGCAGAACCTCTGCGCTCCGACACGTTGGCGATCGCCTCGGCTGTGACGCCTTTGGTCCAGGCTGCGAGGCGGCGATTGGTGTTCTTTCCCAAACGCCTTCGTGAAAGGAAAGTACGTGCGAGGTCTTCGACGACGATATGGCTCGCTTTGTCGACCACGCGGTGGACTGCAGTGAAGGTCTCGGTGCGCACCTGCCGTTCGAATCGGAGCTTTCGACGGTCGTGTTTGACAGTGCCGAGGTTGTTGCGCCCGATCCGATCGGCTTTCGCGCAGTCTCCCAGTTCGCGGGCCTTGGCGGCCACGGCACGGAGCTTGGCGCGTCGCGCATTTTTGGCCTTGCGATGGTCGGATTCGCTCGACAGCAGTTCACCAAGGCGGACGCCGTGGCGGACCCCTTCGGAGTCCGTGAGCACTTCGCTGTAGCCCTTGTCGACACCGATCGTTCCCACCCCACAGGGGCGCTTGGAAGTCGCAAGCTCGGTAGCTTCGACTTGGTAGTGCACCTCAACCCGGTCAAACCGCAGGATCAACCGGAGAGTCCCGCTCGGGGCGGCAGTGGTGTTCAACGGGATCTTTACGGTCTGACGCCGCTCGAGCCCGGGAACCGACAGCCAGATGTCGCCGTTCTCGGCGAGTTGGAACGCCCTGTAGGCGTCCGATCGAACCACGATCTGATTTGCGACACGGCTGCTCGAGCGCTTCCAGTGTCGTCGCATCAGGCGCCGCAGGTAGGTGTCGGATACCCAGCTGTCGTGTTTGAGCGCGGTGTAGAGCCTCTTCCGCTCGCCCAGGTCACCGGTGCGATGGTGAATCGCTTTGCGAACCGTGACCTTTGCCGCTTCGCGGCTGGCGGCTACATCGGCTACCGAGTCGCGGAGCGTTTCCTTCCACGCATTGGCCGGAAGGCCGAACGCTGCGGCGGTGCCGTCCGACATCCACTGGTCGCGAATCTGCCGGTCGCGGATGCCGACTCCCCGGATCGAGCCGTACTCGCGCCAGACCTTTGAACGAACAGCACCAAGCCGCTGAGCCTGTTCGGCGAGCTGGACGTACTTGCCGCGGTTCAGGCTTCTGGAGTAGGCGATTCGGGTGACCTTCACTCGATGCTCCCGGCGGAGGGTTTCGAAACAGCACTCAGGTAACGATGTCGGGGCGTCGGATACGGCATCAAGGTGTTGAGGCTCCTCCGCATCCGAAGTTGACCGCATTCTAGTTGTACAACGATTCTTGGAGAGAATCGACACTAGACACTGTCGGATTTCGGCGGGGTCGCTGCCATCGGCGGATGGCACACAGTACTCGCGCGAGCCCTGCAGTGGAAAGCTCAAGCGTCACAGATGGATGCGAGACGACTCACGTCCAATTCGCCGGGTTGCGCCGGCCTCAGGTGATGGCACGGTGGGTGTGGTTGGGACAGCGGAGCGTTCGCTACAACGTCCCAGTATGTGGTAAGCGTTCGCCTTTGTCGCGGCGCCAGGGGGACGGGTCGTGGGGGACGGTGCCGTCCCAGCGTTCGGCGCCGTCGAGGCGGCTGGCCCAGGGGTGCTCGGTCATGACGATGCGGACGTCGGGGCGGGCGAGCCATTCGAGGAGGAGGCGGGTCTCGGCCGCGTGGGCGGCGTCGGCGGCGTCGGGGACCGGGTCGACGGCGCGGGCGGTGGCGCGCAGGCGCGCGATGTACGGCATCGGGTCGGCGCGGGGCGGGGTCTTCACGGCCCCGGCGAGCAGGCCGTAGCGGATCACCGCGACCTCCCAGCCGCCGCCCTTGGCCCGACCGGCCCCCACGATCTCGCCGGCCGCCACGAGGTCCCTGACGCGGTGGGACGCGGCCGCGAGCGCGAGGTAGGCGCCGAGCTCGTCGCGGCGTTCGGCGGCGGCCTCGAACCGCTCGGCCTCCGACAGCTCCGCGAGCCGCTCGGCGACGGCCTCGGCGACGGGGGCGGGGTCGCCGTCCATCGCGCGGGCCGCGCGTTCGGCGATGGCCGCGTACTCCTCGACGGTGACGGTGTGGCGGCACGGTTCGGCGCACTTGCCGATCTCGCCGAGCACGCACGAGGGCGACAGGCGCGAGACCGACAGGCGGGTGCGGCACGAGCGGATCGGCAGGGCCGCCTCGATCGCGCCGATCGCGGCCTGGGCGGTGGTGCCCGAGGTCGGGCCGAGGCGCGGCGCGCCGGGCTCGGGGGGCTTGCGGGAGACCTGGAGGCGCGGGTACGGCTCGTCGGTGAGGCGCACCCAGCTGCGGTGCTCGGGGAACTTCGCGGCCCGGTTGTAGGGCGGCTTGCCGCCGGAGATGAGCCGCAGCTCGGCCACGCCCGCCTCCAGCCGGTGCGCGCACTCGATCACCTCGACGCGCTCGGCCGAGGCGAGCATGTCGCGCAGGCGGCGGCGCTGCTCGGCGGCCGAGAAGTAGCTGCGCACCCGCGCGGCCACGTCGACCGAGACGCCGATGTAGAGCGCCCGGTCGTCGGCGTCGCGGAAGATGTACACGCCGGGGGAGTGCGGCAGGCCGTCGGCGAGGTGGCGCTTGCGCCGCTGGAGCTCGGAGGGGATGGCGCGGCAGAACTCGACGAGTTCGGCGTCGGTGACGACGCCGTGCCCGCCGGCGCGCTCGATGAGGCCGTGGAGGACCGTGACGGTGGCGCGCGCGTCGTCGAGCGCGCGGTGGTTCGGGGTCACCGGGGAGCCGAAGAGCCGCGCGAGCGTGCCCAGGCGCCGGTTGGGGACCTCGCTCTTCTCGGTGAGCCGCCGCGCCAGGACCACCGTGTCGATCACCGGCGGCCGGGGCCAGCGGGTGTCGGTGAGTTCGCAGGCGTGGCGCAGGAACCCGATGTCGAAGCCGGCGTTGTGGGCCACGAGCGTGGCGCCGCGGGCGAACTCCAGGAACGCGGGCAGGACCGATTCGATGCCCGGCGCGTCGGCGACCATCGCGTCGGTGATGCCGGTCAGGCGCGTCACCCGCGGGTCGATCGACTCGCCGGGGTTGACGAGGGTCCCGAACTCGCCGAGGACCTCGCCGCCTTTGACCTTGACCGCGCCGATCTCGGTGATGCCGCACGCGTCGGCGGCCAGACCGGTGGTCTCCAGGTCGACCACGCAGAACGTCACTTCGGACAGTGGCGTCCCGAGGCTGTCGAGGGTCGGCTGCGTGAACGCCGTCCCGTCCCCGACCGCTCGGGCCGCACCGCCGCCGACCGCACCGCTTCCAAACATGTCGGCAACTCTATGGGCGGCCTGTGACAGATCCGCCCCCGCGGTTGTTCGAACGTCGCTTCCGCCGCATCGCCGACCGCATTGTGGCCGAGGCCTTCGCGGAGCCGCGTGCGAACGCCGACCCGCCCTCGACCGGCCTGGGGGCGAACTTCGCCGCCAGGGACGCGGGCCAGAACCGCGCCCGCAGCCGCTGCCGCGGCTCGGCGAGGCGGTGGAGTTCGGTACGCAGGTCCTCGACGGCGTCGCCGAGCCCTTCGGTGGGCGCGTCCCTGGGGGAGTAGCGGTCCTGCGCGAGCGCCGAGCCGAGCGCGGTGGCCGCCGCGCGGGCGCCGGGGGCGGCCTGCGCGAGCACGCCGCCGGCCTGCCTGGGCGTGAGCGAGTCCGACAGGACCACCCCGTAGTCGGCGGCCAGGTCGGTCGCCTCGGCCCACGCCGACTGTGCGTTCAGGTGCCCTCGGTCGAGCCGGGAGCGGCGTATGCCACCGCGCCACAGCGCCGGCATGAACGGCACCGCGAGCAGGAGCAGCAGGGCCAGCCAGGCCGGGTTGAACGTCGACCCCGAGGCGCCGGTGCCGTCGGCGGCCGCCGCGGTCGGGCCGTCGGTCGGCTCGCCCTCGGCCGGCGGGCTCGCGCCGTCGGCCGACGGGTCGGCCTCCGAGGGGGCCTCGGTGGGCTCGACGGTCGCGCCGGTCTCGTCGGTCGGCTGCTCCACCGGTTCGGCGGGCTCGGCCGCCCACGGGAACGACACCGAGCCGGCCACGCCCGCCGCGGGCGTCGGGTCGAAGGTGACCCAGCCGGGGCCGTCGTAGTAGACCTCGACCCACGCGTGGTAGTCGTGGCTCGTCAGCACCCACGAGTCGCCGTCCCTGCTGCCCTGCGACATGCCGATGACCACGCGGGCGGCCACGTCGGCCTCGCGGAGCATCCACGCCATCGCGGCCGCGTACTGCTGGCAGTACCCGGCCCGGGTCTCCAGGAAGTCCAGGATGGCCTCGTCCGAGCCCGCGTCGGCGGTCTGGAGCGAGTAGCGGAACCCGTTCTCCACCGACAGGAAGTCGAGGACGGCCATGACCTTCTCGTGCACCGAGTCGGCGCCGGAGACCACGCCGTCCACCGTCTCGACCAGGTCGGGGACGTCGGGGTGGTCGGTGTTGGCCGCCCACCGCGGATCGTCGGGGTCCATGCCGCCGGAGGCGGCGAGCACGGCGGTCTCGGGCGTCGCGTCGGTGTAGGTGACGGTGTAGGAGTCGACGTCGCCCATGTCGGAGCCGTCGCCGACGATGACGTCGGTGTCGGCGTCGACGTTCCAGTCCCCGTCGATGTCGATGTCCGTGGGCCTGCCGTAGACGGGCACGACCGGGGCCTCCAGCTGGAGGTTCTCGATGACGGCCTCGTACTCCTCCTCGCCGCCGGCGCCGGGAAGCTCGTCGAGGTCCTCCTCGCCGTCGTACTCGTTAGGCCCGAACCCGTCGTTCGTCAGCTCGTCGAGGACGTGCATCCGCAGGTAGCGCGGACTCGGGTCGGTCGTGGTGACCCGCAGGACGTCGACCGCCTCGGGGCGGTTGAGCGAACCCGACAGCTGCGCCCAGGGGTTGACGTCGCCGAGCCCGTAGTTCTCGCCGCCGCCGAAGTCGCTGGCGACCCGGTCGACCAGGCCGTCCGTGTCCACCGGGATCACGGCCAGCACCACCAGCGTCGCCGTCACGAACGCCGTCGCCGACCAGCGCGCCGACCGCGCCATCGGCGACGGGAAGCCCTGCCCGACCAGCTGCCCGGTCCCGGTGAACCGGTGCCCGAACGCCGAGACGCGCCGCAGGTTGTCGTCGGCGAGGATCCACAGGTACGCCACGGCCGGGAGGATGAACCAGAACCAGGCGGTCGCCTCGGGGGCGACCGAGACCGGCACCAGGTACATCGTCAGCAGCGTCAGGCCCGCGAGCGCCGGGGTGCGCAGACCGACCACGAACATGTCGTGCAGGACCGCGACGATCCCGACCCCGACCATCGTGAGGAAGAGGATGCCGCCCTCGGGGGCGACCGGGGGGGCGTTCACGACGATGTCGGCCACGCCCGTGCCGACGAGCTCGAACCAGTGCTCGAACGTGCCCGGCGTCGGGATGATCACCAGCAGCGCCGTGCCGCCGCCGAAGCCCGCGGTGAGCACCACCAGGAGCGCCCCGAGCATCGCGAGGGTCTGGAGGCCCTGGCCGCGCCCCGCCCCGCGCAGGAGCGAGCCGGTCACGGCGATCACGGTGATCTCCAGGAGCACCGGGAACGTCCACCCCAGGCCGTCGAAGACGCCCAGGAGCGGCGTCAGCGTCAAGGCCAGGGTGACGGCCGCGACCATGGTGGCGTGCCGCTGTCCGCTCATGCGAGGGTCCTCCACGCGCCCAGGCGGGTCCACACCCGGCGCAGCTCCGTCCCGGCCACGACCGGGATCACCTGCCAGCCCGCGTTCGACAGCGCCAGGACCGCGGCCCGGTGCTGCTCGGCGAAGGCCTGCTCGCGCGGGTCGACCCGGCCGGTCGGGGCCTTCGGAATCCACCGCACGGGGTCGACGATCAGGGCCGTGCAGGCCCCGCCGCGCCGCGCCAGGCGCCCCAGCGCCGCGGCCTCCTCCGGCGTCAGGTGGCCCAGCAGCGCGATGATGCCCGACACCGACCGGGGCCGCTGCGCCTTCTCGACCATGTGCGCGATCGGCGCCTCGGGGGCGGCGGCGACGGTCGCGAGGTACCGCATCGCCTGGCTGTAGTCGCCTTGGCGGCACTCGAAGTCGCGGTGCGCGGTGATGAGCCACGGGTCGATGCCGTCGCGCGCGAGGCGCACCGTCGCCGAGGCGGCCGCGTCCACCATCCACTCGAAGCTCGACAGTTCACCGCGGTGGGCCCCGCGCCGCACGTCCAGCAGGACGGCCGCGTTGTTGTCCCACGGCTGCTCCTCGCGGCGCACCATGAGCTGCCCGCGGTGGGCGCTGGCCTTCCAGTGGACGCGGCGCATGTCGTCGCCGTGCCGGTACTCGCGCACGGCGATGTCGTCGTTGCCGGTGATCGCGACCGCGTGCGCGGCCGACTCGCCTGAGGACATCCCCGCGCCGCCCGGCAGCAGCAGGCTCGTCAAAGGCTGGATGCGCGGGGTCACCACCAGTTCGGTCGTCACCGGGAACTCCTGCACCGAGACGGCCAGGCCGAACGGGTCGGCCGTGCGCACCGTCAGCGGCCCCAGCTCGTAGGCGCCCCTCGTGCCGGGCGTGATCGTGTAGTTGACGACGCTCCTCGCCCCGGGGGCCAGGCGCTCCAGCACCAGGCGCGGCCGGTTGCCCAGCCGGTAGGGGATGCGGTCCTCCAGCATGAGCGCCGGCGGGCGCCGCCTGCCGATGTTCTGGATGCCCAGGCGCACCTGCGTGGGCTGCCCGGCCTCGACCTGCGGCGGGTTCAGCACCCGGTTGGACTCCAGTGAGGGCCGGGTCCACCGCAGGATCAGCAGGCCGCCGAGCGGGGCGACGGCGGCCAGGAGCGCGGCGCGCAGCAGGTCGCCCTCGCCCACCGCCAGTGCGGTGAGCCCGACGACCGCGCTCACCGCCAGCAGCGTCTTGCCGCGTCCGGTGAGCTCCACGCCTAGAACCTCCCCGGGTGGGACACCACCGGGACGTGCCTGAGGATCTCGGAGACGATCGCCTTCGTGTCGCCCCCGCCCATCGTCGTCTCGGCGGTCGGGATGAGCCGGTGCGCCAGGACCGGGACGGCCAGCTGCTGCACGTCGTCGGGCAGCGCGAAGTCGCGCCCGTCCATCGCGGCGAGCACCTGCGTGCACCGCAGCAGCTGGAGCGTCGCGCGCGGGCTCGCGCCCAGGCGCACCTGCGCGTTCGTGCGTGTCGCCGTCACCAGCTCCACCACGTACCGCTTGAGCTCGGGCGCCAGGTGCACCGCGCGGGCGGCGGCGATCATCCGCACGATCATCTCCGCGTCGGCCACCGGCCGCAGCGCGTCCAGCGGGTTGTACTCCTCGCGCCGGTCCAGCAGCTCCAGCTCGGCCTTCATGTCCGGGTAGCCGATGCCCAGGCGAGCGGTGAAGCGGTCGCGCTGCGCCTCCGGCAGCGGGTAGGTCCCCTCCATCTCCACCGGGTTCTGGGTGGCGATGACCATGAACGGGCTGCGCAGCTTGTACGTGTTCCCGTCGACGGTGACCTGGCGTTCCTCCATGCACTCCAGGAGCGCCGACTGCGTCTTGGGGCTCGCGCGGTTGATCTCGTCGCCGAGGATGAGGTTGCCGAAGATCGCCCCGGGCTTGAACACGAAGTCGCGCTTCTCGGGGTCGAAGATGCTCACGCCGGTCACGTCGGAGGGCAGCAGGTCCGGTGTGAACTGGATGCGGCGCACCGAGCAGTCCACCGAGCGGGCCAGCGCCTTCGCCAGCTGCGTCTTCCCGACACCGGGAACGTCCTCCAGCAGCAGGTGGCCCTCCGCCAGCATGACCGCCAGCGCGAGCTTGATCGTGTGGGACTTGCCCTCGATCACCCACTCGACGTTGGTCAGGATCGCCTCGGCCGTCGCCTTGAACTCCTGAGGGGAGAGCGGCGTCGGACCCTGCGGCTGCTGAGCTGGGGACGACTCGAAGGTCAAAGGTCCTCCCGGGATCGAATTTTTTTGAGGTGGGACACCGCGGCGAGACCCGCCTCGGCGCCTGGACGACGCCGCGGACCGCCGTGCGGCGAGGCGCCGGCCCCGCGTACCGGATGCGCGGGACGCCGCGTCGTGAAACGCCGTGCGCCGTAACTGTCTCTTGTTCGCCATCGTACCCGTGCGCGCCCACTCGTCATGTCGCGCGCCACCGAAAGCGCGCTCCGGTACAATGGTGGCCATGTCTCGGCGTTTCGAGCTTCTTATCTAGCCGTGTCGGATCGAACCCGCACGGCGACCCCTGCATGCCAGGGGTTTTTTGCTGTCTAGGGTCGTTCCGGGGCAACGCCGGCCCACACCGAAGCCGCATCCAGGACCACAGGACGAGTCATGAGCGAACCCGCACACCGTTACGACGCCAAGCTGGCCAACGCGATCGAGCCGCGCTGGCAGGCGCGATGGGAGGCCGAGGAGACGTTCCGCGCGCCCAACCCGGCCGGCGCCCTCGCCGAACCCGACCACCCGCGCGCCGGTGCGCCCAAGAAGTTCGTCATGGACATGTTCCCCTACCCCTCGGGCGCGGGCCTGCACGTGGGCCACCCGCTGGGGTACATCGCCACCGACGCGTACTCGCGGTACCTGCGCATGGCCGGGTTCAACGTCCTGCACCCGCTGGGCATGGACGCGTTCGGCCTGCCGACCGAGCAGTACGCGGTCGCCACGGGCCGCCAGCCCGCCGAGATCACCGCCGAGAACATCGAGCGGTACCGGCGCCAGCTGCGCATGGTCGGCATGGGCTACGACAACCGCCGCGACTTCGCGACCACCGACCCCGACTACTTCAAGTGGACCCAGTGGATCTTCCTGCAGATCTTCAACTCCTACTACGACGCCGAGGCCGACCGGGCCCGCCCGATCGCCGAGCTCGTCGCCGCGTTCGAGTCCGGTGAGCGCACCGTCGAGGACGGGCGGGCCTGGGCCGACCTGAGCGACGTCGAGCGCCGCCGGACGATCGACGGCCACCGCCTGGCCTACGTCACCGAGGCGCCCGTGAACTGGTGCCCGGGGCTGGGCACGGTCCTGTCGAACGAGGAGGTCACCTCCGAGGGGCGCTCGGAGCGCGGGAACTTCCCGGTCTACACGCGCACCCTGAAGCAGTGGATGATGCGCATCACCGCCTACGCCGACCGGCTGCTGGCCGACCTCGACGGCCTGGACTGGACCGAGTCGCTGAAGTCCATGCAGCGCAACTGGATCGGCAAGTCCGTCGGCGCGTTCGTCGACTTCGCGACCTACGCGGGGGACATCCGGGTCTTCACCACCCGCCCCGACACGCTGTTCGGCGCCACCTACATGGTCCTGGCCCCCGAGCACCCGCTGGTCGACGCGCTGACCGCCGAGTCCTGGCCCGCGGACGCCCCCGCCGCCTGGACCGGCGGTCACGACACGCCCGCCGCCGCCGTCGCCGCCTACCGCGCCCAGGCCGCCGCCAAGACCGACGTGGAGCGCCAGGCCGACGCCAAGCAGAAGACCGGCGTCTTCACCGGCGGCTTCGCCACCAACCCCGTCAACGGCGACACCGTCCCGGTGTTCATCGCCGACTACGTCCTGGCCGGCTACGGCACCGGCGCGATCATGGCCGTGCCCGCCCACGACGAGCGCGACTTCGACTTCGCCACCGCCTTCGGCATCCCCGTCGTCCAGGTCATCACCGACGGCACGGACTGGGACCGCCAGGCGGTCCTGTCGAGCACCGCCGGCACCGCCGTCAACTCCGGGTTCCTCGACGGCATGAGCGTCGCCGACGCCAAGGCCCGCATGATCGACTGGCTGGCCGAGCACGGCCGCGGCGAGGGCGCCACCACCTTCCGCCTGCGCGACTGGCTGTTCAGCCGCCAGCGCTACTGGGGCGAGCCCTTCCCGATCGTCTACGACGAGACCGGCCTGCCCGTTGCCCTGACCGAGGACCACCTGCCGGTCGAACTGCCGCACCTGGACGACTTCTCGCCCAAGACCTTCGACCCCGAGGACGCCGCCTCCGCCCCCGAGCCGCCCCTGGGCCGCGCCAAGGACTGGGTCGAGGTCGAACTCGACCTGGGCGAGGGGCCCAGGACCTACACGCGCGAACTGAACACCATGCCCAACTGGGCCGGCTCCTCCTGGTACGAGCTGCGCTACACCGACCCCAAGGCCGCCGCGGTCCTGGCAGACCCGGCCAACGAGTCCTACTGGATGGGCCCGCGCGACGCCGAGGACGTCGGCGGCGTCGACCTGTACATCGGCGGGGTCGAGCACGCCGTCCTGCACCTGCTGTACGCCCGCTTCTGGCAGAAGGTCCTGTTCGACCTGGGCCACGTCTCCAGCCGCGAGCCCTTCCGCCGCCTGTTCAACCAGGGCTACATCCAGGCCTACGCCTACACCGACGACCGCGGCGTCTACGTCCCGGCCGAAGAGGTCGAGGAGCAGACCGACGGCGTCTTCACCTACAAGGGGGAGAAGGTGAACCGCGAGTACGGCAAGATGGGCAAGTCGCTGAAGAACGTCGTCACCCCCGACGAGGTCTGCGAGGCCTACGGCGCCGACACCTTCCGCGTCTACGAGATGTCCATGGGCCCGCTGGCCGACTCCAAGCCCTGGGAGACCCGCGCCATCGTCGGCTCCCAGCGGTTCCTGCAACGCCTGTGGCGCAACATCGTCGACGAGGAGACCGGCGAGGTCACCGTCGCCGACGCCGAACCGGACGCCGCCACCCTGCGCGAGATCCACAAGGCCGTCGCCGGGGTCCGCGAGGACTACGAGCACCTGCGCATGAACACCGCCGTCGCCAAGCTCATCACTCTGAACAACCACGTGACCGGCCTGCACCCGGTGCCGCGCGCCGCGGCCGAGGCCCTGGTGACCATGGTCGCGCCGATCGCCCCGCACATCGCCGAGGAGCTGTGGGAGCGCATGGGCAACGAGGGCGGCATCGCCTACGCGCCCTTCCCCGAGGTCGACGAGCGGTACCTGGTCGAGGACACCGTGACCTACCCGGTCCAGATCAACGGGAAGGTGCGCGGGCGCATCGAGATCGGCGCCGACGCCGGCGAGGAGGCCGTCAAGGCCGCCGCGCTGGCGGAGGAGCGGGTCGCGGCGAACCTGGAGGGCAAGGACGTCAAGAAGGTCATCGTCGTCGCCGGCCGGATGGTCTCGATCGTGGCGAAGTGACCGCCCTCCGCTGATTCGTCCTATATGGCCACAGGCGCGGACCCGGAGCGATCCGGGTCCGCGCCTGCGTGCTGGGACGACCGCACCTCAGTATTGACGCGTGTCTATACATTCGCTAGGCTGTGCCCTACCTTGGGAGCGCTCCGCTCCCCTTTGCGACAGCCTCGTTCCCTCACGCGCGGCCACAGACTGAGGAGCTATTAGTGCTGCACACTCGTAAACGCCGCCGTGCGTTGATCGCGGGGGTCGTCACCGTCGCGACCGCGGCCCT
Source organism: Glycomyces paridis (assembly GCF_004912155.1). Classification (GTDB taxonomy): domain Bacteria; phylum Actinomycetota; class Actinomycetes; order Mycobacteriales; family Micromonosporaceae; genus Glycomyces; species Glycomyces paridis. Next base: position 5,885 of record NZ_STGX01000011.1, on the reverse strand, counting down.
GGGCATCGGGCTCTCGACCCAGTTCGCGAGCGCACAGACCACACTCCGCGGCGCGGCCGACGAGGCCGGGATCGACATCGGCATCGCCGTCGACGCCAACCAGCTTCAGAACAACGCGACCTACCGCAACCTCGTGGCGACCGAGTTCAACTCGCTGACCGCCGAGAACGCGATGAAGTGGGACGCCACCGAACCGAGCGACAACTCCTGGAACTTCTCGGGCGCCGACGCCATCGTCGACTTCGCCGAGGACAACGACCAGACCGTCCACGGCCACACCTTCGTGTGGCACAGCCAGACGCCGCAGTGGGTCCAGAACCTCTCGGCCTCGGCGATGCAGGCGGCCATGGTCGACCACATCAACACGCTGGCCAACCGCTACGAGGGCCGGGTCGACTCCTGGGACGTCGTCAACGAGGTCGTGAGCGACAACAACGGCGCCATGCGCGACTCGTTCTGGCGCAACACCCTCGGCGACGGCTACATCACCACCGCGTTCCAGACCGCCCGCGCGGCCGACCCTAACGCCGACCTCTACATCAACGACTACTCGATCGAGGGCGACAACGCCAAGTCCGACCGGATCTACACGATCGCGCAGGGCCTGAACTCCCAGAACCTCATCGACGGCGTCGGCTTCCAGTCGCACCTCATCCTCGGCCAGGTCCCCTCGACCATGGAGGCCAACCTCCAGCGCTTCATCGACCTCGGCCTGAAGGTCCGCATCACCGAGCTCGACATCCGCATCCAGACGCCGGCCGACGCCAACGAGCTCCAGCAGCAGGCGAACGACTACGAGCGCGTGGTCTCGATCTGCGCCGAGCTGGCCGACTGCTCCGGCGTCACCGTGTGGGGCCTGCGCGACGCCGACTCCTGGGTGCCCGGCGTCTTCCCCGGCTACGGCGCCCCGCTGCTGTTCGACGACAACTTCGGCAAGAAGCCGGCCTACAACGCGGTGCTGGAGGCCCTCGGCGGCGACGGCTCGGAGGAGCCCACCACCACCGACCCCGGCACCACGACCCCGCCGCCCACCGGCGACGGCGACTGCACCGCCGAGATCGACGTGGTCAACGACTGGGGCTCGGGCTGGCAGGGCAACGTGCTCATCACCGCCGACAACGGCGCGGTGAACGGCTGGACGCTCACGTGGACCTGGCCCTCGGGCCAGTCCATCACCAGCTCGTGGAACGCGACCGTGACCTCCAGCGGGTCCTCGGTGACCGCGAGCGACGTGGGCTGGAACGCCAACATCGCGGCCGGGCAGACGATGAACGCCTGGGGCTTCGTCGGCTCCGGCTCCAGCGCCGCCCCGCAGGTCACCTGCACCGCCGATTAGACCCTGCTCTTCGCAGAAAAAGGCCGGGGCCGGAACGCGACGGCGTTCCGGCCCCGGCTGCGAAGCCCTCAGCCGAGTTCGGCCTGGAACATCCAGCTCTGCTTCTCCAGCTCGGCGGTGACGCCGATGAGGAGGTCCTGGGTGACCGGGTCGGCCGACTCGGTGACCTCGATGCGCTCGCGCATGTTGGCGATGATCGACCCGTAGGCCTCGATGAACAGCGAGACGACCTCGGTGTCGCTGATGGTGCCGTCGTGGATCTTGGGGACCGAGGAGTGCTCGGCGACCGTGGCGGCCCTGCCGTCGGCGCTCACGCCGATGGCGATGGCCCGCTCGGCGACCAGGTCGGTGGCGTTGCGCGCCGACACGACGATCTCGTCGAGCTGGAGGTGGAGCGAGCGGAAGTTCTTGCCGTAGACGTTCCAGTGCGCCTGCTTGCCGACCAGCGAGAGGTCGATGAGGTCGACCAGCGCGCCCTGGAGGGCCTCGGCGGTGATATCGCGGTTCTCGTCGGAAAGACTGGAGCGGACGGTCGACATCTCAGTACCTCGCAGGAATCGCTCGTGGTCCGGCAGTTGCACCGACCAGGTTAGTCGTCCTGCGCCCGTCCGGAGGCGAACCGCGACAGCCGGGGCGGTCCGGTTCGGCGGCGCGCGGCGAAACGGCCCCGCGACGGACCGCGGCGCCGATAATACTGAGAGCCATCGCCCCCGGTCGCAATTTGTTGGATTAGTCGATAAACTAACGGACGTCGCGCCGCACCGGCCCGGCCGCCGTACGCACCCTGAACAGGCAGGAGCACCGAATGCCTTATCGCCCGCCGCTGGTCGCCCGCGAGTTCTTCGTCGCCGACCCCCCGGAGCTGCCCCAGCGCGCCCCGGGCGAGCAGGGTCTGTCGGCCGTCCAGCGGGCCGAGGTCGCGGCCCGCGAGTCCGCCTCGGTCCTCCTCAAGGCCGCCACGAGCGCCGGCGAGGAGCTGTACGTCAGCCTCACCGCCGTCGCCGAGGGCGTCGTCCGCGCGCGCCTGTCCGCCGACCCGCAGGCCCGCCCCGCCTCCGAGCGGATCATCGAGATGGTCCACGCCGGCACCTACGCCGACGCGACCGTGACCGCCGAGGACGGCACCGTCGTCGTCGACGCCGGCTCCGTGCGCGCCGTCGCCACCCTCGAACCCTGGTCGCTGCGCTACACCGACGCCGACGGCCGCACCCTCGTCGCCCAGAACCCCGGCGAAGAGGACATCTCGGGCCGCCTGCGCACGCTCCCCTTCGGCCGCTCCATCGTCGACGGCGCCCCCGTCGCCTACCACGAGTCCTTCACGGCCGCACCGGACGAGGCCTTCGCCGGGTTCGGCGAGCGCTTCGCGCCCCTGAACGCGCGCGGCCAGCGCCCGCTCATGTGGAACTTCGACGCGTTCGGCTCGGAGTCCATCCGCGCCTACAAGAACATCCCGATCTACGTCTCCGACCGCGGCTACGGCGTCCTGGTCAACTCCGGCGCCCCCGTCGAGTTCGACATGGCCCAGCAGACCCACGCGGCCGTCGAGATCCTCGTCCCCGACGACGTCCTGGAGTACTTCGTGCTCGGCGGCACGCCGCTGGAGGTCATCGACCGCTACGACGGGCTCACCTCACGCCCGGCGCTGCCGCCCAAGTGGGCCTTCGGCACCTGGATCTCCTCGGGCTTCTTCGAGGACAGCCGCGAGAAGGTCCTGGAGCGGGCCGCGAAGATCCGCGGTCGCGGCATCCCCTGCGACGTGCTCCACCTCGACACCTTCTGGCAGACCGACGGCCACTGGTCGGACATGCAGTGGGACCCCGAGAACTTCCCCGAGGCCCCCTCGCTCATGGCCGAGCTGGCCGAGCAGGGCTTCAAGGTCTGCCTGTGGATGAACTCCTACATCTCCCACAAGTCCCCGCTGTTCAAGGTCGCCGACGAGGCCGGCTACTTCCTCAAGGACGCCAAGGGCGAGACGTACGTGGCCGACACCTGGCACGGCTCGTTCCCCGCCTGCGGCATCGTCGACTTCACCAACCCCGAGGCCACCGCGTGGTGGAAGGACCTGCTGCGCGGGCCCCTGCGCGACGGTGCGGCCCTGTACAAGACCGACTTCGCCGAGGGCGTGCCCGCCGACGCGGTGGCGCACAACGGCATGACCGGCACCGAGCTGCACAACGTGTACACGCTGCTGTACAACGACGCGGTCTGCGAGGTGACCCGCGAGATCCACGGGTACGACTTCGTGTGGGCGCGCTCGTCGTTCCTCGGCGGCCAGCGCCACCCCGCGCAGTGGTCCGGCGACGTCCAGACCACCTGGGCCGGCCTGGGCGGCACCATCCGCGGCGGCCTCTCGCACGGCCTGTCGGGCGTCCCGTTCTGGTCGCACGACACCGGCGGCTTCAACGGCCGCCCCACCGACGACCTGTACATCCGCTGGGCCCAGTTCGGCGCGCTCTCGCCGCTGCTGCGCTACCACGGCACCACCACGCGCGAGCTGTGGGAGTTCTCCGAGGAGGCCGAGCGCCTCGCGGTCGAGGCCCTGAAGCTGCGCTACTCGCTGGCGCCCTACATCTACTCGGCGGCCGTGCGCGCCTCGCGCACCGGCGAGCCGGTGCTGCGCGCGCTCAACGTCGACGACCCGGCCGACCCGGTCTCGTGGACCGCCGACCAGGAGTACCGCTTCGGCACCGACCTGCTCGTGGCCCCGGTCAACGACCCGTCGGGCGAGCGCAAGGTCTACCTGCCCGAGGGCCGGTGGATCGACTTCTGGACCAAGGAGGTCCACGAGGGCGGCCGGTACATCGACACGAAGCACGGCCTGGAGACCTTCCCGGTCTTCGTGCGCTACGGCGCGATCCTCCCGCGCGTCGCGCCCGGCGCGACCTTCGGCGACGGGCCCTTCGAGGGCGTCACGCTCGAAGTGTGGGGGACGCCGACCGAGGGGATCGTGCTCTCCGACGTCGACGGCGACACCGTCATCACTGTAGAAACTGTTTCAGAAACTGTTGTGACCCTGGTTTCGAGCGGTCCCGCGGACCTCGCTAATGTGAGCGTCATCGACGTCGTCGGTAAGCCCGTGAAGGCCGAGCTGGAGCGTAAATAGATGAGCCTTGTAGCCGGAGTCGACTCCTCCACCCAGTCCACGAAGGTCCTCCTGGTCGAAACCGAGACCGGCGAGATCGTCGACTCCGGCCGGGCCTCCCACCCCGAGGGCACCGAATGCCCGCCCGAGGCCTGGTGGGAGGCCCTCCAAGAGGCCGGCAAGGGCCTCCTCGAACGCGCCGACGCCGTGGCCGTCGCCGGCCAGCAGCACGGCATGGTCGCCCTCGACGCCGAAGGCGACGTGGTCCGGCCCGCCCTGCTGTGGAACGACACCCGCTCGGCCCCCCAGGCCGAGCGCCTCACCGCCGAGAGCGGCGCCGAGGCCTGGGCCGCCGACACCGGCCTCGTCCTCGCCGCCTCCTTCACCGCCACGAAACTCGCCTGGCTCGCCGAGCACGAGCCCGAGAACGCCGCCCGCACCGCCGCCGTCATGCTCCCGCACGACTGGCTCACCATGAAGCTCCGCGGCGTCCCCCACACGGAGGCCACCACCGACCGCTCCGACGCCTCCGGCACCGGCTACTGGTCCCCGCGCACCGGCGCCTACGTCACCGACCGCCTCGTCCAGGCCTTCGGCCGCGAACTCGCGCTCCCGCGCGTCGCCGCCCCGAACGAGGTCGTCGGCCGCTCCACCTGGGGCGCCGCCGTCGCCCCCGGCACCGGCGACAACGCCGGCGCCGCCCTCGGCCTCGGGCTCGGCCCCGGCGACGTCGCGGTCTCCCTCGGCACCTCCGGCACCGTCTTCGGCGTCTCCGAGGTCCCCGCCAACGACCCCTCCGGGCTCGTCGCCGGGTTCGCCGACGCCACCGGCCGCTTCCTGCCGCTGGTGTGCACCCTCAACGCGGCCCGCGTCCTCGACACGTTCCGTAACCTCCTCGGTGTGGACCATGCCGAGTTCGACGCGCTCGCGCTCGCCGCCGCGTCCGGAGCCGGAGGCCTCGCCCTCCTGCCGTACCTCGACGGCGAACGCACCCCCGCCCGGCCGAACGCCACCGGCGTCCTCTCCGGGATCACCACCGGCGCCACCCGCGCCGACCTCGCCCGCGCCGCCGTCGAAGGGATGCTCTCGGCCCAGGCCGACGGGCTCGCCGCGATGGCCGCCCAGGGCCTCGAGGCCTCCCGGGTCCTCCTCATCGGCGGCGCCGCCGCCTCCGAAGCAGTCCGCCGAATCGCCCCCACCGTGTTCGGCGTCGACGTCGAAGTCCCCCCCTCGGCCGAGTACGTGGCCCTCGGCGCCGCCAAGCAGGCGGCGTGGGCGCTCACGGGCGCGGCCGAACCGCCACAGTGGAAGACGGGCGGCACCGAGCGGTACACCGGCACCGCCGGCCCGGTTGCCGACCAGTACGCGACCCTCAGGGACGAGACCTCGTCCTGGGCCAAGCACCGTTAACAGCAAAGGACAGCAGATGAACGACGATTTCGCACCGGTGCCCGAGGACAAGTTCTC
>NZ_STGX01000007.1:197012-255310 GCF_004912155.1 Glycomyces paridis | reverse complement strand
CATCACCCACACGATGACAACACACTCACATTCACCACCACTTCCACAGTGTCGCAACGAAAACGACAACAGCGAGGCGAGTGACTGGAGCGGAGACAACAGCAGAGGTGGAGGCGGGCCGAACGGGAAGCGATGAGGCAGATATGGAGGCGGACCGAACCCCGGCCTCGGGCCGAGCTTCGAACCCGGCTTCGGACCAAACCGCGGACACCGGGCGAGCCAAACCTCGGCCGCGGACCGACCCCGGCCCCGGCCCGGGTCGAACTCCAGCCCCGGCGCGCCCGCCACCCGACCCCCGACCTCGCCACCACCACACCCCCTTGTCGGTGCCGCCTTTTTCATTGACCGCGCCCGATGCACACCAGTCAGCTGACCGGTGCTCGTTACCTTGGGCGGGAGGGGGATGAGTACAGGCTGCGGGAGTGCATTGGGCGGGGCGAATTCGTACGGTTGTCGGCATGAGAAACTCCTTGCTCACAATTACCGCGGCCTTGGCGGCCGGGTTGGTCGCCGTTCCCGTTGCCGGTGTTGCCGCGTCGCCCGTTGGGGACGGGATCGATGCCGATGCCGTTGAGGCGCGATTCGAAGCGTTCGCGGCGCTCGGCGGGCACACTGTGCTCGCCGAGGTTCGGGACGGCGATGAGGTCTGGTCGGAGGCGAGCGGGCTCAGAAACCTTGAGGCGGACGCGGAGGCGGCCCGGGTAGGGGACCGGGTGCGCATCGGGAGTGCGACGAAGTCGTTCACCGCGGCGATCCTCGTTCAGCTGCAAGGGGAAGGCGCGCTCGACCTCGACGACACCCTCGGGGAGCACCTTCCGGGCCCGCTGCCGTACGACCAGGACCCGACGATCCGCCAGGTGCTCACCCACACCAGTGGCCTGCCCGACTACCTGTCCTTCCTCTACCCGTCGCTCGCGGCCGGCGACATCAGCGACATCCGCGAGGGCTACCGGGAGGCCTACGAGCCCGCCGAGCTGGTCGCGCTCGCTACGCAGGCGCCGTTGCGGTTCGAGCCGGGGGAGGGGTACGCGTACTCGAACGCCGGGTACATCGTTCTCGGGATGCTGGTCGAGGAGGTCACCGGGAACCCGTTCGGGCGCGAGATGCGGGAGCGGATCATCGAGCCCGCGGGGCTCGACCGCACGTACCTGCCGCGAGGGAACGGCGCGGCTCTGCATGGGCCGCACCTGACTCCGTACATCACGACGGGCGAGGCCGACGACCCGTACTTCGACACCACCCGCCTCTCGGCCACGCAGATGTGGGCCGCGGGAGGGATCGTCTCGACCGTGGCGGACATGAACGACTTCTACACGGCGCTGACGGACGGCACGCTGCTCACCGCGGGGGAGCTCGCCGAGGCGACCGAGTTCGTGGAGACCGGCAAGAGCTTCGGGTACGGCCTCGGCCTGTTCAGCCAGGAGTTCGGCTGCGCCGACGAGGAGGTCTTCATCGGACACGAGGGCGACGGCCTCGGCCACGAGGTCCTCTCGTTCCACTCCCTCGACGGCGAGCGCCACGCGACGGTGGCATGGAACATCGGCGACAAGCACGGCTACACCGACCCCGACCTCTTCGACGCCGAGCTGGAGGCCTTCATGCAGGCCGCCCTGTGCGACTAGAACCTGTCACGTGAATCGGACCGGCCCCCGGCCGGGCCGATTCACGGCGTCCTCCTCGGATCGGATTCACCCCAGGCATCCGATCCGATTCGCGCCGCGCCGGTGCGTGGCCTCGCTCGACCCGTCGGGAAACGTCGATACTTCGATTCCTCTTGCCCTGGCCGTGGCTTCCTAGACTGGGCGGATGTCACATACCTCCCATAGGAACTTTTGGGCCGCACCGACATTGTGCCGTTGGTCCGCCGCCTCCCTCGGCGCCGTCCTGCTGCTCACCGCCGCCGCATGTCAGGGTGAGGAACCCTCCGAGCGGGCCTCCGAGGAAGCCTCCGCCGGCGCCCCTGAGGCCGAAGACTGGATCGAGGCGGCACCCAGCAGGGCCGCCGTCATCGACTGGGACACCCAGTCCCTCATCGCGATCGTCGACGGCGAGCCGGTCCCGGTTCCCGAGGCAGGCATGGTCTCCGGGCCTCCCGCCGTCAACTGGTCGCCCGACGGCGGCCTCATGACGGCAGGATCAGGTGGCACGTTCTGGCAGTGGCCCGGCCCCGGCGAGGCTGCCACGCCCTTTTCCTGCGGCGCGAACTGCCAGGGAGCCTTCGTCGCCGACGATCCCGAGCAGCTGTACTCCTTCAACGGCACCGAGATTCAGCGCCTCGGCGAGTACGGCTACCCGGCTGCCGAACCGGTAGGCGTCGGCCTCGGCACCCGCGTCGACTACCTTGACAGCGCGCAGATCTGGGGCGTCGTAGACGGCAAGCTCCTCATCGGTAAGACCGACCCCGAGGAGCGCTACGCCTCGGCCGCCGACCTCTGGCTCGTCGATCCCGCGACCGGCGAGGTCCTCGTGGAGGCGACCGAGGACTTCGCCGAGGACCAGCGTTTCAGCCACGTTGCGCTGCACCATGACGCGAGTCGCGTGGCGCTCACCGGCGACGGCGCCGGATACTGCGACCCGAGCCCCGGCGTGACCGTGCTCGACACCGCGACGCTCGCCCCCGCCGAGCCCGTCGCCGATTTCCCCGCCGGCGCAAACGAAGGCACCGTCCACGCCGCGGACCTGTTCTACAACGGCACGATCCTCTATGCGGTGCTGCAAGAACGCCACGGCGCCGATTGCGCCGAGACCACTCCGATGGGCGTCTGGCGCCACACGGACGGCGCCTGGGAACAGGTCGCCGAAGGCGACTTCGCCAGTGTGCGGCCGCTCGAAGCGCTCGACGGCGCCCAGTCCGGGGCCGCGCTCGTGGTGGACGCGGGCGACGGCGCCTGCCGGGTCGTGGACCTGCCCGGTGGCGAGATCCGTGCCGACCTCGGCAGCTGCGATGTGCTCACCTGGTCGACGCCCACGGCGAACGAGATCGACCTCAGCGCCCTGAGTGGACGGTGATCACCCGGTCGGCCGGGCGGCGTCGTAGTCCTGGCGCGCCCGGTCGACCTTCCCGAGGTTGACCGACCAGTCGGCGATCGAGGCGAAGAGCGGCGCGAGGCTGCGGCCCAGGTCGGTGATCGCGTACTCGACCCGGGGCGGGACCTCGGCGTGGTAGGTCCGCGACACCAGGCCGTCGCGTTCGAGTTGGCGCAGCCGCTGGGTGAGCACCTTCGGAGAGATGGTGGTGATGCGCCGCTCCAGCTCGACGAAGCGGTGGCGTCCGTACTCGTTGAGCGTCCACAGGATCGGCGTGGTCCACCGGCTGAAGACCAGGTCGACCACCGGCGAGATCGGGCACGCCTGCTCAGGAGCAATATCCGCTGTGGTTTCCATCACGATCATGCCGCTTTCCTCTAGGTACCTACTGTCTTCACGACAGTAGCGTGGCCGAAGCAGAAGAGGAAACCCGATATACAAGGGAGCGAACATGATCGTGGTAACCGGAGCAACCGGGAACGTCGGCCGGCCGCTGGTGCGGTCCCTCGTCGCGGCAGGGGAGCGGGTGCGGGCCGTCGCCCGCACCGAGGCGGAGATGCCCGCGGGCGTCGAGTTCCACCAGGCCGACATCGCCGACCCGCGGCGCCTCGCGGCGGCGGTCGACGGCGCCGAATCGCTGTTCCTGCTCACCGCCGAGTCGTTCCTGGAACACGGCGACATGCACGCGGCGATGGAGGCCGTGAAGGCCGCCGGCCTGCGCAGGGTCGTGCTGCTCTCCTCGCAGGGCGTCGCGACGGGCCGCCACCCGGTGGCCCTGGAAGCGGTCGTCAAGGCATCGGGTCTGGAGTGGACGATGGTGCAGCCGGGGAACTTCGCCTCCAACTCGTTCCAGTGGGCCGAGTCGATCCGCCTGCGGCGCTCAGTGACAGCGCCGTTCGCCGACACCGCCCTCCCGGCGGTCGACCCGGCCGACATCGCCGACGTCGCCGCGGCGGCGCTGCGGGAGGAGGGCCATGTCGGCAGGTCCTACATCGTGACCGGCCCCGAGCCGATCACGCCCCGCCGGCAGGTGGCGGCGATCGCCGACCTCCTCGGCGAGCCGGTGGCGTTCACGGAGGAGACCCCGGCCGAGGCCCGAGAACGGATGCGCGCGTTCATGCCCGCACCGGTCGTCGAGGCGACCCTGGGCATCCTCGGCACCCCGAGCGCCGAGGAGCAGGCGGTCAGCCCCGACGTCGAGCACGTCCTCGGCCGCCCGGCGCGACCCTACGCCGAATGGGCGGCCCGCAACCTCGCCGCCTTCAAGTAGGCGCACGAAACCCGCCCCGCCGCGAATCCGCAGGCGCCGGGGCGGGCCGCGGCCGTCCCACGTCAGCGGCCTCAGGTCCAGGTGATGCCGCTGCGAACCTGCACGGCCGCTTTGAAGACGAAGAAGTTCGCGATCGTGTAGACCGGCTCGCGAGTGCGGAGGAACCGGCCGCGCACGTTGAAGAGCACCACGCCGTCCTGGACCGAGGCGGCCTGGAGGTCGGGCCAGGGGATCGGGTTGCCGTCGGCGGTGATGCCGTCGCGGTCGATCGAGAGGTGTCCGAAGTCGACTCGGCGCCCGGCCTCGATCTCGGCCAGGACCTTCGGCAGCTGCGCCCTCGTGATCTGGTCCTGGATGATCGGCCCCCAGATCTCGGGCCCTTCGAACGCCGCGCCGAGCACGAAGCGGTCGAGGTTCCCGTTGAGGTTCACGATCGCCGAGCTGGCGGCGCCCTTGGGGTCGCCGATGCTGACCGCGTTCCCCTCCTGGTCCACCAGGAGGTAGTTGAAGGTGACGAGCCCGGTGGTCGGGTAGTGGAAGAGCTGCTGGAACACGCGCGCGTCGTCCCACCAGAGCATCTGGACGCGGGCCTTGGGGCCCTTGACGATGAGGCCCTCGTCGAAGAAGTCGAGCGCGTCGCCCGCCTGCGACTTCCGTTTCATGTGCGCGAGGTTGGCGACGCCGAGCCCGATGAACGCGGTGAAGACCAGGAAGAAGACGAGCCCGTATCCGGTGGCGAGGAAGCCGGTGCTCGCGAACAGCAGCACGACGAGCAGGTAGATCCCCAGCGCCACCCCGAGCCGGACACCGATGGGGGCGGGTCGCGGCTGGTAGCGGGCACGCCATTGCCCAAGGCCCGCTTGGGCGATGATCGATTCGATTCCGGGCGGCTGTGCGTTCGGGTACATGTCCTCGGCTTTCTTCGGAGTTGGCGGTCGGTTGTGGGCGGTGTGGTTTCGGCGCGGCCCGCGGAACGCCAGGATCGCGACCGCGATCGCCGCGGCGGTGAGGGACAGTCCGGTCGCCAGGAGGTCGCCGTCCCAAGCGGCCCTTGCGGTGCCGTTCGGGGCGGCGGCGGTCAGCGCGACGACGCCGGCGATGAGGAAGCAGGCGGCGTAGACGGCCAGGCCGGTCGCGTTCCGCCTGCGGCTCTTCTGCTCGGGGGTGGGCGCCGCTTCAGGGTCGCCGAGGGCGCGTCGCTCGCGTTCGATCGCTTCGAGGGCGGTGACGAACCGGAGCTGCTCTTCGGGGGAGTAGGTGGGTCGGCGCGGGTCGGCGAGCCTGCGCCGGTAGGCGGCGCGGACCTCGCCCATCGGGGTGCCGCGGGCGACGCCGAGGAGCCGGTACGGATCGCTGTGGTCGAACAAGGGGCCTCCTGGGGATCGGGCTAGCCACGGTGGTGAAGGTAGGCGCGCCGGGCACGAATCCGTCCCGATTCGGTCATGAGCCCCAGTGGGCATGCGTGACACCGGTGGCGCGGCCGGAGGACGCGCGGCCTTCCTCGCGAGTCGCCCAATGGTGCGCGAGGTGCCGATGGTGAATGGTGCAATGCGATGCGGAGTGGTCGCAGGCGAGTGCTTATCGCTCCCACTCGTTTCGGCGTCGCGTGCGGCAATCCATTGGAAACGAAGTATTGACAAGCGTAATTGGTCGGGATTAGAATCTGCATTTAGGTATAGCGCTAAACCTATGATCAACAGCAACTTCACAACCCAAAATCTCCACTGAGATCGATAGACATCGATCTCATTGATGGTGCGCCCCGAAGCCGAAAACCGGCTTCGGCCGTGCGCGCCCGCCCCGGGCCGCCCATTGCCGAGCCCGGACCGACAGCGATCGAATCCGGCCGCGAGGCGCTATTCGTGGTGCCCAGCAACGGGTCGATCGCCGCCAAACCCCCGAGCAAGGAGTCGAAATGAAACTCTCGCGCCTGGCCCTCACGGCGGCGGCCGCAGTCGCCGCCGTGATGGCAGCGCTCGTGCCGGTCGCGCCGGCACAAGCGGCGAACGGCCCGAACCTGGCCGCCGGCAAGACCATGACCGCCTCGAGCCATGTCCAGAACTACACCGCCGCCAACGCCGGCGACGGCAACCAGGGGACCTACTGGGAGAGCGCGAACGGCGCGTTCCCCCAATGGCTCCAGGTCGACCTCGGCGCCGAGGCCGACGTCAACGAGGTCGTCCTCGAACTGCCCTCGCTCCCGTCCTGGCAGACCCGGTCCCAGACCGTCGAGCTGCGCGGCAGCGCCGACGGGACGAACTTCACCACCCTCGCCTCCGCGCAGGCCCGCACCTTCGACCCGAACGCCGGGAACACGGTGAGCATCGAGGTCGACCCCGCGTCCGTGCGCTTCGTGCGCGTGGTCGTCACCGCCAACACCGGCTGGCCCGCCGCGCAGATCTCCGAACTGGAGGTTTACGGCGAGACCGGGACCCCTTCGGCCGGTGAGGATCTGGCCGGAGACCGCCCGATCAACGCCTCCTCGCAGCAGTTCGACTTCGCGGCCGAGAACGCCAACGACGGCGACCTCTCGACCTACTGGGAGAGCGCGGCGGGCTCGTATCCGAGCACGCTCACCGTCGACCTCGGCGCGAACGCCGAGCTCGAACGCGTCGTGGTCCGGCTCAACCCGAACACGGCCTGGGGCCCCCGGACGCAGACGTTCTCGGTGCTCGGACGCGACCTCAACGGCGGCGAGTTCACCACGCTCGTCCCGTCCGCCGCATACGGTTTCGACCCCTCCAGCGGCAACACCGTGACCGTCCCGGTCACCGCCACCGCGGGCGAGCTGCGTCTCCAGTTCACGGCCAACACCGGCGCCCCGGGTGCCCAGGTGGCCGAGATCCAGGTGTTCGGCATCCCCGCGCCCGCCGCCGACCTCGTCGTCACCGACCTCTCCTGGAGCCCCGCCTCCCCCAGCGAGACCGACGCGGTGACACTTTCGGCCACCGTCGCGAACCTCGGCGAGGTCGCCTCGGCCCCGACCGCCGTGGACCTCAAGCTCGACGGCGTCCTGCTCGGCACCGCGCCCGTCGACGGCCTCCCCGCCGGCTCAAGTGCGGTCGTCTCGGCCGACATCGGTTCGCAGAACGCGGGGGACCACGAGGTCGGCGCCGCCGTCGACCCCGGCGCCCTGGTCGCCGAGAGCGACGAGGGCAACAACGAGTACACGCACGCCGACCCGCTCACCGTGAGCGCCGTCCCCACCTCCGACCTCGTCGCCGCCGCGATCACCTGGAGCCCGAGCAACCCGGCCGCGGGCGACACCGTCGACTTCGCCGTCACGCTCGCCAACCAGGGCAGCATCGACTCGGCCGGCGGCGCGCACGCCGTCACGCTCACCCTGACCGACAACGACACCGGGCAGACCGTCCGCACGCTCACCGGAGACCACCAGGGCGCCATCGCCTCCGGCGCCACCACCGGCCCCATCGGACTCGGCACCTGGACCGCGGCCGACGGCGACTTCACCGTCACCGTCGAGGTCGCCGCCGACGCCAACGAACTGCCGATCAAGCGGGACAACAACACCGCCACCCGGTCGCTGTCGATCGGACGCGGTGCGAACCTGCCCTTCACCATCGAGGAGGCCGAGCACGGCACCGTCGGCGGCGGCGCGCAGATCCTCGCCCCCAACCGCAGCATCGGCGACCTCGCAGGCGAGGCCTCCGGCCGCCAGGCCGCCGTCCTCGACGGCACCGGCGAGTACGTCGAGTTCACCACCGCCACGAGCACCAACACGCTCGTCACCCGTTTCTCCATTCCGGACGCCCCGGGCGGCGGCGGCATCACCGCGAGCCTGAACCTCTACGTGGACGGCGAACTCGTCCAGCCGCTCGAACTCACCTCCAAGTTCGCGTGGCTCTACGGCGCCGAGGCGAGCCCGAACAACTCGCCGAGCTCGGGCCCGGCCCGCCACATCTACGACGAGGCCAACGTCCTGCTCGACGAGACGATCCCGGCCGGGAGCACCATCCGGCTCCAGAAGGACGCCGCGAACTCGGCGGCCTTCTACGCGATCGACTTCATCAGCCTCGAACAGGTCGCGCCGGTCGCCAACCCCGACCCCGCGCGGTACCTCGAACCGGACGGCTTCGGCCACCAGGACGTCCAGAACGCCCTGGACGCCTTCAGGATGGACACCTCGGGCGACCTGCTCGGCGTGTACCTGCCCCCCGGTGACTACCAGACCGCGCAGAAGTTCCAGGTGTACGGCAAGGCCGTCGAGCTCATCGGCGCCGGGCCCTGGTACACCCGCTTCTACGCCCCGCAGGGTCAGGAGAACACCGACGTCGGCTTCCGCGCCGAGAACACCGCGAACGGCTCCACCTTCGCCGGATTCGCCTACTTCGGGAACTATACGACCCGCATCGACGGGCCCGGGAAGGTCTTCGACTGGCAGAACGTCTCCGACATGACCATCGACGACACCTGGACCGAGCACCAGGTCTGCATGTTCTGGGGCTCGCGCATCAGCGACACGCGGATCACGAACTCCCGCGCCCGCAACCTGTTCGCCGACGCCATCAACATGACCAACGGCAGCAACGGGAACCTCGTCCAGAACGTCGAGTCCCGCGCCTCCGGCGACGACAGCTTCGCGCTCTTCGCCGCCACCGACGCGGGCGGCGGCGACCAGACCGGCAACGTGTACGAGAACCTCACCTCGATCCTCACCTGGCGCGCCGCCGGACTGGCGGTCTACGGCGGGTACGGCAACACGTTCCGCAACATCCACATCGCCGACACCCTCGTCTACTCGGGCATCACCATCAGCTCCCTGGACTTCGGCATCCCCATGGACGGCTTCGAATCCGACCCCCCGACCGAGTTCGAGAACATCTCGGTCGTCAGGGCCGGCGGCCACTTCTGGGGCCAGCAGACCTTCCCCGGGATCTGGATCTTCTCCGCCTCCAAGACCTACGAGGGCATCCGCGTGACCAACGTGGACATCGTCAGCCCCACCTACTCCGGCATCATGTTCCAGACCAACTACGTCGGCGGCCAACCCCAGAACCCGGTCACCGACACCGTCTTCACCGACGTCACCATCACCGGCGCCCACCTCAGCGGCGACGCCTTCGAGGCCAAATCCGGCTACGCCATCTGGGTCAACGAAATGCCCGAACCCGGCCAAGGCCCCGCCGTCGGCGCCGCCGTCTTCCACAACCTCCAGATGACCGACAACCACCAGGACATCAAGAACACGACCACCACCTTCCAGATCATCATCGACTGACTGAACCCGAAGCCCGGCCGCAACCTGCGGCCGGGCTTCGGATTCGCTACTCGACGTGCTGCGACGCCGGTTCGGGTCCGGAGAGATCGGCGAGCGTGCGGACCCGAGCGGCCATCTCCGGGCGTCCCAATTTCTCGTACGCGAACGCGAGCGTGTTGCAGAGCAGGGTTCGCTTCTCCTCGCCCGCGTTCGCCAGGAAGTTGTCCAAGTCCTCGCCGTTGGTCGGCCCCGGCTGCTCGGCCGCTGGAGCCGTTCCCGGTTCGGCGAACATGCGATGGTTCAGCACCGCATCGATTTCGAACATCGTCCTGGCAATGCCCGGCAGTTCTTGGACCCGGTCGGGGTGGCGCGCGAACCACCAGAGTGCCGCCGAGCGCGGATCGCTGAGGAGCTGCCCGAGCCGTTCGGCGTTGCGCATCCGCGTGACGTGGAGCTGCGCCTCCATGTTCAGTTCGTACTCCGCCTGCTCCAACTCGCGCGTCAGCGCGAGGTCCTTCGGATCGACCTTCACCTGCGCGCACTCGGCCCGCACGATGAGCCCATGCCTGCCGGTCTTCCGGAATGCATTGAGCGCGTCGTTCAACGCGAGGTCCAGGAATTCGAAGACCGACGGCGAGTACTGCGAGGTGACGGCCCGGGCGGTCTGGTGGATCTCCCATTCCGCGGCCCGCCGAGCCTCCGCCTCGTCTTCGAGTCCGTTCGCCACGCTGTGCCAGATCGTCACCGAGCACGCGAATTTGAACGTGGACAGCGCGCTCGGCAGCATCAGCACTGTGTCGAACCGTTCGAAGGGGACCGGTTCCGGCATCGCCTCCGGTTCGGGCAGGGGACCGAGCATCCGTGCGACGAGGTGTTTCCAGCCGAGGATCACCGCGATGGCGAATACCAGCAGGATCGTGAGCGTCCATCCGAGCATCAGAGTGCGACCTTTGCTTGATCGAGGTGGTCGGCCAGACGCTGCCGCAGCACCGACGCGCCAGGGCTCGCGGGGCGTCCCGCCCAGGCGTGTTCGCCGACGGACTGCGAGAGCTGGCCGAGCGTCCAGAAATTGACGGTTGCGGCGATCGAGAGGCGATCGGCGAGCATCGCGCGGTGCCCTGGAGGTGCGACGGCCGAGAATTCCAGCCACGCCGCCACGGCATCGCGGACGGTGCCCGGCCCGGCGTTGACGAAGATCGAACGCCACAGCGCGACGACGGCGCCGTGGGGATCGCGTGCGAGCCAGTCGCCGACCCATCGTCGGCGGACCTCGACATCGGCGAGCGCCGCCGTCAGCAGGATCGCGGTCCGCTCCGCCGTTTCGGCGTCCCTGCCCGCCCACTCGCCCAGGTACTCCAATGTCGCCTGCGGTGGCAGGCTTCGCGCGGCGGACACGGTCGCCTCGACCGCGGTCGCGCGAACCGACTCGTCTTTGGAACTGAGGAGGTGCCTGAGCCGGGTGAACGCGCTGCGCGGAAAGCGGCTCGCGTACTCGGGGGCCCCACATGCCAGCGCGACGCTTCGGAGCAGCGCGGAGGGCACCGCGTCGTGGTAGGCCCAGAGCCGCAGTTGGCGCCGGACCTGCGGTCCGATGGCGGCGTCGATCGAGCCGGCCAGGAGCAGCCCGGCCGCCAGTTCCCTGCGCGCGCGGGTCCGGTCGGCGATGACGGCGGCGCGCTGGGTGACGAGGTCGGCCGCGCCTGTCGCCGCCGCGAATGACAACAGCCGCGGCAGGAGGACTGAGAGGGCGTCGTCATCGAGCCTCCGGGAACCCAGGAGGAGGTCGAGCCAGGCCCGGATGGGCGTCCGCCACGAAGGGAACTGCTCCCAGACATACGGCAGCAGGGCGTCACCGTCATAGGGCCTGAGGAATCGGCCGCTGTCGGGGTCGATCGATGGGCGGAGCGCCCCGAACTGCTGGTCGAGGCTGGGGCCTTCGAACGGGGAGGTCGGGTGCCCCTCGGGACCGGCGACCGAGGTGAGGTCCCCGGCGGCGAAGACGATCGCGTCCCTCCCTGCGCCCTGGAGCGCGCCGGCGGCGATGAGAAGGGCCCTGGCGCCGACCGTGGTGACCGTGTCCTCGACGAGCTTCTTCAGCTCCGCGCTGTGATCGCGCAGGAGCGGTCGAAGGTCTTCGACGAGTCTGTTGGGGTCGTAGTCGGGCGGGCACTCCTCGATGAACGCGGCGAGCGGCACTGCCCGCGGAGGCCAGACTGTGGCGAGCTCATTCGCGAACTCTTCGTTGTCGAGCAGCCGCAGCACCAGGTCGTCCCTGCGGGTCCGCCTCGCGATGACGGCGACTGGGTCGGGCCGGCCGAGGCGGTGTACGGCGCTCGGCATCGCGCGCCGCATCTCCTGGCTGGCGCCTTCGTGGAGGGCGATCACGAGACGGCAGTCTTGTTCGCGCAACGCCGCTTGCACTTGCGGGAGGCTCTCTGCGAGCGTCGCACCGAATTCGCGGTCGTGGGAGATGTCGAGGAGCAGCACGCATGGCTTGCGAAGGCGGTCGAGCTCGTCGAGGAGTTCATCGCGTCCGGACGGGAAGAAGTCCTCGGCGTCGAGGCCGGGGCTGGCGTCGGCGAAGGTCTTCCAACGGTGTCGCGCCGCCGTGGAGAGGCCTGTCTGCGGGCCGCCCGAGAGGATCAGGAGCCGCGTCTCCCGCAGCGACCGCAAGTGCGCGTCGAGGTCCGGCGGAGGAACGATCGATGCCATCTCGCCGTCGAGTCGTTGCGGGTCAGAGAGAAACCGGATCCGGCGGCGGAGGGCTTCGATGCTCAGGAAGATCTGGTCGCCTGCGGCCATGTTGATGGTGCCGCCGTCGCCGGCGCGTACGTCGCCGTGGACGACGTTGCCGGTGGGCACCTTGGCGTCGAGGAGGCCGTTCATGCCCGACCGCCCGGCTCTGGTGCGGACGGCCGCTTGGTGAACTGGTGTTGGTCGCGTCCGGCCACGTTTACGGTGCCGCCGTCGCCTGCGCCGACGTTCCCGTGGAAGATGTTGCCGCGGTTGATCGACCGGTCGGTGGCGTGGTCGTCGTGGCTGGAGTTGTCCACCCGAACCCGGTTGCCGGAGCCGTTGCCGATCGCGTCGCGACCGACGGAACCGATTCGCACCGACTCGTCGTGGAGGTCGCCGCCGATGTCGCCCGCGACGGAGCCCTGGTCGCTCGCGGCCGGGGGCCGGTCGACGGGGGCGTTCGCGATGAGGTCTTCGAGCGGCTCGAACGACGGGTCCTCCGAGACCGTCGTGGCCGGCAGGTTCGTCAGGCCGAAGCGCAGCAGGTCGCCGGAAGGCGAGGGCACGTGGAGGTACGCCTCGGTGTGGAAGTTCTTGTCCGCCGTGTCGATGGAGGTGCGGACGAATTCACTGGCACGCAGCCACTTCGGTTCAGGAGCGATATAGCTGGTGATCACGGCGGGCATCGCGGCCACGGCGAGATAGGTTGCCTGCCCGTCGGAGTTCTCAAGGAGCATGCGTGTCGGGAGCGAGTCGCCGATGCGGCAGGCGTCGATGATCACCTGGTTCGGCGAGACGTCGACGCGCGGATCGTCGGTGCCTTGGACCGGTCCGACCGCGATGCCCAGGCGCATGCGGATTGGGGTGTCGTCTTGGCGGTGGCGCTCACGCAGCCGGTGCTGCAACGGCTGGGGCAGTCCATCGACGATGGGGTGGAGGTGGACGGCCGGGAAGCCGACGACGATCCCGTCGCCGGCGTTTTGGCAGAATTCGTGGTCATTCCAAACCTCCTGGAGGGCGGCGTCGCCGAACGCCCCCTCGATGTCGTCCCTGAACTCTGTGGCGATGCGTGTCCGTTCGGTGTCGGTGAAGGCGCTGAACCGCCTGATGTCGAAGGCGAGTACGACGATGTTCCGGTCCTGCGTCTTCCGCTCGGCTGGGCTGGACTGGTCGTTCATGCGAATCCTCTGATCGATCGCGCGAATGGGTTCCGTTCGATCGTCGGAGAGTCGCTCGGGCGCCGCTGGGAACTACTTCTCACCGCCAAAAGTGATGTGAGACACCATCATCGGAGGCTCGCCAAGCGCGCCAGCGCCGGCAGGTCGAGGATCTCGATGAGGCCCGGACGGGTGCGCACGAGGCCCCGTTTCCTCCACTGGGACAACCGCTCATTGATCGATCGGCGGGTGATGCCGAGTGAGTTCGCGATCAGTTGCTGGCTCATCGGCACGAACTGGTTCCCGCGGGCCGCGTCGGCGCTCACGACTTCGAGGAACAACTGCGCCAATCGCTGCTCGGCGTGCAGGTTCGCGATCCTCCAGAGCCGTTGAGCCCCTTGACGCGCCTTGGAGAGCATGTAGCGCTGAAGGACGTCGTCGAGGCGGTGCTTCCTGAGGAACCGGTCGAACGGGTCGGAGTGCAGTACCGTCGCGACGCAGTTCTCCAGTGCCCAGACCGATGCCATGTGGTCGCCGCGGTCGCGTTGGGCGTACTCGCCGATGAGATCGCCGGGGCCGCGGATCGCCACGAGGACTTCATGGCCGTCCGGTTCGGTGTAGACGACGCGGACGCGGCCTTGTTCGATGGCGTACACGAGTGGGCGGCGGTCCCCTTGGTCGAGCAGGCGCGCATGGCCGGGAAAGGTGGCGGTGCTGCCGGCCGCGATCAGCTCCCGCCACTGCGAGGGGGTGAGGTGCGCCTGGAATCCGCGCGTCGACGCATGTTGAGGGGAGATTGAGTTCACTGAACCTTCATAGTCAGCCGCCGTGAACGGGGCTATCGATTTCACGACACCGCGTGGTCGGTGCCCGGCCCATCGCCCGAATGCGGATCTGGGACTCGGGGTGGGGGGATTCAGGGGGAAATGGGGATGAGGCTAAGGTCACAGGGGCAGTTGAGGGGAAGGGAAGTGCTGTGCGCACATTGAGAATGGCAGCGGTTGCCTCGGTCGGGCTGATCGCGCTCGCGGGGTGCGGGACCGAGCAGGGCGCGGCGCTGTTCGTCGCGGACGAGCGGGTCGCGGAGCCGACGGTGGACGCGTACGTCGAGGGGATCGACGAGTTCAACGCCGCGCAGGGCGAGGAGTTCGTGGTCGAGGACCTCTCCAGCGTCCGCGGGTTCGTGGTGGGCCTCGTGCTGTACACCGAGATCGGCAAGGCCGCCGAGGTGGAGCCGTTGAGCGCCGACGAGATCGGTCCCGTCGTCAACCAGGAGGCCCTCGCCTACTTCACCGCCGTCGGCAGCGAGTACCGCGACCTCTACCTGGAGGGCCTGGGCTACCAGGAGGCCCTGCGCGCCGACTCCGAGCCCCGCGCCCTGACGCAGGGGGAGATGGAGATCGCCGTCGCGGCCGCCGCGGAGGACCCGAACCTCGCGCAGGCCACCATCGAGCAGCTCGAAGCCGCGGCCGGGTTCAGCGACGACCTCGTCGGTTACGTCGACGAGTTCGACGTCGCCGTCAACCCCCGCTACGGCGACATCGAGATCAGCCCCCTCCCGAGCGTCTTCCCCGTCGAGGTGCCGCAGCGTTGAGCACCGTCACCTGGCTCCTGACCTCCCCTCGCATCCCCGCCGGACTCCTCAGCGTCGAGGCGTGGGACGCGCTCCACGAGGCCGAGGCCGTCGCGGCGTTCTTCGACTCGCCCACCGTCGCGGCCGTCCGCGACGCCGGGATCGAGGTCGACCTCGTCGACGACGCGGCCGAGTTCCTCGAGGAGGGCGGCGTCTGGATCGTCGGCGACGACGGTGACGAAGAACTGCGCGAGGCGCTGGCCGAGTACGTGGCCGGAGGCGAGATCGAGCTTGAGATCGTCTACGGCTCTTGGGATCCGCCAGGCGCCCGGCTGCTCGACCTGGTGGAGGCCGTCACGCGCCTCCACGCCGAGGACGGCTGCCCCTGGCACCGCGCCCAGACCCACGCGACCCTCGGCCCGTACCTGCTGGAGGAGTCCTATGAGGTCCTCGACGCCATCGGCGGCGGCGACCCCGAGGAGCTGCGGGAGGAACTGGGCGACCTGCTCTTCCAGCCTCTCCTGCACGCCTCGCTCGCCGAGGACTTCGACATCGACGACGTCGCGGGCGACCTCGTGGAGAAGATCGTCCGCCGCCACCCGCACGTGTGGGGCGACGCGGACCCCGAAGACCTGTACGAGAACTGGAACGAGGCCAAGGCCGCCGAGAAGCCCGAACGCGACCACCCCGCCGACGGTGTCTCCCGGCAACTGCCGTCGCTCGCGCTGGCCGCCAAGGTGATCGAACGCTTCGACGACCAGGGCGTGCCGCTGGACCTGCCCTCGCTCCCCGAGGGCCTGAAGATCGAGCCCGACGCGGTCGGCGACTTCCTCCTGGCCGCCGCCGCGGCCGCCAAGGCCGCCGGGGTGGACCCCGAACTCGCACTGCGCCAGGCGATCACCGAACGCGCCGGCCTGGAGCGCCTCGACCTCCAGGAGAGCGACGCGCACGGCCGCGCCGAAGACTGAACAGGACGCGAGACGCGGGCCCGGACCGAAAGGTCCGGGCCCGCGTCGATGAAGGCGGCGCTCAGTCGACTTGGGCGTACTCCTCGGCGTCGTACACCGGCGCCGGGAGCGAGGCGATCATCGCGATGACCTCGTCCAGGCTGTAGCCGTCGAGCTCGCCGGCGAACGAGGTGTCGTACTCCACCGCCCAGCCGTCCGGGTGGAAGACGTACACGAAGTACGAGTGCGAGTCCCCGACGCCGAGCGTCCGAGTGAGCACCAGGCGTCCGTCTACTTCAGACTCATTCCAGTCCTCCTGCTTCTCGCCGTTCTCCTCGCAGTCGACCAGGTAGACCTCCGGGGACGCCGCCCCGGCGCCGCAGCCCTCGCTCCACCCGCCAGGCAGGTAGTACGTGAGCGAGAACGTGACCGGGTACCCCTCGTCGTCTGCGAACCCGTGCACGCCCGAGGCGCCGTAGGCTCGGATGACGGTCCCGGCCCCGGTGTCGGCCTGCATCGGCGAGGCGTGCTGCAACTGTGCGCCCGGGTGCTCATCCGCGAGCGCTTCCATCGCGACCTCAGCGCTCGCCTGCGCGTCCGCCGCGGCACTCTCTTCCCAGGCCTGGTCCCAGATCCAACCGTCCGGCACCTCCGCGAGTTCCCCGACCGGCGCGAGTTCGCTCGTGTCGTAGTCGATCTCGGGCATCGCGAGCATCGCCGAGACGAGGTCCTCCATGCTCAGCTCGCGGCCCTGGCCCTCGCAGTCGAGGTCCCACGCCGAGCGCAGCGCCGATCCGTTCGGGTACACCACGGCCGCCTCGATCGCGCAGCCGTGGTCGGCGGTGACGAGGGTGCGGCCGCCGTTGACCGAGTCGGAGGTGAACACGGGCGCCTCGTCGCCCCAAGAGGCCTCGTCGCCGACGAGATGCTGCGGGAACACCCCGGCGCCCGCCGGGCCCGGATCGGCCGTCCAGCCGCCGGGAAGGAGCGCCTCGACGGTGAACGCGGACCGCTCGGCCTCCTCGTCGCCGTCCCCGGCCGCATAACCCCGCAGGTAGACCTGGCCGCCGTTGCCGGGGGAGGACCAGGGCTCGAACAGCAGCGGGAGACCGGTGTATCCGAGCTCGGAGAGCGCCTCACCGTAGTTCAGGACGTGACGGTCCCGAGCCGACTCGATCTCGGACTCCGTGGGCCGCTCGTACGCGAGCGCCTCGGGATCGAGGAACCCGCCGTCGACGGCGAGCGCCCCGAGGGTCTCCTTCGCCGCGTCGGTGAGCGTGTCGGCCGCCGTGTCCCGCTCGCCGTACTCGACGGGCCCGGGGTAGCCGGCCATCGCCGTGTGGAAGTCGAACCCCGCAGCCGGGGTCTCGCGCCGCTCGCCGGGCGACCCGGCGAGCGAGAGCGCGAGCACCGCCGCGACGGCGGCCACACCGGTGGTCGCGGCCCCGCCGAGGAGCGCGCGCTGGCGGCGCCGGACGCGGTAGCCGTCGCGCACGATGCGGTCGAGGTCGAATCGGGCGGGCGGCGGTTCATCGTCGGTGAGGGTCTGCCGAAACAGGGTTCCCGGATCGTCGTGCGTGTTCATTCGCGGTCGCTTTCTTCCACTAGGCCCGGACCGGGACGGCTGACTCGGTGAGCAGCTCCTTGAGCCGGCGCAGCCCCTTGGCGGACTGGCTCTTCACGGTTCCGGCCGAACAGCCCATGGCCGTGGCGGTCTCGTCTACGGACAGTTGCTCCCAGTACCGCAGGACGAGGGTCGCGCGTTGCCTGGCCGGAATCCGGTTCAGCGCCTCGACCATCTCGATGCGCGCGTCGACCGCCGCCTGCGGGCGGTCGAGCGCCTGCACCGGCAGCTCCGCGGCGGCGCGCTCGCGGCGCACCCACGCGAGGCGGCGGTGCGAGAGGTAGACATTGGTGACGATCTTGCGGACGTAGGCCGAAGCGCCGCCGGGCTCGACCCGGCCCCACGCGGCGAACAGCTTCGTCAGCGACTTCTGCACGATGTCGTCGGCCTCGAACCAGTCCCCGCACAGCAGGAACGCGTACCGCCGGAGGCTGTCGCGCTGCGCTGTGGCGAAGGCCCGGAACTCGGCCTCCTGCTGCTCCCTTGGCTCCACTGGGCCTCTCTCTGACGACGGGTAGGGTCGCGGGCCCCGCCCCGATCGGTGGATGCGGCGGCGCCCGTCACGCCTAGATACGCGAAGCCGCCGTCCCCGGTTGCCCGCCGAACCGAGACTTCTCGAACCGCCGCGACCGCCCCTCCGGGTGTTTCCGATCACGGGAACCCGTTTGTAGGGCCGCGGGCGCATCCGGTACAGTTACATCCCGTCGGCGCCGCGAGCTTCAAGGCGTCAGGACACCATTGGGGTATGGTGTAATTGGCAACACGGCTGATTCTGGTTCAGTTGTTCTTGGTTCGAGTCCAGGTACCCCAGCCAATATGAACTATCGACAAGCAGGCCCGCGAAGCGGGCCTTTTGTTTTGCCCTCACCAGGGCGATCCTTCCGGTGGGAAACCGAGGAGACGCGCGTCTGGACTTCTCGATAGTCTCGGTCCTCACCGCTGAGAGGAGTTCGGACATGGGACGCGGGCTGACACGGTTCGTCGAGGCGGACCAGCCGGTCAAGCACCTCGGCGGATTCGACCACGCGCTCGTGCACTGCCCGCGCTGCGACGGCAAGGCGATCTCTCGCGCCGGTCGCTTGACCTGCGGTTCCTGCGCCTACACCAGCGAGCTGCATCGTAAGCCGGTGAAGGAAGCGCCTTTCCAGTCCGTCATGTGCCCCGACTGCAACCGGCACATCGGCCGATACCGGGAGGACCCGCGACTGCTTCGGTTGCGGTGCAGAGGTTGCGGTTGGACCAAGGCACCCGCGGCCAAACCGCCCTGGACGGCGCCGAAGCGGACTCGAAGGACCGGGCTCTGGCTCGAAACGGACTTCCGGGGCCGGACGCTGTGGGCCAGGAACGAGCAGCACCTCGAATTCCTGGAACGGTACGTGGCCGCCGGAGTGCGCGAGACCGGCCCGTTCAACAGCACCATCGCCAGCAGGCTCCCCGCCTGGATCAAGTCCGGCAAGAACCGGGACGACCTGCTGCGGGCGCTGGCGAAACTCCGCGCGCGCCTGCGCTGACCGGTTCGCGTCAGGCTTCCGGTGCCAGCAGCGCGGAGACGATCGCCTCGAAGCAGCGTTCCGCGTCCTCGCGTGAAGCGAACCAGATCCAGCCGTCGTCCTCGGTGCCGTAGGTGACCGCGTAGAGCCACTCGTTGAGGCTCATCAGGTGCTCGAAGGAGTCGAGGCCGACGTCGGGGCGCTCGGCGAAGCCGAGGTAGTCCTGGTCGCACATGAGGGTCGTGATGCGGAAGGCAGTCGAAAGGAAGTCGAGGTCGCCGTCTCGATGGGCCCGGGCGGACTCCTGCGCCTTCCTGAACACCGCGTCGGGAAGTGGCGCGACCTCCAGCGAAAGCTCGGCGACCACAACGGGAGCGAGGTCGCGGATCTCGTACGGCGATTGTCTCGGCAGACCCGCCAGTTCCGCCAAGGCCGGGGAGTCGATGCCGCGGGCCAGCGCATGTGCGGCGGCCATGGTCAGGTCGAGGGAACCGTCGAGTCCGTACAGGTAGTCCTCGATCGCGTGTCGAAGCGTCTCCACGGTTCGATCCTTCGGGGGTCAGCGGCGGGGGGCGGCTGTCGATTCGCGGTTGACGAATTCGGTGGGGAGGATGAGCTGGGTGCTCTCGGCTTCGCCTTCGATGACGGCGAGGAGCATGCGGACGGCTCGCATGCCCATGTCGGACATGGGGCTTCGGACGGTGGTGAGGGCAGGGGTGGGGAGGTCGGCGCCGAAGATGTCGTCGAAGCCGACGACGCTGAGGTCGCCGGGGACGTCGACGCCGTGGGCGCGGCAGGCGCGGAGGAGGCCGAGGGCGACGAGGTCGTTGTAGGCGAGGACGGCGGTGACGTTCGCGGCCTTGACCAGGGGGTAGGACTCGGTGCCGCCGTCCCGGGTGGGGGCGGGGGACTGGATCTCGACGATGGTCATGCCCTTGTCCTCGGCGAGGTCGAAGACGCTGAGGCGCCGCATCCCGTTCATCCAGGAGGCCTCGGGCCCGGCGAGGTAGGCGATGCGGCGGTGCCCGTGGCGGTGGAGGAGGTTGATCGCCTCGGTCATGCCCGGGCTCACGTCCGGGACGACCCCCGAGACGCCCGAGACCAGGCGGTTCACCGCGACGAGCGGTTTGACGGAGGCGAGCTCCTGGATCTGCGCGTCGTCGAGGCGGGAGGCGACGAGCAGTAGGCCGTCGACGGCCACTTGCAGGCGCTCGGCGTTGTCGCGCTCCAGCTCGGAGGACTCCTGGGAGTCGGCGAAGATCAGCGTGGCGCCGTTCTCGCGGGCGATGCGCTCGGCGCCGCGCACCAGGTCGAAGTACACGGGGTTGGTGAGGTCGGAGACGAGGAGGCCGAGGGTGCCGGTCTTGCCGGTGGGCAGGGCCCGCGCCATCGGGTTCATGCGGTAGCCCAGCTCGGCGGCGGCCTCGCGGATGCGCTGCTCGGTGGCCGCGCTGAGGCGGCCCGGCTTGTTCAGGGCCCGCGACACCGTCGAGGGGCTCACGCCCGTCGCCCGCGCGACGTCGTAGATCGTCGCGGGGACTCTGCCCTTCGGCGCCGACCGCCCAGACCCGTCCATGCCTCCCCTTTCACCGGAAGCGGACTCGCGGCGACCGCGGCCCGCTCCGCACGGCGACGAAGGTGCCGAGCCCCGTGATCATAGCGAGTCCGAACACGCCTCGCGTCGAGGCCGAAGCGCTTTCCAGCCCGACGGGCCGCCGATTCGGGCCGCTCGAAATGCGTAGGCTGGAGCCATGGCACCGAGCGAAGCGCGGCACAGCGGCACCGGCGAACCGGACCGCACGTTCAGGACGGCCCACTCCACCAAGGGCGCGTACGTCACCGGCGGCGAGTTCACCAGGGACGCGAACTACATCGAGGACCGCGTGGTGGCCGACGTCGAGGCCGTGCGGGCCGCGCCGGTCGAGGCGCCCGCCAAGGTCGGCGACCCCCGCAGGGCCGGCCTCGCCGAGGGCGCCCAGGCCTGGCCGGTCGAGGCCGACCGGTACCGGCTCGTCGCCGCCCGCGCCTGCCCCTGGGCGCACCGCTCGATCATCGTCCGCCGCCTCCTCGGCCTCGAAACGGTCATCTCCCTCGCCACGCCCGGCCCGGTCCACGACGTGCGGTCCTGGACCTTCGACCTCTCCCCGGACGGGCGCGACCCGGTCCTGGGCACCGAACGGCTCCAGGAGCACTACTTCGCCCGCTTCCCCGACTACCCGCGCGGCATCACCGTGCCCGCGCTCGTCGACGTGCCCTCCGGCGCGGTCGTCACCAACGACTACCCGCAGCTGACCTGGGACCTGTCGACGCAGTGGCGGGAGTTCCACCGCGCAGGAGCGCCCGACCTCGTCCCGGCGGACCTGGTCGAGGACATGCTCCCGGTGATCGAGCGGATCTTCACCGAGGTCAACAACGGCGTCTACCGCGCGGGCTTCGCCGGCTCCCAGCGCGCCTACGACCTCGCCTACACGCGCCTGTTCACCGCCCTCGACTGGCTGGAGGAGCGCCTCGCCGACCGCCGGTACCTCATGGGCGACCACCTCACCGAGGCCGACGTCCGGCTCTTCACCACGCTCGTGCGCTTCGACCCTGTCTACCACGGCCACTTCAAATGCAACCGCAGCAGGCTCACCGAGATGCCCGTCCTGTGGGCCTACGCCAGGGACCTGTTCCAGACCCCCGGCTTCGGCGACACGGTCGACTTCGACCAGATCAAGCGCCACTACTACGTCGTGCACGAGGACGTGAACCCGACGCAGATCGTGCCGCTGGGACCCGACGTGTCGAACTGGCTGAGCGAGCACGGGCGCGAACGCCTCGGCGGCTCGCCCTTCGGCGAGGGCACCGCGCCCGGACCGGTCGCGCTCGCCGAGCAGCCGCCGGGTGCGAACCCGCTCTACGCACGGTGAACCGGGCGGGTCCTGGGGTCCCCGCCCGGTCCGCCGCGCCGCGTCAGATCAGCACGTAGTCCTCGTCGAGGACGGCGCCGCGGTCGGGCTTGTAGAGGTCGAAGCCGCGCGAGTCGCACTGGAGGCCGCCGTTGATGCAGTGCTCCACCATCGCCGCGAGCGTCTCCGGCTCCCAGGCGTTGAAGAAGTCGTAATGCCACGACGAGGCCTGTCCGCTCGCCAGGCGCACCTGCGACATGTCGCCCTCGACCGGCCAGTGGATCTTGAACTCGATCATCGGCACCGGAACCGGGTGCGAGGACGGGCACGACCCGGAGACCGGATAGGCCATGTGCGCCTTGTGGTCCGGCGAGTCGAGGTTCACCCCGTCCCAGCAGCTCGGCGACTGGTACCTGATGTTGAGCCAGTCGGTGCACCACGCGGGGAACGTGTAGTTGTGGAAGCTCTCCCCGCACTCGAAGCCCTCGACCGAGCCGGGCGCGTCCTCGAACTCCTGCGGGGACGCCATCATGTCCCCGGCGACGAACCGCAGGCCCTGCGGGAACGGCTGCACGGTCGTGTAGTCCTCCACGCCCGACTTGTAGTAGACGACGAGGTGCCAGTCCGTCAGGACCGGCTCGTCGCCGTCGTAGAGCGTCGGGAACCAGTACGCCGACCGGTCGGCCGGGACGAGGCAGGTCGTGTCGCCCTGCTGGAGCGACTCCGGGGTGGAGTAGGCGTCGGTCTCGGTGTTGCCGATGAAGGTGTGGTGGTGGGAGGCCCCGGGCTGCCCGGGGTAGACGATCGGGTCGTCCTGGGCGGTGTGGCTGACGGTGCAGTTGGCCTGGAACTCGTGGTGGGTCACCAGGTCGTCGGCCGATGCGGTCGGCGAGACGACCAGGGCCGTCGCGGCCGCCGCGAAGGCCGCTGCGGCGAACCCGGCGAGTCTCGGTCTCATGTCGGACTCCTCTCGGTGTGGGCGGGCCGCGGGTGCGGCCCGCCCGTTGCGGTTTGCTAGGCGTAGACGCCGAACTCGTACAGCGACACGCCCCATTCGGTGGCGCGCTGGGTGCACAGCACCCGCACGTAACGGCCGGACCCGGACAGGGCGATGGTGTCCGCCCCGCCGTTTCCGCCGGTCACGGTGTGGATCGTCGTCCACTGTTGACCGTCGTCGGAGACCTGGACCTCGTATCCGGACGCGTGGGCCGATTCCCACACCAGCTGCACCGCGTCGAAGTCGGTCCTCTGCCCCAGGTCGACGCTGATCCATTGGCCGTCGGCCCACTCGCTGGCCCAGCGGGTCGCGAGGTCGCCGTCGGTCGCCATGGCGGGCGTGTGCCCGCCCCATTCCTGGAACGTGGAGGCCTCGGCCGGCCTGCCCTCCGCGACGTTCTCGCCCTCCATGTCGGGCAGCGTGACCTGGAGGGACCTGCTCTCGACGCCGACGTTGCCGTGGCCGTCCTCGACCCAGACGTAGAGCTTCCAGACGCCGAGGATCTCCGGCGCGCGGACGGTGATCGTGCCGTCCCCGTTGTCGGTGTAGTCGGCCAGCAGCATGTCCCAGGAGCCGTTGATGTAGGCGCTGTTGACCATCGGGATGTATTCGAGCGCGTCCCCGTCGGGGTCGGTCACGTCCATCGTCACGGTGAACTCCTCGCCGCCGACGATCGGCCCGTCGAAGCCGAGGTCCATGCCCTCGATCACCGGCGGCGTGTTCGCCTGCGGCGTACCGCCGTAGGCCTCGGCCACCGCGTAGTAGGACAGGCGGCGGTTGCCGCCGGGGATGAGGTTGAACCACACGCCCCCGAAGTTCCCCTCGGTTCCGAAGTGGAACATGGTGGCGCCCAGGGCGACACCCTCGTGATCGGTGATGCAGTCCCAGGCCTGGCCGTAGGCCTCGGCCTTCGCGACGTCGCTCGGCTCCTGCGGCACGCCGTTGGCGTCGTCGGGGACCTCCCACTCGCCGGCGGGCCCGGTCTCGGTGATGATGTAGGGCCGGTCGTAGCCGCCGTCGATCCAGTCCTGCTGCACGCCGCAGACGTCGGCGTAGGCGTTGACGGCGAGCAGGTCGAGGTCGGGGGCGTTGGCCTCGTAGTAGGGCCAGGCGCCGGTCCAAGCGTCGGTGGAGGTCACCGGGTGGTCGGCGTCCACGGCGTGGATCGCGATCGCGACGTCGTTGACGAAGGTCGTGTATGCGTTGCGCTGCGCGTCCACTTCGTCCGGTCCGTAGCAGTTCTGGAGGCCGAGCACGGATTCGTTGCCCACGTTCCACATCAGGACGGCCTCGTGGTCGCGGTAGGTCTCGACCCAGCCGACGATGTCGGCGAGCGCCTGGTCCTTGTAGGCGTCGTCGGTGGTGTAGTCGATGCAGCCGCCCGAGCCGGGCCCGCCGCCCGGCTGCAGCCAGAAGCCGAGCATGACCTTGACGTCGTGCGCGGCGGCGGCGTCGAGCAGCGCCAGCGAGGACGCGTCGGTGCCCCAGGTGCGCAGGGTGTTCACGCCCATCGAGGCGAGCTCGGGCATGTAGGTCGCGGCCTCGGCGGGGGAGGGGCCCCAGGTGAGGCCCTTGACGGTGAACGGCTCGCCGTCGACGGTGAGCTGCCAGTCGCCTTGGCTCCCGACCACTTCCACCTTCGCGGGCCCGTCCTGGGCGCCGCCGTCGTCCTCGGCGGTGCAGCCGTAGACCTCCATGCTCCACAGTGAATAGCCGTAGCCGGTGGCGCGTTCGAGGCCCTGCATCCGCACGTAGCGGCCGGTGGCGTCGAGGCCGACGACCTCGGTGCCGCCCTGCCCGGCGGTCTCGGTGTGGACGGTGGTCCAGGACTGGCCGTCGGCCGAGACCTGGATCTCGTAGGAGGCGGCGTAGGCGCCCTCCCAGACAAGTTCGACGCTGGAGAGGTCGAACCGGTCGCCGAGGTCGACCTGGAGCCACTCGTCGTCGTCGAACTGCGAGGACCAGCGGGTGCCCGGGTCGCCGTCGAAGGCGGCGGAGGCGGGGGTGTAGTCGGGGTTCTCGGTGGAGGAGGCCGAGGCGGGCCGGTCCTGCGAGAGCAGGGCGACCTCCTCGTCCTGGGCCTGCGCCGGGCTGAGCGCCACGGCCCAGCCGGCGGCCGCGCAGAACACGGCCGTGGCGAGCGCGGCGGCCCTGCGGGCCGTGCTTCGGAAGGGTGTCATCGTCGTTCCTTCGCTGGGGTTCACGGGTAGGTCACCACGTAACTGGTGAATGAGGACTCGTCCACCTGGTCGCCGGTCTCGTTGACGACGCGGCGGATGGTGCCGACGCCGCCGAGGGAGACCGCGACGATGCTGGTGAAGCGGACGCCGTCCCGTTCTGGCGCTTCGAAGACGCGGTCGCAGACCACGCTGGGGTCGACGTTGAAGAACGAGTAGCCGCCGCCGCCCCACAGGGCGTGCTCGGCCACTCCGTCGTCCACTTTGTACGCGGCCCAGCCGAGCGCGGGCGCCTCGCGCCAGGTCGCCTGGTCGGGCGGGTCGTAGGGGAGCTCGTTCTGGAAGAAGTAGGTGCGGCCGCGCTCGCCCGCCCAGATCACCTGGTGTTCTTGGTAGTGCTCGGCGAAGAGGCCGTACAAGGTGACGTCGTCGCCGTGCACGACGAGGCCGTGGGCGGCGGTGTTGACCGTCCAGCCGATGCCCTCGCCGTGGTCGCCGCGCCACAGCCACAGGTGGTCGGCGATGACATTGCGGCTGTTGATCTCCAGACTGACGGCGGCCTTGCCCGGGTGGGCGCCGCCGATGCGCGCGAAGAGGTCGTGGAGCGAGGTCGGGTCGGCGCCGTGGTCGGTCGAGGAGCCGGGGGGCCCGACCTGCACGAGCGTCGCCGATTCGTTCGCGCCCGCGTCGATGAGGAGGCCGGCGAGCACCACGCCGTCCACATCGGCCACTGCGATGGCGGTCTGCCCCGCGGTCGGGACAATGGTCGCCAGGCCGAGTCCGAGCACGATCGTGCCCGGGGCGCTGACGTTGAGGGTCTGGTCGAACTCGTAGACGCCGGGCGTGAAGAGCAGGTGCCGTCCTTCGGCCAGGGCCCGGTTCGCGGTGGCCGCGTCGGTGCCCGGGACCACGACGTAGAACTCGGACAGGGAGATCGAGGCGCCTTCGGGCGCGCCGCCCTCCCAGGTGGTGCCGGAGGCGTTGTGTCGCACCGCGGGTTTGAAGACGCGGTACTCGCCCTCGCCCGTGATGTAGAGGAACGGCTTCTCGCGGATGACGGGAGCGGTGTCGACCACGGTGTGCGAGGGGTCGGGGAAGTGGTGGGCGGGGGCGCCGTCGACGCCCACGAACACCATGTTCCAGACCGATCCGGCCCAGCCGCCGTCGAGACTCGTGTTGCGGGTGAAGAACTGCTGCTGGGAGCCGGAGACGACCCGGCCGGAGATGCGGGAGTCGGCGATGTAGCCGCCGGACGCCCAGCCCTCGAACCCGTCCCACAGCTGCATCTCCAGGGTCTGGAGGTCGACGCGGCGGAAGGGGGCGGCCTGGGAGACGGCCCAGCGGGCGATCTGCCCGTCGGGGTTCTGGATGCGGAGGTTCTCCACCGAGCGCCAGAAGTTCTGGGTCGCGTTGCCCTTGTAGTCGGGGTTGTCGCCCTGGCCGAGCCAGTCGGCCTCGACGCGGACGTGGCCGTTGACGACGACGTCGCCCGGGAGGAGGCCGAGGCCCGCGATCTGCGTGTAGAACCGCAGGTCGATGTCGGCGGCGTAGGTGCCGGGCTTGAAGAGGACGGCGTGGCGTCCGATCCCGAACTGGTCGGTGCGCATCTCGTCGGCGATGGCGTCGACGGCGCTCTGGATCTCCGAGTCCGGTGTGGACTCGTCGAAGACGATGGTGTTGGGGCCCAGGTCGGGCGCGTAGGCGTCGGTCGGCGGAAGGAGGTCCGGCGGCTGGCCGCACTCGCCGGAGTCCTGCGCCTGCGCCCGGTTGACGGCGGTGCCGACGCCGACGCCCGCCGCGATGGCGACGACCGCGGCCCCGCCGAGTACGGCCCGGCGGCCGAAGGCGCCGCTCGGGGATGGGGGTTGTTCCTGCATGTGAGCCTCCAGGGAGGGTCGGGACGGGAAACGATGGGAGAGCGCTCTCCCATGTCGCCATGCTAATCCCGACATTTCGAGATTGTCAAGTCCTTCGATGTCTTGGGCTTCGGAGCTGGCGTGAAGGCGAAGAAACCTGTTGCAGCGCAACGAGTCTCTGCGCATCTTCCTTGGATGCGCACTTCAGGAACCGAATGCTCGACGGTCCGAACCTCTCAACCGGCGCTGAACACGGGCTTCCCGACCCTCCGGATCGCGCCGGATTTGAGCGTCATCGCAGTCAGATCATTGGAGAGCGATTTCCCAGGGCGTGCTATAACTGGTCGATGAGCGCTGATCCCTCCCCAACCCTTGAGGACGTCGCGAGGGTCGCCGGGGTCTCCCGCGCGACCGTCTCGCGGGTAATCAACGAGACGCGGAACGTCGCCCCCGACATCCAGGAGGTGGTCCGGCAGGCGGTGGCCGCCACCGGCTACGTGCCGAACAGGGCCGCGCGGTCGCTGGTGACGCGCCGCAGCGACGCGGTCGGCGTGGTCGTGGCCGGGACCGATCTGAGCGACAGCCTCTCGGCGGGCCAGTTCCTCAGTGCCCCGTTCTTCGGACGGCTCCTGACCGGCATCATCGGCGCGCTCAAACCCCGCGGCATCTTCCCGGCGCTGATGCTCGCGGAGAGCGAGGCCGACGACACGGCGATCACCGCGTATTTCAAGCAGGGCAACGCCGACGGCGCCCTGCTCATCTCGACGCACCCCGACGAGCGCATTCCGGCGCTGCTCGACGCGGTCGGGCGTCCCGCCGTGCGCTTCGCCCGGCCGGCACGCCCGGCACCGGTGAGCTATGTGGACCTCGCGCATCGCGCGGGCGGCCGCCTCGCCGCCGATCACCTAGCGTCCCTTGGCAGGCACCGCCCGGTTGCGATCTCCGGACCGTTGGAGATCCCCGCCGCGCAGGAGCGCCAGGCCGGGTACGAGGAGGGCTGGGCGCGCGCGGGGTGCGCGTTCGTGCCCGCCGCCGAGGGCGGTTTCACCTACGACAGCGGCGAGCGGGCCATGAAGGAGCTGCTCGACCGGGTGCCCGACCTCGACGCCGTGTTCGCCGCGAGCGACCTCATGGCCCAGGGCGCGATCCACGCGCTGCACGACTCGGGCCGCCGCGTCCCCGAGGACGTGGCCGTGGTCGGCTTCGACGACAGCGCCCCGGCACGCCTGAGCAGGCCCGGGATCACCACCGTCCGCCAGCCGCTCGAAGAGATGGCCGCGGAGATGGTGCGGCTGCTGCTGGAGCGGATCGACGACCCGTCGGCGGGCCACACCTCGGTGATCTTCGACCCCGAGCTCATCGTGCGCGAGTCGGCATGAGCCTCAGACCTCGTCGCCCACGGTGATGAGCTCGGCCTCCCGCACCGCGTCCGAGGAGGGCCGGGCGAGGTGCGCGAGCGTGCGCCTTCCGAAGGCCAGCACGGCGATCGCGACCGCGAGCGCGGCGACGCCGTACCAGTACGGCGCTCCCGCGCCCATGTTCGCGGCGATCGAGCCGGAGACGGCGGGTGCGATCGCGCCGCCGAGGAACCGGACGCCGGAGTACGTGGAGGAGGCGATGCCGCGCGGCAGGTCGGTGGCCTCCATGACGGTCTCGGTGAGGGCGGTGTTGAGCACGCCGAGGAAGAGCCCCGCGAGGATCACCACCGTGACGAGCACCGGCACCGATTCGACGCCGATCGCCATGACGGCCAACGAGAGTCCCAGCAGTGTGAACATCGTGTAGAGCACCGGCAGCAGCCCGAACCGGCGCGTCAGCCGGGGCGCGGCGAACACCGACGAGACCGCGAGGGCGATGCCCCAGCCGAAGAAGATCAGCCCCAGTTCGTGCGCGCCGAAGTCCATGCCGGCCGCCGCGGCGGCCTCCTCGATCGGGTAGGGGGAGTAGGCGAGCAGCGTGAAGAACGCGTAGCTGTAGAACAGGGCGGTGAGGGCGAGCGTCAGCAGCGACCGGTTGCGCACGGCCGAGAGTCCGGCGGTGAACGGCACCTTCGCCGGGCGCGCTTCGGGGCCGCGCAGGAGCGTGAGGATCGCGACGAGGCCGACCGCCATGAGCACGGCCGTCCCGAAGAACGGCCCGCGCCACGACACTTCGCCGAGCGCGCCGCCCAGGAGCGGCCCGACCGCCATGCCGACGCCGATCGCGGCCTCGTAGAGGATCACGGCCTGGCGGCTGCCGCCCGAGGCGGCGCCGACGATCGCGGCGAGCGCCGTCGAGATGAACAGCGCGTTCCCCAGACCCCATCCGGCGCGGAAGCCGATGATCTCGTTCACCGAGTCCGAGGAGCCCGCGAGGGCCGCGAACGCGACGATGAGGACGAGCCCGGCCAGCAGCGTCCGCTTGACGCCGAGGCGGCTGGAGATGAAGCCGGAGAAGAACATCGCGACGGCCGTGATGAGCAGGTAGCTGGTGAACAGCAGCATCGTCTGGGACGGCGAGGCGTGGAGGTCCGCGCTGATCGCGGGCAGGATCGGGTCCACCAGGCCGATGCCCATGAAGCTGACCGCGCAGGCGAACGCGATGGCCCACACGGCGGTGGGCTGGCGCAGGATCGAGCTCGGTTTCGGGTCCTCGGTCATCGGGGGCACTTCGCTTTCGTGTCGGGCGTATTCATCGTTCGTTGAGCCGGTCGGCGAGGTCGCCGAGGAGGTCGGCGGCGCGGGCGAGGACGGCGAGGTCGTCCTCGCCGAGGCGTTCGAGGTGGGGGCGGACGCGGGCGGCGGCGCGCATCCGGAACGCCTCCAGTTCGGCGGCGCCGGCCTGGGTGACGTGGACGACGGCGGCGCGGGCGTCGGCGGGGTCGGCGCGGCGCTCGACCAGGCCGTCCTCTTCGAGGCGGTTGACGGTGGCGGTCATCGCGGGCTGGGTGATGGTCTCGCGCTGGGCGAGTTCGCCGATGCGCAGGTCGCCCTCCTGGAGGAGGTTCGACAGGACGCGCAGGGCGATGAGCGAGCGCTGCTCCCCGGATTTGCGCGAGGCGGTTCGGGCGAAGCGGCTGCCCTGGGAGATGAGCCGGGCGCTGAGCTGGTCGATGCCCTCGGGGCTCCATGAAACCATAGAGCAACTATATACACGTTCTATATAAACTGCCATCGCTTGCACCCGGCCGCTACGGTCGGACCATGACCCCGAACCCTCCGGCCCATGACTGACCGCCCGCCCCGCTGGATACCGGCCTCGGACTGGTGGATCGAACTGCTCCTCGTCCCGCTCGCGCTCGGGACGGCGTTCTGGGCGCTGTGGCACGCGGCGTTCCTGGCCCAACCTGGGAGCCTGTACGGGCTCGGCGCGGGCGTGCTGAGCGGGCTCTGGTTCCTCGTGCTCGCCTTCACCGACCTCAACCGGTACAAGAACCGCGCGGCGCTGCTGCTGATCGTGCCGCTCATCCTGCCGATCGCGGTCGCCTGGCCCGCGGTGGCCGACGCCGCGATGCGCTACCGCGGCATCGTCGAGGAGTGCCCGGTGGCCTCCGAGCGCACCTATGAGGTGACCGGCAAGTACGGGTCGCACTGGGAGCGGGAGTACACGCTCGACTGCTCGCAGGGGGAACCCGAGATCGCGTTCTCGGTGCCCGAACCGGTCGAGACCACTGAGGACTACGACTACGACTACGAGTTCGACTCCGAGTTCGATTACGGCGACGACGGCTTCGGGGACCCCTATGACGACTACGACTTCGGCGACTACTCCGACGAGGACGACGTACCCGACTCGATCGAGGTCGAGTACGACCCGAAGGACCTCATCGGCGCCCGCGCCGACGACTTCGCGACCGAGAGCCCGAGCGACCCCGCCGGCGCGCTCTACTTCGCGGGGTTCCTCGCGCTCGCGGCCATCGGCATCCGCCTCGCGGCGGCGCGGTCCCGGCAGCACGGCCCTTGAGCCGCGCCACCGGGTCCACTTCAGACGATGAGGCCCCAGTAGGCGCCCCAGGGGATCAGCACCGCCACGCCCGCGAGCAGCGCCGCGAACCGTGCCTTCGAAGCCCGGTCGATCCGTGCCCTACCGCGCCGGGCCTGGACGGCGAGAGCGATAGCGGCGGCGACCACGAGGACCGCCGCGGCCTCGATCACCAGCCACGGCACCGGCCTGCCCGCGACCACCGGACCCAGCAGCTCCGTGCCGCCGCTCATGAGCATCCATGCTGCGTAGACGAACACGACCAGCGGCACGATCGGACCGAAGACCGCCACGGTCCGCGACGCCCAGGTCGCCTCCATGCCTGGGCGGCCCCGCAGGCGCCGCACGAGCGCCGCGATCGGATAGGCACCGAACAGGACCGTGAAGAGGACCAGCGCCGCGAGCGTCGCGGTCGCCGTCCCGTACCAGGGCGCCTCGGGAACGGCCGTCGCCTCGACGTCCTGCCCGGGCGCCGCGTCGACCACCACGGCGGACTCGCCTCGGGCCAGACCGTGAATCCAGTCGGCGACGGTGTCCACATAGGTCTGATCGAGCGCGTCCTCGTCGTAGTCCTCGCCGTGCGAACCGTCCTCGCTCGCGACCATCCCGTGGTCGACCCCGGGGATCACCCGAAGCGCGAAGTTCGGATTCCCCGCCTCACGCAGCGTCTCCTCATACAGCGCGAACGAGGTCCCCGGCGCCGTGTTCACGTCGTGCTCGGCGAACACGCCCAGGAACGGCCGGTCGATCCCGGCCAGCGCGGGCAGCGGGTCGTACCCGGAGAGGCGGAAGAGGTCGTCGGCGACGAGCGCCGCGATGAACTGTCGGCCCAGCGGGTCGAGGAGCCTCTCCGAGACGCCCGCATCGTGCAGGCTCTCGCGGTTCATCCAGGCCTGGGTGTCCTCCGGCGGCAGCGCGCTGCCACCGGAGGTGACGACGAACGCGGGCGCGGTCGAACGGGCCGCCGCCTCGATCACGACCCACGCGCCCTCGCTGTGCCCGTGCAGGCCCACCAGGTCCGGGTCGGCCTCGGGCCGCTCTTGGAGCGCCTCGACCGCCGCGACCGCG
Source organism: Glycomyces paridis (assembly GCF_004912155.1). GTDB lineage: Bacteria > Actinomycetota > Actinomycetes > Mycobacteriales > Micromonosporaceae > Glycomyces > Glycomyces paridis. The sequence goes on along the minus strand of NZ_STGX01000007.1, from coordinate 223,322 downwards.
TCGTCAGCGAGATCCTCAATGGACGCCGACGTGTACGAGTAGCCTTCGTCGGCCCCGCGCTTGTCGTACAGCAGCACGGCCACGCCCGCCTCCGCGAACACCTCCGCGTGCGCCCGGTACCGGTCGCGCTCGCCCGGACCCGAGCCCGCGACGAGCACCAGTCCCGGCAGGCCCTCGGCGCCCTCGGGCGCGATCACAGTCGCGCCGAATTCGCGCCCGGCGCCCTGGACGCTGATCTCGGTCTCGACCAGGCCGCCCGGCTCCTGCGCGGCCGCCGGAGCAACCGCCAAGGCGACCGCGGCCGCCGCCGCGGCGCCCAGCACCGCTGTCGCCGATCTGAGGGATGTCATGTCGGATTGCCTCCCACCGTAGGGGTTCACATCGAAACTCCAACGTAGACAAACCCATGCCCCCGGAGAATCCTGCCAACCGGCCTCTCGTCCCGGGTGCAGGCCCCACCCCCGGAGGTAGTGCCCGCGCGAGCAGACGGCACAGTCGCCCGAAGGCGCCCACGGACCCTCACGGCCCGCTCGCGCGCCCGACAGGTTGCCGACAGCGCGGGTTTCCGATGTCGCCCGCACGAGCGGACCCCACGTCCCGCCCCGTACGCCCAACAGCCGGTTCCCGGCAGCGTCCGCGCGAGCGGACCGCACGGGCACTCACCGGGCCGTTGCGCGGCGCTGGCAGAATGTGCCGGTGCCCATCACCATCGCGCATCTGCGAGAACAGCTCGACGCCTACCTCGACCGCTGGCCCGAGGACGCCGAGACCGTCGCCCCCCTGCTGGCCCTCACCGGCCCCGAGGGCTTCGCCCGCTCCACCATGCCCGGCCACGTCACGGCCTCGGCCATCGTCCTGAACCGCTCCGGCCGTGTGCTCCTGGTACACCACAAGACCCTCGACCGCTGGCTCCAGCCCGGCGGCCACGTCGAACCCACCGACGTCTCCCTGCCCCAGGCCGCGATGCGCGAGGCCGTCGAGGAGACCGGCGTCGCCGCCCTCCGACTCGCCGACCCCGTCCCCCTCCACGTCGACGTCCACGCCATCCCCGCCAACCCCTCCAAAGGCGAAGGCGCCCACTCCCACTACGACGTCCGCTACCTCTTCCGCGCCCCCACCGACGACCTCACCCCCCAACCCGCCGAAGTCCACGCCGCCGAATGGCGCCCCACCACCGACCTCGACGACCCCGAACTCACCCGCCGAACCAACGCCGCAATCTGACCCCCGCCGCGGTGGGCGCTCAGCGGTCCTCGGCGCGGCGGAAGGCCGCCATGTTGAGGACCGATTCGTATCCGGCCGTCCTCAGCCGCTCGCCGAGGGCGTGCACCGAGATGCCGAGCGCGGCCCCGGCCGCTTCCGGGTCCCAGCGCTGTTCCGCCAGCGCTTCGAGCAGTCGACCCCGCCGCAGCTGCGTCTCCGAGAGCCGGAACGAGTGCAGGAAGGCCAGGCGGCCCTCGTCGTCCATGATCGACTCGCCCACGTGCGCCTCGCCGCGCTGCAATGACTTCGGGCGGAAGCGTTGCAGGGTGAACTCCTGCATCCGGTAGGCGTCGCTGATCCGGTAGTCGAGGTCGAGCAGGCCTGCGGCCATGACGTCCTCGTGGAACGTCGCCCACGCCTCCTTGGCGGCGCGGATCTGGGCGCGTAGGTCCGCGACCGTGTCGACCGCGGCGGCGTCGAGCCGCCCGGACAGGTCCGGGGCGTGCGGGTGCAGGTGCGCGTACCGTGCGATGAGCTCGCCGTACTTGTCCTGCACCAGTGTCGGGTGCATCGCGCGGTAGTCGTCGGGGTGCGGGGTGACGAGCGCCCCGGCGAGCGTGTCGGCCGCGTACACCAGTACGCCGCACTGGTCGGGATGGATCTCGAAGACTCGCAGTGCGTCGGCCAGTCCGGTGACGCGGTGCCCTCCGACCGCGGTGAGGTCCTCCCGCGGCGCACCCTTCTCCTTGGAGGCGAACGCCGCCCAGAGGTTCCATGCGTCCACAGGGGCGTTGAACGGCAGCGGCAGGAACGCCTCCAGGGAGGTCTGGTGGGGGATGAAGCGGGTGCGCGTGCGGTGATCGAGCTTCGTGGGCGGCTTGCGCGACTTGCGAACCGTGCGCGCCGCCATCTGGAGCGCGGTGCCGAGCGCGGGCACGGCGGTGCCGTCTCGGGTCCATTCGGCGACGAGTCCGTGCGGCGCGTAGCAGCAGCGGGCGGAGTACGGGCCGTTCGGGCCGTCGGCGTCGAAGCCGCTGCGGTGCAGCCGCAGCGACTCGATCGGCTCGTCCCTCGCGAGCGGCACGAGCCGGATGCCGCCCCACACCTGGGAGGGCAGCGCGGTGAGCCCGTCGAGCGTCAGGCGGCCCACGGCTCCTCCTTCGGGAGCAGGTGACCGACCCGCGCCGCGATGTGCCCGCGCAGGTCCTCCAGTCGCGAACGGCCGGTCGCGAAGCGCGCGAAAGCCACCAGTTCGGGCAGGTCCTCGGCGTCGCGCACGCCCACGGTGGGGGTGCCTTCGGCGAGCGGGCGCACCGTGATCCCGGCGGCGTCGAACACCGGGTTGAGGTGTACGACGGCGGTGGCCCCCTCAGGGTCGAGCCGTTCGGTCCACACCCGCAGCACCTCGGCGACCATTCCTGCGGGCGCGTTGTCCCAGCCGTCGGAGACCACCACGAGGAGGTCCGGTCTCGCTTCGAGGCCGTCCAGGACGCGGTCCCCGAGCGCCGTGACGCCGTGGGCCCGGACGAGCAGCGGATCGGTCGACTTTGAAAGCCACAAGGGACGGTAATCGGCGGCGAGCGCTTCGAGCAGGAAGTGCGACGCCAAGGCGACCACCAGGGGGCGGCGCCGCTTCTCGCTCGAGCCGCTCGACGAGTAGCTGTCGTCGAGCACGGCCGCGACCCGGCCCCAGGTGCCGACGCGGCGTCCCGCGGCCCTGCGCGCGGCCGACCGCAATGCCCCGGTCAACTCCTCGCGGCGGCGCTCGCGTTCGGCGACCGGCAGGGCGAGCACGTACGCCGCGAGCCTGGTCAGCGGCATCCCGCCGAGGTCGTGCTCGTCGGCGGCGAGGGCGTCCGCGCCTGCGCGGGACGCGGCCTCCTGGAGCCGTAGTCGCTCGTTGCGGGTCAGCTGCGGAGCGATGCGGTGCAGGAACGTCGCGCGCGGGATGCGGTGCACGGCGGCGAAGCCCTCGGCGACCGTGTACGGCAGCGCGTACACGGCGGCCTGCTCGAAGTGTGCGCGGCGCCAGGCCTCGAACAGCGGCGTGGCGAAGCGCCCGGAGCGCAATGGGGCGAACAGGAACGCGGCCAGTTCCCCGCTTCCGGGGAGGTCCTCGATCCGAAGGTGCGCGTGGCGGACCGCCGTCCGCAGCGCACTGCGGTACTTCACCGCCTCGAACGCCAGATTTTCACGGCCCAGGAGCCATTCGCGCATGACGGCGCGGGCACGCCGGTTGTTCACCCCGGCCCGCTGCAAGGTCGTGAACAGCCGGTACACGCGGGAGGTCGGCAGGTCGCTCAGCGTCCGGGCGATCAGGTGCCCTTCGATCACGCGCTGCGATCCGGAGGCCTCGCGGCCGGTCTGGAGCAGCCGCAGCACGATCCGCGCCCGGTTGTGGTCGTTGATCCCGAGCGCGAGCATGGCGGCGTACACGTCGCGGTAGTTCACGAGCATGTACTCGTGGAGGAAGTCGAGAGACCAATCCTGCTGCGCCGCATTCGAATGGAACTCCCACTGCCCGGTCGACGCGATAGCGGCGTTGACGAACAGCAGCACGTCTTCGGCGGCGGTGCGGTCGGCGAGGGTGTCCATGGGGCCTTCACGTCAAGGGGAGGGGACGCCGACCGGGGAATGAGAGGCACGAAGGCGAAATATCGCTAGCAAAACGGATCCGGGAATCGCACCGGAGTCCCGCGGTCGGCCCGCCCACCTTATCGTTCCCAATGCGCCTCCGCCACAGCGTTGTAGGACCGCTGTAGGCTGCGGGCAATGCCCGGGCGTAGTGCAGTGGCCGTCACGCCTCGATCGCATCGAGGAGGACGCCGGTTCGAATCCGGCCGCCCGGGCAGGCCCGGCCCCGTAACGCAGCTCGGACGACGTGCCGGACCGCATGTACCGGAGGACGCCGGTTCGAATCCGGCCGGGGCCACGGAAAGCCCGTGCGAGGCCTCCTTACGATTGAGCGGGCCCGTGCATTCCCGCCGGGCGCGAACGAGGCCCCGTAGCGCAGAAGAGATGTCGCGCCGACCACCACAGGTCGGAACACGCCGGTTCAAGTCCGGCCGGGGCCGCGACCATCTGCGGCGGAGGCGATGGACGAACCGACCGAGGCCGATATCGCCGCTTTCCACCGTGTCGTCGGACTCCTCCGCGACCTCCCCGTCGAGCACCCCGCCCGCCTGCGGGCCGAACGCGTCGCCGCCTCCTTCGCCCGCGACGGACGCGACCGCCGCCGCAAGGCCCGCAACCGCGCCGCCGCCGAGGCCGACGCCGCGCTCAAGGCCGCCACCGCCACCGGCGGGGCCGGCCGCGTCCCGGACCTGCCGCTCGCCGAGACCGGAGTGACCGGCGAACTCGCCCGCCCCTTGCGCTGCTACGTCTGCAAACTGCCGTTCCACCGCATCGACGGCTTCTACCATCTCCTGTGCCCCGACTGCGCCGCCGACAACACCGCCCGCCGCACCGCCCGCACCGACCTCGCCGGGCGGCGCGTGCTGCTCACCGGCGGCCGCGTCAAGATCGGATTCGAACTCGCGCTGATGCTCCTGCGCGACGGCGCCGACCTCACCGTCACGACCCGGTTCCCCGCAGACGCCGCCCGCCGCTTCGCCGCCGCGCCCGGCCACGCCGACTGGGCCGACCGCCTCCACATCGCGGCCCTCGACCTGCGCGACCCGCGTCAGGTCGTCGCGCTCGCCGACCGCCTCCTGTCCGACGGCCGACCTCTCGATGCGCTTGTCAACAACGCCGCGCAGACCCTCCGGCGCCCGCCCGAGTCCTACGCGGCGCTCGCCTCGGCAGAGGCGGGTTCGGCCGCCATCGGCTGGCGCGCACCGGGATTCGCCGTCCCCGGGCCCGACACTCCGAGCGTTGAGGGCCCCGGCGTGGACCTCCCCTCTCTCGACCTTGCTGTTCTCGACCCTGCTGTTCTCGACCCTGCCGGGCTCGTACCCGACACGGCGGCCGCCAACTCCTGGTCGGCGGTCCTCGGCGGCCTCGACCCGGCCGAGACACTGGAGGCCTACCTCGTGAACGCGTTCGCGCCCGTCCTCCTGTGCGACCGCCTGCTGCCGCTGCTCCTCGCCTCCGAACACCCGCGCCGCTACATCGTCAACGTCACCGCCGTCGAAGGCCGCTTCGCGGTGCGCCACAAGACCCCTCGGCACCCGCACACCAACATGGCGAAGGCCGCGCTCAACATGCTCACCCGCACCAGCGGCCCGCACCTCGCCGAACGCGGCGTCCACATGTGCGCCGTCGACACCGGGTGGATCACCGACGAGAACCCCGCGCCGATCCGCGAGCGCAGCGCCGCCCGCGGCTTCCGTACCCCGCTCGACGTCGTGGACGGCGCCGCCCGTGTCTACGACCCGATCGTGCGCGGTGAGGCCGGGCACCCCGTCTCGGGCGTCTTCCTCAAGGACTATCAGGAGGCGCCGTGGTGAGCGAGCCCTTCGCGGGCGTCGGCCCCGCCGAACCCCGCCCCCGCGCCGATCTCGCGCCGCTCCTGCGCTGGCTCGCCTCGGGCGAACCGGTCCCCGAACGCCGCGACTTCGCCACGGGAACCGCGATGCCCGACGGCCGCCTGGACATGTGCAAGCAGTCGCTCGGGCCCGCGGCCGCCGCTGACTTGGCCGCGGTTCTGCGCCCCGGCCCCGTCAAGCACCTCCTCCTCGGGACCGACGGCCTCGGCGACACCGGCGCGGCCGAAGTCGCCGCCCGTGCCGGGGACGCGCAACTCTCGACGCTCTACCTGGGCTGCAACGGCATCACCGCCACGGGTGCGTGCAGGATCGCCGACAACCTGCGCGCCTCGCCCGCGGTCGTGACGGGCCTCTGGCTGAAACGCAACCCGATCGAGACGGCTGGAGCGCTCGCCGCGACCGAGTACGCCGCCGACTCGGCCGTCCGCACCCTCGACCTCGTCCAAACCGGCCTCGACGCCGCCGCGGTGGCGCTCATCGCGGCGACGCTGGCGGACGCCCCGCACCACGGCACCGCCGAATGGGCGCAGCGGCATGGGCCGACCGTGCGGAAGGCCGCTGCCTATCGCGCACGCGCCGCGAGCACCAGTGACCCGTCGACCGGCGACGGCGGCGCGTCCGAAACAGTCGGCGTCGCGGCCCGCACCCTCGAGCACGACGACCATGTAGACCCGAAGCTCGCCGAGCGCTTCTCGGGCACCGATTCGAAAATCTCCATGATGGACACTGAGTCCGACGCCCTGCACCTTAATTTCGACGGCTCACCGGTGGACGGTTCCGGTAACCGCACGATGGCTCCCGTGCTCGACGCCTTGTATCTCAGCGGCAACCCGCTCGGTCCCGCTGGAGGCGCGGCGGTCGCCCCGATCATCGCGACCGGCTCGGTCACGGAGCTCTACCTCGCCGCCGCCGGGCTCAGCGACCAGGGCGCCGCCGCGATCGCGGACGCGCTCACCGCCGCGCCGCAAGGCCGCCTGACTCGACTCTCCCTCGCCAGCAACGGCATCGGACCCGAATCGCTCGCCCGGGTCGCCGTGGCGGCGATCGCCGCCGGAGTCGAGGTCCTCGACTTCGGCCGCGTCAAGGCCGCCCGCGTCCTCGGCGCAGCCGCCAACCGCATAGACGAGCCCGCCGCGGCCCGCATCGCGGCGGCCCTCGCGGCGAACCCCCACCGCCTGACCCACCTCGTCCTCGCCGACACCGCTCTCACCAGCCGCGGCGCCCAACACCTCCTCGACGCCGCTCAGCGCGCCGCCACCCCCACCCGCCATCGCCTCGGCAAGGGCATCGCCGCCTCGATCCGCCAGCGTCTCAACGCCCTCAGCGCCGACCTGCCGATTCGGCCCGAACCCGCACCGGCCGTCGCCGCGATCCGAAGCGTCCACCGAACGGCCGGTCCGGGGCGCGAGGCACGATGACCACGGCACGATGGGACCTGCTGCCTGCGTTCATGAAGGTGCGCAAGCACCCCGAGTTCCTTGGCGGCGCGATCTTCTCCGAGGCCGACGGCATCCGGATCTTGCACGGTGACGATGCCCGCGAAGCGAACACGCGCCTGCTCGCGGGCCTGCCCGCATTGAACGCCGTCGAGGTCGACTGGAGCGGGCTGCGCCACCGTGTGCTCGCCGATGCGGGCGCCTCGGACACGAGCCGGACCGAGGCGATAGGGTCGGTGCTCGCTCCCGTGGCCGGGAGCGGGGAGCGGATCTTGCTGCTCTGGGCCTTCGATCTCTGCGTGGAAATCGACGCCGCACTGCTCGGCGCGCACCTCGCGACGGTCCTGGCCGCCGCCCCGGGCCTCCTCATCTTCGTTCCCTCCGAGGCGATCCTGATCGACTGCCGCCCCGACGGCGAAGTCATCGCGGCCCGTCGCGAGCCGTGAACCCGACAGTGCCCTCTCGGCGGATGCCCCGCTGAGGAGGTTCGCGCCCTTGCGTGCTTCGAACGCCGGTTCGGCCGGTGGCGCTCTGCCGTGATCGCGGCTCCCGCCGGCCACTGGCGACGAGGAGGTCTGGGCCGCGCGCCCTCCAGTACCCTTGCCCGTCCGCGCCGGCGTGCCGTTGTGGCACCGTCGGCCTCGGCCCTGCTCAGCTCGGAGGCTTCATGACCCGCGACATCGCCCAACCGGACTACGCGGCGCTTCATGCCCATTACGAGGAGCGTTGGGCGGCGGGTTCGGCCGCATTCCGCAGCGGCACCATGCAGGCCGACCCGGTTCCGTGCGACGGTGATCCGCGGTTCGGGCTCAGCTTCGTGGTCAGAATCGAAGGGGCCCTGAAGGAGCGGATCGCTGCTGAATCGGCGGCGATCGCCTCGCGTTGCCGCGGTAAGCATCTGAATTACGCGCCGGGCGACCTGCACGCGACCGTGCGAAGCGTCGAGGGATTCCAGGACCGGGTGCCGCAGCGGCAGATCGACCACTACCTTGGCCAGTTCAAGCGGGCCGCCGAAGGGCTCGGCCCGATCGGGGCTCGGTTCAAGGGGCTCGGCGGTGCGCCGGGCGGGATCTTCGTGCGCGGCTTTCCGAATGCCGACCTGCTCGAACTGCGGCGGCGCCTGCGCGACGCGCGCGTACCGTTCGGGAACCTCGGGCCCGCTGGAGGGGACGGCGACGGGGTCCGGAACAACGCGCATATCAGTCTGCTGGTGCCGCGCGAGGCGGTTCCCGAACCGGAGGTCGCCGTGTACGTCGACTCGCGCGCGGAGGTGGAGTTCGGTTCGTTCCAGTGCACCGAGGTCTCGCTGGTGGTCTGGCGGCCGGACCGTCATTCGGCCAATGTGGAGGAGATCGAACGCGTCAAGTGGTGAACGGGGCGGCGGTTCCGGACTGCGGCGATGCCCGGGACGCTCAGGCTCGCGTTTCGTGCCGGGCCAGGAGGAGTTCGGAGCGGAGGAGTTCGAGGAGGCGGCCCATCCAGTTGCCGCCGGGATCGGGGCTGTCGATCCAGAATCGGGAGATGAGGCCGCTGTAGCGGATGCGGGCGTCGCCGGTGGCGATCAGGACTTCGGCGAGGTCGGGGTGCTGGTCGACCTTGAGGCGCAGGAGGCGGAGCATGGCGGCGGTGCGCAGGCGGTGCCACTCGGGGACGCGGGAGGAGGAGGCCGCGACGATCGCGGCGGCGGGGGTGGCGCTCCTGGGGTTGGAGGCGGCGATCAGGTCGCGCTCGGAGGGGTCGGTGACGGCGAGCGCCCAGTAGGCGTGGCCGAGCGTCGGGTAGGTCCTACCATCCACAGTGACCTCGTAGGGGAAGCCGTTGTGCAGGCGCTGCACCGGGGGAGCGGATTGGGGGTCGGCGTACCAGGACTGTCTGAGTTCCACGATGGCGGTGGGCGGGGTCTCGGGATCGTCGACGGGGCGCGGGGCCTTCGGTTGCGCGGCGGCGGCCCAGGGGCGGTTGTCCTCGAAGTACCGGTGCGCCCATTCGAGGGCGTGCTCGTCGGGGTCGCCGTCGATGCCGCAGAGGGTGCGGAGTGGGCGGTCCTTCGCGTCCATGTCGCCGAGCACGTACCGGCGGTTGTGATCCGGGATCGCCGTGTACGCCTGCCGAAGCGCGGCGAGGTCCTCTTCGGACCGGCCTTCCAGGTACCGGTCGATCGCGATCCGGCAGCGCTCGACCGAGGTCGGCCGGTCGTTGAGCTCCTCGATGAGGTCGGCGACCTCGGCGAGGAACGCGGCCGAGTCGATCGAGGAGTGGACGTCTTCGAACCGCCACCCCGTGGTGAGGTGGTAGCTGCCGCGGGCGCCGTCGGCGGGCCGCAGCGTCACCTTGCCGCTCGCGAGCATCGCGGCGAGCCCGTCGAGGTCGGTGCGCTCCCAGCATTGGACGACGCCGTCGGCGAAGACGAACAGTTCGGTGGCGTGGTAGTCGAGGTTCTTCACGAAGACGTTCAGCCAGGTGCCTTCGACGCGGACGCCATCGACGGTGCGGTAGGTGCGCTTGCGGATCACGCGTCGAAGTTACCGGGTGGCGGTGCCCGAAAGCCCGCCGCCTGAGCGGTCCGGCGGCGGGCGGTGCGTTCGGGTCAGAGGACCGGGTCGCGGTTCCAGGTCCAGGCGTAGTTGGTGTCCTCGACGTCGAGGGCGGGTTGGCAGAGTTCGAGGGGGCGGAAGGTGTCGACCATGACGGCGAGCTCGTCGAAGTACTCGGCGCCGATGGAGCGTTCGGGGGCGCCGGGCTGCGGGCCGTGGGTGAAGCCGGAGGGGTGCAGGGAGATGGAGCCCTGCTCGATGCCGGAGCCGCGGCGGGCCTCGTAGTTGCCGCCGCAGTAGAACATCACCTCGTCGGAGTCGACGTTGTGGTGGTTGTAGGGCACCGGGATCGCGTCAGGGTGGTAGTCCACCTTGCGGGGGACGAAGTTGCAGATGACGAAGTTGGGGCCCTGGAAGACCTGGTGTGCGGGCGGGGGCTGGTGGATGCGGCCGGTGATCGGCTCGAAGTCGTGGATGGAGAACACCCACGGGTAGAGGCAGCCGTCCCAGCCGGCCACGTCGAACGGGTGGTGGGCGTAGGTGAACTTCGTCCACAGTGTCGCCGAGCCGCGGCCGCGGTGCTGCACGTACACGTCGACGTCCTCGCCGTCGACCAGGAGCGGCTCGGCCGGGCTGCGCAGGTCGCGCTCGCAGTAGGGCGAGTGCTCCAGGAACTGGCCGCGCACCGACAGGTAGCGCTTGGCGGGAGTGATGTGGCCGGTCGACTCGATCACCAAGGTCCGCAACGGTTCAGGGCCGGTGGGGATCACGCGGTAGATGGTGGACATCGGCATGACGAGATAGTCGCCCTCGCCGATGTCGATGGCGCCGAACGAGGTCTCGACGTGCGCCGTACCGGACTCGACGTAGATGCACTCGTCGCCGATGGCGTTGCGGTACAGCGGCGACGGCTCGGTGGCGACCGAATAGGAGATCCGGCAGTCCGCATTGGACAGCAGGTGCTCGCGGCCGAGGATCGCGTCCCCCGAGGCGTCGAGCTTGTGGGTGCGGAAGTGGCGCGGCTTGAGCGGGTGGTTCGCGGCGGGCTCGGCCCGCTCGGGCCGGTGCTCGGCCGCGGAGCTGATCGCGGTAGGGCGGAAGCGGTGGTAGAGCAGCGACGAGTCCGAGGAGAAGCCCTCCTGGCCCATCAGCTCCTCGTGGTACAGGCTCCCGTCGCTCTGGCGGAACTGCGTGTGTCGCTTGTCGGGGATCTGCCCGACCGAACGGTAGAACGGCACGACGACTCCTTTGTCGGTTCGCGCGGCGACCGAGGGTGTGGTCCCCGCAGCGGTGGGTACGCCCCCGAGGATAGCCGCCCCGGCGTCCGGATTCGAGCGGTCCGCGCACGCGCGCGCACCTTCCGGTCCTGTTCGCGCACCCGCTGCGCGGACCGGTGGACCCCCGGCGCCTCCGACCTCTAGGCTCTGGGCATGGTTGGACCGATGCCCGCGATGCTGCGGGACCTGATCGACGACGCGGCGCTCTTCCCACCAGGAAACGCGCCCCTCGAAACCGCCGTCCCCGCCCACCGCGGGTACCGGCAGTCCTGGTACGCCGACATGGTCGGCCCCCTCCTCATCCCGCAGTCCAGGCTCGCCGACCTCGAGCCCGGCCGCGCCGAACTGCGCGTCGGCGTCATCGTCGACGGCGACCCCGACCGGGTCGCCGACGCCGTCGCCGCCCTCGACCCGCAGGTCACCGTCACCCACTACGAGTCCCGCGCCGCCCTCGACCACCTCGCGGCCCTCGCCCCCGCCTGGGGCCGGCCCGTGTTCGCCGAGATCCCCTTCGGGGACGAGGCCCTCGACGCCGTCCGCCCCACCGGCCTCACCCCGAAGTTCCGCACCGGCGGCCTCGCCGCCGAGTTCTTCCCCGAACCCGCGACCCTCGCCGCCGCGATGGCCGGCTGCCGCCGCCGCGGCCTCAAGTTCAAACTCACCGCGGGCCTGCACCACGCCGTCCGCCACACCGACCCCGCCACCGGCTTCCACCACCACGGCTTCCTCAACGTCCTGGTCGCCGCCGCCGACGCCGAGCAGAACGCCCCCGTCGAGGACCTCACCGCCGCCCTCGCCTCCACCGACGCCGCCGACCTCGCCGCCCGCGCCCGCCGCGCCCTCCACCGCACCCGCGACCTGTGGACCGGCTTCGGCTCGTGCAGCATCGACGAACCCCTCCACGACCTCCAGACACTCGACCTCCTGAGCAGAGGGGACCGCGCATGAACGCCACCAGCTGGGTCGACGGCGCCGACACCGGGCCCTACGGCCTCCACCACCTGCCCTACGGCGCCTTCTCCACCGCGAAGGACCCCGCCCCGCGCCTGGGCGTGCGCATCGGCGACCAGATCCTCGACCTGCGCGCCCTCGCCACCGGCCAGTTCTTCCTCCCCTGGATCCGCCCCGCCTTCCACGAACAGGGCCTCGGCGGCTTCATGGCGATGGGCCCGCCCGCGTGGCGCCTCGTGCGCCACCAGCTCACCGAACTCCTCGGCGACGCCCGCTACCGCGACCAGTCCGAGACCCTCCTCGTCCCGGTCGCCAAGGCCCGCATGCATCTCCCGTTCCAAGTCGCCGACTATGTGGACTTCTACGCCTCCGAACACCACGCCACCAACCTCGGCCGCCTCTTCCGACCCGACTCGGAGCCCCTGCTGCCCAACTGGAAGCACCTCCCGGTCGGCTACCACGGCCGCGCCGGCACCGTCGTCCCCTCCGGTACGCCGATCGTCCGCCCCCGCGGCCAGCGCAAGGCCCCCGACGGCGCGATCGCCTTCGGCCCCAGCGCCCGCCTCGACATCGAGGCCGAAGTGGGCTTCGTCGTCGGCGTCGGCACCGAACTGGGCACCGGCGTCTCGCCCGACGACTTCGCCGAGCACGTCTTCGGCGCCGTCCTCGTCAACGACTGGTCCGCCCGCGACATCCAGGCATGGGAGTACGTGCCCCTCGGGCCCTTCCTCGGCAAGTCCTTCGCGACCTCCATCGGCCACTGGGTGACCCCCCTGGACGCGCTGGCCGCCGCGAAGGCCCCCGCCCCGGCGCAGGACCCCGAGCCGCTGCCGTACCTGCGTGAGACCGACCGCTACGGCTTCGACCTGTCGATGTCCGTGCGCTGGAACGGCACCGAGGTCGCCCGGCCCCCGTTCGCGGGCATGTACTGGACGCCCGCCCAGATGCTCGCCCACATGACGGTGAACGGCGCGTCCCTGCGCACCGGCGACCTCTTCGCCTCAGGAACCGTCTCGGGCCCTGACGCCGACCAGCGCGGCTCCTTCATCGAACTCACCTGGGGCGGTAAGGAACCGGTCGAAGTGGGGGAGGGGTCGCCGCGCACCTTCCTTGAGGACGGCGACACGGTGACGATCACCGCCACCGCCCCGGCCGCCTCAGGCGGCACGATCGGCCTCGGCGAGGTGACCGGCACGATCCAGCCGGCCCTGGAGTGAGCGCCGACGCGAGCTGAGGGGCGCGCTTCGCAGGCCACAATTCGTTGTCGGTGCTGGATAGCATGGTCGGTCCAGCCCGATGCGGAAGGGGCCTGCCTTGGCCAGAGTGGACGACATTTCCGCCGCTCTCGGAGTGAGCAGGAGTGAGGCCGAGGGGCTCGCCGGACAGCTTGCGGTGAGCAAACAGCAGACGGAGGATCTGCAAGCGGGAATTGCGGCGCTCGGCGCGGAGGCCTCGGCGAATCGCGCGAGCGCCGCTGCTCGGTCTATCGAAGGTTTGATGGCTGAAGCGGCCAGGCTCGCCGAGCGCATCAGCGAGGTACAGGCCCAAGTCGTTGCGATCGGGCAGAGCGGTTTACTGAGTACTGGTACCGGAACTCCGGCCCAGTCAGCCGCGCCGACCGGGCGCGCCCGCCGTCTTGCCGATTTCAATCCAAGGCGTTCGCATCCTGAGGCCGTCCAGGAGATCCGTCGTGTTGGGTACCCCCGGAACGCCGAAGGCCGGACCTCGGCGCGTGCGTTGGTCTATACCGCCGACGGCGAGCAGCTCAACCGCGAGCCGCTCAAGCCCCACCGCAAGGGAGAGGCACCAGAGCGCCCCGAACTCCACGAGCCCTGGGCGTCGTCGGAGGACATGAAGACCACATGGCACGTCGAAGGCGACGCGGCGGCGATGATCCGCAAGGACCGTCTGCAAGACGCGGCGTTCTACCTCAACGTGCCGTTGTGCGGATCGCGACAGGGTGAGTCCGAACTGCCTGACCCGGAGGGCTGCGCCGAGAACTTCCGGCACGTCATTCCGCGCGACACGGTCGCCTACGTTCATGTCGTCCGAGAAGGGCGAGTGCCGTACCGTCAGAAGATCACAGGGACCGGAGAGGGAATCAAGGAATGATCGACTACGACCGCCCCGTCGAAGCTCCCCCCGAAACCCTTGCCGAGTTGTGGCGACGCTTCGATGACGACCTCGACTCACGAGGGCTTGCGGCATACGCGCGTGAGCTCGGCGTGAATCCTCCGCCTGATCCCGAGGGCTACCGGGGCTGGGAGATCGTGGAAGCCTACCCGAACGACGACTTCGAGCACGGCGTCCTCTACTGGCTCGGCCCCCAAGAGGACCACGCCGACGACTTACCTAGGGCGATGGCCTCGGCTGTTGGTAGGTGTCGGTGATGCGTTGGCGGTGGCGGCCGACCATACGGTGGATCAGGACTGCGACGGCGAGTTGGGCGAGGCCGGAGGCGATGAATGCTGTTGGGACGCTGGTGAATTGAGCTAGGGCCCCGCCGGTGAGGGCGCCGAGGGGGATGCCTCCCCAGAGGGCGACGCGGTTGGCGGCGAGGACGCGGCCGAGGAGTTCGGTGGGGATGAGGGCTTGGCGCAGCGACATGGTCAGCACGTTCCACATGGTGACGCCCGCGGCCATGCCGAAGAAACACAGGCCGGCGGTCCAGAGGTTCGGGAAGGCGCCGAGGAGGAGGCACATGAGGGGTGCGATCGCGGCGGCGAGGGTGATGGCGCGGGGGCGTCCGAGGCGGGCGGTCACGGGTGCGGTGGCCGCGGAGCCGGTGAGGCCGCCGAGGCCCAGGGCGATGAAGAGCGCGCCGTAGGTCGAGGGGTCGAGGCGCAGGGTGTCGAGCGCGTAGAGGACGTTCAGGGAGGTCGCCATCGAGAGGAACGCGGCGATCAGTCCACTGAGGATCGTAAGTTCGCGCATGAGCGGGTGTCGCCACAGCCAGCGCAGGCCTTCGCGGACGTCGGCGCGCAGGCTCGTCGGCTCGGCGCGTTCGACCCGGAACCGGCCGGGGACGGCAAGCACGAGGATCGCGGCCAGAGCGAAGCCGATCGCGCCGCCGACGAGCGGGACGGCGCGGAGCCAGGCGAAGAGCGCCGCGCCGACCGGCGGGCCGATGAAGTTCTGGCCCAAGGTCTCTTCGACCGTGAGCCAACTGTTGGCCTTGTCGAGGCCGCGGCGGTCGACGATCTGGGGCAGGATGGCGCGCGCCGCGGAGTCGTAGACGACCTGGCACAGGCCGAGCGCGAACGCCGCCGCGTACAGGACGAGGATGCTCTCCGCGCCGAGGACGACGAGCAGTACGAGCGCGCCGAGCAGGGCGGCCCGGGTGAGGTTGGCGGTCGACATGGCGCGCTTGCGGTCGAGCCGGTCGGCGAGCGCCCCGCCGGGCAGGCCGAACACCAGCCACGGCAGGAACGCGAACGCGGTGAGGCCGGAGATGAGCACCGGGTCGTCGGTCAGCGAGGTGGCGAGCAGCGGCAGTGACACCTTCACGATGCCGTCGGCGCACGTGGCGATGGCGGAGGCGCTGAAGAGCTTCCAGAAGGAGCGGTTCAAGGGTTACCGGTGGCGGGCGAGGACCAGATGCGCGTCGGTGACGGCCTCAGGGTCGGTGTGGACGGTCGCCCCGGTGAGGTGCGGGATCGCGTGGATGAGTCGGTGTTCGGCGTCGACCGCGATGGTGTGCGCTTCGATGAGGCTCAGTCGCGCGTCCACGAGGATGTCGGTCTCGGCGTGGAGCCGGTGGCCGATCCAGCGCAGCCGCAGCGCGCCGACGCCGGTCACGCCCGGGGTGGTGGCGAGGACCTGTTCGGCCCGGTCGACGGTGTCGGGGTCGACGGCGTCCATGAGTCTCCGGTAGATCTGGCGCGCGGCGTCTTTGAGTACCAGCGCGATCATGGCGGTGATGGCGAGGCCGACCACCGGGTCCGCCCAGGTCCAGCCGAGCGCGACCCCGCCCGCGCCGAGGAGCACCGCGAGGGAGGTGAACCCGTCGGTCCGGGCGTGGAGGCCGTCGGCGACCAGTGCGGCCGAGCCGATCCGCCTGCCGACGCGGATGCGGTACCGGGCGACCAGTTCGTTGCCCACGAAGCCGATGAGCCCGGCGGCGGCCACAGCCCACAGGTGCTCGACGTTCTCGGGGTTGCGGAGTCGGTCGATCGCCGCGATCCCGGCGGCGACGGCCGAGGCGGCGATGAACAGCACGATGACGATCCCGGCGAGGTCTTCGGCCCGTCCGAAGCCGTACGTGTACCGCCGGTTGGCGGCGCGGCGGCCGAGGAGGAACGCGATCCCGAGCGGGATGGCGGTCAGGGCGTCGGCGACGTTGTGCAGCGTGTCGCCCAGGAGCGCAACGGAACCGGTGAACGCCACGACTACGGCCTGGGCGAGTGCGGTCGCCCCGAGCAGGACGAGGGAGATCCACAGCGCGCGCAGCCCTTCACGGCTCGATTCCATCGCGCGGTCGACCTTGTCGGCGCTGTCGTGCGAGTGCGGCGCCAGCGCGTGTCTGAGGCGATGGGCCCATCTGTGGCGCGAATGCCCGTGGTCGTGATGGTGGTGATGGTCGTGGTCGTGACCGGTCATGAACGGCTCCTCGATCAGTACTGCAAGACGCGAACCCTTCATTGTATATCGGACTATTAAGCCCAAACATCGCTAAAGCCAAGCACCTGCAACAGCACACCGGTTTTACCTGGCGAACATCCAACCCGGATCGGCGAAACCGGCGACGTGCGCCGCCTCGCGCCTGTCTCGGAACCCGCCGGGTGAGGTCTTCGCGGGTAGTCTGAAGCGGTATTCGGGAGGTGCGGCGTGGGACAGCTGATTCCGCTGGGGTTCGACCGCGACGAGCGTGAGTTCTTCGCTCGAACGCTGGAGGAGAGCGGTGGTCCTGCCCATGTCACCGATACCCTGGCCGTGTTCGTCGGCTTCACCGATGCGAACGACATGATCAAGCGGTGCAACGACATAGCCGATCTCGCTCGCCGCGACGGCCTCATCGCCGCCATCGACCTCAAACGGGCCCAGCTCGCCAGCGAGATCCTGTTCAGTAGCGATATCTACGGGTCAGGATTGGACTGGGAGGCCACTACCGGCCTCGACAATGCCGACGCCATCGCGCTCCTGCGGCGGATCCAGGTCAAGATGCTGAACCTGCGCCATCGAACCCCTGGCGAGCTGAGCTAGCGCCGAAGCATCGCTCCGAAAGCCGTTGGGGTGTATGGAATCACGCCACGCGGCTCAGAACATGCGCGGTACAGACTCGTGGGGCCGCTTCGTTTCCGAAGCGGCCCCACGGCTTTGTCTGGGATGCGACCGGGTTAAGCCGCGCGAGCCCCGAAGCAGACCGGCATAGTCGGCTGCGGTCAGCTCGAAGACCGGGGAGTCCTGCCCGAGCTTGGAGTCCCGCACCTGGAAGCCGGAGCAGATGTTCCGAGCTTCGACGCAGTTGTTGTCGGCCGTGTTGTTGCTTCGGGTGCTCTTCTTCCATGACTGGCGGCACTCGACGCAGTTGTTATCGGCCGTGTTGCTACTCCGCGTGCTCTTCCGCCAGCTGGTGTACTCCACCATCAAGCCACCTTCCGATTTCCTGCGAGTCAGCCCTGAGACGGCTGCGGGCTTGATCATACAAGGCGACGTTCGCGGGTTCGACCACGTGGCGGCTCTGGTCGTAGGTCTCGACGTAGACGAAATCCGGGCCCGCACCAGCGAACCCATCGCCCTTGAAGGACTCAAATGAAGAGGGCACCACCATTGGTGTTCGGACCACCCGGACCTCGCATCCGGGCATCGCGTCAACCTCAACGAGCCGGGCGATCTGTGCGCTCTTGTCCTTGGCGGCAAGGTTGTCGATTACGGTGAAGATGTTCGACGGGATGTAGAGCTCGGTAACCGGGGAACTCTTTGATCCGATGCGGTTGAAGAAGGCTTCCTGTCGCTTCTCCTTGCGCTTCCAGTTCGGGATTTTGTGCGCGGTACCCTCACGTGCCTCGGGCAGCGCCTCCATATGAAACGCCTCAGTTTGCACCAACGCCGACAGGAGGACCGGGTCCCACTTGACCAGGGTCCCATAGTTCCGCTCCGACGCTTCCACGATGTACATGGCCCGCTCTTCGAGGTTCGAGACCATCTCCGAGCCGGTGAGGAGCTGTTCCCTCACATGCATGATGAACTGCTTCCGGTCCGGGTCGACCCTTCCCCGGTCGCAGATGAGCGACATGTTCCCCAGGTCGGGGAGCCGTTCATTCCCCAGCCACGCCTTGATCGTGGTGGTGCTCTTGCACATGACGTCCCCGAAGATTGCGGGTGTCCAACCGGCCTCCTCGGCGATGATCCTGACCTCGGCCTTCAAATAGGCCTTGACGAACCTCTCGTAGAGGATGGTTCCTGCCATCGCGGCCTCCCTACGCTTCGCGACTACGTTTCGTAGCGATCGTCCCACGAGTTCGTGCGCCTTCACCGTTCACAACCACTATGTAATGTCGGGGCTTCATTACGGGTCTCCGTTATGGGGCAACGTAATGGACCCTCCATTACGTTGCCCCGTTTTCGTTGCCTTCCGATGAACAGCATCTCGATACTCTTGAGCTGCGGGAACATCGGTGGATCGTGGTTTCGGGCGGCTTGGAGCGGCCGCGAACGCGCTCGCAACGAGACCGCTGCAATGGCGCTCGACCGCAACGGATCAAGTCATCGGCGATCTTCTGTCGGCATTCCGACACCTGGAGTGTGAGGTTGAAAAGCGCTGGTGGTCTTCAAATCGCAACCCGTCCGTGTGCGACGGCCTCGCGTGAGCAGTTCACCGACTTCGCGGCGATGATCACGACTTCAGCGACAGAGCGCCGGCGGGTGGTCGCGGGCGGAAGGAGGCGGTGAGGTGAGGGTGTCGCGGCTCGACGTTCGTGTTCGGCCGCCCGGTGGGGGCTCGCGCGGTTAGGTTCGAATCCTCGACTATCGAACGGGGGACAGGTCGTGGCGGAAGGCAACATGAGCGAGACTCGGAGCGGTGCGCTGGCGGACTTCTACCGGGACCTTCACGAGCACCCGGAACTCTCCCTCCAGGAAACCCGGACCGCCGCCAAGGTGGCCGAGGCGCTCCAGGCGCTCGGCGTGGAGACCACTGAGGGGGTCGGCGGCACCGGCGTCGTCGGGGTGATCCGCAACGGCGACGGGCCCGTGGTCATGCTCCGCGCCGACTTCGACGCTCTACCGGTCGAGGAGAAGACCGGGCTCCCGTACGCGAGCAAGGCGACCGCCGTGGACGGCGACGGGCGCGAGGTGCCGGTCATGCACGCGTGCGGGCACGACATGCACGCCACCTGCCTCGTCGGCGCGGTCGAAGCGCTCGCGGCCACAAAGGAGGAATGGACGGGGACTGTCGTCGCGGCCTTCCAGCCCGCCGAGGAGCTCGCGCAAGGCGCGGCCGACATGGTGGCGGACGGGCTGTTCGAGCGGTTCCCGAAGCCCGCGATCGTGCTCGGGCAGCATGTCGGACCGCTCCCGGCGGGCTTCATCGGATACGCCTCCGGGCCGGTCATGGCCGCGTCCGACACCGCCGCCGTCGTGCTGCACGGGCAGGGCGGGCACGGGTCGAGGCCGGAATCGGCGATCGACCCGGTTCTCATGGCCGCCAACACGGTCGTGCGGTTGCAGGGCATCGTGTCGCGGGAGGTGCCGCCCGCCGAGGCCGCCGTCGTGACCGTCGGCAGGCTCCAGGCCGGGAACAAGGACAACATCATCCCCGACACCGCCGGACTCGGCATCAACGTGCGCAGTTATTCGCCGCAGGTGCGCGAGCGCGTCAAGGCCGCGATCGAGCGGATCATCAAGGCCGAGAGCGAGGCCTCGGGCGCGCCCAAGCCGCCCGAGATCACCTGGACGCACAGTGCCCCGCTCCTCGTCTCCGACCCCGAATCCACCGCGATCACCGTGGCGGCCTTCAAAGCACGCTTCGCCGACCGGATGCTCCCAATGCCGCTGGTCACCGCCAGCGAAGATGTCGGCGTGTTCGGCGAGGCCGCCGGGGCGCCCACCGTGTTCTGGTTCTGGGGCGGCCTCGACACCCAGACCGCGCTCGCGGCCTTCACATCGGGGAACATCGACGCGCTCCCGGGGAACCACTCCCCGCACTTCGCGCCGGTGATCGAGCCGACGCTGAGCACCGGCGTCGAAGCCCTCGTCACCGCCGCCCGCACCTGGCTCGGGCCAGTGGAGGCGCCCAGGGAGGCGGCCGGGGAGGCGACCGTGGTGCGCTTACGCCAGTTGGAAGCCGCTGCCCGCACTTGGGCCGGCCGTCTGTCGGCGCCCGCGGAGGCGGCCGTAGTCCGCTTACGCCAAGTTAGAAGCCGCCGCCCGCACCAGGTTCGCCGCGTGACGGTGCCCGTGATCCGCTTACGCCAGTTGAGAGTCGCCGCCCGCACCCGGCTCAGCCCCGTGTTGGCGCCCGCGGTCCGCTTTCACCTGCAAGTGTCGGTGCCCGCACCTGGTCAGGCCCCGTGGGCCGGGCCCATGGGGCGTCCGGGTCTAAGGCCGGGCCGGGCCCGCGGCTCGTCCGGGTCTGAGGCCCGACCAGGCCCGCGAACAGGCCCGCGACCCGAACCCGTGACCCCGACCCGTGACCGGGCCGAAGCTCAGGCCAGGTTCACGTTGAGCGGCTTGCCCTTCGGGTCGTCCTCCTCATCCTGGTTCGGGATCGGCCGGCGCGGGGCCGCCGCACGGCAGCGGTCGAGTGTGGACTCGGCTTCGGCGAGCCGGTCCGCGAAGGCGCCCGGTTCGTCGCGTTCGGCGGTCGCCATGAGCGCCACGGCGCGTTCGGCGAACCCGGTGGCCTCCGCCGGAGCGTGCGGCAGGCGCAGCTCGGCGACCAGTTGCAGCGTGAGGGCGAGTTCGAAGCCGAATGCCAGCGGCAACTCCTCCGCGAGGCGGCTCCAGATCGCCGCGGAGCGGAGGGCGATCGCGAGGGCGTCGTCCCGGTCGTCGGCGGCGTGGACGCGGGCCCGATGGCGCTGGGCCGCAGCGAGTTCCGGTCGCTCGGCAGGATCGGCCGCCGCCAGCGCCTCAAGGGTGCGAGCGGCCTCGTCGGCCATCGCGACCGCCTCCGCCGGCGAACCGGCGGCGGCCAGGTGCACGGCGTGCTCGGCCGCCGTGATCGCGGCGTCGGCACGCTGGTCGGGCAGGACCGCCGCGGCCTCCCGGTACAGCGCGACGGCGCGAGCCGACACTGCGGCCGTCTCCTGCGGGTCGGCGCCGGACTCGGCCATCCAGCAGGCCTCGAACCGCAGCGACCAGGCGACGTCCGCGCGCCGCGAAGGCGTGTCCTTGTCCGCGAGGCGCGTCTCCCAAGCGGCGGTGGCGCGCCGCTGCCCGTCGAGGGCTTCGGCGGTCCGGCCCACCGCGCCGAGCGAGGTGGCGATGTTGTCCAGTGCGAGGGCCTGCCAGTGGTTGAGGCCGGGTTCGCCGCCGTAGCGCCGCTCGACCGCCGCGGCGGTCTCGAAGGACGCGTCCAGCGCCTCGGTGAACCTGCCGACGAGTCCGAGCGCCCAGGTCCAGTCGAGGAGCGCGCCGCACAGGTGCTCCTCGTCGCGATCCGGCGCCCCCGAGTAGAACTCGCGGACCAGGTCCATGGACCGCTCTTCGGCCGCGAAGGCCGCGCGGCGGTCGCCGAGGGTCCCCGCCAGGGTCTGGAGGTGTTCGGCGAGGTCGATCCGGCGGTGGTCGACGTCCTCGGGGTCGCCGATCTCGCGGCTCAGTTCCAGGGCGTACTCGCTCCGCGCGACGGCTTCGGCGTGCCGCTCGACGCCTGCGAGCCGGTAGGCGTGCCATGACACCTGGTTGCGCAGTTCGGGAATGACGGTCGGGCGGTGGCCCACCGCGGCGAGCCGTTCGAGCACCACCACGGCCCGACCGCCGGCGGCCTCGGACTCCGCGAGGCGCTCGGCGACCTCGTGGTCGGACGCCTGGTTACCGTGGGCGATGGCCAGGGTCTCCAGGAGCTCCAGGTCAGGCGTCCCACCGGGCCCGGACAGCGGTTCGAGCAGGTCGATGGCCCGGGCCGAGGCGGCGACGGCCTCGTCCACGCGATCGAGTGCCCTGAGGCGGCGGCCCAGGTTGACGAGCGCCTTGGCGTGGACGGTGTGGTGGAGGCCCGGTTCGGCCGCGTCGGCCGCTGCGCCCACCGCGACGCCTTCCTCGGCTACGGCCAGGGCCTCCTCCTTCAGTTCCCGCTCGCTGAGGCGGTTGCCGTGGTTGAGGAGCGACGTGGCGAGGTACCGCAGGCCGCTCGGCGTGTCGGCGGCGGCCAGCTCGCGGGCGAGGTCGAGGGCCCTGCGGGACAGCGCGAGAGCCTCCTCGCCGCGGTCGGCGTCGGCGAGCGTGCTCGCGGCGTTGTCCATGAGGCGCACCACGTCGTCGAGATGGCGTCCGCGGTCGGTCTCAAGGAGGCGGTCGGCGAGCTCGCAGGCGCGCACGGCGGGCTCGGCGGCGTCAGCAGTCCGCCCGACCTCGTTGAGGGCGAGGGAGTAGCGGTCGAACGCGTCGGCGAGGTCGTCCAGGTCGTGTTCGGGGTCCTCCTGGTGCACCTGCTCCTGGAGGGCGAGTGCGCGCTCGGCAATGGTCACCTGTTCGTCCAGCAGCCCGGCCCGCTTCAGTGCGATGCACAGGTTGCGGAGGGAGCGGGCGAGGTCGGACCGGGCCCTGCCGGGGTCCGCCGCGTAAAGCTCCTCAAAGGACTCGACGACCTCGCGTCCGGTCTCCAGGGCCTCGAGGTCGCGGTGGGCTTGCACGCAGGTCGCGGCGAAGCCGGATCGGACCTGGGCGAGGTGCCAGGGCCGGTCGGCGTCGGATTCGGGGAGCCGCGCGTAGGCGTCCTCGGCCCGGCGCCGGGCGTCGAAGGAGGCGGTGAAGTCGCGGGACTCGTGGAAGACGTTGGCGAGCAGGTCGAGGGGGTCGGCGAGTTCCGTGGGAGACCGCTCCGGGTCGGCCTCGGCGAGCTGTTCGCGCAGTTCGACGCAGCGGCGCAGCGCCGCGGCCGCGGCCTGGTACCGGCGGAGCCGCTTGAGCGACCTGCCGTGGTTGTAGAGGGCTTCGGAGAGCCTTTGGGCCGCGAAACCGTCGTCGGTCGCCGCGGCCGCGACGGCCTCGTGCAGTTCGACGGCGCGCTCGAAGTCCTCGACTGCCTCGGCGTCGCGGCCGAGGCGGCCGTAGACGAGGCCTCGGTTGTTCAAGGCGCGCGCCAGGTCCGGGTTCGGTTCGAGTGCCGTCGCGGCGGCCTCGCGGATCGGGATCTCGCGGCTCCCGAGCGCGAGCGCTTCGGTGTACAGGCCGCGCCGGTCCAGCTCGCACAGCTTCTCGCACAGGAGGTCCGCGAGCTCGGTGTTCGGGCGCCCCTCGGTGTCGATCCGCTCGAAGACCGCGACGACGCGGTGGGTGAACGCGACCGGTTCGTCGTCCAGGTCCCGCTCGGCGAGGCGGGCCTGGTGGGCCTTGACCGCGTCGCGGTAGAGCCGGGCGGCGTGCGAGCGCCGGTCGAGGTCGCAGAGGCGTTCGCGGATCGCCACGGCCCGTTCGGATCGGCGCAGCGCCGCCTCGTCCTCGCCGAGCCCTTCGTGGGCCTCGTACAGCTCCGAGTTGTACCCGAAGGCCAGGTGCAGCGGGCTGAACGACGCCCCCGTCTCGGCGCCGACCAGAAGGTCGACGGCCCGTTCCAGTACCGGGATCGCCGTCTCGGGGAACCCGGCGTCACGCAGCAGGACGGCGTGGGCGCGCAGGGCCCTGGCGTGCCGCTCGGCGTCGGGCCGCTCGGCGTCGGGCCGGTCGTGCAGACCGAGCCGCCGCAGGGAGTGGCGCAGCGCGGCGTCGCGGCGGCCCGCTCGCATGAGGACTCCGGCGTGCGATTCGATCGCCGATTCTGCTTGCAGCAGCCGCTCTTCGGGTTCGAGACCGGCCGCGTGGAGTTCGGCGAGCCGCATCCCCTCGGCCGAGACGGCGACCGCGGCCTCCGGGCCGTCGGCGTCCTCGATGAACCGCGCCGCCTGCCGGGTGGCTTCGACCAGTTCGCCGACGTGCGTCCCCGCCGCGGTGAGCGAGCCGTAGACCTCGGCGGCGCGCAGCTGGTACACGGCGGCGGTGCTCAGGTGCCAGGCCTTCTCGGCCTCGTCCTCGCAGGACCGCGCGGCCCACTTGCACGATCTCGCGAGCCTCACGAGCACCGCCGCGAGCGCGGGCAGCTCGCCGGGATCGGCGGCGGCCAGCCGGGCCCGGACCTCGGCGAGCTCCATGAACGTCGTCATGGTCCCGGCGGCGCCTCCGGTCTGGATCCGGAGGTCCGCGAGCCGTTCGAGCGCCCCGGCGCGGGCGCCGAGGTCGCCTTCGCCGGCCGCGACCGCTTCGGCGAGGGCGATCGCCAGCCGGATCTGGGCCGAGTTCGACTCGTCGCCGTCGTACTCCTCGTCCTCGAAGTCCTCGGCTCTGCCCCAGTGGAGGAGCCCCGCGGCCCGTGCGAGGAGCGGATCGCCCGCGGCGGCGCGCACCGCCTCGGTGAGTCCGTTCAGGACGGTGAGGTCGGCGCGGGACTCGTACGCCCACATCGCGTCCGCGAGGAGGAGCGGGAGTTCGTCGGCGAGGTGGTTCGGCCCTTCGGGCGGCGGGGGGTTCGTCGCGCTCATGGGAACCGATGGTACGGAGGCGGTGCCGCCCCTGTCCCATCCGCGCCCGCCGACCGCCGAGCCCCCCGGCCCCGCGCGGTGCGGCCGAGGCGGCGCCCCTACTCCGCCCGCGGGCCCCGCTCCTCGGCCGCGGCCCGCACGAGCGGGAGCGTCCGGTGGGGGATCTGCTCGGCGAGCGCGATCACCGTCGTGGCCCGCAGGACGCCCTCGCTCGCCAGGACCCGGTCGATCACGTCCTGGAGGCCGGCGTTGGTGCGCGCGACGATCCTGCACAGCATGTCGCCCACACCGGTCACCGTGTGCGCCTCCAGCACCTCGGGGATGTCGGCGAGGCGCTCGGCGACCCGCTGGTGGCCCACCGCCTGGCGCAGTTCGAGTGTCACGAACGCCGTCACTGGGTATCCCAGCGGCGCGGGGTCGACGCGGGGGCCGAAGTCGCGGACCACGCCGCGGGAGGCGAGCTTGTCCAGGCGCGCCTGGACCGTGCCGCGCGCGACGCCGAGGCGCCGGGCGCATTCGAGGACGCCGATGCGCGGCTCCGCTTCGAGGAGTGCGATGAGCCGTGCATCGAGTGCGTCGATCGCCGAACTATTGGTCATATCGACCAGTGTAACGGCGAGAAGTCTGGTAGATATGTACAAGTTGCGCAGCAGTGCGGCGACTGCTTGCCCAGTCGCGCGCTGTGCATGATGATCGGGGCCACAACCGAGGCTCCGCGAGACCCGCGAGCCCCGCACAGGTCAGCGACCCGAGGAGGCCGCCATGGTCGACACCGCCAACCGCAGTTCCGACGCCCAGCTGGTGGGCGCGGTCGAGCACGACATCCGCGAGGACGCGTTCCCGATCAAGGGCTGGGACCACGTCCGCTACTACGTCGGCAACGCCCGCCAGGCCGCCCACTACTACTCCACGGCCTTCGGGATGACCCTCTTCGCCTACCGCGGCCCCGAGCAGGGCCACCGCGAGCACGCCGAGTACGCGCTGAAGTCCGGCGGGGTCACCTTCGTGCTCGCCGGGGGCGTCACGGCCGACTCCGAGGCCACCCGCCACTACGCCGACCACGGCGACGGCGTCATCGAAGTCGCCCTCGAAGTGCCCGATGTGGACGCGAACTACAAGCACGCTGTCGCCCAGGGCGCCATCGCGGTCGAGGAGCCGCACGACCTGACCGACGAGCACGGCACGATCCGCCGCGCCGTCATCGGCACCTATGGGGAGACCCGCAACGTCCTCATCGACCGGTCGGGCTACACCGGTCCGTTCATGCCCGGCTTCGTGGCCGCCGAACCGATGGTCGCCCCGCCCGAGCGGCGCTTCTTCCAGGCGATCGACCACATCGTCGGCAACGTCGAGCTCGGCAGGATGCGCGAGTGGGTGGCCTACTACGAGCGGGTCATGGGCTTCACCAACATCGTCGAGTTCGTCGAGGACGCCATCGCCACCGAGTACTCCGCGCTCATGAGCAAGGTCGTCGCCAACGGCAACCGCAAGATCAAGTTCCCGATCAACGAGCCCGCCGAGGGCAAGAAGAAGTCGCAGATCGACGAGTACCTGGACTTCTACGGCGGCCCCGGCGTCCAGCACATCGCGCTCGCCACCAACGACATCCTCGCCGCGGTCGACGCGATGCGCGAGCGGGGCGTGGAGTTCCTGGAGGCGCCCGACGCCTACTACGAGGACCCCGAGATGCGCGGGCGCATCGGCGAGGTCCGCGTCCCGATCGAGGAGCTCCAGAAGCGGCGAGT
>NZ_STGX01000007.1:76248-197006 GCF_004912155.1 Glycomyces paridis | reverse complement strand
CTACTACGAGGACCCCGAGATGCGCGGGCGCATCGGCGAGGGCCGCGTCCCGATCGAGGAGCTCCAGAAGCGGCGAGGCCTGGTCGACCGCGACGAGGACGGCTATATGCTCCAGATCTTCACCAAGCCGCAGCAGGACCGGCCCACGATGTTCTACGAGATCATCGAACGGCACGGCTCGCTCAGCTTCGGCAAGGGCAACTTCAAGGCCCTGTTCGAGGCCTTGGAGAAGGAGCAGGCCAAGCGCGGCAACCTGTGACGAAGGCGGAGTCGATGCACGCACCACACGGGACGGACCTGCACTGCCGCACCTGGCAGGCGGAGGCGGCCTACCGGATGCTCCAGAACAACCTCGACCCGGCGGTCGCCGAGCGCCCGGAGGACCTGGTCGTCTACGGCGGCACCGGGAAGGCCGCGCGCAGCCGCGAGGACCTCAAGGCGATCCTGCGGACGCTCCTGACGCTCGCCCCCGACGAGACCCTCTTGGTCCAGTCGGGGCGGGCCGTGGGCGTCATGCGCACCCACGAATGGGCGCCGCGCGTGCTCATCGCCAACTCGAACCTGGTGCCCGACTGGGCGACCTGGCCCGAGTTCCGCCGCCTCGAATCGCTCGGCCTGACCATGTACGGGCAGATGACGGCCGGGTCGTGGATCTACATCGGCACGCAGGGCATCCTCCAGGGCACCTACGAGACCTTCGCGGCCGTCGCCGCGAAGCGCTTCGGGGGCACGCTCAAAGGGACGCTGACGCTCACGGCCGGGTGCGGCGGCATGGGCGGCGCGCAGCCGCTCGCCGTCACCATGAACGACGGGGTCTGCCTCATCGTCGAGGTCGACCCCGAGCGGCTCGAACGGCGCCTGCGCACCCGCTACCTCGACACCGTCGCCGCCGACCTGGACGACGCCCTCGCGCAGGCCCTCGCCGCCAAGCGCGAGGGCCACGCCAAGTCCATCGGCCTGGTCGGCAACGCCGCCGAGGTGCTGCCCGAGATCCTCGCCCGCGGCGTCGAAGTCGACATCGTCACCGACCAGACCTCCGCGCACGACCCGCTGTCCTATGTGCCCGAAGGCGTCTACTACCGGGACGCCGCCGAGCTGGCGAGGAACGACGCCGAGGACTTCACCGACCGCGCCCGCGCCTCCATGGCCCGCCACGTCGAAGCCATGGTCGGCTTCCTCGACGCGGGCGCCGAGGTCTTCGACTACGGCAACTCGATCCGCGGCGAGGCCCTCGAAGGCGGCTTCAAACGCGCCTTCGCCTTCCCGGGCTTCGTGCCCGCCTACATCCGGCCGCTCTTCTGCGAAGGCAAGGGCCCCTTCCGGTGGGCCGCGCTCTCGGGCGACCCGGCCGACATCGCCGCCACCGACCAGGCCGTGCTCGACCTCTTCCCCGAGAACCGCTCCCTCAACCGCTGGATCTCCCTCGCCCGCGAACGCGTCGCCTTCCAGGGCCTCCCGGCCCGCATCTGCTGGCTCGGCCACGGCGAGCGGGACAAGGCCGGCGTGCGCTTCAACGAGATGGTCGCCGACGGGACGCTCAAGGCCCCCGTCGTCATCGGCCGCGACCACCTCGACTGCGGCTCGGTCGCCAGCCCTTACCGCGAGACCGAGTCCATGAAGGACGGATCGGACGCGATCGCGGACTGGCCCCTGCTCAACGCCCTCGTCAACACCGCCTCCGGCGCCAGCTGGGTCTCCATCCACCACGGCGGCGGTGTCGGCATAGGACGGTCCATCCACGCCGGACAGGTCACCGTCGCCGACGGCACCCCGCTCGCCGCGCAGAAGCTCGAACGCGTCCTGTCGAACGACCCCGCCATGGGCGTCATCCGCCACGTCGACGCCGGATACGCCGAAGCCGAGCAGGTCGCCGAGGACCACGGCGTCCGGATCCCGAACCGGGAATCCTGAACGCCGACCGGCGGCCCGCCGCGGCCGCCCAGAACGGGGAACGCATGGACACCGACGAGTTCCGCAGACTCTGGGACGAACTCGCCCCCATCGGGCGCCAGAGCGGCGGCGGCTACCTCCGGTACTCCTGGAGCGCCGCCGACCTCGCCTGCCGCGACTGGTTCCGCGCCCAGGCCCGCGAACGCGGCCTCACCTGCGAGACCGACCGCAACGGCAACCTCTACGCCTGGTGGGGCGACCCCGAATCGGGCGACGCCGTCCTCACCGGCAGCCACTTCGACTCCGTCCCGCACGGCGGCGCCTACGACGGCCCGCTCGGCATCGTCTCCGCCTTCCTCGCCGTCGACGCCCTCCGCGCCGCAGGCGACCGCCCCCGGCGCCCGATCGCCGTGGGCGCCTTCACCGAAGAGGAAGGCGGACGCTTCGGCGTCCCCTGCCTCGGCACCCGCCTCATGACCGGCGCCGTCGACCCCGACCGCGCCCGCGCCCTCACCGACCCCGCCGGAACCGCCCTCGCCGACGCCATGCGCGAAGCCGGCGCCGACCCCGACGCCCTCGGCCCCGACCCCGAACGCCTCGCCCGCATCGGCGCCTTCGTCGAACTCCACGTCGAACAGGGCCGCCGCCTCGCCGACGAGGACGCACCCGTCGGCGTCGCCAGCGCCATCTGGCCCCACGGCCGCTGGCGCCTCGACTTCACCGGCGCCGCCGACCACGCCGGGACCACGCGCCTGCCCGACCGCCGCGACCCGATGCTCACCTTCGCGTTCGCCGTCCTCGCCGCCCGCAAGGAGGCCCGCCTCGCGGGCGGCCTCGCCACCATCGGCCGCGTCGTCGCCGAACCCAACGCCACCAACGCCATCGCCGCCACCGTCACCGCCTGGCTCGACGCCCGCGCGCCCGACGAGGCCGTGCTCGCCGCCATCCTCGCCGGATTCAGGTCCAAAGTGACCGAACGGGCCGCACGCGACCGCACCGGCTTCACCATCCGCGCCGAATCCGAGACCCCCGTGGTCGACTTCGACGCCGACCTGCGCGACCGCATCGCCGAGCGATTGGGCGGCGCACCGGTCCTGCCCACCGGCGCCGGGCACGACGCGGGCGTCCTCGCCGCCCACGTCCCCACCGCGATGCTCTTCGTGCGCAACCCCACCGGCGTCTCCCACGCCCCCGCCGAGGCCGCGAGCGACGAGGACTGCGCCGCCGGCGTCGAAGCCCTCGCCGCCGTCCTGCGGGACCTCGCGTGCTGACCTACTGGGCCGAATACGCCCACCTGCCCAGCGGCATCGGCGCCGACGTCGCCATCGACGTCGCCGACGGCCGCATCACCGCGATCCGCCCCGGCGCCGAACCCCAAGGCGAGGTCCTCCCCGGCGTCACCCTCCCCGGTTTCGCCAACGCCCACTCCCACGCCTTCCACCGCGCCCTGCGCGGGCGCACCCACGCCGGGAAGGGCACCTTCTGGACCTGGCGCGAAGGCATGTACGCCCTCGCCGGGCGCCTCGAACCCGACACCTATCTCCGGCTCGCCCGCGCCGTCTACGCCGAGATGGCGCTGGCCGGGATCACCGCCGTGGGCGAGTTCCACTACCTCCACCACGCCCCGGACGGGCGCCCGTACGCCGACCCGAACGCCATGGGGGAGGCGCTCATCCAGGCCGCGGCCGATGCGGGCATCCGCATCACGCTCCTCGACACGCTCTACCTCGCGGGCGGGTTCGGCCTCCCGCTCGAAGGCGCGCAGCGCCGGTTCGGCGACGGGAGCCTGGAGGGCTGGCTCGACCGCGTCGAGCGCCTGCACGCCCCGCCGCACGCGATCGTCGGCGGCGCCGTTCACTCGGTGCGGGCCGTGCCCGCCGAGGCCATCGCCGCGTTCGCGTGCTCCACCGAGGGCAGGCCCGTGCACGTCCACCTCTCGGAGCAGCGCGCCGAGAACGACGCCTGCCGGGCCGCACACGGTTGCAGCCCTACGGAACTGCTGGAGCAGTGCGGCCTCCTCGGGCCCGACCTCACGGCCGTCCACGCCACCCACCTCGCCGCGCACGACATCGAACTGCTGCGCCGCTCGGGGACGACCGCGTGCTTCTGTCCCACGACCGAACGCGACCTCGCGGACGGGCTCGGCCCGGCCCGCGCGCTGGCCGAGACCGGCGTGCGGCTCTCCCTCGGCACCGACTCGAACGCCATTGTGGACATGTTCGAGGAGGCGCGGGCCGTCGAGATGCACGAGCGGCTCGTCTCCGAAGAACGCGGGCGCTTCAGCGTCGAGGAACTCCTCGCCGCCATGACCCGCCACGACACCCTCGGCTGGCCCGACGCGGGCCACATCGACGTCGGCGCCAGGGCCGACCTGGTCACGGTCGCGCTCCGCTCGCCGCGTACGGCCGGAGCCGACCCGTCCGGGATCGTCTACGCCGCCACGGCCGCCGACATCACCGACGTGGTGTGCGACGGCCGCCGGATCGTCGCCGAAGGGCGGCACGCGAGCATCGACGCGGGGGCCGAACTCGCCCTCGCCATCGGGGAGTTGTGGGCATGAGCGTCCTGATCGACCGCATCGGCGAACTCTTCACCGCCGACCCCGCGCACGGGGTCCTGGAGGACGCGGCCGTGGTCCTCGACGGCGACCGCGTCGCCTGGGTCGGGCCCCGTTCGCGCGCACCGGAAGCGGACGAGCGCCTCGACGCCGACGGGCGCGCCGTCGTCCCCGGCTTCGTCGACTCCCACGCGCACCTCGTCTTCGCAGGCGACCGCTCCGCCGAGTTCGCCGCGCGCATGGCCGGGGAGCCCTACACCGGCGGCGGCATCCGCACCACCGTCGCCGCCACCCGCGAGGCGAGCGACGAGACGCTGCGCGCCAACGTCGCCCGCCTCACCGCCGAGATGCTCCGCCAGGGGACAACCACCTGGGAGATCAAGTCCGGGTACGGGCTCACCGTCGCCGACGAGGCCCGCTCGCTGCGCATCGCGGGCGAGTTCACCGCCGAGACCACGTACCTCGGCGCGCACACCGTCCCCTTCGGAGCGGACGCGGACGCCTACACCGCGCTCGCGTGCGGGCCGATGCTCGACGCCTGCGCGCCGCACGCCAAATGGGTCGACGTGTTCTGCGAGAAGGGCGCCTTCGACGGCGACCAGGCGCGCGCCGTGCTCACCGCCGGCGTTGCCAAAGGCCTCCTGCCGCGCATCCACGCGAACCAGCTCACCGCCGGACCCGGCGTGCGCCTCGCCGTCGAACTCGACGCGGCCTCGGCCGACCACTGCACCCACCTCACCGACGAGGACGTCGAAGCCCTCGCCGCATCGTCCACAGTGGCCACACTGCTGCCGGGCGCCGAGTTCTCCACCCGCTCGCCCTACCCCGACGCGCGCCGCCTCATCGACACGGGCGCGGCCGTCGCCCTCGCCACCGACTGCAACCCCGGCTCGTCCTACACCTCCAGCATGGCCTTCTGCGTCGCGCTCGCCGTGCGCGAGATGGGCATGACCCCCGCCGAGGCCCTGACCGCCGCCACCGCAGGCGGCGCGGCCGCGCTGCGGCGCGACGACATCGGGCGGATCGCCGTCGGCGCCCGCGCCGACCTCGCCGTGCTCGCCGCGCCCTCGTGCGTGCACCTGGCCTACCGGCCCGGCACGCCCCTGATCGAGGCCGTCGTACACGGCGGCACCCGGGTGACTTGAGGAGCAACGATGTCCACTGTCCATATCAAGCCGGTCCCCGTCACGCCCGCGGAGGTGATCGCGGTCGCCCGCGAGAGCGCCCGCGTCGCGATCGACCCCGAGGCCCGCGAGGCGATGGCCCGCAGCCGCGCCTTCATCGACGACATCGAGCGCGAAGGCCGCCCCGTCTACGGCGTCTCCACCGGTTTCGGCGCCCTCGCCAACACCTTCGTCGCGCCCGAACGCCGCGCCGAACTCCAGCACGCGCTCATCAGATCGCACGCCGCGGGCGTCGGCGACCCGATGCCCAAGGAGGTCGTGCGCGCCATGATGCTGCTGCGTCTGCGCTCCCTCGCCTTGGGCCGCTCCGGGGTCCGGCCCGAGGTCGCCGACGCGCTCGCGGCGCTGCTCAACGCCGACGTCACCCCCTGGGTCCCGCGCCACGGCTCGCTCGGCGCCTCCGGCGACCTCGCCCCCTTGGCGCACTGCGCGATGGTGCTCCTCGGCGAGGGCTGGGTCCTCGCCGACGACGGCTCCCGGTCCGAGGCCGCGCCGGTCCTCGACGCCGCGGGCCTGTCCCCGATCACGTTGTCCTCCAAGGAAGGGCTCGCGCTCATCAACGGCACCGACGGGATGCTGGGGATGCTCCTGCTCGCCGTGGCCGACCTGCGGCACCTGCTCGTCATGGCCGACGTGTGCGCGGCGCTGTCGAACGAGGCCATGCTCGGCTCCGACCGGCCCTTCCAGCCCGAACTGCACGAGATCCGGCCCCAGCCCGGCCAGGCGCTCAGCGCCGCCAACATCCACCTGATGCTCCAGGACTCCGAGGTCATGGACTCCCACCGCAACGACCTCGCGCACGCGGTGCAGGACGCGTATTCGATGCGGTGCGCGCCGCAGGTCGCCGGAGCGGCCCGCGACGTCCTGGCCTACGCCGAGACCACTGCCGCGCGCGAACTCTTGTCCGTAGTGGACAACCCTGTGGTCCTGGCGGACGGGCGGGTCGAGTCCACCGGGAACTTCCACGGCGCGCCGCTGGGCTACGCGGCCGACTTCCTCGCCATCGCCGCCGCCGACGTCGGCTCGATCTCCGAGCGGCGCGTGGACCGCCTGCTCGACGTCACCCGCAACAGGGGCCTGCCCGCGTTCCTCAGCCCCGACCCCGGCGTCAACTCCGGGCTCATGATCGCCCAGTACACCGCCGCGGGCGTCGTCGCCGAGAACCGCCGACTCGCCGCCCCCGCCTCGGTCGACTCCGTGCCGACCTCGGGGATGCAGGAGGAT
This sequence comes from Glycomyces paridis, assembly GCF_004912155.1. Taxonomy (GTDB): domain Bacteria; phylum Actinomycetota; class Actinomycetes; order Mycobacteriales; family Micromonosporaceae; genus Glycomyces; species Glycomyces paridis. The sequence goes on along the minus strand of NZ_STGX01000007.1, from coordinate 190,151 downwards.
CACGTCTCGATGGGCTGGGCCGCGGGCTGCAAGCTGCGCACCGTCCTCGACAACCTCGGCACGCTCCTCGCCGTCGAACTGCTCTCCTCCGTCCAGGGCCTCCAACTGCGCCAGCCCCTCATCCCCTCGCCCGCGGCCCGCGCCGCCATCGCCGCCGTCGCCCCGATCGCCGGGAAACCCGGCCCCGACCAGTTCCTCGCCCCCGTGATCGAGCAGGTCAGGCACCTCGTCCAGGGCCCCGCCCTCCGCGCCGAGATCGAAGCCGCCGTGGGCCCGCTGCGCTGAACGGTCGCGCAGTCGGAAAGTCGACACTGCCGCCGAGCGGCTGCGCCGACCCTCCGCCGCTGCCAAGCTGATCGCGGAATCGGCATGGAAGTCGGAGGAGACACGATGCGAGTGAGGAAGTGGATGGCGGCAGGTTTCACCGCCGTCGCGGTCATGGCGCCCGCCGGTGCCGCGGCGGCGGCGGAACCGGCCGCCACGACACCGGGAACGACCGTCGGGCACGTGCTCGAAGGGGAGGAGTACCACGGCAAGTACTGGTGGCGGGCCGACTGCGACGCCGACGGCCGGGCCAAGAAGGACGCGAACCCGGCCCGGTACTCGGGCCACGAGTGCCGCCAGGGCGACACCTGGCCGTACATGTGGAACCTCTGGATGATCACGCACTGATCCAGAGCACCCGCGCGCAGAGGCGCCCCGCTCTCCTCCAGGAGCGGGGCGCCTTCGCTCGATAAGAAAATATAGCTAACATGCTATAGTCGCCGCATGAATCTCGACCGCGCCGTCGACCGCCTGCGGGAGGCCCGACTGCGGCAGGGCCTGTCGCAGGAGGCCGTCGCCGAACGGATCGGCACCACGCAGTCCGCCGTCGCCCGCTTGGAGTCCGGCCGCACCGACCCCCGGCTCAGCACCCTCGTCCGCTACGCCGAAGCGGTCGGCGCCGACCTGGAGGTCGGCCTCGCCGCGGAGCCGTGGTCGCTCGACCGGACCGCCGCCGACATCCGCCGCTCGCTGGAGGCCGGCGATCCGAACGACGCGCTCCGGCATGTCGTCCAGTTCCTCGACGACGTCGCCCGCGCCGATCCGGCGTCGGCGGCGCGGTCGATGCGGCTGGAGCCCGAGACCACCGGCGACCGGCGCTGGGACGCCCTCCTCGGCGGCATCGCCGAGTACGCCGGCCGCCGCGCCCGGATTCCGGTGCCCGGCTGGGCGACGGCGCCCGGCAGGTTCCTGCACCGCTTCTGGTTCGTCGTCGAAGACCTCATCGGCCGGCCCTCTCCGGGCCTCGCCGCGATGTCGTTCGCCTCCGCCCCGCCCGAACTCGCCAACCGCGGCGTGTTCCTCGACCGATCCTCATTGGAGAGCGTGTGACCCTGCTCGGCCGCGAGGCCATCCTCGCGCTGCTCACCGAACTCGGCGCCGCACTCGAGGAGGCCGGCGAGCGCGCCGATCTCTTCCTCGTCGGCGGCGCGGTCATGGCCTTGGCCTACAACACGAGACGGGCCACGCGCGACCTCGGCGCCGTGTTCGAGCCGAAGCAGGTCGTCTACGCGGCGGCCAAACGCGTCGCCGAGCGGAACGGCCTGCCCGAAGACTGGCTCAACGACGCGGTCAAGGGCTTCCTGCCCGGCAGCGACCCGAACGCGACGCTCCTGTTCGAGAAGCCGGGCATCGCCGTGCGCGTCGCCTCACCGCGCTACCTGTTCGCGATGAAGGCCGTCGCCGCGAGGATCACCCGCGACGCCGACGACCTGATCCAGCTCTACGGACTCGCCGGCTTCGCCTCGGTCGAGGAGGCGCTCGGCTGCGTCGAGGAGTACTACCCGCCTCATCTGCTCACGCCGAAGACCGAGTTCATCGTGCGAGAACTCCTGGCCTGACCCGCATTCGCGCAGAGGCGCCCCGCTCTCCTCCAGGAGCGGGGCGCCTCTGCGTTCAGGATTCGAGGAGGGCCTGGGCGGTCTCGAGGTAGGCGTACATCTGCTCCTGCCAGGCGTAGACCTCGGATTCGTGCTCGAGCATGCGGCCGATGTTCATGGCGCGCCATTGGGATCGGCCGGCCTCGCGGTAGCCGGTGTCGTCGGCGCAGGCGGCGAAGGCGGTGGCGAGGGCGAGTTCGGCGGCGAAGGCGGTGTCGTAGTCGTAGGGGGCGTCGGCGGGGATCTCGGGCATGGCGGCGAGTTCGGCATCGGGGAGGGGGTCGAACTCGATGCCGGCGTTCGCCGGGTCGGGCGGGTAGAAGGCGTGGACGTAGAAGAACGGGTCGACGTAGCCGTCCTGGTTGAAGTCCCAGCCGGGTTCGGTGTCCGCGTCGAGGCAGACCAGGAACGCGCGCTCCTCCTCGCGGGTGAGGTCGCGCCAGTCGCGGATGTCGTCGTAGTAGTCCCAGTCGACCCACAGCGGGTTCGGCTCGCCCCACTCCCAGAGGACGGACGGGTCCTCCACGTCGGTGATGCGGGTCGGCTCGCCGTAGACCGCGCTGTGCATCTCGCCGTCGCAGCCGCCGGGTTCGGGCTCCTGCAGGCGCTCCTCGTCGGTGTCGTTCGAGTCCCTCCAGGCGACGACCGCGGGCCCGAAGTACGCCCGGTTCCACGCCAGCCGCTCCTCGTCCGACAGGTCGTACCAGGGACCTTCCATGGTGTTGTAGTAGTCCTGCATGTAGTCGGGGACCTCGTCCTCGGGGGCGAGTTCGCTCCCGTCGTAGGTCTCGGCCCAGACCATGAAGCCGTTCTCGGCGGCCTCCTCGGCGGTGGGGATCTGCTCGACGGGGGCCTGGAAGTCGAGCAGGTCGAGGTCGCCTTCGGCGCCGCTGGGCCACAGGAAGAGCTCGGTCTCGTCGTGGACGGTGAAGCCCTTGTCCTCCAGGCAGCGGCGCATGAGCCGGTTGAGGATCGCGTCGAGTTCGCCGCCGACCTCCATGCCCTCTTGGAGCGCGGCCTGGAGGCGCGCCTCGTCGTCCTCGTCCGCTTCGAGGCCGAGGTCGACGCGCTCGTCCAAGGGGTCTTCGGGCGCTTCGGTGCAACCGGTGAGCGCCAGGAGCGCGGCGCCGACTATCGCGATGGGTGTGCGGTGCATGTGTCCCCGACGCCGCGGGGGGCCGGTCCGGTTGCACGGAAGCGGCCCGGCGGCGGGCCGCCGGGCCGTGGGCTGGAAGGGATCAGAGACCGGAGAGCTTCTGCCCGGCGCGGATGACGGCCATGCCGAGGCGGTCGCCGGGGCGGCGCCCGAGACGCTCTATGGGGCCGGACACCGAGATCGCGGCGACGACGCGGCCGGTCTTGTCGCGCACCGGCGCGGAGACGCTGACCACACCGGGCTCGCGCTCGGCGACCGACTGCGCGAAGCCGCGGCGGCGGACCTCGGCGAGGGTCTTGGAGGAGAAGCGGCACTTGGGCAGGAGGGGCAGGATGCCCTCGGGGGGCTCCCAGGCGAGCAGCACCTGCGCGCCCGACCCCGCCGTCATCGGCAGGGCGGCGCCGACCGGGACGGTGTCGCGCAGGCCGGAGGCCCGCTCTGCGGCGGCGACGCACACGCGCTCGTCGGCCCGCCTGCGGTACAGCTGGGTCGACTCTCCCGTCTGGTCGCGCAGGAGGTTGAGCACCGGCTCGGCGGCGGAGAGGAGGACGTCGGCCGTCGACCCGGCGAGCTCGCCGAGCTTCGGGCCGGGACGCCAGCGACCTTCATGGTCGCGTTGCAGCATCTCGTGGGCTTCGAGGGCCTGCGCGAGCCGGTGGGCCGTGGCCCTGGGCAATCCGGTCTCGTGCACGAGTTCAGCCAGGCTGGCGCCGTTGGTGCAGGCCGTGAGGATGAGCACCGCCTTGTCAAGGACGCCGACTCCGCTGATAGTATTCGTTCTCACGAGCTGAACACTACCTCCCATATACCGAGAAGTCCAACGACTGGGAACAGAGATGTCACGTACACCACAAGAAGCTGAGGAAACGCGACCGCGCACCCTCGCCGAAAAGGTCTGGGACGCCCACGTGGTACGCACGGGCGGCCAACAGCCGGACCTGCTCTACATCGACCTCCACCTGCTGCACGAGGTGACGAGCCCCCAGGCCTTCGACGGCCTGCGGCAGGCCGGGCGCAAGGTCCGCCGGACCGATCTGACGATCGCGACCGAGGACCACAACACGCCCACCGACAACCTCTTCACCATCGCGGACCCGACCAGCCGCAAGCAGATCGAGACGCTCCGCGCCAACTGCGAGGAGTTCGGCGTCCGCATCCACTCGCTCGGCGACGCCGAGCAGGGCGTGGTCCACGTCGTGGGACCCCAGCTGGGACTCACCCAGCCGGGCATGACCGTCGTCTGCGGCGACTCCCACACCTCCACGCACGGCGCGTTCGGCTCGATCGCGTTCGGCATCGGCACCAGCGAGGTCGAGCACGTGCTCGCCACGCAGACCCTGCCGCAGGCGAAGCCGAAGTACATGGCCGTCACCGTCAACGGCTCGCTGCCCGAAGGCGTCTCCGCCAAGGACCTGATCCTCAAGATCATCTCCATCACCGGCACCGGCGGCGGCAAGGGCCACATCGTCGAGTACCGCGGCCAGGCCATCGAGGAGCTCTCGATGGAAGGTCGCATGACGGTGTGCAACATGTCGATCGAGTGGGGCGCCAAGGCCGGCCTCATCGCGCCCGACGCGAAGACCGCCGCCTACGTCCAGGGCCGCGCGCACGCGCCCAAGGGCGAGGACTGGGACGCCGCCGTCGAGTACTGGCAGAGCCTCACCACCGACGAGGGCGCCGTCTTCGACAAGGAGATCGTCATCGACGCGGCCTCCCTGAGCCCGTTCGTCACCTGGGGCACCAACCCCGGGCAGGGCATCGAGCTCTCCGGCGCGGTCCCCGCGCCCGAGGACTTCGCCGACCCGATCGAGCGCACCACCGCCGCGAGCGCCCTGACGTACATGGGCCTGGAGGCCGGCACGCCGATGCGCGACATCGACGTGGACGTGGTCTTCCTCGGCTCGTGCACCAACGGCCGCATCGAGGACCTGCGCACCGCCGCCGACGTCATCAAGGGCCGCAAGGTCGCCGACACCGTCAACATGATGGTCGTGCCCGGTTCCGCGAAGGTCCGCGAGCAGGCGATCGCCGAAGGCCTCGACCAGGTCTTCATCGACGCGGGCGCCGACTGGCGCTTCGCGGGCTGCTCGATGTGCCTGGGCATGAACCCCGACCAGCTGACGCCGGGCCAACGGGCCGCCTCGACCTCGAACCGCAACTTCGAGGGCCGCCAAGGCAAGGGCGGGCGCACCCACCTGGTCAGCCCGGCCGTCGCCGCGGCCACCGCCGTCACCGGACGCCTCGCCAGCCCGGCCGACCTGTAGGAGAGGGCACATGGACAAGTTCACGACCCACACCGGCAGCGCCGCCCCGCTGCGCCGCTCGAACGTCGACACCGACCAGATCATCCCGGCCGTCTACCTCAAGCGGGTCACCAAGACCGGCTTCGAGGACGGGCTGTTCGCCGAGTGGCGCGAGGACGAGGCGTTCCTGCTCAACCAGGAGGCGTACAAGGACGCCACGATCCTGGTCACCGGCACCGAGTTCGGCACCGGCTCCTCGCGCGAGCACGCCGTCTGGGCCCTGAAGGACTACGGGTTCAAGGCGGTCGTCGCCCCGCGCTTCGGCGACATCTTCCGCGGCAACTCGCTCAAGAACGGTCTGTTGACTGTGGAGCTGCCCGAGGCGGCCGTCGAGGAGCTCTGGACCCTCAGCGAGACCGACCCGACCGCCGAGATCACCGTGGACCTGGTCGAGTGCGAAGTCCGTGCGGGGGACCGTACCTGGGGCTTCGAGTTCGACGAGTTCCTGCGCTGGCGCATGATGGAGGGCCTCGACGACGTGGCGCTGACACTGCGCGACGAGGACAAGATCGCGGCCTTCGAATCGAACCGGGACGCTTGGCGGCCTAGGACTCTCCCCGCGGCGGTCTAGCGTCCGCATTCCGATCCAGTTAGCCCTCACGTACGGAGCCGGTGGCGTCGCCACCGGCTCCAGGCGTGTTCGGGTCCCTCCCAACGGGGTTGCGAGCGTCGATTTCGGGCACCCGAATAAAAATTCCTTGCGACACAAGGGGTCGATTTTCGCGGAAACAGTTGCGTTCGCTTTCGAAACGTCATAACGTGCGCTTAACAAGCTGGTATGGCTCCAGAACTTATCGGGAGGGTAGGACTCGTGAACAAGGCAGAGTTCGTTGATCGGATCGCCGCTCGCACTGGCGACCGGGCCGCCGCGAAAGAAGTCGTGGATGTGGCGATCGACGAGATACAGCGCGCGGTGGTGAAAGGGGAGAAAGTCTCCTTCGCCGGTTTCGGCGTCTTCGAGAAGCGCCAGCGCGCCGCTCGCATGGCCCGCAACCCGCGCACCGGTGACGCGGTGAAGGTCAAGAAGACCGTGGTCCCGGCGTTCCGCCCGGGTACCGGCTTCAAGGAGCTGGTGACCGGCAAGCGCAAGGCGACCAAGGCCGCACCTGCCTCGAAGAAGGCCGCGCCCGCCAAGAAGGCCGCCGCGAAGAAGACCACGGCCAAGAAGACGGCCGCCAAGAAGACCGCGCGGGCCGCCTCCACGGCGACCCGCTCGACCGCCACGAGCCGCGTGGCGGCCAAGAAGACCGCGGCGAAGAAGACGGTGGCCAAGAAGGCCTCCACCGCGAAGAAGGCCGTGCGCAAGACCGCGGCGAAGCCCGCCGCGAAGAAGACCGCGGCCAAGAAGGCCACGAAGCGCGGACGTAGCTGATGCCGTGCCCCGATACGGTTCGGGGCACGGTGGAGCACCCGTCCGACACGCACGGGGAAGAGGGCATTCAGGAGCCGCCTGAATGCCCTCGTCGCTTTCCGCGGCGCGGCGGGGTCCCGGCCGCGCGCCCGGGCGGCGCGAGTCGCTAAAGCGCGGCGCCGCCGACGACGGCGGTGGAGAAGTGATTGGCGAACTTCCCCTCTGGATCGACACGTTCGCGCAGTTTCTCGAAGTCGCCCATTCGTGGATAACGCGAACGGACTTCGCCAATCGGCATTGAAAACAATTTGCCCCAATGGGGCCGCGCCGCGAACGGCGCGAGTGCGGTTTCGACCGCGAGCATCGCCGGGCGCACCGCCTCGACGTCACTCACCCAAGTGAAATGCAGACCGACCGTGTCGCGCCCGTACGCCGGCGACAGCCACAGGTCGTCCCCCGCCATCGTCCGGATCTCGCTGATCTGCGTGACCGGGGCGAGCAGCCGCCCGATCCCCGCCAGCGCCTCGATCGCCGCCGGGGCGTCCGCGCGGTCGATCAGGTACTCCGACTGGAGCTCGTCCCCGGCGCTCGGCGTGAACTCGGGCCTGAAGTGCGCCAGTCGCTCCAGCCACGGCCCCGTCTGGCCCTGCTGGACCGTGCACGCGGCCGGGTCCACGCCCGGGACCGGGTGGCGCGGCCCGTCCGCCAGCGGGGCGCCGTACCAGTTCGCCTTCGGGAACGGGTGCGACTGGTCGGCCGTGCGCTGCTTGACCCAGAACTGGAACGCCGGCTCGGCCCCCCACGCGGTGAACAGGCTCGTGCTGTACGCCGCCGAGGTCAGCTCGTCGAAGTGGTCCACGACCGCCTCGTAGGTCAGGCCGTCGTAGACGTACTGGCGCATCTCGAAGCCCGCCAGGAGGTCCAGCGTCACCGTGTGCACGACCCCGAGCGCGCCCAGGTGGACCACCGAGCCGGGGAAGTCCTCGTCGCCGCGCGCGACCGTGCGCAGTTCGCCGTCGGGGCCGATGAACTCGATCGCCGCCACGGCGGTCGCGAGGTTCCCGTTGGCGTCGCCCGAGCCGTGCGTGCCCGTGGCGATCGAGCCCGCGACCGAGATGTGCGGCAGCGACGCGAGGTTGTGCAGCGCGAAGCCGGCCCGGTGGACGGCCGCGCCCAAGCGCGCGTAGGTGAGCCAGCCCGAGGCGGTCACGGTGCCGTCGAGGGCCGAGATCCGCACGTCCGGCTCGATGCCGGTGAGCGAGAGCATGACCGCGTCGGTGTCGGCGATCGTGTTGAACGAGTGGCCCGACCCCAGCACCCGCACGCGCGGGGCCGCGGCGACGGCCGCCCTGGCCTCGTCGAGCGTCGCGGGCTGCTCGAAGCTGCTGGGGGAGAAGCGGATGTTCCCGGCCCAGTTGCGAAGGTCGGTGCTGGCGCGGTCCGGCACGGGTGCCTACCTCCTTGTGCGCGCACGACGGCGCTCGAATCCGATGGCGGACGCAACCCTAGCGCGCGAAAACGCCTTCAGAGCGCCCGCCAGGGCCCGTACGCAGCCGCGCCGCCCCCGAAGCCCCCCGACGGACCCGCGAAGGCGCTCAGAGCCGTTCGAGCCCGATGAGCCGCTGGCCCGACAGGGACAGCACCCACGCCTCCCCGGCCCGCGTCGACACGTCCGGGACCTCCAGGCCGTCCTCGTCGGCCAGGATCGCCACCGTGTCGCACACGACCTCCGGCTCGGCGCACACGATCGCCGCCCCGCCCCCGCCCGCCAGCTCCCGCACCTGGACGCCCGTGCGCAGCGGATTGCGGCCGTGCGCTTCGGCGTCGAAGGTCGAATCGCCGCTCAGCGTGCACCGCACCGCGTGCGCGACCGGCTCCACGGTCTGCACGCTCGCCCGGCCGGTCGCGCTGTAGGCCCGGTCCGGCTGGTACAGCGACGTCAGCGCCGCCAGCCGCACCGCCTGGTCCCGGCCCCGATCGCTCAGCGGGCGCGTCACCTCCGGCCCGTCCCAGGACGCCTCGACCTCCGCCGGGGCCGCCAGGATCACCGTCGCCGTCACTGCCGGGAGCGACGCGAACGCCTTGAGCACCTCCTGGTCCCGCGGACGCGTCAGCGCCGCACGGGCCTCCGAGAGCGTCAGCCAGCGCCGCTCGCCGATCTCCTCGTCCGCGGTGAAGCCCGCCTCGGGCTTCTCGGTGCGCATCGACCAGTAGTCGACCCACTTGAGCACGTCGCCCGCCGGATTGGGGAGCACGTACGAAGGGCGGCACAGCCACATCTGCGGGATGACCGGGATGCCGGTCTCCTCTTCGACCTCGCGGCAGGCCGCCGTCAGCGGATGCTCGCCGGGGTCGAGCTTGCCCTTCGGCAGCGACCAGTTCCCGACCTGGGGCCGCCACACCGCGACCAGTTCCACCAGCCCGCGTTCGCCGTTGCGCCACAACAGGCCGCCGGCCGCGGCCACGTGCCGCCGCGCCCCGCTCGTCGATGCAGTCCCGCTCACGCTCATACCGTACTGTGACTCACCCAATCGCGGGAACCTCGCCACTCGTGCGGAGGACGCCGATGCCGTATGGGGACAGCCCATTACGGGCCGAACCGCGACGAAACGCCCCCGCTCCCTCAGGCGCGCATGGTCAAGCCCGCATGGTCAGGCCGGCATGGTCAAGCGTGCATGGTGACGATGCGGACGGCGACCACCGCGCCCGCCTCGTCGCATTCGAAGGCGACGCGCTGGCCGGGGCGCAGCAGGCGCAGCCCGGAGACGTCGAAGGCCGCCGCGTCGAAAGCGATGCGGCGGCCCGCGTTGTCGGTGCCGTCGAGGACGATCACGCCGGAGCGGTCCTCGTTGAAGGTCGCGATGGTGCCCTGCATGGTCTCAGCTTGGACCATCGGGGGCCGATCCGCCAGGGGCGCGGCCGCATCGGCGCGGGGAACGGCGATGCCGCGGCCGGGCGGGCCGCGGCACCGGGGGGACTACTTGCGGATCTGGCGGCGTTCGCCGCCGCCAACGGCCTTGTAGCCCTTGTAGCCGAGGAAGATGAGGCCGCCGACGACGGCGACGACGAGGGCGAGCTTGATGAGGAAGCCGAGCGTCGCGAACACCAGGCTGATGACGGTCGCCACGAGCCAGATCGCGACGATCGCGCCGCCGAACATGGCCGCGAGCCAGCCGAAGAGACGCCAGTTCATGTCATTCACTCCGAGTCGGGTCGGGATTCGCGCCGGCGAGGCGGTCGGCGCGCTAGATGTCATTGTGACTCTATGATGACATCATAGCTGGGGCGGCGCAACCCCGGCGTCCCGCGCCCCGCCCGCCCGGAGTCGCCGACCGCGCGGCGCGTACCTGGGAGTTCACTTGGCGTATACCGCGACCCCGGAACGGGGAGTCAAACCCCACCCTTTGCTTCCCGTCGCCCGACCGGGCCGGGGCGGGCGTTAGAGTGCAATGCACTGACGATCCCGTACACAACGGCACAGGCTGAGCCGACGGACGGCTCTCGCGCGTCGCCCGGCCCTCCCGCGGCCCGCCGCGCGGGAACGCCCCGCGCCCGCACCGGCCCCGCCGAGAAAGAGAGCCACCAGGTGACCGAGCCGACGCCCGAGGCGCAGTACACCTTCCGCCGCCGCGGCGGCGACGCCCTCTCCGCGTTCATCCAGGTCTGCGGCAACCTCGTGAAGGGCGGGATGCTCCTCCTCTCCAAGCGCGAGTGGAGCGGCATGGAGCACGTCCCCCTCACCGGGCCGGCGATCCTGGTCTGGAACCACTACTCGGACATCGACCCGCTCGTGGTCGCCCACTACGTGTGGAACGCCGGACGCCACCCCCGCTTCCTGCTCAAGGAGTCGATCCTGCGGATTCCGGTGGTGGGCCCCGTGGTCGGGCGCACCGGGCAGATCCCGGTCAAGCGCGGCAGCGCCGACGCCGCCGACGCCGTGCGCGTCCTCGCCGACGAGCTGCGCATGGGTCACGTCGTCATCATGTCCCCCGAGGGCACGGTCACCAAGGAGCCGAACCACTGGCCCATGAAGGGCAAGACCGGCGTCGCCCGTCTGGCCCTGGAGACCGGCGCGCCCGTGATCCCGATCGTCCAATGGGGAGCGCTCGCGATCCACGACCGCGGCCGCAGCCCCAAGTTCAAGTTCGGCCGCAAGCCCGTGACCGTCCGCGCCCTGCCCGCCGTCGACCTCGACCGGTGGCGCACGGCGCCGACCGAGGGCTCCGGGGCCGTCCCCGGCGCCGAGGTCCCCCGCGAGACCCTCGCCGCGGTCACCGACCGCATCATGGAGTCCCTGCGCGACGGCCTCGCCGAGATCCGCGGCGAGACCGCCCCCGAGCTGTTCGACCCCCGCCGCCGGCGTTCCGAGGACCGGGACCGCGAAGAAAGCGAGCCGACCGAGTGAGAGCAGCCGTGATGGGCGCCGGTTCCTGGGGGACCGTGTTCGCCAAGATCCTCGCCGACGCCGGGACGCCCGTGACGTTGTGGGCCAGGCGGGAGGCCGTCGCCGAGGCGGTCGCCGCCCGCCACCGCAACCCCGACTACTACCCCGACATCGAGCTGCCCGCGCTCGTCTCGGCCACGACCGACGCGGCCGAGGCCCTGCGCGGCGCCGACCTCGTCGTCCTGTCGGTGCCCAGCCAGACCCTGCGCGGCAACCTCGCCGACTGGTCGGACCACCTGGAGCCCACCGCGACCCTCCTGAGCCTCATGAAGGGCATCGAGCTCGGGTCGACCGCGCGCATGACCGAGGTCATCGCCGAGGTCACCGGCGCCCCGCAGTCGCGCATCGCGGTCCTGTCGGGCCCCAACCTCGCCCGCGAGATCGCCGAGGAGCAGCCCACGGCCTCGGTCGTGGCGTGCATCGACCACGGCCGGGCCGTGGACGTCCAGAAGGCCGTCACCACCGCGTACTTCCGCCCGTACACGAACACCGACGTGGTCGGCTGCGAGCTCGGCGGCGCGGTCAAGAACGTCATCGCCCTCGCCTACGGCATGGCCGCCGGCATGGGCATGGGCGACAACACCAAGGCCACCATCATCACCCGCGGCCTCGCCGAGACCACCCGCCTGGGCCTGCGCCTGGGCGCCGACCCGGCCACGTTCGCCGGGCTCGCCGGGCTCGGCGACCTGGTCGCCACCTGCTCCTCCCCGCTGTCGCGGAACCACACCTTCGGTGAACAGCTCGGTCTCGGGGCAACCCTCGAAGAGGCCGCGCGCGTCACCAAGCAGACCGCCGAGGGCGTCAAGAGCTGCCGGTCCATCACCGACCTCGCAGGCAAGGTCGGCGTGGAGATGCCGATCTGCGACGCCGTCGAGCGGGTCTGCCACGAGGGACTCGACCCCAGAGCCGCGGTCGCCCTGCTCATGGGACGCGAGACCAAACCAGAAACCGACAGTTTGAGGTCCGACAATGCACGATGACAGCTCCGCGAAACCGACCGTCGCCGTCTTCTTCGGCGGGCGCAGCGTCGAGCAGCCCGTCTCCGCCGCCTCCGGCTCCGGGGTCGCCAAGGCGCTCCGCGACCGCGGCTACGAGGTGACCTCCATCGGCATCACGCGCGCCGGCGAGTGGGTCGAGCTGCCCTCGGACGCCGCGTTCGCGATCGAGTCCGCGGGCTCGCTGCCCGAGGTCACCGCCGAGGTCGGCAAGTCCGTCGCCGTGGACCTCGGCCCCGGCGCGCGCCCGATCGCCGACGTCCTCTTCCCGGTCCTGCACGGGCCCTACGGCGAGGACGGCACCATCCAGGGCCTGTTCGAGATGGCCGGGGTCCCCTACGTGGGCTCGGGCGTGCTCTCCAGCTCCCTGTGCATGGACAAGGAGTTCAGCAAGCGACTGCTGGCCGCCGAGGGGATTCCCCAGGGCGCCTTCGCGGTCCTCAAGCCGGGGGAGGAGCTCGACGCCGAGGCGGTCGTGGCGAAGCTCGGCCTGCCGATCTTCGTCAAGCCCGCCCGCGCCGGCTCCAGCCTGGGCATCAGCCGCGCCAAGTCGGCCGAGGAGCTCGCCGACGCGGTCGCCAAGGCCCGCGAGGTCGACGAGAAGGTCGTCTTCGAGGCCTCCTTCATGAACGTGCGCGAGATCGAGATGGGCGTCCTGGAGACCCTCGACGGCGACCTCGACGTGACCTTCCCGCTCGAAGTGCTCGCCAAGGGCGAGGACGGCTGGTTCGACTTCGACGCGAAGTACCTCGACAACCCCGAGCCGTTCGACCTGCACCCGGACTACCCCGAGGGCGTGGCCGCGCAGGCGCAGGCCCTCGCCCGCAAGGTCTTCCGGCTCCTGGACTGCCGCGACCTCGCCCGCGTCGACTGCTTCCTCGGCGAGGACGGCGTGGTGTACCTCAACGAGGTGAACACCATGCCGGGCATGACGCCGATGAGCGGCGTCCCGCAGGCCTTCGCCGCCGCCGGGACCTCCTACGGCGACCTCGTGGAGCGCCTGGTCACTCTCGCGGCGGCCCGGGTGGGCGACGCGAAGGACGGCAAGTAACCTAGACCCGAGCTCTGTACCCCGTGACGGGGTGCGAAGCGACCGCATCACCGTGTGCGCGCCAGCCCCAGGGGACACCCAGGTGCATAGCTGAGCGCGCTACACTCACGCGTTTCTGCCGGTCAGGGACGCAATCTGCCTCGGATCTCCTTCGAGGCGACGCATGAATTACTGGAGAGATCATTGCAAGCTAAGGCGAAAGTCAAGCTTTCCCGATCCCTCGGCATCGCTCTGACGCCGAAGGCCGCCAAGTACATGGAGCGCCGTCCCTACCCTCCGGGGCAGCACGGCCGCGGCCGCAAGAAGGAATCGGACTACAAGAACCAGCTGGTCGAGAAGCAGCGTCTGCGCGCCCAGTACAACATCTCCGAGCGCCAGCTGCGGAACGCCTACGCCGAGGCCGTGCGCCGCACGGGCAAGACCGGTGAGAACCTGGTCAGCCTGCTCGAATCCCGCCTGGACGCCTTCGTGCTCCGCGCCGGCTTCGCCCGCACGATCTACCAGGCCCGGCAGTTCGTCAACCACGGTCACTTCACCGTGAACGGCCGCAAGGTCGACATCGCCTCCTACCGGCTCAAGGCCGGCGACTTCGTGCAGGTCCGCAAGAAGTCCCGCGCCACCACGCCGTTCCAGCTCGCCGCCGCCGGCGCGTGGGCGGGCGAGGTCACCCCGGCCTACATCGAGTCGCACCTCGAAGGCCTCATCGCCCGTTTCCTGGCGGTGCCCGAGCGCAAGCAGATCCCCGTGATCTGCGACGAGCAGCTCATCGTCGAGTACTACTCGAAGTAACAAGCCTGAGCAAGCAGGAGACGCCGCCTCGGACCTTCGGGCTACCGGGAAAGCCGGGGCGGCGTCCCCGCTCGCGATTCGAGTGCCCTCTGTCACGGTCAACCCCCTGGTAGGCGGTATGCGAGCGCGAGTAGACTCGCCCAGTGGTGCAGTGCGCCCCCTGACGGGGCGCCGGGCGCTCCGGTCTCCGGACGCCGCAGGCGTAGCGCGGCACCGTTCCTTCGCCCTCCCGAACCATCGGGTCGGCGTGCCAGTAGCTCCGGGCCCGTCACGGGCGCGGGGTTTTCAGACCGAGTTGTCACGGTAGCGGAGGCTATGCCGAAAAAAGACGGTGCCATCGAGATTGAGGGCAAGGTCGTGGAGTCCCTCCCGAACGCCATGTTCCGGGTGGAATTGACCAACGGCCACAAAGTGCTCGCCCACATCAGCGGCAAGATGCGCCAGAACTACATCCGGATCCTCCCCGAGGACCGGGTCGTGGTCGAGCTCTCGCCGTACGACCTGTCGCGCGGGCGGATTGTCTACCGTTACCGCTGACCTGACGACTACATGAAGTAGGACTCGTGAAAGTCAAGCCGAGCGTCAAAGTGATCTGCAAGAACTGCCGCGTGATCCGCAGGCACGGACGAGTGATGATTATCTGCTCGTCCGACCCGCGTCACAAGCAGCGTCAGGGTTAAGCAGCTCATACGCCCAAGAAAGGCCCCAATAGGGGAAGCCGCCGCCGGTGCTCCGGCACAACCCTCGGCTCGGAGGCCGAGGCTCGCATCGCCCATCAGGGCAGGGGTTCAGACCCCGGCGGGAAGGCAGCGGTCAGACCTCCGACAACGCTAGGAGTATGCCTGCATGGCACGCCTGGTCGGAGTCGACCTCCCGCGCGACAAGCGCCTGGAGATCGCACTCACCTACATTTACGGCATCGGCCGCACGCGCTCGCTCGAGACGATCGCGGCGACCGGCCTCGACCGCGACAAGCGGGTCAAGGACCTCACCGACGAAGAGATGGTGCAGCTCCGCAACTACATCGAGGAGCACTTCCAGGTCGAGGGCGACCTGCGCCGCGAGGTGCAGGCCGACATTCGCCGCAAGATCGAGATCAACTGCTACCAGGGTCTCCGTCACCGCTACGGCCTTCCGGTCCACGGTCAGCGGACCAAGACCAACGCCCGTACTCGCAAGGGTCCGAAGAAGACCGTCGCGGGCAAGAAGAAGGCACGTTAGGAGACCAGCAGATGCCACCGAAGACTCGCGGCGGTTCCAAGAACCCGCGCGCCAAGAAGAAGAACGTGCCCCACGGGCACGCCCACATCAAGAGCACCTTCAACAACACCATCGTGTCGATCACCGACCCGACCGGTGCCGTGATCGCCTGGGCCTCCTCCGGCCAGGTCGGTTTCAAGGGCTCGCGCAAGTCGACCCCGTACGCCGCGCAGATGGCCGCCGAGGCCGCCGCCCGCCGTGCGATGGACAACGGCATGCGCAAGGTCGACGTCTACGTCAAGGGCCCCGGCTCCGGCCGCGAGACCGCGATCCGCTCCCTCCAGGCCGTCGGCCTCGAGGTCGGCTCGATCAACGACGTGACGCCCCAGCCGCACAACGGCTGCCGTCCGCCCAAGCGCCGCCGCGTCTAGGGCGACACCGAAGCGGAGCCGGGGCGGCGCTTTCGAGCGCCGCCGCGGCGAGGCCTCACCGAATCCAAGCGTTTCAGGCGTCAAATAGCGGGCGCCCCGAACAAAGGACACCATCGCAATGCTCATCACCCAGCGGCCCACGCTCACCGAGCAGCAGATCAGCCCGACCCGATCCAAGTTCACCATCGAACCCCTGGAGCCCGGTTTCGGCTACACGCTCGGCAACTCGCTGCGGCGCACCCTGCTGTCGTCCATTCCGGGCGCGGCGGTCACGTCGATCAAGATCGACGGCGTCCTGCACGAGTTCTCCACCATCCCCGGCGTGAAAGAAGACGTCGTCGAACTGGTGCTGAACGTCAAGCAGATCTGCGTCTCCTCGGAGAGCGACGAGCCGGCCACCATGTACCTGCGCAAGGAAGGCCCCGGCGAGGTCCTCGCCGGCGACATCCAGCCGCCCGCCGGCGTGCAGGTCCACAACCCCGAACTCAAGCTCGCGACCCTCAATTCCAAGGGCCGCATCGACATGGAGTTCGTGGTCGAGCGCGGCCGAGGCTACGTCTCGTCGCCGGCCAACAAGGGCGAGACCAACGAGATCGGCCGCATCCCGGTCGACTCGATCTACTCGCCCGTGCTCAAGGTGGCCTACTCCGTCGACGCCACGCGCGTCGAGCAGCGCACCGACTTCGACAAGCTCACCGTCGACGTCGAGTCCAAGCCGTCCACCACGCCGCGCACCGCGCTGGCGTCGGCCGGCTCCACCCTGGTGGAGCTGTTCGGCCTGTACCGCGAGCTCGACACCGAGGCCGAGGGCATCGACGTCGGGCCCAGCCCGGCCGACCAGCAGCTGGCCGCCGATCTGGCCCTGCCGATCGAGGACCTGGACATGACCGTCCGCTCCTACAACTGCCTCAAGCGCGAGGGCGTCAACACCGTCGGCGAACTCATCAACCGCACCGAGGCCGACCTGCTCGACATCCGCAACTTCGGGCAGAAGTCGATCGACGAGGTCAAGATGAAGCTCGCGGGCATGGGCCTGAGCCTCAAGGACTCCCCCGGCACCTTCGACCCGAGCGAGGCCGCAGTGGCCTACGGCGGGTCGCCGGTCGCCGAGTCCGACGAGTACGAGGACGACGGCGAGGACCTCCGCGAGACCGAGCAGCTCTAAGAGCCGCGTGAATACGGCGGTCGGTTCCGTAAGACGGTCGGCCGTGTCAAACCAAGAGGAGTAAGAAATGCCTAAGCCCACCAAGGGCCCGCGCCTGGGCGGTTCCCCGGCGCACGAGAAGCTCATGCTCTCGGGCCTCGCGGCCTCCCTGTTCGAGCACGGCAGCATCACCACGACGCTGACCAAGGCCCGCCGCCTGCGTCCCTACGCTGAAAAGCTGATCACGCACGGCAAGAAGGGCACGCTGCACCACCGCCGCCTGGCGCTGGCCAAGCTGCGCAACAAGGACGCCACGAACGACCTGTTCGAGCAGGTCGCCCCGCGCTTCGCCGCCCGCGAGGGCGGCTACACCCGGATCATCAAGGCCGGGAACCGCAAGGGCGACAACGCGCCGATGGCGATCATCGAGCTCGTCGACTAGGACGCCGCCGGGCCGCGAGGCCCGCCGGCTCCATCAGTCAGCACCGCGCGCAGGGCCTCGGCCTTGCGCGCGGTTTCGCTTTCCGGACAAGCGGTCCCAGAGGATCGGGCACAGGGTGGAGGAACGGGTGGAGGACAGCACGCGGCTGCGGCTCGGCGTCGCCTACGACGGGGCCGAGTTCAACGGCTGGGCTCTGCAACCGGGGCTGCGGACCGTCGCCTCCGAGGTCATCCGCGCCCTGGAGATCCTCTTCGGCGAGATCGAGGGCTTCACCGTCGCCGGGCGCACCGACGCGGGCGTCCACGCGACCGGCCAGATCGTCCACGTCGACGTGCCGACCGTGAAATGGGAGGCCCTGCGCGACCGCCTCGTGTGGCGCCTGCGCGGCATCCTCCCGCCCGACGTGCGCGTCACCGCCGCCGAGGCCGTCGACCCGTCCTTCAACGCCCGCTTCGCGGCGCGGTGGCGCCGCTACCGCTACCGGGTCGCCGACGCGACCTGGGGCGTCAACCCCCTCCGGCGCCTCGACACCCTCGCCTGGCCCCGCCCCCTCGACGTCGAGCGGATGCACGCCGCGAGCCAGGCGCTCCTCGGCGAGCACGACTTCGTCGGCTTCTGCAAGCAGCGCGAGGGCGCCACGACCATCCGCGAACTCAAGCAGTACGACTGGGCCCGCGACGAGGACGGCATCGCCGTCGCCACCGTCCGCGCCGACGCCTTCTGCCACTCCATGGTCCGCAGCCTCGTCGGCGCCTCCCTCGCCGTCGGGGACGGCCGCCGCGACGAGGCCTGGCTCGCCGCCATCCTCACCCACGGCGAACGCGCCAACGACGTCCACGTCGTCGGCCCCCACGGCCTCACCCTCGTCGAGGTCTCCTACTCCGACGACCCCGCCGACTGGCGCGCCCGCATCGACCAGACCCGCCGCCTCCGCACCCTCTGAGGTACCGGTTCGCTCACCGGGCCGTCACGGTTCGGCCACGGCGGGAACCGGAGCGGGTCGGGCGCAGTCTCATGGTGGACGACGTGAGAAGGGACCCCTCCATGAGACGCCTGACGAAGATCGGGATCGCGGCCCTGTTGCTGCCGCTCGCCGCCTGTTCCGGACCGAGCGGCGACGCCGGGAGCGGCGAGGCGCAGGCGCTGACCGAGGACTACGCCGCCTCGCCCGCCGAGCCGGGGAGCGAGGAGGGCTACGCGCCCAACGGGCCGGTGTCGCCCGAGGACGACCCCGAGTCGACCTTCGCGGTCGACGTGGACACCGCCTCCTACGACTACGCCCGCCGCTCGCTCGGCGACGGCGCGCTGCCACCGGTCGACCAGGTCCGGCCCGAGGAGTTCGTGAACTACTTCGACCAGGGCTACGCGGAGCCGGACGGGAACGGCTTCGCGCTCACCGTGGACGGCGCCGAACTGCCCGACTGGTACGAGTCCGGCGACGCCACCCACCTGATGCGCGTGGGCCTCCAGACCAGGACCGCCGACGACGCCGACCGCAAGGACGTGAACCTGACCTTCGTCATCGACGTGTCCGGCTCGATGGAACAGGACGACCGGATCGGCATCGTGCGCGACTCCCTGCACCTCCTCGTCGACCAGCTGCGGCCCACCGACGCCGTCGCGATCGTCACCTACGAGACCGAGTCCGACCTCCTCCAGGGCATGACCGAGGTCGGCGACGGCGAGGAACTCCACGACGCGATCGACGACCTCGACGCCCGCGGCTCCACCAACATGGAAGCGGGCCTTGAGGACGGCTACGAACTCGCGGGCGAGGCCTACGACTCGGGCCGCGACAACCGCGTCATCCTGCTCTCCGACGGGGAGGCCAACGTCGGCATCACCGAGCACGACGCGATGCTCGAATCGCTCGGCGACGCCGTCGCCGGAGGGATCACGCTCCTCACCGTCGGCGTCGGCGACTCCTACAACCAGGAGATGCTGGAGCAGCTCGCCGACAACGGCGACGGCTGGGCCGTCTACTTCGCGACCGCCACCGAGGCCGAGCGCGTGTTCTCCGAACGCCTGACCTCGACCCTCGGCGTGACGGCCCGAGACGCGAAGATCCAGGTCACCTTCGACCCGGCCACGGTCGCCGAATACCGGCTCATCGGCTTCGAGAACCGCGCCATCGCCGACGAGGACTTCGAGGACGACGGCGTCGACGGCGGCGAAGTCGGGCCCGGCCACTCCGTCACCGCCCTGTACGCCCTCGCCCTCACCGGCGAGGACGGCGAACTCGCCACCGTCGACGTCCGCTGGCAGGACCCCGAGACCGAGGAGACCGGCACCGCCACCGCCGACCTGCACGCCGCGGCCTTCGGCGAGAGCGCCCTGCCGAGCCTGCACGTGGACCTCGTGGCGGCCGCGTTCGCCGAAGTCCTGCGCGGCAGCGCCGACTTCGACTGCGAAGCCGTCCTCCCCGCCGCCGCCGACCTCGCCGCGACCACCGAGGACCCCGACGTCGAGGAACTGGCCGAACTCATCGCCGCCGCCACCGACCTCGGCGTCTAGTTTTCGCAAGCCCCGCAAGGGCCCCGGCGCGACGCGCCGGGGCCCTTCGATCATCGGAGGCTACGCCACCGCCGTCCCCTCGATCTCGACCATGAGGCCCGGCACCGCCAGGCGCGCGACGCCGAGGAGCGTCGAGGCCGGGGCCACGCCCGCCTCGGCGAGGCGGGCCGCGAGCGGGCCGTAGTGGCGCAGGAGCAGGTCGACGTCGGTGGTGTAGACGTTGAGCCGCACCAGGTTCGACATCGACATCCCGGCGCCGTCGAGGACCGCCTCCAGGTTCCGGATGCTCAGCGCGAGCTGCGCCTCCATGTCGTCCACGTGGACGGGAGCGCCGTCGGCTCCCGTCGAGGTCTGGCCGGCGCAGTAGAGGGTGCGGGTGTGCCCCTCCACGAGCTCGCCCTGGTTGAAGCCCAACGCCTTCGACCACTGGACGGGGTTGACCGCCGTTCGTTCCATCATCGGTTCCCTTCGAATCCGCGCGGCCGGAGGGCCGCGGCGCCATCGAGCTTCGCAGCGAATCACGACATCTTGTGTCAGGTATTGCGGATAGATTCTCCTCATGCGCGCCGACCGCCTCGTCTCCCTGGTCCTCCTGCTGCGTCAGCGCGGCCGCCTCACCGCCGAGACCCTCGCGGCGGAGCTGGAGGTCTCCACGCGCACGGTGCTGCGCGACATCGAGGCGCTCTCGGCGGCGGGCGTCCCGGTCTACGCCGAGCGGGGCCGCCACGGCGGTTTCGCGCTGCTCCCCGGTTTTCGCACCGAGCTCACCGGGCTCAACCGCGACGAGGCGCTGGCGCTGCTGACGGGCAGGGGCGGGCAGGCGTTCGGGCTCGGGCCCGCGCTCGCCTCGGCGATGCGCAAGGTCGTGGACGCGCTGCCCGAGGGCCACCGGGCGGCCGCGAGCGACGCGACGCAGCGGTTCCTGGTCGAACCGGCGGCCGACCTGCTCTCGCGCAGGCGCGAGACCGAGGACCTGCCGGCCGCAGTGGTCGCCGAGGTGCGCCGGGCCGTCCTCGAAGGGCGGCGGCTCCGGTTGCTGTACGCGGCGGTCGGGCAGGAGGCGCAGTGGCGCACCGTGGACCCGATCGGCCTGGTCACCGTGCGCGACAAGGCGTATCTGCTGGCGACGCGTTCGGGCGCGGACCGCACGTACCGGCTCGCGCGCGTCTCCGGCGCCGAGGCGCTCCCCGAGTCCGCAGTGCGCCCGGACCGGGTCGACCTCGACCGGATCTGGGCCGAGCGCTCCGAGCGGTTCCTCTCCGGCGGCGAGCACCTGACCGTGGCGCTGCGCGTGGACCCGGCGAGGCGCGAGGAGCTGCTGGACACGTCGCTGGCCGTGCGCGCGGCACGGGACGCCGACGGCGGCTCGGTGCTGGAGGCGACGTTCCACGATGCGCGCCATGCGGAGTGGGCGCTGTGGCGCCTAGGTCTCGACGCGGAGGTCCTCGCCCCGTCTTCGCTCCGGCTGGCACTGCGGGACATGGCGACGGCGATGGCCGCACGCTACGCGGAACCGTGAGCGCCGCGTCGAGTGTTTTCGGGTGTGGCGGGCCTTGTCCGCGTAGCGCACGCGCGGGCCTTGTTGCGGCGGAGTGCTCCGCGGCCGAGCCGATTGGAGTAGCTCACGGCGCGCTTCAGCGGCCCGCCGCCGAAATTGAGCGCCGCCGTCCCGCCCGAGGCGCTGCGCGGGCGAAGCCGCAGGGTCCGGTGCCTTTTCGCTGGTCCAAACGTTTTTGAACACGTTCGATCCGGTCGTCCCGGCTCTTGTGAAAGCATTCACAAGAGCGTTGATCCGGACGTTCGGGCACGTAGCTTCAAACCATGGACGCAACCCAGCTCCTCGCCCAGACCGCCGACGCGGTCGCCGCCGCCGACCCCGCGGGCCTCATGCCCGCCCGCCAGCAGATGGCGCTCTCGCTCGGCTGGCACATCATCCTCGCCTGCTTCGGCGTCGCCTTCCCCGCGATCATCTTCGCGATGCACCTGCGCGGCATCGTCAAGCAGGACCAGGTCGCGCTCGGCCTCGCCAAGCGCTGGGGCAAGGCCTCGGCCGTGCTCTTCGCGATCGGCGCCGTCTCCGGCACCGTCCTCAGCTTCGAGATGGGCCTCCTGTGGCCCGGCCTCATGGGCACCTTCGGCGACGTCCTCGGACTCCCCTTCGCCTTCGAAGGGCTCGCCTTCTTCCTCGAAGCGATCTTCCTCGGCATCTACCTGTACGGCTGGGGCCGCATGCCCCAGAAGCTCCTCCTGCTCATGGTGGTGCCCATGGCGATCACCGGCGTCATCGGCACCTACTGCGTGCTCGCCGTCAACGCCTGGATGAACGCCCCGGTCGGCTTCGACATCGTCGGCGGCGAAGTGGTCGACATCGAACCCTGGGCCGTCCTGTTCAACCAGCACGCGTTCCTCGCCTTCGCGCACATGTGGCTCGCCGCCTACATGGTCGCCGGGTTCTCCATCGCCGCCGTCTACGCCGCCGGGATGCTCAAGGGCCGCCGCGACCGCCACCACCGCCTCGGCTTCATGGTGCCCTTCGCGTTCGCCACCATCGCCGCCCTCGCCCAGCCCGTCGCCGGGCACTTCCTCGGCCACGACCTCGCCGAGCGCCAGCCCGCCAAACTCGCCGCCTTCGAATTCGCCGACGAGACCGCCGACGGCGCCACGCCTCTCACCATCGGCGGGATCTACATCGACGGCGAAGTCAAGTGGGCCATAGAGATCCCCTACCTCAGCTCGATCGCCTCGCTCAACTCCTTCACCGAACCCGTGCCCGGCCTCGACCAGTTCGACGAGGCCGACGAACCGCCGGTGAACTTCACGCACTACGCCTTCCAGACCATGATCGGCATCGGCTTCCTCCTCCTCGGCGCCGTCCTGCTCTTCTGGTTCATGCGCCGCCGCAAGGTGGACCTGCTCCAGAACCGGTGGTTCCTGCGCTTCGCCGCCGTCTCGGGCCTCCTCGCCGTCACTGCCATGGAAGCGGGCTGGATCGCCACCGAAGTGGGACGCCAACCGTGGATCGTCTACGGCGTCATGCGCACCACCGAGGCCGCCGCCGACCACTCGGGAGCCCTTTGGGGCGTCTACGGCGCCTCCGTACTCCTGTACGGCGGCATGAGCATCGGCGCGATCGTCATCCTCCGTTCGATGGCCCGGCGCTGGCGCGACGGCGCCGCCGACCTGCCCAGCCCCTACGGCCCGCGCTCGCCGCTCGCCGACCCCGACGCCACTGTCCGGGACTCCACTGTCCGGGACTGTGGCGACGAACTGGAGGACGCGCGATGATGACCCTCGAATTCGCCGTCGCGGCGGCCCTGTTCGCCGGGGTCCTGTGCTACGCCGTCCTCGGCGGCGCCGACTTCGGATCGGGCTTCCACGACCTCACCGCGGGCGGCAGCCGCCGCGGCGCCCCGCTGCGCACCCTCATCGACCACAGCATCGGGCCCGTCTGGGAGGCCAACCACGTCTGGCTCATCTACGTGCTCGTCATGTGGTGGACCGGATTCCCCGAGTCCTTCGCCGCCGCCATGACCACCCTCTACGTGCCGCTCGTCCTCGCGCTCGGCGGCATCGTCCTGCGCGGCGCCAGCTTCGCCTTCCGCAAGTACAGCGAGACGCTCTGGCAGGCGCGCCTGTTCGGCGTCGTCTTCGCGACCTCCTCGGTCCTCGCCCCGTTCTTCCTGGGCACCATCGCCGGAGCGCTCGCCTCGGGCCGCGTCCCGGCCGGCGGGAACGGCGACCCGTGGACCTCATGGCTCGCACCGACCCCGCTGTTCACCGGCGCGATCTCGGTGGGCACCTGCGCCTTCCTCGCCGGGACCTTCCTGACCGCCGACGCCGCCCGGCGCGGGCAGGACGCGCTGGCCGCGCGCCTGCGCGTGCGCTCGCTCGTCGTCGGCGCGGTGACCGGCGCCGTCGTGTTCGCCGCGCTCATCCCGATCGAACGCGACGCGCCGACGCTGTGGGAGGGCCTGACGAGCCGGGCCCTGCCCGTGGCCGCGCTCTCGGCCCTCGGCGGGATCGCGACGCTGATCCTGCTGTGGCGCGGGCGGTTCGGGATTGCGCGGCTGACCGCCGTGGTCGCGGTGGCTGCCGTCATGGCCGGCTGGGGTGTCGGGCAGTACCCGTGGGTCCTGGTCGACCAGGTGTCGATCCACGAGGGGGCGGGCGCCCCGGCGACCCTCCAGGGGCTGCTCGTCGCGGTCGGCATCGCGGCGCTCATCGTGGCGCCCGCGCTCGGCTACCTGTTCTACCTCACCCAGTCGCCGCAGTGGAACGGTGCGGCCGAGCCCGCCAAGCCCGCGACCGTCCATTGGAGCCGCCGACTCGAAGGTTGACGGCATCAGCCATAGTGGAGCCTGCGGTGGATGAAAAGGGGGGCCGGGCGCTGCGGCGCCCGGCCCTCCGTGGCGTTTCGGCGCCCGCTAGATCGCGAGGGACCAGCTGTTCAGCGTCCCACTGGAGCCGCCCGAGTAGGTGTCGGTGACCCGCAGGGTCCATGTGCCCGAACGCGACTCGCTCGACAGGTTCGCGGTGTACGTCGCGTTGACGTTCGCCGTGGTCGAGGAGCTCGCGGCCTTGAGCGTGTAGGTCGACCCGTCCGGGGCGACGAGCGCGATGGCGATGTCGCCGCTGTACGGGTGCGTGACGTTGACGCTCACCGAACTCGACGAGGACGCGCTCCCGGTGCACGACAGGCTGATCGTCGAGTTCAGCGGCGTGCCCTCGGGTACGGCCGCCGCGGTGGTCTTCGCGCCGGTGCAGCCGGTCGGCGTGCCGCCGGAGGAGCCGCAGTAGTTCGTCAGGTGCGACTGGAGCGCGCTCTTCTCGGCCGAGTCCACCGTCAGGTCGTACAGGGACTTGACGTGGATCCAGGCCTTGACGTAGTCGCACCGCACGGAGGCGTTGGAGGGCATCCACTCCGCGGGGTCGTAGTCGCTCTTGGAGCTGTTCGCCGAGGTCGTGGCGATCCACAGCTGCGGCGAGTTGATGTCGTTGGCGAATGCCTGGCGCTGGGCGGTCGTCCACGACCACGCGCCGGAGGCCCACGCCTCGGAGAGCGCCACGACGTGGTCGATGGTGGCGTTGGAGACGGTGCTCGTCCACACGTTGTCGAAGTCGGACTGCCACGAGCCGGAGTCGGGCTGGCAGTCGGAGCCGGTGACGACGTTGCTGCCGTCGCGCTTGAGCACGTACTGGCGCGCGGTGCACCCGCCGCCGACGCTCACCCAGTGCGGGAACAGGTCCCGGTCGTAGGAGGAGCCGTGGGATTCGGCGGCGACGGTCAGGCCGTTGAGCTCCGACTGCGCGGTGGAGGTCGACGGGATGCCCGGCGGGCGGACCGCCTGGGCGGGGGCGGCGTCGACCGCGAGCAGGGCGACGACGGTCAGCGCGGCGGCGGCGAGCGCCGCCAGAGCGCGGCGGGCGTGGAGGGTCCATGGAGACATGTGCAGCTCCTGAGGGAGGTGTCGGGGAACCGGTCGTGCGGGGAGGGCCGACAGGGAACGGGTCATCGACCTGCATCGATCAAAACATGGGATCATGGGCTAGGGCAAGAGATGCGGACAAATATTCACACGTACGACATCAACCGGTAGGCCCCTATCGCCCGAAAAGTCGCCACGCGGTCGGGGGATCGCCTGCGATGCAGGGGAGTCCGACGGCGGCAAGGGGTGACGGCGCGACCATTAGTGTCCACTATGGTCGTCGCTCGGTCGCTCGGTCGCTCGGTCGCCCCGGGCCTCGACGGCTCCCGGCTCACGTCACTGAATGTCGCGGCGCGGCTTCAACTGGTCCACGAACCACACGTCGACCAGATCGCCCACGATGGCCCGCACCGGCTCGCCCGCGTCCTCGATCGCCTCGCCGTCGGTGCGGCCGATGACCACGTACATCAGATAGTGGCCGTACGTGTTGTACCCGACCATCGTCGCGGCCCTGCCCAGCTCGGCGGCCTCGCCGTCGGTCCGCAGGGCCGCGAAGCCGCCCTCCAGGCCCGCGTCGATCGCCGCGCGCATCGCCTCGGACTCGTCGGCGTCGGCCAGGTTGAGCACGCCCGCCGTCGCGGCGTACTCGCCGTCGGGGCTCACCACTGTCGCGCGCACCGTCTGCGTGCAGTCGGCCGCCGCCAGCAGCTCGGCCAACTCGTCGAGACCCGCCTCCGCGCAGTCGGTCAGCTCCTCGGCGTCGAGCACCTCGTAAGCCCCCGCCGCGCCCGCCGGGGCGATCGCGCCCGAACCGAACAGCTCCGCTACCGAGATCGGCTCGGCGTCCGTCTCGCGGCTCGCGATCGGGTCCACCACATCCGGAGCACCCGAAGTCGCGTCCATAGAGGACGCATCCTCGGGCGTGCCGTTCGACGCCGACTGGTCCGGATCGCCACCGCGCAGGACGATGAACGCCCCCGCCGCGCACGCCGCCGCCACCGCCAGCGCGCTGACCACCGCCAAGGCGACCAGCCACCACTTCGTGCGCCGCCGCGCCTTCTGCGCCGCGCGCCGCAGCGGCCGCGACGCGTGGAGGTGCTCCAGCTGCGCCTCCAACTCCACCTCCGCGGAGCGGTCGACCGCCGTCGTCGCCTGATCCGGGCCGAACCGCACCGTGGGCGCCTGCGAGCGGGCGCCCTCGTCGTACTCCGACCAGTCGAATCCCGGATCGGTCTGGTTTCGGCGCCCCTGCGTCTGCTGCGGGACACCGAAGGGGGACGGGCCATGTGCCATGGAGGCAGCTTAGACCCGCTACGGGCCGAAACCGGTGCATGATCCCCCGGGAGAAGGACGGCCGCCGCCGCAGGCGGCACCGGGCGGAACGCCCGTGGCGGAAGGGGCGCGGGAGGCGCCCGCGTCTCTCCGCGCCGATCCGCCGACCCCGCCGCCCCGCGGCAGGCGACAATAGCGGATGTGTCCGACCAGCCAGAGCACTACTTCAGCGAGCAGCCCGCCGTCGACGACCGCGAGCGCACCATCGGGTTCGAACTCGACGGCGTGACCTACGAGTTGACGACCTCCACCGGGGTGTTCTCCGGGAGCAGGCTCGACCCCGGCACCGGCGTCCTCCTGCACAAGGTCGTCCCGCCCGAGACCGCCGGGACCTTCCTCGACCTCGGCTGCGGGTACGGCCCCATCAGCGCCGTGCTCGCCCAACGCGCCGACGCCGAGGTGTGGGCCGTCGACGTGAACCGCCGCGCCCTCGACCTGACCCGCCGCAACACCGAGAAGTCCCCCGGGACGGTCCACACCGCCGTGCCCGAGGACGTCCCGGCCGACCTGCGCTTCGACGAGATCTGGTCGAACCCGCCCATCAAGGTCGGCAAGGAGGCCCTCCACGAGCTCCTCGACACGTGGCTGCCGCGCCTCAAGGACGGCGGCGTCGCGTGGCTCGTCGTCTCCAAGCACCTCGGCTCGGACTCGTTGGCGCGCTGGCTTTCCGAGCGCGGCTGGGTCGTGGACAAGCACGCGAGCGCGAAGGGCTACCGGGTCCTGCGGGTCGACCGCGCCGAGGCCTAGGGTCTGGTCCGCGTCGGTGCGCTGCCCTACGATGAGGTGGCGAACCCGCGCCCGATCGGAGGCCACCCCATGCCCGGCGATCCCGCTCATCTCGGCGCCGTCGACCTGCGGTTGACGCTGGCCGAACTCGCCTTCGGCGGCAGGAGGACCGTGCGCGTCGCGGCCCCCGGGCCGTGCGTCAACTGCGAGGGCTCCGGGCTCGACGAGGGCGAGGCGTGCGCGTTCTGCGACGGGTCGGGCTCGATGACGACCGAGCGCGCGGCTACCGTGCGGCTCCAGGCCGGGCTCGCCGACGGCGACACCGTGATCGTGCCGGTCGAGGGCGTCCCCGAGGGGGTCGTGGCCGTGGTGCGCGAACGCGAGCACTCGACGCTCACCCGCGACGGGGTCGACCTGCGGACCGTCTTCGACGTCGATGCCGACGTCCTCGAACTCGGCGACGTCGTGGACGTCGCCACGCTCGACGGCGAGGCCGCCCTGCGCGTCCCGGCCGGTACGCCGGACGGGGCCGAGCTGCGGCTGCCCGGCGAGGGGATGCCCCTCGGTCGCGGTGCGGCCGAACGGGGCGACCTGCTCGTGGAGCTCCGCGCCATCGCGGCCCCAGAGCCCGAAGCGGTGCGCGAGGCCCGGCGGCTCGGGCGCGGGCCGCTGGTCGCGGGCGTGATCATGCTGGTCCTCGGGGCCCTCCTCATCGTGGTCGGCGCGGTCGACCGCGCCGACACCGACATCTGCGAGCCGAGCGAGACCGTGCGGTGCGTCCTGGTCGTCGACGGCGTGGCGCAGGACGCGCCCGGACCGGGGACGCAGCGCAGCCGGGCCGACCTCGCGCTCATGATCTACCTCGCCGCCGGTCTGACGCTGACTGGTTTCGGGGTGCGCTCGGTTCGCAAGGGGCTCAAGGAGTCCGGCGCGTACCGCGTCGAGGAGGGCCAGCGCCGCTCGGCGTGAGGGCGCGCACGGCGCTGTCCGGATGCTGACACGCACTTGTCGCGGAGCGCCGTGATGGCGTAGCGTGACGGCCGTACGTGAACAACCCACGGGAGTCCGATGCATCGGGCTGAGAGGGGACTTGGTAGTCCCGACCGTCGAACCTGATCCAGGTCATGCTGGCGCAGGGAGAAGGAGCCATGAACGCTACTCGTCTACCGCGACTCCACGTCATCACCGACACCCGCACCGGTGCCCCCCTTCGCGATCCGCTCGACGTGGTCGCCGCCGCGCTCGCCGCGGGCGCCCGTCTGATCCAGGTGCGCACCGAGGACCACCACACCGACCGCGCCGCGTTCGACCTCGCCGCCGCCGTCACCGCCCGCTGCGCCGAGTACGGCGCGCTGTGCCTGGTCAACGACCGCGTGCACGTCGCCCAGGCCGTCGGCGCGGGCGGCGTCCACCTCGGCGCCGACGACCTCCCCGTCGACGCCGCGCGCCGCATTCTCCCCGCCGGTGCCGTCATCGGCGGCACCTGCCGCGAACCCGAGGCGGCCCGCGCCGCGCGGCGCGCCGGTGCGACCTATCTCGGCGTCGGGCCGGTGTGGGGGACCGCGACGAAGACCGGGCTGCCCGAACCGATCGGCCTCGACGGGCTCGCCGCCGTGTGCGCGGCGGTCGACCTGCCCGTCATCGCCATCGGCGGGATCGACGCCGAACGCGCCCGGCGGTGCCGTGAGGCCGGAGCCTACGGCGTGGCCGTCGTCTCCGCTGTCGCCGCCGCCTCCGACCCGGGGGCCGCGACCGCGGAACTCCTTGCCGCCATTGGTGATACGCCACCACCCGACCTCCTGCGGGGGACGGGCGCACGCTGATGCGCGTCGCCGTCGTCGGCGCCGGGTCCATCGGACTCGCCGTCGCGTGGCGGGCCGCCCTGCGCGGAGCCGAGGTCGCGGTCCACGACCCCGAGCCCGGTTCGGGCGCCTCGCGCGTGGCCGCCGGCATGATCGCCCCCGTCACCGAAGCCCACTACGGCGAGGAGGCTCTGACCCCGTTCATGGCCGCCTCCGCCGACGCCTGGCCCGGCTTCGCCCGCGAACTCGCGGCCGCCACGGGTCTGGACGTCGGATTCCGCGACGTGCCGACCCTCGTCGCCGCTGTCGAGGACGGCGACCGGGCCGAGATCGACCGCCAGTCGGACCTCTACCGCGCCACCGCGAGAGCGGTCGAGCGCCTCACCCCGCGCGCCGCCCGCAAGGTCGAACCCCTGCTGAGCCACCGCGTGCGCGCCGCCGTCCTCGCACCGCAGGACCGCGCCGTCGACCCGCGAGCCGTCCACAGTGCACTTCTTGCCGCAGTTGAAGTCGCCGGTGTCGAACTGCGCCGCGAGACCGTCGCCGACCTTCGCGACCTCGACGCCGACCAGGTGGTTCTCGCCGCCGGATGCGGCTCGGCCGCCCTCGGGGACCTCCCGGTGCGCCCGGTCCGCGGCGCCGTCCTGCGCCTGCGCGCCGTCGGCGACCAGCCGCTCCCGCGAACCACCGTGCGCGGCTTCGTGAAAGGCCACCCGATCTACATCGTCACCCGCGACGGCGGCGAAGTCGTCGTCGGCGCCACCAGCGACGAACGCGGCCACGACCGCCGCACCGGCACCGCCGGCGCCGTCCACGACCTGCTGCGACGCTCGATCGAACTCGTCCCCGAGATCGCCGAGTACCACCTCGCGGAGGTCAGCGTCGGTTTCCGGCCCGGCACCCCCGACAACCTCCCCCTCATCGGCCGCCTCGACCACCGCACCCTCGCCGCGACCGGCCACTACCGCAACGGCATCGCCCTCATCCCGGCCACCGCCGACGCCGTCGCCGACCTCCTCGCGGGGGAGGAGCGCCCCGACCTCGCCCCCTTCGATCCCCTGCGGTTCAAAAGGACGGCCGCGCCCCGCGAAACACCGCCGGTCGGCCCGGCCCCGGCCGCCTCCGGACACCGCCCCGACTCCAACCGGGTCGCCGAAAACGCGGCACCACAGCGGGTCGCGCCCTCAGCACCGGACCCGTCCGCCGACCACGCCCGCGAACGGCCCGCACCGTCCATCCCGACCGAACCCGCAGCCGAGGAGGCCCGACCGTGAACATCCACGTCAACGGCGAAGCGCGCGAAGGCGTCGCCACCATCACCGAGGCCGTCGCCGCCGTCACCGAAGCGCGCCGCGGGATCGCCGTCGCCCTCAACGGCGAAGTCGTGCCCCGGTCCGAATGGGACCGTCCACTCAGCGACGGCGACGCCGTCGAAGTCCTCACCGCGACCCAAGGAGGCTGACCGTGGCGAACAGCACCGCGGCACCGAACGCCCTGCCCGACCTGAAGATCGCCGACCGGACCTTCGCGTCCCGGCTCATCCTCGGCACCGGCGGCGCCGCCAACCACGTCCAGCTCGCCGAGGCCATCACCGCCTCCGGCACCCAGCTCATCACCGTCGCCCTGCGCCGCGTCGACCCCGGCGCGGGCGGATCGATCCTCGACGTCATCGAGGAGTGCGGCGTCGACCTCCTCCCCAACACCGCCGGATGCTTCACCGCCGAACAGGCGGTGCGCACCGCCCGCCTCGCGCGCGAAGCCTTCGGCACCGACTGGGTCAAGCTCGAGGTCATCGGGGACGAGGACACCCTCCTGCCCGACCCGGTCGAACTCCTCGACGCCGCCGAAACCCTTGTCGCCGAAGGCTTCACCGTCCTGCCTTACACCAGCGACGACCCCGTGCTCGCCCGCCGACTCGAGGACGCCGGGTGCGCGGCCGTCATGCCGCTCGCCGCCCCGATCGGCACCGGCCTCGGCGTGCGCAACCCACACAACCTCGCCCTCATCTGCGATCACGCCCGCGTCCCCGTCATCTGCGACGCCGGCATCGGCACCGCCTCCGACGCCGCGCTGGCGATGGAACTCGGCTGCTCCGCGGTCCTCCTCGCCACCGCCGTCACCCGCGCCGCCGACCCGGCGCTCATGGCCGCGGCCATGCGGGACGCCGTCAAGGCCGGTCACGCCGCCCGGCTCGCCGGGCGCATCCCCAAGCGCCACTTGGCGAAAGCCTCCTCCGCGTTCGAAGGGATGGCCGACCTGTGAACCGCGTCCAACCGCCCGTCGCGCTCACCGTCGCCGGATCGGACTCCGGCGGCGGCGCGGGCATCCAGGCCGACCTGCACACGTTCGCGGCCCACCGGGTCCACGGCACCAGCGTCGTCACCGCGATCACCGCCCAGAACACGCGCGGCGTCACCGCCGCCGCGGCCGTCGGCGCCGACCTCGTCCGCGCCCAACTCGACGCGGTCCTCGGGGACTTCCCCGTCGCCGCCGTCAAGACCGGGATGCTCGGCGGCGACGAACTGCTCGCCCTCGTCGCCGAATACGGGCGGGCCGACCGGCTCCCGAACCTCGTGGTCGACCCGGTCATGGTCACCACCACCGGCGACGCGCTCTTCTCCGGCGACCCGGCCGCGTACCTCGCCGAACTCGGGCCCCTCGTCACCCTGCTCACCCCGAACCTGGTCGAAGCGCGACAACTGCTCGGCCGCGAGATCGACGGCGTCGAGGACATGCGCGAGGCCGCGCGGGCCCTGGCGACCTTCGGGCCGCGCGCGGTGCTGGTCAAAGGCGGACACGGTGCCGACGCGGACTCCGCCGACGTGGTCGACGTCCTGTGGTGCGACGGGCAACTGCTCGACCTGGCCGCGCCGCGCGTCGCCACCCGCAACGACCACGGCACCGGCTGCACCCTCGCCTCCGCGATCGCCGCCCGCCTGGCGCTGGGTCATCCGCTTCCGCAAGCGGTCGCCGGCGCGAAGGTCTACGTCACCGAGGCCCTGAAAGCCGCCACCGACTGGCACCTGGGCACCGGGCCCGGCCCGGTGCACCACCACCACGGACGCAGGAGTGTTGCGCTGTGAACGCGGCGATCGCGCGGGGTTTTCCGGGCGCGGCGAAGGCGCTATATGGAGTCCATTGGGCCCCCGGTTCGAACCCTGACACGGGGGTCCGACATTGCGCGGTGGCGGGTGTTCGAACGGCGGTCGGACGGGCCCGATCGCGAGGGGGCATCACGTGGGTTTTTTCGGGCGCGGCGAAGGCGCTATATGGGGTCCGCTGGGCCCCCGGTTCGAACCCTGACATGGGGGTCTGACATTTCCGGGCGGTCGGTGTTCGACGGGCTCGGGTCGGTTCATTTCAGAATGCGAGGAGACAGCATGAACGGTAGGTCGAAGGTCTACGTCGAAGGCGCAAGGGCGGACATCCGGGTGCCCTTCACCGAGGTGGCGCTGAGCGGCGGGGAGGTGCCGGTGCGGCTCTACGACACGTCCGGGCCCGGGTCGGAGCCCGAGGTCGGGTTGCCGCAGTTGCGGGCGCACTGGATCGCCGAGCGGGAGGCCGGCGGCGTGGAGGTCGGCGGGGCTGCGTTCCCGTGCCGGACCCAGCTGCACTACGCGAAGCAGGGGGTCGTGACCCCGGAGATGGCGTTCGTGGCCCTCCGCGAAGGGCTCGACGAAGAGTTCGTGCGCGCGGAGATCGCCGCCGGGCGCGCGATCCTGCCCGCGAACGTCAACCACCCCGAGACCGAGCCGATGATCATCGGCAAGCACTTCCTCACGAAGATCAACGCCAACATCGGCACCTCCGCCGTCTCCGACTCCATCGCCGCCGAGGTCGAGAAGCTCACCTGGGCCGTCAAATGGGGCGCCGACACCGTCATGGACCTCTCCACCGGCAAGCACATCCACGAGACCCGCGAGCACATCATGCGCAACTCGCCCGTCCCGATCGGCACCGTCCCCCTCTACCAGGCCCTGGAGAAGGTCAACGGCGACCCGGTGAAACTCAGCTGGGAGGTCTACCGCGACACCATCATCGAGCAGGCGGAACAGGGCGTCGACTACATGACCGTGCACGCGGGCGTCCTGCTGCGCCACGTGCCCCTCGCCGCCCGCCGCGTCACCGGCATCGTCTCGCGCGGCGGCTCGATCATGGCCGCCTGGTGCCTCGCCCACCACGAGGAGAACTTCCTCTACACGCACTACCGCGAACTGTGCGAGATCTTCGCGAAGTACGACATCGCCTTCTCCCTCGGCGACGGCCTGCGCCCCGGCTCCATCGCCGACGCCAACGACGAGGCCCAGTTCGCCGAACTGCGCACCCTCGGCGAACTCACCCACATCGCGTGGGAGTACGACGTCCAGGTCATGGTCGAAGGCCCCGGCCACGTCCCCATGCACAAGATCAAGGAGAACGTCGACCTCCAGCAGGACATCTGCGGCGAGGCCCCCTTCTACACCCTCGGGCCCCTCACCACCGACATCGCGCCCGCCTACGACCACATCACCTCCGCCATCGGCGCGGCCATGATCGGCTGGTTCGGCACCGCCATGCTCTGCTACGTCACCCCCAAGGAGCACCTCGGCCTGCCCGACCGCGAGGACGTCAAGGAAGGCGTCATCGCCTACAAGATCGCCGCCCACGCCTCCGACCTCGCCAAAGGCCACCCCAAGGCCCAGGAACGCGACGACGCCCTCTCCAAGGCCCGCTTCGAGTTCCGCTGGCAGGACCAGTTCAACCTCTCCCTCGACCCCGACCGGGCCCGCGAGTACCACGACGAGACCCTCCCCGCCGAACCCGCCAAGACCGCCCACTTCTGCTCCATGTGCGGCCCCAAGTTCTGCTCCATGAAGATCAGCCAGGAACTCAAGGAGTACGCCGCCAAGGGCATGGCCGAGAAGAGCGAGGAGTTCCTCGACGGCGGCGGCAAGGTCTACCTCCCCGTCGTAGAGACCCGCTGACCACCCGTCCCCGGCGTCCCCGACCCGCCGGGGACGCTGTATCCGAGGTCACGGCGGGTGCCTTCGGGGGCGCCGCCGTGACCGCGTAAACTAGGCAGCTGTTGTTCGAGTGTCGCCGCGCGGCGGCCGGTCCGAGGACCGGGCGTGACGCGACGGAGACGCTGTCCAACGAATCCCCACCCGCCCGACCAGGGCGGGCGCGTGCCGTCGAGGCCGCGGGGGGATTCAGGCGGTCCCGTTTCATCTACGGGATTCGTTCCACACCGACAACGAAAGCTAGGTAACACTGTGCCGACGTACAGCCCCAAGCCGGGCGACATCGACCCGCAGTGGCTCGTGATCGACGCGACCGACGTGGTGTTGGGTCGTCTCGCGACGCACGCAGCCGATCTGCTCCGCGGCAAGCACAAGCCCACCTTCGCGCCGAACGCCGACACCGGTGACTACGTCATCGTCGTCAACGCCGAGAAGGTCGTGCTCACCCGGAACAAGCTCCAGACCAAGAAGGCCTACCGCCACTCCGGCTACCCGGGCGGTCTCAAGGAGAAGTCCTACGCCGAGCTGATGCAGAAGGCCCCCCACAAGGTGGTCGAGAAGGCCGTCTTCGGCATGCTGCCGAAGAACAAGCTCGGCCGCGCCGTGTCCAAGAAGCTGAAGGTCTACCCGGGCCCGGGCCACCCGCACGCCGCCCAGCAGCCGAAGCCGTACGAGATCAAGAAGATCGCGCAGTAGGCGCGGGCGGAACAGGAGCAACCACATGAGTGACGAGATCCAGGCCAACGAGGCCGTCGAAACCGAAGCCGTCGAGGCCGTCGAGACCCCCGCCGAAACCGTCGAGGTCGCCGAGGTCGCCGAGGTCGCAGAGACCCCCGTCGACGTTCCCGCCGACATCCCGGTCGAGGTCCCCGCCGACGTCGCCGCCGCGCCGTCCGTGCCCAGCATCCCCATGGTCCCGGCCGACCGCGCCATCCAGACCGTGGGCCGCCGCAAGCGCGCCATCGCCCGCGTGCGCCTGGTCGCCGGCACCGGCAAGTACGTCGTCAACGGCAAGAGCCTCGAAGACTACTTCCCCAGCAAGGTCCACCAGCAGACCGTGGCCGAGCCCTTCGTGACCGTCGAGGCCGGCGACAACTTCGACGTCCTGGTCAACATCCACGGCGGCGGTGCCACCGGCCAGGCCGGCGCGCTCCGCCTCGGCATCGCCCGGGCCCTGCTCGAAGTCGACCCGAACATGCGCCCGGCCCTCAAGGCCGCCGGTTTCCTGACCCGCGACGCCCGCGAGAAGGAAAGCAAGAAGTACGGTCTCAAGAAGGCGCGTAAGGCGCCGCAGTACTCGAAGCGCTAGCACGACTCCACCGTCCTCGGACACCGACGCCGCACAGGCGTCGCCGAGGACGGGGAAACGCGCTAGTCTGCACAGGCGACGGGGCTGCCGAGGAGGACATCCTCGGCAGCCCCTCGCTCTTTTCGCGAACGGGTATGCCGCACGGCATCCGCCACCAAGCCACAGGACCGGTCCCGGGCCCCAGGGCGACGCCCTGAACCGCATCCAGGTCCGCAGGCCCCGCCGCGAGCGGGCCGCGGGACCCGAGCCGGCACCGCAAGATGGGAAGCCACACCGTGTCTCGACTGTTCGGCACCGACGGCGTACGGGGGCGGGCGAACGCCGACCTCACGCCCGACCTGGCACTCCGCCTCAGCATCGCCGCCGCGAAGGTGCTCGGCGCCTCCGACCGGCGCACCGTCGCCGTCATCGGCCGCGACCCCCGCGCCTCCGGCGAGATGCTCGCCGCCGCCAGCGCCGCCGGGCTCGCCGCCGCCGGCGCGAAGGTCATCGACCTGGGCATCCTTCCCACGCCTGCGGTCGCCCACCTCACCGCCCTGACCGGCGCCGACTTCGGCGTCATGGTCTCGGCCTCGCACAACCCCATGCCCGACAACGGCATCAAGTTCTTCGCGGCCGGCGGCCGCAAGCTCCCCGACGAGGTCGAGGATGCCATCGAAGCGGCCATGGGCGACACGACGCCCCTCCCGCAGGCCGAGGGCGTCGGGCGCATCGCCCGCTCCGTCGACCCCGTCGAGGCCTACATCGAGCACCTGGTCACCGTGTGCCCGAACCCCCTCGACGGCCTGAAGGTCGTGCTCGACCCCGCCAACGGCGCGGCCACCGGCGCGGCCCCCGAGGCCCTGCGCCGGGCCGGCGCCGAGGTCGTCACCATCAACGACGACCCCGACGGCCTCAACATCAACGAGAACTGCGGCTCGACCCACATGGAGGGTCTGCGCGCCGCCGTCCTCGCGCACGGCGCCGACGCCGGGATCGCGCTCGACGGCGACGCCGACCGCTGCCTGGCCGTCGACGCCGAGGGCAACGACGTCGACGGGGACGCGATCATGGCGATCCTGGCGCTGGCGATGCGCGAGGCCGGGACGCTGCGCGGGGACACGCTCGTGACCACGGTGATGAGCAACCTCGGCCTGCACCAGGCGATGGGCGCGGCCGGGATCAAGCTGGAGATCACCGGCGTGGGCGACCGCTACGTGCTCGAACGCCTCGGCGAGGGGGACTTCTCGCTAGGCGGGGAGCAGTCGGGGCACATCATCCTGTCCGACCACGCCACGACCGGGGACGGCACGCTGACGGCGATCATGCTGCTGGCGCGCATGGCCGCGACCGGCCGCGCCCTGGGCGACCTCGCGTCGGTGTTCACCCCGGCGCCGCAGGTGCTGGTGAACGTGCGTGTCGCCGACAAGTCCGTGATCGACCACGAGTCGGTGCGGGACGCGGTCGCGCAGTGGCAGGCGAAGCTGGGTTCTGACGGGCGGGTGCTGCTGCGCCCCTCGGGGACCGAGCCGCTCGTGCGCGTCATGGTCGAGGCTTCCGAGGAGCCGGTGGCGCGGACGGTCGCGGCCGAACTCGTCGCCGTGGTCGAGCACGCCCACTCGTAGCCGCGTCCAGCGGTAGCGGACGCGGTCGGTGAGACGGGCGGGCCGACACGCCCGCGCACGGGCGCCGATGGTCGCGGGTCCCGCTCGTTCCGGACCCGCGCCGCAACCTGTGCGGCCGTGTCATGCCGGCCACACCTCGCCGGCCACGAGACTCGGCGACCAGAATCGTCAGACCGCATCGCGTCGCCGCAACGCGCCGCCGTGCCTCCGATCCGCGCCGCCGCGCCGTGCCCTCCGGCACCGCGGCGGCGCGGCCGTTTCGGGCCCGGGCGGGCGCCCGTCCTGCCCCGCGGGCGGCGACAAGGCAGGACGCTCCCGCTGGCAGAGATGCATTAAGCTCTCATTCCATGACCACTGTCATCGTCATTCTCGTCATCGTCGTCTTGATCGGGCTCATCCTGCTGTTCGCGGCCCTCGGCGGTCGCAACAAGCTGGTCCGGCTGCGGAACATCACGCAGGAGTCGTGGGCGCAGATCGACGTCGAGCTTCAGCGGCGGTACGACCTCCTGGACAACCTGATGTACGTCGTGCAGCAGGCCGCGGGGTCGGAGAACGCCACGCTGCGGCAGGTCGCCGAGGCGCGCGCGATGGCCATGCAGGCCCGCCAGGACCCGGGCCAGGGCCACGCCGCCCAGGGCGCGGCGGAGGGCCAGCTGGGGAACGCCATCCGCGGCGTCATCCACATGCAGGAGTCCTACCCGGCGCTCCAGACCAACCAGAACTTCCTCCAGCTCCAGACCGAGATCACCGAGACCGAGAACCGCATCGCGGCCCCGCGCCGCTTCTACAACGCGAACGTGCGCGAGTACAACACCTCGCTCCAGGTCTTCCCCGGTTCGATCTCCGCGAAGATGGGCGGCTTCAAGCCCGAGGAGTACTTCGAGCTGGACAACCCGGCCGCCCGCACGGCCCCGAAGATGCGCGACATGGGCCAGCCCGGCTTCATGCAGCAGCCCCAGCAGCAGCAGCTGCCGCCGCAGGCCCCGCCCGGCCAGGTGCCGCCCGGTTACGGACAGCCCCAGCAGGTCGGCTACCAGCAGCAGCCCCAGCCCGGCTACGGCCAGGCGCCGCAGCAGCCCGGTTACGGCCAGCCGCCGGCGCCCCAGCCCGGTTACGGCGCCCCGCAGCCCGGGTACGGCCAGATGCCGCCCCAGCCGGGCTACCCGCAGCAGCCTCAGCAGCCGCAGCAGCCCGGTTACGGCCAGCAGCCCTACGGCCGCTAGCCGGCCCGATCCCCCAACCGCCCCCGAAGGAACATCCCCGTGAGTTCATCCGACAACCCGTGGTGGGTCTACGTCCTGTGCGTCCTGGTCGTGGGCGTCGGCGCCTATTTCGCCTGGCGCGCCCGCCAGAAGAAGATCGCGATGTACCGGGCCTGGGCGGCCCAGTACCACTTCACGTACGAGCCGAGCGACAACTCAGTGGTCGGTCTGTCCACTGAGGAGCCTTTCAACGAGGGCCACTCCCGCAAGGGCGTCGACGTCTTCCGCGGCATGTACAAGAACCTGCACATCGTGTTCTTCCAGTACCAGTACACGACCGGCAGCGGCAAGGAGTCGCAGACGCACCTCAACCAGGTGGTCGCGATCGGCCTGCCGACGCACCGGCCGCTGCTGGACATCAGCCAGGAGAACTTCCTGACCAAGCGGTTCGCCAAGGACATCGACTTCGAGAACCAGACCTTCAACGACACCTTCAGGATCAAGTCGCCGAACCGCCGGTTCGCGTTCGACGTCATCCACGCCCGGACCATGGAGTGGATGCTCGCCGACCAGCGCGCCCGCGCCTACTCGTGGCGGTTCGAAGGACCCTGGCTCATGACGTTCCGCTCAGGCGCGCTCAAGCTCGAAGAGGTCTTCTTCTACGCGGACTTCCTCATCGACGTCTACGCCCAAGTGCCCAAGCACGTCTGGTCCAACAACTGACCCGGACCCGCGGGCCGCGCCGACAGGCGCGGCCCGCGGCCGTTTCCCCCGAGGAGGCCCCGTGACCGACGCAGCGGCCGTCGCGGGCGTCACGATCACGGCGCTCGTGTGCGTCGGCTCGATCGGGGGCCTCGTCACCCTCGTCGTCCTGCTCGTCCACTACGGGCGCAAGCGCCGACAGCAGCGGATCGACGCCAACCACGCCTGGGCCGGGCACCACGGCTTCCACTACTGGACCTCGGAGCCCTCGGCACTGGAGCTCTCGGCGCACGCCCCGTTCACCTCGGGCCACGCCCGGGTCGCCCTCGACGTGTTCCGCGGGACGCACCGCGGCAGGCACCTGCACTTCTTCCAGCTCCAGTACCGCACCGGCAACGGCGAGGACGAGTCCACCCACGACCACCAGGTGGTGGCGGTGAGCCTGCCCGCCTCGCGCCCGTACCTCGAGGTCACGCACGAGACGGCCCGGTCGCGGCGCCGCGCGAGGGACCTCCAGTTCGAGAACCGGGCCTTCAACGACCTGTACTTCATCGAGTCGGCCAGCCCGCGCTTCGCGCACGACGTGATCCACCCGCGGACGATGGAGTGGATGCTCGCCGACCCGCGCGCCCGTGTGAACCGCTGGCGCTTCGAAGGCGCCTGGCTCCTCACCTTCCGCTCCGGGCCCCTCCGCCTCGAAGAGGTCTTCGCGCACGCCGACTTCCTGCACCAGATCCTCGACCAGGTCCCCGATCACGTCTGGTCGGAGCCCTGACGCCCGACCGACCCGGCGCGGGCCGCGGCCAACGGCGCGGAAAGGACCCGTGGCCCCCTGCTGCTAGAATGGGCGCGCGGACGCGCCGTCGAGGCGCGCCCGCAATGGCCCGTGGTGTAATTGGCAACACTACTGATTTTGGTTCAGTCATTTCAGGTTCGAGTCCTGGCGGGCCAGCCGAACTCCTTGCCGCGCAAGCGGTCCGCGACCACGTTCGCGACGACTAACCGCCGTAGTGCCCGTGTGCCTGGATGATTCCGAGGACGTCGTCCCGCACCCGGTAGACCAGCCGGTGCTCGTCGTCGATCCGCCGCGACCACCAGCCCGACAATGGGCCCTTCAACGGCTCGGGCTTGCCGATGCCGGTGAACGGCTCGCTCTTGATCTCCTTGACCAGACGGTTGATTCGCTTGACGACCTTGCGATCGGATTCCGCCCAGGAGGTGTAGTCCTCCCAGCCCTCTTCGGAGAAGACCGTCTTCACTCAGTCGTCCTCGACTTCGATGAGGTCGCGGACGGTGCCGCCGCCCGCGTCCATCTCGGCGATGGACCGCATCAGGCGCTCGGCGTTGCGGCGCGAGCGGAGCAGGAACATCGTCTCCTGCCACGCCTCGTAGTCCTCCTCGGAGATCAGCA
This sequence comes from Glycomyces paridis, assembly GCF_004912155.1. Classification (GTDB taxonomy): domain Bacteria; phylum Actinomycetota; class Actinomycetes; order Mycobacteriales; family Micromonosporaceae; genus Glycomyces; species Glycomyces paridis. The sequence goes on along the minus strand of NZ_STGX01000007.1, from coordinate 149,895 downwards.
CGGCGTTGCCGTTCTTCGAGGCGATGCGCACGGGCGCATGGTCGTCGTTGACCTTCTTGATGAGCGGGAACAGGTTCTTTCGGGCCTCACTGGCGGTGATGGTCATGGTTCAGCATTCCCCCAGGTCAGTCGTACTTTCTGTATTACAAGAATTGTACGAAAAACCGTACCACTCTTGCGCTGGGCCCGTCGCGGTCAGCGCATTCGGTCGATCAGGGCTGCGAAGCCGGTCTCGGCGGCGCCGATGAGGGGGCCCTCCTCGCCCAGGACCGGTGTGCGCAGGCGCAGGCGTGAGCGGAGGTGCGGGAGGGTCGTCTCTGCGAGCGCGGATCTGACGGGGGCCGCGGCCGAGAGGTAGAGCTCTCGCAGCCATCCGCCGAAGAGGATCTCGTCGGGACCGGTCGCGGTCACCACCGCGCCCAGGGCCCGGCCGAGGTCCTCGCCCGAGCGGCGCAGGCCGTCCCGTGCCGCGGCGTCGCCCATGCCCGCTGCGGCGGTGGCGCTCTCGATGTCCTCGGCGTAGCCGAAGGCCTCCATCTCCGCTTCCAGGCACCCGCGCAGACCGCACGCGCAGGCGAGGCCGCCCGGTTCGACCACGATGTGCCCCAACTGGATCGAGCCGCCGCGCTGCGCACGGCCCTCCACCACGAGGCCGGCCGTCAGGCCTCGCCCGCCGTGCAGGTACAGCAGGCGCGTCGCGTCGTGGGCGTCGCCGCGCGACCACTCGCCGACCGCGGCGGCGGTCGCCGTGTCGACCACGCGCCACTCGCGGCTGGTCGCGGCCGCCAGGTCGGCGGCCACGTCGCGGCCCGTCCAGCCCAGCTCCGTCGAATGCGCGACCGCACCGGCGTCCACCAGGCCCGGCACCGCCGCGACCGCCTCGGCGCCCGAGCCGCCGACGAGCGCCGCCGCCGCCTCGGCGGCCGCAGGACCCTCCACCCCCGTCAGCAGAGGGGACTCCGCCCGCTCCAGCACCTCCCCGCCGAGCCCGAACAGCGCGAACCGGACGCGGTCGGCGCGGATCTCCACCGCCGCCACCGACTCCGCCTTCGGCACGCACTCGACCAGGGTCGAGGGCCGGCCGGCCGAACCGGTCGACCGCCCCGTCGTCTCCTGGATGTGACCCGACTCGGCCAGGTCCGTCGCGATCGTGGCGATCGTGGAGCGGTTGAGCCCCAAGGCCTCGGTGAGTTCGGCGCGCGTCTGGGGACCGTGCCGGTGGAGCTGTTCGAGCAGCGCCGCGCGATTGCGCCGCCGCAGCTCCTCGGTCCCGGGCCGAGCCACCGCTCAGTGCCTGCCGAACAGCTTGCCCCGGCCCCGGGACATCGCGTCGACGCCCGCCGCGAGCAGCAGCACCGCCCCCGTCACCCCGAAGCGCACACCGGCGCTGAGACCCATGAGCCCCATGCCGTTGTTGATGATCGCCACCACCGCTCCTCCCAGTAGGGCGGCCCGCACCGTGCCCTTGCCACCGAAGAGGCTAGCACCGCCGATCACCGCCGCACCCACGGAAAGCAGGAGCACATTGGACCCTCCGGTGTTCGGGTCCACCGAAGCCGCACGGGAGGCCGCGACCACCCCGCCGACCGCCGCCATCCCCGAGCAGATGACGAACGCCGCGATGCGCACCCGGTCGACGTTGACCCCCGCGCGCACCGCCGCCTCGGCGTTGCCGCCCACCGCGTACAAGTGCCGCCCGAACCTGGTGCGGTGCAGCACGAACGTCCAGATCGCGAAGAACGCGCCCAGGAGCGCGACCACCACCGGCACACCGGTGAGCGAGATGATCTGCGGGTTCGCCGAACGCTCCAGATTCAGCAGGAACACCGTCGCCGTCAGCAGCGCCCCTAGCGCGAGGATGCGCGCCGCCACCACCGCGAGCGGCTCGTGCACGAGCGACCGCGCCACCCGCCGCCGCCACCGGTTCAGTTGCAGCCCAGCGTAAGCCGCGATCGTCACCACCAGCAGCGTCCAGCCCTGCCAGCGTTCCAGGTTCCCGCCCGCGACGGCCTTCACCGTCTCGTCGTGGATCGTGATGTTGCTGCCCTCGTCGAGGATCATGAGCACGATCCCCTGGAACGCCAGGAACGCCGCGAGCGTCACCACGAACGAGGGAATGCCGAGCTTCACCACCAGCGTCCCGATCAGCAACCCGATCGCCACGCCCGCGGCGATGGCCGCACCGATCGCGAGCGGCCACGGCATCCCCCAGTCGGTGAGGATCACCGCCATGACCGCCGCGCACACGCCCGAGGCGAACCCCGCCGACAGGTCGATCTCGCCGATGACCAGCACGAACACCAGGCCCATGGCGATGCACGCGACGGCCGCGCCCTGCCCGAAGAGGTTCGCGAGGTTGCCCACCGACAGGAACACCGGCTGCGAGATCCCGAAGAACACGCACAGCGCGATGATCCCCGCGACGGCCGGCAGCGCGCCGACCTCGCCCGAGCGCACCTCGGCCCAGTACCCCTTCAGGTGCTCGGCCACCGCGCGCACCGCGCCCGGCTCGGGCCCGGCCTCGGGCCGGGTCTCGGCGTCGTCGACTTGCACTGAGGTACTCACGTCCGGGCTCCGTTCGTGTCCGCGCCGAGCCCGAGGGTCCCGGACCGGCCGCTGGTGATCAGCTCGACCACCTGCGACTGGGTGGCGTCGGCCGCGTCGAGCACCGCCGCCATGCGCCCCAAATAGAGCGCGGCGATCCGGTCGGCGACGGCGAAGACGTCGTTGAGGTTGTGGGAGATGTAGAGGACGGCCAGGCCCTGGTCGGCGAGGCGCCGGATGAGTTCGAGGACCTGCCGGGTCTGGGCCACGCCGAGCGCGGCGGTGGGCTCGTCGAGGATGACCAGCCGCGAGTTCCACAGCACCGCCTTGGCGATGGCGACGGTCTGGCGCTGGCCGCCGGAGAGGCTGGCGACCGGCTGGCGCAGGTTGCGGATGGTGCGCACCGCGAGCGAGGAGAGCGTCTCGGCGGCGAGCTGCTCCATGGCGTCGTCGTCGAGGACGAGGCCGCGGACCTTCTCGCGCCCGAGGAAGAGGTTCTCGACCACGTCGAGGTTGTCGCACAGGGCGAGGTCCTGGTAGACGACCTCGATGCCGAGGGCCGCGGCGTCGCGCGGCCCGGAGATGGCGCGGACCTCGTCGTTCACGCTGATGGAGCCCCCGTCGATGGCGTGGATGCCCGCCACGCACTTGACGAGGGTGGACTTGCCGGCGCCGTTGTCGCCGACCAGGGCGCAGACCTCTCCGGCGTCGATCGACAGATCGACGTCGGAGAGGACCTCCACCGGTCCGAAGCGCTTCGAGAGGCCGGTGAGTTCGAGCAGCACGTGCGGCCCCTAACCGATCCCGTGCTCTTCGCACAGCGGGGCGTAGTCGCCCGCGCACAGCTCCGCCGGGTCGGCGTAGCCGTCGTCGACGACGTCCTGGATGTTGTGGGCGGTGACGGCGACCGGTTCGAGGAGCACCGAGGCGACGTCGGCGCTGGTGACCGGGTCGACGACGGTGGCGTCGGTGGTCGGCTTCTCGCCGTTGGCGAGCGCGACGGCGAGTTCGGCGGCGGCGTTGGCCTCCTCTTCGATGGCCTTGTACACGGTCATGCACTGGTCGCCGGAGAGGATGTTCTGGAGGCCCTGGATGGTGGCGTCCTGCCCGGTGACGGGCACGGTCCCGTTGAGGCTGTTGCGCTCCAGGACGGTGATGACGGCGTGGGCGAGGCCGTCGTTGGCGGCCAGGACGCCGTCGACCTCGGTGCCGGTGTCGGTGAGCATCTGCTCGAAGAGCGTGCCGCCCTGGGCGTTGTCCCAGTCGGGCACCCACTCGTCGGGGCCCTTCTCGAAGGTGCCGTCGGCGTAGAGCGGGTCGAGGACGGAGTCGTAGCCGTTCTTGAACAGGGTGGCGTTGTTGTCGGTGGGGGAGCCGTTGAGCTCGGCGATGAGCGGCTTCTCGACGCCTTCGAGGCAGGTGACGAGGCCTTCGCCCTGGAGGACGCCGACGCGCTCGTTGTCGAAGCTCACGTAGTAGTCGGCGCCGCCGCCCTCGGTGAGGCGGTCGTAGTCGATGGTCGCCACGCCCTGGGACTTGGCCTTCTCGATGACCGTCGCTCCGGTGCCGGAGTCGAGGTTGACGGTGATGAGGACGTCGACGCCCTTGGTGAGCATCTGGTCGGCGATGGTCTGGAAGTCCTCGCGGCTGCCCTGGGCGTTCTGGATGTCGTGCTCGACGCCGGCGGCGTCGAAGGCGGCTTCGAGGTACTTGCGGTCGGCGGTCTCCCAGCGGTCGGAGGAGGCCGAGTCGGGGAGGATGACGCCGACGAGCGGGGCGTCCCCGCCGCCGCCCGCGTCGTCTTCTCCGGCGTTGCAGGCGGTCATGGTGAGTGCGAGCGCCGCCGCGGCGGTCGCTCCCAGCGCGGCCCGGGCGGTGCGGCGACCGCCGGACCCGGGGTTGGTCGAGAAGTGCATGAGAGAGGTGCCTCCTGTATTTGTTGTTGACTGCAACATATGACGGGTGACCGAGATCGCACAAGTCTCCGAGCTGTGGAGAACGTGTTCCATTCGTAACGATTCGGTAATGGCCCGCCGGGGGAGGCGCTCGCCGGGGCGGGCTGTACACCTCGCCGCAACCGACTACCATGGCCCATCATGAGCAGTGAGCGTTCGGCGATCATCCTGGCCGCTGGCCTGGGCACCCGCATGAAGTCCGCCCGACCCAAGGTCCTGCACGAACTGCTGGGGAGGTCCCTGCTGGGGCACGTCCTCCGCAGCGTCAAGTCCGCCGGTTCGAGCCGCCGGATCGTCGTCGTCGGCGCCGCCGCCGACCAGGTCCGGGCCCACCTCGCCGAGGTCGACCCCGAGGTCGACACCGTCCTCCAGGAGCGGCAGCTGGGCACCGGCCACGCCGTGCGCATGGCGATGGAGGCGAACCCGGGCCTCGAAGGCACCGTCGTGGTCGCCTTCGGCGACGCCCCGCTCCTGCGCGCCGGCTCCATCGCCGAACTCGTGGAGGTCCACGAGAAGACCGGCAACGCCGTCACCGTCCTCACCGCCGTGGTCGAGGACCCCACCGGCCTGGGCCGGATCGTGCGCGACGGCGACGGCAACGTCCTGCGCAACGTCGAGCACCGCGACGCCGACGCCGAGGAGCTCGCCATCCGCGAGATCAACTCCGGCACCATGGCCTTCGACGCCGAGGTCCTGCGCGCCCAGCTCTCGCGGCTCGGCTCGGCGAACGACCAGGGCGAGGAGTACCTCACCGACGTCATCGAGCTCGCCCGCGAGTCCGGGCACTCCGTCGGCGCCTACGTCGTGGACGACCCCACCGAGACCCTCGGCTGCAACGACCGCTCGCAGCTCGCCGACCTGCGCCGCATCCTCCAGCGCCGCATCAACACCGACCTCATGCGCTCGGGCGTCACCCTCGAGGACCCCGACACCACCTGGATCGACGCCACCGCCAAGGTCGCCCCCGACGTGCTCGTGCACCCCGGCGTCCAGCTCAAGGGCGCCACCGCCGTCGACTCCGGGGCCGAGATCGGGCCCGACACGACCCTGACCGACACCATCGTGGGCGCCGGCGCGGTCGTCGTCCGCAGCCACGCCGACCAGGCCACCATCGGCGAGGGCGCCCACGTGGGCCCCTTCGCGCACCTGCGCCCCGCCTCCAAGCTCGCCGAGTCGGCCAAGGTCGGCGCGTTCGTCGAGACCAAGAACGTCGAGATCGGCGCCGGCGCCAAGGCCAACCACCTCGCCTACCTCGGCGACGCCACCGTCGGCGCCAAGGCCAACATCGGCTGCGGGGTCATCACCGCCAACTACGACGGCCTCCACAAGCACCGCACCGAGATCGGCGAGGCCGCCTTCATCGGCTGCGACACCGTGCTGGTCGCGCCCGTCTCGGTCGGCGACGGCGCCTACATTGGCGCCGGCTCCACCATCGTCAAGGACGTCGAGCCCGGCGACCTCGGCGTCGCCCGCGCCCGCCAGGCCGCGCTCCAGGGCTGGGTCGCCAGGAAGCGCCCCGGGACCGTCTCCGATCAAGCAGCCCGGCGTGCGAAAGGTGAGGCGGGAGTGTCGCAAGCGTGACGCGACACTAAACGCCCCGGTCCCCTCGCGCTTCCAGGCCGGGCAGGGGACACTGGAACCGTCACAGGTTCAGGTGAGACGACCTATGGGGGAGCCCAATGGCGAGCATGTCCGCTGTCAACTCCAAGATGCTGATGCTCTTCTCGGGGCGCGCCTACCCGGAGCTGGCTGAGGAGATCGGCAAGCACCTCGGGGTCGCGCCGACCCCGATGAGCGCCTACTCCTTCGCGAACGGGGAACTGTTCGTCCGCTACCAGGAGTCGGTGCGCGGCTGCGACGCCTTCGTCGTCCAGTCCATGCCCGCGCCGATCAACGAGTGGGTCATGGAGACCCTCATCATGATCGACGCGCTCAAGCGCGGCTCGGCCAAGCGCATCACCGTGGTGCTGCCCTTCTACCCGTACGCGCGCCAGGACAAGAAGCACCGCGGCCGCGAGCCCATCTCCGCGCGCCTCATGGCCGACCTGCTCAAGACCGCCGGCGCCGACCGCATCCTCACCGTCGACCTCCACACCGCCCAGATCCAGGGCTTCTTCGACGGCCCGGTCGACCACCTCTTCGCCATGGGCACGCTCGCGCGCTACGTCGAGGAGAAGTACGCCGACCGCCAGATGGCGATCGTCTCGCCCGACACCGGGCGCGTGCGCCTCGCCGAGCGCTGGTCCGACCGCCTCGGCGGCTGCCCGATCGCGTTCGTGCACAAGACCCGCGACCCCCTCAAGCCCAACCAGGTCGTCGCGCACAAGGTCGTCGGCGACGTCGAGGGGCGCACCTGCCTCCTCATCGACGACATGATCGACACCGCGGGCACCATCTGCTCGGCCGCCGAGATGCTCGCCAAGTCCGGCGTCGAGGACATCGTGATCGCCTCCACCCACCCGATCATGTCCGGGCCCGCCGCCGAGCGCCTCGCCGCCGCGCCCGTCAGCGAGGTCATCGTCACCAACACGCTCCCCATCCCCAAGGAAGCCGCCGACCTCGAGAAGCTCACCGTCCTCTCGATCGCCCCGCTCGTCGCGAAGGCCATCTGGGAGGTCTTCAACGACGGCTCCGTCACCACCCTCTTCGGCGGCCTCTCTTAAGGGTCCGCCCCGCGGGGCGGACCCTGGTCACACACCGATGCCCGTGTCAAGCGCGATCCGATGCGCGTAGTACTCTGGTGGGGTTGCCGACGGCGAGGGTGTCCTCCAGAGGGCGCCGTAATCGACGCAAAGGCGTAGGTCTCTTTCAGGGCTGCCTGCCCTTCTGAATGCCGACGTAAGCGTCGAGCGCCGCATGAAATGTTGCTTGAAAAACAGGGGAGTATTTCCGTGTCCGAAGTTCGTATCAGCGCCGAGCCTCGCACTGACTTCGGGAAGGGCGGTGCCCGCCGTACGCGCCGGGCTGGAAAGGTTCCCGCGGTGGTCTACGGCCACGGCGAGAAGCCGACCCACATTTCCCTTCCCGGGCTCGAGTTCGCGGCCGTCCTCCGCAAGGGCGGCGCCAACCAGCTCATCAACGTCGAAGTCACCGACGGCACCCGCGTCCTGGTGATCCCCAAGGACATCCAGCGCGACGCGCTCCGCGACGACATCGTCCACGCCGACCTGCTCATCGTGCGCCGCGGCGAGAAGATCACCACCGACGTCCCGATCTCCTTCGTCGGCGAAGCCGAGAAGGGCGGCCTGGTCGTGCACGAGCTCACCAGCCTCTCCATCGAGGCCGAGGCCACCCAGATCCCCGAGTCCATCGAGGTCGACCTCGAAGGCCTGGCCATCGGCTCGCAGCGCTACGTCTCCGAGATCGTCGTCCCCGAGGGCACCGTGATCCTCAACGACGGCGAGCAGGCCGTCGCCTCCGTCTCCGAGCCGCGCGGCGAAGCCGCCGACGAGGCCGAGGGCGAAGCCGCCGAGGGCGAGACCGCCGAGTAGGGCAAAAGACGATGACCGACGCACCGACGCTCGTGGCCGGCCTGGGGAACCCCGGGCCGAAGTACGCCGCGAACCGTCACAATGTCGGATTCATGGTTGCCGACGCGCTCGCCCGCCGCGTCGGCGGTCGATTCGCCGTGAACCGCAAGGTCCGCGCCGAAGTCTGCGAGGCCCGCCTGGGGGTAGGCGGGCCTCGCTTCATTCTCGTCAAGCCCTTGACGTTCATGAACCTCTCGGGCGAGGCCGTCGGGCCGCTCGCGCAGTACTTCGGCGTCGCACCCGAATCGGTGATCGCCGTCCACGACGAGCTCGACATCCCCTTCGGGCAGCTGCGCATCAAGCGCGACGGCGGCGAAGGCGGCCACAACGGACTGCGGTCCCTCTCGAAGGTCCTGGGCACCAAGGACTACGCCCGCGTGCGCTTCGGCATCGGGCGCCCGCCCGGCCGCCAGGACCCGGCCGACTACGTCCTCAAGGACTTCGCGAAGTCCGAACGCCCCGAAGTCGAACTCCAGATCGAGCTCGCCGCCGACGCGGTCGAGGCGATCATGGAGAAGGGCTTCGTCACCGCGCAGAACACGTTCAACGCGCCGCAGGCGGGTTGAACCGGTGGCGGAGTAATGCGCCGCAGGCGGGTTGAACCGGAAGCGCGCCGCAGCCGGACCGATCCGAAGGCGCCGTTACGACCCGCACCGGTGTTCCGTTCGTTCGCTTGGGATGCAACACCTCCCGTTCACCGAAGACAGTGGACGCACCCTCATGTACTCCTTAGCGTGACATTTCCGTCACTCTTCGTCCATTCACTCGTTAGATCTGTTGTGACGGTTGCAGAGGCACGCGAGGGTGCAGAGGCCACGGAGACGCGGGGACGCGTCTACTCCATCGGTCCCCAAGGGACGCGCCCGTACGGCGGTCCGCCGGCCTGGCAGCGCAAGTACTTCGCGGGCATCATCGGCTGCGACGTCGCCGGCGGGCTCCTCGGCGCCGGGCTCGCCTTCGCCGCCCGCTTCGGACACCTCGACCAGCACACCCGCTGGTACGCCCTGGCGCTCATCGCACTCCCGGCCGTCTGGCTGGCCGCGCTCGGGCTCTCGCGGGCCTTCGAGAAGCGGTACCTGTTCGTCGGCACCGAGGAGTACCAGCGCGTCGTCCACGCCGCGGTCGCGCTGACCGCGGCGGTCGCGATCGTCTCCTACGGGCTCGAAGTGCCGACCTCGCGCGTGTTCGTCCTCATTGCGATCCCCACGGCCGCAGCGGTGTCCATCGTCGCCCGCTTCGCGTGGCGCAAGTGGCTCCACCGGATGCGCCGCGGCGGCAGGTGCATGAAGCGGGTCGTGCTCGTCGGCCACGAGTCCTCCGTCGCGGCGCTCATCGTGCAGCTGCGCCGCGAGCACTACCACGGCCTCAACGTCGTGGCGGCCTGCCTGCCCACCGACCGGCCCCGAGGTGCGCTGCTGGACTTCGACACCCGCGTGCGCGGCAGCTTCGACCGCATCGCCGACGCCGTCGCCGCCGAGCGGGCGGACACCGTGATCGTCCTGTCCTGTCCCGAGATCGACGGCACCGCGCTGCGGCGCCTCGCGTGGCAGCTCGAACGCAGCGAGGTCGACCTCATCGTGGCCTCCGCGCTGGTCGACGTCGCGGGGGACCGGACCACCGTGCGGCCCGTCGACGGCCTGCCGATGCTGCACCTCGACCACGCCCGGCTCACCGGCGTGCGCCGCGTCGCCAAGGACGCGGTCGACCGCGTCGGCGCCGCCGCGCTGCTCCTGGCGCTCTCGCCGCTGCTGCTCGGCGCGGCCTTCCTCATCCGCTGCACCTCGCCGGGCCCGGCCCTGTTCAAGCAGGAACGCATCGGCAAGGACGGCCAGCCGTTCACGATCTGGAAGTTCCGCACGATGTACACCGACGCCGAACGGCGCCTCGCGGAGATCGCACACCTCAACGAGACCGACGGCGTCCTGTTCAAGATGAAGGACGACCCGCGCATCACCCCCGTCGGTAAGTACCTGCGCCGCTTCTCGATCGACGAGTTCCCGCAGCTGGTCAACGTCCTGCGCGGCGACATGAGCCTGGTCGGCCCGCGCCCGCCGCTCGCGATCGAGGTCGCCGCGTACGAGACCGACATGCGACGCCGCCTCGCCGTCAAGCCCGGGATGACCGGCCTGTGGCAGGTCTCGGGCCGCTCCGACCTGCCGTGGGAGGAGGCCGTGCGGCTCGACCTGCGCTACGTCGAGCACTGGAACCTCACCCTCGACTTCGTCATCCTCCTGCGCACCGTCACCGCGATCCTGCGCCCCCAGGGCGCCTACTGACCCCGGGCGCGGCCCGGGCCCCAGGCCGGCCGCGTCCTCCGCTCGACAGGAAGCCGCACCATGACTCCCGAATCCCGGGACCACCTCGCTCAACATTTGGACGCGGAAGGGCCGCAGCGTAGACTGACCTCCATGCACGAAGCCCCCGACGCCGCCTCCGCGGCCCCGACCGCCACGCCCGCGGCCGCCGACGCAGCGGACGCGGGCTTCGCCGCCGACCTCGCCACCGGCGCGGGGGAGCTGCTGCTCAAACTCCGGACCGAACTCGGCTTCGGCGACGCGCGCGCGCTCAAGGACGCCGGCGACCGCGTCGCCGACGACTACCTCCTGGGCCGCCTCGCGGCCGAGCGCCCCCGCGACGCCGTCCTCTCAGAGGAGGGCCGCGGCGAGCAGGGCCGCATCGGCACCGAGCGCCTCGAGGCTGACCGGGTCTGGATCATCGACCCGCTCGACGGCACCCGCGAGTACTCCGAAGAGGGCCGCGACGACTGGGCCGTCCACGTCGCCCTCTGGCAGCGCGGCCTCGGCCTCACCGCCGCCGCGGTCGCCCTTCCCGCCCAAGGTGTGACCATGCGCACCGACCAGCGCTACGACATTCCGCCCGTCCGCGCCGGGAAGCCGCGCATCGCCGTCTCCCGCACCCGCCCGCCCGCTGAGGCGCTCGCGTCCGCCGAAGCGATCGGCGCCGAGCTCGTCCCCATGGGCTCGGCCGGGGCCAAGGTCATGGCCGTGGTCACCGGTGCCGTGGACGCCTACGTGCATTCCGGCGGGCAGTTCGAGTGGGACTCGGCCGCCCCGGCGGCCGTGGCGCTCGCCTCTGCCTGGCACGCCTCGCGGATCGACGGTGCTCCGCTGCGGTACAACAATGCCGATCCGTACCTTCCGGACCTGCTGGTCTGTCGTCCCGATCTGGCCGAGCCGCTCCTCGCGGCCGTCGCCGGATCACGCTGACCCGCCGGCCCGGCCGGACTACCGAACACCAACCGCACCCCGCGAGGGGCAGCTGAGAGGAGCACTGCGCCGGTGAGCGACTACCGCATCAGCCACATCGCCGCGCTTGAGGCCGAGGCGATCTTCATCTTCCGTGAGGTCGCGGCCACCTGTCAGCGCCCCGTGATGCTCTTCTCCGGGGGCAAGGACTCGATCGTCATGCTGCACCTGGCGCAGAAGGCCTTCGCGCCCGCACCGATCCCGTTCCCGGTCATGCACGTCGACACCGGCCAGAACTTCGCCGAGGTCATCGACTACCGCGACCGCCGGGTCGCCGAGACCGGCGTGCAGCTCATCGTCGCCTCCGTCCAGGACGCCATCGACCGCGGCATGGTCACCGAGCCGCCGGACGGCACCCGCAACCGCATCCAGACTCCCGTGCTCCTGGAGGCGGCCGAGAAGTACCAGTTCGACGCGCTCTTCGGCGGCGCCCGCCGCGACGAGGAGAAGGCCCGCGCCAAGGAGCGCGTGTTCTCCTTCCGCGACGACTTCGGCCAGTGGGACCCCAAGAACCAGCGGCCCGAGCTGTGGAACCTGTACAACGGCCGGGTGCACCCGGGCGAGCAGATCCGCGTGTTCCCGCTGTCGAACTGGACCGAGCTCGACGTGTGGCGCTACATCGGCTCCGAGTCGATCCCGCTGCCCGAGGTCTACTTCGCCGCCGAGCGCGAGGTCGTGGACCGCGGCGGGATGCTCTACGCCGTCAACGAGTTCATCAAGGTGCGCGAGGGCGAGCGGGTCTTCAAGGAGACCGTCCGCTACCGCACCGTGGGCGACGCGAACCTGACCGCCGGGGTGCGCTCCGAGGCCTCGACCATCGACGAGATCATCGCCGAGGTCGCGGCCACCCGCATCACCGAGCGCGGCGCGACCCGGGGGGACGACAAGACCTCCGAGGCCGCCATGGAAGACCGGAAACGGGAAGGCTACTTCTGATGACGGACACGCTGACCTCGCGCGAGGACACGCACGAGCTGCTGCGCTTCGCCACGGCCGGTTCGGTGGACGACGGCAAGTCGACCCTCATCGGACGGCTGCTCTACGACTCCAAGGCGCTCTTCGACGACCAGTGGGACGCCGTCGAGGCCGTCTCCGCGGGCCGCGGCGACGAGTACACCGACCTCGCGCTGCTCACCGACGGCCTCCGCTCCGAACGCGAGCAGGGCATCACGATCGACGTCGCGTACCGGTACTTCTCCACGCCCGAGCGCAAGTTCATCATCGCCGACACGCCCGGGCACATCCAGTACACGCGCAACATGGTCACCGGCGCCTCGACCGCCGACCTCGCGCTCATCCTCGTCGACGCCCGCAAGGGCCTCGTCGAGCAGTCCCGGCGCCACGCGTTCCTGTGCTCGCTCCTTCGCGTGCCGCACATGGTCCTGTGCGTCAACAAGATGGACCTCGTCGACTACGACGAGGTCGTCTTCAAGCGGATCGAGAACGAGTTCAAGGCCTTCGCCACCAAGCTCGAAGTGCCCGACCTGACCGTCGTCCCGATCTCGGCGCTCAAGGGCGACAACGTCGTCAACCGCTCCGAGCACATGCCGTGGTACCAGGGGCCGAGCCTCCTCCACCACTTGGAGAAGGTCCACATCGCCTCGGACCGCAACCTCGTGGACGTCCGCTTCCCCGTCCAGCACGTGATCCGCCCGCACTCCGGCGACCACCACGACTACCGCGGCTACGCCGGCCAGGTCGCCTCCGGCGTCATGAAGCCCGGCGACGAGGTCATGGTCCTGCCCAGCGGGTTCACCTCCAAGATCGCCTCGATCGAGACCGCCGACGGCCCGCTCGAAGAGGCCTTCCCGCCCTTGAGCGTGACCGTCCGCCTCGAGGACGAGCTCGACGTCTCCCGCGGCGACATGCTGTGCCGCCCCGGCAATCAGGCCCGCGTCTCCCAGGACATCGAGGCCATGGTCTGCTGGATGGACGAGGCCCGGCCCCTGCGCCTGCGCGGCAAGTACGCCCTCAAGCACACCACCGCCGACGTCCGCGCCATCGTCAAGGACGTCCAGTACCAGCTCGACGTCAACACCCTCCACCGCGACGAGACCGCCACCGAACTCGGCCTCAACGAGATCGGCCGCATCACCCTCCGCACCACCAAACCCCTCCTCTGCGACGACTACCGCCGCAACCGCGCCACCGGAGGCTTCATCATCATCGACGAATCCGACAACCGAACCGTCGGCGCGGGCATCATCGTCTAACGCCCACAACGAAAAAGGGGCCCGGCCGCGAAGCGGCCGGGCCCTCTCGTCTTCGAGCCGAAAGGAGCTCCTGCGCCTGGGCCACCCCGAATTCGATTGAACCCCGGCGCAACGCCGTGACCGAACGGCTCCCGTTGTCCGCCAGGGTGACAGTCGCCACGATGGAACACTCTGGTGTTGGCGCGTCGCAACGTGAAACATGCGTTGAGGTCCAATAACGTTTCACGACATGGTCACCCATTCGCATGAGGTCCCCATCCGCCTGTTCCAGGACCGCCCCGAACTGGCGGCGGAATTGCTCGTCAAGACGGTCGGGGCGACGCTTCCACCGTATGCCGCCGCGGAATCCGAATCGGAGGCGTTGACGAACTGCGATCCGCTGGAACTGAACTGTGACAACGTCGCCGTGTTCAGGGACCGGTTCGGGAACGCGGTGCACGCGATCATCACCGAGATCCAGCGCAGCGACGATGCCGACAAGTGGTTCAGCTGGCCGATGTACCTGACGATCCTGCGGGCCCGCCTCAGGTGCCAGGTGCGGCTACTGGTCGTCTGCACGGACGAGGTGACCGCGACCTGGGCGAGGAAGCCGATTCGGATCGGCCCTCCGGAGTTCATCCTGCGGCCGGACGTGATCGGACCGGGAGACCTGGTGCGGCTCATAGACGGACATGACACCAGGGAGGCCGTCGAACTGCTGATCCTGGTGGCGGCGACCTACGGCAAGGGACCGCAGACCGAGGCCGTCGCCCATGACCTCGGCCGGCGGCTCAACGAACTATCAGACCCCGATCGCAAGAAGTATGCTGGTCTGGCATGGCAACTTCTTTCGAATGCAGCATGCGACATTCTGGAGGGCTACATGAGCATGACGTACCAGGAGTACCTGGAGACCCCGGCAGGTCAGCTCGAACTCAAAGGCGAGGCTCGGGGCAGGGCCGAGGCGGTGCTCGACATGTTCCAGCTCCGCGGCATCGAGGTGTCCGAGGACTCGCGGGAGCGGATCTTGGCATGTGCCGAGCCTGAGCAGTTGAAGCGCTGGTTCAACAGCGCTTTCAGTGCGGCTCGGGCAGAGGACCTGTTCGACTGAGAGCGTCGGCCGCGTGTCCGTGACGTGGCAGGAGTATTTGGAGACCCCGGAAGGTCAAAGACATTGAGAGGGCCCGACCGCTTTGCGGTCGGGCCCCTTCTTCGTTGTCAGGGGTTGATCCAGTTGCCTATGGAGATGAGGGTGGCGGCGGAGGCTCCGAGGACTGCTGTGGCCACTGCGGCGGCGGCGAGGAGGCGGAGGGGGGTTTGGGTCCAGTCGGGGCCGATCTGGTGGCGCATGGCGGGCATGGAGCCGGTGCCGGGTTCAGGTTGGGGGGATTCGACGGCTTCGGGGATCGGCTCGGGGGAGGGCCGCATGAAGGAGGCGGTCGGGAGGAGTTGGGTGTCGCCTGAGGTGCCGCCGTTGAGGCGGACGTGGTCGACCTGGACGGTGACCGGTCCGACCGAGCCGCGGAGGCCGTCGCCGACGCGGGCGAACTGGGTGGTGTCGTCGGAGCGGACCTGCGGCTGCGGGCCGGTGAAGGAGGCGCCTTCGCGGCCCACGCGCGGCACGGACCAGGAGCCGTTCGGCTCGCGGGGGGCCGACCAGGGATTGCCCGGTTCGGCGTGGCCGGACTCGGGCCGGTTCGATTCGCGGGGGGCGGACCAGGCGTTGCCGGGTTCGGCGTGGTCGGGTTCGCGCTGCATCGACCAGGAGCCGCTCGGGTCTGCGTGGCTCGACTCGCGGGGGGCGGAGGTCTCCCAGCTGTAGCGGTGCCGGGAAGGGCGCTGCGGGGGAGCTTCGGGGACGGTGTCGACTTGGACGGTGCGCAGCTCGTCGGTGCCCCGGCCGTCGCCGACGCGGGGGAGTTCCCCGGTGGTCGGGTGGGTCGGGTCGCCGTAGCTCGGGCCCCAGTTGTCGCTCACGCGGGCTCCCTACTCCTCGACGGTGGACAGGATCCGGTCGAGGTGGACTTCGAGGCTCTCGATCTCGGCCTGCTGCACGTTGACGGTGCGCTGGGCCGCGTCCACGACCCGCTCGTCGTCGGTGAGGTCGAGGACGATCTTCGCCATGTCGACGCCGCCGATGTGGTGGGCGATCATCAGGTCGATGAACATGAGGTCGGCCTCGGTGCCGGTGAGGGTCTTGAACTCGGCGAGCTCCTCGTCGGTCGCCATGCCGGGCATCTCGCCGGGGGCGTCGCCGTCGTGGGCGTGCTCCTCGCCGGCCCAGGCCATCGAGTCGCCGCTGGAGAGCCTGACGTCCCACTCGCGCAGCCACGAGCGGTACATCCCGATCTCGGCGCTCTGCGAGGTCGCGATGTCGTAGGCGACGAGCTTGAGGGTCTCGTCGCCGCCGTTCTGCCACTCGTACATCGCCATGTCGACGGCCTGCTGGTGGTGCGTCTGCATGTCCCGGGCGAAACCGGCCTCGGGAGAGTCCTCGCCGGGGGCGGCGGTGGCCGCGACCCAGCCGACCGCGACGCCCGCGGTCAGCATCAGCACGGCGGTGACCGCGACCAGCACGGCCGGACGGCGCCACAAGCTCATTCGTCGTTCCTTCCTCGGCGGGCGCTCCCCGAAGCGCCCGCGCCTCCCGTATGCCTAACGAGCGTGGGCCCGAAAGGTTCGCCCGCGTCAGCCGGTCGGAGCCTGGTCGGCGGCCGTGGTCGCCACGCCGCCGGTGCAGGTCGCGTTCGCCTCGGCGGAGTTGTCGGCGTTCTGGATGTAGAAGTCCAGGAACTCGTCGATGAGCGGGTCGTTCAGGTCGTCGGTCTGGTACTGGACGCCCCAGGCCTGCATGGAGACGGCCACGCCCTGGTCCGCGTAGGGGCTCATGAGGGAGTAGTCGCGGCCCTCGATCTTGGCGGCCAGCTGGTCGATGCCGTCGCCGTCGACCAGTGCCGGGTCGTAGGTCAGCCACACGGCGCCGTGTTCGAGGGAGTGGACGGCGTTGCCGTCGGCGATCGCCGCGGCGTAGACCGAGCCGGTGCACGTCTGCCACGCGCCGAGGTGGTCGCCGCCGGCGGGCGGGGCGATCTCGTACGTGGGGACGGCCGCGGGGTCGTCGTTGTCGACGTGGGTCTGCTGCATGACCCACGGGTATTCGAGGTCGTCCTCGGTGATCTCGCCGTCGGCGAGGGCGTCGCGGACCTCGGAGTAGTTGGCGTACTCGCCGTAGAAGGTGGTGACCCCCTCCGGTGGCTGGCTGCGGTCCCAGACGACGAACACCGCGGCCCCGATCAGGCCGAGCGCGACGACGCCGACGGCCGAGAACGTGAGGATGAGACCCCACGGCTTCGGCTGCTTGACCTGGACGGCGCGGCCCTTGCGGGCGGCCTGGGACGACTTGGGCTTCTCGGCGCTCTTGACGGCGCCTTTAGCGGCGCTCTTTGAGGCGGTTTGCTTCTTTGATGCCATTTCGCGGGGCGTGCCTTATTCGTCGACGTCGGTTGGAGCCGGAGCGGCGCCGGGGAGGGCCCGGTGTGAATACCGCTCGCGAAGGCCACCTTACCTTGCAGGGCGCCGCGCGCACCCTCCGACCGCCCGCCGAATACGGCAGGTCGAGGGCGTTTTCGGGCCCCGGCCGGGAGGCAGGGACCCGTGATGCGTCGTCACAGGTCGTTCGCGTCGGTCGACAGCCCGCCCGAGCAGGTCGCGTTCAGCTCCGGATTGAACCGCTGGTTGAGGACGAATCCGTCCAGGTACCCCTCGATCACCGGATCGGCCGGGTCGTCGGTCTGGTACCGGTTCCCCCAGGACTGGAGCGAGATCGCCACGCCCTGGCCCGGGTAGGGGCTCATGAGGGAGTAGTCGCGGCCCTGGATGAGCAGCGCCAGCGCGTCCACAGCGGCCTGGTCCAGCAGCTCGGGGTCGTAGGTCAGCCACACCGCGCCGTGCTCCATCGAGTGGACCGCGTTGCCGTCGACGATCGGCGCGTCGTACACCGAGCCCGTGCACGTCTGCCACGCGCTCAGGTGATTCCCGCCGGCCGGGGGCTTGAGCTCGTACTCCGGCGGCGTCCCGTCCCAGTCCGCGGCGATGTCCACGTGCTCCTGCTGGGCCACCCACGGGTGCTCCAGCTCCTCGGCCGTCACCTCGCCGCCCTGCATCACGGTCATGAGCGTCGCGAAGTCGCCGTACTCGCCGTAGAAGCTCTCCACACCCGACAGGTCCGCCGGCCCCGCCGAGACCGGGTCGTTCGCGGCGTACCCGTCGCCGCCGAGGACGTCGGAGGTGCAGCCGCCGAGGGCGGCCAGGGCGAGGGTCGCGGCGAGCGCGGTCCAGCGGTGGCGGAGCGGGCGCATGGTCGGGCCTTCCTTCTCGGTTGCCCCTCAACCTACCGACCGGGCCCGCCGCCCCGGCGCACGCACCGGCGCGACCCGCCACAACGACCTTTCTCCGTCGCACGGCCCCGAGCGGGGCGTCTACCATTACCGGGTGACTCCTGAGACGCTCGCAGAGAAAGTGCTGTCCGCTACGCGCGACGCCTTCGAGGCCCTCGGCCTCGACACCGCCGTACTGCCCGCCGCGACGGCGGTGGAGCGACCCAGGGACCCCTCGCACGGCGACTACGCCTCCAACATCGCGCTCCAGACCGCGAAGAAGGCCGGCACGAACCCCCGCGCCCTCGCCGAGCGGATCGCCGAGCACCTCACGAGCACCGACGGCGTCGCCAAGGTCGACATCGCCGGGCCCGGCTTCCTCAACATCACCCTCGACGCCGCCGCCGCGGGCGAGATCGCCGGGAAGATCGTCGCCGCCGGACCCGCCTACGGCGACAACGGCTCCATGAGCGGCCACGAGGTCAACCTCGAATTCGTCTCCGCGAACCCCACCGGTCCCGTCCACGTCGGCGGCACCCGCTGGGCCGCCGTCGGCGACGCCCTCGCGCGCATCCTGCGCGCCTCCGGCGCGAAGGTCACCTCCGAGTACTACTTCAACGACGCCGGCTCCCAGATCGACAACTTCACCGCCTCCCTCCTCGCCAGCGCCAAGGGCGAGCCCACCCCCGAGAACGGCTACGGCGGCCCCTACATCGACGAGATCGCCGCCGAGGTCGTCGCGCGCCGCCCCGCCATCCTCGACGCCGAGGACCCCCAGGAGGAGTTCCGGCAGGTCGGCGTCCAGCTCATGTTCGACGAGATCAAAGCCGATCTCGACTCCTTCGGCACGCACTTCGACGTGTACTTCAACGAGAAGGAACTCCACGACAAGGGCGAGCTCGACGCCGCCGTGGCGCGCCTGACCGCGCTCGGCCACATCTACGAGTCCGAGGGCGCGGTCTTCCTGCGCACCACCACCTTCGGCGACGACAAGGACCGCGCGCTCAAGAAGTCCAACGGCGAATGGACCTACTTCGCCGCCGACTGCGCCTACTACCTCGACAAGCGCGAGCGCGGCTTCGACAAGCTCGTGTTCATGCTCGGCGCCGACCACCACGGCTACGTCGGCCGCATGCAGGCCATGAGCCGCGCCTTCGGCGACGAGCCGGGCACCATGGAGATCCTCATCGGCCAGCTGGTGAACCTCGTGCGCGACGGCAAGCCCGTCCGGATGTCCAAGCGGGCCGGCACCGTGATCACCCTCAACGACATCGTGGAGGCCGTCGGCGTCGACGCCGCCCGCTACACGCTGGCGCGCTACTCCTCGGACTCCCCGATCGACCTCGACGTCAACCTGCTCACCTCGCACAAGAACGAGAACCCGGTCTACTACGTGCAGTACGCGCACGCCCGCACCGCCTCGGTCATCCGCAACGGCGCCGAAAGGGGCGTCGAGACCGGCGACTCCTACGACCCGGCCCTCCTCTCGCACCCGCGCGAGTCGGACCTGCTCAAGGCGCTCGCGGAGTTCCCAGCCGTCGTCGCCACCGCCGCCGAGCTGCGCGAACCCCACCGCATCGCCCGCTACGCCGAGGAGCTGGCCGCGGCCTACCACCGCTTCTACCACGACTGCCGGGTCCTGCCCTTCCCCGACGAGGAGACCACTCCGGTCAACCTCGCCCGCCTGTGGCTGGTCGCCGCCACCCGAACCGTCCTCGCCAACGCCCTGGGCCTCCTCGGCGTCACCGCACCGGAGCAGATGTAATGCGCACCCACGAAGCCGGCGCCCTGCACGGCGACTTCGCCTCCCTGCGACCCTCATGGCTCGGCGTCCCCGAGGACGTCAACGCGATGCTCCCGCAGCTGTGGTCGGCCAACGTCGAGCGCGCCGACACCGGCGCCGTCCACGTCGGCGGCCTCTCGGTCGAGAAGCTCGCCGCCGAGTTCGGCACCCCCGCGTACGTCTTCGACGAGGACGACTTCCGCGCCCGCTGCCGCGCCTGGACCGAGGCCTTCGACGGCGCCGACGTCTTCTACGCCTCCAAGGCCTTCTGCTCCAAGGCCGTGCTCCGCGCCGCCGCCGAAGAGGGCCTGTTCGTGGACGTCTGCACCGCCGGGGAGCTCGCCGTCGCGCTGGCCGCCGGGCTCGACCCGGCCCGACTGGGCCTGCACGGCAACAACAAGTCGCTCGCCGAACTCCACCAGGCCGTGGAGATCGGCGTCGGGCGGATCGTCGCCGACTCGTTCCAGGAGATCGAGCGCCTCGAAGCGATCGCGAGGGAGCTCGGGAAGCGCCCGAACGTGATGGTCCGCGTCAACGTCGGCGTCGAGGCCCACACCCACGAGTTCATCGCGACCGCCCACGAGGACCAGAAGTTCGGCTTCTCCCTCGCCGACGACGTCGCCTACGAGGCCGCCCGCCGCGTCATCGAGGCGCCGCACCTGGAGCTGCTGGGCCTGCACTCGCACATCGGCTCGCAGATCTTCGACACCGCCGCGTTCGAGATCTCCGCGGCCCGCGTCGCCCGCCTCCAGGCGAAGCTCCAGACCGACTTCGGGGTCCGCCTGGCCGAGCTCGACCTCGGCGGCGGCTTCGGCATGGCCTACACGACCCAGGACGACCCGCAGACGCCCGCCGTCATCGCCGAGTCGCTGCGCCGCATCGTCGCCGACGAGTGCGCCGCCGCCGGGATCGACGTGCCGCGCCTGTCGATCGAGCCCGGCCGCAGCCTCGTGGGCCCGTCGATGTTCACCCTCTACGAGGTCGGGACGGTCAAACCCGTCACGCTCTCGGCGGGCGCGTCGCGCCTGTACGTCTCGGTGGACGGCGGCATCAGCGACAACATCCGGACCGCGCTCTACGACGCCACCTACTCGGCGACGCTCGCCTCCCGCGCCTCGGGCGCCGCGCCCGCACTCGCCCGAGTAGTGGGAAAGCATTGCGAATCCGGCGACATTGTTGTTAAAGATGAGTTCCTCCCGGCGGACGTCGCGCCGGGAGACCTGATCGCGGTCCCCGGCACCGGCGCCTACTGCCGCTCCATGGGCTCGAACTACAACCACGTGCCCCGCCCGCCCGTCGTCGCCGTCTCCGGCGGCGAGGCCCGGGTGATCCTGGCACGCGAGACCGTCGACGATCTGCTGCGCCTCGACGTGGGCTGATCGACGACACCGGCCACACCCACACGGAAGAGGGACACCAGCGATGAAACTCGCGCTACTCGGATGCGGCAACGTCGGCAGTGAAGTCGTGCGCCTCATGCGAACGCGCGAGGACGAGCTGGCGGCCCGCATAGGGGAGCCCATCGAGATCGTCGGCATCGCCGTGCGCCGCCTCGACCGCGACCGCTCGCACCTGCCGGTGGACAAGGCGATGTTCACCACCGACGCGCTCGGCCTCGTCAAGCGCGAGGACGTCGACATCGTCGTGGAGGTCGCCGGGGGCATCGAGCCCGCCCGCACCTGGATCACCACCGCCCTCGGCGCCGGCAAGTCGGTCGTGACCGCGAACAAGGCCCTCCTCGCCGAGGACATGCCCGCGCTCGCCGCCGCCGCGAAGACCGGCGGCGCCGACCTCTACTACGAGGCCGCCGCTGCGGCCGCGATCCCGCTCATGCGCCCGCTGCGCGAGTCCCTGCACGGCGACACCATCAACCGCGTGCTCGGCATCGTCAACGGCACCACGAACTACATCCTCAGCCAGATGACGCAGACCGGCGCCTCCTTCGAGGAGGCCCTGTCCGAGGCCACCGCCCTGGGGTACGCCGAGGCCGACCCGAGCGCCGACGTCGACAACTACGACGCCGCCGCGAAGGCCGCGCTCATCGCCTCGCTCGCCTTCCACACCCAGGTCGACCTCGACCAGGTCTACCGCGCGGGCCTGCGGGCCGGGCAGTCCTCCACCGGCGAGTGGACCAAGGGCGTCAGCGCCGCCGACATCGCCTCGGCCGCAGCCGAGGGCCGCGTCGTCAAGCCGCTGTGCATCGCCACCCGGGAGGCCGACGGCGTGTCCGTGCGCGTCCACCCGGCGATGATCCCGGCCACCCACCCGCTCGCGAACGTCAACGGCGCCTACAACGCGGTGTTCGTCGAAGCAGAGTCCGCCGGGCGCCTCATGTTCTACGGAGCGGGAGCCGGCGGCACCGAGACGGCCTCGGCCGTGCTCGGCGATATCGTGGCCGTGGCGCGCAACAAGCGCGGTGGGATCACCGCCTTCCCGCCCGAGGCCGCCTACCAGGACCTCCCGGTGAAACCCATCGACGAGGCCCGCACCCGCTACCACGTCAGCCTCGACGTCGTCGACGAGCCCGGCGTGCTCGCCCGCGTGGCGGCCACCTTCGCCCACCACGGCGTCAGCCTCGCCACCGTCCACCAGTCGGGCCGCGGCGACGACGCCCAGCTCGTGGTGGTCACCCACACGGCCGCCGACAAGCAGTTGTCGGACACCGTGAAAGAACTGTCGCAGCTGACGTCGGTGCACCAGGTCACCTCCGTCATGCGCGTCGAAGGAGAGTAGGACAACGCCATGTCCCTTGCCTCTGCCATGCGCCCCGGCTGGCGCGGCCTCATCGAGGAGTTCCGCGACCGCCTGCCCGTCACCGACGCCACGCCCGTCGTGACCCTCCAGGAGGGCGGCACCCCGCTGCTGCCCGCACCGACGCTCTCCGCCCGCACCGGCTGCGACGTCTACCTCAAGGTCGAGGGCCTCAACCCCACCGGCTCCTTCAAGGACCGCGGCATGACGCTCGCCGTCTCCAAGGCCGTCGAGGCCGGATCGAAGGCCGTCATCTGCGCCTCGACCGGCAACACCTCGGCCTCGGCCGCCGCCTACGCCGCCCGCGCGGGCATCACCTGCGCGGTCCTCGTCCCCGCCGGGAAGATCGCCCTCGGCAAGCTCGCCCAGGCACTCGTCCACGGCGCCAAGCTCATCCAGCTCGAAGGCAACTTCGACGACTGCCTCATGGTCGCCGACAAGCTCTCGCAGGACTACCCGGTCGCCCTGGTCAACTCGATCAACCCGGTCCGCCTCCAGGGGCAGAAGACCGCCGCGTTCGAGATCGTCCAGGTCCTCGGCGACGCCCCCGACCTGCACGTGCTGCCGGTCGGCAACGCGGGCAACATCTCCGCGTACTGGATGGGCTACAGCGAGGACGCCGCCGCCGGCAACGCCACCAAGCGTCCCCGGATGCTCGGCGTCCAGGCCGCCGGGGCCGCGCCGATCGTCAACGGCCAGGTCGTGGAGCACCCGCAGACCATCGCCACCGCGATCCGCATCGGCAACCCCGCGTCCTGGACCAAGGCCGTGGACGCGGAGAAGGAGTCCGGCGGCAAGATCATCGCCGCCACCGACCGCGAGATCCACGCCGCCTACATGCTGCTGGCCCGCTCCGAAGGCGTCTTCGTCGAACTCGCCTCCGCCGCGTCCGTCGCCGGCCTGCTCAAGCAGACCGAGGCCGGATGGGTCGAGCCGGGGCAGACGATCGTGTGCACCGTGACCGGCAACGGCCTCAAGGACCCCGACTGGGCCGTCTCCACCGCGCCGCAGCCGTCCACGGTCCCCGTCGACGTCGCCAAGACCGCCGCCGCGCTGGGGCTGTAGTTTGGGCGCCTTCCCTGTGCCAATTTACGGCTCCGCAAGCATCGCCGAGGGCGGGCCCCGCGCCACCGTGCGAGTCCCGGCGACCTCGGCGAACCTCGGCCCCGGCTTCGACTCGCTCGGCCTCGCCCTCGACCTGTGGGACGAGGTCACCGCCGAGACCACCAGCGGCACCGCCGTCACCGTCGAGGTCGAAGGCGAGGGCGCTGGCACCGTCCCCGACGACGAGCGCCACCTCGTGGCCGCCACCATGCTGCGCACCTTCGCGCACCTCGACCTCGCCCCGCCGGGCCTGCGCCTGAAGTGCCGCAACGCGATCCCGCACGCGCGCGGCCTCGGCTCCTCCTCGGCGGCGATCGTGGCCGGGATCATGCTGGCCGACGCGCTCGCGGGCGCGGGCATGACCCGCAGCGAGAAGCTCGTGCTCGCCGACGCGATCGAGGGCCATCCCGACAACGTGGCGCCGTGCCTGCTCGGCGGATTCACCATCGCCTATTCCACTGGGGACGGTGCGAGGGCGGTCCGGCTCGACCCCTCGCCCCGGCTGCACCCGTGGGTGTACGTGCCCGAGCACCGCGGCCTGACCGCGGTCGCGCGGGCGGCGCTGCCGGCCAAGGTCCCGCACGCCGACGCGGTCTTCAACCTGTCGCGCTCGGCCCTGCTCGTCGCGGCCGTCGCGCACCATCCCTCGCGGCTCTTCGACGCCACCGACGACCGCCTCCACCAGTCGTATCGGGCCGAGGGAATGCCGGAGAGCACGGCGTTGTTGACACGGTTGCGCACCGCCGGCGTCGCCGCGGCGATCTCGGGCGCTGGACCCACCGTCCTGGCCCTCGCCGTCGACGACGCGGGCGTCCCCGAAGCCCCTCCGGGCTTCGAGGCGTCGCGTCTGGACGTCGCCTCCGGTGCCGTCCAGGTCGCGACCTCCCCGAACGAGTGATCCTCGGGTCCGTTGTTGTCAATGGGAAGAGTGCGCTACCATTCCAGTAAGACGACCACCCGGTGTCGTGACTGCTCGAAGCCTTGCTTATGCTTGTAGTCACAACAGCTGCGGCGCATCCAGCGCACGCCTGATCTCTTGTTTGGGTCATCACCCTCAACCATGGATTTGTGACTTTGCATAGCTCCAGCGTGGCATGGCACGGTTTCGACCAAGGAACAGTCGCTGTCCGCTTGTGGCACCGGGTTTGCGCCCGGGGATCGCAAAAGCGAGGATCGCATTCAGCGGAAGTCGCCATCACGTGTCTCACCGTGCACGATCATTCTCCGCGAGCTGTCCAATCACAGGCCCAGAGGCTGTCACCACGACCAGGACCGTCTGCTCAGCGGACAGCCCAGGGGTGTTGCACCCGGCGTCAACCGTCGTCTTCGCCTCCGCCGCGGCCGTCCGGCCCGAGGCGGTCAGGGCGATGGCGGGACGCGGACCAGAACATCGGCATTGCGGCTATTTGAAAGACGCGGAAACTCCTCGAATTCACTTCGAAGTTCCGCCAGGGAAGGAATCCATTGAGCGACACCACCGGCACGACGTCGGACCGGATGAGCGATGCGGCGCCTGCTTCGGGTGAACTCCCCGAGGCCAAGAAGCGCCGCCGGGCAGGAACCGGTTTGGCCTCCATGCTGATGCCCGAGCTCCAGCAGATGGCGCAATCGCTCGGCATCACCGGCGTTGGCCGGATGCGCAAGAGCGAGTTGATCGCCGCCATCCAGGAGCGGCAGGACACGGGCTCGCAGCCCGGCGGTGCCAGCGCAGAACGGGAGGCCCCGCCAGTGCCTGACTCTGAACACACACCGATCGTCGAAGCGCCGTCGACCAATGTCGACGCCGACCACGGCGACAACGGCTCCGAAAGCGCTGAAGCCAAGGGCGGCACGGCCGCCCGCCGGGCCACCCGCCCGGCCGGCCCGCCGCAGCCGCGTCGCCGCCAGGACCAGTTCGCGTCCCGCGAGGGCGGCGAGTCCGAGCGTCCCGCCGAGACCGCCGACGCCGAGGCGCACGGCTCCGCAGGCGAGTCCGATGAGGACCGCCCGCAGCGCCGCCGCCGTGGCCGCGAGAACGGCCGTGACAACAACGGCCGCCAGGACGGCCGCGCCGAGCGTGCGGACCAGTCCGACTCCCGCGGCGACAACCGCGCGGAGCGCCGCGGCGGCGACGACGACTACGACGACCGCCAGCAGGGCGAGGGGGACGGCCGGCGCCGCAAGCGCCGCGACCGCTCCGACCGCCGCCGCAGCGGCGGGGGTCGCGAGGAGAACGAGCGCGCCGGCAGCGGCGGCGGGAGCGGCGTCCAGAACGACGAGCAGCTCGTGCCCGTCGCGGGCATCCTCGACATCCTCGACAACTACGCGTTCATCCGCACCACCGGCTACCTCGCCGGGCCCGACGACGTCTACGTCTCGATGTCGCAGGTCCGCAAGCACCGGCTGCGCCGCGGCGACGCCATCACCGGAGCGGTCAAGCCCACCCGCACCGAGGAGCCCGGCGGCCAGAACAACGGCAAGCAGCGCCGCGAGAAGTACAACCCGCTCGTGCGCCTCGACACCGTCAACGGGATGAACCCGCAGGACGCCACGAAGCGTGACGAGTTCTACAAGCTCACGCCGCTGTACCCGCAGGAGCGCCTGCGCCTGGAGACCGAGCCGAACGCGCTCACCACCCGGGTCATCGACCTGGTGGCGCCGATCGGCAAGGGCCAGCGCGCGCTCATCGTCTCCCCGCCCAAGGCGGGCAAGACGATGGTGCTCCAGGCGGTCGCCAACGCGATCACCACGAACAACCCCGAGTGCCACCTCATGGTGGTCCTCGCGGACGAGCGGCCCGAAGAGGTCACCGACATGCAGCGCTCGGTGAAGGGCGAGGTCATCGCCTCGACCTTCGACCGCCCGCCGTCGGACCACACCACGGTCGCCGAGCTCGCCATCGAGCGCGCGAAGCGCCTCGTGGAGCTCGGCCACGACGTGGTCGTGCTGCTCGACTCGATCACCCGTCTGGCCCGCGCGTACAACAACTCGTCGCCGGCCTCCGGGCGCATCCTGTCCGGCGGCATCGACTCGACCGCGCTGTACCCGCCGAAGCGCTTCCTGGGCGCGGCGCGGAACATCGAGCACGGCGGGTCGCTGACGATCATCGGCACGGCGCTGGTCGAGACCGGCTCCATGGGCGACATGGTGATCTTCGAGGAGTTCAAGAGCACGGGCAACACCGAGCTCAAGCTGGACCGGAAGATCGCCGAGAAGCGCACCTACCCGGCGATCGACGTCCACCAGTCGAGCACCCGCAAGGACGAGCTCATGATGAGCCCCGAGGAGCAGGCGGTCATGCTGAAGCTCCGCCGGGTCCTGTCCTCGCTGGAGCCGCAGCAGGCCATCGACCTGCTCATCGACCGGCTGAAGAAGACCCAGACGAACGCCGAGTTCCTGATGTCCATCGTCAAGAGCACTCCCGGCGAGTAGTCGCCCGGCGTGAGGCCGCCCTCTCTGAGAGCGGCCTCACGCCTTAACATTGAAGATCGGTGCGCAGGTCGCGCACGCCAGGGCGGGCTTTCGAGCCCGCTCGAAGTCCAGTGAGCGCCCCTCCCGGGGGGTCCGACGCGGTTCCGGTTCACGGCTGCACGCAGCCGACCCGGCGACCCAGAGAAAGGGAAGTCATGAAAGACGGGATCCACCCTGAATACGTCGTCACCGAGGTGACCTGTTCCTGCGGGAACGCCTTCACCACCCGTTCGACGGTGACCAGTGGCAAGATCCAGGCTGCGACCTGCAACAAGTGCCACCCGTTCTACACCGGCAAGCAGCGCATCCTCGACACCGGCGGTCGCGTGGCCAAGTTCAAGGCCCGCTACGCCAAGACGCAGGAGAAGGCCCAGGCCGGCAAGTAGCCGTGCTCAGCGGCGTTCGTGTCATTCGACACGGGCGCCGCTTTTTCATCCGTCGATTCGCCGCTTTCTAGGGAACGCACATGACGACCGCCGCCGACAACCGCCTGGCCTCGCTGCTCGCCGAGTACAAGGACCTCGAAGTCCAGATGGGCGACCCCGCCCTGCACGCCGACCCGGCGCAGGCCCGGCGGGTCGGCCGCCGCTACGCCGAGCTGTCCCCGATCGCCAAGACCGCCGAGGACATCGAGGCGGCCAAGGACGACCTGGAGACCGCCGAGGAGCTCGCCAAGGAGGACTCGGACTTCGCCGCCGAGGCCGAGGGCCTGCGCCAGCGCATCCCCGTCCTGGAGGAGAAGCTCGCCGAGCTGCTCGTCCCGCGCGACCCCGACGACGCCAAGGACGTGATCATCGAGATCAAGGCCGGCGCCGGCGGCGAGGAGTCCGGCCTGTTCGCCGGCGACCTCATGCGCATGTACCTGCGGTACTTCGAGCGCCAGGGCTACGCCGTGGAGACCCTCGAAATGGTCCCCACCGACCTCGGCGGCATCAAGGACTCCTCGATCGCCGTGCGCACCAAGGGCACCCCCGAGGGCGGCAACGGCGTGTGGTCGCGCATGAAGTTCGAGGGCGGCGTCCACCGCGTCCAGCGCGTGCCCGTCACCGAGTCCCAGGGCCGCGTCCACACCTCCGCCGCCGCCGTCGTCGTCATGCCCGAGGCCGAAGAGGTCGACTTCGAGCTGAACATGAACGACGTCCGCGTGGACGTTTACCGCTCCTCCGGCCCCGGCGGCCAGTCGGTCAACACCACCGACTCCGCGGTGCGCCTCACCCACGTCCCCACGGGCGTCGTCGTCACCAGCCAGAACGAGAAGAGCCAGCTCCAGAACAAGGAGGCCGCGATCAAGGTCCTGCGCGCCCGCCTCCTCGCCAAGCAGCAGGAGGAGGCCGCCGCCGCGGCCGGGGCCGCCCGCCTCTCGCAGGTGCGCACCGCCGACCGCTCCGAGCGCATCCGCACCTACAACTTCCCGCAGAACCGCCTCACCGACCACCGCGTCGGCTTCACCGCCTACAACCTCGACCAGGTCATGGACGGCGCCCTGGACGAGGTCCTCGACGCCCTCGCCGCCGCCGACCGCGCCGAGCGCATGGCCCGCGGGGCCGAATGACCTGGACCGAGGCGATCGCCGCCGCCGCGAAGCGACTCGCGGCGACGGGCGTCCACTCGCCGCGCAACGACGCCGAACTGCTCGCCGCCCACGTCTCCGGGCTCACCCGCGCCCGCCTCCTCATCGCCGACGACCCGACCGCGGCGCAACTGGCGGAGTTCGACGCGCTCATCGCCCGCCGCGCCACCCGCGAACCGCTCCAGCACCTCACCGGCTCCGCCGCCTTCCGCTACGGCGAACTCGCCGTCGGCCCCGGCGTGTTCGTGCCCCGGCCCGAGACCGAACTCCTCGTGGACTGGGCCCTCGAACACCTCCCCGAAGGCGGCACCGTCGTCGACGCCTGCTCGGGCTCGGGCGCGATCGCCCACGCCGTCGCCACCGAGCGCCCCGACGCCCGCGTCTGGGCCGTCGAAGCCGACCCCGACGCCTTCGAATGGCTCGAATCGAACCTCGAAGGCACCGGAGCGGTCCCCGTCCTCGCCGACGCCGTCGCCGCCTCCACCCTGAACGAACTCGACGGACGCGTCGACCTCGTCACCGCGAACCCGCCCTACGTCCCCTTCGACATCGAAGTGGCCCCCGAGGTCGACTTCGACCCCCGCGGCGCCGTCTACGCCGCCGAAGCCGGACTCGCGGTCATCCAGCCGCTCGCCGTCCGCGCCGCACGCTGGCTCGGGCCCGGCGGCTGGTTCGGCTTCGAGCACGACGACACCCACGGCACCGTCGCCCCCGAGATCCTGCGCGTCACCGGATTCACAGCGGTCGAGGACCACGACGACCTCGCCGGGCGGCCGAGGTTCGCGACCGGAAGGCTAGGCTTGGCGCCGTGAGGCTATTCAACGCCAGGAAGATCAAGGACCGCGCGACCGGGCTAAAGTCGGCAGCCAGGGCGGTGAGCGGCGGCAGGCTCGTCGTCATCCCCACGGACACCGTCTACGGCATCGGCTGCGACGCGTTCAACCACGCCGCCGTCAAGGCGCTGCTCGCCGCCAAGGGCCGCGGGCGCGACATGGCGCCGCCGGTGCTCATCGGATCGAAGCGGGCCCTCGACGGCATCGCCTCCGACGTCCCCGCCTCCGCCACCGAGCTCATCGAGGCCTTCTGGCCCGGCCCGCTCACCGTGGTCGTGCCCTACGCGCCCTCGCTCGCGTGGGACCTGGGCGACACCGACGGCACCGTCGCGGTGCGCATGCCCCTGCACCCCCTCGCGCTCGAACTGCTCAAGGAGACCGGCCCGATGGCCGTCTCCTCGGCCAACAAGCACGGCCTGCCCCCGGCCGAGACCGCCGCCGACGCCAAGGCGCAGCTCGGGTCCGACGTCTCGGTCTACCTCGAAGCCGGCGCGAGTGAGGACAACCTCCCCTCGACCATCGTCGACTGCGTCGCCCACCCCCCGCAGATCCTCCGCGAAGGCGCCCTGAGCCTCGAGCAGATCCGCAAGATCGTCCCCGAGACCCTCGACCGCGACGGCCGCGGCCCCGGCGAGGAGCCTGAGGTCGCCGAGGCTGAGACGGCCGAGGAGGAATCGGCCGAAGCCGAGGCAGTCCCGGACGCGGCGCCGCCCGCCGACGAGGAGACCACCGCGTGACCGCGCCCTTCGCCGTACTCCACGTGTGCACCGGCAACATCTGCCGGTCGCCCATGTCCGAGCGCATCCTCGACGGCCTCACCGGCGACGACGTGCTCAACCACGGCGCGGGGATCTCCGCCTTCCACGAAGGCGAGAACATGCAGCCCAACTCCGTCGGCGAACTACGCGCGCGCGGCTACGACGGCGAAGGCCACCACGCGCGCCACCTCACGCGCGCCCACGTTGAGTCCAGCGACCTCCTCCTCGTCGCCACCACCGGCCACCTCGAATACGTCGCCGAGCGCTTCCCCGAGGCCCTCCCCAAGACCTTCCTCGTGCGCACCCTCGGACGCATCGCCGCCGACCTCGACCCGGCCGTGCTCCCCGACGGCGACGCCGCCGTCCGCGGCAAGGCCCTCGTCGCCCTCGCCTACGAGCGCCGCGGCGACTACGAGGACGTCGACCTCGCCGACCCGTGGGGGATGGGCCAGACCGTCTACGCCCGGATCGCCGACCAGCTCGAAGACGCGCTCAAGCCCGTCGCGACCGCGTTGGAAGGCCCGTCGTGAGGGCCGCGAGGGGCTTCCTGAAGCCGTGCTTCGCCGTCGCCGGAATCGTCGCGGTGATCGCGGCGATCCTCGGGTGGATCACCGCGGGAGGGCCGGGCGCCTGGGGTGCCCCCGCAGGAGTAGCGTTGGCTGCCTTGGGCTTCGCCGGGTCGGTGCAAGCGGTCGCGGCAGCCGAGAAGGTTGACCTGCGTCTCACTTTGCCTATGGCCTTGATCACATACGCAATCAAGCTCATGCTCGCGTTCATTGCATTGTGGACGGTCCAGGCGACCGCTCCGAACGCCTTGCTCCCCTTCGCCTACGGGATCGTCGGCGGAGCGGTCGCGTGGCTCGCGACCCAGGCTGTCTGGGCATACAAGGCGAAGATCCCCTACATCGAGCTCGACCAGCCGTCCTGACGCGTTCTCGACGCCCGCTTCCGATGCGACACGCGGTGTTTCATGGAGGTTGACAATTACGCACCGATGCCTCTCGTCTCAGCGAACCCGCTGGGCAGTTCCTGTGTAGTAGCTGTTAGAGTTCAGCTCGACATGGCCGACAAACACCCCCCTGACCACAAACCGCAACCTGACGGTTCGGATATGGGCTGGCGTGCGCTGGGGTACCTCATTTCCGGAATCGTCTTTTGGGGCGGTGCCGGATTCCTCGTCGACCTGTGGCTCGATCTGCCCAGAGTCGGGCTCCTGGTAGGGATGCTTGTCGGTGCTGCAGCAGGAATGTACCTGCTCATCAAGCAGATGTCGCCGTAGTTTTTTGACCGACACTGACTGAGAGGCGTGGCTCGCGTGACCGACTCAGCCATCGTGCTGGCCGAAGGGGAGTCCCACTTCCCGCCCGGTATCCACAGCTTTGACTTTGCCGACTGGTTCTCCGGGCTCACCGGGACCGCGCTCGCCCACATGTTCACCACCATCACCCTCGGCGTGTGGCTGACGGTCGCGATCCTCATCGTCTTCTTCCTGTGGGCCTACCGCAAGCCCCAGGTCGTCCCCACCAAGAAGCAGTGGCTGGCCGAGTCCGCCTACGGCTTCATCCGGAACACCGTCGCCATCGACCTGATGGGCAAGAAGGACGGCGTCAAGTTCGCCCCGTACCTCGCGACCCTGTTCCTGTTCATCGTCCTCATGAACTTCTGGGCCGTCGTGCCCGGCATCCAGATCTCGCCGAACGCGCACATCGCGTTCCCGGCGATGCTGGCGATCCTCTCCTGGATCATCTACGTCTGGGTCGGCATCAAGCAGCACGGCCTGGCCAAGTGGCTGAAGATCACCGTCGTGCCGCCCGGCGCGCCGATGTTCATCTACCCCCTGCTCATCCCGATCGAGATCCTGCAGAACATCATCCTGCGGCCGGTCACCCTCGCCCTGCGGCTCTTCGCGAACATGTTCGCCGGCCACCTCATCCTGCTGGTGTTCATCCTCGGCGGGTTCGAGATGCTGAACTCCAGCAACTTCCTCATCCAGGGCCTGTCGATCTTCTCGTTCGGCATGGGCATCGCGATGACGCTCTTCGAGCTCATCGTCATCCTGCTCCAGGCGTACGTCTTCACGCTGCTGACGGGCATGTACATCCAGGGGTCCCTCGCGGAAGAGCACTAGAGCTCCCCGAAACTTCCACCCCCACCCACAGATTTCGCAATTGAACAACATCGTGCGCGTGACGGTCACGCCACGCTGACACCTAGGAGAAAACCAGATGGAAGGCTCCGTCAACGTCATCGGTTACGGCCTCGCCGCGATCGGCCCCGGTATCGGTGTTGCCCTCATTTTCGCCGCGTGGATCACCGCCACCGCGCGTCAGCCCGAGTCGGCCGGCATCACCCGCCCGATGCTCTTCATGGGCTTCGCCCTCGTCGAGGTTCTGGCGCTGTTCGGCCTCGTTCTCGCCTTCGCCCTCGGCGGCGCTAACTAACAACCCTTCAAGGGAGTCATCATGATTCACGCCGCCGAAGGAGGCGCCGGGATCCTCTTCCCGATCTGGCAGGAGATGCTGGTCGGCGCCATCGCCTTCGGTCTGCTCTGCTTCGTCCTCATCAAGTTCGTCTTCCCCCGCATGGAGAAGACGTTCGAGGAACGGGTCGACGCGATCGAAGGCGGCATCGAACGTGCTGAGCGGGCTCAAGAAGAGGCCAATCAGACGCTCGAGGAGTACCGCCGCAAGCTCGCCACCGCGCAGGAGGAGGCCGCCGCGATCCGCGACGAGGCCCGTGCCGACGCGGTGGCCGCCAAGGAGGAGATCCTCGTCTCCGCCCGCGAAGAGGCCAACCGCGTGATCGCGGCCGGCCACGCCCAGGTCGAGGCGTCTCGCCAGCAGCTCGTCCGCGAGCTGCGCAGCGAGATCGGCACCCTCGCCGTCGACCTGTCCGAGAAGATCATCGGGCAGCGCCTCGCCGGCGACGCCGACACGACCGCGACCGTGGACCAGTTCCTGGCCCAGGTCGCGGACGAGACCGCCGAGACGAGCGGAGCGCGCTGATGTCGACGACTGGACGCGAGAGCATCGAGGCCGGCCGGGCCGTGCTGGAGGCCTCGGCCTCCGGCACCTCGGCCGAGCAGCTCACCGAGTGCGGCGAACAGCTGCTGGACGTGACGCGGTTCCTCGTCGACCAGCCTCGGCTGCGTCGCGCCCTGTCCGACCCCGCCCGCGCGGCGGACGACCGGGAGGGCCTCATCCGCGGGCTCCTCGCGGGCCAGGTGGGCGCGGCCACCACCGACGTGGTGGCCACGCTGGTGCGGGGCCGCTGGGGCAGCCCGTCCGAACTGGTCGACGGCACCGAGCAGCTCGCCGTGAAGGCGCTGCTGCTCGCCGCCGCCCAGGACGGCACGCTGGCGAACGTCGAGGACGAGCTGTTCCGCTTCGGGCGGCTCGTCGACGGCGACGCCGAGCTGTCCTCGGTCCTCGGCGCCTCGGGCACCGACCCGAAGTCACGGGCCGTGCTGGTCGAGCGCCTGCTCGACGGCAAGGCCGAGCCGGTGACGGTACAGTTGGCGGCCGCCGCGTGCTACGGCATCGGCGGGCGCAGCTTCCACGCGTCGCTGGCCCACCTGGTCGAGGCCGCCGCCGCGGCCCGCGACGAGGCCGTGGCCTACGTGACCGTGGCGAGGCCGCTGGACGAGTCCGGCGAGCGTCAGCTCGGGGCGAAGCTCAGCCTGGTCTACGGCCGCCCGGTGGCGCTCAAGGTCACCGTCGACCCCGTGATCGTCGGGGGCATCCGAGTGCAAGTGGGCTCGGACCTGTGGGACGGCTCCGTCTCGCGCCGCCTCGACGAAGCCCGCCAAGCCTTGGCCGGACGCTGATCCAGCCGGTAACAACAGAAAGGTAAACGTTCAGATGGCTGAATTGACCATCTCCTCTGACGAGATCCGCAGTGCGCTCGACGCCTACGTCTCGTCTTACCGGCCGGAGATCACCCGCGAAGAGGTCGGTGTCGTCACCTCCGCCGGCGACGGCATCGCCGTCGTCGAAGGCCTCCCCTCCGTCATGGCCAACGAGCTCCTCGAGTTCGAGGGCGGCGTGATGGGCCTGGCCCTGAACCTCGACGTCCGCGAGATCGGCGCCGTCCTCCTGGGCGACCCGGTCAAGGTCGGCGAGGGCCAGAGTGTCAAGCGGACCGGCAAGGTCCTCTCGGTGCCTGTCGGCGACAAGTTCCTCGGCCGCGTGGTCGACGCGCTCGGCAACCCCATCGACGACCTCGGCGAGATCGAGGCCGAAGGTGAGCGTGAGCTGGAGGCCCAGGCCCCCAACGTCATCAACCGCCAGTCGGTGTTCGAGCCCGTCGAGACCGGCATCAAGGCCATCGACGCGATGACCCCCATCGGCCGCGGCCAGCGCCAGCTCATCATCGGCGACCGCAAGACCGGCAAGACGCAGGTCGCGATCGACACGATCATCAACCAGCGCGCGAACTGGGAGTCCGGCGACCCGAACAAGCAGCTGCGCTGCATCTACGTCGCGGTCGGCCAGAAGGGCTCCACCGTCGCGGGCATCAAGGGCATGCTCGAAGCCCACGGCGCGATGGAGTACACGACCATCGTCGCGGCCAACGCCGACGAGCCCGCGGGCCTGAAGTACCTCGCCCCCTACACCGGTTCGGCCATCGGCCAGCACTGGATGTACGGCGGCAAGCACGTCCTCATCGTCTTCGACGACCTGTCGAAGCAGGCCGAGGCCTACCGCACCGTGTCGCTGCTGCTGCGTCGCCCCCCGGGCCGCGAGGCGTTCCCCGGCGACGTGTTCTACCTGCACTCGCGTCTGCTCGAACGCTGCGCGAAGCTCTCCCAGGAGCTCGGCGGCGGTTCGATGACGGGTCTGCCGATCATCGAGACCAAGGCCGGCGACATCTCGCAGTTCATCCCGACCAACGTCATCTCGATCACCGACGGCCAGGTCTACCTCGAAGAGGGCCTGTTCAACTCCGGTGTGCGCCCGGCGATCAACGTCGGCACCTCCGTCTCCCGTGTGGGCGGCGCCGCGCAGACCAAGGGCATGCGCTCGGTGGCCGGCTCGCTCCGCCTGGACCTCGCCCAGTACCGCGACCTGGAGGCCTTCGCGGCCTTCGCGTCGGACCTGGACGCCGCGTCCCGCGCGCAGCTGGACCGCGGTCTTCGGATGGTCGAACTGCTCAAGCAGGGTGTGGCCGAGCCGCTCCCGATGGGCGAGGAGACCATCTCGATCTGGGCCGGCACCGCCGGCGAGCTCGACGACATCCCCGTGGGCGAGGTGCGCCGCTTCGAGTCGGAGTTCCTCACCTACATGCGGGCCAACCACAAGGACGTCGTCGCCCAGCTCACCGCGGGCAAGGACAAGGTCGCCGGCGACATCGAGGACACCCTCAAGCGCGCCGCCGCCAAGTTCAAGAAGATGTTCAAGGCCACTGCGGACGACCTGCACGTGACCGACACCGCTGAAGACGCCCTCGAAGGCGACGTGGATGTCGAGACCGTCAAGCGCGTCAAGAGGGGTTAGCCATGTCAGCGCAGCTTCGTAGTTTGCGGAAGCGGCTGAAGTCGACCCAGTCCATCCGGAAGATCACCAAGGCGCAGGAGCTGGTCGCGACCAGCCGCATCGCCAAGGCTCAGGAGCGGGTGGCGGCGTCGCTGCCGTACGCCCGCGCCATGACCAGCGTGATGACCTCCCTGGCGTCGAACGCGTCGATCAACCACCCGCTGCTCCAGCCGCGCGCGCGGGTGCGCCGCGCCGGGGTCCTGGTCGTGACGGCGGACAAGGGGATGTGCGGCGGCTACAACGCCAACGCCATCCGCACCGCCGAGCAGCTCGTGTCGCGCCTCGCCGAAGAGGGCAAGGTGCCGGTCCTGTACGTCACGGGTCGCAGGGGGGTTGACTACTACAACTTCCGCCGCCGCCCGATCGAGCAGTCGTGGACCGGGTTCTCCCAGCTCCCGAAGGTCTCGGACGCGCAGGAGATCACCCGGACGCTGCTCGCGGCGTTCATGTCCGGCGCGGACGACGAGGACGACGGCGCGGGAGCGGACGGTATCCTGGGGGTGGACGAGCTGCACATCGTGCACACCAAGTTCGTCTCGCTGCTGACGCAGACCCCTGAGCCGCGGCAATTGGCGCCTCTCGAAGTCGAGGAGGTGGAGGAGCACGAGCTCGAAGAGCACGTGCTGCTCCCGGACTACGAGTTCGAGCCGAACCCGGAGGCGCTCCTCGACGCGCTGCTGCCGAAGTACTTGACGACTCGCATCTACGCGGCCCTGATCGATGCGGCCGCCAGCGAGTTGGCGTCGAAGCGTCGGGCCATGAAGGCCGCGACCGACAATGCCGATGAATTGATCAAGACCCTGCGGCGGAGCGCGAACGCGGCGCGGCAGGCGGCGATCACGCAGGAGATCAGCGAAATCGTGGGCGGGGCCAGTGCCCTTTCCGCCGCAGGAAGAGAGTAACGATGACTGACACTCAAGGAGTGGGGCGCGTCGTACGGGTCATCGGGCCGGTCGTCGACGTCGAGTTCCCGCGAAACGCCATCCCGCCGATCTTCAACGCACTCCACGTTGACGTGACCTACGGGGCCGAACCCAAGACGCTGACCCTGGAAGTGGCCCAGCACCTGGGCGACAACCAGATCCGCGGCATCTGCATGGCCCCGACCGACGGCCTGGTCCGCGGCGCCGAGGTCACCGACACCGGCTCGCAGATCAAGGTGCCGGTCGGCGACGGCATCAAGGGCAAGGTCTTCAACGTCCTCGGCGACTGCCTCAACCTCCCCGAGGGCGAGGAGCTCCAGGCCGACGACCACTGGGAGATCCACCGCCACGCCCCGGCGTTCGCGCAGCTGGAGCCGAAGACCGAGATGCTGGAGACCGGCATCAAGGCCATCGACCTGCTCGCGCCGTACGTCAAGGGCGGCAAGATCGGCCTGTTCGGCGGCGCCGGCGTGGGCAAGACGGTGCTCATCCAGGAGATGATCATCCGCGTGGCCCAGAACTTCGGCGGGTCCTCCGTGTTCGCCGGCGTCGGCGAGCGCACCCGTGAGGGCAACGACCTCATCGCCGAGATGGACGAGGCCGGTGTGCTGGAGAAGACCTCGCTGGTCTACGGCCAGATGGACGAGCCGCCGGGGGTGCGCCTCCGCGTCGCCCTGTCGGCCCTGACGATGGCCGAGTACTTCCGCGACGTGAAGAACCAGGAGGTGCTGCTCTTCATCGACAACATCTTCCGGTTCACGCAGGCCGGTTCGGAGACCTCCGCGCTGCTGGGCCGCATGCCCTCGGCCGTGGGCTACCAGCCGACCCTCGCCGACGAGATGGGTGAGCTCCAGGAGCGCATCACCTCGCTGCGCGGCAAGGCCATCACCTCGATGCAGGCCGTGTACGTCCCCGCGGACGACTACACCGACCCGGCGCCGTTCACCGCGTTCACGCACTTGGACGCGACGACGAACCTGGAGCGGAAGATCTCCGACAAGGGCATCTACCCCGCGATCGACCCGCTGGCCTCGAACTCCCGCATCCTGGAGCCCGAGGTCGTGGGCGCCGAGCACTACGCGGTGGCCTCCACGGTGAAGCAGATCCTCCAGAAGTACAACGAGCTTCAGGACATCATCGCGATCCTCGGCATGGACGAGCTCTCGGAAGAGGACCGTCTCGTCGTGGGCCGCGCGCGCCGCATCGAGCGCTTCCTGTCGCAGAACACCTTCGCGGCGAAGCAGTTCACCGGCGTCGAAGGTTCGTTCGTCCCCGTCAAGGAGACCGTCGAGGCCTTCAAGAAGATCGCCGAAGGGGAGTACGACCACTTCCCCGAGCAGGCGTTCTTCATGTGCGGCGGCCTGGACGACCTGCACAAGAACGAAGAGGAGCTCCGCAAGAAGGGCTAGCCCTTCGGCACGGACGACTCAGGGCCCCGGAACCGCGCGGTTCCGGGGCCCTTCGCGTTCCCGTCAGCCGTCGTCGCCGTCGTCATCCGTGGCGTCGTCTCCGGCGGAGCCGAGCTGCGGGACGCCGCCGACGCACATGACGGAGTACTCCTCCTCGTCGGACTCGCTCTCGAACTCGATCTCGGCGTCCTCGCCCGGGGCGGTGTCCACATTGCTCACCTTCCAGCCCTGCGCGGGCGCCCACCACTCGATGCGCACCCGCGAGCCCTCGCACGAGGCGAGGAAGGTGCCCCCGTCGCCGCCGAAGACCTCCTCGCCGGTCTCGGCGCCCGCGCTCGGCGCGGACTCCAACTGCCCCGTCGGCTCGGGGGAGGCGGGCGGCGTGGACTCGGCGGCCGCGTCGTCCTGCGGTGCGGGCGTTGAGGACTCGGCCTCGGCGAGCGCGGAGAGCACGCTCTCCTCGGACATCGGTTCGGTCGGCGGGTCGAGGCTGCCGCTCTGCGCCAGCGCCACCGCGCCGATCCCCGCGGCCACGGCCACCGCCGCGGCTCCCGCCCATCCCGCCACTGCCCATCTGCGTTCCATGCCACCAGAGTGCCGGACCGGTGGTTAAGGCCGCGATAAGGGCGCTCTAAGCCTTCTCCGACGGGGCTCCGGGAGTGGATTCGGAGGCCCTCGGCCGCATAGAGTTCCGGCCATGGCCCAACTGCTGCTGATCGAGGACGACGAGCGCGTCCGCTCCGCCCTGATGCGCTCGCTGCGGGACCTGGGCCACCAGGTGTCCTCGGCGCCCGACGCGATGACGGGCCTGCGCGCGGCCGTCGACCACCGTCCCGACCTGGTCGTGCTCGACCTCGGCCTGCCCGACCTCGACGGCTCGCAGATGCTGCGGATGCTGCGGGGCGTCTCGGACGTGCCGGTGATCGTGGCGACCGCCCGCGACGACGAGGACGAGATCGTGCGCGTCCTCGGTTCGGGCGCCGACGACTACGTGGTCAAGCCCTTCACCGCCAAGCAGCTCGACGCTCGGATACAGGCGGTCCTGCGCCGCACCGGCGGCGCGCCCGCCGACCCGGCGGTGACGGTGGGGCCCTTGCGGATCGACCCGCGCGGCCGTTCGGCGCACCTCGAAGGGCGACCGCTCGACCTGAGCCCCAAGGAGTTCGACCTGCTGCACTACCTCGCGGCCCGCGCGGGCGAGGTCGTCGCCAAGCGGCGCCTGCTCACCGACGTATGGGACCTGCCGTTCGGCGGGGCCGACAAGACCGTGGACGTGCACCTCGCGTGGCTGCGGCGCAAGCTCGGCGAGACCGCGCAGGCCCCGCGGTTCCTGCACACCGTTCGCGGCGTCGGCGTCAAGCTCGTCGACCCGAGCGGGGAGGCGCGATGAGGGCCCGGTTGACGCTCCTGGTCGGCGCGACCGCCGCGCTCATCCTGCTGGCCTTCTCGATCCCCCTGGCGATCCTGCTGCGCAACAGCGCCGCGCAGGAGGCCATCGCCGCGGCCGAGCAGGAGGGCACGTTCCTCACGCCGATCGTCAGCTCAGGGGACGTGGCGCGCACGGAGACGGCCGTGCAGACCTACAACGCCCAGGCGTCCCACCCCGTCACCGTGTTCTGGCCCGACGGCACCGTCACCGGCGTCGACGCGCCGCGCTCGGACGCGGTCGAGCTCGCCTCGCACGGGCGCTCGCTGACCGCCGCGACGTCCACCGGCCGCGAGATCCTCTACGGCATCGGGCTTCCGGACGGGAACGCCGTGGTGCGCATCCACGTCTCCGACGAGCGGCTCACCGATGGCGTCGCGCGTTCCTGGCTCCTGCTGGGAGCTATCGCCTTGGCGCTGTTGACGTTCGGTCTCACCGTCGCCACGCTCTTCGCCGGACGGCTGCTGGTGCCGCTCAACGACCTCGCCGCCGTCTCGCACCGGCTCGCCGAAGGCGACCTCGCCGCCCGCGCCGACGCGGCCGGGCCCGCCGAGGTCCGCAACGTCGGCACGGCGCTCAACACGCTCGCCGACCGCATCCGCGAGCTCCTCGAGGGCGAGCGCGAGCGCGTCGCCGACCTCTCGCACCGCCTGCGCACGCCGCTGACGGTGCTGCGACTGGAGACCGAGGCGCTGTCGGACCCGACCGAGCGCGAGACGATCGAGCAGGCGGTGGGCGAGGTCGAGCGGGCCGTGAACGCCGCGATCCGGGACGCGCGCAACCCCGCGGGCGCGGGGTCCTGCGACGCCGCCGCGGTGGTGGCCGAGCGCGTCGAGTTCTGGTCGGCCCTCGCCGAGGACACCGCCCGCGAGTGCCGGGTGCGGCTCGCGCCCGGCCCGCTGCCGGTGCGGCTCTCGGCCCCGGACCTGGCCGCTGCGATGGACTCGCTGCTCGCCAACGTCTTCGCGCACACCCCGGACGGCACGCCGTTCGAGGTGCGGCTGACGCCCCGCTACGAAGGCGGGGCCACTGTGGAGGTCGCCGACGAAGGGCCGGGCCTGCCGAACCTCGCCGTGTTCGCCAGGGGCCGCAGCGAAGGCGGCTCCACCGGCCTGGGCCTGGACATCGCCCGCCGCGCCGCCGCCGCTTCGGGCGGGCAGCTCGTGTTCGGCCAGGGCCCCGGTGGGACGGGCGCCCTCATCAGGCTCGGACTCGGCTAGGAGCGGGTCGAGGAGCCCGCTCCGGGAATCTCGGCGCCCGCCGCATCGCCGGTGACGCCGCACCGCGGCATCCGTTGCGCCGCACCCGTGCGCCCCTCCGAGCCGGCGAATCGGACACCGTTCCGGCATCCGGTCCACCGCGATCCTCAAGCGCCCGTGGGAAAGCAGTCGCGCCGCGCCCGCGCCCACGGGTTCGCGCCGGTGCCCGGTGCGAGCACCGCGACCGCGAGGCAGTACTTCGAGACCGAGACCGGCCGCTGCCCGATCGCCCACAGGAGACGGTCCGCCGACCCGCCGGGCTTCGCCGCCTTGACCTCCACGAGGCACATCGGCCGTGCCACGACCGTGCCCCGGTCGGAGACGCACCGCAGGTCCTCGTCGCACGTGATGCGCACGCCCGCAGCGAGATGCACGAGCGTGTGCCGCCGGTAGTCGGTGCGCAGCCGCGCCTCCAGGCCGGGCGGGACCGCCATCCCGTACGCCTCCCAGAGCGTCGACGCCAGGTGCCCGGCGGCCTCAGGGGTGATGCGTGCGGCGTCGGCGGCGGCGTACGGCAGACGCTCCTTGACCGTGTCCTGCCGCGCCCCTTTGACCTTGACCTCGAACGCGCACTCGCCGGAGTCGGCGTAGAGCCGCGTGCGGACCTTGAAGCGGCGCCGCCGCCCCTGCCGGTGCTGGCGGTACGTCAGGAGGTCGGGGGTGTCGAAGTACACCGACTCGTACGCGAACCGGCGCCTGCCGCCGATGTCGAGGCAGGCCCACTCACCCCCGGCCGTGAGGTACCCGAGGAACCGCCGGTAGGCCTCGGGCTCCAGCAGGTACTTCGTGTCCACTCTGGTCTGGAGGTCGGCCGAAGCGACCACCGCGTCGAGTCCGGCGCCCGGCAAGTACTCCAGGGCGCTCATCGCGTCCTCGCCAGCGGCACGGTGCGCTCGGCGGGGCCGACCGGGGCGGGCAGCGGCCGGAACCGCACGTCCACGGTCATCGTCTCGCGCACGTAGTCGGTGTCGATCACCTCGAACTTGCGGACCGTCGCGTCCAGGCGGTGTTCCAGGTCGGCGTGCAGCCGGGACTCGTCGCGGTGGACGGTGTCGAGGACGACGATCCGGTGCCGCGACCGGTTCGCCAGGCGCGGATGGTCGGCCACGTACATCGTCGCGACCAGGAGCACGCTCAGCCCGATCATGACGGCGGGCTTGGACGCCCCGATCCCGTTGATGAGCCCCAGCGCGAGCGCCGTGAAGTAGTAGCCGACGTCGCGCTGGGAGATCTGGTCGGAGCGCAGCCGCAGGATCGACAGCACCCCGAACAGCCCGAACGCCAGGCCCAGGCTCACCTGCTGCGAGAGCATGAGCGCCGAGACGGCGAAGACGCCGACGTTCAGCGCCACGTAGGCGAGCGCGAGGTCGGTGCGGTGGTGGCGCCGGTAGTAGATCGCGCACGCGAGCACGGTGATCGCGAACAGGTCGACGGGCAGGGCGAGTGCGAGCGCGAGACTCAACGGGTCCTCCTCAGCGGATGCGCCGCCGGTTCCGGCGGCATGTGGAGAACCGTAGGCGCGCAGAGGTTAAGGCCCCGATAAGCCGTGAATAAAGGGCGGACAAGCGGTGAACACGAGGTGCACTAGTTGCGATCCAGGAGC
The DNA here is from genome assembly GCF_004912155.1 of Glycomyces paridis. GTDB lineage: Bacteria > Actinomycetota > Actinomycetes > Mycobacteriales > Micromonosporaceae > Glycomyces > Glycomyces paridis. Next base: position 107,629 of record NZ_STGX01000007.1, on the reverse strand, counting down.
ATTGGGTGGGTGTCCGAGGTTCTGGTCGGCAAGCCGAACGAGAGCAACCCGAGTCGGGCGAGCATGGGACGAATCGAGTGACTGGATACTCACGCTAGGTCATGGTTCAGTGAATCATTCAGGTAAAACTTCTGCATCGATCGGAGTGTTGCTCAACACAGTCTTGCAATGATGTGCGATTATCGCACTATGGCAGTCGAAAGTGTGTGGAGCGAGATCGGCAATCGCGTCAAACAGGCACGGCTGGCGGCTGGATTCTCCCAGGAAGAATTGGGCGCCAAAACCCGGCTAGACCGAACGATGATCGTGAAGATCGAAGCGGGTACTCGGCGCATGGACGCGATGGAGCTCGCTCGGATCGGTGCATCCCTCCAGGTGCCCATCGACAGGTTGTTGCAGGACCCACCTCTGGTGGTTTCGCGCCGGAACGGTCTGGAGACCGAAGAGGTCGGTGTGGCCGAGTCGGCTGGGTATCGGGCTGACACCGTCCTCTTCTCGTGGTTGCGGGATGTTCGCCAGCTCATCGATATTCGCCAGTTGTGCGTCAGAACGGTACTGCAGTATCCAGGGGCGGTGAAACAGTCCTCGGACGCGCGGATCGCTGCGCAATGGCTTCGAGACCGACTCGACCTGGGAATTGGGCCCACCGGCAGTTTGATGACCGTGGGAGAGAGCGCAGGGTTGCTCTTCGCAGTCGAGCCGCTGAACGACCCGAAGGACGGATTTCACGATGGTGCGGCAGTACACGACGGCGAGGTCGCGGTATCGGTCGTCGACGTCAGGTCTGATTTCAACCGCCGCAGGACCACCGCCGCACATGAGCTCGGGCATATCGTGCTGGGCGACGAGTACGCGAGCGATATCGGCGTCCACGCATCGAAGAATGAACGCGAAGCCGTCATCGAGGCATTCGCCTCAGAGTTCCTCCTGCCTGGGGCCGCGGTTGCAGTGCCTGACGGGATCCTGCGCCGCTCGGCTCTGGTGAAGCTGGCGGCCGAGTACAAGGTCTCTTGGTCGCTGGCGGTGTTGCAGGCGGGGTTGACAGGTGTGCTTGATGAGCGCGAAGTACGTCGATGGCGCCGAGAGACGCCGACCCGCGCTGATTTCATGGACGCCCTCGGGTGGTCGCCGCAGCCGGATCTAGAGAAGGTCCGGGTTCCTCCGTCCGTGGCAAAGGGGATCATGGGGTCGTATCGCGAAGGGCTCATCACCAAAGCGCGTGCCGTCGAGATGATGCGCGGGCATATCAAAGAGCATGAGCTCCCCGACTTCGATCATGAAGAGGACGACGTCGAGCCGTGACTCGAATGGATGCGGGAACTATGCCCGAGTTGGTTTTCGATGCCACCCCGCTCATACATTTCGCTCGAGCCGACCGTCTCGACGTGCTCGGCGACCTCATGTCTCCACGACGCTGCGCCACCACGAGCGCAGTGAGAGAAGAGATCATGCATGGGGGCTCGATCCATCCGCACCTGCACGACGTGCTCGATCTGGAATGGATCGAGGTCCTCACCCTCGACGATCCGGCGCGGTTGCTGCGATTCTCTGACTGGATGCGACGCGTCGGCGTCACCGATTCCGGAAGGAACATCGGTGAGGCCAGCGTGTTCGCGATAGCTGAAGAGTTTCAGGCGACTGCCGTCGTCGATGATCGGGATGCGGTTCGGGTGGCGCGAAGGCATGGCGTCACGGTGCATGGAACAGTCTGGCTGCTGGCACGCGAGTGCAGCGACGGAAAGCTTACGGAGACCAACGCCTGCAATATCATCGACGCGCTCAAGGATACTGAGATGCGATTGCCGTGCACGGGGATGGAATTCCCCAGATATGCCGCCTCCCATGGACTGAAGAATTGGCGCTGAGAGGTCAGATGCCGCGGCCGCGGCGGTGCAGGGCCGCCATGACCGCCGGGACGCCGACGATCCCGGCCGCCGCGGCCGCGGCGACGGCCGCGCGCGGCTCGCCCGGGTTCGCCCTGGTGGCGCGCAGGGCCCACCGCAGGGCCTCCTTGCGGTCGCCGATCGCCGCGTGCCAGCACGCGATCTGCCCGTAGACCCGCGCGGCGCCCTCGGGGCTGCCGTGGATCTCGGGGTGGCGGTCGAGAATCCACCGCAGCGAGGAGATCTTGGTGTCCCAGCGGGTCTCGAAGTGCGAACCGGCCCAGTTGACAAGGGCGTACGGCACGTCGACGTGCGCGATGGGGCGGCGCCGCGAGGCCCGCAGGAGCATGTCCCAGTCCTCGTTCTGGCTGCCGGGCGCGTCCTCGGCGACGAGCCCGAGCCCGCCGAGGAGGGCCGAGCGGCGGAACAGGAACGTCGAGGAGTGGAGCATCATCATCCGCGACCTGAGCAGGTCGACGTGGCGGACGCTGGTGCGCTGCGCCAGGCGCGGGTTGCGCCGCCCCCGGTAGTCGACCTCGATCGCGGTGGTGCACAGCTCGGCCTCGGTGCCCAGCGCCGTGACCTGCGCGGTGAGCTTGCCGGGGAGCCATTCGTCGTCGTCGTCGAGGAACGCCACCAGATCGGTGTCGAGGGCGGTGATCCCGGTATTGCGGGCCCCGGCGAGCCCGGGGGTGCGGTCGTTCTTGACCACCGTCACCGGTCGCTTCCCGTCGGAGGCGAGCGCCTCCTCGGGCTTGGCGCGGTCGAAGACCACGACGACCTCGACGGCGCCGGGGTAGAACTGCGTCAGGACCGACCGCAGTGCGGCGCGGACCTGCTGGGGGCGGTCGTGGGTGGGGATGACGACGCCGATCGAGGGCCAGTCAGTCACGGGCGCTCACCTCTTCTCGCGCGGGCTCGTCGGCGACGGCCTCGTCCTCGGCGAGGTAGCCGTAGCGCCCGAGCAGGGGGCGGGTCAGGGTCGAGACCATCCGGCGGGTGCCGTCGGGCAGGTCCTCGGTCCAGGCCTCGTCGGGCCGGATGGGGATGCGGCCCACGGTGAACCGCATCGGGTTCCCGGCGGCGGAGTGGCTGGGGCCGAGGTCGGCCCAGCCGTCGCCGAGGAAGTTGAGGTCGGAGTCGGCCAGGTCGAGGCCGCAGAAGCGCGCGAGGGAGGCGATGACCTTGCGCGGGCGCTGGATGACCCGCTCGTAGCGCACGCGCCGCACCGGGACGCCGCGGCGGGCGAGCAGGCTGAACGCGGCGTTCTGCGCGTTCCACAGCAGCGCGGCCTTGGCGGGGGAGTAGCGGGTCATCTGGTCGCCGGTGGGCGACTCGGGGCGGCGCACCTGCTTCGTCCACGAGTAGGCGACGCCGCGCGAGTCGCGCACGACGTGCAGGACCCGCAGGTCGATCTTCGGCGACCAGCGCAGGCAGTAGGCGAGCGAGGCGTGCTTGGAGGAGTCGACCACGACGTTGGCGCGGGTGTCCTTGGCGGCGGCGGTGTAGATCTTCTCGAAGTACTCGGCGTACTCGGTGACCAGCTGGTGCTGGGCGGGGGCGAGCTTCTTGGAGGCGAGCGCGGGGATGTGCCGGGTCCGGTCGACGGTCGCCTTGAGGGCGTTGAGCCGCTCCAGGTCGACCTCGTCCCAGGACCCGAAGGCCCGCTGCCCGATCCGCTGCCAGAACTCGCAGTGGGAGAACGTGGCGCCGCACGCGCACATCTCGTTGCCCACCAGGTCCCGCTCCCACAGGTGGGTGATCTCGCCGAGGGGGACCACGCCCGGCAGCTGCCCGAGCAGCCGCTCCAGGAGCGTCGTGCCGCTGCGGCCGAGTCCTCCGATGAAGACCACCTTGACGGGGTTCTCGGACCGTTCGGCCGTGTCGGCGATCTTGACGCTCACTGGTTTCCTCGCTCACCCTTGCACTGTCGTTCGAACGCGCTGCCGTGCGCGAGCGCCGCCGCGCCCCTGGGGTGGCGCGGTGCGCGGGAGGGGCCGCGGCTGCCCGCGGGAGCCCCCGATGCTCCTATAACGACCCGGGGTGGGGTCGGGGACACGCCCTGCGGTGAAAATTCCCGGAAAAACGCGCGCCGGCCTCTAGCGTCTGTTGGCATGGAGCGCTTGGGCCCTTCGCGCACGAGCCGTGCAGACGGCGCGCACACCCCGCCGCCGTCGCCACCCCGGGGCCGGGTGCGCTTGGGCGGCATCGGCATCGACCCGGTCACCGAAGCCGAGGCGGTGCGGCGCGTCGTGGACGCGCTCGAATCGGGGCGAGGCGGCGCCATCGTCACCCCGAACGTCGACATCGCCGCGGCCGTGCGCCGCGACCCCGACCTCCGTGCACTCGTCCTGGAGGCCGACCTTGTGGTCGCCGACGGGGCCCCGCTGGTGTGGGCCTCCCGCCTCGCCGGCGACCCCCTGCCCGCGCGCGTCGCGGGCTCGGACCTCGTCTGGAGCCTCTCGGCCGCCGCCTCCGAACGCGGCCTGCGCGTCGCGCTCCTGGGCGGCACACCCGACGGCGCCGCCCGCCCCACCGAGCGCGCCGCCGAAGTCCTTGAATCGCGCTACCCCGGCCTCAAGGTCGTCGGCGCCTGGTGCCCCCCCATGGGCTTCGACCGCGACGCCTCCCAATGGAGCGCCCTGGTCGACCGCGTCACCGCCGCCGCCCCCGACCTCGTCTACGTCGGCCTCGGCTTCCCCAAGCAGGAACGCGTCATGTCCCGCCTGCGCCCCGCCGCCCCCACCGCCTGGTTCCTCGGCTGCGGCGCGAGCGTCGACTTCATCGCCGGCTACCGCCGACGCGCCCCGAAATGGATGCAGCGCACCGGCACCGAATGGCTCTTCCGCATGTGCTCCGAACCCCGCCGCCTCGCGAGCCGCTACCTCCGCGTCGGCGTCCCCGAAGTGTGCCGCCTGTTCGCCGAGGCCGTGCGCTCGCGAAGGTAGTCGTCAAGGTATGCCGTTTGGTATACTCGCGATATGAATGCGATGACCACCATCAAGGTGCCGGTCGAGCTTCGCGATCGCATCGCGAAGCTCGCCGAGCACCGTCACCTGACGATGGCCGGCGCCGTGGAGCGCGCCATCGACGTCGCCGAGGAAGAGGAGTTCTGGGCGAGGGCGCGAGCGGTCATGGGCTCGGCCGACGCCCGCGACGACCTCCGCCGCGAGAGCGAGCGGCTGTCGGGGACGATCCGCGACGAACTCGAACCCGAGGACTGGAGCGACCTCTTTTGAACCGCGGCGACATCTACCTCTGCGACTTCGGCGACCCGATCGGCCATGAGCAGGGACACCGCCGACCCGCCGTCATCGTCTCGCGCGACGACATGGCCCGCTTCGGGATACCGGTGGTCGTCCCGATCTCGCGGACCCGCAAGGACTACCCGACCCACGTGGAGCTCGAAGCGGTCCTGCCGGTCACGAGCTACGCCCAGTGCGAGCACCTCCGGACCGTCTCGACGCAGCGGTTCGTCAAACGGGTCGGCGTGGTCGACGGCCTCCAGATGATGCGGATCGAACTCGTGCTGCGCCGGATCCTCGGCCTGACCTGACCGGTCAGCGGCGGCGGGCGATGTAGACGACGTCGGTGGCCCACTTGGACATCGGGGAGGCCAGGGCGCCGTCGGCGGCCTTGGAGAGCCAGCCCCAGGGGGCGCGGTAGCAGCCCTGGGTGAAGAGGGTGAAGCCCTGCATGCCGACGAGTTCGAAGCCGTGGCGGGCGAACAGGTCCCGCATCTCCTCGTGGGAGAGCTCCTGGAACCAGGTGGAGGTGTCCAGGCGCCCGAAGGTCTTGCGCAGATGGCGCAGCGAGGAGGCGTTGCCGTGGTTCTCCACCAGGAGCAGGCCCGCGTCGGCGTCCGGCAGGGCCATGGACGCGAAGTCCATGAGCTGGTCGCGCAGGTGCAGGTCGACGTTGAGGACGAACCGGAACGCGGTCACGAGCGCGGGGCGGCCCGGGTCGGTCGCCGGCAGGGCCAGCCCGGGGTCGACGAGGTGCGCGTGGCCGGGCGTGCCGAGCTCCCTGCCCTTGCGGAGCATGGCCTCGGAGGTGTCGTAGCCGTGCGAGACGGCCACGAGCCCGGCGAGCATCCGGGAGACGCGCCCGGTGCCGCACGCGAAGTCGTGGTGCGTCGGCGGCCTGACGAAGGCGTTGGGCACGAAGCCGCGCAGCCAGCCCGCCTGCCGGTTGGAGACGATCGACGAGAACGTCCCCGGCGCGTAGGTGCGCTCGGCGTACTTCTCTACCGCGGTCGGGTCCCTGAAGACCTCGGTGTAGTTGCTGGCCACGAAGTTCCCCTCAAGATCGGCGAGTCAGATGCTCCTCCGATACCGCAGGAGCGCCACCGCCCACGCGAGGCCCGCGGCCGCCAGCGCGGCCGACGTCCACAGCGGGCCGAGCGGCGCCGCCGCCAGGGGCACGGCCCCGAAACCGAGGCCCGCCGCGAGCAGCGCCCGCCTCGTCAACGCCCCGAAGGGGTGCAAGCCGTACGTACGCCACAATTGCGCGAGTGGAACCAAATTATTGACCAGAACGGCGGCCGACCACGCGATCGCCGCGCCGACTACCCCCATCGTGGGGATGAGGGCCAGATTGAGCCCGACGTTGACGACCAGTGAGATCAGGACGTCGATGAGCTGCCACGAGGTCTTCCCCGCCATCGACAGCATCGAGTCGACCACGCCGCACGCCGAGGAGAACATCATGGCGGGCACCAGGATCCACACCACCATCCGCGCCTCGTCGGTGGCGTACTCGCCGCCGAACAGCCGCAGGTACCAGTCCGCGAGGAGCCCCACGCCGAGGTAGACCGGCCACGTCAGCGACACGATCCACGCCGTCGAGGCCTGGTAGAGCGGCCGGGCCGCGCCCGGGTCGCCCACGGCCATCGCCGCGGCCGCGCGCGGCTGCACCGACTGGCCGACCGCGCCCGAGGCCATCTGACCGACGATCACGAACCGGGTCGCGACGGTGTACACCGCGGCCGGGCCGAGCCCGGCCAGGGCCGCGACCATGATGATGTCGAGGCGCTGGAGCCCCAGCTGCGCCACCCCGGCCGCGGCGCGCGGTGCGGTGAAACCCCAGAACGCGCGGGCCGAGACCCGGTCGGGGAAGCCCGCCTCCGGGCGCGAGGCCCGGTAGCGCCGGTGCAGGTACCATGCCGCGGCGAAGGCCGCAGGCAGGTACGGCAGCACCCACGCGAACGTGATGTGCAGCGCGGTCGCCGTGCCCGCCAACGCGATCACACCGAGCCCGACGAGCTGGGCCACGGTGCGCCCGAGCTTGTCGATGAGGACCGAGGGCCCCATGAGCCGGTAGCCGCGCGTCGCCGCCAGCAGCGCCTCCATGGCGACCGATGCGGGCAGGAACAGCGCGATGAGCCGCACCAGGTCCGGGCGCGCGAACATCGGCGCGACCAGCAGCAGCACGAGGGCCGTTGCCATCGACGCGGCCGCCGCGGGCCACAGGCCCAGGCGCAGGACCGAGCCGATCGCGCCGTCGCGGCCGTTGCGGTGCAGGCGCGCGACCCAGTACACCAGCCCGGTGGGCGTGCCCAGGCGCGCGATCGACCCGGCCAGCAGGAACACCGAGGTCGCCGCGAAGAACGCGCCGGCCTCGGCCGGCGAGAGCGCCACGGCCGCGAGCCAGGTGACCGCCAGGCCCCCGATGCCCGAGACCGCCGCCCCGACCAGGTTCGCGAGCCCGCCGCGGGCGGTGCCGCGCAGCTCGTCCCGGCTCTCCTCGCCCTGGTCGGCGGGCGCCGCCGACGCGGTAAGCGACGCCAACTCGGCACGCTCCCGAGCCAGTCCGCCAAGCGCTCGTCATAGGGCCCGTAGTGATCGGTCAGCAGCTCCCGCAGCGAATCCGACATCGGCGAGGGCCGTCCACGGGCGTTGTGGCGCGCGAACGCGAACTCGCCGAGCCACGGCAGCCCCAGGAACCGCAGGACGCGCTCGAAGGCGTCCTCGGGCCTGGTGAAGAACTCGCCGGAGTCGAGCACCAGCACCCGGTCGCGCCCCACCCGCTCGGCAAGGGGCTCAAGGAAGTCCGCGTACTGCCCGCGCGCGGTGTACGCGTGGTGCTGGTGGTCGAAGCTGTAGTGCCCTGGATCGGAGCGCAGCCGCTCCTCGACGCCCTCCAGCCGGGAGGCCTCGGCCGCCACGGCCTCCTCGAAGTCGGCTATCGGCTCGAAGCCGCGCGCCACCTCGTGCGCGTGGTGCGACCACGCCCGCTCCACCGGGTCGCGCACGAGCACGATCACCTTGACGCCCGGCAGGTCGCGCGCGAACCGCTCGGCCGCCAGCGGGTGGTACAGGTAGTACGGGCTCGACTCGAAGGCCACCGGCGCCAGGCCGGTGTGGTCGGCGATGCGCCGCGCCCCCGCCTGCGTCGGGAAGTGCCCCCGGTACCACGAGGGCCCGCGCCCGTAGTTCGTGTCGAAGTAGTGGACGCCCTTGTGGAACACCGGCTTCAGCACCGCCGGGTGCTGCGCCAGCGCCCGGTACAGGGAGGTCGTGCCGCATCGCTGCCCGCCGCAGACGAGCAGGCCCGGCAGGACCCGCGAGCCGGCCGTCAGGCGCCCGAAGGTGCGCGAGGAGCGGCCGACCACGGCCTTGAGCTGTCCGGGAATCCGCTCCCGCAGGGTTCGCTGGCTCACGTGTCGCTCCTCAACGCCGGCCGTCGGTGGCGCGCTGGCGCGCGATGTGGCGCAGCAGGGTCGGCAGGAGCCAGCGGCCGAGGGCCCCCAGCGCCGCCCCGGCGCGCTCGGCCTGGTCGCCCATGTAGCGGGCGGCGAGGTCCACGAGGTACAGCAGCGCGGTCGGCTCGGCCTCCGAGGGCGCGACCCCCATGGGCGCCAGCACGGCCGGCGCGTCGGCTACGAGCGCGAGCACCGCCGTCGTCGGGTCGTCCCCTTTGGAGACGATGTCGTCCTGGAGGCGGTAGTGCGCGGCGTCGAAGCCGAGCGGGACGCCGGTCTCGAAGCGCTCCAGGTCCCACAGGTACACCGCCTCGGCGGTCTCGCGGGTGTTCCACGGGGCCCAGTCGCCGTGCCAGGCGCCGAAGCGCATCTCGGTGGCGGCGTAGCGGTCCAACAGTGCCGTGCCCGCCGTCTGGAGCGTGTCGGCATCCGGCTCGGCGCGCTCGGCGAGGACCTTGAGGCGGTTGCGCAGTCGCGCGGCGTAGTCGGACTCGCCCAGCGGCGAGCGGTTCGACCCGCAGCAGGCCGCGAACTCGCGCATGGCCGCGAGCCGCCGCGGCGGACCGGCGTCGGCGGGCGCCGCCCAGGCCGGGAGCGCCGAGGCCACCATGAGGTTGTGGCCGTTCCACTCTCCCGAGTGCACCAGCCGCGGGACCCGCACCAGCTTGAGGTCGCACAGCTCGCTCAGCCGCCTGGTCGCCGCAGTCTCGGCCTCGACGAGCTCGCGGGTGAGCGCGTTGACGCCGAGCTTGGCGAACGCGACGGTGTTCGCGTCCCCGTCGAGGATCTGGAGCACCGGCTTGCGGTTCGCCCGCGCCGGTCCGATGTGGATGCTCAAATGCACGTCGTGGCCCAGCACCGACGCCAGGTGGTCGTCGATGCCCTCGGCGCCGCCGACCGCGACGCGGTGCGGCAGCAGCAGCCGGTCCAGACCGAGGCGCAGCGCCCACACCGCCGCGTCCCGCTTGAGCCGCGCGCCCCGCGCGGCCGGCCGCGAATAGCGCGCCAGCGCCGCCGCCGCGACCTTGCGGTCGGCGGCGGGGATGAGCACGCGCGGCTTGCGCCGCCCCGGCACCACGATGTACGGCCTGGCCGTCGCGTCGCGCTTCGCCGCGGCCGGGGCGTGCAGGCCCCCGCCCGGATACAGCTGGTCGACCACCTCGGCGAGGTAGGTCGCCCGCCTGCGAAGGTCGTCGGCGGTCTGGAGGGCTCGGCTCATCGGTACTCCGTCTCTGTGCCTTGAAGTTCGGTGCCGTGAAGAGGCGCCAGGGCCTCGGGTGTTCGGTTGGCGGCGAGGAGGACGTAACTGAGGAGCGTCAACAGCAGCGGCGTGACCAGGGCGTTGTAGTAGAACATCGTGATCAGCGAGAACCCCACGACCGCGCTCCCGGCGATGCCCACCGCGCTGTGGTCGGACCGGAAGCGCCACAGGACCGCCAGCGCGAAGCCCAGGTACGCCACGGTCCCCGCGATGCCGTGGGCGAACATGACCTGCCACAGCTGGCCGTTCCCGCCGAGCGTGCGCCCGCCGCAGCGCGGGCACTCCGGGGTCGGCCCGACCGCGATCGACTCGCCCGAACCGAGGGTCTTGCGCGTCGAACCGAAACCGAGCACCGGCGAATGCGCCACCACCAGCTCCGTCGCGCGCTCCGAGGAGAACGCCCTGCCCTCGTCGGAGTGCCCGTTGTCCATCCGCGCCTGCACAACCGTCCCCAAAGGAGTGAGGACCACCAGGAGGACCGCCGCGCACCCGGCCCCGCCGAGCGCCAGCATCCCTCCCGGCCTGCCCGACACCAGCAGCCGCAACGCGACGAACACCGCGATCGCCGCCAGCCCCAGCCACAGGCCCCGGTTCATCGAGTACACCGCCGGGACCAGCGACACCGCCAGCAGCGCCGCCGCCCCCACCCGCCAACGGGTGCGCACCGGCAGGCAGAACGCCGCGACCACCAGCCACACGGCCGTGATCGCGAAGTTGTTCCCCCACGTGTTCGTGTAACCCCACGGCGCCGCCGGACGCGGCGTCTCGTACCCCAGGAAGTCCATCGTCTGCGCCGCCGCCGGATGCACCAGCGACTGCACGAAGCCGTCCTTCGCCACCGACTTCGGCAGCAGCGCCTCCACAGGGGACGTGTACTCGAAGTGCCCCGCGAACGTCCCCAGCAGCCCGCCCGCCACCGTCACCACGAACAGCCACGCCAGCAGGACGACCAGGCGCTCGCGCCGCAGCCTGCCCTCGACCACCAGGTTGTACGCCCACAACGCGATCAACGTGCAGCAGCAGTAGAACCCGAGCCGGAACGTCGCACCCGGCAGATTGTCCAGCCACGTCCCCGCGACCGTCCCCGGCGGATCCACCCCGAGGTTCGCCAGACTCAGCGTCACCGCGACCAGGAACAGCATCCACCACCCGAACGCCGGCGGCACCGCGATCGAACGCCTGCGCACCAACCGGACCGCGGCCACCGCAGCCGCGAACGGGATCACCAGCACGCCCATGCCGAGCGCCCACCACAGCGGATACGCCGCCAGCAGCAGCGTCAGCGTCGCACCCTCACGGGCCGAGGCCTCCGGGACCCGCCGCAACCCGGCCGAACGCGCGGCCGCCAGGAGCGTCATCGCGGATCGGCAGTCTGCGCCGCCTCCACCGCCGGGAGCACCTGCGTCGACGCCCCCATCGGGTCCTCGCCCTCGACGGCGTCCAGCGCGTCCGTCGGCGTCTCGTCGGCCGACACCACCGGCGCCGGAGCGAGCTCGCGGCGCGCCGTCGGCAGCGGCACCGAGTTCATCGGACCCAGCACGCTCGGCAGCAGGACCGCGCCCAGCAGCGGCGTGTCGATCTGACGCATGCTCACCGCGGCCGCCGCCGTCTCCACGATCGCGTCCCGCCGCGACTGCACCGCCAGGATCACCGCGTCCGCGTGCCCCGCAAGCAGTTGAGCATCCGCCGAACACGACAGCGGCGGCGCGTCCACCACCACGAACCGGCCCGCCTCCGCCAGCTTCGCGAACGTCTCCGCCGCGGCCTCGCTCGTCGGACCGGCCGCCCGCGCGGCCGCCCCCGGGCCGATCACCGACAGGCTCGGCTGCCGCGGCGCCGCCTGCGTCGCCTCCGCGAGGTCGACCCGCCCCGACCAGACGTCGGCCAGGCCCGGGACCGGATCGGTCCCGAACAGCTCGGGCAGCCCGACCGTCGTGCTCGGGTTCGCGGCCACGGCCGTCACGCGGTCGCCCGCGCGCGACATGGCGGTGGCGAGGTTCGCGGCCACGACGCTCGCGGCCGGGCCCGGGGCGACCCCGGCGACGACGATGACGCGCTGGCCGTCGGTCAGCTGGGAGGCCACGACGTTGCGCAGCTGGGAGAAGACCCGGCCGCCGGGGCTGTAGGCGCCGAAGACCTCGCGGCGCTGGAACTTCACCGCGGGCGGCACGGTCGCCAGGACGTCGAGTTCGCACCGCTCCACGAGGTCGGTCGGGTAGGCGACCTTGCGGGCCAGGCGGTGCCGGGCCCAGGCGAGCATGAGGCCCAGCGGGAGGCCGACGCCCAGGGCCGCGGCCAGGTTGAACGGCGCGTTCGGGCTGATGGGCGACTCGGGCGTGGAGGCCTGGTTGATGACCCGGCCGGGCGAGACGGCGCTCTTCTCGGACTCCAGGGCCGCGACGGCGGCCTCGGCCTCGCCCGCCTGGCGCTCCAGCTGGTCCAGAGTGGACTCCAGGGAGGCGCGTCCGCCCGCGTCCGGCTCCATCGCGGCCAGGTCGTCCTCGGCGGCCGCGATGTCCTCGGTGATCGCGTCGAGGCCCGCGGTGCCCGAGGCGATCGCGCTCTCGAGCGAGGCGGTCGCGCCGCCGCGCCGGTGCGCGAGGTAGGCCTCGCTGAAGGCGACCGTCCCGGCCTTGGCGGCCTCGGGGCTGTCGGCGCGGAAGGCGATCTCCAGCACGGCCGTGTTCGGCGGCACCGTGACCGACACGCGCGAGACGAGGTCGGCGGGCGAGTCGGCGCCGAGCGCCTCGGCCGCGGCCTCGGCCACCTCGGTGGACTTGACCAGCTGCGCCTCGGTGTCCAGGTTGACCTGTCCGGCGGTGCGGGCCCCGGTGACGGCGGTGTCGCCCGCGGTCGGCAGGACCAGCACGGAGGCGGTCGACTCGTAGACGCGCTCGCTCGCGGCGGTGTAGGCCACTCCGGCGGCGAGCGCCACGGCCACCGTTCCGACGATGAGCCACCACGAGCGGCGGACGATGACGCCGTAGTCGGCGAGGGTGCGGGCGGCAGGGGTCCTCAACGCGAAGGCCTTTCTCGTTCACTGGATCTCGCAGAAGTAACGAGCGATGGCTCGAAAAGGTGACGGCCGCGCCGCGCCCTCGGGCCCGGCGGCGCGTTACTGGGGTTGTGTTTGCGCGAGCGAACTAGTAGAAACCAGATTGTTCGCTAATATCATGATTCGCGTCATTTGAGACCAAGTCATATTAGACGGAAGAAGGTGGACGATGAGCGAGCCGGAGCAACAGCGACTGCCGCTGAGGACGGGCCGCGGCGTCGTGACCCTCCTCGCGGTCCTCCCGCTGGTCTTGGCGGGGTTCGTGATCGGGTACGGCGTCGGTTCGGGGGACCGCCTCGGACCCGAGGCCCCGAGCGCGTGGGAGGGCGGCGACGGCACGGTCGACCACCGCCCCCTCGCCGCCTCCTTCGTCGCCACCGAGGTCGACGAGCCCGCGCCCGAGGCGCCCGCGGCGCTGCCCGTGGGCAACTCCGAGGACCTCGGGATCGCCGTCACCCACCTCCAGTTCGCCCTGGACGAGTCCACGGTGCGCCCCGACCACACCGCCGAGCTGCGGCTGCCGGTCGCCGTCCCGCCCGACTCGGAGGGCATGATCGTCGAGGTCGCCTCCGTCCACCCGGTCGACTGCCTGTGCGACCTCACCGCGGCCACCGCCCCGCCCTACGGCACGGTCTGGGACGTCGCCGAGATCGATTCGTCCACCGAGGAGATCGTCTTCGACGTGACCGGCGCGATCAACGCGCCCGGCCGGTACGGCTTCGCCGTCACCACGCCCGACCGCAACGCCTACTTCGAGCTCGAAGGCGTCGCGGACGGCTCCGGCCCCGCGCTGCGGACCGTCTCGGTCCCGGTGCCGCCCACCGATCCGGTCCCGCCCACCGCGCCGGCCCCGCACCCGGGCTACGACCCGACCGCGACCGCGACGCCGGGCGAGTCGCCCTCGGACGCGCCGTCCGAGACCCCGAGCGAGAGCCCGACCGCGTCGGACTCCCCGAGCGAGAGCCCGATCGCGTCGGACTCCCCGAGCCCGAGCGACCCGCCAACCGGCCCGCCCGTCGACCCTGCCGACGCGCCGAGCTCGACGCCCGCCGAGGACCCGAGCCCGGTGCCCGGGCTGCCCGCCGACCCGACCGGGCCGCCCGCGCAGCCCGTGGCCGAGTCCGGGCAGGCCGAGGACCAGCTGAGCACCTGCATCACCGGTGAGAAGCTCGTCCCGACCTGCGGCGCGCTCGTCGGCGTCGCGCCCGCGGCGCACACCTCGCTCGACAAGGAGGACGCCCTCCTCGACTTCGAGCGCCGGGTGGAGCACCCGCAGCAGATCTACCACGCGTACGAGCGGGGGACCTCCAAGCTGTTCCCCACCGACGCGCAGATCGCGCTGACCGAGGACCCGGACAACCCGCGGACGCTGTTCCTCAACTGGAAGCCTCAGGGCGCCACCTGGGCCGAGATCGCCGCGGGCGACCCGGACACGGACGCGTTCCTCGACCGGATCGCCGAGCACCTGAAGGCCGACTTCGACAAGCCGTTCTTCTTCACCGTCCACCACGAGCCCGAGAACGACGTCGTCCAGAAGAAGGGCTCGGGCATGGAGGCCGCCGACTACGCCGCCATGTACCGCCACGTCATCGAGCGCCTGCGCGACGCAGGCGTCGACAACGTCGTGTCCGTGATGAACTACATGGGCTACCTCAAGTGGGTGCAGAAGCCCTGGCACGAGGACCTGTACCCGGGCGACGACGTGGTCGACTGGATCGGCCTGTCCGGTTACGGCCAGTCCCTCCACGACGACGGGCGCTCCGACTTCGGGGAGATCGTCGACCAGACCAGGGGCGAGATCGCCTGGCCCGGCTTCTACCACTGGATCGCCAAGGAGCACGGGGACAAGCCGATGATGCTCGCCGAGTGGGGCGTCTTCCACGAGTCGGAGTACCCCGGCCACCAGGCCGCGGTGTTCCAGGCGGCGCGCTACCAGATGGCGCACTACCCGCGGCTGAAGGCGATCGTGTACTTCGAGACGCCGAAGGACTCCAACGGGGGCCGAAACTCCGAGGTGCACCTCGACGACGACACGCTGAAGGCCTTCCGGGAGCTCATGCGCTCCCCGTACTTCGACGTGCGGCTCAGGCTCGACTGACCTGCGGGCTCGCGGGCGGCGCCTTCGGATGGCGCTTGTACGGCGACACGAACCGGTCGTCCGCGAGCCAGAACCGCCACGGCGTGTCCGCGGCCTTGGAGACGCCGGTGCGCGGACCGGACAGCACCCGGGCCGCGGCCCCGGGTCCGCCGACGGACCCGACCATGTCGCGGCCGTCGTCGGACCGGTCCCAGCCCAGCGCCTGCGCCAGCCTCGCCGGTCCCCGCGCGAGGTCGCGGTCGGCGCAGTTCGCGCCGCGCCGGGCCCTCGCCGCGTCCGCGCCCGCGACGACCTCCCCGGCGCGCAGCAGCACCGCCGCACCCGCGCCGGGCACGCCGCAGACCAGGTTGGCGCAGTAGTGCATCCCGTAGGTGAAGTAGACGTAGAGGAAGCCCGCCGGGCCGAACATGACGGCCGTGCGGGCGGTCCTGCCGCGGAAGGAGTGCGAGGCCGGATCGTCCTCGCGGTACGCCTCGACCTCCGCCAGGCGGATCGTGACGCCGTTCGCGGTCACCGTGCGGCCCAGCAGCTCGGGAGCCACTTCCACCGGGTCCCGGGAGAAGAACGAGCGCTCGGGCGCGCTCACTCGCACCCGGTCGGCGCGTCCTCGGCCGTCTCGATCTTGTCGGCGATCACCGTCGACAGGTCGTTGAGCACGTCCACCGGCTGGTCGACCTCCTCGGGAACCGACACCGACACCGGCACCGCCCGGTCGAGCGTCACCCAGTCCAGGCCCGCCTCGTCGGAGTACCAGCACACGCCGTTGAGCTTGAAGACCGCCGCGGTGTCCTCCACCGCGACCGGCTCGGCCCCGCAGGTCGCCACCGTCGCCGGGTCGCCGTACGCCATGACCGCCTCGGCCGCGCCGGCCCCGCCCTCGACGGGGCGGGCCTCCAGGCCGCCGGCCTCGTGCGGGGCGGTCGCGGTGAGTGCCAGGCACACCACCGCGTCCTCCTCGGACAGCTCGGGGACCGCGACGGTCACCGGCGAGAGGTCCTCCTGCACCAGGACGTCGCTCTCGGCCGCCGGGGCGATCGCGTTGAACACCAGCACGCCGGCGACGACGGCCACCGGCACGGCCACGGCGGTCGCCACGACCGCCGGGAGCCGGGACTTGCCCTTAGAGACCACCAGGACCGCGCCCCTCAGCACTTGAGAATCGAACAGGTCAGCGTGCGGGTGATGCCCGCGACCCGCTGGATTTTACCGACCACCGCCGCGCTGAGCAGATCGGCGGTGGCGGCCTCGGTGAGGGCCACCACGTCGTACGGTCCCGCGACCGAGTCGACCCGCACCACGCCCTCGATCGCGGCCACGGCCGCGGCGACCTGATCGGCCGTCCCGACCTCGGTCTGGATCAGCATGTACGCCTGTACCATCACAGGCCTCCTCAGCAGCCGGGCGGCCACGGGGACCGGGGGACGAACCCGACACGGGCGGGCCTGACGCCTTCCCGATCGCCGTTGCGCGAAGATAACCCAGTGTGCCACCGACCTTCAAGCGCCCGAGGACTGATCCGAACGTGAGCGAGACCGTCGCCGAGGTCGGCGAGTTCCGACTGATCGAACGCTTCACCCGCCATTTCGGGACCACCCCGGCCGTCGTGCTCGGACCGGGCGACGACGCCGCGGTGGTGGCCGCGCCCGACGGGCGCGTCGTCGCCTGCACCGACATGCTCGTCGAAGGCCGGCACTTCCGCCGTGACTGGTGCTCGGCCGCCGACGTCGGCCACAAGGCCGCCGCCGCGAACCTCGCCGACATCGCCGCCATGGGCGCCCGCCCCACCGCGCTCCTCGTCGCGGTCGCCGCGCCCCAGGACACGCCCGCCGAATGGCTCGAAGGCCTCGCCTCCGGCCTCGCCGCCGAAGCCGCCGCGACCTCCTCGGCCGTCGTCGGCGGCGACACCACCAGAGGCGACCAGCTCACCGTCACCGTCACCGCCCTCGGCGACCTCGAAGGCCGCGAACCGGTCACCCGCGCCGGCGCCCGCCCCGGCGACACCCTCGCCCTCGCGGGCCGCACCGGCTGGGCCGCCGCCGGCCTCAACATCCTCTCCCGCGGCTTCCGCTCCCCGGGCGCCCTCGTCGGCGCCTACCGCCGGCCGCAGCCGCCCTACGCGGCCGGACGCGACGCCGCTCTCATGGGCGTGAACGCCATGATCGACGTCTCCGACGGCCTCCTCGCCGACCTCGGCCACATCGCCGCGGCCTCCGGCGTCTCCATCGACGTCGACGCCCCCTCCCTGCCCATCCCCGAGACCATGCGCAACGCCGCCGAAGCCCTCGGCTCCGACGCCCGCCGCTGGGTCCTGACCGGCGGCGAAGACCACGCGCTGGCGGCCACCTTCGCCGCCGACGCGATCCTCCCCGAAGGCTGGAGAAGCATCGGCACCGTCGCCGAAGGCACCGGCGTGACAGTGAACGGCCGCCGTTGGACCGGCCCGACCGGCTGGGACCACTTCGCCGAATCGACCTGACCGACCTGCGGGAACCGAACGAGAGCACCGGCCAGGTCGCCAGAGCCCCGTTGGGGGGGGTGTGGGGCGGGGGAGCGGTGGGCGAGAAGGGGTTCTCCCACCCAGGGTGGGTAAGCAAAGCACCCTTCCGCCACTTTCACGCCCGGGTGCGACATTTTCGCTGCTCCAGCTCGAATCTGTCGCGTGAATCACAGGCGGCGCGGGTCGCTTGGGCTGCGACGTACGACCTTCCTGCGGGGACGACAAATCGCCGCCGGGGAGAACCCCGGCGGCGTAAGTCTTTCGCGGCGTCAGCCCTTAGCGGGTGACCTTGCCGGCCTTGATGCACGAAGTGCAGACCTTGGCGCGGCGCTTGTTGTCACCGGAGCCGGTCGCGATGCGGATGGTCTGCAGGTTCGGGTTCCAACGGCGGCGGGTCTTCTTGTGGGACCACGGGACGTTGTTGCCGAAGCCCGGGCGCTTGGCGCAGACTTCACACACGCTCGACATAATCCATAACTCCTGCATTGACGTTCAATCGGCCCGCCCGGACGGCGGACAACCCGGCAATTCTAACGGACCCCGGAGACCCGCGGCCATCCAGGTGGCGGGACCTGCGCCACAGCGGCTGCCGGTCCGTGCCGGGCACCGGGCGCGTCGCCGCGGGACCGGGCCCCCGCGCGCCCGCCCCCTGCCGAGTTCACCGGGGCGATGCGCGTGCGCCGCAAGCGGTCCCGAGCCCGGATTGCACCGATCGCTCGGTCCTCCCAGGACGCTCGGGGGCAGCTCTGTACTGTGGCGGCTGCCGCGGGCGGCTACGGTCGGTGACTCTAGGATGGGCGGTAATCCCGTAGGCTGGCCGCATACAAGTGATGTGCCGATGCCCATATATTCTTTGGTGAGTCGAACATGAGCAACACCCCGCAGCAGCCCGCCGACGGCTGGCAGCCCTCGCAGCAGCAACAGCCTCCGGTGTACCGCCCCCAAGAGCAGCCGCCGACCGAGGAACCGCCGCCGTGGTCGCCGGAGAGCCAGCGCATGTCTCCGATGAGCCAGCAGGTCCCGGTCGAGGACGTCGACGGGACCGTCAAGTACGTGGGTGCCCCCGGCGCCCCCTCCCCGCAGTACGGGCCGCCTCCCGGCGTCCCCGTCTCCCCCTTCGACGCGCCCCCGCAACCCCACCCGGGGATGCCCGCGGCGCCGTTCGACGCCCCGCAGCAGTATCAGGCGATACCCGCCTCGGACCCGTTCGGCGGCGGCGGCGGGATGCCCGTCTCCGGCATGCCGGTCTCGGGGATGCCGCCGGTCTCCTCGATCCCCGCCTCCGGAATGCCCGTCTCAGGGATGCCGGGCCAGCCGCCCTACGGCCAGCCTCCTTACGGCGGCGGCCAGTTCGGCCCGCAGGGCGGCCAGCTCGTCCCCGTCTCCGGCGGCGGCGCGCAGCCGTGGGGCGCCCCCGACGCCATCCAGCGCAAGAAGAAGGGCGGCAAGGGCCTGATGTGGCTGCTGCTCGTCGGAGTGGTCGTCATCGCCGCGGCCCTCGGCGTCGGCGGCTTCGTGCTCTTCGGTCCCAAGGACGGCGACCCGGACGCCCAGCAGACCGGCACGATCGAGTCCCCGGAACCCGCGCTTCCGGCCGATGTCGTCGTCGCGAACGACGCCTCCGGCCTGAGCGTGCTCACGACCTCGGCCTGGGCCGAGAACACCGAGATCCCGGGGGTCTTCGAGAACGCGACCGGCACCGCCGTGGACGAGGGCGCGGCGTCGGCTTACGTGGGCGTATTCGACCCCGCGCAGTTGGGCGTCACCGAGGAGTCGAGCCTCCCCGAACTCAGTGAGGCGCTCGGACTCAAGGTCGCCGAAGGGCTCGGCGGGGAGGTCGGCGGCGACGTCGCCACCACCTCGTACCGCGTCGACGCGCGATCGGCCGAGTTCCGGTCCTTCACGGTGGGTGACCAGACCGTGTTCACGGCCATCATCGACAGCGCCGACGGCTACCTCGGCTTCGTCGGCATCGCGAGCGGCGACCACGTCGGCGCCGTCGAGGCGATGCGATTGAGCCTGTCCTTCGGTCCCTGACCGATCGGGCGCGTGAGCGCCGCATGAACGGCCCCCGGGAGTCCGGCCGAGCGATCGGCCCGACTCCCCGGGTTCGTTCTCGGGGCCGACCCGGCGGCCTCCGCGCTTCCCCCCATTGCGCCGGGTACTACCGCCGGTCGCGACCGAGGCGTATCCTCATGGCCCGTGGTGGAAATCCCTGAGACCGGACGCCAGGCCCTGGACGCGGACGTCATGCGCGAATGGGCCGCGCGCGGCATCGACACGTTGACACGCCACCGGCGCGGCGTCGACGAGCTGAACGTGTTCCCCGTCGCCGACTCCGACACGGCCACGAACATGCTCGCGACCCTCCAGGCGGCCTTCCAGGGCGCCACTCCCGGGCTCGGGCTCGAAGCGCTCCTTGACGAGGCCGCGGGTCGGGCGCTGCTGTCGGCGCGGGGGAACTCGGGGGTGATCCTCGCCCAGATGCTCCGCGGGCTCGCGGACGCGTGGAACGGCGACGAGATCGACGCGAAGGGCTTCGCGGGCGGCCTGCGCACGGCCACCGACGCCGCGACCGCCGCGGTCGCCGTCCCCACCGCCGGGACGATCCTCACCGTCGCCGAGGCGGCCGCCTCGGCGGCCGCGAAGGCCGCCCCGTTCGGGTTCGTCTCGGCCGCGCGCGCCGCCGCCGAGGCGGCCGCCGAAGCGGTGGCCGCGACCCCGGGCCAGCTGCCCGCACTCGCGCGCGCCGGTGTGGTCGACGCCGGGGGGCTCGCACTGACGCTCCTGCTCGAAGCACTGGTCGAGACCCTCACCGGGTCGGTGTCGACCGGCGCACTCGACCTTCTCGAACGCCACCGCGTCCGTGCGGTCTCCGAAGTCGAGGAGGTCCCGCGCGAGTCCGGTTCCGAAGCGTTCGGGTACGAGGTCCAGTACCTGCTCGAATCGAACGCCCCGGCCGCCGCCGAGCTGCGCCACCGGCTCACCGACCTCGGCGACTCGGTGGTCATCATCGGCTCGCGCGCCGCCGCCGACGTCACCACGTTCAACGTCCACGTGCACGTCAACGACATCGGCGCCGCGATCGAGGCGGGCATCGAACGCGGGCGGGTGCACCGCATCTCGGTGACCCGTTTCGACGACACCGCGCCCCCGCGCCCGGCCCGCGCGGACCGGCCCGCCACGCCGCGCACCGTCCTCGTCGCCACCGCGGCCGCCCGAGTCCGCGAGTTCCTCGACCGCGACGGCGCCACCACCACCGGGCCCGACCGCGTGCGCGAGGCCCTCGCGGCCGTGCGCGCCGCAGGCGGCCGGAGCACCGTCGTCCTCGCCGACGGACCCGACGCCGCCCGCGCCGCGCGAGAGGGCGCGCAGGGCGCCCGCGGCGACGGCTACCGCGTCACCGTCATCCCCACCGGATCGGTCGTGCAGAGCCTCGCCGCGCTCGCCGTCCACGACCCCGAACGCCACTTCGACGACGACGTGGCCGCGATGGCCGAGGCCGCCGCCGCCTGCCGCACCGGAGAGCTGCGAGCCGAGGCCGAAGGGGTCGCCGTCGTCGTCGGCGAGGCCGACTTCGGCGTCTTCGACACCGCCCGCGAGGCCGTGCGCGACCTCGCCGACCGGCTGTGCGCCGGCGGCGCCGAACTCCTCACCGTCCTGCCCGGCGCCGGGTCGGACACCGAAACTGTCACAGCCTTGAGCGATCATGTCCGCGAGGCGTGGCCGCTGGTGGAGGTCCAGCAGCTGCCCGCCGGAGACGACGAACCGCTGCTGCTGATCGGAGCCGAATGACCATCGGCCTGGAGACCCGCCTGCGCGAGGTCCTGGACAAGAAGTCCGCGGAGAAGCTCGCCGAGGAGCTGGGCCTCCACACCATCGGCGACCTCCTCGGCCACTACCCGTTCCGCTACATCGGCCAAGGCGAGCGCCCCGACCTCGGCCGCCTCGCCATCGGCGAGGAGGTCACCGTCTTCGCCGAGGTCCGCGCCGCCGTCGCCCGCAAATACCAGCCCAAGCGCCCCGGCCAGAAGGCCCGCCGCGCCGAACGCCTCGAAGTGGTCATCGCCGACGAGGACGGGCGCACCCTCACCCTCGTCTACTTCAACCAGCCCTGGCTCAAAGAGCACCTCACCGCCGGCAAGCAGGGCCTCTTCGTCGGTAAGGTCGGCCAGTTCAACGGCCGCCTCCAGCTCAACTCCCCGCAGCACTTCCTCGTCGACGAGTGGAACGTCACCAGCGGCCTCCTCCCGGTCTACCCCGGCACCGCCGAACTGCCGTCCTGGAAGATCATGAAGGCCGTCCACACCGTCCTCGGCCTCGTCCCCGACCTCGCCGACCCCCTCCCGTGCGAGCTGCGCTCGCGCCTGGGCCTCCTCGGCTACGGCGAAGCCCTGCACCGCATCCACCGCCCCGAGGACCACGAGGTCCTCGGCGCCGCCAAGAAGCGCCTCAAATGGCAGGAGGCGCTCGTCCTCCAGACCGTGCTCGTGCGCCGCAAGGCCGCCGCCGCCGACGAGGCCGCCGACCCCTACCCCGCCGGAGGCGCGATCCTCGACGCCTTCGACGCCCGCCTGCCGTTCACCCTCACCGACGGCCAGCGCGAGGTCGGCGAGGAGATCGCCGCCGAACTCGCCGCCGAGCACCCGATGCACCGCCTCCTCCAAGGCGACGTCGGCTCCGGCAAGACCCTCGTCGCCCTGCGCGCCATGCTCCAGGTCGTCGCCCACGGCGGCCAGGCCGCCCTCCTGGCCCCCACCGAGGTCCTCGCCGCCCAGCACCACCGGTCGATCGCCGAGATGCTCGGCGACCTCGCCCGCGGCGGCGAACTGGGAGCACCGCAGGAAGCGACCCGCGTCGCCCTCCTCACCGGCTCCGCCACCGCCGCCCAGCGCCGCACCGTCCTCGACCTGATCAAGACCGGTGCCGCCGGGATCGTCATCGGCACCCACGCCCTCCTCTACGACGGCGTCGACTTCGCCGCCCTCGGCCTCGTCGTCGTCGACGAGCAGCACCGCTTCGGCGTCGAGCAGCGCGACGCCCTGCGCGCCAAGGCCGAGCACACCCCCCACACGCTCGTCATGACCGCCACCCCCATCCCTCGCACGGTCGCGATGACCGTCTACGGCGACCTGGAGACCAGCCGCCTCACCGAACTGCCCGCCGGACGCATCCCCATCGCCACCCACGTCGTGCCCTACACCGACCAGCGCTGGATGCAGCGCACCTGGACGCGCGTGCGCGAAGAGGTCGCCGCCGGACGCCAGGCCTACCTCGTGTGCCCACGCGTCGGCGGCGACGAGGAGGACGACGCCTCCGCCGAGCGCCGCCCGCCCCTGGCCGTCACCGACACCATCGAGTACCTGCGCAACGGCCCCCTCCAAGGCCTGCGCCTGGGACTGCTCCACGGCCGCCTCGACGCCGACGAGAAGGACCGCGTCATGCGCGCCTACGCCGCCGGCGACCTCGACGTCCTCGTCGCCACCACCGTCATCGAGGTCGGCGTCAACGTCCCCAACGCCACCGCGATGGTCGTCCTCGACGCCGAACGCTTCGGCATCTCCCAGCTCCACCAGCTGCGCGGCCGCGTCGGCCGCGGTGCCCACGCCGGACTGTGCCTCCTCGTCTCCGAGGTCCCCGAGGGCACCACCTCCCGCGAGCGCCTCGACGCCGTCGCCTCCACCACCGACGGCTTCGCGCTGGCCGAGCTCGACCTGGAGCAGCGCCGCGAGGGGGACGTGCTCGGGGCCGCGCAGTCGGGCGTGAAGTCGCACGTGCGGCTCCTGTCGCTGCTCAAGGACGCCGACATCATCGCCGCCGCGCGCGCCGAGGCCGCGTCGCTCATCGCGGCCGACCCGGACCTGAAGGCCGAGCCCGCGTTCGCGGCGCTCGTCGACGACCTGGCCGCCGACCGCGGGGAGTACCTGGAGAAGGGCTGAGGCCTTCGCGCCCCGCCGCCGCGTCGAGGGCGCGCGCGTCCGGCGGAGTCGGATTACAGTAGGGCTCAAATGACTAGGATCATCGCCGGCAGCCTCAAGGGCCGCCGCCTCGCCACGCCCCCGGGGGACCGCACCCGGCCCACCTCGGACCGCGTCCGGGAAGCCCTGTTCAACTCGCTCGCCCCCGGCGGCGACCTCGACGGACTGCGCTTCGCCGACCTCTACGCCGGCTCCGGCGCGGTCGGCATCGAGGCGCTCTCGCGCGGCGCCGCCGCGGCGCTGTTCGTGGAGTCGCACGCCCAGACCGCGAAGCTGCTGCGCGGCAACCTCGCCGATCTCAACCTCGCCGACCTTGGCGCCGCTGGCGCCGAGGTGGTCTGCGCGCCGGTCGAGAAGGCCCTCCAGCACGCCCCCGCCGCGCCGTACGACATCGTCTTCGCCGACCCGCCCTACGCCGTCACCGACGCGGAGGTGGGCGCGGTCCTCGAAGCGCTCGTCGCGAACGGCTGGCTCGCACCGGACGCCGACGTGGTCGTCGAACGGGGCGGAAAGGACGCCTCGGTGCCCTGGCCGCCCCAGATCGCAGAAGACCGCGTCCGCCGCTACGGCACCACCGCCCTTTGCTACGGTCACGCCCTGTGAAACCTGAAGCGCGAATCGCCGTCTGCCCGGGGTCATTCGATCCGGTGACGTACGGTCATCTCGACATCTTCGGACGGTCCGCCCAGCTGTACGATGAGGTGTGGGTCGCGGTCTTCCACAACGCTTCCAAGAACGCGCTGTTCAGCGTCGAGGAACGCGTGGAACTCCTCCGCGAGACCACCCGGGACCTGCCGAACGTGCGTGTCGCCTCCTTCCAGGGCCTGGTCGTCGACTTCTGCAAGGAGCACGGCGCCGGCGTCCTCGTCAAGGGCGTCCGAGCGGTCTCGGACTTCGACTACGAACTACAGATGGCCCAGATGAACTACGGGTTGGGAGGCATCGAGACGGTGTTCATTCCGACCAACCCCCTGTACTCCTTCCTGTCCTCCTCGATGGTCAAGGACGTCGCGAAATGGGGCGGCGACATCACGCCCCACGTGCCGCAGATCGTCCAGACGCGACTCGTCGAACGACTACGGGACTGAATTCCGGCTCGAAAGCACCGTCATAAGCCGGATCAACCACGTTTCCAACCCTCATCCGGGACAATGTCCCCATGAATGACATCGACGGGAGCAAATCGGTGGGTGCGCTCGACCGTATAGAAGAGATCATCGCCTACGTGGAGCAGGCCAAGGCCGTTCCCATGTCCCGAGCCTGCAAAGTGGACCGGGCCGAGATGATCGCCATGCTGGAGGAACTCCAGAACGAACTCCCCGGCGACCTCCGCCGCGCCGAGGCCATGCTCCAGGAGCGCGACAAGATCATCGACGCGGGCGAGCGCGAGGCCGAGCGGATCATCGCCGAAGGCGAGTCCGAGCACGCCCGCCTCGTCTCGCGCCACGAGATCACCGTCTCTGCCGAGCACGAGGGCAACCGGATCGTCACCGAGGCCCGCGGCGAGGCGCAGCGGCTGCGCGACGAGGTCGACGAGTACGTCGACACCACGCTCGCGAACTTCGAGCAGTTCCTCCACCGGGCCCTCTCGGGCGTCGAGCGCGGGCGCGACAAGATGCACACCCTGCGCGAGATCGGCACCTTCACGCCCCAGCAGGAGCAGTTCGAAGAAGAAAAGCCGCTGCCGCAGATCTAGGGCGCGCCCGCCGGACCGGCCGCTCCGATCTGACCGCCTGCGGCGACGCCGCGGGCCGAGACGGCAGGGCCGCAGACGACAGCGCGCTCGGGGGGATGCTCCGAAGCGGTCGTAGACGCGCATCTCGCGGACCGCGCGCCCGGGGGAGGCTTGCGAGCCCGGGTGCGGCCGGGTCTGCCCACCCTTGGGTGGGTAGACCCACCTTTCCCCTCGGGTCCGACAGAACCGGCGCCCGGCGGCTCCCGGTATCGCCGAACTCACACCGCCCGGCGGCGGCCTCCCCGCGGCGACCTGCGTTGGGAGCGACCGCGTCGCTGATGTAGCATTACCGGTCGGCCTCGATCGAGGCGCATCTCCCTGACGAAGGACCGCAGTACACCCATGACGACGACCGCTCCCGACCCCGCCGCGCCGCTGGTGTTCGACACCGCGGTGCTGGGGCGCACCTCGGGCACGACGATGCACGTCGCGCGCGAGATCGCCGCGCCCGAGGCGTACGGCCTGGAGGTCTACGCGGTGCAGCGGTCCTCGGTCATCGACCTCGACCTCCACCTGACCGCGGTCAGCGAAGGCGTCCTCGCCGACGCCGAGGTCGAAGCGGTCGCGGAAGGCGAGTGTGCGAGGTGCCTCGCACCGGTGCAGGACACTCTCAAGGTCCACGTGCAGGAGCTGTACGCTTACGAAGGCTCCGTCACCGATGCGACCACCGATGCCGACGAGATCATGCGGCTCGATGGGGACCTGCTCGATCTGGAGCCCGCGGTTCGGGACGCGCTGGTGCTGGCAATGCCGGTCACTCCGCTGTGCCGACCCGACTGCCCGGGGCTGTGCGCCGACTGCGGCGTCCCCTGGGACGACCTGCCCGAGGACCACGGTCACGAGATCGTGGACCCCCGTTGGGCGGGTCTGGAGAAGCTTCGGCTCGCCGACACCGACGGCGAATCGAAATAGCATGGCCTCGGCGAAGCTTGCGAGCCGTAAATGAGCACGATCTCGGCGAAGCTTGCGAGCCGTAAATGAGCACGGTCTCGGCGAAGCCCGCGAGCCGTGAATTTGCACAGCGTATAGGTATGGAGTTCTGAAGTGGCTGTTCCGAAGCGTCGTATGTCGCGCAGCAACACCCGGCACCGTCGGTCGCAGTGGAAGGCTGCGCCGATCCAGCTGGTCGAGTGCCCGCAGTGCCACGCCAAGAAGCGCGGCCACCAGGTCTGTGAGGTCTGCGGCACGTACAAGGGCCGCCAGGTCCTCGAAGCCTAAGTCCTCCCGCGCATGGGCGACAAGGCGATACTGCATTTCGAAGCGGTGTTCGGGGTTCGAGATCTCGACCCCGAGCTGCTGCGCCTCGCCCTGACCCACCGCTCCTACGCCTACGAGCACGGCGGACTGCCCACCAACGAGCGCCTGGAGTTCCTCGGGGACTCCGTGCTCAGCCTGGTGGTCACCACCGCGCTCTACCAGGACCACCCGGACCTGCCCGAAGGGCAGCTCGCGCGCCTGCGCGCGTCGGTGGTCAACATGAAGGCGCTGGCCGGTGTGGCCCGCCGCATGGGCGCGGGCGGCATCGGCCCCCACCTCATGCTGGGCAAGGGCGAGGAGACCTCGGGCGGCCGGGGCAAGAACTCGATCCTCGCGGACGCGGTGGAGGCGCTGCTCGGCGCCGTCTACCTCCAGTACGGGGTCGAGGTCGCCAAGCGCGTGGTGCACCGCTTCTTCGACCCCCTCATGGAGGCGGCCGCGGGGCAGGGCGCGGCGCTGGACTGGAAGACGAGTCTCCAGGAGCTGACGGCGGACGCGGGGTTGGGCGTGCCCGAGTACCGGATCAGCGAGTCGGGACCCGACCACGCCAAGGAGTTCACCGCCTGGGCCGTCGTGGCCGGCGAGGAGTTCGGCGAGGGCACCGGCGGTTCCAAGAAGGACGCCGAGCAGATCGCCGCCAAGCTCTCCTGGCAGGTCCTGTCCGAGCGACTGGGCGTCAAACAGCGATAAGACACGACACGAGGGGCGGCACCGGTTTCCGGTGCCGCCCCTCGTTCGCGTTCAGCGCTGGCATTTCGGGCAGTAGTGGGCCGAGCGGTCGCCGATGACTTCGCGGACGATGGGGGTGGCGCAGCGTTTGCAGGGTTGGCCGGCGCGGCCGTAGACGGCCAGTTCGCGTGCGAAGTAGCCGGCTTCGCCGCGGGCGTCGACGTAGAGCTCGTCGAAGGAGGTGCCGCCGACCGCGAGAGACTCGGTGAGGACGTCGCCGACGTGGCCGAGCAGTTCGAGGGCCTTGCGGCGGGTGAGGGAGTCGCCGGTGCGGCGCCCGCGCAGGCGAGAGCGCCAGAGCGCCTCGTCGGCGTAGATGTTGCCGACGCCGCTGATCCAGGTCTGGTCGAGCAGGGCCTTCTTGACCTCGATGCGCCGGCGCAGGAGCCGGTCGGCGCTCAGGCCGGGGTCGAAGGCGGTCTCGAAGACGTCGGGGGCGATGTGCGCCACGGTCGCGGGCACCGCGCCGTCCATGTCGACCAGGTCCCAGTACCCGAAGGTCCGCTGGTCGATGAACCACAGCTCGCGGTCGTCGCTGAAGCGCATCCGGCCGCGCAGGTGCTTGTGGGCCTCGCGGCCGTCGGTGACGACGTGCAGCTGCCCGCTCATCCCCAGGTGGCACACGAGCGCGCGGCCGTCGTCGAGGCCGAGCCACATGAACTTGCCGCGCCGTCCGCTGCCGGTGACCTCCAGGCCCGCGAGGCTGCGCTGGAAGTCGGCGACGCCGGTGGCGTGGCGGCGCACGGTGCGCGGGTTGTAGACCTCGACGGCGCTGATGCGGCCGCCGCGGAAGGCCGCGTCGACACCGCGGCGGACCGTCTCGACTTCGGGTAGTTCTGGCACGGTTCAAGTATGCCCAGGGGCGGCGCCCGCGCCGCCCCTCGGGCGCCCTTCAACTGAGCTGCGGGTGCTTCTCCCTGACGGTGTCGATGCCGTAGTTGATCGCGAAGGCGATGGCCGCCAGCCGCGAGTTGACGCCCAGCTTGCCGAGCACGTTCTGGACGTGCGAGCGGACGGTGGAGACCGAGACGCCCATCTGCGAGGCCATGTGGCTGGTCGGTTCGCCGCGCACTATGCGCCGCAGCACGTCGTCCTCGCGGGGCGTCAGGTGGTGCGCGAGTTCGAGCGCGTCCTGGTCGCCGAGCAGCGGCGCGGGCTGGAGCGCGGCGCGCAGCAGTTGCGGGTCGTAGTACGGCGGGCTCGCGAGGCCGCAGTCGATGGCCTCGAGCAGGTCGTCGGGCATGATGTGGGTGTTGGCTATCCCCGCGGCGGCGACGGAGACGGCCTTGCGCAGCACCGAGCCGTCGTCGCGGTCGGTGATGAGGAAGACCGGCCGCTTGCAGTCGGTCAGCACCCGGTTCCGGGAGACCGCCTCCAAGGCGACCAGGCAGCAGTCGATCTGCGCGTCCGCCCCCGCGAGCGCCCTGGCGCTGCGGGCTTCGACGGGGATGTCACCGCGTCGGTGGAGCAGCGGCCGGATGCTGGCGGAGAACACCTGATTCGGGTCGTACAGCATGACACGCACGGTTGGCACCTCGTCCTTCAGGTTTTTCGGTCGCCTCCCCAGATGCGCGCCCGTTCAGGCGGCCATCCCAGCATGACTGTTGGTAATCGCCCAGTCCAGAGTTGAGTCGGATGGACGACAGTAAGAGGTAGCGGCGAGGTTCACCTGCGATAATGCGGTGCCTATTGCGGACTAGCCGAAGTTCTGGACCCAGTAGAGGGTGCCGTCCCGGTCGGCCACGCCGATGCCGATCACGTCGTAGCCGCAGTTCAGGATGTTCGCGCGGTGCCCTTCGGAGTCCATCCAGCCCTGCATGACCGCTTCGGCGTCGGGGTAGCCCGCGGCGATGTTCTCGCCGACGCCGCCCTGGTAGCCCTGCTCGGCGGCGCGCTCGGTGGGGCCGCGCCCGTCGAGCGAGGTGTGGGAGAAGTAGTCGTTGGCGGCCATGTCCTCGGCGTGGAGGCGCGCGGCGGCGTCGAGCTTGGCGTCGCGTTCGAGGGCGCCGCAGCCGGCGTCGGACCTGTTGGCGTTCACCAGGTCGAGCACGGCGGCCTCGGCGTCGGCGTAGGGCGCGTCGCTCCCGCCGTCGTCCCCGCCTCCGTCGTCGCCGCCGCCGGAGCCGCCTTCGTCGGCGTCGTCTTCCTCTTCGGCCGCGGCGGTGGTGGCCGCCTCGGTCGTGGGGGCTTCTTCGGCGTCCTGGGGCCGGATGCCGGCCTCCTGGAGGTCGGCGAGGAGGGGCGCGGGATCGGCGGCGGCCGCGGTGGTCGGGCGCTCGGCCGCGGCGGGCTCGCCGTCCAGTGGCGAGTCGAGCGCCCACAGTGACGTCGCGGCGGCGGCGAGGGCGAAGGTCGCCAGGATCGCAAGGAACATCCGGCGGCGGCTCTCGGCGGGATCGCGGTGGCGCCCGCCCTGGAGTCTGCGCATGGGGTATGGCCTCGTCACGGGGGGTTACGTGTGCGTTATTCGCATTTGCCGCGCACCCTACCAGGTTCGGGTCCCGAGCGCATCGGGCGCAGGCGCGCAGCGGGCGTGATGTACCCCCGCAGGTGTGACCCCCGTCGAATTCGGTGCGCAAACGATGTGCAAAGCTTGACGAAGACCGCCGATCAGGCGGATGATGTTGAGAGACGGCCAGTGTTCACGAGCCGTGCTCCACTGGTCCGGCGAGGGGCAATCGGCCCCGGCGGCTAAAAAAATTCACTCAGCTAGATGCGACGTTATTCATGGTGCGTACGCCAACGCCACCGAACGACGCGATCGCAAGGAGAAACCATGGCGAAAGCCCTCTACGGCCACATCGGCCAGGCTCCCGACAAGCGCCTGCTCGAAGAAGTGGTCCAACTACGCGCGCGAGTACGCAATCTCGAGACCGAGCTCGCCGAGCTCCGGTCCCGGGAGGACGAGATCGAGCACGGACACGTCGAGGAGTTGATGCGGCTGCAAGAGCCCGCATTGACCTGACGTTCCGTCACTCGCGACAAGTGAACACCAGCGCGCCAGCTGCGAGACGGCCGGCGCGCATCGCCATGTCCGGGCCCGAAATCACCTGTTCCGCCCCTGAAGCTCGGGCCATCCGCCCCGACGGGGCCGCGGTTCGTCCCCTTTGGGGCCTTTGATGTACCCGGTTCGGTCACACCGGCCTTGTAGGCTGGGACGGTCCCGTACCACGCCGACGCACATCGAGCCCGGAGCGACCGTTGTACCTCAAGAGCCTCACGCTGAAGGGCTTCAAGTCCTTCGCCTCGGCCACCACCCTGCGCTTCGAACCGGGGATCACCTGCGTGGTCGGCCCCAACGGCTCCGGCAAGTCCAATGTCGTCGACGCCATCGCCTGGGTCCTCGGCGAGCAGGGCGCCAAGTCCCTGCGCGGCGGCAAGATGGAGGACGTCATCTTCGCCGGCACCACCGGCCGCCCCGCCCTCGGCCGCGCCGAGGTCACCCTCACCATCGACAACTCCGACGGCGCCATCCCCATCGACTACTCCGAAGTGTCGATCACCCGCCGCATGTTCCGCTCCGGCGAGGGCGAGTACGAGATCAACGGCGACCGCTGCCGCCTCCTCGACGTCCAGGACCTCCTCTCCGACGCGGGGATCGGCCGCGAGATGCACGTCCTCGTCGGCCAGGGCAAGCTCGACTCCTACCTCCACGCCCGCCCCGAGGACCGCCGCGCCTTCATCGAGGAGGCCGCCGGGGTCCTCAAGCACCGCAAGCGCAAGGAGAAGGCCCTCCGCAAGCTCGAAGGCATGCAGGGCAACCTCGACCGCCTCGCCGACCTCACCGGCGAGCTGCGCCGCCAACTCAAGCCCCTCGGCCGCCAGGCCGAACTCGCCCGCCGCGCCCAGACCATCCAGATGGACCTGCGCGAGGCCCGCCTGCGCCTCCTCGCCGACGACCTCGCCTCCCTGCGCGGCAACATCGCCAAGGACCTCGCCGACGAAGAGGCGCTCAACGAGCGCAAGGCCGTCCTCGCCGACGAACACGAGCGCCTCGCCGCCCAGGTCGGCGAAGTCGACGCCGCCCACACCGCCGACAAGCCGCGCCTCGCCCGCCTCCAGGAGACCTGGTACCGCCTCCAGGCCGTCGCCGAGCGCCTGCGCTCGACCGCCCAGCTCGCCGCCGAGCGCCGCCGCTACCTCTCCGAGGAGCAGGACGACCGCGCCGGACGCGACCCCGAGGTC
>NZ_STGX01000007.1:0-76091 GCF_004912155.1 Glycomyces paridis | reverse complement strand
CCATCGCCGAGGACTCCGAACGCCTCGCCTCCGCAGTGGAGGCCCGCGAGGAGACCGAGACGGCCCTCACCGACGCCGAGCAGCGCATCGTCACCGCCGTCAAGGCCGCCGCCGAGCGCCGCGAAGCCCTCGCCACCCTCCGCGGCCGCGTCGACTCCCTCCAGACCCGCAGCGCCGCCGCCGCCGAAGAGCTCGAACGCGCCGCCACCGCCCTCTCCGAAGCGCGCGAACGCGCCGAGACCGCCGCCGAGGCCTACGCCGAAGCCGAAGCCGAAGAAGAGGCCGCCGAAGCCGACGGCGAGCACGACGAGGCCGTCACCCGCGCCAAGGCCCGCGTCGCCGCCGCCAAAGCCGAGGTCGACCGCGTCCAGGCCGCCGAACGCGACGCCGACCGCGAAGCCTCCCAGTGGGCCGCCCGCGAAGAGGCCCTCGCCGTCGGCCTGCGCCGCAAGGACGGCGCCGCGACCCTCCTCGCCCGCGTGGCCTCCGCCGCCCCCGGCGAACTCGACAGTGCTCATCTTTCCTCGGAGCAAGTCCTCGGAAGTGTCGCCGCCCTCCTCACCGTCGCCCCCGGCTACGAGGCCGTGCTCGCCGCCGCCCTCGGCCGCCTCGCCGACGCCATCGCCGTCACCGGACCCGACACCGCCGCCGAAGCCATCCGACTCCTCCGCGACGAGGACGGCGGCCAAGCCGGATTCTTGTACCGCCGCGCCCTCGACGCCGCACCCGCCGCCCCCGTCCCGCCCGGCCACCAGGCCGTCGCCGACCTCGTCACCGCCCCGCCCGAACTCGCCGCCACCGTCCGCGCCGTCCTCGCAGGCATGGTCGTCACCGAGCACCTCGACGCCGCCCGCGCCCTCGTCGCCGCCCACCCCGCCCTCACCGCCGTCACCCGCGAAGGCGACGTCCTCGGCGCCGGGGCCGCCCACGGCGGCTCCGCCAAAGCCCAGTCCTACATCGAGATCCAGGCCGCCGTCGACGAGGCCCGCGACCGCAAGATCGCCGCCGAAGCCCTCGCCGCCCAACTCGCCGGACAGCTCGACACCGCCCGCGACGCCCACGCCGAAGCCGAAGCCGACGCCGAAGGCGCCCGCGCCGCGCAGCGCCAGGCCGAAGCCGCCCAAGGCGTCGTCGCCCGCCGCCTCGCCGAACTCGGCGCCGCCGCCCGCGGCGCCGAAGCCGAGGTCGCCCGCCTCGCCCAGGCCAAGGACCGCGCCCAGACCGCCCGCGAGACCGACACCGCCGGACTCGAAGACCTCGAAGCCCGCCTCGACGAACTCGAGTCCCTCCCCGCCATCGAAGAGCCCTCCACCGACGAACGCGACGTCCTCTCCCGCGAACTCGACGCCGCCCGCCAGAACGAGATGGAGACCCGCCTCGCCGTCCGCACCGCCGAAGAGCGCGCCTCCGCGCTCGCCGGACGCGCCGACGCCCTCGCCCGCCAAGCCCAGTCCGAACGCGCCTCCCGCGCCCGCGCCGAAGCCCGCCGGGCCGCACGCGCCCGCGGCGCCGCCGTCGCCGCCCTCGTCGCCGAAGCCGCCGAGGAAGCGGGCGTGCGCCTCACCGACTCCCTCGAAGCCGCCGCCATCGAACGCGACGCCATCGCCGCCGAACAGGCCCGCCGCGAAGCCGCCCTCGCCGAACTGCGCACCCGCGCCGGCGCCACCGCCGCCGAACTCGAACGCATCACCTCCGCCGCCCACCGCGACGAGGTCGCCCGCGCCGAGCAGCGCCTGCGCATCGAACAGCTCGAAGAGAAGGCCGGCGCCGAATTCGGCGTCGACATCGACACCCTCCTCGCCGAATACGGCCCCGACCAGCCCGTCCCGCCCAGCGCCGAAGAACTCGCCGCCGCCGAGGAGAAGGGCCGCCCCGCACCCGAACCCGCCGACTTCGACCGCGCCGCCATGGAGAAGCGCGCCGGACGCGGCGAACGCGAACTCAAACTCCTCGGCAAGGTCAACCCCCTCGCACTCGAAGAGTTCGCCGCCCTCGAAGAGCGCTACAAGTTCCTCAACGAACAGCTCGAAGACGTCAAGAAGACCCGCGCCGACCTCACCCTCGTCGTCAAGGAGGTGGACGACCGCATCCAGCAGGTCTTCGCCGAGGCCTTCGCCGACACCGCCCGCGAGTTCGAGCACGTCTTCCAGACCGTCTTCCCCGGCGGCGAGGGCCGCATCCTCCTCACCGACCCCGACGACCTCCTGCGCACCGGCGTCGAGGTCGAGGCCCGCCCGCCCGGCAAGAAGGTCAAGCGCCTCTCGCTGCTGTCGGGCGGCGAGCGGTCCCTGACCGCGCTGGCGCTCCTGGTCGCGATCTTCCGCGCCCGCCCCAGCCCGTTCTACCTCATGGACGAGGTCGAGGCCGCCCTCGACGACGTCAACCTGGGCCGCCTGCTCGACCTGCTGCGCCAGCTCCAGGAGAACTCGCAGCTGCTCATCATCACCCACCAGAAGCGGACGATGGAGATCGGCGACGCCCTGTACGGCGTCACCATGCGCGCGGGTGTCACGCAGGTCATCAGCCAGAAGTTCTCCCGCGAAGAGGACTGAGGGCCGCCCAGTACAGTGGCTGCGTGCGCACTCGTCGGCGCACCGACAATCGAAGGCACTGCTGGAGGGCTCGCTGTGGACAACCTGTGGATCTGGGTGGTCGCCGCCGTCGTCGCGATCGCGGCGGTCGTCGGCATCGCGCTGGCGGCGCGCGCGTCCCGGTCGAAGTCGGCGGAGGTCGCGGCCCCCGCCGAGGAACCGCAGGTCGAGGCCCCGAAGGCCGACAGCGCTGAGCCGCGGGCCGCCGAGCCGGAGGCGGCTCCCGCCGTCGAGACGCCCGAGCCCGTCGAGGGCCGCCTGGTGCGGCTGCGTTCGCGCCTGGCCCGTTCGAACAACGCGCTCGGCAAGGGCCTGCTGGCGCTGCTGGCGAGCGACAAGCTCGACGACGACGTGTGGGACGAGGTCGAGGAGACCCTCCTGACGGCGGACGTGGGCCTGGCGGACACGACCGCGGTCGTGGAGCGGCTGCGCGAGCGCGTCAAGGTCCTGGGCACGCGCGAGCCCGAGGAGCTGCGCAGGCTGCTGAAGTCGGAGCTGACGGCCGTCCTCGAACCGGAGCTGGACCGCTCGATCGCGACCGTCTCGCCTTCGGGGGAGGGCCCGGCGGTGATCCTCATGGTCGGCGTCAACGGCTCGGGCAAGACCACCACGTGCGGGCGCGTCGCCCGGGTGCTCATCGCCGAGGGGAAGACCGTGATCATGGGCGCGGCCGACACGTTCCGCGCCGCCGCCGCCGAGCAGCTGGAGACCTGGGGCGCCCGCGTGGGAGCGACGGTGGTGCGCCGCGGCGAGGGCGCCGACCCGGCGTCGGTGGCGTTCGACGCGGTCAAGGCCGGGGCGGACGAGGGCGCCGACGTGGTCCTGGTGGACACGGCCGGGCGCCTCCAGAACAAGGCCGGGCTCATGGACGAGCTGGGCAAGGTCAAGCGGGTCGTGGAGAAGCAGGGGCCGGTCGCGGAGACGCTTCTGGTGCTCGACGCGACCACGGGCCAGAACGGCCTCCAGCAGGCGAAGGTCTTCGGCGAGGCCGTCCAGGTGACCGGGATCGTGCTCACCAAGCTCGACGGGAGCGCCAAGGGCGGGATCGTGATCGCGGTTCAGCGGCAGTTGGGGGTACCGGTTAAGCTGGTCGGACTCGGGGAGGGCCCGGACGACCTGGCCCCGTTCGAGGTCGGGGCGTTCGTCGACGCGATCGTCGACGGCGCATAGCACTGACACTGTCACAGGCGGGTACTGCGGGGACCGGTGAGTCAAGACGAGATTCCGCTCATTGGCGGCAACACGAGCACGGTCATCCGGCTGGGGGACACGGTCCGCCGGAACACCGGACCCTGGACCCCCGCGGTCCACGCGCTGCTGCGCCACCTCGACGGCGCCGGTTTCACGGGCGCGCCGCGGGTGCTGGGGGTCGACGAGCACGCGCGCGAGGTGCTCTCGTTCGTGGAGGGCGAGCCCGGCAAGTACCCGCTCGCGCCGCACTGGACGACCGACGAGACGATGGTCGCGGTCGCGAAGATGCTGCGGATGTTCCACGACGCGCAGTACGGCTTCCGGCCCGCGCCGGGCGCGACCTGGCGGTCCTTCGGGCCGCCGCCGCCCGACACCGAGGTGATCTGCCACCACGACGCCGCGCCGCACAACGTGGTCTGGCGGCCCGACGGGACGCTCTCGCTCATCGACTTCGACCTGGCGAGCCCGGGGGCGCGGATCTACGACGTGGCGTACGCGGCCTGGACGTGGGTGCCGATCTTCACCGACCGTGACTCGATCACCTTGGGCTGGAAGAAGCCCGACCGGCCGCGGCGGCTGCGGATGTTCGCCGACGCCTACGGGCTGTCCGATCGCGACCGCCAGCGCTTCATCAAGGTGATCCGCAAGCGGATCGTGGACCACATCGAGGGCATCCGGCGGATGGCTCAGGCCGGCGACCCGGCGTTCGAGCGGATCGTGGAGAAGGGGCACCTGCGCCGTCCGGCGCGGGACCTGCGGCTTCTGGACGCCGAGCGGTACATCCTGGACGAAGCGCTGCGCTGACCGCGCGCGGTGTTCGCGGGGGTGGGCGAAGACCCGCCGACGAGCCGGGAGCCGGGGGTCTCCGCCCAGTAGAGCGCTCCCACCGAGGGTGGAGGTGTACACCTTCGGATCTTCGATGAAGAGGGGCGCCGAGTCTTGCGCGAACATGAGGGACAGCAGCAAACGTATCCCAGGCGCGAAACCATGTCAACACATTCGACATTATCAATATTTGCAGGTCTGCCGAGGCGTGCCGTCGGCCGGCGGCGCCGACGATCCTCAAGGGACCGCTCGCTCGAACGTGTACCCGAACCGTGCCGGGCGAACCCTCCTGTGCCGCTCCGCAACGGCGTCAGGCGCGCGTCAGCGCCGCGGCAGGGCCGTGACAGCGTGCGGGTCCAACCTCTAGGACATGAACAACGCACCTTTCACCGCCGCCCGCCCGGCCCGACAGCACCGCTTCGTCGAGGCCCTGCTGGCCGACCGCCACTCGCTCCCGCTCTCGATCGCACTGCACCTGGTGCCCGGAGCCCTCATCGTCGCCGTCTACGCCTTCGTCTCCGCCCCGCTCGTCAGGGCCATCGAGTATCCGCCGTTCATGGCCTGGGCCATCGCCCTCGCCGTCGTCCTCTTCCCGATCCTGGGCGGCCTGCTCTGGCTCGGCAAGAAGGCGAGCGGCAGGTACCGCCTCCGCGGCGGGGCGCTGCGCTACACGGACCGGCCCGTCTCGCGCGGCAAGGTCACCGGCATGATCGTCTTCTGCCTCCTGTGGATGACGGTCGTCTCGATCCTGCTGCTGCCGCTCGACAACCTCCTGTACGAGCACGCGTTCTCGTGGATTCAGTACGAGGGCACCGGCGACAGCGCCACCTCCTACCTCAACGGCTACTCGCAGAACATGCTGCTGACCACCCTGCTGATCTGCGGCCCGTTCACCGGGTTCCTCCTGCCGCTCATCGAGGAGTACTACTTCCGCGGCTTCCTGCTCCCGCGCCTGCCCCAGCTCGGCGCGTGGGCGCCCGTCGCCAGCACCGTCCTGTTCTCGGTCTACCACTTCTGGGCGCCGTGGACGGTCCTGTCGAAGCTGGTGTTCCTCTTCCCCGGGATCTGGCTCGCCTGGAAGAAGGAGGACATCCGCATCTCGATCGGCATGCACCCCGGCTCGGCCCTGCTCATGACCGTCGTCGGCGTCATCGCCGTCGCCGCGGGCAAGACCTCCCTGTAAGCACGCACCCTCGGGCGCCGTCCACACCGGACGGCGCCCCTTCCGTGCGCCTAGGCCGCCGTCCACTCGAGGGTCCGCGTCGTCAAGGTGCCGTACGGGGTCACCGCCGCGAGCTCGGCCCGGTGCCCGCCCGGGGACCGGTCCAGGACCCGCGTGAACCGCCGCTCGGCCGCGTGCGGGCCCGGTGGGGCCGCGATCGGCTCGCCGTCCCACGCGCCGCCGACCGCGTACGGGTGCGACGCCTCGATCCGCACCGCTGGCGCGCCCTCCGCGGACACCACCGCCACCGCCACGTCCGACAGGCGCGGGTACGCGTCCGCCGCCGACCGCAGCAGCCGCTCGGTCGGCAGCACCTGCCCGTCCTGGAACAGCGGCACGAACCCCTCCGGCGCCCACGCCGCCCCCGTCACCGACGCGTGCGCGAAGTACGCCCACCACAGCCCCGGGTCCTGGATCGCGTTCCGCGGCCCCACGTGCACCGGCCGCGCCGGCCGCTCGCGCGCCTGGATCTCGCGCAGGCCCAGCGGCGAACCGTCCTCACCGGCCCAGTACGCCCCGTGCTGCCCGTCCAAGAGCACCCACCGGTCGAGGTCGTCGATCCACGCCTCCGCCACGGCGTGCCCCTGGCCCACCCCGTCGTGGTAGTCCCCGCGCCGCAGCCACACCCGCCGCGCCGGAATCCGCACCGCGTTGAGCCCCTGCGCCAGCACGATCGAGTACTCCACGCACGAGTACCGCGCCCCCAGCGCCACCTGCTCCAGCACGTCCAGCGCGTCGCCCGCGTTGATGCGCGCGTTCGCGTGCCGCCACAGCGCCGACGTCCACGCCAGGAGCGACGTCGCCGTCTCCCACGCCCCCGCCGCGGGCCTCGGCAGCCGCGCCAAGAGCTGCGGCTCGCGGTGAGGCTCGGCCCGGTCGAGCCGCAGCGGCACCGCGGCCGCGGCCTCGGGCCACGCCGTGATCCGCAGCGGCGCCGCCGGCACGTTCGCCCGCGCCCGCTCCAGCACCAGCCCCCAGTCCGGGTCCGCGCCGAACGCCGCCGACAGCTCCGGCTCGAACAGGTCCGTCTGGTGGAAACCCGCCTCGATCGCCTCGTCCAGGCGCGAGCGCGCCCCCTTGAGCCCCACCTTGTGCGCCGCGATCGACAACGACGGCGCCCACAGGTCCCGCCAGAACTCCGCGTCCGCGCGCAGCGTCCGCTCCAGGTCCAGGAGGGTCCACCACCGGGCGCCGCGCATGGCGTCCTGGGCGACGGTGCGCACACGGGCGAGTTTCGGGGCGGCGAGGGGGGCGCTCTGCGAGGGTCGGGCCATGCGTATGAGCGT
The DNA here is from genome assembly GCF_004912155.1 of Glycomyces paridis. Lineage (GTDB taxonomy): Bacteria > Actinomycetota > Actinomycetes > Mycobacteriales > Micromonosporaceae > Glycomyces > Glycomyces paridis. The sequence continues at coordinate 68,976 of NZ_STGX01000007.1, read as the reverse complement.
AGTCACCGCCGAGGCGCGCGCTAACGGCGTTGTGCCCGCGGGCGCGGGGCGCTACAGTGAGCGGCATGATCCTTTAGAAGAGATTCGGCCGCCCCGTGCGACAGTGCACTGTACGACAGCACCGGGCCGGGCCCACACGACTGAGTGCAGCTTTCACAGCGCCGCCTTGAGACGTCGAGCCACAGCTCCGTTTCGCGCTCACGTCTCTTCACGCTCCATCCGAGAAAGGGATCGATATGACCGCCGAAGCTCCCGAACCGCAGCAGGACGCCGACGAGGCCGCCGAGCCGCTCAACCGCGAGCAGCGCCGGGCCCTGGCCCGCGGCAAGAAGGCCGGCAAGAACGGCCACCAGGCCATCGGCAACAGCAAGTCGAACGTCCGCTCGCAGATGCCCAAGGGCGGGGTCGGCAAGTTCCAGCTCCCCACCAAGAACGGCTGACCGGACCGGACACCGACGAACGGGCGGCGGACCGCAGGTCCGCCGCCCGTCGCGTGCAATCCGCTAGATCGCTTCGCAGGTCACGGCCGGCGTACCGGTCGGACCCGAGGCGATGAAGCCGAAGACCTCACGGCTCTGGCCGCTGGCGACCGTGCCGTTCCAGCCCACGTCCTGCGCCGTCACGTTCGCGCCCGAGGTCGTGAGCGTCGTGTTCCAGCTGCTGGTGATCGTGGTCGAACCGGCCCAGGTCCAGGTCAGCTTCCACCCGTCCAGCGCCCCGTCCGTGGCGGTCACGGTGACGTTCCCCTGCCAACCGGAACCCCAGTTGTTCGCCACGCTCACGCTCGCCGAGCAGTCGCCCTCGGTCGGCCCGCCGGTGGTGGGTTCGTCGGTGGTCGGCTCCTCCGTCGTCGGGTCCGGGTCGTCGCCGAACACGGACGCCCGCTCGGCGGTCGCCTGGATGCCGTTGGCGGACTCGAAGATCCGCTCCCCGTAGGTCGTCATCTGGTTCGGGTCGAAGCTCAGCACCTGGTCGAGGATCGGGTCCGAGTTGCCCGAGTAGGACCAGCCGATCCAGCCGATCCCGCGCGCCTGCGCCTCCGACTGGATGGTCTCCCACGCCACCGTCGAACCCTGGTGGGTGTCGGCGTACTCGCCCACGATGAGCGGCAGGTCCATCGCCTCGAACGCGTCGAAGTAGTCGATGACCGTCTGCGGGCTCGAGTAGACCTGGTACATGTGCACCGAGAACAGGGTGTTCCCGAGCGGGTCGGCGGCGGCCACGGTCGGCGCGTTGGCGCGCATCGTGTTCGTCCAGTCCTGGCCCCAGTTCGGCGCGTCCACGACCAGCGTGTGCTCGAAGCCGATCGAGCGCATCCGCTCGACGGCGTCAACAGTCGCCTGCGTCCACTGGGCCGGGTCGGTGTTGCCGATCGGCTCGTTGCCGATGTTGATGAGGACGTACGCCTCCTCGCCTTCGAGGACGCTGTACAGCCCTTCCCAGTAGTCCACGGCCTGGTCCAGCGAGGCGGCCCCCGCCTGCTCGCCGTAACCGGTCGTGTCGTGGACTTCAAGGACGCAGATGACCCGCTGCTCCTTGCACTCGGCGACGATGTCGGCCACGCGCTGCGCGGACGTCACGCCCCAGGCGCGCTCGCCGGAGCCGAGGACCACGCGGATCGTGTTGGCCCCCAGGTCGCTGATCTCCTCGAAGCTCGCCCACTCGCCCTGGTACCAGACGTCGGCGTGGGTCGAACCCCGCATGATGAACGGGTTGCCGTTGGCGTCGATCAGCTGCGTGCCGTCGATCGTGAAGCCGCCCTCGGCCTGGGCGCTGGCCGGCAGCAGCGCCCAGATGCCGGCGAGGGCGACGGTGAGCGCGGTGAGCGCGGCCATGAGCCACGTTCGCAACGCCCGTTTGCGGCGGGGCCTCTCGACCCCGGTGAGGGAACCTGACATCGAACTCCTTCAATCTTGATGAATCGGTTAATCCCGAACTCGTTATAGACAACCATAGATATCTATCGAGGTCAATATCAGGATGGAGGCACGCCTTGGGGCGCAATTGAACTGAACTAACTTAACCGGACTGAACCGAGAAAGCCTCGGTCGTGGGTAGGCCGGGACGCCCGAAAAGCGACCCTTGTGGACCCGATCAGGCCGCCGGACCCGTGGAGCCGCGCGGCGACAGCGCCGCGGGCAGGAACTGCACCGACGGGGCCGGCTCGCCGGGGTTCGCGCCCCGCTCGCCGATGCGCGCGAGCAGCAGCTCGGCGCACCGCGAGCCGTACGCGGTGATGTCGCGCGTCAACGAGGTCAGCGTCGGGTGCGTCAGGCGGCACAGCGGCGAGTCGTCCCACGCCACGATCGACAGCTCCTCGGGCACCGCCACACCCAGCTCGTGGGCCACGCCCAGGCCCGCCACGGCCATGACGTCGTTGTCGTAGACGATCGCCGTGGGCCGCGCCGCCGAGGTCAGCAGGCGCCGCGTGATCCGCGCCCCCTGCTCCCCGGTGTAGTCGGCGTGGATGCTCGTGAACGAGTCCAGCCCCACGTTGCGCGCCGCGGCGCCGAAGGCCGCGTCCCTGATCGTGGTGTGCAGCAGGTGCGGCAGGCCCGCCACCCGCGCCACCCGCCGGTGCCCGAGCGCGTACAGGTACTCCAGGACCTCCCCGCACGGCTCCTGGTCGTCGTGCCACACCGCCGCCAGGCGCCCGCCCTCGATCGGCCCGCCGACGGCCACCGCCGGCAGCCCGAGCGAGGGGACGACCTCGATGCGGCGGTCCTCGACGTGGATGTCGCACAGCAGCACCCCGTCCACGCGCCGCTCGGCCCACCAGCGGCGGTAGACCTCCAGCTCCTCCTCCTGCGAGGTGACGATCTGGATCGTCAGGCCGAACGACCCGGCCGACAGCGTCGCCTCCATGCCGCTGATGAGCTCCATGAAGAACGGCTCGATGCCCAGCGTGCGGGCCGGGCGCCGCAGCGCGATCCCGACCGTCTGCGCCGAGGAGACCGACAGCGACCGCGCCGCCCGGTTGGGGACGAACCCCATCTCCGTGGCGATCGCCAGAATCCGCTCCCGCGTGGTCGCCGAGACGCCCGGACGCCCGTTCAGCGCGTACGACACCGCACCCTTGGAGACGCCGGCGGCCCGAGCGATGTCGGCGATGGTCGGGCGTCTGGTCATGTCGTCTCCTCGTGGGTGGGGTGTCGGGGCGCCGCCGGTGACGGTACCCCGACCGTCGTCCGCGGGGCGCCGCCGGTGAGCGGGCCCGCGGGTGTCGCTACTCGACCAGTTTGAGGTTCGTCAGCATCCGCACCGCGCCCAGGCCCCACATCTCGGCCCAGAAGTTCGGGTAGACCGGCGCCTCGGACTCCTCCGAGGGCCAGCCGGTCCACACCGCGTTGCTCGCCTGCGACCAGGCGCCGTTGTACCAGATCGGGATCGCCGGGAGCTCCCGCAGCGAGAGCCGCTGGAGCTCGGCGATGAGCTTGGGGTAGCTCTCGTCCTCGGTCGCCACGGTCGCCAGCTGCTGCGTCAGCTCCCACGCGTCCTCGCTCTCCCAGCGCGAGAAGTTCGACACCGTCTGCGTCTCGCCGACCGGCAGCTCGTACAGGTACCGGTAGTGGCTCCACGGGGAGTTGGTGATGCCGCTGCCGTTGTTGATGAGCAGGTCGAAGTCCCCGCTCCCGCGGGCGGCGTCAACGTCGGCGGCGTCGATGAACTCCTCGGTCACGTCGATGCCCACGTCGCGCAGGTCGCTCGCGATCGACCGGGCGGCCGCCTCCCAGTCGGTCCAGCCCGCCGGGACGACCAGCTTGAAGGCGAACGACTCGCCGTCGAGGTCCTCCACGAAGCCGTCGCCGTCCCGGTCCTCGTAGCCCGCCTCGCGCAGCACGTCGATCGCCCGGGAGGACTCGAACGCGAAGCCGTCCTCCGCGAGCGCCTCGGCGTCGTAGTAGTGCTCCCAGATCGGCAGCAGGCCCGTCGGGCTCGCCTCGGCGACCATGCCGCCGTAGACGGCGTCGACGATCTCGCCGGGGCTGATCGCGAAGGCCATCGCCCGGCGGAACGCGGGGTCGTCGAGCGGCTTGCGGGTGGTGTTCGGGATGAGCATCGCCGTGTTGGCGGCGGCCATGAACGGCGGCTTGTCGTAGTAGGTGCTGATCCGCGGCTCGCCCTCGATGTAGTCGGCGATGCCCGGCAGGAAGTTGTTCGCCAGGTCCAGGCTGCCGTCGATGAGCCGGGTGAGCGTTTCGGCGTTGCCGAGGGTCACGTGGTCGACGATGAACCGCGGCTGCACTTCGAGGCCGAGCGCCTCGGTGGCCCACCAGTCCTCGCGCTTGACCCACGCGAGGCGCTCCTCGTCGAAGCTGTGGACCTCGTAGGGGCCCGAGACCACCGGCTCCGGGTCGAGGGCGCCGTTGACGAGGTCCTCCTCGGAGTACTGCTCGAAGACGTGCTTGGGCACGATCTCGGTGGTGTACAGGAAGTTGTCCCACACCTGGTGGCGCGCCTCCTTGAAGGTGAAGCGCACGGTCAGGGCGTCGACGGCCTCGGCCGACTCCAGCAGGGTCCACACGTGCCCGTAGGGCACGCCGCGGATCTTCCCCAGCTCGACGGTGTAGACCACGTCGTCGGCGGTCATCTGCTTGCCGTCGCTCCAGAGGATGCCGTCGCGCAGCGTCAGCTCGAAGACGTCGGCGGCCGTCCAGTCGCCGAACTCGGCCAGCCACGGGGTGAGTCGCTGCTCGGCGGTGTCGAACAGGTAGAGGAACTCGTACCCCAGGCCGTTGAGCCCGGTGACCTGCCCCGGGGAGACGGTGTTGAAGTCGCTCGGCGGCTCCCAGGCCGAACCGGTCGTGTACAGGGTCTCGCGCCGGGGGAAGTCGTCGATCGCCATGCCGCCGGGATCGCCGCCGCCTTCGGACCCCTCGTCGTCGGTGCACGCGGACGCGAGGGCCACCGTGGCGAAGATGGCGGGCAGATGTCGCCTCTTGGTCATTTCGGAACTGCTTTCGGTCAAGGGATGACCGGGCTCTTCGGGGTCGATGTCGGCGCGGAGGGGGTGCTGCGAGGGGCGACGATCGGCTCGGATCAGTGAGACCGAGTGAAAAGCCAGTCATTTCATGGAATACCGGTCATGCCGGAATACGGTGCGATTCGGTCGGAGACACCCGATAGGGAAGGCTCCGGACATCGGTCCGCGAGGCCGGATGCGCGGAAGGGATCGCCACCGCGGCGGAGTGCGCGACCTCGCGGTGGTAACAAGTTATCGCAGTTCGGAAGCGACAACCGCCCTCATTTCGGCGCGGCGGGCGCCTTGGGCGGGCATGATCGCACGAATTGCGTGCGTGTCTATGGAATCGCTCTCACGCCAGTGTGGAAATTCGATACAAAATTGATACCCATGTATCTCACTCCTTTCTTGCACCTCTTGTCGCAATGCTCCCGGTCCGGGGCCGGGCGACCCCGGACCGGGAGTGGTCTCATCCCGCGGCGGCCCAGTGGCCGTCGCCGACCTTCACCAGCGGGGCCGGGTCGGCCTCGCGGTCCCCGTCGGGCTGAAGGGCCTCGGGCTCGACCGGGTCGTCCGACCACTTGCGGTGCAGCTGCGGCACCGAGCCGAGGAGGTTGCGCGAGTACGGGTGCTGCGGGTCGGTGAACACCTTGCCGGTCTCGCCCATCTCGACAACCGCGCCGTGGCGCATGATGACCACGCGCTCGCTGATGTAGTTCGCCAGCGAGAGGTCGTGGGTGATGAACAGGACGCCCAGGCCGCGCTCGCGCAGCTCGGCGAGCAGGTTGAGCACGTCGATGCGCGTCGAGGCGTCGAGCATGGAGATGATCTCGTCGGCCACGAGCACCTTGATGTCCAGCAGGAGCGCGCGGGCGATGAGCATCCGCTGGAGCTGCCCGCCGCTGAGCTGGTGCGGGTACTTGCCGAGGACCGAGCCGGGGTCGAGCCGGACCGACTGGAGGACCTCCTCGACCCTCGCGTTCCACTCCGCCTTCTTGACCTGCGGGTGGTAGGACTCCCGGAGGGTCTCGAAGACCCTGTCGGCCTTGAAGATCGGGTTGTAGCTGCTGAACGGGTCCTGGAACACGCCCTGGACCTTGCGGTAGTACTCCTTGCGCTGGGCGTGTCCCTTGGCGGTCACGTCGGCGCCGTCGAGGAGGATCGAGCCGCGCGACACCGAGGTGAGCTGGAGGACCATCTTCCCGATGGTGGTCTTGCCGCTGCCGGACTCGCCGACGACGGAGAGGACCTCGCCGGGGGCGATGTCGATGCTGACGTCGCGCACGGCCACCAGGCGCTTGGAGCCGAGCGCGCCGACCCGGTAGGACTTCCAGACGTTCTTGAGTTCGAGCATCAGACCTCCGCCTTCCAGCACGCGACCTCGTGGCCCTCGTCGACGACGACCTTCGGCGGCTCCTGGAAGCACTCCTCCGAGGCGAGCGGGCACCGGTCGCGGAAGCGGCACCCGGTGGGCGGCTCCAGCAGGTGCGGCGGTTTGCCGGGGATGCTCTTGAGCCGCTCGTCGCCGTACTCGAGCCCGACCTCGGGCAGGGCGCCGATGAGCGCCTTCGTGTAGGGGTGCTTGGGCGCCTTGATGATCGTCTCGGCGGGGGACTTCTCGACGATCCTGCCGGCGTACATGACCATGATCGTGTCGGCGATCTGGTAGACCAGCGACAGGTCGTGGGTGACCACGATCATCGACTTGACGAAGCCCATGTCGCGGAACTTGACGAGGGTCTCGGCCACGGCCTTCTGGTTGGTGACGTCGAGCGCGGAGGTCACCTCGTCGGCGATGAGCAGGCTCGGGTCGAGCAGGGTCGACAGGACCATGACCACGCGCTGCTTCATGCCGCCGGACAGCTCGATCGGGTAGTTGTCGAGCACCTTCTCCGACAGGCCCACCAGTTCGAGGCGGCGCACGAGCTCGCCCTTGAGGGAGCGGTACGACTTGCCCCGCGCCCGCAGCAGCTCGGCGGTCATCTTCCCGATCTTGCGGGTCGGGTTGAGCGCGCTCATCGAGTACTGGGGGATGATCGAGACCTCCTTCCAGCGGCGGGCGTTCATGGCGCGGTCGTCGCCGATCGGCAGCTCGTCGCCGTCGAGCACGGCCGAGCCGCCGACGTGGCGCATCCGCCCGTCGAGCCGGATCAGGCTCTTGCCGAGGGTGGTCTTGCCGCAGCCGGACTCGCCTGCGAGGCCGACGATCTCGCCGTCCTCCAGGGAGAAGCTCACCCCGTCGAGGGCGTGCACGTCGCCTTTGGTGGTGCGGTAGTGGACCCGCAGGTCCTCCACTTGCAAAGCCATGGCTACATCTCCCTCAGTTTCGGGTTGAAGACCTCGTCGAGGCCGACGTTGGTGATGTACAGGGCCCCGACGATCGCGGTGATCGCCAGGCCCGGCGGGACGAACCACCACCAGGTCCCCAGGTGGAGCGAACTCCAGGCCATCGACTGCTGCATCATGGTGCCCAGCGAGACCGCGTTGGAGGGCCCGAGCCCGATGAAGTCGAGCATCGCGGCGAACAGGATGGCGCCGCCGAAGAGCAAGATCATCGACATGAGCAGGTAGGAGGCCATGTTCGGCATGATCTCGCGCATGATGATCTGCGGGGCCCGCTTGCCGGTGAGCCGCGCCAGGTCCACGTAGTCCCTGTTGCGCAGCGTGAACGTCTGCGCCCGTACGGCTCTGGCGACCCACGGCCACGAGAACAGGCCGATGATCACCGCCTGGGTCACGACGCCGCGCACCTCCAGGTAGGAGCTGATGACGATGAGGACGGCGAGGGCCGGGAGCACCAGGACGACGTTGGTGATCATGTTGAGGAACTCGTCGACGAGGCCGCCGCGGTAGCCGGCGGTGAAGCCGACGGTGAGGCCGATGACGAAGGCGATGCCGCCGCCGAGCGCGCCGACCAGGTAGGACGAGCGCAGGCCGTGCACGAACTGCGCGAAGACGTCCTGCCCGAAGTAGGTGGTGCCGAACCAGTAGTCGGCCGAGGGTGCCTCGGACTTGGGCCCGATGTACTCCATCGGGTCGGCCGAGATGAACAGCGGCCCGACGAGGCCGGCGAGGAGCAGCAGGAGCACGACCGACATCCCGATGGCGACCTTGGGGTTGCGCAGGGCGAAGTACAGGTGCTCGTTGCGCTTGCCGACGGTCTCGGTCTGGAGCACGGCTTCGGCGCTCATGACTGGCCTCCTTCGAGTCCGAGGCGGGTGCGGGGGTCGACGAGGACGTAGACGACGTCCGCGAGGAAGTTGAACAGCAGGACGCCGATGACGATGAACAGCAGGATGCCCTGGAGGAGGAAGAAGTCCTGGTTCGTGACGGCGTTGAGCAGCAGGCTGCCCAGGCCCGGGTACGCGAAGACGACCTCGGTGACGAGTGCGCCGCCGACCACCACGCCCAGTTGGAGCGCCAACCCGGTGATCTGCGGCAGGACCGCGTTGCGGAAGGCGTATCGCCGGATGAGCCGGGTGGGCGCGCCGAGTGCCTGGAGGTAGTTCGAGTAGTCGGACTCCAGCTCGTAGATCACGAGGTTGCGCATGCCGATCGCCCAGCCGCCGAGGGCGACGATGAACAGCGACAGGAACGGCAGGACCCAGTGGTGGAGCAGGTCGACGATGAAGGGCCAGCTGAAGTTGGGCGTCAGGGCGAAGGAGTAGCCGCCGGCGACGGGGAACCAGCCGAGGATGATCCCGAAGAGCCAGGCGAGGAGGATCGCCAGCCACATGTAGGGGACCGCGGTGAGGATGTACCCGATGGGCAGGACCCCGTTGTCGAGCAGCTTGTTGCGGGCGGCCTTGGCGCCGAGGGCGTTGCCGACGACCCAGCTGAGGAGGATGGAGGGCAGCAGCAGCGCGAGGGTGTAGGGCAGGGCGTCGAGGACGACCGAGGACACCGAGGCGGGGAAGGCGTAGACGCTGACGCCGAGGTCGCCCTTGAACAGGGCCGCCCAGTAGTTGAGGTACTGCTGCCAGACGGGCACGTCGAAGCCGAAGACGTTGTCGAAGTAGGAGCGCATGGCCTCGGAGGACTCGGGGTTGGACACCGAGTTGCGGGTGAGCATGCGGGCCACGGGGTCACCGGGCATGAGGCGGGGGACGGCGAAGTTGATCGAGACGGCGATGACGAAGGTCAGGCCGTAGATGAGCAGTTTGCGGCGGAAGTATCGGCCCACGGGAAGGACTCCTAAGAGGTCGGAGGGCCGGGTGCGCCGCCGCGGCGGCGCACCCGGCCCTCGTCGGCCTAACCGGCCAGTTTGAGCTCGGTCAGCATGTAGATCGAGCCGATGTTCCACATGTTGTTCCACGTGCTGGGGAACACGTCGGGGGTGTCGGCGGCCTCGGAGGGCCAGTTCGTCCACACGGTGTTGTTGACCTGCGACCAGGCGCCGTTGTACCAGACCGGGATGGCCGGCATGTCGACCAGCGAGTGGCGCTGGAGCTCGGAGAGGATCTCCTGGTAGCGGGGGTCCTCCGCGGCGGTGGCGGCGAGCTCCTGGGTGAGCTCCCAGGCGGCCTCGTTGGTCCAGCGCGAGAAGTTCGCGGTGGACTGGGCGTCGTTGACCGGCAGCTGGAACAGGTACCGGTAGTGGGTCCACGGCGTGTGGCTGATGCCGCTCCAGTTGTTGAGGATGAGCTGGAACTCGCCGTTGGTGCGGGCGTCGTCGACGGCGCCGGCGTCGATGAACTCCTCGGTGACGTTGATGCCGGCGGCCTTGAGGTCGGCGGCCATGGAGCGGGCGGCCTCCTCCCAGTCGGTCCAGCCGGTGGGGACGTTGAGCTTGAACTCGATCTTCTCGCCGCTCTTGGTCTCCACGAAGCCGTCGCCGTCGGCGTCCTCGTAGCCGGCGGCCGCGAGGATGGACTTGGCCTCGTTGACGTCGAAGGCGAAGCCGACCTCGTCGAGGACGCCCTGGTCGAGGTACTTGTCCCAGGTGGGCAGGAGCCCGGTGGGGTTGGAGGCGGCGACCAGGCCCGAGTAGACCGAGTCGACGATCTTGGCCGAGTCGATCGCGAAGGCCATGGCCCGGCGGAACTCGGGGTCGTCGAGGGGCTCGATCGTGGTGTTGGGGATGAGCATCGCGGTGTTGGCCGAGAGCATGTAGGGCGCTTCGGCGTAGTACGTGCTCAGGTCCGGGTTGGTGGCGATGAGGTCCTGGATGCCGGGCAGGAAGTTGTTGGAGAGGTCGAGCTCGCCCTGCGCCATGAGGTTCAGGGTGACGTCGTTGGAGGTGTTGACGATGTCGACGATGAACTTCGGCTTGCCCTCGAGGCCGAGGGCCTCGGTGGCCCACCAGTCCTCGCGCTTGACCCACGCGAGGCGGTCCTGGTCGAAGCTGTGGACCTTGTAGGGGCCGGTGACGACCGGGTCCTCGTTGGCGCCGGTGAGGATCTCCTCCTCGGAGAGTTTCGCGAAGACGTGCTCGGGCACGATCTGCTCGGCCCACAGGAAGTTGTTCCACTCCTGGTGGCGCGCTTCGAGGAAGGTGACGGCGACGGTGAGGTCGTCGACGGCCTCGACGGAGGCGATCCAGTCCCAGATGTTGTGGTAGGGCACGGCCTCGACCTGGCCGAGCTCCATCGTGTACTTGACGTCCTCGGCGGTGAGCTGCTCGCCGTCCGACCACTTGACGCCGTCGCGGAGCTTGAGGGTGTAGACGAGCTCCTCGGTCCACTCGCCGGACTCGGCGAGCCAGGGGGTGAGCTCGGTGGAGATCGGGTCGAACAGGAAGAGGGTCTCGTAGCCGAGGCCGTTGAGGCCCGTGACCTCGCCGGGGTTGATGGTGTTCCAGTCCGCGGGCGGGCCCCAGGCCGTGCCGGTGGTGTAGAGGGTCTCGTTGCGGGGGAACTCGTTCATCGAGAGGTCGTCGGGGTCAGCGCTCCCACCGTCGTCGCTGCAACCGGCGGCCGCGACCGCGGTGCCCGCCGCGGCGAGGGTGAAGAGTGTGCGCCGTCTGATCATGAGGTGCTCCGCTTTCGGATCGAGGGATTGAAACCCGACGGGAACGCGTCGGGCCGCACAAAAATCGGGGTTTGTGACTGGCGGCATATTAACCGGGTCAGTGTTGGCACTGAATCACGGGAGTCGATTCCTGTCAAGTTACGAGCGGGGAACTGGGAGATTTCGTCCCGAAAGGTCAATTCGTTTTCTCAGATAACGGGACTCGAATACCGTCTCGTGAGCACCATTGGCACCGTTTCGGGCCAGCTTGTAAGCCGTGGGAGCGTGCGATTGCAATTTCATCACGAACGCGCATCGATATTGACGAACGCTGATCCGGTGTATAAGTTCAGGGCCACTTATCCGGTTAAGTGACGCGGTCTCCATTCCACGGGCCGTATGGCACCTGACCGGCCATCCCCCTCACGAACGGAGTGCATCACCCCGTGATCTCTCGAATGAAGCGATTCAGTGCCGCAGCCGCGGCGGCGGCCGTCGTCCTCGCGGCGACCGCCTGCTCCGACGACGGCGGCGGCGGCGAGGCCACCAGCATGGAGGAGGAGAACGCCGACTCCATCACCGTCTGGCACACCGGCGACGCCTCGCAGCAGCCCATGCTCGACGCGGTCGGCGCCGTCTTCGAAGCCGAGACCGGCGTCAAGGTCGACGTCGAGATCATCGACTGGGCCGACGCGCACACCAAGATCCTCACCGCCATCCAGAGCGGCGACGGCCCCGACATCTTCACCGGCGGCCTCTCCTGGGGCATCGAGTTCGGCGAGCTCGGCGGCCTCCACGACCTCCGCTCCTACGAGACCGAGAACCTCGAGTCGAACGTCATCGAAGGCCTCTGGCAGTCGATCGAGTCGCCCGGCGGCGAGCTCTACGGCGTCCCGCTCAACATGACCACCTACTCCATGTACTACCGCTCCGACATCCTCGAAGCGAACGGCATCGCCGTCCCCGCCACCTGGGACGAAATGGACGCCGCTATCACCGAGCTCCAGGGCGCCGGGTACGAGACCCCGTTCGTCTCCACCTGGGAGCCCATCGGCTGGCTCGACTGGTTCAACTACATGTACGAGGCCGGCGGCAGCCTCTACAGCGAGGACTGCACCCAGGTCACCGTCGACTCGCCCGAGGTCGTCGCGGGCACCGAGTACTGGGCCAAGCGCTTCAGCGAGCAGAACGTCCCCACCGACGCGCCCGACATCTCCGGCTTCGCCAACGGCGAGTACGTGTTCGCCACCGGCGGCTCCTGGAACTACGACGGCCTCACCGCCGGCTTCCCCGAGATCGCCGGCAAGTGGTCCTCCGCGCCGCTCCCCGCCGGGCCCGCCAACGCCGGCTCCTTCATCGGCGGCAACGTCATCGGCGTCATGGCCGAGTCCGACGCACCCGGCACCTCCGCCGCGTTCATCGACATGGTCTACTCCGACGAAGGCGTCGCCGCGACCCTCGCCGCCGCCGAGGAGGGCAACGTCCTCTGGTTGCCCCCGCGCACCGACAAGGTCATGGACACCCATCTCGACGACGCCAACAAGCAGGCCCTGACCGAGATCTTCGAGACCTCCGTGGGCCCGCCGAACTGCACCGGCTGGGAGCCCGCCTCCCCGAACGTCCAGCTCGCACTCCAGTCCATCGTGCTCGACGGCGTCCCCGTCGAAGAGGCCCTCGCCACCGCCAAGGCCGAGATGGAAGCCACCCTCCAAGGCTGAGCGCGCCCGGTCCGGCCGGACCGGCTCCCCCCCACGGTCGCGGCGGCGCGCAGCGCGCCGCCGCGACCCGAGCACCCCGCCCCCTCACCGCTTCGGAGAACTCCCTTGACCGCCAAGCAGACCGACAGCCCCGAGCGGACCGGGGCCCCACCGCGCAACCGCCACCGGCTCCAGCGCTACGGCCCCGCCTACGCCATGCTGCTGCCCTTCGCGCTCCTCTTCGCCGTATTCCTGATCTACCCGCTCATCAGGTCGATGTACTACTCGCTCACCGACTTCAACGCCATCAAGCCGCCCGAGTTCGTCGGCTTCGACAACTTCACCGAGCTCCTCCTCCACGACGACCGGTTCCACAAGGCCATCTGGAACACCTGCAAGTACGTCGTCTTCTCCGTCGTCCTCACCATCGCCCTCGGCATGGTCCTCGCCGTCGCCTTCAAGTCCACCTCGCTGCGCGACCGACTCCTGCGCACGATCTTCTTCCTCCCCTCCGTCTCCGCCGGCGTCGGCGTCATCCTGGTGTGGAAGTGGATCTTCATGGTCGACTCCTGGGGCCTGGCCAACACCGTCGTCCGCTTCTTCGGCGGCGACAACCGCGCCTGGCTCGCCGAACCGTCGATGACCATCCCCATCCTCGTCACGATGGCCGTCTGGGGCGGCGCCGGCTACGCCATGGTCCTCTTCGTCGCCGGCATCAACGCCATCCCCGACGAGCTCTACGAGCAGGCCTCCATCGACGGCGCCTCCAAGAGACGCCAGTTCTGGCACATCACCCTGCCGCTCCTGCGGCCCGTCCTCGTCTTCGTCTTCATCACCTCGACCATCGGCGCGTTCCAGATCTTCGAGCCGATCTACCTCCTGTGGCGACGCTCCGCCTCGATCGTCGGCGGCCCCCTCGACAGCGCCCTCACGATCGTCCCCTACCTCTACGACATGGGATTCAACCGCTTCCAGCTCGGCTACGCCTCCGCGATCGCCTGGATCCTGTTCGCCATCATCTTCGTCGTCACCCTCGTCCAGCTGCGCGTGACGAAGACCTTCAAGGAGTTCGACCGATGAGCGTCCCCACCATCGCCTCGGCGGGCACCGTCACCAAACGGCCCAGGAAGGCCAATCTCGGCGCCGAACTCGCCCGCCTCCCCCTCTACCTGTGGGCCGTCGTCGTCCTCATCCCCTTCTGGTGGATGATCATCGCCGCCTTCAAGACCGTGCCCGAACTCATGAAGAACCCGCCCACGTTCTACCCCGCCGATCCCTCGCTCGACTCCTTCTACGACCCCACCCTCGACGACCCCGACAGCGTCCCCGGCGTCTTCCAGCGCTGGGAGGACGTCGCCGGCGGCTTCCTCCGCTTCGCAGGCAACACCTTCGCCATCACCGTCGTCGTCACCGTCGTCAGCCTGCTCATCGCCTCGCTCGCCGCCTACATGCTCACCAAGACCCAGGCGCCCGGCCGCAGGACCGTCTTCGTCGTCATCATCTCCTCGATGATGATCCCCTGGCAGGTCAGCCTCATCCCCAACTACCTGCTCACCTCCGACCTCGGCATGACCGACTCCTACCTCGGCTACGTCATCCCCGGCCTCGCCAAATCCTTCGTCGTCTTCTTCCTCGTCCAATACCTCAGATCGATCCCCGACGAACTCGTCCACGCCGCCCGCGTCGACGGCGCCAGCGAATGGCGCATCTGGTGGCAGATCGTGCTCCCGCTCCTGCGCCCCGCCCTCGCCGCGATGGCCATCTTCGTCGCACTGGGGGAGTGGAACAACTTCCTGTGGCCGCTCATCATCATCCGCACCGAAGAGCTCTACAACCTGCCCATCGCCCTCTCCAGCCTCAGCAACGCCATCGTCTCCAGCCCCGCCTCCATGGGCGTGGCGATGGCCGCCTCGATGATGGCCACTCTCCCGACCGTCGTGTTCTTCTTCCTGTTCCAGAAGCACTTCATCAAGGGCATAGCGTTGTCTGGTATCAAGGCCTAGCGACCCGCCCGCCACACCAGCACCTGCATACCAAGGAGACCCATTGAGCGCCAAGCGAACCCTGCACGACGGCTGGACCCTCTCCGGAACGCCCGGAGCCCCGGTGGCAGTCGACGGCGTCCCCGCGACCGTCCCCGGCAACGTCCACACCGACCTGCTCGCCGCCGGCCTCATCACCGACCCCTACCTCGACGACGCCGAACGCGCCCTCGCCTGGATCGGCCGCACCGACTGGACCTACCGCACCGCGTTCGACGCCCCCGAAAGCACCTGGGACGGCATCGACCTCGCCTTCGACGGCCTCGACACCGTCGCCACCGTCACCCTCAACGGCACCGTCCTCGGCGAGACCGCCAACATGCACCGCCGATACCGCTTCGACCTGCGCGGCGCCCTCCGCACCGACGCCCCCAACCACCTCGAAGTCGCCTTCACCGCCCCCTACGCCTACGCCGAAGCCCAACGCGACCGCCTCGGCGACCGCCCCAACGCCTACCCCGAACCCGGCAACTTCATCCGCAAGGCCGCCTGCAACTTCGGCTGGGACTGGGGCCCCAACCTCGCCGGCGCCGGCATCTGGCGCGACGTGCGCCTCGAAACCTGGCGCACCGCCCGCATCGACGAAGTCGTCCCCCGCGCCGCCCTCGACGGCGCCACCGGCGTCGTCGACCTCGCCGTCCGCCTCCAGAAGGCCGCCGACACCGACGTCGGCCTCCGCTGCCGCATCGGCGACCACGAGGCCACCGCCACCGTCCCCGCCGGCACCACCACCGCCGACGTCCGCGTCGAAGTCCCCGACGCGCGGCGCTGGCAGCCGCGCGACCGCGGCGACCAGCCCCTCTACGAGGCCGCCGTCACCGCCCTCGCCGACGGCGAGGAACTCGACAGCTGGAGCGGACGCGTCGGCTTCCGCACCGTCGAACTCGACACCGAGCCCGACGAGCACGGCCGCCCCTACGACCTCAAGGTCAACGGCGAGACCGTCTGGGTCAAGGGCGTCAACTGGATCCCCGACGAAGCCCTGTTCAGCCGCATCGACCGGCCCCGCATCGAGCGTCGCCTGCGCCAGGCGATCGCCGCGGGCGTCAACTTCGTGCGCGTGTGGGGCGGCGGGATCTACGAGTCCGAGGACTTCTACGACCTGTGCGACGAACTCGGGCTCCTCGTCGGCCAGGACTTCCTGTTCGCCTGCGCCGCCTACCCCGAGGAGGAGCCGTTCCGGTCCGAGGTCGAGGCCGAGGCGCGCGACAACCTCGCCCGCCTCGCCCCGCACCCGAGCCTGGTGACCTGGACGGGCAACAACGAGAACCTCTGGGGCTGGCACGACTGGAACTGGCAGTCCGAGCTCGGCGACCGCACCTGGGGCGCCGGGTACTACCACGACCTCCTCCCGAAGGTCGTGGCCGAAGTCGACGGCACCCGCCCGTACTGGCCCGGCAGCCCCTACTCCGGCACCCGCGACCTCCACCCGAACGAGCAGGCCCACGCCTCGGTCCACATCTGGGACGTGTGGAACGACCTCGACTACGCCCACTACCGCGACTGGAAGCCGCGCTTCGTCGCCGAATTCGGCTACCAGGCGCCCCCGACCTGGGCCACGGTGCGGCGCATGGTCACCGACGAACCCCTGGAGGCCGCCTCCCCGGCGATGCTGTGGCACCAGAAGGCCATGAACGGCCAGGAGAAGCTCCAACGCGGCCTCGACGCCCACCTCCCGCCCGTGCGCGACTTCGACGACTGGCTGTACTTCACCCAGGTCAATCAGGCCCGCGCCATCGCCCTCGGCATCGAGTACTTCCGCTCCCTCCAGCCCTACTGCTCGGGCGCGATCGTCTGGCAGCTCAACGACTGCTGGCCCGTCACCTCCTGGGCCGCGATCGACGGCGAAGAGCGGCCCAAACCGCTCTGGCACGCCCTCCGCAACGTCTTCTCCGAGCGGATCGTCACCTTCCAGCCCTCCGCCGAAGGCGTCAACCTCGTGGCGGTCAACGACTCCGCCGAACCCTGGAACGCCGTGATCGGCTTCTGGAAATGCGACCCCCAGGGCCGCATCAAGGGCCGCGCGCTCGTACAGATGGAGATCGACCCGCGCGACACCGCGGTCCTGGAGATCGAACCCGGCGCGCTCCCCGCCGACGGCGAATTCCTCGTCACCGGCCGCGAGGACTTCCCCCGTGCCACCTGGTTCACCAAGGAGGACAAGGACATGGACTGGGCCACCGCCCGCTTCGAGTCCGCCGTCGCCGTCGACGGCCACGACACCACCGTGACCATCACCGCCGACACCGTCCTGCGCGACCTCTGCCTCTTCCCCGACCGCCTCGACCCCGACGCCACCGTCGACAAGGCACTCCTCACCCTCCTCCCCGGCGAGACCGCCACCTTCACGGTGACGAGCGCGGCCATCGCCGCCTCCCCGGAACTGCGGGCGGCCCTGACCACCAAACCGGTCCTGCGAGCGATCAACGACTGACACCGGCGGGAGCACGCTCCAGGCGTGCTCCCGCACCGCCACCGCCCTCGCGCCCTGCGTTAATGTGAGCGAGTGCCCAAGACCTCTCATACAACTCAATGGACCCTCGCCCTCGGATCCTCCGTCGCTTTCGCCCTGATCGCATGGATCGTCGCGCTCGCGTGGCTTTCGTCCTCCGACCCGCTGCAATGCGCGTACCCCGACGCGATCCCGAGCGGATGCCCCTTCGAAAAGGCCCGCTACTCGGAGTTCTTCATGGCCGTCTACTGGACGGCCGCCATCGGCGGGCCGCTGCTCGCACTGGGCGCCTGGACGTTCCTGACCCCGGCGGGCCGTCGGGACCGGGCGGCCTGGGCCGTGGTGGCCGGCGTGCTGCTGCTGCCGGGACCGTGGCTCCTCCACGACGCCACGGGCTTCCTCTGGGTCGACGCCGTCCTCGCCGAGATCGCACCGAGCCTCATGGAACCGCGGATCATCCTCGTGGTGCACGGCTTCGGCAGGCTCGCGCTCGTGCTGTGCACGCCCCTCGTGCTGGCGATCCTCATGTTCAGGAGGGAACGGTGGATCTACGCGCTGGGCTGGACCGCCGTCACGCTCAACGTGGTCGTAGCGATGGCGGTCGTCCTGTGGGCGGGCGTCACCGGCTGAGACCGGACGCCTTCCCGGCACCGAGACGCCTCCGCCGGTCCGTCGCCGCGACGACGGACCACCATCAGTCCTCGGCCGGCTTCTCCTCGGCCGCAACCGATTCGACGCCCGCATCGTCGGCCTCGGCCGACGAAGACCCCTCGACCGGAGCCGCTTCCTCCACGGCCGCTTCAGGCTTCGCCGTAGGCGCCTCAGTCTCGGGCGCGGCGGGCTCGGGATCGTCCTTGACCGGCATCGGCAGCGCCTGCGAGACCCGGAGGGCCTGCTGGACGAGGTCCCAGCCGATCGGGAGCGCGACCGCGTCCGGCAGATCGAGACCGAAACCCAGGTCGTCGGCGAGGCTGCCCTGCTTCGCGAGCTTCGTGACGACCGGGTGCGCCGAACGGTTCGGCGCATAGCACCACTTCGGCGCGGCCAGACCGAAGTCGCGCGCGATCATCATGGCGGCCATCGAAGCCGGACCGTCGATGAGCATCGCGGTGGAACGAGTCGCGGCCGTGAAGATCGCCGCGGCCATCGCACCGATCGCGGCGCCGCCGAGACGCGACACGATCGCCTCAGGACCGCGCTTGAAACCGCGGTTGAACGCGACATGGTCGCGCAGCGCCGAGATGCGGCCCATCCACGCGGCGTCGAAGACCGCCCCGCCCGGGGCGTGCAGCTGCGGCAGGTAGGACGTGATGTCCTCCTTGGCGATGAACGAGCAGACGCCGACCGAAGCGGTCGAGGCGCCCGCGCCCAGGCCCGAGATGAGCAGCAGGTCGGCGCCCTCGTCGATCGCGCGGTCGGCCGTCTCGCGACCCAGTCGCAGCGCCGCCTCCGTCTCCGTGTCGTCCAGGAGCGGGCCCTCGGCGCCGGCGCTGGCGCCGGTGCGGACCACGGTGACCGGGAGTCCGGAGCGCGCGGCCTGCTCGGCCAGCGCCCCCTCGCCCTTCTCCAGGGCCGCGGCCTGCTCCTCGACGGGCGCATAGTCGCCGGTGTCCCAGCCCTCGGGGTACTCCCCGGCGAACAGGAGCATCCGCGGGGACGCGAACGGCGCGGGCGCCTCGGTGGCCTGCATCCGGGCGGCCCACCCGACGGCGGCTTGGAGGCCTCCGAGTCCGGCGCCCTCGATGAGGGCGTCCTGGAGCCGCGCGTTCGCGCGGGTGGTCCACACCCCGTTGGGGAACTTCGCTTTCAGGTCGGCGATAGGCCCGGCGTCGGTCGTCTGAGTCACGGCACAAGGCTAGCGCGGGAGCGGTGGGGCACAATTGCCACGTGACCACCATCGACTTCGCCAAGGGCCACGGCACCGGCAACGACTTCGTCATCGTGCCCGACCTGGAGGACGCCCTCCCGCTGAAGGACGCCCAGGTGGCGGCGCTGTGCGACCGCCGGTTCGGCATCGGCGGCGACGGGCTGCTGCGCGTCGCGCCCTCCGACGACCCGGCCGCGGAGTGGTTCATGGACTACCGCAACGCCGACGGCTCGATCGCGGAGATGTGCGGCAACGGCGTGCGCGTCTTCGTGCGCTACCTCCTGGAGCGCGGCCTGGCGACCGGCCCGGAGGTCGCCGTCGCCACGCGCGCCGGAGTCAAGAACGTCGTGGTCGAGGACGACGGCCTGCGGGTCGACATGGGCCCGGCGGTGTTCGGGCCGCCCTCGCAGGCGTCCGTTGAGGGCTTCACGTGGCCCGGACAGGCCGTTTCGATGGGGAACCCGCACCTGGTGTGCCACCTGGGCGACGAGGCCGAACTGGAGGCCCTGGAGCTGTTCCACCAGCCGCGCTACGACGAGGCCGTGTTCCCCGACGGCGTGAACGTGGAGTTCTCGGTTGGCGCCGCGCCGCATGTGCGGATGCGCGTCCACGAACGCGGCGTCGGCGAGACGGCCTCCTGCGGCACCGGCGCGTGCGCCGTCGCGGCCGTCGCCCTGCGCCACGCGGGCCAGGACACCGGCACCTGCCGCGTCGACCTCCCCGGCGGCACCCTCACGGTGACGGTGACCGACGAGACGGTCTACCTGGCGGGCCCGGCCGTGATCGTCGCCGAGGGCACCTTCCGATTCTGAGCGGTCGACGCGAGCGCCCATCGAGGATTTCCGCCCAAGGAACGCCGTAGTTCGAAGGCCGCCTGAAGAAGGCCGCCTGAACACGGAACGCGCACACAGTGCTGAAGGTGGATAAGGCCGTCCCCAACCCCCACCCACCCGGGGAACGTGGCCCAACCTTCGCCGACGGGTACGACAGAACGCCCCGGAGACCGCCGGCCTCCGGGGCATGAACCGTGTCACGTCGCTTGACGAGTCGAGTCACGTACCAAGACGCATCGCTTACCGCAGCACGTCGCTACCGCATGACGCGCTTGACCGCCGCCGCGACCGCCGGAGCCACGTTCGGGTCGAAGACGCTCGGCACGATGTAGGTCGCGTTCACCTTCTCGGAGCCGACGCAGTCGGCGATCGCCATCGCCGCCGCGACCGCCGCGTCGTCGTTCCAGTCCCGCGCCTGCGCGTCGAGGAGCCCTCGGAACACGCCCGGGAAGGCGAGCACGTTGTTGATCTGGTTCGGCTGGTCCGACCGCCCGGTCGCCACGATCGCCGCGTACCGCGCCGCCTCGGTCGGGCTGATCTCCGGGTCCGGGTTCGCCAGCGCGAACACGATCGGGTCCTTCGCCATCTTCGCCACGTCGGAGCCCTTGAGGATGTTCGGCGCGCTCACGCCGATGAACACGTCCGAGCCCTCGACCGCCCCGGAGAGGTCCCCGGAGTAGTCCTCCTTGTTGAAGTGGCTCCCGAGCCACCGCCACGTCTCGTTCTCGCACTCCATCGCCGAATGCAGCGCCCCGTCGCGGTCCACGGGGATGATGTCGCCGATCCCGGCCTTCTCCAGCAGCCGCATGATCGCCGTCCCGGCGGCGCCGCAGCCGACCACGGTCGCGCGCACGTCGGCGAACTCCTTGCCGACCACGCGCAGGGCGTTGGTGAGCGCCGCGAGCACCACGATCGCGGTGCCGTGCTGGTCGTCGTGGAACACGGGGATGTCGAGCCGCTCGCGCAGCCGCGCCTCGATCTCGAAGCAGCGCGGCGCGGCGATGTCCTCCAGGTTGATGCCGCCGTACGTGGGGGCGAGCGCGGCCACGATGTTGACGATCTCGTCGGTGTCCTGCGTGTCCAGGCACACCGGCCACGCGTCGACGTCGCCGAACTTCTTGAACAGGGCCGCCTTGCCCTCCATGACCGGCATCGCGGCGGCGGGCCCGATGTTGCCCAGGCCGAGCACGGCCGAGCCGTCGGTGACGACCGCGACGGTGTTGCGCTTGATCGTAAGGCGCCGCGCGTCGTCGGGGTTCTCGGCGATCGCCATGCACACCCGAGCCACGCCGGGCGTGTACGCCATCGACAGGTCGTCGCGGTTGCGCAGCGGCACCTTGGGGCTGACCTCGATCTTGCCGCCCAGGTGCATGAGGAAGGTCCGGTCGGAGACCTTCTTGACGTCGAAGTCGGGCATCGCCTCGAGGATGTGCGTGACCTGCTCGGCGTGCGCGGCGTCGGAGGTGTCGCAGGTGAGGTCGACGGTCATGCGGCGGTTGTCGGAGCCGACCACGTCGAGCGCGGTGACGATGGCCCCGGCCTGACCGACCACCGTGGCGAGCCGTCCCGCCGCCCCCGGGTCGGCCGAGAGGGCCAGTCGCACGGTGATCGAGAACCCGGCGCTGGGAAGACGGGCTGTAGTCATGCCGCTCCTTAGGTGTGCACTTCGTCGTGGACACCGCCTCGGCGACGCTCGGAAAACGCGCCAAGCCGGATGCCTTGAATGATGCCACCGCGCCACCCGCCCCCGACCATCCCGGGTGGTGGGAATCGGCTCCGCCACTGCCGCCCGGGCGGGGCGGGCGCCATATTCGTTCGCCGTTGTCACCACCGCGTGTCAAGCTTGTGGTGATGCGCGAAGAGGACATGAACTTGCACGAAGACTTCCCGACCACCGCGGCCCCCTCGACGGGGGACCTGGACCTGGAGGCCCGACAGGCGCTGCGGCGCGTGGCCGGCGTCGCCTCCACCGAACTCGAAGACGTCAACGACGCCGAGTACCGGCGACTGCGCCTGGAGCGCGTCGTCCTGGTCGGCGTGTGGACCGAGGGCACGATCGAGGACGCCGAGAACTCCCTGGACGAGCTCGCCCAGCTGGCCGAGACGGCCGGTTCCGAGGTCGTCGACGGCCTGATCCAGCGCCGCTCCAAGCCCGACGCGGGGACCTTCATCGGTTCCGGCAAGGTCCAGGAGGTCAAGGACACCGTCGAGGCCCTCGGGGCCGACACGGTCATCGCCGACGGCGAGCTCTCCCCGGGCCAGCTGATCGCGTTGGAGAAGGCGATCAACGTCAAGGTGATCGACCGGACGGCGCTGATCCTCGACATCTTCGCCCAGCACGCCAAGAGCGCCGAGGGCAAGGCCCAGGTCGAGTTGGCGCAGCTCCAGTACCTGCTGCCGCGCCTGCGCGGCTGGGGCGACGCCATGAGCCGCCAGGGCGGCTCGAACGGCGGCGTGGGCCTGCGCGGTCCCGGCGAGACGAAGCTGGAGACCGACCGGCGCCGCATCCGGGCGAAGGTCGCGAAGCTCCGCCGGGAGCTCGCGAAGCTCACGGTCACCCGCGAGACGAAGCGCGACTCGCGCTCGCGCAACCGGGTGCCGGGCGTGGCGATCGCCGGGTACACGAACGCGGGCAAGTCGAGCCTGCTCAACGCCCTCACCGGCGCGGGCATCCTCGTGCAGGACGCCCTGTTCGCGACCCTCGACACCTCGACGCGGCGCTCCCGCACCGCGGAGGGCCGGGAGTACACGGTGACCGACACGGTCGGGTTCGTCCGGCACCTGCCGCACCAGCTCGTGGAGGCGTTCCGGTCGACGCTGGAGGAGGTCGCCGAGGCCGATCTCATCGTCCACGTGATCGACGGCTCGCACGCCGACCCGCTCGGCCAGGCCGAGGCGGTGCGCGAGGTGCTCGCCGAGGTCGGCGCGGAGGACATCCCCGAGCTGGTGGTGGTCAACAAGCTCGACCTGGTCGACCCGGACGGGCTGCTCCAGCTGCGCTCGGACTGGCCGGACGCGGTGTTCGTGTCCGCGCATTCGGGCGAGGGCATCGACAAGCTCCGGGCCGCGATCGAGGGCGCGCTGCCGCAGCCGGACACGACGCTGACGGTCTGCATCCCGTACGTTCGCGGAGACCTGGTGTCGCGCATGCGATCTCGTGGCGAGGTGCTCTCGACGGAGCACCGCGGCGACGGCACGGTCATCACGGCCCGCGTGGACGACTCGCTGGCCGGTGAATTGCGAGCGTTCGTCCTGGAAACGGATTGAAACGCCGTGGTCCCGAACATGTCTCATGGGGGCCCCGCCGCTGACCGGGCGTGTTCTGGAACACTTGCGTGATGCGAGAGCGCCGTGTGGGCCGAGTGGCCCTGCCTGCGCGGCTCGTCGCCGGGGCGGCTGGTGCCGCAATCCTGGTCACGGCCGCGCCCCCCGTTTACGCCCAGGACGACGAGTCGGGCGGCGGAGAGGTGCTATGCCCCGTCCACGACTCGCGCGTCGCCGACGCGACGGCGATCGTGCCGACCGCGGACGGCGAGGGCTGGTGGGTGCTCCCCGACGGCAACGGCCAGACCGACGGCATGATGACGATCCGCCAGGTCGGCGCCGACTGCACGGTGCACGACACCGAGGCGGGCAGCCTCGCCGTCGAGTGGCAGCCGCGCGACCCGCAGGACATGTCCCTGGAGGCCGAGAAGGGCTTCCTGTGGATCGCCGACATCGGCGACCCGAACGGCGAGCGCTCGGACATCTCGATGACCCAGGTGTCCACTTCGGACGCCGGTAACTTCGACATGACCCGGTACGTCTACCCCGACGGCCCGAAGCACGCCGAGGCGTTCTTCCTGCTGCCGGACCGCACGCCGGTGTTCATCCCCTCCGTCTCCGGCGAGGCGCCCCTGTACTCCTCGAACGGGCTCGGCGAGGAGTACGACACCCCGCTCGAACTCGCGGGCACCGTCGCGCTGCCCGAGGGCGCGGGAGCGGTCACCGGCGCGGCCCTCAACGCCGACGCGAGCAAGGTCGCCCTGCGCACCGACGAGACCGCCTTCGAATGGGACGTCGCCGACGGCGACGTCATCGCCTCGATGACCGACGGCGCCCCCCGCGAGACCCCGCTCGACGACGGCGGCGGCGACATCGCCTACGACGCCGAGGGGAACTTCGTCACCGTCGCACAGACCGGCGACGACGCCGCTCCGGCCGCGATCACCGGCTACACCCCGGCGGCAGCGGCGGCCGAGGAGCCCGCCGCCTCGGAGGACGAGAAGGAGGCCGCCGCCGAGAAGGAGGGGCCGAGCCTGCTCGACCGCATCCTCGACCTCGGCTTCGACACCATCGTGAAGATCCTGGCGGCCATCGCGATCCTCGGCCTCCTGGTGATGGTCATCGGCATCGTCGTGATCCGCAAGTACAAGAAGGCCGCGGGCGGCGAGGACGACGACGCCGAGGCGGGCTTCGCTGCGGAGGAGTCGGTCTTCGGCAAGGAGGAGGCCTACGACGACCCCGTGGACCTCGGCCTCGACGCCGGCCAGCCCGACGCCGACCTCGGCCAGGTGGCCCGCGGCGGGGTCTACGGCGCGCCGCGCTCCGAACCCTCGGGGAACGTCTACGGCGGCGGTTCGCGCTCTTCCGGAGGCGAGGGCGGCGTGTACGGCTCGCCCCGCCCGGAGCCCGCGGGGAACGTCTACGGGGGCGCGCCCCGTCCTGCCCCGCACCAGCCCGGCCCGGTGTACGGCGCCGCTCGCGAGGAACCGCAGTACGGCGCGTTCGAAGGCGGCGGCCACGGCTCCGTCTACGACAACGCCGGCCCCGGCCAGTCCTTCGCCGCGCGCCCCGAGCCTTCGGGGAACGTCTACGGCGCCAGGCCCGCCCAGCCCGCGGCCCCCGCGGGGGGATCGGTGTACGGCGGCGGGGGAGCGGCCCAGGGCTCGGTCTACGGCAACGACCGGTCCCGCGACGCCGACGAAGGCTACTGGGGACCCCCCGAGGGCGGCCCCGCCCGCGGCCGAGGCCGCTGAGGCTGGACCGCCCGCGAATGCAGTTACCGGGTTGAACAGCCCGAGATTCAGATCTTCCGGAGGACGGCCACGATGCGGCCGAGGATCTCCGCCTCGGAGGCGTCGATCGGGTCGTACAGGGAGTTCGCCGGAAGCAGCCACGGCTTGCCGTTCTTGCGCTTCCAGGTCTTCACGGTCGCCTCGCCGTCGATCATGGCGGCGACGATCTCGCCGTTGAGCGCGTCGGGCTGCTGGCGCACGACGACCCAGTCGCCGTCGGTGATGGCCGCGTCGACCATCGAGTCGCCCTTGACGCGCAGGAGGAAGTGCACGCCCTCGCCGACGAACTCGGCCGGCAGGGGCATGACGTCGTAGTCGCGCTCCTCGGCCAGGATCGGCTGCCCCGCGGCGATCTCGCCGACCATCGGGACGTAGCGCGGACGGGGGTGCTGGGAGCAGGTCTGGACGCCCCCGGGCGTCGGCTGGCGCACCCCGACCGCGCGCGGCCGGCCGGCCAGGCGGTTGAGGTAGCCCTTCCTTTCGAGCTGCTTCATCTGGTAGGCGACGGACGAGGCCGAGGCGAGCCCGACTTCGGCGCCGATCTCCCGGACGCTGGGCGGATAGCCCTTGTTGTTGATGAACTCCTCGATGTACTCGAGGACTTGCTGCTGCCGACGCGTCAGCTTGCGCGTTTTCGGTCGGGCTGTAGTGGTCTCGCTGGCCACAGGTGGCTCCTGTAAGACAAATGGGACGGTATGTCTGATTCCGACAATGTAACTCAGGTGCGCGGCCAAGTCAAACATTCGTGCGACATCGGCGTGTCGCGATGCTGGTCGACATGTGTTTCGGCGCAGTTTCACCCGTACGGGTGAACGATAGTCGGTCCCGGGATGGTTGACTGAGGCCGCCCCCGCCGCCTTCATGTTCGCGCCGCCGCCTTCTGCGCTATCCTTGACACAATATCTTGTGGTCTGTTGTATCGTCACTCACTAGGTGTTGGGGTTTCCGCACCGAACGGTACGGGTACGGGCAGACTGTCCAGCGACCCGGCGACATGCGGCCGATCACGGCGTCCGGCGGATCGTCGGACCCCGGGCGGACCATGGCCCTAGGAGGAGACTAGCGATGCGATGTCCTTACTGTCGTCATCCCGACAGCCGAGTGGTCGACTCGCGGGACGCCGACGACGGCAAGATCATCCGGCGCCGCCGGGTCTGCCAGCAGTGCGAGAAGCGCTTCACCACGGTCGAGGAGTCCATCCTCGCCGTCGTCAAGCGCTCCGGCGCCACGGAGCCGTTCAGCCGAGGCAAGGTCGCCAGCGGCGTCCTCAAGGCCTGCCAGGGCCGCCCGGTCGACGCCGACGACGTCGCCAAGCTGGCCCAGGCCGTCGAGGACGAGATCCGCTCCAAAGGCGTCGCGGAGGTCCCGGCCCACGAGGTGGGCCTGGCCATCCTCACGCCGCTGCGCGAGCTGGACGAGGTCGCCTACCTGCGCTTCGCCAGCGTCTATCAGGACTTCGAGTCCCTTGAGGACTTCGAGGCGGCCATCGCGCGACTGCGCGAGGAGCACGCCTCCCGCAACAGCGGCCGCTGACGCCGCGCACCCACCGATTCCCGAGCAATGCCAGGCATGAGAGACAGGGGCGAGCACATGCCGAAGAACACCCGCACCGCCGCGACCGCGGCCAGGTCCGGCACCCGACTTCCGGACGCCAAGGGCCTCAAGGTCCAGCGCGTCTTCACCACCGAGGGCGTCCACCCGTACGACGAGGTCGAATGGGAGTCGCGCGACGTCGTCATGACCAACTGGCGCGACGGCTCCATCAACTTCGAGCAGCGCGGCGTCGAGTTCCCGAGCTTCTGGAGCATCAACGCCACCCAGATCGTCACCTCCAAGTACTTCCGCGGCGCCCTGGGCACCCCCCAGCGCGAGACGGGCCTCAAGCAGGTCATCGACCGCGTCGTGCACGCCTACCACGCCGCCGGCGAGAAGAACGGCTACTTCGCCACCGCCGAGGACGCCCAGGTCTTCGCCGACGAGCTCACCTGGCTCCTGCTCCACCAGTACTTCAGCTTCAACTCCCCGGTCTGGTTCAACGTGGGAACCGCCGCGCCGCAGCAAGTGTCGGCGTGCTTCATTCTCAGCGTGGACGACACCATGGAGTCGATCCTCGACTGGTACAAGGAAGAGGGGTTGATCTTCAAGGGCGGCTCCGGCGCCGGAGTCAACCTCTCCAAGATCCGCTCCTCCGCCGAACTGCTCTCCTCGGGCGGCAACGCCTCCGGACCGATCAGCTTCATGCGCGGCGCCGACGCTTCTGCCGGAACCATCAAGTCCGGCGGCGCGACCCGGCGGGCCGCGAAGATGGTCGTGCTCGACGTCGACCACCCCGACATCGAGGAGTTCATCCAGACGAAGGCCCGGGAAGAGGACAAGATCCGTGCGCTGCGCGACGCCGGATTCGACATGGACCTCGGCGGCGAGGACATGTACTCGGTCCAGTACCAGAACGCGAACAACTCGGTGCGAGTGTCCGACGTGTTCATGAAGGCCGTCGAGGACGGGACGGACTATTCGCTCGTCGCGCGCCAGACCGGTGACGAGATAACGCGAAAGGACGCTCGCAAGGTCTTCCGGAAGATGGCCGAGGCCGCCTGGTCCTGCGCAGATCCTGGAATCCAGTACGACGACACGATCAACGAATGGCACACGAACGCCAATACGGATCGCATCTATGCGTCTAATCCGTGCTCCGAGTACCATTCTCTCAATGACTCTTCCTGCAACTTGGCGAGTCTCAACCTCATGAAGTTCCTGGCGGATGACGGATCATTCGATGTGGAGAGATTCATTTCCACTGTGGAGTTCGTCATCACCGCCATGGAGATCTCGATCTCCTTCGCGGACTTCCCGACCGAGAAGATCGGGCAGACGACGCGGGACTTCCGGCAGCTCGGCATCGGGTACTCGAACCTCGGTGCGCTGCTCATGGCCTCGGGCCATGCGTACGACTCCGAGGACGGCCGGGCGCTGGCGGCCGCCATCACCTCTCTGATGACCGGCGTCTCCTACCGCCGCTCCGCCGAGATCGCCGGCGTCGTCGGCCCCTACGCGGGGTACGAGGTCAACGCCGAACCGCACCAGCGGGTCATGCGCAAACACGCGGAGGCCGCGGCTTCGGTCCGCACCTTCGGCGACGTCGACGCGACGATCCTGGACGCCGCCAAAGCCGAATGGGCCAAGGGCAACGAGATCGGAGCTGTCAACGGCTGGCGCAACGCCCAGGCCTCCGTCCTCGCGCCCACCGGCTGCCTCACCGGCGACACCCTCATCACGACCGACCGCGGCCTGACCCGGCTCGACTCGCTCGGCGACCCGTTCGGCGGCAAGTGGCAGGACCTCGACGTGACGGTCTCCACCGACGAGGGGCCGAAGCAGACCACGAAGTTCTTCGTCAACGGCGAGGAGCCGACACGACGGATCACCACCGAGGCCGGGTACCGGATCCAGGGCACGCTCGCCCACCGGGTCAAGGTCGTCGACGAGACGACCGGACAGTGGGAGTGGAAGCGGCTGGCCGAGATCCAGCCCGGCGACCTCGTCCCCATGCAGCTTCGCCAACTCGTGGGGGAACCGAATCGCGTCCCGCTGCCGGTGCTCGACCAGGCCTACTACACCGAAGACGGCGAACTCACCGTCCCCGACCACGTGAGCGAAGAGCTCTCCGAGCTCGTCGGCTACTTCATGGGCGACGGAAGCCTGCACGCCAAGGGCATCCGACTCTGCGTCGCAGAGGACGACCACGACGTCGCCAACCACCTCTGCCGCCTCAGCGAAAAGCTGTTCAACCTGACTCCGAAGCTGAGCCAGCGCGAGGGCTACATCGAGGTCACGCTGCAGTCCGTGCGTCTCGCGCGCTGGTGGCAGGCCGCCGGCTTCGCGAAGAGCCGACCCAACGAGGAGCACAACGGCAAAGGCTGGAAGCCGCGTATCCCGGCCGCGATCCTGGAGACGAACACCGAGTCCGTGTACGAGGCGTTCCTTCGGGGGCTCTTCGAGGCCGACGGCACCGTTCAGGACGGCGTGCCGAGCGTCTGCACCTGCACGCCGGAGTTCGCAGACGAGATCCGGACGATGCTCCTCGTCCTCGGGTTCGCCACGACCACCCGCACGACCGCTACGGGCTGGGGCGGAGATGCCTCGGTGGTCCGCATCAGGAACCTCGACCATGCGCTCAACTTCGCCGAGCGCATCGGGTTCATCGGCGGCCGCAAGACCGAACTCCAGGCTTGGAAGGAGTCGGACCTGACCGGCAGGCGCGACCGAATCCACCTGCCGCGTGCGGTGTGGGAGGACATCGTCCCCGTCAGCCATGCGCTCCGCAACCGCGTCGTGAACGCGCTCAGGAAGAGCGGCGGCGTTTCCCGGCAAACCGCCGCCGAGCTGTACGCCCACACCAGGGATGAGCGGCTCGGGTTCGCACTCCGCTATCTCTTCGAGCGGGTCGAGGCCAACGAGGACGGCGGCACCGTGCCGACCTACGACCTCTCGGTCCCCGAGAACGTCACCTACGTCGCCAACGGCATGGTCAGCCACAACACCATCTCCTTCATGATGGACTGCGACACCACGGGCATCGAGCCCGACCTGGCACTGGTGAAGTTCAAGAAGATGGTCGGCGGCGGCTCCATGGAGATCGTCAACCAGACGGTGCCCCGGGCCCTTGCGACCCTCGGCTACGGCGAGGACGAGCGTGACGCGATCGTCGAGTACATCGCCGAGCACGGGCACGTCGTCGGGGCGCCGGTGCTCAAGGAGGAGCACTACCCGGTGTTCGACTGCGCGATGGGCGAGCGGTCCATTTCGCCGATGGGCCACGTCAACATGATGGCCGCGGTGCAGCCCTTCCTCAGCGGGTCCACGAGCAAGACCGTGAACCTGCCCGAGTCCGCCACCGTGGAGGACATCGAGGAGGTCTACTTCCAGGGCTGGAAGCTCGGCATCAAGGCCCTCGCCGTCTACCGCGACAACTGCAAGGTCGGGCAGCCCCTGTCCGCCAAGAAGAAGGAGATCGACAAGGCCGTCGAGGCGGCCGTGGAGCAGGCGATCGAGACGGTCTCGGCGCACACGCCGGTGCGGCGCAAGCTGCCGAAGAAGCGTCCGAGCCAGACGATCTCGTTCTCGGTGGGCGGCGCGGAGGGGTACATGACCTCCTCGTCGTACCCGGACGACGGGCTCGGCGAGGTCTTCCTCAAGATGTCGAAGCAGGGCTCGACGCTCGCGGGGGTCATGGACGCGCTGTCGGTGTCGATCTCGATCGCGCTCCAGTACGGCGTCCCGCTGGAGAAGTACGTGGAGAAGTTCACGAACATGCGCTTCGAGCCCGCCGGGATGACCGACGACCCGGACATCCGCATGGCGTCCTCGCTGGTGGACTACATCTTCCGGCGCCTGGCACTGGACTACCTGCCCTACGAGGAGCGGGCCGCGATCGGCATCCTCACCACCGCCGAGCGCACCGCGGAGCTCAACGGGGAGGACCCCTCGAAGGTCTCGCAGCCCGAAGTGGACCTCGACGCGCTGCGCGCCTCGGCCCCCATCGAGGAGGCCGTGGCCGAGCGGGTGGAGATCGAGTCCAAGCCCACGCGCCTGGACGTGCTCAACTCCGCGCAGGCGCGCAGCGCCGACGCGCCGCTGTGCATGAACTGCGGGACGAAGATGCGCCCGGCCGGCTCCTGCTACGCCTGCGAGGGCTGCGGGGCCACCAGCGGTTGCAGCTAGAGAAGAGCGCCTCGTAAGCGGCGCAGGGGAAATCCGCTGACGCGGGGCCGGGTGCAAGGCACCCGGCCCCGCGTTCGCGTTGCGGCGCTGCCGATTGCGCTCTGTAATGGCATCAAAACAACCCAAGACGGGTCGAAGCGCCGTTGTTCAACGTCATAGACTCCCCCCTATGCATACCGTCCCCACGGTCCACCCCGCCCCGGCGACGACGGCGGGCCGTTCATGAGCGGCCTCGGCGACGCGCACGGCGCCTCGCGGATCGACCCCGGGGCCGCCGCGGCGGGCTTCGCCGCCGCGGGCGGCGCCGAACTCGCGCCCGGGGCCGCGCTCGCGGTCTACCGGCTCGGCAGGGCCTCCTTCCACGCGGCCGTGGTGCGCCGCATCGGCGACGCGCACCTCCTGGTCGCCGAGCGCTCCCTCGCCGTCGGCGGCGCCGAGTTCGACGCGCTCCTCCTCGCCTACCTGTCCGGGCGCCACCGCGACGCCGACCGCCGGTTCTGGGACCGCATCGTCGGCTCCGGCGAGGCCGACCGACGCCTGCGGGCCACGCTGCTGTCGAAGATCGCCACGGCCCGCGAGCAGCTCTCCGAGCGCGACTTCACCGTCATCACCGTCCCGGTGGCCGACCTCAAACTCTCGCTGACCCGCGAGGAGCTCGAATCGCGCATCCGCGAACTCGTGGAGGAGTCGGTCGACCTCGTCGAGGAGGCCATGGCCGAAGCGGGCGTCGCCCCGCAGACGCTCGCAGGCGTCCTCGTCGCCGGCGGCGCCTCCCGCACCCCCCTGGCGCTGGCGACCCTGCGGTCGCGGCTGCCGGTGGACCCGGTGGTCGCCGCCGTCCCCGACCCGCTCCTGGACGTCCAGGCGCCCGCCGCGACCCGTGAGATGCCGCTGGTGGACGAGGAGGGGCCGGAGGCACCGCGCAGGCGCCTCGTGCGCCCGCTCGCGGTCCTGGCGGCCCTGCTGGTGCTCGTGGCGGCGGTGGCGGCCTTCGGGAGCCGCCTGGGCGACCACGAGGCCCCCACCGCTGGCTCAGGCGCGGCCGTGACAGGCCCGGCCGCGGGTCCGGCCACGAGCGGCGCCGTCGACTCGCCGGAGTCGCCCGGCGGCTCGGGCGGGGCCGAGGAGAGCTCGGGCACGCCGAGCCCGGAGGTCTCCGAGGAGGCCCCCGCCGACCCCACGAAGTCGGAGCCGACCACCGAGGCGGCGCCGACGACCGAGAGCGCGCCGACCGCGGCGGTGCCCGAACTTGTCGGCCTGTCGACCGCCGAGGCCCACGAGGCGGTCGCCGACGCGGGCTTCTCGGGGGTCGAGCAGTCGGGGGAGTGGCGCTCGGTCTTCGACCTCTCGCACGACGACTGCGAGGTGATCGAGCAGGACCCCGCCCCGGGCGAGGTCGTGGCGCTCGCGGAGACGGTCGCCGTGACGTTCTCCTACAGCGGCGGCGAGGACGAGTGCGAGGTCTGAGGCCGGGCCCCTTCAGTTTCAAGCACGACCGTGCTATTTTGAAGAGGTGCGCAAAGGCGAACTCACCAGACAGGCGATCCTCGACCGCGCGGTCCGCATGGCCCGCTACTCGGGGCTGTCGGGGCTGACCATCGGGTCGCTCGCCGCCGCCGCCGACATGTCGAAGTCGGGGCTGTACGCGCACTTCAAGTCCAAGGAAGCCCTCCAACTCGCCTGCATGGGACGCAATTCCGAGCAGTTCATCGAGGAGGTCTTCCGGCCGGCCCTGGCCGCGCCGCGAGGCGTCACGCGGCTGCGGTCCCTGGTCGAGCACTGGATGGCCTGGTACGCGCACCCGGGGGGCTGCCTGTTCCTGGCCGCCGCCACCGAGTTCGACGACCTGCCGGGCCCCCTGCACGACTACATGGTCACCGAGCAGCGCCGGCTGCTCGACTCCCTCGCGCGGATCGCCGCCACGGCGGTCGCCGAGGGCGAGCTCGACGAAGACACCGACGTCTTCCAGGTCGCGCAGGAGGTCTTCGGCATCCTGCTCTCCTACAACTGGATGAGCCGCATCCTCTCCTATCCCGACGCCGCCGACCGCGCTTGGGCGGCGTTCCACCGGCTGATCGACAGTCACTCCGTCGGCACCCGACGAGTCTGACCAGGAAGGCACACCCATGGCCGCCAACTCCCAGGCACCCGTCTCGCGCAAGAAAAGCACGACCGTTCGTGCCCCTTGGTTCGTGCGGACCGGCTTCGCCGCCGCCGAGCACCTCGCGCCCGGTCCGGCCGCGAAGATCCTGTGCGAACTGTGGTTCCGCCTCCCCGGCGGCCCCGAGAAGCGCCTGCGCGGCGAGGCCCCCGCCGGTGCCGCGGTCTTCGAGCTCGAATGCCTCGGCACCACCGTCTGGGGCTTCGACTGGGCCCCCGACACCCCCGGCGATGCCCCGCTCGTCTACCTCGTGCACGGCTGGGGCGGCTCCACCGGCGACTTCCGCTACATCGCGGCGAACCTCGTCGCCTCCGGCTTCCGCGTGGTGGCCTTCGACTCCCCGAGCCACGGCAACTCCGGCCCCGGCCCCTGGGGCGACCGGCACTCCAACGGCCTGCACCTCATCGAGGCCATGTCGGTCGTCGCCGAGAAGTTCGGCACCCCCCACGGGGTCGTCGCCCACTCGATGGGCTGCATCAGCGCCCTCCACGGCCTGACGCTCAACGGCGTCGACCTCGCCGAGCTGCGCCTGGTCATCCTCGCCCCGTTCATCGGCGGCGTCGAGGGCTTCTCCGACACCATCGGCGCGATCGTCCCCGTGGGTCCGCGCATCCTCAAGCGCCTCGTGCCCCTCGGCGAGGCCAAGGCCGGCATCAGGCTCGACGACTTCTCGCTGTACGGCATCGAGGTCGAGGGCCCGGCGCTCGTCGTCCACGACCGCGGCGACCGGCCCAACCCGTTCCGCCACGGCGAGGCGCTCGCCGCCTCCTGGCCCGGCGCCGAGCTCATGGCCACCACCGGGCAGGGCCACCGCAAGATCCTCGCCAACCCGGCCGTCAACGGCCGGATCTCGCAGTTCCTCAAGGTCGGCCTCGACTGAACCGCAAGGTCGGCACCGACTGCGGCGCAAGCGAAGCGGGGCCCGGTCGAAAGACCGGGCCCCGCTTCGACGTCTCGACTAACCCTCGTAGTGGATCGTCAGGCGCGTCCACGCCCCGATGTTGACGTACGTGCCGTCGCCGATCGGGAACTCCACGTTCGGCGCCAGCGGCTCGTCGGAGCCGTTGAGGAACGTGCCGTTGGAGGAGCCGACGTCCATGATCGACCACGAGCCGTCGGGCTTGGCGAACAGCTTCGCGTGCTGCGCGCTCACGCCCGGGTCGGCCACGTCGCCCGAGAGGTCGATGTCGGGGGTGACGCCCCGCTTGGCGCTGTAGCGGCCGATCGTCAGCTCGCCCTTGTCGAGCGGGAAGCGCCGCGGCTTCGCGAAGGACGGGTACTGGAGCTGCGAGGCGCCGTCGGAGGCCGCGACCTTGTTGAAGTAGCCCTGGTCGGCGGTCACCGCGATGCCCCAGCGGGTGGCGGACTGCCCGGGAGGGGCGTAGTTCGAGGCCAGGTCGCTCGGCTGCGCGTCCGGCATCGAGAAGCCGCCGGTCGGCGAGGCCGAAGGGGGCGCCGAGGTCGGGGCGCCGAACGGCGCGGCCGGGACGCCCGGAGGCGGTCCGGGCGGGGCCGAGGTCGGTGCGGCGCCGTACGCCTGCTGCCCGTAGGGGTCGGGCTGGCCGTAGCCGCCCTGCTGCTGCCCGTAGGGGTCCTGGGGCTGCGAGGGCTGGCCGTACGGGTCCTGCCCGTAGCCCTGCTGCCGGCCGTAGGGGTCCTGCTGCTGCGGCTGCCCGTACGGGTCCTGGCCGTACGCGGGCTGCTGCTGCTGCTGGCCGTACGGGTCCTGGCCGTAACCCTGCTGCTGCTGTTGGCCGTAGGGGTCGGGCTGGCCGTAGCCGCCCTGCTGCTGCCCGTAGGGGTCCTGGGGCTGCGAGGGCTGGCCGTACGGGTCCTGCCCGTAGCCCTGCTGCTGGCCGTAGGGGTCCTGCTGCTGCGGCTGCCCGTACGGGTCCTGGCCGTACGCGGGCTGCTGTTGCTGCTGCCCGTACGGGTCGTTCGGGGCGTAGCCCTGGCCGAAGGCCGGG
Organism: Glycomyces paridis; assembly: GCF_004912155.1. Taxonomy (GTDB): domain Bacteria; phylum Actinomycetota; class Actinomycetes; order Mycobacteriales; family Micromonosporaceae; genus Glycomyces; species Glycomyces paridis. The sequence continues at coordinate 34,267 of NZ_STGX01000007.1, read as the reverse complement.
GACTGCGGGGGCTGGCCTTGCTGCCAGGCCGGGTTCGGCGTACCGCACTGTTCGCAGAACTGCGCCTGCGGGAACGCCCCGCACGCGCATTGGTACCCGCCCGGCTGTGGGGCACCGCCGTAGGTCGGCTGGTAGGTCAAGGTCGTCCCCCTCCAAGCATTTGGGTGTACTCGGCCTCACTGACGACACCGAGCAGCGAGGCGGACCCGTCTCCCTGTTCCGGGGCGTCCGGGCCGGCATGCTCCTGTGCATGCCCTTCGGCCTGGACCGAACCGGGGGATTCGAGTTCCACCACCGCGACACTGATGTTGTCATGCCCGCCGTTGGCGAGCGCTTGTCGTGTCAACGCTACCGCCTTGTCGCCAACACTGCCGTCCGGCAGTGGCAGAAGGTCGTGATCGTCATTGAAGTAGCGCGACAGACCATCGCTGCACACTACGACATGGCCACCGCCCAGATCCACCCGGAGCAGGTTCGGATTCAGGCTCGGCGCGTCCGCCCCGAGCCACGCGAGCAGGGCTTTCGCATACGGATTCTTGTACCTGTCGTCGGCGGGGTCCACCCCCTGATACTCCAGCCTGGCCTGGATCGTGTCGTCCACGGTGAGGCACCGGGCCTCCTTCTCGGCCGCCCAGTACGCCCGGGAGTCGCCGACCCAGCACAGGACCGCCTGGTTCCCCTCCACGACCGCGGAGACGTACGTCGAGGACGGCGGCGAGTTCGGGTACTGCTTGCCGACCGCGGCCACCGCCGAGTGGGCCGCGCCCACCCCGCGCCGCGACGCGTCCTCCGCCGACAGGCCCTCGCCCAGCGCGGCGCGGATCTCCGTGACGGCCGCCTCGACCCCCGCGAGCGAGGCCCGCTCGGAGTCCGAGGCGCCCGACACGCCGTCGCACACGACCGCGATCTTGCGCCCGTCCTCGGCGACCGCGATCGCGATCGAGTCCTGGTTGTAGTGGTGCCGCTTGCCCACGTCCGTGGCCGCGCCGATGCCCGGCAGGCCGAAGGACAGGTGGTCGTCCGAGCCGCCCGGATGCTCCGGGTTCTCCTCGGCCGCGGCCGAGGACAGCCACAGCGCCTCCTCGGCGGGCACCGCGAACTCCTCCAGGTCGCCGCCGCAGTCCTCGCAGAAGCGGCCGAGGTCCGCGGCCAGACCGCAGGCGGTGCACCGCTTCGCGGCGCCCAGGGTGGGTGAGGGCTGCATAGGGCTCCTTCGCTACAGCATCGTGCGGGGGCGGTGGCGGTTGGCCAGGTCGAAGTAGTACACCTGGTCCTCCCGGCGGGTGCAGGCGTGGGCGAGGTCGCGGTAGGCCCGCTCCAGCGCCAGGCGCAGCGACCGCTCCTCGGAGGGCGCCCCGAAGATCCGGGGCTCGTGGGCCGGGCCGGCGCGCAGCACCGTGTCCAGCGCCAGGTGCAGGATGCGCGTCGACACCAGGTGGCGGCGGCGCGGTTCGAGCTTGAGCTCGTCGAGGCGCCCGGCCATGTGGTGCAGGTCCAGCAGCGAGGGCGGCGAGGTGCGGCTGTGCAGCGCGGTCTGGATCGCCGCGGTCTGCGCGATGCCGTACTGCGCCGAGGTCTTCGGCACCTGGTGCAGCGCCGAGATCGCCTCGGTCGAGCTCCCGTCGAGGTCCAGCAGGCGCGCCCGCCCGTACGCCGCCGAGACGAACCGGTGGTCGCACGTCCAGATCCGCGTGTAGTGCGGCAGCGCCAGGTCCCGGCGCCCCGCCAGCTCCGCGCAGGCCGCCAGTGCCAGGCGCGGCGCCAGCTCCCCGGGGAGGTGGGAGTAGACGGCGTCGAAATGGGCTGCGGCCGTGTGGAAGTCGGCGGCCAGGAGCGAGATGGTGCCGCGCAGCCAGGTGACCTGCCAGGTGTTGCCCTCGCGCTGCGCGAAGTGGTCGAGGGCGGCGTTCGCCTGGTGGAGGTCGCCGGCGTTGACGAGGGTGCGCACGCGCCGCAGCTGCACTTCGGGGCTCTGGACGGGTGCGGCGGCGAGTTCGGCGAGGATGCCGGCGGCGTCGGTGGCCTGGAGTGTGGCGAGGAACGCGGCCATGGGGTCGGCGAGGTCGACCATCGGGGTCGGCAGGGAGTGGGCGACGTCGAAGGGGTCGCCGACGGCGTGGACGTCGTATTCGACGTCGGGTTCGCCGAAGACGGACTGCTCGCCGCTGAAGAGCGTAGAGGGCTCGGACTTGGGTTCGCCCTTCTGGACGGACCTGACCTCGTTGAGGACGCCGCGCACCTGGGCGCGCATGTCGTCGGCATCCTGGAAGCGCGAGCGCGGCTCGGGGTTGGTGGCGCGCAGGAGGAGCCGGTGGTAGGACCCGAACTCGGCGAAGACGGGCGCCTCGGCGGCGGGGGGCAGGGAGTCGCGGTAGGTGCTGGTGAAGCCCTTGAAGTCGAGGGAGAGCACGGCCATGGAGCGGCCGATGGTGTACAGGTCGGAAGTGACGGAGGGTCCGATGGAGAGGATCTCGTCGTTGGGCACCGAGTAGCCGGGGGTGCCGTAGATCGCCGACTCCATGTCCTCGACGTGGCGGACGGCGCCGAGGTCGATGAGCTTGAGCCAGGTTTCGACGTGGATCACGTTGTCGGGCTTGAAGTCGCAGAAGAGCAGGCCGCGGTCGTGGAGGTAGGAGAACGCGGGGAGGAGCTCGGCGGTGTAGGTGAGGACCTGTTCCAGCGGCAGGGGCTGGCGTTCGCCCTGGTCGTCGGCGGCGTCGCGGATGTCGCGCAGGGACTTCCCGGCGATGTACTCCATGACGATGTAGGACTGGAGCTGGCCCGAGCGGGGGTCGGCGGCGGTGACGAAGTCGTGGATGTCGACGACGTTGGGGTGGTCGATGCCGACGAGGAAGCGCCGTTCGTTGATGGCGGCCTCGATCGCGTCCTCGTCGGAGGTGTTGATGAGGCCCTTGATGACGACCCACCGCTGGGTGAGGTCGTCGGCGAAGTTGCGGTCGTTGGCGAGGTAGATCCAGCCGAGGCCGCCGTGTGCGATCGCGCCGAGCACTTCGTAGCGGTCGGAGAGGACGTCGCCGGGCTGGAGTGCGGGGGTGAACCAGTACCTGGTGCGGCAGTAGGGGCAGAAACCCTCGACGCGTCCGGCGCGTCCGGCCTGGGGGCGGCCGACGGGTTTGCCGCAGGAGGAGCAGAACCGTTTGTGCTCGGACACCTGCGGGAGGTCCATGACCGCTTCGGCGGGGTCGCGCGGGGGGATGGCGGGCATGTCGGAGAGGCCGCCGCGCTGGCGGGCGCTGGTGGTCGTGGAGCGGGTGACGGGCCCGGTGATGGGCTGCGGCAGCGGCGCGGCGGGGGCGCGGTGTGGCGCGGGCGGCGGGGACTGGACGACGCCGATCGGCGGCATCTGCTGGGAGTGCACGGGCGAGGCGTACTGCTGGGGCGCGGGGGAGAGCGGGTGCATGGCGGCGTTGGTGCCGGGCGGGCCGGGGGGCGCGGGCGCGAAGCCGGGCTGCGGGGGGACGGCCGGGGGCGTGTTGAGGCGCTTGCGGACGCGGAGGGTGTCGGTGGGGTCCTCGGCGGCGGGCTGGTGCTGGCCGGGCTGGTACCGCTGGGTGTGCTCGGGCGCTGGCTGCTGGTCGCTCATGGCGCTTCCCTCAATCCCGGTAGACGGCGGTCGGGGCGGTGGCGGCGGTGCCCAGGGGTTCTTCGAGCCAGTCCCCGTACGAGTTCGCCCAGGTGCCGTCGGCGATGAGGTCTTCGAGGGCGGCGTTGACGAAGCGGGTCAGGTCGGTGTTGTCCTTCTGGACGCCGATGCCGTAGGACTCGACGGAGAAGGCCTCGCCGACGATCTCCAGGGTGGGGTCCTGGACGGCCATGCCGGCGAGGATGGTGTCGTCGGTGGAGATGGCGTCGACGGTGCCCTGCTGGAGGAGCATGAGGCAGTCGTTGAAGTCGGGGACGGTGACCTGCTGCGCCTTGTCGTTGGCGGCGGCGATGTTGCCGCCGGAGGTGGAGCCGGCGCCGGTGCAGACGGTGTGGTCGGCGGTGAGGTCGGCGACGCCTTCGATCCCGGAGTCCTTGGTGACGAGCAGGCGCTGGCCGGCGCGGTAGTACTCGGCGGAGAAGTCGATGTTCTCCCACCGGCCGCAGTTGATGGACATGCTGCGCACGACGAGGTCGACGCGGTCCTCCTTGAGGGAGTCCTCGCGCTGGTTCGAGGTCATGGGGACCCATTTGATGTTGGGGTCCTCGCCGAGCAGGGCGGTGGCGACGGCGCGGGCGATGTCGATGTCGAAGCCCGCGAGGGAGTTGGTGACGGGGTCGCGGTAGCCGAGGAGGTTGGTGGACTGGCTGATGCCGATGGAGATCTGGCCGTCGTTGTCGAGCTGGGCGCGGGCCTGGTCGGCGGTGACGGCGCCGGGGGCGAAGGAGGCGAGCGGGTCGCAGCTGTCGTCGGGAACGGAGGCGGTGACCTCGGGGGAGAAGTCGATGCCGGCCGGGAGCGGGGTGGGGACGTCCACTTCGGGCGGTTCCATGTCGGCGGGTCCGGCGCAGGCGGCGAGGAGGAGGCCGGTGAGGGCCGCCGCCGCGGCGGCGAGCCGGGTGCGGTGCGTTCGGTTTCGTTGCTGGCTCATGCGTAGTACTCCGCCACTCGCAGCTGGATGCCGATCGCGGTGCCGATGAGGGCCGCCAGTGCGAGGGCCGCGAGTCCGGCCGCGGCGCCGGAGAGGGCGCGGTGCGCGTCGGCGGTGGCCTCGATGAACCGGTCGGCGCTGACCTCGGTCGCGTCGGTCAGGGACGTGTTGAGGGCGTCGAAGGAGGTGGCGAGGCTGTCGTCCTCGTCGCCGACGGCCTGTTCGACCGCTTCGGTGTAGCTGCCCTCGGTGGCGAGCTTGACGACGGTGCCGTGTCCGGCGTTCCAGGTCTCGGCCGCTTCGCGCGCGTCGGCGACGGCGGCGGACAGCTCGGGGTCGTCGGCGAAGGCCTCGTCGAGCCGGTCGAGGAGGCCGCCGGAGGCGACGAGCTCTTCGATGTGGGCCTCGTAGCGCTTGGCGGCCTCTTCGTCCTCGCCGCGGGCGATGAGGAGCAGCGATTCCTCGGCGCGGGCCTGCTGGGCGCTGATCTCGGCCTGGGCGAGGAGTTCGAGGGGCACCGCGCCCTCCTCGTGGGACCGGGTGGTGTGGCTCGCGGAGGCGAGCGAGGCCATCGTGAGCCATCCGGCGAAGCCGATGAGGAGCACGGTGGCGGCGACGAGTCCGAGGTTGAAGACGCGGTTGGTCCTGCGCGAGAGCCACACCTGGGCCCACACGAGGGTGCCGAGGGCGGCGGCGGCGAGTGCGGCGGCGGCCCACGGGAAGGCCTCGGCGCCGGAGCGGGACTCGCTGAGCTGGCCGAGGGCGTTGTCCTGGAGGTCGTGCGCGGCGGGGAGCATCTCCTCGCGCATGAGGGTGGAGGCCTGCTCCTGGTAGGTGGCGCCGACCGGTTCGCCGAGCCGGTTGAAGGTCTTGGCGGTCTCGACCAGGCCGGTGTAGACGGGCAGGCGCGTGTTGAGTTCGGCGACGAGCTGGGCGTCCTCGGCGGTCTTGACCTCGCCCGCGGCGGTGGCGAGGGCGACGGTGGCGTCGCGCAGGGACGCGCGGTAGGTCTCGTTCATCTCGTCGGAGGGCGTGCCGGCGCTCAGGTACGAGGAGGCCGCGGTCGCGTCGGCCTGCGAGAGCGCCTGGTAGAGCTGGAGGGCCGCGACGGAGAGCCGCCCGGACTGGCTCGTGGTCTCCTCGATGACGGCGGACTTCGCGAGGATCGAGGTCATGCCGGTGATCCCGGCGCCGAGGACGAGCGCCGCGAGCACGGCCAGGAGGCCGCGCAGCTGCCCGGGGGTGTGGCGCAGGGAGGCGAGGGCGCGGTCGAACCGCCGTCCTGGCGCGGGGCCGTCCGACTGGGCCGGGTTGCGGCTCGCGGGCGCGGGCGGGGCCTGCGCTGGAGGGGACTGGACGGACAACTGCTGCACCTCACTAGGTTCGCGTCTCGCGGGCTCGGGAGCGGCTGCCGGTGCCGCCGCAGCGCGCAGCTCGGCGGAGCCGAGTGTCGGGGGACTCCCACATGGTATCGGCCCGTGGCAACGACCGGTGACTACCGTCTCGGGGCGGTGCGCGCCGCGCCCGGGGCGGTACGGTGGGACCGTGCCGAACGACGAAGCGACCTCCATTGAGGACGACGAACGCTGGATGGCCCGCGCCGTCGAGCTGGCCGGGAACTGCCCGCCCTCCGAGTCCGCCTTCAGCGTCGGCGCCGTGATCGTCGCGCACGGGCGCGTCGTCGGCGAGGGCTGGTCGCGGGCCGAGGGCCCCAAGGACCACGCCGAGGAGGTCGCCCTCCGCCGCATGGTTCTCGGGGCCCTCGGCCCGGTCCGCGGCGCTACCGTCTACTCCTCCATGGAGCCGTGCGGGCGCCGCTCGCCCGGCCACGTCCCCTGCGCGGTCCTCCTCGCCGAGGCCGGGGCCGCCCGCGTCGTCTACGCCCTGCCCGAGCCTCCGAACTTCGTCGACCGCCCAGGCGGCGCCGCCATGCTGCGCGAGAAGGGCGTGGTAGTCGACGTGATGCCCGAATTCGCGGCGGCGGCCGAACGCCCCAACGCGCACCTCCTATAACCTGGGACCATGAGGCCACTGATCGATGCGGCGGAGGCCGCCGCGCTGGCAGGGGCGGTTCGACTCGACGTCCGCTGGACGCTCGGCGGGCCCTCGCGCGAAGCCGACCACCTCGCCGGACACCTGCCCGGCGCCGTGCGGCTCGACCTCGACCGGGACGTGTGCGGCCCCGTCGGCACCGTCGGCGGACGCCACCCGCTGCCCGAACCCGAAGCGCTCCAGGCGGTCCTGCAGGCCGCCGGGATCGACGACGACTCCACCGTCCTCGTCTACGACGACGGCGACGGACTCGCCGCCTCCCGCACCTGGTGGACGCTGCGCTGGGCCGGGATCGAGGACGTCCTGGTCCTCCGCGGCGGCATCAAGGCCTGGACCTCGGCCGGGCTCCCGCTGGCGACCGGACCCGAGTCGCCCGAACCCGGCACCGTCACCGTCCGCCCCGGGCGCCTGCCCGTCCTCGACGCCGACGAGGCCGCCGCCTGGGCGAAGGAACGCGAACTCGTCGACGTGCGCGCCCCCGAGCGCTACCGCGGCGAGACCGAACCGCTCGACCCCGTCGCCGGGCACATCCCCGGCGCCGCCAACCTCTTCCTCGGCGAGGACGACCTCGCCGACGCCGAGCGGCTGCGCGAGCGCCTCGCGCCGCACCCGGACGCCGCCTACTACTGCGGCTCGGGCGTGACCGCGGCCCGCGCCGCGCTCGCCGTCACCGCCGCCGGGATGCCGACCCCGCCGGTGTACATCGGTTCATGGAGCGACTGGGTCGCGCGCGGCCGCGAGGTCGCCACTGGGGAGGAACGATGAGACGCCTGATCCCTGCCGCCGCTCTGCTCGCACTCGCGCTCGCCGCGTGCAGCGACGACCCCGGCGACGTCGAAGAACCCGTCGACACCGCCGCCAACGAGGAGTCGCCCTCCGCGGAGGCGCAGGAGCCGGTCGAACTCGACCTCGCCGAGGCCGAGGGGGCCTGCCCCTTCATCGACTCGGCCGTGCTCGACGCGACCACCGGCGAGGAGTTCCGCTTCGCCTCCGGCGGCCCCGGCGAGGACGCCGAGGGCGAGGACGCCCCCGCGCAGCTCACCTGCGCGGTCCAGACCGGCGAGGCCGCCTACCCGGACCTGACCCTCTTCGTCATCGGGACCGAGGCGAGCGCCGAGGTCTACGAGGAGGAGGTCAACGACAAGGCCGAGACCGTCGACGACCTCGGCGAGGCCGCCTACTGGATCGTCCACACAGAGGACACCGGCGCCGGCCCGGCCCTGGAGATGGGCTGGTACGACGGGGGCACGATCTTCGAGATGCGCTACACCACGCCCGAGGGCACCGAGCCCGCGGCCGTGGAGGAGCTCGTCGGCGGCTTCACCGAACTCGCCGGCGGCATCAACCAGGCCTACGCCGACAGCCTCGAATAGCAAGGCGCCACGACACCACGACGCCGCCCGGGCCAGAGGCCCGGGCGGCGTTCTCGCGTTGATGAGCGCCCTCCCCGCCGGGGGTGCGAGGAGGGCGCTCAGGTGCGGAGTTCGGTTCGAGGGCGTTTCGGATCCCGTTCGCCGGTAGGGCCGCTACCTGCGCAATTGGAAACGTTTGCAACGCTTTGGTCAGCGTACTCCCCGGTAGTCCCGCGGTCAATACTTGTGTGAGCACACCTCATCACACGGTCATCACCGGTGTGAACGACTGCGGCGCAACGGCACCGCGACCCTCCTATTCGGCGGGGGCGGCGAAGATCTTCGCGGCGTCGTCGATCGACAGCCGCAGCGTCCGGCCCTCGGAGGCCACCGCGATCTCGCCCTCGAAACGGTCGATCGCGACCTCCGCTCCCGGGTCCACGCCCGCCTCGTGCAGCGAGGCCAGCAGCTCCGGGTGGGTCTGCGCCGACTCGCACAGGCGCGTCACGCGCACCTTCGAACCCGGCGAGACCACGCTCAACGGCCGCTCGCCCGGCTCGTGCCCGACCGGCACGGCCGCCGAGTCGAGCTCCTCCAGGCCGGGGATCGAGTTCCCGTACGGCGAACGCGTGGGGTGCTCCAACAGCTCGTACACGCGCTTCTCCACCGAGTCGCTCATGACGTGCTCCCACTTGCAGGCCTCTTCGTGGGCCTCGGTGTAGGACATCCCGATGACGTCGACCAGCAGCCGCTCGGCCAGCCGGTGCTTGCGCATGACCGCGACGGCCTGGCGACGACCCTCCTCGGTCAGCTCCAGGTGCCGGTCGCTCTTGACGTTGAGCAGGCCGTGGCGCTGCATCCGGCCCACGGTCTGCGAGACCGTCGGGCCGCTCTGCTCCAACCGCTCGGCGATCCGCGCGCGCAGCGCCGGGACGCCCTCCTCTTCGAGTTCGAGGATGGTCCGCAGGTACATCTCAGTGGTGTCGACGAGGTCCGTGGTCACAGCTTCGTTCCTTCACGTTGTCCGCCCGCAGGGCACCGAGCGGGGTGGGTCGAGTAGCCGCCAGACCCCCTGTCCGCGTCAATGGTATACGGCGATCACGCCGACCAGGAACGCAGCCATACGGACACAGAAGGAACTCAGGCGACGTAATCGGCCAGGCGACCCGCGTAGTCGGGCTGGCGCAGACGGTGCAGCGCGTTCTTCTCGATCTGGCGCACCCGCTCCCGGGAGAGGCCGAAGTCGGCCGAGACCTCTTCGAGCGTGCGCTGGCGGCCGTCGTCAATGCCGAAACGCAGCCGCAGGACCGTTTGTTCCCGCTCGGGAAGACTCGCCAGGACGTTCGCGATGTGGCGGCGCAGCAGCGCGTACGACACGGCGTCGTCGCTCGCGCGCTCGCGCGGCAGGTGCGCGACGAGGTCGCCCAGCGCCGTCGAGTCGTCCTCGCCGACCGTCTGGTCCAGGCTTACCGGCTCCCGGTCGTACGACATGAGTTCGAGCACCTTGCCGGGGGTGACGTCCAGCTCGCGGGCGATCTCCTCGTAGCGCGGCTCCCGGCCCAGCTCGACCATGAGGTCCTGGCGGACCCGGTTCATCCGCTTGATCTGGTCCACCGTGTGCGCCGGCACCCGGATCGTGCGCGACTGGTCGGTCACGGCCCGGTTGATCGCCTGGCGGATCCACCAGGTCGCGTACGTGGAGAACTTGTAGCCCTTCTGGTAGTCGAACTTCTCGACCGCGCGGATGAGGCCCAGGTTCCCCTCCTGGATGAGGTCGAGGAGGCTCAGGCCCGCCCCCGAGTAGCGCTTCGCGACGCTGACGACCAGACGCAGGTTCGACTCCAGCATCCGCTGCTTTGCGGCGCGGCCCTCGGCGGCGACCCGGGCGAGGTCCGAGCGCAGGTCGGGGTCGGTGGTCTCGGAGATCCGGCACTCCGCCATGAGGCCCGCCTCGATCGCCTTCGCGCACTCGACCTCCTCGGAGGCGGTGAGCAGGCGGTGCTTGCCGATGCCGTTGAGATAGGCGCGGACGGGGTCGCCGGAGTACTCGGCCGCGCGCTGCGCCGGTCGCCGGGCCGGACGCTGACGGATGCTGTCGACAGGAGCCATCGAGTTCGCCTTTCGCTGCATACCCTCCGGATGCGGGGGATGTTCCGCACCTGACCCGGCGGGCACCGGGGTCGGGCTACCAGCTTGCAGCGGATTCAGCCGTTTGCGATCCCCCAGCCGGAAGGGTGGCACGAAGTCGGGAGACAGCCTCAGAAGTTCGGCTTCGGGGCCTGCCAGCGATACCTGATGGCCACCAGCCGTACGACGAAGATCGTCGCGATCGCGATGAGCATCAGCGTCCAGTGCCCGATCTGCGACTCCCACCGGGCCCCCACGCCGACCATCACCGCGCCGACCACCGCCGCCATCGCGTAGAAGTCCTCCCGCAGCACCGCCGGGATCTCCTGGACCAGCACGTCCCGCAGGATGCCCCCGCCGATTCCGGAGAGTACTCCCACGATGCAAGCCGCATAGACCGCGAAACCGAAGTCGAGCCCCTTGAGCGTCCCGATCACCGTGAACAGCGCCAGCCCCGCCGCGTCCAGGATCAGCATCGACGTGCGCATCCGCGACAGCGCCGGGTGGAACCGGAAGACCACCAGCGCCGCCACCACCGCCACCAGCGGGTACCGCCAGTCGGTGAGCACCAGCGGCTTCGCGTCGATGAGCAGGTCGCGGATCGCCCCGCCGCCCAGCGCGCAGATCACGCCGATGACGACCACCCCGAACAGGTCCAGCCGCTTGCCGACCGCCGCGCTCGCGCCCGAGGCGGCGAACACGGCCGTGCCGACCAGCTCCGCGAACAGGCTCACCGCGCCGGGATCGAACTCCAAAGAAGGCTCCACCAGTGCGTTATAGCAGGTAGAGCCCCGTCACATGTCCTGTCTGAGCGAAGGTGAGAGCCAGGCTGCCCTCAGCCCTTCATCTTCGCGAAGATCTCCTTGCAGTTCGGGCAGATCGGGAAGCGCTCGGGATCGCGCGTGGGCACCCACATCTTCCCGCACAGCGCCTTCACCGGGATGCCGTCGACCATCGCGGCCATCAGCTTGTCCTTCGGCACGTAGTGCGAGAAGCGGTCCTCGTCGCCGTCCTCGTAGCTGTAGTGGTTCGGCTTGGTCTCGGTCTGCTCTTCGAGCATCGTCGAACCGCCGGTGTCGCCACCGGTCTTGCCGGGAAGTTCGCTCACGCTGACTCACTCCTCAATCGCGGACGGGAACCCGTCAATATTGCCACGTCGCCCGCCGTCATTCGGAATCGATCATGGGGCGCTCCGGCGCCTCCAGCGTCTCGGCCCGGCGCTGGCGACTCGTGAACCTCGGCGGCCGCTTCTTCGCCAGGCGGTCGTTCGCCAGCAGGACCGCCAGCCACGGCAGGGCCGCCATCCCGGCCAGACCCAGCGGCAGCCACAGCCACAGGTACGGCGCCTCGACCATCACCAGAATCCCGCACACGACCACCAGCACGATCCGGATCGACATCATGAGGACGTAGCGGATCTCGCGGAACCGCCGGGCCTCCTCCAGCGACAACTCCGCATCCGTGATGCTCGTTGCCTTCTCACGCCGTGCCACCGTTCGAGCCTACGCCTGCCCGAACCCCCCGGACCGTCCGCATGAGAGACGGCCCGCACCAGAGACGGCGCGCATGAGCGATGGCGTCCATGAGAACCTCATCGACGTGAAAGCAGTAGTGCAGACCGTCGGCGAAGCCGAAGTGACCGTGAACGGCGAACGCGTCGGCGCCATCGGCGAAGGCCTCCTCGTCCTCCTCGGCGTCACCCACACGGATGGAGATGCCGAAGCCCGCTGGATCGCCGAGAAGCTCTGGACCCTCAGGATCATGGCCGAAGAGCGCTCGGCCTCCGACCTCGGCGCCCCGATCCTCCTGGTCAGCCAGTTCACCCTCTACGCCGACACCCGCAAGGGCCGGCGCCCCTCCTGGAACGCCGCCGCCCCCGGACCGGTCGCCGAGCCCCTGTTCGAAGCCGTCGCCGAGCGTCTCCGCGCACTCGGCGCCCACGTCGAGACCGGCCGCTTCGGCGCCATGATGCTCGTCCGCAGCGTCAACGTCGGCCCCAACACGATCCTCCTCGAACGCTGAACGTGACCGTCCCGATGTACGGCGGGCAACCGGGCGCCCCGACGATCCCCGCGGCCTAAGATCAACCGGGTCCGCCGCCGTCCGAGAGGAGCCCGCATGATCCCGGTCGCCCAACCCGAGTCGCTTCCGTCGCTTCGGGTCTGGCAGCGCAAGGCCATGGTCGCCTACCACCGGGGTCAATCGCGCGACTTCCTCGCCGTCGCCACCCCCGGCGCCGGCAAGACCACCTTCGCGCTGCGCATCGCCTACGACCTCCTCGCCGACGGCACCGTCGACACCGTCACCGTCGTCTGCCCCACCGAGCACCTCAAGGTCCAGTGGTCGGGCGCCGCGGCCCGCTTCGGCATCCAGCTTGACCCCGCCTTCCGCAACGCCGACGTCCACAGCGCCGCCGACTACCACGGCGTGGTCGTCACCTACGCCCAGATCGGCGCCGACCCCGCCGTCCACCGCCGCCGCACCCTCGCCCGGCGCACCCTCGTCATCCTCGACGAGATCCACCACGCCGGCGACGCCCGCACCTGGGGCGAGGGCGTCCAGACCGCCTTCGACGAGGCCGAACGGCGCCTCGCACTCACCGGCACCCCCTTCCGCAGCGACGACAACCCGATCCCGTTCGTCGACTACGAGGAGGACGCCGACGGCACCAAGCGCTCGCGCGCCGACGCCCTCTACGGCTACCGGGACGCGCTGGCCGACGGCGTGGTCCGCCCCGTCATGTTCATGGCCTACTCGGGCCAGGCGAAGTGGCGCACGAGCGCGGGCGACGAGCTCGCGGTGCGCCTGGGCCAGCCGCTCACCAAGGACCTCACCGCCCAGGCCTGGCGCACCGCGCTCGATCCGGAGGGGGAGTGGATCAAGCAGGTGATCCGGGCGGCGGACCGGCGCCTCGTCTCGCTCCGCGCGGCGGGCATCCCGGACGCGGGCGGCCTCATCATCGCCTCGGACCAGAACAGCGCCCGCTCGTACGCGGGCATCCTCAAGCGCACCACCGGCAAGAGCGCCACGATCGTCCTGTCCGACGACGCGGGCTCCTCGGACCGGATCGCGAAGTTCGCCGACTCGAACGACGAGTGGCTCGTGGCCGTGAAGATGGTCTCCGAGGGCGTCGACATCCCGCGCCTGGCCGTGGGCGTCTACGCCACGAACGCCCAGACGCCGCTGTACTTCGCGCAGGCCATCGGGCGCTTCGTGCGCTCGCGCCGGACCGGCGAGACCGCCTCGGTGTTCCTGCCGAGCGTGATCCCGCTGCTGAGCCTCGCGGAGAACCTCGAAGCCGACCGCGACCACGTCATCAAGCCCAAGTCCCAGGACGAGGACCCCGAACTGCTGCTGGAGCAGGCGCAGCGGGTCCTCGACGAGGGCACCGAGCTCGGCGGGCAGCGCGAGACCCTGGAGTCGAGCGCGGAGCTCGACCAGGTGATCTTCGACGGCGGCTCGTTCGGCCTGCCGGTGCAGTCGGGCAGCCACGAGGAGCAGGAGTACCTGGGCCTGCCGGGGCTGCTGACGCCCGAGCAGATCCACCTGCTGCTCCAGAAGCGACAGCGCGAGCAGATGGCGAAGCAGTCGGGCGGGACGCGCACGGAGGTCGCCGAGCGGCCCGCCGCGGAGCCGGCGATGACGAACGCGCAGAAGCGGCTCAAGCTCCGCAAGCAGTTGAACGCGCTCGTGGGTGCGCGCTCGTTCGCGACCGACGAGCCGCACGGGAAGATCCACGCGAAGCTGCGGTCCTCATGCGGCGGCCCGCCGAGCGCTCAGGCGACGATCGAGCAGCTGGAGGAGCGCATCGCGACCATCAGGTCGTGGTGAGCGAAGCGCGCGAACGGATCGGGGCGGTGAGCCCCGAGGGGAACGGCAAGGGCCCGAGCGGAGATCCGCTCGGGCCCTTGCGTTCAAGCCTGTTCGCGCCTAGTTCTGCGAGGCCATGAGGTCGGTGCCGCGCCATTCGAATTCGGGGTCGGCGGTGAAGTCGATGGCGATCGGCACGAGCTTCTCGGCGAACTGGTTCGCGTGGTGGCCGCAGAAGACGAGGTCGCCGCCTTCGGCCAGGGTGACGCGAAGCTTCGCCGCGGCGCTACAACGATCGCAGCGCTCGCCCGCGATCGGACGTTCCTCCGTCTGGGGCGGGGGCGTCAGGGTGGATGTCATACCAGGTCCTCCGCTGCGTTCGGTTGCTGTGTCCATGACACTCGGTTGCTTATGTCGGCCTGTTGACCGGCACGTACCGATCAACGCCTGCACTGTACTACCTCTTCCCGACACCGGCCGACTGAGACTCGGCTCACTCACCGGGGCGGTCGCGATAGTTGTTCCACACCGTAGCCCACGAAATGCGGAATCGACAACCCGGCAATGTCGGGGCCGGGCCTGTCGCCTACCCGCGGAGCGGGTCTGCGAAACACTCGTTCGGGTGAGGCGGGGCGTGCGGGGGCGTCGCGCCCGCGGTCCCGGGCGCCGGATCGCGAGTGGAATCGCGAGCGGAAAGGCCCTAGTCGAGGTAGTCGCGCAGGACCTGCGAGCGCGACGGGTGGCGCAGCTTCGACATGGTCTTGGACTCGATCTGGCGGATGCGCTCGCGGGTGACGCCGTACACCTGCCCGATCTCGTCCAGGGTGCGCGGCTGGCCGTCGGTGAGGCCGAAGCGCAGTCGCACGACGCCGGCCTCGCGCTCGGAGAGGGTCTGGAGCACCTGCTGGAGCTGGCCCTGGAGGAGCGAGAAGGAGACCGCGTCGACGGCCACGATGGCCTCGGAGTCCTCGATGAAGTCGCCGAGCTGGCTGTCGCCCTCGTCGCCGATGGTCTGGTCGAGCGAGATGGGCTCGCGCGCGTACTGCTGGATCTCCAGGACCTTCTCGGGGGAGATGTCCATCTCCTTGGCGAGTTCGTCCGGGCTGGGCTCGCGGCCGAGGTCCTGGAGCAGCTCGCGCTGTATGCGGCCGAGCTTGTTGATGACCTCGACCATGTGCACCGGGATGCGGATGGTGCGGGCCTGGTCGGCCATCGCGCGGGTGATGGCCTGGCGGATCCACCAGGTGGCGTACGTGGAGAACTTGTAGCCCTTGGTGTAGTCGAACTTCTCGACGGCGCGGATGAGGCCGAGGTTGCCCTCCTGGATGAGGTCCAGGAAAGCCATGCCGCGGCCGGTGTAGCGCTTGGCCAGGGATACGACGAGGCGGAGGTTCGCCTCGAGGAGGTGGTCCTTGGCGCGGTCGCCGTCGCGGATGATCCATTCGAGGTCGCGGCGCATCTGCGTCGGGATCTCGCCGCCGGCCTCCTTGAGCTGCTTGAGGCGCTCGACGGCGTACAGGCCGGCCTCGATGCGCTTGGCGAGCTCGACCTCCTGGGCCGCGTTAAGGAGCGGCACCTTGCCGATCTGCTTGAGGTAGGCGCGGACCGAGTCGGCCGAGGCGGTCATCTCGGCGTCCTTGCGGGCCTGCTTCAGGGCTTCGGAGTCCTCCTCGTCCCACTCGAAGCCGTCCTCTTCGTCGCCGTCCTCGCCGTCCTTCTTGGACTTGCGGCCGGCGGTCGCCTTCTTCGCGGCCTTCTTGCGGGTGGCCTTCTTGGCGGGGGTCGCGGCGGCGGCCTCGGCGAGCGCGTCGTCCGAGGCGGCGGCGAGGTCGGCCTCGTCGGGCTCCTCGGCGCCCTCGGCGGGCTTGCCCGGCGCGGCCTTCTTGGCGGCCTTCTTCGCGACGGCCTTCTTGGCGGTCTTCTTGGCCGCCTTCTTGACCGGGGCCTCGTCGGCGGCGGTCTCCTCGGCCGCGGGCGCGGCGGGGGCGGCCTTCTTGACGGCCTTCTTCACCGCGGCCTTCTTGGCGGCCTTGGCGGTGGTGGTCCGGGAGGAGGTGGCGGTGCGGGCGGCGGGGACGCGCTTGCGGGTGGAAGTCCAGCCGTTCACGACCACGGTCACGTCGGCCTCGGCCAGCGCGCGGAGCACCTTCTTGCCCTCGGCGGGGGAGGCCTGGGCCGACTCCAGGACCTGGGCGACCGTCGCGGACGTCAGTTGACCGCTGCTCTCTCGGGCCAGAGCGAGCAGCGAGTCGGTCAGGGAATTGACGTCAGTGCCGGTGGGACGTGCGTCAGTCACGAGCAACCTTCCGAGGCAATGGCGGGCACGGCGCAGCCGGGCTCCATGGCGGGTGAGCATTGGATATTGGGTCGGCAGCCCAAGTCGGCGCACGACCGGGCAGGCGTGAATTGTAGCGCCGAAAATCGGCGGCGGCCCGTCCGTGGTGCCGTTTCGAGCTGTGTTTCCGCATTTTCAGTTTCGACGTCGCAGCACGTGGGGTGTGACGGCCGCCTATTCTACCGTGCAGGTGCCCTTGGGCAGCTGTCCTATGCCGCCCTGGGCGAAGGACTGGCGCGCGTCGGAGGCCGAGCGGACCTCGGCGAAGTCGTCGCCGAGGATGATGGTGATCGGCTTGTCCCAGTCGAGGTCGAAGGACTGGTGGCCCTGGTAGAAGTACGCGTGCGTGTGAATGCCGGCGGCGTACTGGTCGGGGCCGAAGAACACCAGCGCGGTGCCGTCGTAGGCCTCCTCCGCGTCGCCGGTTTCAACCACGACGAACCCGCGGTCCTCCAGCTGCGCGGCGGCCTGGTCGGCCAGCCCGGAGCGGTCGGTGCCGTTGAGGACGACCACCTCGATCTCCTCGGGCTTGGGGATCGGGGCGGTCTTGATCTCGATCGCGCCCGGTTCGCACGAGCTGCTCGCCGACACCTGCGAGTCGTTTTGAATCGCCCAGTAGGTGGCGAGGCCCGCCACCAGCGCCAACACGCCAAGTACCGTCAAAGCGCGGATACGAGCGATACGCACGGCTGCCTCCCCGAGTCTCCAAAAAGCGCAAACTGATGTCTGGCCCTTAGACGAGCCGACGTCCCGCAAACGTTGCCACCCGAAGGCTATCGTGCGCCGGGCCGCTTCGTGGGCGAGAGGCCGGACCGCCGAGACCTGCGCTATAGAAGTGTTCCTCGCCACAATAGGGATGAAAAACCCTGGGGGATCGTGTATAGGAATGGACTGCACGCGGTAAGGTACGCCGCCTGCACGGACGGAACCGAACCCGCCAGGAACCCGAGCCGGACCGCTGTGTCACCCGAACACTCCAAGCGGTCCCCCGTCGCGCTCGGTTCAGGTGCCACCAAGCAACCAATGGGAGTGGAAAAACGATGGCAACCGACTACGACGCCCCGCGCCGGGACAAGGAAGAGAACGCCGGGCCCGACGGCATCGAGGCCCTCGCCAAGGGCCGCACCGATCAATCGGGGTCGGTGGACGTCGACGAGGCCGAAGTGGCCGAGAACTTCGAACTGCCCGGCGCCGACCTCGGAGACGAGGAGCTGTCGGTCAAGGTCCTGCCCATGCAGGCCGACGAGTTCCGCTGCTCCAGCTGCTTCCTGGTCCACCACCGCAGCCAGTACGCCAAGGAGAAGAACGGGCTGCCGATCTGCAAGGACTGCGCATAGCGCATAGGCCGCCCCTCAGACGGCGCACGGCTCGCGGGTTCGCCCGCGAGCCGTTTCGCTGTCTCGGACCGCGCCGAGGCGCTCCAGCGCCCGCTCAGACGGCCGTGAGGGCCTCTCGCAGGCGCTCGGGGCTGCGCGAGGCCACTACCCAGTACGGAGTCGGGTCCTCGGGGTCGTCCAGGACGATCCGCACCCCGCGGCCGATCCACGGCCGCTGCACCACGAACGCCAGCGGATGCTGCGCGACGCCCAGGAGGTCGGAGTAGGCGACCGGCTCCAGGACCTCGACGCCGGCGACCGCCGACATCGGCAGGCGCGCGTCGTCGACGTGCAGCCACCGCTCGCCGCCGTCCTCGACCACCCGCACCGGCAGCCGCCCGAACCACCAGGCGCCCGCCAGGGGGACCAGCAGGACCGCCGCGCTCGCGGCCACCCGCCACCACCGCAGGTCGCCCATGTTCGACAGCGCCGCCGCGATGACGGCCAGCGCCGCCACCGCCAGCCAGGCCGCCACGGGCAGCCTCATGCGCTCGGCGTACCGTTCACCGCTCCTCATGTCTGAGACCATAGCCCCGCGCGCGCCGCGACCGGCGCGGCGTGCGACCGCGAGTGAGAGGAACCCGACTGCGATGAGCACCGAGGTGCAGGTCGACATCAAGCGGCTCGACACGGGGCTGCCGCTGCCCGCCTACGCGCATCCCGGCGACGCCGGGGCCGACCTGTGCGCGGCCGAGCGGGTGGAGCTCGCCCCCGGGCAGCGGGCGCTCGTGGGCACCGGTGTGGCCGTTGCGATCCCGGACGGCCACGTCGGGTACACGAATCCGCGCTCGGGGCTGGCGCACAGGCTCGGCGTCACGATCGTCAACGCGCCCGGCACGATCGACTCCGGATACCGCGGTGAGATCAAGATCAACCTCGTGAACCTCGACCCCGAGCGGACCGCCGTCATCGAACGCGGGGACCGTGTCGCACAATTGGTAGTCCAACCGGTTGTGCGAGCCCGTTTCACCGAGGTCGACGACTTCGCGCCGACGCAGCGCGGCGCGAGCGGCCACGGTTCCACCGGCGGGCACCGCCGACTTGCAGAGGAGAGCGAACGTGTTTAAGCGGCGAAAGTCGAAGAAGCAGCGCCCCGCCGAGGGCGCGGTCCTCGACTCCCTGGCCGAGAGCGGGGAGACCGTCGAGCACGAGGCCACCTCCGGCCCGTACGACGTCGCCGACGCCCCCGACGACGACGAGGTGCGCCGCATCGACCTGGGCGCCATCCGCCTGCCCGTTCCCAAGGGCGTGGGCTTCCAGGCCCAGACCGACGCCAAGGGCAACATCAGCCAGGTCCTGCTCACCACCGGCGCCTCCGCGCTCCAGCTGCTCGTGCGCGCCGCGCCGCGCAGCGAGGGCATCTGGGAGGAGTTCCGCGGCGAACTGGCCGCCCAGGTCACCGGCCAGGGCGGGCAGGTCGAGGAGGTCCAGGGCCGCTGGGGCACCGAGCTCATCGCCAAGGTCGCCGCCAAGAAGGGCACCAACTCGGTGCGCTTCTGCGGCGTCGACGGCCCCCGCTGGTTCGTCCAGGCGACCTTCCAGGGCCAGCGGGCCCTCGACGAGGCCGCCGCCCCCGAGCTCGACGAGGCCCTGCGCAACCTCGTCATCGACCGCGGCGCCACCGCCATGCCGGTGCGCGAGCCGCTGCCGCTCAAGCTCCCGCCGAAGATGGCCGAGGAGGCCGCCGCGCGCATCGCGCAGCGCAAGGCCGAAGGCGGCGACGGCAACCGGGCCATCATCGCGGCGGGGGACACCCCCAAGCCGCAGGTGCGCCGCAAGCCCTCCCCGCGCCCCAAGCGGTAGGGCCGGTGGCCTCGGAGCGGCTCAAAGGCTGGCTCAGGCGCCTCGCCGCCCCGTCCCAGGAGCTGTTCGCCGACGAGATCCGCCGCGAGTCCGACCACGGGGCGACGCCGGTCGCCGATCTGGAGCCGCGGCAGCGGGCGGTCGTCGCCGGCCGCCTGCACACCGTGGTGCTGCGCACCGACGGGCGCTCGCCCTCGGTCGAGGCGGAACTCATCGACGGCACCGGTCAGGTCGCATTGGTCTGGATGGGCCGACGGCGTATCGTGGGCCTGGAGGCCGGGACCAGGCTCGTCGCCCGCGGCCGCGTGGCCCGGACGGGCGACGGACGGCTCGTGATCTACAACCCGACCTACGAACTGCGCCCCTGAGGGCGGACCTGTCGCCGCACGCACCGGCGACCTACCGGAAGGCCCGCATGAGCACCGAGACGCCGACCCGCAAGCCCGACCCCGCGGACGGGAACGACCGGGACCCGGACGAGCTCCCTCCGTTCACCGAGCAGCTCTCGCAGCAGCTCGGCGGCGTCAAGGGCGTGGTCGAGGCCGCGGTGCCGATCACGTTGTTCGTGGTGCTCAACCCGCTCCTGCCCGACGCGGGCTTCGGCCCGCTCTCGGGCCTCCAGTGGGCCATCGTCGTCTCGGCGGCGAGCGCGATCGCCATCGCCGCGTGGCGCGCCGTCCGCAAGGAGCCGGTCCGCCACGCGCTCAACGGCCTCTTCGGGATCGCGCTCGGCGCGTTCCTGGCCTGGCGTTCGACCGACGCGCGCAACTTCTACCTGCCGGGGATCATCCAGGGCGGGATCTACGGGGTCCTGCTCATCGTCTCCGCGCTCGTGCGCCACCCGATCATCGGCTGGATCTACGCCGTGGTCGCCCAGGGCGGCAAGAAGGAGTGGCGCGAGAACAAGCCGCTGGTCGACGTGCTGAGCCGGATCACGATCCTGTGGGGGATCGTGTTCCTGCTCAAGAACGCGGTGCGGACCTGGCTGTACTTCCTGGACGCCGACGACGCGCTGGGCCTGGTGACGCTGCTCGGCGGCTGGCCGGTCACGATCGCCTTGACGGCGTTCACGATCTGGGCCGTGCGCCGGCGCATGAGGACCGAGGAGGACCCGCACGCCGAAGCGCGGCGCGGGACCGGGGCCCCGCGCCGCCTAGAGTACTGACCTCCGCTAGTTCACTACGTCGGGAAGCAGTCGAACTCGGGGGCGCCGCTGAGCGCGCCTGAGACGTTGAACCCGAACTCGATCGAGCCGCCCACGGCGATGGCCTGGTTCCAGGAGACGGGCGCCGCCATCTCCATGTCGCCCATCGTGGAATGCTCGGCGTTCCATATCTGGCTGATCGTCACGCCGCTGCTGGGCCACTCCCAGTGCAGCATCCAGTTGTGGATGGCCTGGTCGCCGGTGTTCTCGACCTTGACGGTGACGCCCGCGCCCGAACCCCAGTTGTTGACCGTGGCGGTGGCGGTGCACTCGTACCCGGCCGGGGTGCCCGTGGGCTCCCCGGTCGGCTCGTCGGTGGGGTCGTCCGTGGGCTCCTCGGTGGTCGGGTCCGGGTCGTCCGGGGTGGTCGGCGGGTCGGTCGGCTGACCGGAGCCGAACCACACGTCGGAGCAGGAGTAGAACGACTGGTCGAAGTGGCTGGCCTGCCAGATCATGAACACGACGTGGTGGCCCGAGCGCCCGGGGGCGCTCACCGGGATGTCGACGAGGGTGCCGCCGCCCGAGGGCGGCGTGCGCCCGACGCCGGGATCGATGTCCCCGGTGTCGGCGACCAGTTCGAGGTCGGCCCAGTCGAGCGCGTCCGTCTCCGCGTTGTACCCCTGTTTCGTCACGTAGACGCGGTAGTAGTCCGCGCCGTGGTTGGCCTGGTCCCAGGTGGTGAACGTGAAGCTGGAGTTCACCTGCGTGGTCTTCCAGGGGCCGGGGTCGTCCAGAGGCGCGTACCGGGTGCCGCCCGTCTGCCCGCCGCTGCACAGCTGGTTGTCGGGCAGGGCGGCCTGGTGGTTCCCGCCGACCTGCTCGCGGTAGAGGCCGTTCCAGTTCCACATGGCGCTGGGGTCGTTCTGCCATGCGGCCCAGCACATGGGGTCTTCCTGCTCCATGGCCGGGTTCTGGAAGTCCGAGCCCCAGCGCTCCCAGCAGCTGTAGTGCCGCGAGGAGGGGCCGATGGCGGTCCCGTGGCTGGAGGCGGGCTGGACGAACAGGACGGCGGCGGTCCCGGCCGCGAAGAGCGCGGCCACGAGGACGATGAGGCTGCGGACGGTCATGCGGCGTCCGCCGGGTCGCGGCGGGTCGAGTCGGTGGAGTCCGAATCTTCGGAGGTTGAACATGATAGCGCTCCCAAAACCTAGGAACATTGATACTTTTCAATGTAACCCCAACGAACTGCGCATGTAAACACCCAAGCCGTTCTTTTTGACGCCTGACCGATCGAATTCGTCCCTCGTGTCCCACGCGCACGGACGCGGCCCCGGCCCCGAGGGCCGGAGCCGCGTCCGCGGCGTCCTCTAAGGCGTGTCAGGCGTCCCTAGGAGGCCAGGCAGTCGAGTGCGGGCATCGAACTCAGCGTGCCGTTGACGTTGAACCCGAAGGACACTTCGCCGCCGGGTGCGATCTCCTGGTTCCAGGAGACGGGCGCGGCCATCTCCGAGGTGCCCATCGTGGAGTACTCGGCGTTCCAGATGTTCGCGACCGAGACCCCCGAGTTCGCCCACGTCCAGTGGAGCATCCAGGAGTGGACGGTCGAGGTCCCGGTGTTGGACACCGTGACGGTCACGGTCGCCCCGCTGCCCCAGCTGTTGATCGAGGCGGTGGCCGCGCAGCTCAGGTCACCGGGAGGGTCGGTCGGGTCGGTCGGAGGGTCGGTGGGGTCGGTCGGGGGGTCCGTCGGGTCGGTGGGCGGGTCGGTCGGGTCGGTCGGCTCCTCGGTGGGGCCGCCCTCGCCGAACCACACGTCGGAGCAGGAGTAGAAGGTCTGGTCGAAGTGGCTGGCCTGCCAGACGACGTAGACGATGTGGTGTCCGGTGCGGCCGGGTGCGCTGACGGGGATGTCGACGGTTTCACCGGGTTGGTAGACGCCGGTTTCGACGACGCGTTCGAGGTCGGCCCAGTCGAGGGCGTCGGTGGTGGCGTCGTAGCCCTGTTTGGTGACGTAGACCCAGTAGTAGTCGGCGCCGTGGACCGCTTGGTCCTCGTAGTGGAGGTTGAAGTTGTTGGCGAGTGGGGTGGTGTGCCAGTTGCCGGGTACGTCGAGCGAGGTGTACTGGGAGTTGCCGCCGGAGCAGAGCTGGTTGTCGGGGATGAGCTCCTCGTGCTGGCCGGCCATGCCCTCGCGGAGCAGGCTCATCCAGCTCCACATGGTGTTGGGGTTGGTCTGGAAGGCCTGGTAGCACATGGGGTCTTCGGTGGCCATGTCCGGATTCATGTGGTCGCCGCCCCAGCGTTCCCAGCAGCTGTACTGGCGCGCGGCGGGCGAGGTGGCGGTGCCGTGGCTGTACGCGGGCTGGATGAACACGAGCGCCGAGGCGCCCGCGGCGACCACCGCGGCGGCGATGACGAGCAGCTTGCGCAGCCGCTTCGGTACTTTCTTAAGCATGGTAGCGCTCCCAAAATCATGAAACATTGAGAACTATCAATGTAACGTGATCCCGTGCCGTCTGTAAAGCCCGACTGGACCCTTTTCGGCCCTTGGGCATCGATCCGACCCAGCTCAGCGCCGCTTCCCCAGGATGACCGCGCGCGTGTCGTCCTCGGCGTCCTCGTTGCACACGAACACCAGCTCGTCGCCCGACTCCAGCGTGTCGTCGGGGGACGGCGCGATGACCCGGCGCCCCCGGATGATCGCCACCAGCGCCACGTCGTGCGGCAGCGGCACCTCCGCGACGCTGCGGCCCACGTGCGGGGCCTCCGGCGGCAGCGTGATCTCCACCAGGTTCGCCTGCGACTGCCGGAAGCTCAAGAGCCGCACCAGGTCCCCGACGCTCACCGCCTCCTCCACGAGGGCGGCCAGCAGCCGCGGCTTGGAGACCGAGACGTCCACGCCCCACTCCTCGTTGAACAGCCACTCGTTCTCGGCCCGGTTGACGCGCGCGACCACGCGCGGCACCGCGAACTCCGTCTTCGACAGCAGGCTCACCACCAGGTTCACCTTGTCGTCGCCGGTGGCCGCGACCGCCACGTCGCACTCCTCCAGGTGCGCCTGGCGCAGGTTCTCCAGCTCGCACGCGTCCGCCAGCAGCCACTCGGCCGCCGGGACCCGCTCGGGGCGCATCGAATCGGGGTCGCGCTCGATGAGCAGCACGTGGTGGCCGTTGCCGACCAGCTCCGCGGCGATCGAACGGCCCACGTTCCCGGCCCCCGCGATGGCGACCCTCATGCCGCACCCCCCTGCGGGGCGGTGCCCGCGATCTGCCTGATCATCGCCTCGTCGCCGTCGGCCACGAGCATGAACACCTGGTCGCCGTCCTGGAGCACCGTCGAGGCCGTCGGCAGCGTCGCCCGCCCGAACCGGTTGACGTACGCGATCCGGTGCCCCGTCGCCTGCTCCAACGCCGACAGCGCCAGCCCGTACCAGCCCTCGTCGCACAGGATCTCGACCATCGACAGCGTCGCCGTCGGGTCCCGCCACAGCGGCTCCTGCTCCCCGGGCATGAGGTGGCGCAGCAGCCGGTCGGCCGTCCACCGCACGGTCGCGACCGTGGGGATGCCCAGGCGCTCGTACACGCTCGCGCGCTGCGGGTCGTAGATGCGCGCGATGACCTTCGCGACGCCGTAGTTCTCCCGCGCCACGCGCGCGGCGATGATGTTCGAGTTGTCGCCCGAGGACACCGACACGAACGCGTCGGCCCGGTTGATCCCCGCCTTCGCCAGGACCTCCCGGTCGAAGCCGACCCCGCGCACCGTCGTCTCGTCGAAGTCCGGGCCCAGACGCCGGAACGCCTTCGGGTTCTGGTCGATGATCCCGACCGAATGGCCGTGCTCGACCAGGCTCCGCGCCAAGGACGAGCCCACACGCCCGCAACCCATGATCACCACGTGCACCCGGTCCCACCCCTTCAGCGGTCCAGCGGCGCGAACCGCGCCGCGAACCGATCCTCTCACGCCCCGACCGGCCCCCCGCAGCGCTTCGACCCCGCCAGGCCGCTGCGGGCCTGCCGCCACCGCGCAGCCGGTAAGGTCAGTCGACGTGACCCGGTCCATGTCCGTCTTCAAACGGCTCCTCGTGGGCGAGCCGTTCGCCTCCGGACGCCAGAGCTCCCTCGTGCTCTCCAAGCGCTACGCCATCCCCCTGCTCGCGGTCAACCCCATCTCCTCCATCGCCTACGCCCCCGAGCAGGTCTTCCTCGTCCTCGGCGTGGCCGGCACCGCCGCCTACGCCTACTCGGTCACCACCGGCGTCGCCGTCGCCCTCGTCATGGTCGCCGTCATCGCCTCCTACCGGTACACCGTCCAGGCCTACCCCGGCGGCGGCGGCGACTACCGCGTGGTCGCCGCGAACTTCGGGCCCGGCGCCGGACGCCTCGCCGCCGCCGCCCTCGTCCTCGACTACATCCTCACCGTCGCCGTCTCGGCCTCCGCCGCCGTCGCCGCCCTCTCGGTGCTCCTGCCCGGCATCAGCGCCTGGCGCGAATGGATCGCCGCCGCCGCCATCGCGCTCCTGGCCGCCTACAACCTCCGCGGCCTGCGCGTCTCCGGGCACGTCGCCGCCGCCGTCACCCTCGCCTTCGTCACCGGCATCGCCGCGCTCGTCGTCGTCGGCCTCGTCCGCGCGGGCGCCGGCGACGACCTCACCGCCCCCTCCGCGAACGAGACCGCCGCCGACGACCGCGAATGGACCTCCGCGGCCCTGTTCCTCCTGTGCGCCAGGGCCTTCGCCGCCGGATCGGTCGCCGTCACCGGCATCGAGACCTTCACGACCCGCGTCCGCTTCTTCCGGCCCCCGCGCGGACGCAACGCCGCCGCCGCCATCACCGTCGTCGGCGGCGCCACCGTCGCCCTCTTCACCGGCATCGTCGTCCTCGCCCACCAGACCGGCGCCCGCGCCGCGGCCGAACCCGGCGCCGCCGGATACCTCCAGCACCCCCTCATCGGCCAGCTCGCCGACACCGTCTTCGACTCCTCGCCCGCCGCCGTCTGGCCGATCATGCTCGCCACCGCCGGCGTCCTCCTCCTCGCCGCCAACACCGCGTTCGTCGGCTTCCCGCAGCTCGCCTCGATCTTCGCCGAGGACTCGCTCCTGCCCCGCCAGCTCCACAAGCGCGGCGACCGCCTCGTCTACTCCAACGGCATCCTCATCCTCGCCGTCGCCGCCGCGATCCTGGTCGTCCTCTTCGGCGTCGCCACCAACGGCCTCATGGGCCTGTACATCGTCGGCGTCTTCCTCTCGATGGTCCTCGCCCACGCCGCGATGGTCCGCCACTGGCGCCGCGTCCTCGACGTCGAACGCGACCCCGCCCGCCGCTCGCGCGCCACACGCGCCCGCCTCACCGCCCTCGCCGCCGCGCTGGCCTGCGCGGTCGTGCTCGTCATCGTGGCCCTCACCGACTACCGGCGCGGCAGCTGGATCGCGGTCCTCATCATCGGCGGGTGCTACCTGCTCATGCTGTTCATCGCCCGGCACTACGCGGCGGTGCGCGCCGAACTGGAGCTGCCGCCGGGCCGCCCGCGCCTGCCCGCGCGCAACCACGCGATCGTGCTCGTCTCCTCGGTGAGCCTGCCGCTCATGCGGATGCTCTCCTACGCCAAGGCCACCCGGCCCGACACCGTCACGGCCCTGACGGTGAACGTCGACGCCGCGGCCTCGCGCCAGCTCCTCGCCGAATGGGAGCGGCGGTCGATCAAGGTGCCGCTGACCGTGGTCGACTCGCCCTACCGGGAGATCACCGGCCCGATCGTGGACTACGTCAAGGCCCGCCGCGCCGACGCCCCGCGCGACGTCGTCACCGTCTACCTGCCCGAATACGTGGTCGGCCAGGGCCACCAGAAGGGCCGCCTCTCGCGCGGGTACTTCAACTGGTCGACCTCGCTCCTGCACAACCAGACCACCAAGGCCATCCGCCGTCAGCTCAAGTACGAGCCCGGCGTCATGGTCTGCATCGTGCCGTGGATCCTCGGCGAGAGCACCGAGCCGCCGCCGCTGCGCCGCGTCTTCAAGTGACGCGCCCTCTCCGGGGCCTTGCGCCGCCGGTGTCCCGAATGCGGAGGTCACACCCGCGCGGGAAGTCGCGGCCGCGCCGGGCCCGCCCCGTATCCTGGCGTGCTGGGCGCCGGTCGGCGCCGCAGCCGCTAGCGACCAGAGGATGAGGACGATGATCGTCACCGTTGGAGACATCGCCGCAGGAGGCCACTGCGTGGCCCGCGTCGACGGCGAGGTCTACTTCGTCCGGCACGCACTGCCCGGCGAGACCGTCCGCATCGAGGTCAACGAACGCAAGAAGCGGTTCGCGTTCGCCGACGCCGTCGAGGTCATCGAGGCCTCGCCCGACCGCGTCGAACCCCCGTGCGCCTTCGCCGGACCCGGCAGGTGCGGCGGCTGCGACTTCCAGCACGCCGCCCCCGACGCGCAGCGCCGCCTCAAGGCCAAGGTCCTGTTCGACCAGCTCACCCGCATCGGCGGGATCGACCCCGCGCTCCTCGAAGGCGTCGAGGTCGAGGCGCTGCCCGCGGCCGAGGGCGCGCTCGGCTGGCGCACCCGGATGCAGTACGCCGTGGACGCCGACGGGCGCCCCGGCCTGCGCAAGCACAAGTCCCACGAGCTCGTGCACATCGACCGGTGCGCCATCGCGACCGAGCGCATCCGCGAATCCGACCTCCTCACCCGCAGCTGGATCGGCATGGGCGCCGTCGGCGTCGTAGACGCCGACGACGACAAGCTCGCCGTCTACACGCAACTTCGCCGCACCGCCCGCCCCCACCACAAGAGCGGCCCCGAACTCGTCCACCAGGAAGTCGGCGAGCAGTCGTTCGAGATCGGCTTCGACGGCTTCTGGCAGGTCCACCCCGCCGCCGCCTCGACCTTCCTCGCCTGCGTCCTGGAGCTCCTCGACCCCCGCGAAGGCGAGTCGGCCTGGGACCTCTACGCCGGGGCCGGGCTCTTCGCCTCGGGCCTGGCCGCCGCCGTCGGCGAGACCGGCCGCGTCGTCGCCGTCGAGAACGCGCCCGCCTCGCGCACCGCCGCGAACCTCGCCGAGTGGAAGAACGCCGGGGCGATCGTCGGCGACGTCGCCGACGTCGCGCCCGACCTCGGCCACGTCGACCTCGTCGTCCTCGACCCCCCGCGCAGCGGCGCCGGCCCGGAGGTCGTCGTCGCGCTCGGCGAGGCCCGCCCACGCGCCATCTGCTACGTCGCCTGCGACGCCGGCGCCCTCGCGCGCGACGCGAGCGACCTCGCCGTCGAGGGCTACGCGCTCACCCGCCTCCGCGCCTTCGACGCCTTCCCCATGACCCAGCACTTCGAGACCGTCGCCCTGTTCGAACCGGTCGACTGAACCCGCACGCCGCCCGGCCCGGCGCCGGGCGGCACCGGGTCCGTTGCGACCCTTCATGAAGCGCGCGGTAGCCTGGCGCCGCACCTGACCGCACCCCACGGAGCCGTTCGATGACCATGCCCCCCGGCACCCCCGGACCCCCGGCCGACCCGCGCGATCCCGCAGCGGCCCAAGGCCCCTCGCAGCAGTCGTTCCAGTACCGGCCGCACGACCCCTACGGCGCCTTCGCGGGCCAGCCCTCCGGGCCGGTCCTGCCGCCCCCGCCCACCTGGGCGCAGCGCTGGGGCATCCTGCCCAAGGACGACCGGCCCCGCCAGGTCACCGTCATCCTCCAGGCCCTGTGGATCCACCTCGCCGTCAACGCCCTCGCCGTCCTCATCGCACTCGGCGCGGCCCTCGTCGCGGCACTGGCCTTCTCCTTCATGGGCCTGTTCGGCGGCATCGTGTTCGGCCTCGTCGTCGCCGCCGTCAACCTCGCCCTGATCTGGGCGGTCGCCAGAGAGCAACTGGGCCGCTTCGGATTCCAGGACCCGCGCATGGTGTTCTACATCGGACTCGGCGTGATGGGCCTCAACGCCGTCTGCGGCGCGTTCAGCGTCATCAGGTTCCTGCCCTCGATCCTCGAACTCGCCGCCCTCGCCCTGTGCCTGGTCCTGCTCTACACCCGGCCCGTGCGCGCCTGGCTCCGCGACCGACCCGGCAACTGGCCCCGCAAGGTCCCCGTCCAGCACCCCGACGCGCGCCCCGCCGAACCCGCGCCGCCCGTCTGGCGCGACGCCGGCCCCGGACCCGCCGCAGCGCCACCGGTGCAGCCCCCGCCGCCCGGACCGCCCTCCACGACCCCGCCGCCGCCCGCCCCGGGCACCCCGCCCCCCGCGGCGCCCCCCGGCTGGCCCCAACCGCCCCGCTGACTCAATCGCAACTGCACGGACAGTCGCAACCGCCGCAGCAGCCGTCCCCGTCCGAATCGCCGCCGCAGCACTGGCAGCACTGACAGCACTCGCAGTCACAGCAATCGCAGCAGTCCCGGCAGCACCCCTCCCGCGAACGACCCGACCACGGCCCCTCGTAATGCTCCGCGCAGCACAGCTGACACGTGCACGCCAGCACCGCGAAACTGCACAGACCGGCCCAGAAACCGCGCCTGCGCGCGTGATAGCCGTCGTCCTCCCGGTAGTCCCGCCGCCGCGACCGCCGCTCCTCCGGACGCCGATACGTCGCGCACGCCGAACCGAACGACTTCGACACCGCATGGCGCGCATACCGATCCAACAACAGACCCGTCATCGCCCCGTCCACCAGCGACGCCGACTCCAACGCCGCCCGCATGTCCGACAGCGCCCCGCGCGCCAGCGCACGCGCCCCCTCCACACCCGCACCCGTGGCCGCCAGCGGATTCCACGCCCCGCGGCCCGCGTCCTCCTCGAAATCGTCCGCCGCGTCCAGCAGATGCGCCAACCGCCCGAACGCCGCACCGGCGACCCGGAACGCCCCCGCGTTCTCCGGCCGCCCGCCCAGCACCGCCGCATGGGCGAACAGCGCCGCCGTCGCCGCCTCGGTCGGCGCCGTCACCGCCGACAACGGCGTCCCCGCCGAACAGGCCGCCTCCACCTCGCGCTGCGACTCGATCGAGGCGATCACCGGACCCACGTCCAGCCCGATCGACGAACCGATCGCATCGGCCTTGCGCCGCAACCGGTCCGCAGTCATACCCGCGAGACCCCGCGCACCCGGTCGGGCGACGATCCCGTCCCCGTCCTCCACATGGTCGCGGAGCTTCGCCGAGGCCAGCAGCAGCGAGGCGGTCGCCGCCAGGCGCGGCCCGCCCCCGGTCGACACGCGCTGGCGGCGCATCCCGCGCAGGGCGCACGGGCCCGCGTCGCGGGCCTCGGCCTCGCCACCGAGCTGCGCCTCCACCAGCACCGAGAGCGCGAGTGCGTCGTAGTTCGTGGTGAGGCGCGCGAACTGGCCCGCGTCGTCGCGCAGTTCCAGGCACAGGCCGCAGAAATGCCCCATCCAGCGAGGTTTGAGGTCTTCGGGGGTACGGGAAGGGCAGGGCGCGAGGATGCCGAACAACTGGTCTCCTACCTCGTCGGCGGCGCGCCGGGAAGGAGCGCCGTGGGGGTGCGTCGCCCGGGGATTCTATAGGCGGGACGCAACGCGACCGCCGAGCGCGGGTCGGCGGTCGCGTGCGGGAGGCCTGAAGGGTCGTGGACGCCCGGCGGGCGGGCCCGCGGGACGTCAGAACATATTAGCACATCTGCATGAATCCTGGGGTGGATTCGCGCGCAACCGCGTCCCGTGAACCGCGTCGCGGGCATGGAAAAGGGGTGCGGGACCGCAGGTCCCGCACCCCTC
This sequence comes from Glycomyces paridis, assembly GCF_004912155.1. Lineage (GTDB taxonomy): Bacteria > Actinomycetota > Actinomycetes > Mycobacteriales > Micromonosporaceae > Glycomyces > Glycomyces paridis. The sequence goes on along the minus strand of NZ_STGX01000007.1, from coordinate 3,969 downwards.
CGCTCGCTGTGGGGCGAGCGGCGCGGCCGAACGGCCGCAGCGCGCGCGATGGCACCGGCGATGGTCCTCTGCCTGCCACGGGTCCCCAGACCCAGGAGCCGGCGCCGCGCGCGGTCTTCGGAGGGTCAGGTCATGAGACTAGGCAACGAGGTCGCCGAAGGCGTTGTCCTGCAACCAGGCCGTCACGCCCGCCTCGACGTCGCCATCGTTGTCGGTGAAGACGATGTTCTCCAGGTCGGCGAGCTGGTCGTCCGAGAGGGCGAACTTCCCGAGCGCGGCGGCCACGTCCGGGAACTCCTCGCTGAAGCCCAGGTGGGCGAGGGTGTTGATGGTCTCGACGTCGCCGAGGGTGCCCTCGGGGTCCTCGAGGTTCTTCAGGTCGTACTTCGCGTAGGCCCAGTGCGGCTGCCACAGGGTGACCACGATCGGCTCCTCGGCGGCGATCGCCGAGTCGAGCTCGCTGAGCATGGTCGCCGTCGAGGAGGTCTTCAGCTCCAGGTCGGTGATGCCGTAGGTCGGGATCGAGGCTTCGAGGACGGCCTCGGTCAGGCCCGCGCTGGGCTCGATGCCGATGATCTCGCCGCCGAAGAGCTCGGCGTTGTCGTTGAGCTCGGCCAGGGAGTTCACCTGGTCGACGTAGGCCGGGACCGCGACGGTCAGGGCGGCGTTGGAGTTCCACGCGCCGATCTGCTCGAGCTGGTCGCCGTAGGTCTCCATGTAGGTCGCGTGGGTGACCGGGAGCCACCCGTCGAGGTAGACGTCCACGTCGCCCGCGGCGAGGCCCTCGTAGAGCAGACCCGCCTCGGAGAACTCCTGGACGGTGACGGTGTAGCCGGAGGCGGTGAGCGCCTGGCGCCACAGCTCGGTGGCGACGACGCCCTCGTCCCAGCCGGGGATCACGCCGAGGACGAGCTCGCCCTCGCCTTCGGGCAGGCCGAAGTCGAGGTCGGACGGGTCGGCCTTCTCGCCGCCCTCGCTCTCGACCGAGCAGGCGGACAGGACGGCGGGCACGGCCACTACGGCGCCGGTTGCCCAGGCGCCCTTCATGATCGAACGACGACGCATGGTTCCTTCTCTCTCCCGCGGGGACACGCGGGCTTCATCGGTGGGGCGTTGGTGTTCGGTGGCTAATGGGCGAGCCGCGCGGCCTTGGCGACCGGCGTGCGGTCGGCCAGGCCCTGCATGACGCGGTCGAGGAAGATCGCGAGGATCACCACGGCGATCCCGGCGTTGAAGCCCTTGGCGATGTCGACGCGCCCGAGCGCGGACACGATGTCCTCGCCGAGGCCGCCGCCGCCGACCATGCCCGCGATGACGACCATCGAGAGCGCCAGCATGATGACCTGGTTGAGCCCGGCCATCACGGTCGGCAGCGCCAGCGGCAGCTTGACCCGCAGGAGCGTCCGGGCCGGCGAGGAGCCGAAGGCCTGCGCGGCCTCGACGACCTCGCGGTCGACCTGGCGCAGGCCCAGCTCGGTCAGCCGCACGCCGGGGGGCATGCAGAAGATGATGGTGGCGATGATGCCGGGCGTCTCGCCGACGCCGAAGAGCATGACCACCGGCAGCAGGTACACGAACGCCGGCAGGGTCTGCATGAAGTCGAGGACGGGCCGCATGACCGCCGAGGCGGCGCGGTTCTCCGAGGCGAGGATGCCGATGGGGATCGCCAGCACCGTCGCCAGGACCGTCGCCACGACGACCATCGCGAGCGTCGCCATCGTGTTGTCCCAGTAAGGAGTCCAGGCGACGACGAACATGCCGACGCCGACGACGGCGGCGAGGCGCCAGCCCTTCGCGACGAAGGCGATCGCGGCGAAGACGAGGATCATCAGGCCCGAGGGCAGCCACAGCAGGGCGTCGGCCAGGGCGAAGTAGAGCGATTCGAGGAAGGTCTCGACGCCGTCGAACAGGGGCGCCCAGGCGAGGCGCAGCCACCTGATGAGCTCGTCGGTCCAGGCGCCGAGCGGCATGTCGGGCAAGGGCTTCCAGACGTACGTCCAGAGCCAGTCGCGGATGTACTGCATCATGCCGGCAGGGCCTCCTCGTCGTCGCTGGCGCGCTCGTCGTCGGCCGCCGGCTCGTGCGCCAGCGACTTGATGATGGACCGGGGCGTGACGACGCCGAGCGGGTCGTCGTTGTCGTCCACGACCAGCAGCGGCGCCTTCGAGTTGAGGACCGGCTCGTACAGCTCGTTGACCGGCACGCCCGACTCGACGGTCGGGAACTCGCTGGTGTCGGTGCCGCCGCACGGCTCCATGACGGCCTCGGCGGTGAGCACGCGGCTGCGGTCCACGTCGGCGGTGAACTCGGCGACGTAGTCGTCGGCCGGGTGCAGCAGCAGGTCCTCGGCGGTGCCGAGCTGCTTGACCTCGCCGTCGCACACCGCGATCCGGTCGCCGATGCGCATGGCCTCGTTGAGGTCGTGGGTGATGAAGACGATGGTCTTGGCGAGCTTCGACTGGAGGTCGAGGAGCTGGTCCTGCATCTCCTGGCGGATGAGCGGGTCGAGCGCGCTGAAGGCCTCGTCCATGAGCAGGATCTCGGTGTCGGCGGCGAGCGCGCGGGCCAGGCCGACCCGCTGCTTCATGCCCCCGGAGAGCTGCGCGGGTAGCTTGTCCTCGTGGCCTTCGAGGCCCACGAGCTGGACGGCCTCCCTGGCGCGCTCCAGTCGCGCGGCCTTGTCGAGGCCCTTGATCTCCAGCCCGAACGCGACGTTCTCGAGGACGCTGCGGTGGGGGAGGAGCGCGAAGTGCTGGAAGACCATGCTGATCTTCTCGCGGCGCAGGCGCCGCAGCTCCCTGGGCGAGAGCGAGCCGAGGTCGACGCCGTCGATGCGGATCGTCCCGGCGGTGGGCTTGATGAGGCCGTTGAGCATCCGGATGAGCGTCGACTTGCCGGACCCCGAGAGGCCCATGACGACGAAGATCTCGCCGGGTGCGATCTCCCAGTTGTGGTCGATGACGGCGGCGGTGACGTTCCGCGAGTTGAGCGCCTCGCGCGGGACGCCGCTGCGGAGCTGCGCGACGGCGCCCTTGGCGCCTTTGCCGAAGACTTTGTACAGGGATTCCACTGCGATCGCGGGCATTACGTCCTTTCCTGGCGCCGCGCGCGAATCGCTGGGGGAGCGGGGTGCTGATCCGGGCGGCGCTGGTTTCCGTTGGGGGCGGCAACGGGAGAAACACTAGTCAACGCCTGTGTTTTTTCAACCCGAGCGCTGCGTGAGAAGGTCAACACGGGAGGGTCCGGATCGGGTGTTTTCGCAGGTGGGAAGCTTGCAATGGATTGTCGAACAATCGCTGGTTCGATTGTCTACAATCCGACATTCCGAGGAATTGACGCTCCTGCTTGACGGTTTCGAGACCGTACCGTGACCGCCCGCGGCGCTACGGCAGCCGCGCGGCCTTCGCGCGTTCGCTCAAGAGCGCCAGGTCGGTGTCGCCGAGCCCCAGCGAGCGCGCCTTCTCGTACTCCCCGGCGATGTCGGTGCCCATCCGCATGGGCGAGTCGGTCCCCAGGACCACGGCGATCCCGGCCTCCAGGAACCGCGGCAGCGGATGCGCCTCCAGGTTCGGCACCATGCCCAGGACCACCGCCGACGTCAGGCAGACCTCCACGATCACCTGGCGCTCGGCCAGCAGTCGCATGATCCCGGGGTCGCCCGCCGCGCCCACGGCGTGCCCGATCCTGCCGATCTCCCCGATCTCCGCGAGCGACGCGAGGTTCGAGGCGTTGAACGCCCCCGCCGGGACCGTGACGCCCAGCCCGGCCGCGCCCGCGGCCTCGGCCACGACCCGGCCCCGCGACCAGTCCGCCTCGGCCGCGTACGGCACGTAGATGATCTCGACGCCGGCCAGTCCCGCGGCGGCCGCGTCGCCGAACGCGTCGCACAGCTCCCGCAGCATCGGGTCCCACAGGTTCATGCTCAGGACCGCGCCCGCGTCGAAGCCCGGGTACTGCTCGGCGACGCTG
>NZ_STGX01000016.1:145306-147714 GCF_004912155.1 Glycomyces paridis | reverse complement strand
CTCTAAGCCGAACGGCCGGTGCCCCTGGGCACCGGCCTCAGCCGACCTGAGCGCGCCCCGCCGCCCGCAGGCGCCGCAGCATCCGCGCGTCCGAGAAGCCCACGGCCCGCGCCGCCGACTCCACGGTGGCGCCCTGCCCGATGAGGTGCTCGGCGCGTTCCAGCCGCAGCAGCGACTGGTACCGCAGCGGGGTCATCCCGGTCGCCTCCCCGAAGCGCCGCGTCAGCGTCCGCTCGGCGAGGCCCGACGACGCAGCCAGCTCCGCGAGCCGCAGCGGCGCCGCGTAGTCGGCGTCGATGCGGTCCTGCACGCGGTGCACGGCGTCCGACAGGTGCGAGCGGTGCCGCAGCATCGCGCTCGCCTGCGGCTCGTGGCCGTTGCGCCGCGCGTACACGACCATGTCCCGGGCCACGCGCGCCGCCGCCGCGGGCCCGTGCCGCACCGCGAGCAGGTGCAGCGCGAGGTCGATCCCGCTGGCGATCCCCGCCGAGGTCACCACCCGGTCGTCCACGGTGTACAGCACGTCGCGCACCACGGTCGCCCCAGGATGGCGCCGCGCCAGCTCGTCCTGGAGGTCGTGGTGCGTCGTGCACCGGCGGCCTTCGAGGAGCCCGGCCTGCCCGAGCGCGAACGCGCCCGAGCAGACGCTGGCGACCGTCCCGCCCTCGGCGTGGTGCTCGCGCACCCGCCGCGCGAGCGACTCGCTCAGGCGCGGCCCGCCCGCCGTCCCCGGGGAGCGCCAGCCGGGCACCATCACCAGGTCGCCCGGCCCGAGCCGCGGCCACTCGGTGTCGGCCCGCAGCGCGACGCCCTGCGCGGTCGGCACCTCGGCCTCGTCGGCCACATACCGCAGCCGGTACCGCGGCCCGCCGGGGACGCTCTCGTCCGAGGCGGTCGAGAACACCTGCGCGGCGCCCGCGAGGTCGAGCAGGTGCAGCTGCGGCACCAGGACGAACACGACGTCGGTCACGGGTCAACCCTCTCTCAGGCCCCGGCGCCCCGCCAGTCGCGCACCGCGCTCGCGGCGTCGGTCACGGTCGCGAAGCGCCCGGCCAGCGCGTACTCGGTGCGCTCCACGATCGCCGCGGTCCCGAGCGTGCGCGGGTCGGCGAGGATCTCCGCGAGGTCGCGGCCCGCGGGGGCGTCGCGGTGCTCGATCGGGTTGGTCGCGGTGGCGTCGGTGACGAACACGGTCTCGTAGCCGAGGTCGGAGGCGACGCGGGCGGTGGTCTCGCAGCACTGCTCGGTGCGGATGCCGGTGACGACGACCCGCCCGACGCCCTGCGCCGTCAGCTCCTGCTGAAGGTTCGTGGTGGTGAACGCGTTGTGCGAGGTCTTGAGGAGCTCGGGCTCGCCCGCGGCGGGCTTGAGGCCGGGCAGGTACTCCACGAAGCCCAGGGCCGGGTCGAACACGTTGCCGGTGCCCGGCTCGATGTGGCGGATCCACGCGACGAGGTCCCCGTTCGCGCGGGCGGCCTCCACGAGCGGGTCGATCCGGTCGACGATGCCGGGGTTGTTGATCGCGGCCCAGATCGGCCGCTGCCGGAAGGACTCTTGGACGTCGATGACGAGCAGTGCGGTTCTCATGGACCCAATCCTGCCGCCGCAGCCGCCCCGGTTCCAGGCACGATCGCGTCCCGCACCGGAACGATCCGGTCGCGGAAGGGCCGCGCCGCCCGTCCGGCCTCGTCCGTAGCTTGACCCCGACGGACTCGGTCGGCGCGGACGGCGCGGCGGATCGTGGACCTACAGGCTCCCGAGGGTCTTCAGGCTCGGCAGGGCCTTGCCGTCGAGGTCGAACAGGGCCTGGTTCTCCCAGGCGTTGCCGCTGGCCGGGTCGGCGGGGTCCCAGCCGGCGCCTTCGACGGCCGTCCAGGTGGCCTCCCACCAGAACAGGCCGCGGCCGAGGCCGTCCGGGACGGCCTTGACGACGTCGGCGATCGCGGTGATCCAGTGCGACTGGGACTCCGGGCTCGCGGGGAAGCCGGGGACGGGCTCGGGGTCGGTGATGATGTTCGCGAAGCCGTCGGCGTCGCCGGTGGTGAACGGGTAGGCGGTCTCGACCACGTACAGCGGCTTGCCGTAGCGGGTCGCGAGGTCGTTGAGGTTCGCGGCCAGGCCCGACAGCTCGCCGTGCCAGTACGGGTAGTACGAGGCGCCGATGGCGTCGAAGGGCACGCCGTTGGCGACGGCGTTGTCGAAGAACCACTGGAACGCCCCGGCGTTGCCGCCCTCGGCGAGGTGCAGGATCGACTGCGCCTTCGGCGCGGTGTCGGCCACGGCCTCGCAGCCGGCGGTGAGGAGTCCGGCCATCTGCTCCAGCTGGTCCCAGCGGCCCTCGGGCCACAGGAGTCCGCCGTTGGTCTCGTTGCCGACCTGCACGAGCTTCGGGTCGACCTTCGCCTTCT
>NZ_STGX01000016.1:0-145198 GCF_004912155.1 Glycomyces paridis | reverse complement strand
GCGCTTGCCGAGTTCGACGACCTGCGCCTTGGCATTGTAGCCGTCGACGGGGTCGACCCAGACCTTGACGCGTATGCAGTCGACGCCGGCGGCGGCGAGGATCTTGATCGCGTCGCCCTTGCGGCCCTTGGCGTCGCGGTAGACCGCGCCGTAGTCCTCGTTCTTGATCAGGCCCGAGACGTCGGCGCCGCCGATGAAGCGGTCCTTGCCGGGCTTGTGCTTCTCGTCGCCGAGGGCCCCGGCGAGGGCCGGGGTGGCGGCGGCCGCGGCGGCGAGGCCGAGGGCTCCGGCTCCGGCGGCGGTGAGTGCGGTTCTGCGTTTCATGTCGCTCCAGTTGTGAGAGGGGATTCAGGGGCCGGCCCCTGCGATGGGTGAGGCCGGCCCCGACCGGGGGAGGTCCTAAAGCGTCCCGAGGGTCTTCAAAGCAGGGGTGACCTTCCAGGCGAAGTCGAACAGCGCCTGGTTCTCCCAGGCGTTGCCGCTGTTCGGGTCGGTGGGGTCCCAGCCGTTGCCGTCGACTGCGGTCCAGGTGGCCTCCCACCAGAACACGCCGCCGCCGCGGCCGTTCGGCACGTTCTTGACGACGTTGGCGATGGCGGTGAGCATGTTGGACTGCCCCGTGTAGCTGGAGGGGTAGCCCGACACGGGCGTCGAGGCGCTGACGAGGTTCGCGTAGCCGTCCCGGTCGCCGGGGTTGAAGGGGTAGGCGGTCTCGACGACGTACACGGGTTTGCCGTAGCGCGAGGCCATGTCGTTGAGGTTCGACTGGAGCCCGGAGAGCGAGCCGTGCCAGTACGGGTAGTACGAGGCGCCGATCGCGTCGAAGGGCACGCCGCGGCCCTTCATGGCGTCGAAGAACCAGCGGAACAGCGAGTTGTTGCCGCCTTCGGCGAGGTGCAGCATGACCTTGGTCGAGGAGGCGTTGTCGTAGACGGCGTCGGCGCCGGAGATGAGCAGCTGCGCGAGCTGGTCGAGCCGGTCGTAGCGGCCGTCGGGCCACAGCATCCCGCCGTTGAGCTCGTTGCCGACCTGCACCATCGCGGGGGTGACCCCGGCGGCCTTGAGGCCGCCGAGCACGTCGGCGGTGTGGTCGTAGACGGCGTCGCGGAGGGCGCTGAAGCCCAGGCCGGTCCAGGCGGCGGGCTTGGCCTGCTTGCCGGGGTCGGTCCAGAAGTCGGAGTAGTGGAAGTCGACCAGGACGTTCATCCCGGCCGCCTTGGCGCGGGCGGCGAGTTCGACCACCTGGGTCTTGGTGTTGTAGCCGTCGGCGGGGTCGACCCAGACCTTGAGCCGGACCCAGTTGACGCCGCTCTTGGAGAGGATCCAGATCGCGTCCTCGCGCCAGCCGTCGGTCCACATGTAGACCCCGCCGTAGTCCTCGGACTTGGCGAGGCTGGAGATGTCGGCGCCGCGCGCGAACGCGGTCTGCGCCTGGGCCGGGGTGGCCGCGGCGCCGGTGACCGCGGCGGCGGCGCCGATGGCGCCGGCCGCGGTGAGGGCGGTTCGTCTCTTCATTGAAACTGTCACTCCCTGTCAGTCTTGCAGGATGACGACCTCTCCGGCGCGTACCGGGACGCTGCCGTCGTGAACGGCGCCGGTGAGGACGTCGGTGCCCCGGAGGTCGGGGACGGTGACGTCCTGGTCGGTGTGGTTGATCAGGAAAATCATGGGTCCGCGGCGGACCAGCTCGACGTGCTCGGGGACGCCCGCGGGCCGCTCGACCCCGGCGGCGTCGAGCGCCGCGCGCAGCAGCACGTCGAGGCCGCCGCCCTCGTCGAGGGCGGTCGCGGCGTACCAGGCGGTGCCGCGGCCGAGGTCGTGGCGGGTGACGGCGGGGCGGCCGGCGTCGGGTCCGGCGGCGAACCGGGCGACGGCGCGGGCGCCGTCGAGCCGCAGGTGCTCCGACCAGATCCGGCCGCCCGCGCCGCCCTCCAGGCAGGGCCTGCCGCCGGCGTCGACCCCGGCGCCGGGGTCGGCCTCCAGGGCGAGGCGCTCGTCCTCGTGGAGGGGGTGGAACTCCTCTATCCACAGGCCGAGCGTGTCGCGCAGCGCGCCGGGGTGGGCCCCGGGGTGCACGGTGTCGTGCTCGTCGACGATCCCCGAGAAGTAGGAGACGACGAGGTGGCCGCCGTTCTCGACGTAGCCGCGCAGGTTCTTCGAGGCCGCGTCGCTGAGCGCGTAGGAGGAGGGCGCGACGACGAGCCGGTAGCCGGAGAGGTCGGCCTCGGGGTGGGCGAAGTCGACGGTGACGTGCTGCTTCCACAGGCTCGCGTAGTAGGCCTCGACGCGTTCGCGGAAGCGCAGGTCGACCGAGGGGCGCCATTCGAGTTCGAGCGCCCACCACGACTCCCAGTCCCACAGGACCGCCACGTCGGCGGCGACGTCGGCGCCGGTCACGCCCGAGAGGGCCTTGAGGTCGGCGCCGAGGGCGGCGACGTCGCGCCACACCTCGGTGTCGGTGCCGCCGTGGGGGAGCATCGCGGAGTGGAACTTCTCGGCGCCGGCCCGGGAGGCGCGCCACTGGAAGAACATGAGGCCGTCGGCGCCGCGCGCGAGGTGGGCGAGGGAGTTGCGGCGCAGCTCGCCGGGGGTCTTGGCGATGTTGCGCGGCTGCCAGTTCACCGCGGAGGTGGAGTGCTCCATGATCATCCACGGCCCGCCCGCGACCGAGCGGGTCAGGTCGGCGCTCATGGACAGTTCGATGTGGTGGTCCTCGCGCTCGGCGATGAGGTAGTGGTTGTTGGAGACGACGTCCACTTCGCCGGCCCAGCGCCAGTAGTCCATGCCCTCGCAGTTGGGGATCATGAAGTTCGTGGTCGCCGGAGCCTGGGAGTGGCGGGCGAGCAGGTCGCGCTGCATCGCGTAGTTGGCGATGTGGGCGTCGTTGGAGAACCGCTTCCAGTCGAGCTGGAGCGCGGGGTTGACGCCCGGCGGCGCGGCGGCGGGGGCCTCGACCTGGTCGAAGGACCGGTAGACCAGGCCCCAGAAGGCGGTGCCCCAGGCCTCGTTGAGGCGGTCGACGTCCTCGTACTGCTCGGCGAGCCAGCCCTGGAAGGCCCGAGTGGAGGCCGCGCAGTAGCACTCGACGTTGGCCCAGCCGTACTCGTTGTGCACGTGCCACATCTCGACGGCCGGGTGGTTCCCGTAGCGCACGGCGAGTTGCTCCACAATGGATGCACAGGCCTCGCGGTAGGCGGGGGCGGAGGGGCACACGCCGTGGCGCGAGCCGCCCGCGAGGGTGCGGCCGTCGGCGTCGACGAGCCGGATCTCGGGGTGCTCCTTGCGCAGCCACGCCGGGGGCGAGGAGGTGGGGGTGCCCATGTTGACGCCGATGCCGTGCTCGTGGAGCAGCGCGACGATCCCGTCGAGGCCGCTCCAGTCGTACTCGCCGCGGGCGGGCTCGATGATGCCCCAGTTGAAGACGCCGAGGCTGACGAGGTTGACGCCGGCCTCGTTCATGAGGCGCACGTCCTCCAGCCAGGTCTCCTCGGGCCACTGTTCGGGGTTGTAGTCGCCTCCGTAGCGAATGGTCTGCACCGCGTCTCCTGTGAGGTTCCTTGCACAAATGCCTGTGAACGTGCACAGTACTCCATGACCATCGCTCACGCAACCTGCACTGCACTCGGGAGCCGTTTCAAAATTGTGACCGTTCCCTTGAGAATTTTTGCCGCGTAAACGACCATTAGGTGCAAAACTTGGTTGCTAACCGAGGCGTGAGTCGCTAGATTCGTGTAAACGTTCACAGTCTGGAAGTGCGCTCCATTACAGCCAGCGCGACGCCGGACTCCCTCACCTGAGACAAGGACTTGACATGCGCAGCAATGGTGCTAACGCGGGACCCTCGATGAACCGGCGGAACCTCCTGGCGCTCGGCGGCGGCGTCGCCGCGGCCGGGACGCTCGCGGCCTGCGGCGGTCCCGAGGAGGAGGCCACCGAGGGCGGCGGCCTGGAATGGGACGCCGACGCCCGCCAGTACGTGATCGAGGAGGAGATCGCCTCCGGCGAGGTGCCCCTCAAGCTCTGGTTCGAGAACGAGGACCTCGCCAAGGCGCAGATCGAGGCGTTCAAGACCGCGTTCAAGGACGTCTACCCCGACATCCAGTTCGAGTACGAGCTCGTCGCCCAGAACGACGCCGTCGGCGAGATGTCCCTCGCGGGCGAGGCCGGCAACGGCGGCGACGTCTTCATGAGCTTCTACGACCAGGTCGCCCGCGCGATCGAAGAGGGCACCGCCGCGCCCCTCGGCGAGTACGAGACCGTCCTGAAGGAGCGCCTGGCCGAGAACTTCGTCAGCGCCGTCTCCGGCGAGGACGGCCAGATGTACGCCGTGCCCGTGACCACCGAGTCCATCGCGCTCATGTACAACAAGACCCTCCTCAAGACCATCACCGGCTCCGAGGAGCCCGCCGCGACCTGGGAGGACGTCAAGGCCGTCGCCGCCGAGTACAACGACCCGGCCGCGAACACCTGGACCATCCGCTGGGTGCCCGGCGAGATCTACTACTCCTACTCCGTCCTGTCCTCCATGGGCTGGCAGGCCTACCCGGGCGGTGACGTCGCGGCGCCCGGCTTCGACGACCCCGCCCTGGTCGAGGCCCTCGACTACTACAAGGGCCTGCGCGAGGTCTGGGACGTGCCCAGCGCCGACGCGACCGCCGAGACCGTCGAGGCCGAGTTCGCCTCGGGCGTCACCCCGTACATCATCACCGGCCCGTGGGCCTTCTCCGCCTTCAACACCGGCGCGGCCGACAACGGCTTCGAGTACGGCGTCACCACCATCCCCGCGGCCGCCTCGGGCGACCCGGCCTCCTCGTTCGCGGGCATGCACGTCATCGCCGTCTCCGCGTACACCAAGTACCCCGCCGCCGCCCGCGTCTTCGCGAACTTCCTCGCCTCCGACGCCGGCGCCGCCGCGCTCTACGCCACCACCGGCCAGATCCCCGCCCTCAACGCCGACCTCCTCGGGAGCATCTCCGGGCTCTCCGAGGACCCGCACGTCGCCGGGATCGTCGCCCAGTCCACGCAGGCCGACCTCTTCCCGCAGCTGCCGGAGTACTTCTGGTCCACGGCCAACGAGATGACCGTCGCCGTCTGGGACGACCTGTCCTCCTCCGCCGACGCGGCCTCGGCCGCCGTCGCCGGGTACGACGAGCTCGCCGGACTGTAGGGACGACACCGCTGATGAGCACCGCTCAGCGCAGCCTCCCCGCACCGGTGCCGGGCATCGCCTCGGCACTGGTGTGGGGGGCCGGCCAACTGATCAACCGCCAGGCGGGCAAGGCCGCCTTCTTCTTCGTCTTCTTCGCCGCACTCATCGGCTGGGAGATGGGGACCGGCAACTACTACGCCGGGATGGACTACACGCCGCGAAGCAACGGCGGGTTCTTCGTCAAGGGACTGTGGGGCCTGGTCACGCTCGGCACGCAGCCGCGCCAGATGACCGTCACCGGCCTCACCGACGGCGACAACTCGATCGTCCTCATGGCGAACGGGCTCATCAGCCTCCTCACGCTCGGGCTCCTGGCGATCGTGTGGGTCTGGAGCGTCCGCGACGCCGCCCGCTACCGCGCCGCGCTCAACGGCGGCGCCCCCCGCGAGACCTCCCGCGCCTACTTCCGGCGCCTGTGGGAGGGCTCGTTCGCCTACATCGTGCTCTCCCCGGGCCTGCTCCTCATCGTCTTCATGTCGGTCCTGCCGGTGCTCTTCGGCATCCTGGTGGCCTTCACCGACTACAACCGGGACAACCTCCCGCCCAAGAACCTCGTCAACTGGGTCGGCTTCGAGAACTTCGCGACGATCTTCGCCGTCCCCTCCTGGACTGCGACCTTCGTCGGCGTCCTCGGCTGGACCTTCGTGTGGGCCATCATCGCCACGTTCACCACCTACGCGGCCGGGTTCCTCCAGGCCGTGCTCCTGGCGAACAAGAAGGTCAAGTTCCCCCGCGTCTGGCGCTCGGTCTTCCTGCTCCCGTGGGCCGTCCCCGGCATCGTCTCGGCCCTGGTCTTCCGCTCCATGTTCAACGGCCAGTTCGGACCCATCAGCCAGTGGTTCATGGACGTCGGCCTCACCGACGAGCGCATCTACTGGTTCACCGACCCCTCGCATCCCAACCTCGCCCGCGCCGTCGCCCTCCTGGTCAACCTGTGGCTCGGCTTCCCGTTCTTCATGGCCCTCGTCGGCGGCGTCCTCACCAACATCCCCGACAGCTACTACGAGGCCGCCCGCATGGACGGCGCCGGCCCGCTCCAGCAGCTGCGCCACATCACCCTCCCGGTCGTGCACCGGACCGTCGCGCCCCTGCTCATCCTCGCGTTCGTCTCCAACTTCAACAACTTCGGCGTCATCTACTTCCTCACCCAGGGCGGCCCCGACAACGCCGACTACCGCTTCGCCGGGAGCACCGACCTGCTCATCACCTGGCTGTTCAACCTCACCCTCGACAACCGCCTCTACAACATCGGCGCCGTCATGAGCATGCTCATCTTCGTCATCGTCGGCACCATCTCGGTGTGGAACCTCAACCGCTCCAAAGCGATCAGGGAGCTGTGATCCAATGACCGCGCAACAGCCGCTCATCGCCCCCTCCCCGGACCCCGCGCCGCGGACCCGCAGGCGCCGCACCATGCCCAAGGCCGACCGCGTCGCCAGCGCCTTCCTCCACCTCGAACTGCTCGTCGTCGCCGTCATCGTGATCTTCCCGCTCATGTGGATCGTCGGCGCCTCATTCAGCCCCGGCACCGGCCTCGCCAACGCCAGCCCCATCCCCGAGGACGCCACCCTCGACCACTACGTCAGCCTCTTCACCGAGACCGACTACGGCCGCTGGTACCTCAACTCGCTGTACGTCGCCACCCTCAACATGATCGGCTCGGTCGTCCTGTCGGCCCTGTGCGGCTACGTGTTCTCCCGCATCAGGTTCAAGGGCCGCAAGGCCGGGCTCCTGGGCATCCTCATCCTCCAGATGTTCCCGACCTTCCTCACCGCCATCGCCGTCTACATGCTGTTCCTCAACTTCGGGCTGCTCGACTCCCTCACCGGCCTCGCCCTCGTGAGCATCGCCGCCGCCCTGCCCTACAACACCTGGCTCATGAAGGGCTACACCGACAACCTGCCCTCCAGCCTCGACGAGGCCGCCGCCATCGACGGCGCCAGCCGCTGGACCATCTTCATGAAGATCGTCCTGCCGCTCATGCGCCCCATGCTCACCTTCGTGGCGATCACGCAGTTCACCATGCCGTGGATGGACTTCATCCTCCCGCGGCTGCTGCTCCAGAGCCCCGAGAAGCAGACCGTGGCACTCGGCCTGTTCGCCATGATCGAGGACGTCTACCAGAACGCCTTCACGACCTTCGCCGCCGGCGCGGTCCTCCTGGCCGTCCCGATCACCATCCTCTACATCGTCCTCCAGCGCTACCTGGTGACCGGCGCGAGCGCCGGCGCCGAGAAGGGATAACGGAGCCATGACGACCACAGGAACGAGCGCGCACGGGCGCCTGCCCGTCCGCGGCGCCGACGTCTCCATGACCGCCGAGATCGAAGAGCGCGGCGCGGTCTTCAGATCCGACGGCACCGAGCGGGACCTCTTCGAACTCCTCGCCGAGAGCGGCGTCAACTGGACCCGCCTGCGGCTGTGGGTCGACCCCCGCGACGAGGCCGGCGAACCCTACATGGGCGGCACCAACGACCTCGAACGCACCATCGCGCTCGCCAGGCGCGCCAAGGCCGCCGGGCAGGCGCTCCTGCTCGACCTCCACTACTCCGACTTCTGGACCGACCCGAAAAAGCAGTCCACCCCGAAGGCCTGGCGTGGCCTCACCGGCGCCGGCCTCCAGGAGCGCGTCCACGACTGGACCGCCGAGGTCCTCGCGGCGCTGGCCGCCGCGGGCGCGGCCCCCGACATGGTCCAGGTCGGCAACGAGATCACCAACGGGATGCTGTGGCCCGAGGGCCGCACGCCGAAGTTCGACGACCGCGAGCGGCGCTTCGAGACGGCGGGGGAGGAGGCCGACGCGGCCGCCTACGACCGCCTGACCGGGCTGCTGCGGGCGGGCGCGCGGGCCGTGCGCGAGGCCGGGGACGCGAAGGTGATGATCCACCTCGACTTCGGCGGCGCGAACGAGCTGTACCGCGGCTGGTTCGACCGCATGGTCTCCCGCGACCTCGACTTCGACATCATCGGGCTCTCGTACTACCCGTACTGGCACGGGACCCTCAAGGAGCTGGCCGCCAACCTCGACGACATCGCCGCGCGCTACGGCAAGGACCTCGTGGTCGTCGAGACCGCGTACGCGTGGACCGGCGCCCAGCCCGAGGGCCACCACCAGGTCTTCCAGAGCGAGATGGCCGAGGTCGGCGGCTACCCGGCCTCCCCTGAGGGCCAGATCGCGTTCCTGCGCGACCTCTACTCGACGGTCGCGGCCGTCCCGGGCGGGCGCGGCCTGGGGATCGTGTACTGGGAGCCGGCCTGGCTGCCGGTGCACGGCACCACCTGGGCCTCGCGCGCGGGCATGGAGTACGGCGACGACGTCGTCGACGAGGCGGGCAACTCATGGGCGAACCAGGGGCTGTTCGACTTCGACGGGAACGCGCTGCCGTCGCTGCGGGCGCTCGGAGGCGCCTGACCGGGCAGTACCGGCGAGGAGGTCGCCGTCCCCTTGGGCGGCCTCCCCGCGCCGCCGCCCCTCGGCGGGACCGGCCGCTGGGCGGCCGGGGGCGATAATGAGTGCGACACAAGGGAGAGCTGAGCAACTTGGCACGGAAACGACCGACGATCCACGACGTCGCCGAGGCCGCGGGGGTCTCGCGCGGCACGGTCTCGCGGGTCCTCAACGGCAAGTCGAACGTCTCGCTGTCCGCCGAGACGGCGGTGCGGCGGGCGGTCGCGGAGACCGGATACGTCGTCAACCGGGCCGCGCGGAGCCTCGTGACGAGCCGGACCGGCTCGATCGTCATGGTGCTCTCCGAGCCCCAGGAGCGCCTGTTCGAGGACCCGAACTTCTCGGTCCTCATGCGGGTCGCCACGAACCAGCTCGCCGACCTCGACATGTCCCTGGTGCTCATGATCGCCGGGGACGACGGCGGGCGCGAGCGCGTCGCCCGCTACCTGCGCGGCGGCCACGCCGACGGGGCGCTCCTGGTCTCCACGCACGCGGGCGACCCGCTGCTGGAGGAGATCGAGCGCGCGGGCGTCCCGGCCGTGGCCTGCGGCGCGGTGCTCGGCCGCGAGTCGGTCATCCCCTACGCCGCTGCCGACGACCGCGGCGGGGCCCGCGCCATGACCGAGTACCTGGTCCAGCAGGGCCGCAAGAAGATCGGCATGATCACCGGCCCGCTCGACACGCCAGGCGGGTCGCTGCGCCTGGAGGGCTTCACGAGCGTGCTCGGCCGCAAGGCCGGCAAGCAGATGATCGTCCACGGCGACTACACGCAGGCCGGCGGCGAGGCCGCGATGGAGCGGCTGCTCGCCACCGTGCCCGACCTCGACGCGGTGTTCGTGGCCTCGGACCTCATGGCCGCCGGGGCGCTCCAGGCGCTGCACGCCGCCGGGCGCCGCGTGCCCGAGGACGTGGCGGTCGGCGGCTTCGACGACTCCGCGATCGCCTCGGCGACCCGCCCCGCCCTCACCACCGTGCGCCAGCCGCTCGCCCAGGTCGCCGAGGAGACGGTCCGCCTCCTCATCGCCCTGCTGGACGAGCGGGAGGCGGACCCGGTGGTGCTCCCGACCGACCTGGTCGTGCGCGGGAGCGCTTGAGCGCCTAAGCGAACGCGTCGACGCCGGTGGCTTCGGCCGAGTACTTCCACAGCCGCTCGGCGCTGTCGGGGTCGATCGCGTACGCGCGCACACCCTCCCCTTCGGTGACGATGTCGGCGACGTCGCAGTCCTGGAGGTAGACCCCGCCTTCGCCGTCGAGGAGCGGCGAGGTCACGGCCCAGGTCTGGGTCGCGGCGCCCTGCTCGGTGGTCTTGAAGTAGTCGGCGGGGTTGCCCTCCTCGTCCATCCATCCGGCCGCCAGCATCTCCTCGCGCGGCAGGTGCCGCTGGAGCGGCGTGAGGATCGCCCCGGGGTGCAGCGCGAACGCGCGCACGCCGCGGTCCGCGGCGAGGCGGTCGAGGTGGACGGCGAAGAGCACGTTGGCGGTCTTGGACTGCGAGTAAGCCGTCCACCGCTCGTACCCGCCCTCGAAGTGCATGTCGTCCCAGCGGATGTCGGAGCCGCCGTGGCCGCCCGAGGAGACCGAGGCGAGGCGCGCGCCCTCGGCCAGGAGCGGGAAGATCCGGTTCACGAGCGCGAAGTGCCCGAGGTGGTTGACCGCGAACTGGAGTTCCCAGCCGGGGCCCACGCGGGTCTCGGGGCAGGCCATGACGCCCGCGCTGTCGATCATGTAGTGGTAGCGCTCCCCGATGGCGAGTCGCCGTTCGGCGAAGGACTTGACGCTCGCGAGGTCGGCGAGGTCGAGTTCGTCCACGGTGACCCCTTCGATCCCCGCCAGCGCCTTCGCGGCGACCTCGGGCCGCCGCGCGGGCACCAGGACCCGCGCCCCGGCGGCCGCCAGTGCGCGTGTCGTCTCCAGGCCGATCCCGGAGTACCCGCCGGTGACGAGCGCGGACTTCCCAGAGAGGTCCAGGCCCGCAAGGACATCGGTGGCAGTAGAGGAGGCGTCGAATCCTGAGTGGATAGATTGCTGCTTCGTTGTCATGGGCAGAACTGTAGGACCTGGAGTGCACTCCAAGGCAAATCCCGAGTTCAGCGGCGGTCAGCAGGTCGAGTGGAAGAGCCCGCCCACCGGTTCCTCTGCGATGAGCGCGTTGTAGATCCGCACGGCCTCGCGCGTCTCGGCGACGCGGAAGGGGACCGCGAGCTCTTCGAGGAGCGCGAAGGTCTCGTCGGCGACGCCCAGTTGCAGGTCCATGCCCTGCGAGAGCACCACGGTCCGCGCCCCGCGGTCGAGGAGGTATCGCACGTCCGCCGGGAGGATGCCGGGCCGGTGGTGCGTGCCCGACTCGGTCCAGTCCCACTCCCGCCCGCCGCCGGGGTGGAGCATGAAGTCCCTTCCGGAGCCGAGTCCCGCGACTTCCATGGCGCCCCATGCGATCGCGAGGATCCTCGGTGAGAGTTCGGGGTTCGTCACGACCGCATCCTACCGCCGCCGCGCGCGACCTGGGAGGATCGAGGTCCGGTACCCGTCCCCTTGGAGCCGCCCCGTGAGCACCCCTTTGATGCGCGCCGTCCGCTACGACCGCTATGGTCCGCCCGAGGTCATGGGAGTTCGCGAGATTCCCAGGCCCGTGCCGGGCGTCGGGGAGGGGCTGGTGCGCGTCCATGCGACCGGCGTCAACGCGGTGGAGGCGCGCGTGCGGGCCGGGGGACTGCGGGTGCTCACCGGGCGCGGGTTCCCGCGGCCGGTCGGCGCGGACTTCGCCGGGCGGATCGCCGAGATCGGCCCCGGCGGGGACCCCGGCCTGGTCGGGCGGGCCGTCTGGGGCGCCCTCGACCCGCTCAAGAGCGGCGCCACCCAGGAGTACCTGGCCGTGGGCGCCGACTCGTACGCCGAAGCGCCCTCGGGCCTCGACCTCGTGGAGGCCGCCGCGCTCCCCACGGCGGGCATCACCGCCGAACTCATGCTCGACACCGTGAACCTCCGCGAAGGCGAACGGGCGCTCGTGGTCGGCGCGAGCGGCGGCGTCGGCAACGCCGCCCTCCAGCTCGCCGCCGCGCGCGGCGCGCACGTGGCCGCCGTCTGCGGCTGCGTGAACCTCGACTTCTGCCGCGAGTGGGGCGCCGCCGAGGCCTACGCGCACGAGGACGGCCTCGATGCCGACCCGTTCGACGCGATCCTCGACGTCCACGGAACCGGCCTCCGGTCCCTCCGGCGGCGACTTCGCCCCGGCGGGCGCATCGTCACCGTGGCCGCCAAGGGGATCGGCGCCGTCGTCGCCTCGGCGCTCACTCCCGGGCCGCGGATCGCGATGGTCCAGACCCGGACCACGCGTGCCCGCCTCGAACGCCTCACCGAGCTGGTCGAACGGGGCGAACTGCGCCCCGCCGTCGACCGCGTCTACGACATGGAGGGCCTCCCCGAGGCCCACGCCGCCATCGCCACCGGCCACAGCCGCGGCAAACGCGTCATCCGCGTCGCGTCCGAGGAGTCCTGAGGGCGGGCGAACGCGTCCGCCCGCCGTGCGGGGCGGCGGTCGTGGACACCGCCGCCCGTTCCTAGACCGGCCGGACCGCCGCCGGGCGCGGTTCGGGCACGTTCGCCGCGAGCGCCAAGACGCAACCGGCCGCCAAGGCGATGAGGCCCACGGTCGCCACGATCTCGCCGAGCCCGAAGGCGTCGGCGGGCAGTTCCGCGCTGATGCGCAGGTCGCCGCCGTACAGGAGCATGGCCCCGGCGAAGCCGCCGAAGGCCCACACCATCCGGGCCTCGTGGCTGCGCCACGCGAAGTACAGGGCGCACCATACGACCAGGAGCGGCACGAGCGTCAGCGACAGCCCGTAGGCGCCCCGGTCGGCGTCGACGGCGTCGACCGCGCCGAGGTGCAGGTAGTCGACCGCGGCGCCCGCGTCGGGGTCGAGCCACGGCATGAACATCGAGACGGCCACGAGCACCGAGCCGCCGAGGGCGACGAGACCGCCGGCGCGGGAACACCGGGTCGAGGGCGTGCGCTCCATCTTCCACCTCCAGGTGAGTACCGCTGATCTCTCAAGGGCACCACCGCGGGAGGCCCGCGTCAACGACCTTGACGGGTTCTTGACACCGATGTGGTGACGCCCGCGCCCGGGGCGCGCGGCGCCCTGCGGCACCCGTCGAAGCCGTCGTCGTGCAGGCGGCCCCAGGAGACCCCGGCCGCCGTCAGGAGCGCGTCGAGCGATGCGGCCCCGTGCTCGCGGTGCTCGGCCACGAGCACTTGCGCGGCGGCCCGCGCGTCCGCCTCGGCCCGGTGGTGGTCGCCGAAGGCGATCCCGGCCGCCCGCGCCACGCGCGGCAGCGTGTACGAGTCGAGGGTCCACGTCTGGCGGGCGATGACGAGCGTGCACGCGTACCGCAGCCGCGGCGGGGCGATGCCGACCGCGCTGTTCGCCCCGCGGATCACGGAGGTGTCGAACGCGGCGTTGTGCGCCACGACCGGCGACTCGCCGATGAACTCCCGCAGCTGCGACCACACGACCGGCCACCTGGGCGCGCGCGTGACGTCGGTGCGCCGGATGCCGTGGATCGCGGTGTTGCGCGCCTCGAACCGGTCGTGCCCGTCGGGCGGGCGGATGAGGGTCGCGAACGAGCCGCGCTCCTCGCCGCCGCTGACGCGCACCGCCGCGACCGAGCACGCGCTCGCGCGGCTGCCGTTCGCCGTCTCGAAGTCGATCGCCACCCAGGAGTCCACAGGCCCGCCCTTCACCGTCCGCCGCCGCGACGGTAGCAGAGCGCTCAGGCCCGTTCGGCCGCGAGCGCGACGAGGCGCGCGTGCGCGTACTCGCAGACGACGGCGTGCCGGTAGACCGCGCGCGGCACGTCGGTGTTCGAGTCGGCGCGCACCGACAGGTCCCCGTTGAGCCAGCGCAGGAACGTCGGGTCGCCGGTGAGGTCGGCCAGGAGGCACAGGATCGAGTCGTCGAACCGCATGGAGTGCACGGCCCTGCGGTACTCGTCGGGCGTCAGGCACGCGGCGAACGGCAGGTTCATGAGGCACAGCGCGGTCTGGATGTCGAGCCGCATGAGGCGCCGCCGCCCCCGCTCGGGATCCAGCGGCGGGATGTCGAGGCCGGAGAAGTCGAGCGGGCCGGTCCGGGCCATGTCCAGGGCGGCGAGGACGTCGTAGACGTTGACGTCGTGCTCGATCACGGCGTTGTCGCCCAGGCCCGCGAGCGTGGTGGGGCGCAGCGTGACCGGGTCGATCGGCGTGGCGGTGTTGCGGACGATGAAGTTGAGCAGGTTCGTCTCGACCACGAAGTGGCGGATGAGCAGTTCGACGGCGAGCGGGTCGACGAAGCGGCGCAGGAACCAGATGCAGAGCCGGTCCATGAGCCGGTGGGCGGTCCAGCGCACCGGCGTCAGGCGCTTGAGGGCGACGATCACGAGCGCGAGGACCCGCGAGACTGGCCGGGCGACCGGGTAGAGCCAGGTGCGGGTCCAGCGGCGCTGGTCGTCGGCGATCATCCGGGCGGTCTCGCGGTCGAGCGGGATCGCCGGGTCGGCGACGACGGCCTCCCACATCGAAGGGTCGGGTTCAGACATTGTCGAGCTCTTCGAGCTGGAGTGCGTACAGGCGGGCGACGACCTTGGCGGTCTTGACGATCGCGTCGGCGGCGGCCGCGTCGATCCACGGCTGGGCGAGGATCGCCTGGAGGTTCGCGAAGTGGTCGTCGTCGGCCTCGCCGTGGTAGGCGAGGAAGCTGACCTGGTCGTCGGCCAGGCCCAGGACCTCCCTGAACCGGGCCGCCCACCCGGCGGCCTTGCCGGTGCCGAGGCCTTCGATGATGAACATGGCGCCGAGGAGCCCGACCGGGTCGGGCTGGCTCGCGGTGTGGAACATGTACGCCGACAGCGCCTCCGAGCCGATGTTCTTCTCTCCCGCGCGGATGTCCTCCATGGACCCGCCACAGGCGGCGTAGTTGCGTTCCAGAAGCATGAAGTCGCGGTGCTCCTCGGCGGCGTGGCCGATCGCGGCGCTGCGCAGGTCGAACAGGTCCACCGAGAAGTTCGAGGCGGCCCGCGAGATCCAGCGGGCGCCGTCGGCGACCTGCTGGCGCAGGTTGAACAGCAGCCGCCGGTAGTCCTCGATCGTCACGGTCCCCTCCGCGAGGCGCCGCATGACCGGGACCTCGTCGAGCCGCTCCTCGAAGTCGCCCCACACCGCCTCCAGGCGGGCGTTCACGTCCCCGGAGTCGGTAGCCACGGCCCGCCGCGGCGCGGGCGTGTACCGCACCGGCGCCTCGGCCTCCTCGGCGTCCACGCACGTCAGGTGCGCGAACCCGAACGTGAACCGCCCCGATTCGGGGACGGCCAGCAGCACCGTCTGCCCCGGCTCGAACCGCCCGGTGCGCCAGCACTCCTCCAACGCGATGAAGATCGAGGCGGCCCCGGTGTTGCCCTTCGTCTCCAGGTTGGAGAACCACCGGTCGGTGTCCAGCGCCCCGCCCGAGGCCTCGCCGAGCCGCTCGAACACGATGTCGCGGAACGCGTTCGTCGAGTAGTGGCACAGCACGTGGTCGAGCCGCTTGAGGTCCACCAGGCCCTCGCGGGTGAGCGACTGGAACTCGCGCAGTCCCGCCTCGGCGAGGTCTCCGAGCGCGCTCGTGTCCTGGCGCAGCAGCATCATCCCGGCCTGTTCGGCGGCCGCGGCGCCGCCGAGGTCCTGCCAGGTCCGCCCGGCCTGCGGCGCGGCCCCGTCGTCCATGCCCGCCCTCATGCACACCGCGTGCTCGTGGGCGAGCGACACCGTCCGCACCCAGTCCACGCGCAGCGACGGCCGGTCCGCGCGCGGCCGGTCCTCGACCAGGACCGCCCCGGCCCCGTCGGAGAGCATCCACCGCAGGAAGTGCGCGTCGCCGTCCCCGCCCGAGCCGTTGAACCGCGAGCCGCGCAGCCACCGGCTCGACAGCTCGCTGCCGACCACCGCGGCGCGGCGCCGGTCGCCCAGGCGCACCTTCGCCACGGCAGCGTCCAGCGCCGCCAGGCTCGACGCGCACACGCCCGCGGCCGAGAGCAGCTGCATCGGCCCGCCGCCGACGCGGCCGTGGACCATCGAGGCGAACCCCGGCACCAGCAGGTCGCCCTGCGTCGTCGCGGTCGCGAGCATGTCCAGGTCGGCGGCGCTCGCGCCCCGGTCCGCGAGGGCCGCGCCGACCGCGGCCGCCGCCAGCTCCTCGTTCAGCTCCGTGGTCCGGCCCTTCGCGTCGATCGCGTAATGGCGCCCGACGATGCCGTTGGCGGCCAGGACGCGGCGGCGCAGCCGGTCGCCGCGCGGGTCGACCCCGCCGAGACGGGCGGCGATCTCGTCGTTGCCGACCGGATCGCCGGGGAGGTACGCGCCGGCGGCGGTGATGTAGGCGTTCATGCCTCCATTCGATCACCAGTCCGAGCCTCCCGCAACGCCTCGGCACGACCCGTCCACACCCGACCCGGCCGGTGCCCGCTCCTCTGGAACGCGGAAACTACAGTGGCCCCATGTCCTTCAGCAACCCCCGGCCCGCCTCGATCAGCATCGACTTCGGCACCTCGCACACCGTCGCAACCATCCGCCGCGCCGACGGGCGGGTCCACCAGCAGCTGTTCGACGGCTCGCCGCAACTGCCCTCCGCGGTCTTCATGAACGACGACGGCGGCCCCGTCGTCGGCGCCGACGCCGTCCACTCCGGACGCCGCAAGCCCGAACGGTACGAGCCCAACCCCAAACGGCGCATCGACGACGCCGCGATCCTCCTCGGCGAGACCGAGATCCCCGTGACCAGCGTCTTCGCCGCCGTCCTCAGCCGCGTCGCCCGCGAGTGCACCCAGACCCTCGGCTCGCTCGGACCCGTCACCGTCACCGTCCCCGCCGCCTGGGGCCCCACCCGCCGCCACGTCATCGCCGACGCCGCCTCGGCCGCCGGCCTCGGCCGCGTCGACCTCGTCGCCGAACCCGTCGCCGCCGCCAGCTACTTCGTCCAGACCCTCGGCACCAACGTCCCGCCCGGAGGCGGCGTCGTCGTCTACGACCTCGGCGGCGGCACCTTCGACGCCACCGTCCTGCGCCAGGGCCCGAACGGCTTCGACGTCATCGCCGTCGACGGCGCCGACGACCTCGGCGGCCTCGACTTCGACCAGGCCCTCGCCGAGCACCTCGCCTCCAGCGTCCAGCCCGACGACGAGCGCTGGCAGCGGCTCACCGCCCCGACCGACACCGCCGACCTGCGCCACCGCGCCGCCTTCATGGACGAGGTCCGCCAGGCCAAGGAGCGCCTCTCTCGCAGCGCCTCGACCGAGCTGACCATCCCGCTCCTCGACGTCGACGCCCACCTCACCCGCGACGAGGTCGAGCAGGTCTGCGCGCCCCTGGTCATGCGCACCGTCCGCGTCACCCAAGGCGTCATCCGCGAGTCCGGCCTCGCCAAAGAGCAGGTCGCCGCGGTCTTCCTCGTCGGCGCCGCCAGCCGGATGCCGCTCGTGGCGACCCTCCTGCACCGCGAGCTCGGCCTCGCCCCGGCCGCGATCGAGCAGCCCGAACTCGCCGTCTCCGAAGGCGGCCTCGTCGCCAGGCACACCGTCAGCTCGCCCGCCCCGGTCCCCAGCCCGGCCCTCCCGCCGCAGACCGCCGCGACCCCGCAGCCCGCCCCGGTCCTCCCGCCCGCCCCGGCCCCGACCAGCCAGACCATGCAGCTGCCGAGCCCGTCCCAGCCACGGGCCCAGACCCAGTCCCAGCCGACCCCGCAGGCGGTCTCCGCCCCGCCGCCCGGCCCGATGACCCAGCCCCACCCGACCTCGCCGGTCCAGCAGAGCCACATGACCGGCCCCATGCAGCCGCCCCACCAGACCGGCCCGATCCCGGGCGGTCCCCAGCCGCCCGCCGAGAACGGCCCCTGGATCAAGTCCAAGGCGGGCGTCATCACCCTCGCTACGGTCGCGATCGTCATCGTCATCGCGTTCGCCGCAATCGCCATCCCCGTGGCCCTCAGCGGACGCGACGACGGCGACGGCAACGGCGCCAACGAACAGGACATCACCGAAACCGCCGCCGACGACGGCGCCGAGACCGCCGGCGAAGAAGGCGAGGACAGCGCCGGACCCGCGGGCGCCGGCGACGACAGCGCCTTCGTGCCCCTCGCCGAAGCCGTGCAGGGCGACCTCGTCGCCGCCGTCAACAGCGCCCACGTCGGCGGAGTCAACCAGGTCCGCACCGGCTTCATCGACGGCGTCCCCGTGGCAGTCAGCGGCGGCGAAGACGGGCTCGTCCGCGTCTGGGACCTCGCCACCGGCAAGGACATCGCGACCTTCCGAGGCCACGACGAGGCCATCGACCACCTCTCCGTCTTCGAGTTCGAAGGCCGCTCCGTGGTCTTCTCCCGCGACTACTCCACCGAGGCCGTCTGGTACCTCGACGACCCCGAGAACCCCATCGTCACCCGCGAGACCAGCTGGAACGACGTCTACTGGGCCGGCGTCCAGGGCGACATCCCCGTATACATCTCCGGCAGCGACACGATCCAGCTGTTCAACGGCGAACCCATCGCCGACATCAGCCTCGCCTACAGCGACTCCAGCGTCCTGACCGAACTCGACGGCACCCTCCGACAGACCGGCGTCTACGAGAGCCGCGTCTTCGTGGCCGACCTCGAAACCGGCGAGACCGTCGGCAGCACCTTCGACCAACTCGGCAGCGACGTCTACGCCTACACCGCGGGCACCGCCGCAGGGAAGGCCCTCGGCGTCACCGTCACCTCCGAAGGCTCCGTGCAGGCCTGGGACCTCGCCACCGCCGAGCCCTACGGCACCGCCGGCATCGAGCTCTACCAGGCCGCGACCAGCGTGATCCTGACCGAACTCGACGGCAAGGCCGTCGCGCTCGTCCGCGGCGACAAGGGCCTGAGCCTGTTCGACCTCGAAACCGGCGAGCAGATCGGCGAGGCCTTCGCCCCGCACTCCGGCGACGAGGCCCTCACGACCGCCGCCGTCGCCGAGATCGACGGCCACCCCGTCGTCGTCACCGGCACCGCCACCGGCCTCGTTGAGGTCTGGAGCCTGTGAGACCCGATCGCCGCGCCGGCC
Source organism: Glycomyces paridis (assembly GCF_004912155.1). Lineage (GTDB taxonomy): Bacteria > Actinomycetota > Actinomycetes > Mycobacteriales > Micromonosporaceae > Glycomyces > Glycomyces paridis. The sequence goes on along the minus strand of NZ_STGX01000016.1, from coordinate 126,455 downwards.
CCGCCGGCGCGGCGATCACACCGGCCCCTCGCACACCACCCGCCGGACCGCCTGGGCCACAATGAGAACGTGAACGACACCCGGATCGAAGCCGCCCCGCCCGCCGATCCGCCCCGACCCGGCCGCCGCGCCCTCTGGTCCGCCGTCGCCGCACTCCTCGGCGCCACCCTCTTCTGGGCCGGCAACTACGTCATCGGCGCGATCGCCGTCGCGACCATCGACCCGCTCTCGCTCACCCTCCTGCGCTGGAGCCTCGCCCTCGTGCCGCTCGTGGTGATCGCCCTCGCCACCGAGCGCCCCGACCCGCGCGCGGTCCTGCGCGCCTGGCCCTGGCTCCTCGCCCTCAGCGTCCTGGGGATGCTCGCCTACAACCTCTTCCTCTACGCCGCGCTCGAACACACCGACGCCTTCAGCGCCTCCCTCGTCAACGCCTTCAACCCCGCCATGATCACCCTCGCCGCCGCAGTGTTCCTCCGTGAACGACTCACGCCCCTCGCCGTCGGCGGCGTCGCCCTCGCACTACTCGGCGTCCTCATAGTCCTCGGCGACGGCGACCCGCGCACCCTCCTCGACTCCGGCTTCGGCACCGGCTTCGGCACCGGCGAACTCCTCATGATCGGCGCCATCGCCGCCTGGACCGCCTACACCGTCATCGGACGCCGCGCCCCGCGCCTGCCCCCGGTCACCGCCACCGCCGCGCAGGCCGCCCTCGCCGTCGTCCTCCTCGCCCCGATCAGCCTCGCCACCGGCGGCCCCGCCCTGCCCGGCACGGGCACCGCGCTGGCCTCGCTGCTGTTCATCGCGGTGTTCCCGTCGGTGCTCTCGTACCTGCTGTGGAACCGGGCCCTGACCGTGATCCCGCCGGGCCGCGCGGGCGTGTTCCTCAACCTCATCACCGTGTTCACCGCGGCGTTCACGATCCTGGCCGGGCAGGCGTACACCGCGGCCCAGGTGGCGGGCGGGCTGACGGTGATCGTCGGCGTCGTCCTCGCCAACGCCCGCGCCCTGCGCCGCACCCGGGCCGCCCGGGGAGCGGCTCAGCCCTCCGAGGCTTCGTAGGCCTTTCGCACGCGCACGGGCGCCTTGATGAGCCACGCGTCCTCGACCAGCTCTGCGAGCCGCACCTCGTCGATCCGGTCGAGGTGCACCAGCACCATCGGATAGCCGTCGTAGTGCGCGGTGGTGAAGAACGCCGGGTCCTTCGACGCGAGCAGCGCGGCCTTCTCGCCCGGATCGCACACGATCGCGAGCCCGCCCTCGGCCTCGGTGCGCAGCCGCGCGAAGAACTTGCCCTTCACCTTCAGCGACGGCGTCTGCCAGCTGGTGGTCTCCTCGACCTCCGGAAAGCGCCTGGCGATCGCCACCACGTCGTCCCATGTCGGCATGTGTGCTCCTCTCGACCCCACGATCGTCCCTCGCGGGTCCGACAACCGGGCCGGTTCCGCCGCGGCGGAAGGAGGCGGGCCCGCCCCGCCTCCTCCGAACCTCAGCCGCGCGGCGGCGGCTCCTCCTCGCCCCCGAACGCCGCCGGGCCGGGAGGGCCGACCGGGCCCGCCTGCTGGAGGACCGGAGCGGCCGGGAACGGGAACCTCGCGGGCGCCGGGTCGGCGCGCAGACGCTCCCTGCGGCGACGCGAGAGCCGGATCGGCACGACGATCGCGGCGGCCACGAGCGCGGCGATCGGGAGGAACGGCAGCAGCACGCCGAGGACCACCGACACGGCGACGAGCACGTTCAGCGCGCCCCCGGTCCCGGCCACCAGGCCGTCCCAGAAGTTCTCCGGCCCCTGGTAGCCCGCGGGCTCCGGTTCGGCCTCGGTCGCGGGCGGCGCGGTCACCGTGAACTCGATGGTGGAGAAGGCGACCCGGTCCTGGAGGTCGGCCAGCTGCGACTCCAGCGCGGCTAGGTCGCCCTCGCGGTTCGCCAGCTCCGTCTCCAGGTCCAGGATCGCCTGCACCGAGTCGGCCTCGGCCAGCAGCTCCCGGACTCGTTCGACGCTCGCCCGCTTGGTCTCGATGTGGGAGGCCAGGTCCACGGCCGCCTCGGTGACGTCCTCGGTGGTCACGGTCCGGTCCAGCTCGTCGTCGGCCAGCGCGACCAGCGCGTCCATCGCCTCGGCGAACGAGGCCGAGGGGATGCGCAGGACCATTCGGGCGCTCGAGGAGGCGGTCTCCTCGTCGCCGGTGCGCTCGCGCCGGTCCTCGGTGACGAAGCCGCCGAGGGACTCGGTGAGGTCCCAGGCGTCCTCGGCGACCTTCTCGGGGTCCTCGTCGCGGACGCCGAGGGTCGCCTCGTAGATGACGGCGCGCTCCTCGGCGGGGACCTGGGCGTCGGCGGGGGCGTTCGTCTCGACGGCGCCCTGCTCGTCCGCCGCCTCGGGCGCGGCCTCGCCGCCGCCGTCGCCGGCCGAGGAGGAGCAGCCCGCCAGGAGCAGTGCGGCCGAAACGGCCACAATGGATTTTCTGAACAGCCTCATGCATTGCCTCGCAAGGGGTGGGAAGGGTCGGGGGTGCGCGAGTACTCGTTCTCGTCAATGATGGGCCGCGAGCGTAACGACGGGGATACAGACGACTATCGATCGGATCAGGACCGCGGTCCGCTCCCGCCGCGAGCGGGTATTATTGCCATGAACTTGCAATAGTGGTGCGGCTTCGGCCGATGCGAACGGGGGAGCGGCAGTGGCGGACGAGCGGCAACCGGGGGCGGGCGGCGAGGCGCGCCTGATCGTCCACTACGGCGACCCGGTCCTGCACCGGCCCTGCGCCCCGGTCGAGGAGTTCGGCCCGGACCTCGCGAAGCTCGTCGAGGACATGTTCGCGAGCATGTACGCCGCGAACGGGGTCGGCCTGGCCGCCAACCAGCTCGGGATCGGCTCCCGCGTGTTCGTGCTCGACTGCGAGGACGCCGACGGCGAACGTACCGTCGCCGCCCTCGTCAACCCCGTCCTCGTGCTGCCCGAGCCGCCGCGCGAGCTCATGGTGGGCTCCGAGGGCTGCCTCTCGGTGCCCGGCTCCTTCGAGGAGACCCCCCGCGCGGCCACGGCCGTCGTGGAGGGCTTCGACCCCGCGGGCCGCCCGATCCGCATCGAGGGCACCGGCACCCTCGCCCGCTGCCTCCAGCACGAGACCGACCACCTCGACGGGACCCTCTACGTCGACCGCCTCCCGCGCAAGGCCCGCAACCGGGCGCTCGCGGGCGCCGGCCTGCGCTGAATCGGGCCTCTGGCACCATGTGCCACATGGATTACGAGGCTTTGAAGCAGGATCTGCGCCGCGCCTACGACGCCGACGCGGAGGCCCGCGGGGCGATGGACGACGCCGAGTGGAAGCCGGTGGAGCGGGCGCGCTTCATCGACCGCCTGCGCGAGGCGGGCGCGGTCCGCCTGCTGGAGATCGGCGCGGGCCACGGCGTGAGCGGGCGCCGCTTCGCCGACGAGGGCTTCGAGGTGACCTGCGTCGACCTCTCCCCGGAGCTGGTGGCGCTGTGCTGTGCCAAGGGACTGGACGCCCGGGTCATGGACTTCGCCGACCTCGACTTCCCCGACGGCTCCTTCGACGCGGTCTGGGGCATGAACTGCCTCCTGCACGTCCCGCGCGCCGCCCTGCCGGGCGTGCTCGACGAGGTGCGCCGCGTCCTCGCCCCGGGCGGGCTGTTCTACTGGGGCCAGTACGGCGGCCAGGACCACGAAGGGATCTGGGAGACCGACCGGTACGAGCCCAAGCGGTTCTTCTCCTTCTTCACCGCCGACCGCATCCAGGCGATCGCGGCCGAGCGCTTCGACACCGTCGAGGTGACCCTCACTGCCCTGGACAGCGCGATCGACCAGTACCAGGGACTCATCCTGAAGCGGCGCTGACCGCCCAGGAGGCCGCGACATCGGTTCGGAGTCGTCTGGGCCGCAGCGGGACGGCGTACGATCTGACGTCCCGACGAGCGAAGGAGCGCCATGGAAGCCGACCGGAACGCACCGCAACACGCCGACCTCGCCGACCTGGAGGCGGCCGTGGGCCTCGCCCGGCTCGCGGGGATGCTCCGTGCCGAGGCCGCGAACGGCCTGTACTGGGGCGCCGAGCCGGAGGAGGGAGCGCGCCTGCGGCGCCTGCGCGTGCACGCCGCGGCGCTCATGGCCGAGGTCGACCACCGCTCCAGTGCCGAGATCCTCGCGATCTTCGAAGGCGACACCGTGCTGCGGACACCCTTGCCCGGCACGGAGTTCCGCATCGTCTGCGGTGACGGGACGCGGATCGTGCACCGCAAGCGCCTCGGCGAGCGCACCCTCGGGAGCAGGGTCGCGGCGGTCGCCGCCGCACTGGGCGCCGAGGTCCCGGAGGGGCCGTTCGCGATCGCCGACACCGACCTGTGCAACCTGCCGTGCCCGCACACCTACCTGCTCGTCTACGAGTTCGCGACCGCACTCGACGGCGGGGCCGTCACGGCCCTCCTCGAACCCGGCGACCCCGACCTGGAGGGCTACCTCCTGGAACTGGCCCCCGAGGCCAGTGCGGTCCGATTGGAGCGCAAGCCGCTGCGCGTCTCGGCGGCGGTGCGGGAGATCCTCGCCGAGGTCGCCGCCCTCGCCGCGGAGGCCCTTGAGACGGTCGACAGCCCGTACGGACTCGAACGGCGAGAGCGCATCTCGGCGCTGTGCGAGCACACCGAGGCGGCCGAGGTGGCGTACCCGCGGATCGACTGCGGGGACCTCGCGGCGCCGTGCGTCTCGACCGGCGCTGACGCGGCGGTCTTCGACGACGAGGGACGGCTCCTGGTCATCCGCCGCACCGACACCGGCCAGTGGGCCGTACCCGGCGGCATGGCCGAGGTCGGCGAGCCGGTCGGCATGTCGGCCGTGCGCGAGGCGGCCGAGGAGACCGGCCTGGACGTCGAGCTGACGAGCCTGTCGTGGGCGTTCGACAAGCGCGACACGAACCTGGGCGATTCGCGGGCGCCGATGATCATGAGCTTCACGGCCCGCAGGATCGACGTGGACCAGCCGATCCGGCTGGCCGAGCTCGAAGCCTCGGACCACCGCTGGGTCACGCGCGAAGAGGCCGCGGAACTGGACCTGTTCCGCGGCCACGAGCTGCGGGTGCCCGCCGCCTTCGCCCGTCACGTGCCCCGCGGCTGGCCGAAGCGCCCTCTCGGGTGAGACCGCCTCGCGCCGCCCGCTCAGGTCACCAGAGCCAGTTGGCGCAGGTCTCCAGGAGGGCCTCGTTGGCCTCGGCCTCCTCGTCGGAGTCCTCCTCGGTGGAGTAGAACCAGTTGAGGTCGTCGAGGCACTCCCGCATCGAGTCGGCGTCGGTGGCGGCCACTTCGAGTTCCTCGACCTGCGCTTCGGCCGCTTCGAGGTCGTCTCGGACCTGCTGGAGCTCGGCGTCGCGGTCGTCGGCGAGCTTCGTGGCGTCGTCGAGTTCGCCGCGCACGCTGACCCACAGCGCCAGGGACACCGCGGCGGCCGCGAGGCCGATCACCATGCCCGCGGAGAGGAGCGGGACGAGCGGTGAGCGGCGCGGGCCCGTGGGGCGCAGGACCGGCGGCGGGGCGAAGTTCGTCGGCGGGCCCTGGTACATGGGGGAGGTCTGCTGTGGCACGTAGCCGGCGGGCTGCTGTGGCGGCTGGGGCGAGTACGCGGGCGGCACGCTCTGGGGCGGCTGGTGGTCGCTGGGGTCGCCGAAGCTGTAGTGCGGGGGCGGGTTGTAGGCCATGATGGGCTCCTTCGACGGGAGGTGTCGCCGTCCAAGGTAGGACGGCGGTGCGAACCGGGACGGCACCGCTATTGTGACGACCGCCCGGGCGACTCGGTTGCACGCGTGATGCAACCGTGACACACGGGACCGACACCCGGTTCCCGCCCGCCCGTCCCGTTTCAGAGTCGAGCGTCGGACCCGTTGCGGCGCAACAGCTTTGAGAAGGCTTGGCCCATCGCCGCGCAGCGGCGTCGTCCCCGGAACGCGCCGCGGCGGGCGCGGAGGGATCGCCCCCGCGCCCGCCGGCCGCTCCGTTCCCCTACGCGGCCTTGAGGGTGCCGCCGTCGATCACGTGGTCGGCGCCGTGGATGTTCGCGGCCCGTTCCGAGAGCAGGAACGCCACGAGGTCGGCCACCTCCTCGGGTTCGCCGATGCGGCCCGAGGCGATGGCGAACTGGCCGGGCATGTTCGCCAGGAGGTCGTCGAGCGAGACGCCGAAGGCCTCGGCGACCCTGCCGCCGAAGCGGTCGGAGTCGCGCCACAGCGAGGAGCCGATGACGCCGGGCGACACGGTGTTGACCCGTACGCCCAGCGGCGCGACCTCCTCGCTGATCCGCTTGGTGAACATGGTGAGCGCGGCCTTGGCCTCGCCGTAGGCGACCGGGCTGCCGGTCGGCACGCGGCCGTTCACCGAGGACACGTTGACGATCGCGCCGCGCCGCTCGATGAGCCCCGGCAGCGCGGCCCGGGTCGTCCACACGGCGCTGAACACGTTGAGGTCGAACACGGCCTGCCACTGCTCGACGGGCACGTCGAGGAAGCCGCCGAGGGCCATCCGGTCGGCGTCGCCGCCGCCGACGTTGTTGACGAGCAGGTCGATGCCGCCCACCGCGTCGGCGGCCTCGGCGACGATCCGTTCGGCGCCCTCGCGTGTCGCGAGGTCGGCGCTGAGCGCCGCCTCGGCCACCTCCTTGAGTTCGGGGGTGACGGTGCGGGCCGCGCCGACGACGCGCACGCCTTCGGCGGCGAGGGTGCGGGCGACGGCGAGGCCGATGCCGCGGCTGGCGCCGGTGACGAGCGCGGTCTTGCCGTTGAGTCCGAGTTCCATGGGGGAGTGCCTTTCCAAATATTGTTGAACTAGAGGTCAAAAATTGATGCCGAAAAAGCGCCCTCCTGCGAGGGCGCGCCGACCGCGGCGCCTCAGAGCGCCGCGAGCGCGGTGTCGATGATCCGGTGGAGCATCGGGCCGTCGTAGGACTGGGCCATGACGCGCAGCCCGACGACGGTGTTCATGAGGAAGCGCGCCTGCGCCTCCGGGTCGACCTCCGGCGCCACGTCGCCCTCGCGCCGGCCCCTGTGCAGGCGCTCGGCGAAGAGCTCGATGGTCCGGTCGGTCATGCGCCGGACCGCCTCGGCGGCCTCGGGGTCCTTGCCGCCCAGTTCGAGCGCGGTGTTGGCGGCGAGGCAGCCGCGTCGCACCGGCCCGGACAGGTCGGTGTCGACCAGCAGCACCAGGTAGGCGCGGATGCGCTCCTTGGCGGTGCCGGGTTCGTTCAGGTAGGCCTCGGTGAGTTCGGAGCCGGCCCGCCCGTAGTGGTCGAGCGCCTTTCCGAACAGCTCGCGCTTGGAGCCGAACGCGTGGTACAGGCTGCCCTTGCCGACGCCGGTGGCCTCGGCGAGGTCGGCGGGGGAAGTGCCCGCGTATCCGTTGGTCCAGAACGCCTCCATCGCCCTCGCGACGGCCACGTCCGGTTCGAAGTTCTTCGGCCTGCCCATGCCTGAACCCTAACCCATTCTTGACCTCAGAGTCAACAACGAGGTCGAGACAATCGTTTCCGGTTGCACCCCAACGGATTCAGTTCAGAAGTAGCTGACGGTGACGGGATCGCGACCGTCGAACTTGCCCCGCCTGGCAGTCGGAGGCGATACTTGAACGGTGCTCAAACCCCGTGTGATCGCCTCCGACCTGGACGGCACCCTCCTCGCGCCCGGCGGCGAACTCTCCGCCAGGACCCGCGACGCCCTCGCCGCCGCCCGCGCCAACGGCATGTCGGTCGTGGCCGTCACCGCCCGCACCTCCTACGGCGTCGACATGCTGCCGGACCTCATTCCACTCCTCGACGGCGCGATCTGCGCCAACGGCGCGATCCTCTACCACCCCACCACCGGCCGCATCCGCATCCTGCGCTCGATCCGGACCGGCTCGGTCCGCAAGGTCGCCGCCGCCATCGCCAAGCGCCTCCCCGACGCGCTCTTCGCCGTCGAGACCGGCACCGGCGTCATCGGCGACTCCCGCTACCAGGCCCTCGTGGGCCCCTCGAACTGGGAGTTCGTGGACGGCGTCGAGACCGTCTTCAAGCGCGCCAAGCGGGCCGTCAAGCTCAAGGTCTACTGCGCCGAGCGCACCGGCGAGGAGATGGCCGCCGCCGTCGCGGACGCCGACCTCGGCGGCCTCGCCATGTGCCACTGGGGCGACTTCGGGATGCTCGACTTCAACGCCCGCGGCGCCGACAAGGCCTTCGGCCTCGCCTACTGGTGCAAGGAGCGGCGCCTCGGCCCCGACGCCGTGGTCGCCTTCGGCGACATGCCGAACGACGCCCCCATGCTCTCCTGGGCCGCCCGCTCCTACGCGATGGGCGACGCCCACCCCGAAGCGATCGCCGCCGCCACCGACCGGACCGCCTCCAACGCCGAGGACGGCGTGGCCCAGGTCATCGAGGCCCTGCTCGCCGATGACGACGACCGCGCCGACGAGACCGAAGCCGCCGAAGGCACCGCGGCCGCCGCCTGACCCCGCTCCCGAACGAACCGCCCGCGCCCGCGTCCGCGCCGTTCGGGCCGTCGCCGCGCCCTCGAACGAACCCGAGCATTCGTCCAATGTGTCCGTATATGTTGACAAATCAAGGGATTGATGGGCGAATGGAGGCTTACGCTCACTTCGGCCTCCCCTTCGGCCCGCCCGCCCGGCGGACCGAGAAAGGAACGGACACATGCATCTGAAGCGAAGGCTCGCCACCGCGGGCATCGCCCTGGGGGTGATGGCGGCCGCCACCGCGACCGCCGCCCTCGGCGCCAAAGCCGACCCGGCCACCGCCGACCCCGCCGCCTCCGACTCCACCGCCTCAGACCCCGTCACCTGGGCCGTCGAGGACCTCACCGCCGCCGAACTCGCCGAACTCCAACGCCTCGGCTTCGACATCGCCGACCAGCACGGGGACCAGACCCACATCCTCGGCGACGCCGCCGTCGCCGACGCCCTCCGCGCCCTCGGCCACGAACCGACCTTCTACGACACCGTCTACAAGGAGCACGCCCCGAGCGCCCTCCAAGAGGGCACCTACTACGGCGGCTACCGCACCGTCGAAGCCGTCGAAGCCCACCTCGACGAGGTCGCCGCCGCCCACCCCGACCTCGTCCGCCTCCACGACGTCGGCGACTCCTGGCTCAAGACCCAGGGCGAAGGCGGCCACGACCTCCTCGCCCTCTGCGTCACCAAGATCGCCGACGGCGACTGCGAGACCGACCCCGGCTCCGCCAAACCCCGCTTTTCCCTCATCGCCCAGATCCACGCGCGCGAGATCGCCACCGGCGAGATCGCCCTGCGCTGGATCGACGACCTCGTCACGAGCTACGGCGCCGACCCCGAGGTCACCGCCCTGCTCGACACCACCGAAGTCTGGGTCGTCCCGATCGCCAACCCCGACGGCGCCGACATCGTCGCCTCCGGCGGCGACGACCCCGTCCTCCAACGCAAGAACGCCAACGACAGCGACGGGAACTGCGGCGACGCCTTCGGCATCGACCTCAACCGCAACTCCAGCTTCGCCTGGGGCGACGACGCCACCTACCCCTGCGCCGAGACCTACCAGGGCGTCTCGCCCGCCTCCGAACCCGAGACCGCCGCCGTCGAGGACTGGCTGCGCGCCCTCCACCCCGACCAGCGCGGCGACGACCCCGCCGACCCGGCCCCCGACGACGCCCGCGACGTCTTCCTCACCCTGCACTCCTACGGCGAGTACATCATCGTCCCCTGGGGATACACCGCCGACCCGGCGCCCAACGACGCCGCCCTCAGAGACCTCGGCGCCGCGATGGCCGAATCCAACGGCTACTTCGTCGGCACCAACGATGACACCGTCGGCTACGGCACCAGCGGCACCACCGACGACTTCGCGTACGGCGAACTCGGCGTCGCCGCCTTCACCTTCGAGATCGGACCCGACTTCGGCGACTGCGGCGGCTTCTTCCCCGCCTACACCTGCATCGACGCCTCGCTGTGGCCGGAGAACCGGGGTGCGCTCATGACCGCGGCCCAAGCCGCCGCCGCACCCTACGCCGACTGAACCGCAGTCCGAACGACCAGCCCGGCCGCGTCCGCCGCGGCCGGGCCCGAATCCCGCGTACACCCGCGCCCGGCGGCCCGCCCGTCCATACTGACCGGACCACCCACCGGCGGAAGGAGACGGCCATGACCGCAGAAGGACCCGAAGGCAAGGGCGGCACCGCCCTGCGCCGCCTCATCGTCGCGGGCGTCATCATCGCCCTCGCCGTCTGGTTCGTCCTCGCCAACACCGAGACCGTGGGCGTCAAACTCTGGCTCGTCAAGGTCGAGACGCCCATGTGGATCATGATCACCGTGGTCTTCCTCGCCGGCTGGGCCGTCGGCGCCCTCCTGCGCCGCCGCTCCGCGAAACGCCGGGGCTGACCGCAACCGGGTTGCGGCGCAGGCGCGGCGCCCCCGATACTCGTGGGGTGCCAACCCCCAAGGTGATCGCCACCGACCTCGACGGAACCCTGCTCGGCCCCGGCGGCCTGCTCTCCGAACGCAACCAGAAGGCCCTCCAGACCGCCCGCGAGCACGGCGTCCTCACCGTCGCCGTGACCGCACGCCCGCCCCGCGCGGTCTACCGCGTCCCCGAACTCGCCGGCGTCCTCGACGCCGCGCTCTGCTGCACCGGCGCCATCCGCTACGACCCCGCCACCAGGGCCGCCGACCTGCGCCACCCCATCCCGACCCCCGTCGCCCGCGACCTCTACGAGCGCCTCCGCGCCGCCCTGCCCGGCGCCGTCTTCGCCGTCGAGACCGGCGAACGCCAGATCGCCCAGTCCCCGGCCCTCCAAGAAGGCGTCCACCTGGGCGACCCCTGGACCCTCCTCGACCCCGATGAGGACCTCATCGGCGCGGCCGAGGCCGTCGCCGAACTCATCGTCCGCGTCCCCGGTTCCACCGGCACCGCCATGTCCGAGCGCACCCGCCACATCCGGGCCCCCGGCGTGAGCCTCTGGCACTGGGGGAGCTTCCCCGAGATCGAATGCACCGCCGCCGAAGCGAACAAGGGCGCCGCGCTGGCGGCCTGGTGCGCCGAGCGCGGCATCGGCCCGGCCGACGCGGTCGCCTTCGGCGACATGCCGAACGATGTGAGCATGTTGGCCTGGGCCGGACGCTCCTTCGCGATGGGCCGCGCCCACCCCGAAGCGGTCGCCGCCGCGACCGACCGGGCCGAGGACGCCGCCGAGGACGGCGTGGCCCGGGCGATCGAGACCTTGCTGGGAACGGCCTAGCCGAGCGCGGCGACGAGCGCGCGGTACGTGCCCTCGACGTCCCCGGCAAGACTGTCCACCGTGATCGTTCCCGGGCGGGTCGCGGCGAAGGCGACCACCTTCGCGTGGAAGCCGCGCAGCGCGTCCTCGCCGCCCTCCAGGGTCTCCGCGGCGTCCACATGGACCGGTTCGGCGGCGGCGCGGGTGCGGTCGGCGAAGCGCCGCAAGGACTCCGCCTCCCCGATGCGCAGGTGCACCTCCGCGAACCGGGCCCCGGCCCCCGCCGCCGTCGCGGCCATCCGCTCGACGAACGAGATCCGGGCCGTGAGCTGGGGGACCACCACGTCGTACCCGGCCGCCAAGTGCACGCTCGCGGCCGCGAGTGCGGCCGAGCGGGCGAGGAGGCCCGCGCCGCCCGGGTCGTCCCTCCAGCGACCGAGCGTCCGGCGCAGGTGGTCGAGGTCGAGGACCAGCGCGAACGGGTGGTCCTCGGCGTAGCGGCGCGCGAGCGTCGACTTGCCGGCCGCCGGGGCGCCGTTGAGGTGGACGAGCCGCGGTGCTCTCACTTGCAGCGGTACAGGACCGTGGTCTTGGGGAAGTCGAACGTCGCGTGCTCGGCGAAGTGGCCGTCGAGGTCGCGGGCGGCGTCTTCCAGGATCGCGTCGAACACGTCGTCCCCGGCGCTGACCCAGGTCCGCAGCGAGTCGAAGAACGCCAGGATCGGGGCCGGTTCGGGCACGGCGACGGTTCCCTGGTGGCGGAACACCTCGACCGAGTCGAAGGAGGCCCGCAGGAGCGCGGGGGCGCTGTCGGAGTCGAAGTTCTCGATGGCGCTGCCGAAGCGGTAGCCGTCGGGGCCCAGCGCTTCGCGCGCCACCCGCTCCCACAGCTGCGACATCGCGCCCATGTCGCGCGCGGCGTTGGTGGAGACGAGGCAGGTGCCGCCGGGCTTGAGCACCCTGCGGAGTTCGGCGACGGCCTTGGGGATGTCGGGGACGTGGTAGAGCATGTGCATCGCCAGCACCGCGTCGGCGGCGTCGTCGGGATACGGCAGTGATCGCGCGTCGGCGGTCATCACGGGCGCTTCGACCTCGGTGAGCATTCCCGGCGACCGGTCGACCGCGACGACCGCGGCCTCTGGGTGCAGGGCCCTCAGGCGGTGGGTGTAGCGCCCGGTCCCGGCGCCCACGTCGAGGACCAGCCCGAGCCCCGACCGGGGGAGCAGCTCGACCGCGGCGTCGACCGGGTCGAACGCGGGGGTCCGGTACCGGTAGATGTCGATGCGGGACTGAAGGTTCCCGGTGTGGGCGTAGTTCTCCATCACGCCCTTGCCGTCGATCGCCATACGCTGTCCTCCAAGCGGCGCCGCGGCGCCCTCGCCTGACGCGGCGGCCGAGGCCGCCGCGAACGGAGCGCCTACGCTAGCGCACCCGGTCGCGAACGGCAAGACACCGCTTGCCCTCGGCCGCACCGCGAACGCGGCCCGCATTCCGCCGTTTCCTTTTCCCCGCAACGCCGGCCGACGCGACCGCCCCTCTCGTTTCCGTCCCTGTGCGCGCAAGCGGCCCGCCGCCGCCGGACCCGGGCTAGGGTGGGTCGCATGCATGTCGTCATCGCCGGAGGGCACGGGCAGATCGCGCTGCGCCTGACCGAGATCCTGGCGGCCGAAGGGCATTCGGTCACCGGGCTCATCCGCAATCCCGACCACGCCGAGGACCTGGCCGCGATCGGCGGCCGCCCCATCGTCCTCGACCTGGAGCGGGCCGACGCCGAGCACCTCGGGGGCCTGCTCGCCTCCGAGACCGACGCCGCGGTCGACGCGGTCGTCTTCGCGGCGGGGGCCGGACCCGGCTCCGGCGCCGCCCGCAAGGACACCGTGGACCGGGCGGCCTCGGTCCTCCTGGCCGACGCCGCCGAGCGCGCGGGCGTGCGCCGGTTCCTCCAGATCTCCACGATGGGCGCGGGCACCGAGCCCGACCCCGCCCGGGACGAGGTCTGGGCCGCCTACCTCGCCGCCAAGACCGCCGCCGAGGACGACCTGCGCGCCAGGGACCTCGACTGGGTCATCCTGCGCCCCGGCAGCCTCACCGACGACCCGCCCACCGACGCGGTCGAACTCGCCGAACCGCCCGTGGGCCGCGGCGCCGTCACCAGGGCCGACGTGGCCGCCGTCCTCGCCGAGCTGCTGCGCAACCCGGCGGTGGCCCGCCGCGTCCTCGAACTGCGCGGCGGCGACGCGACCATTGTGGCCGCCGTCGCCGCTCTCGCCTGAGAGCCGCTCCGACCGCTTGCCGCGCATGCGGATGGCATGAGCATTCCGCAGTGCTCGATACTGTACCGATGCGATTCGGTGTGGTTCCCTCCTCGGTAAGGCGCGACGTGGTCGCCTGGTTCGGCCCCGCCGGGCAGGAGTGGCTCGACGACCTCCCCCGGACGGTGTGGAGCCTGGCCCGGCAGTGGTCGCTGCGCCTCGACGGCCCCCCGTACGGCGGCGGCAGCCACTCGTACGTCGTGCCGGTTCGCCGCGCCGACGGCGAGCGGGCCGTCCTCAAGGTCGCCTGCCGCGACGGCGAGAACCGGGCCGAGCCCACCGCGCTGCGCTGCTACGACGGCGACGGCGCGGTGCGCCTGTACGAGTACGACCCCGAGACCGGGGCGATGCTCATGGAGCTGGCACTGCCCGGCAACCGTCTCAAGTCGACCCGCTTCTTCGGACACAAGACCCCCGAGTCGGCCTGGCGCCGCGTCGGCATCGCCTGCGGCCTCTACCGCCGCCTCTGGCGCCCCGCCGCGATCCCCGAGGGCTACCCCGAACTGCCCAGTGCCACAGAGATGCTCGACGGCTGGCGGGCCGACTACACCGACGCGGACGCCGAGACGCGCCGCCGCCTCGGCGCGGCCCGCCTGCGCGAGGCCCTGGACCGCTGCGACGCCCTCGACGACGGCCCCGAACTCGGCATCGGCAACCGCGACACCCACCTGAGCAACATCGTCTCGGCCGAACGCGAACCCTGGCTCGTCATCGACCCCAAGCCCTACCTCGCCGAACGCGCCTTCGACGGCGGCTACTTCCTGTTCGAGCAGCAGCTCAACGGACCGCACAGCGGCACCGCCCTCCTGCGGGCCGTCGCCGAGGAGCTCGGCGCCGACGCCGAACGCGTCAAGGCGTGGGCCCTCCTGCGCTTCGCCGACCACCTCGCCGACACCCCCGAGGACCGCCACCGCGACCACGCCGCCGAGCGGATGCGCCTCCTCGAAGAGGCCTAGAGTCCCCGCAACTCCCAGTGCCGCCGGTGCGCGTCCACCGACCACGCCGAGATCCGGTCGAGGTCGGGCTCCGCCGCCAGACCCGCCGGGTTCGACTGCGCGGCCTCGGCCGTCGCGGCGCGGACCTTCGCGATCTCGGCGAGCACTTCGCCCATGTCGGCGACGCCGCCGGTCTTCACGTTCAGGACTCGCTCGCGGTCGGCCTCGGGCATCGGGAGCGTCAGCGTGCCGCGCTCGGCGATCTCCAATCCCTGGAGCCCGAGTCGCAGCGCGTGCGAGGCGTACTTGACGTCGTATCCGTACGCGGCCACCAGCTCCGGCCGGTTCGGCAGCTTGGGGTCGTCGTTCACCAGCCGCTGCACCTGCCCGTCGAGGTAGCCGAGGAACCGCTCGACCGCGCGCAGAGTCAGGAACGTCCCGGCCATTCCGCGCAGCTCCCCGCCGAGCGCGCTCGACGCCAGCACCGAGGACTCGGGGGCGAACAGCGGGAGCAGCACGGTCGGGTTCCCGGCCGTCGCCAGGCGCAGGTACTTGCGCAGCGAGTACATGACCAGGTCGGTGTCGCCGTGCTGCGAGCGGTGGCCTTCGGGCCGGGTCCGCCACACGTAGTGGTCGAGGGCGCCGGCCATGCCGATCACTCGTTCGGGCGGTTCGACGAACACGCCGAGCTCGTCGTGGTCGGCGGTGCCGGGGAGGGCGAGGCCGTGCACTTCGGACCCGGCCTCGGTGCGCAGGATCTCGCCGTCGCGCGCGTCGGCCGCGTCGCCGTGCTCGGTGTGGGTCAGCGGTGCGGTCATCGCGTCAGCCTGCCACTCCGCGTGCCCGGTTGCCAGCGGATTGCGGCGCCGCATGCCCGTTCCGGGCCTTGCGGACCGGCCCCTGACACCGGGTCGGATTGCCGACTCGGGCGTGAGTCGCACATGAGTCGATCGGTCCTTTCAGGATTCACTCGCCGCGCTTCGCGCGCAACGCGAGCAGCCCCCGGGCACCGATGACGCCGATGGCCGTGCCGAGTCCGAAGGAGACCACGGCGAGCGTCAGGTGGATCCAGAAGTACGTCGTCGGGTCGCCCGAATCCTCGAACGCCAGGCCGCTGACGTCGGCGAACAGGTTCTTCACGAACGTGATCGGGGTCAGCTAGATCCGCATCTAAAGGCGCAGGTAGACGCCAAACCGCCGCCCGTATTGCGCCGGGCGGCGGCCCTGTCCCAGCCCCGAGGGGCCAGACACCGAGTGTGCGCCCCGCCAGGCCTGGCGGGTATCGGCCGTACGGGGGAGGCGGCCCGGCGGATTGACCCCCAGGTCTCCGCCGGGCCGCTGCCCCGCCGGAGCGGGGCGTTCGTGGAGAGGTCTCTCCCTGGTCGTAGCCGGTCAAGATCGTTTTCGGGGCTGATAGTCACCCGATCGTGTTACCTCCCGACCGGCCCGGTCTGCCAGGGACCGGCCGGGAGGGTGCCTGCGCCATCGGGGCGCAGACGCGGCCGCCGAGTTCCAGTACGGCCGTCTGAGGGAGGGCCGCCGCGTCGAGCAGCGGCGGCCCTCGAAGGGGTCAGTCGTGGGGCAGCGCGCGAACATCGGCGATGAAGCGGTCCCGGGCCTCGTCGGACCAGGAGCGGTGCCATTCGCCCAACCACTCCAGGTCGCCGCGGTGCGGGACGCGCACGACGTCGAAGTGCCTCGCGGGGTCGATGACCGACTGGTAGCGGACGAGGGTCTCCTCCCGCCCGATCAGGGCCGTGTACGGGACTGCGGGGCCGCCCTTCTCGCGCAAGTACACCCTGGTGGCGCTCACGGCATCGCTCGTTTGGGCGGGAACTCGACGGCCTGGACGGCGTCGAGGAGGCTCGCGGCCTCGCCGGGCGTGAGCGGCATGTGCTCGGTCGTCGTGATCTGGCCGCGGCAGACGGTCGCGACCGGGTGCCGGTCACCTCGTCCGCGCAGGACCCAGATGAGCCCGGACAGGCCCGAGGCCCTGACGGCCTCCATGTGCTCGCCGCGCCACGCGAAGACGACGCCAGGGGCGAGGAGCCGCGCCTGTGGTTGGGCCAGCACGGGTGGACTGATCGGGTCCATGTCCGGTCCTTTCTGTGAGCGAGTCCTGACGGTATCGCGAATCCTCGGACCTGTACAGGCCAGTACAGGCATGATCGTGTCAGAGGTGAGCGATCCAGTGGGCAAGCAAGTGTCTATTTACATTCGTGCGGCCGACCTCGACCTGTGGCGGCGCGCCGAGGCGTACGCACGCGAGCGGCGGATGCCGGCGAGCGGCCTCGTGATGCTCGCGCTGGAGCAGTACCTCTCCGAGCAGGAGACCAGCGACCCCGCTAAACCGGGGACGTGACCTGCCCGCCCATGTCTGTAGTCTGAGACACACGTCTCGCCGCGTGAAGGCGGCGCGTGTATTCACCTGTATTCACCTGGGGGCGGGCTATGGGCGTCGGGGATCTGCTGCGGCAGAGTAGGGTGGCCGCCGGGATGTCGCTCGGCGACGTCGCCGCGATCGGGCACGTCTCCCGAGGCCACCTCCACAACGTCGAGGTAGGCAGGCGGACCGCCAGCCCGGTCGTGATGGCCGCCTACGAGAAAGCCCTCTCCATGCACCGCCGCCACCTCCTCGCCGCTGCCGCGATCTCTCTCGGCTCCCTCGTCGTCACCACCGGGGAGGCCTCCATGGCGCGCGACATGTATGCAACGATCGCCGCCGGCGACGACGCGCCCCTAGCCACGGTGCAGACGACTCACGCTGTGGACCACGCGATCCAGCGCCTCGCCGTCCGCGAGACGAAGAGCGTCGCGCAGCTCCTCGGCTGGCTCAACGACGGCAGCGACCCGGTCCTGAGGGTGAACGCCGCGGGCATCCTCGCCAAGACGGGATCACCGGAGCTCGCCGACGACGTCGCCCTGGCACTCGGGCGGGACCCCGATGCGCGGGAGCTGTACCTCCAGGCCGTCACCGCCAGGGTCGGCGCCGACCCCACAGCGATGGTGGGCGAGCTGTCTAACGGCGCGGACGCGGGCGCCAGGTGGTGCGCGGCGTGGCTGCTGGCCGACACCGAGCACTCGGGCGCGATCGCGCAGGCGATGCGCACCGAGCAGTCCAGAGAGGTACTCAGGGCCATGGCCCTCGCGATGACAGGAGCACTACGTGACGTTTCGGATTGAGATCACCGGCGGGGAGCTGGTGGAGGAGCTGACCCGGGAGCTGTCCCGCCGCGGCGTCAAGGACGCGGGGATCACCCTGGTCGGCGGGGTTGACCGGTTCACCATCTCGAACATGGCGGCCGACGACGTCCTGAAGGACATCGAGACCACCTACTCCCAGCCCGGTGAACTGACCGGAACGGGCGAGTGGCGGCCGACGATCGAGGTGGCGCCGCTGCACCTGCACGTCACGTGCGGGATCGAGGGGGACGTGGCAGTGGCCGGCCACCTCCACGCAGCCCACATCGAGACCTTCTTCGTGCACGCCTACGTGACCGAGGTCGAGCGGGCGCCGGAGGCCCCGTGATGGACTGGCGCCCACCCCCGCGACCCGGTTCGGAGGACTGCGTGGACTGCGGCGGCCTCGGGGTTGTCGCGGTCACCGACCTCGGGGACGTGTCCTGGCTGGAGGAGTCGACGCCGCCGGAGGACTGGGAGACGTGCTGGGTGTGCCGGGGGGACTAGGTCTTGCGTGCCTCGACGAGGAGGCGGCGGACGGCGGACTCGGAGAGCCCGAGCTCGGCGGCGACCTCGGCGACGCCTGTGCGGCCACGGGCGGCGACCTCTGCGGCGATGCGGGAGGCGCGGGCCTTGCCGAGCGTGGACATGGCGGTGCGGTGTGTTTCGATTGCGGCGCGGTACTGCTGGTCGGCCTCGGCAAGGGGGAGGCGTTCGAAGTTGTCGCTCATTTTTACAGGGTACCCTATTGACACCTACAGGGTACCCTGTAATATTGATGGCATGAGCAGCATCAACCTCCCCGCCGAACTCACCGCCTCCCTCGACACCTACGCCGCCGCCCAGGGCATCGACCGCGACGAGGCCGCCGCCCACCTCATCACCCAGGCCCTCGCCATCGGCAACGCCGGCGCCGTGGCCGAGTCCCTCCAGCGCCGCGCCATCGAGGATGTTTTCCCGGAGGCCGAAACCGCCGAGGACCTGTGGGAGTACGTCGCCGGCGACGGAGACGGCGGCGAAGGCGGCGAGTTCGAGGGGCGCGGCGAGCACTGGACCCACTGCTACAAGCTGATCCGAGGCGTGTGGCTGTACCACCGCGACACCGGCGACATCGACTCCCAGGTCTACCAGGTGTGCGGATCGGAGGAGGAGGCCCGCCAGGTCTACCGGGACGCGATCGTGGCGGCCTGCGAGGGCTGGACCGAGGCCGACGGCCCGGTCTGGATGGAGTGCGGCTGGGAGGGCGACATCGTGGACCAGCTCGGCCAGGCTGGGCTCATCCCCTCCGGCACCTACACCGACTAACCGACAGGGCCCCGGACAACCGGGGCCCACCACCTGAGGAGACGCCCCCATGCAGTACGACCAGCTCATCGAGCGCATCCAGGCTGAGCGCGACCAGATCGCCGCCGACTACGAGGCGCTTGCCGAACGGCACGCCGACGCCCTCGACGCCGCCCGCGCCGCCGCACTCGCCTACCGGTCCGTGCTCTACGGCGCGCAAGACCGCGGCGCCCTGGACTCTGCCGGGACCGCCGAGCTCGAGCTCACCGAAGACCTCCACGCCACCGCCGTCGACCAGTAGCCACCAGGACCCCGGGGAGACCACGGATCGGTTGCGATCCTCGCCGGAGGCGAACCTCCGGCGCCACCGCCGACCGACGCTCACGCGCCTGAGACACAACGAAACGCCCCCACCCGCCGCGAGGCAGGTGGGGGCGTCAGTACGTCTAGAAGTCCTCGTCGATGCAGGGCACGTCCGAGTGCATACAGATCCCGCACACGTGCTCGGGGGTGTCGGGCAGGTCGCAGACGCATTCCTCGTCCTCGCAGAACCCGCAGGTCTCCTCGGTCTGAGCGATATTCACGTGTGGACGATATCGCGAATCCTCGGACCTGTACAGGCCTGTACCGGCATCATCGTGTCAGGGGTGAGTGACGTGGGCAAGCAAGTGTCGATCTACATCAGGGCCGACGACCTGGAGCTGTGGCGGCGCGCCGAGGCGTACGCACGCGAGCGGCGGATGCCGACCTCGGGCCTGGTGATGCTCGCGCTGGAGCGGTACCTCGCCGAGCAGGAGCGGGCGCAGCGATAGGCCCCACCCCGCATCACTGCGGGGCGGGGCGAACTCGTGCTCGGGACTACTTGTCGTCGGGATCGCCCTCGCCGGGGTCGCGGAGGTTCGCCAGCGCGATGACGCCGGCGGCGATGCCCGCGACCCTCGCGGCGTGGGCGATCCAGCCGTCGACCGGGCCGACGTTGTAGGCGTCGAGGACCGCGAACGCGACCAGGGCGAGTACGGACACGGCGAACACGGTGCCGCGCCACTTCTTGGGGATGAGGGTGAGGAGCCTCTGGACGAGGCTGAGGATCTGGGTCATGGCGTTGCTCCTACTGGAAGAACTTGATGAGGTAGGCGGCGCCGGTCAGGAGCAAGACTGCCGTTGACAGGCCCGCGTACAGGTGCTTCGGGGTGACTCTCGGGCGCTGCTCCTCGGTGCGGAGGCGGCTCTCGTGGTCGTCGACGTCCTTGCGGAGGTCGCGGATCTCGGCGCCCTGCCCGGTGATCGCAACGTCCAACTTGCCTTCGAGTCGGGCGAGGTCGAGCCGGATCGTGCCGGTGTCCTCGTCGGAGCCCATCAGGTCACCGGGTTCTCGAACGCGGCCCGCCAGGTGCGCGGGCCCAGCTTGCCGTCCACGAGGAGGCCCTGGTCCTTCTGGAAGGCCTTGACGAGGCCTCGGTACTCGGGGCCGTAGTAGCCGTCGTTCCCGGACGGGAGGTGCTTGCGGAGGTTCCAGCCGCGCTTGCCCATCTGGCTCCCCCAGCGCTGGAGCCAGGTCCGGTCCGTCTCGCCCTTGAAGCGGCGGCCGTAGTAGCCCGACACGCTCGCGTCCGGGCCGCCCTTGGGGCCAAAGTACCGGCCAGACCCCAGCGGGAAGTCGTAGTGCGGCGTCGGGGCCTTCGAAGTGGAAGGCTTGGAGGGCTTCGGCGCGCTCGGCGTGGAGGGCCTCGGCGTCTTCTTGAAGAACCGGCGGAACAGCCCGACCTTGTCGCGGCCAGAGGAGTCGCGGAAGTAGGAGATGTGCGTGTGCGACTTGTGGGACGAGTCGCCCGAGGAGCGCTTGCCGAGGCGGTCCCAGCGCTTCACGGTCTTACCGTCCGGCGAGTAGATGACCTC
Organism: Glycomyces paridis; assembly: GCF_004912155.1. Classification (GTDB taxonomy): domain Bacteria; phylum Actinomycetota; class Actinomycetes; order Mycobacteriales; family Micromonosporaceae; genus Glycomyces; species Glycomyces paridis. Next base: position 105,624 of record NZ_STGX01000016.1, on the reverse strand, counting down.
GCGGATGTCCTCGGTATCTGCGGCGCCGGCCTCGCACTCGGCGACGAGCCACTTCGAGAACTCGCGGAGGTCGGCGAAGTTACCGACGTCGAGCGCGGAGGCGTAGTCGGACAGGCCGCGCTTGTCGCGCGAGGACTCGTCGACGGAGTAGTCGTCCGAGTCCACGCGGTCCTCACCGCAGTGGTAGCCGCCGTCGTGGTCCTCGTCGCCGACGATGCCGAGGGACACCCACGGCAGGCCGGTCGTGTCGTGCAGGTACGTCTGCGCCTTCTTGATGGACGCGGGTGCGCGGGTCATGGGGTCCTCCTGGTGTTGGGCACGGCGAGGCCGGGCCGGTGGGTCGAGTAGCTCAGGGGTGGAGCCGGGCGAGGCTCAAAAACGTGTTGTTCGTCGTCGAGCCGGTCGTGTTGAGGGCGCCGCCGGAAGACTGGTAGGACTCGACGTAGACCGTGTCGCCTGCGACGAGGCGGAAGTTCCGGGAGATACCGACGCGGGTCGCGAGCGACGACGCCGGGAGCATCAGCGGCGCGGCCTTGCGGGCGCCGGAGACCATGAGGTTGAATGCCCTGTGTCCGGAGGCGTTAGTGGCCCAGCAGACCTGCGCGGTGATGTTGTAGGTCCCGGCGGTCGCTCCGGTGATCTCCATCTGGAAGAGGGTCCCGTTCCACATCGACGAGTCGTCGTATTCGGTCGTGTTGAACTGCAACCTGGTCGACGCCGAGGAGGTAGTGGACTGGTCGCCCAGTAGGATCACGCTCGCCTCGGCCGGGACCAGTTGCGCCTCCAGGGCCGCAATCTCGGCGTCCTGGGCGACCATGGCCGCATCGATCGCCTCGGCGCGATCGCGGGACTGCGCGGGGTCGTCCGGGGCCTCCCCCGGGAGGGAGAACGGGATGAGCTTGTTGCGGGTGTAGCCGGGCACGAGAGAGCCTCCTCAGAGTCCGATGACGACGAGAGTCCGGGCGGCGCACTCCATCGGCTCGCCCGCGCCAGCGAGGCGCCTGTACTTGAGTGAGAAGTCGTGCAGGCCCGGGTTGAGGCCGGTCACGCGCTGCACGGACGTGAAGGTGGACAGGATCTCGATGGACTCGTCGGTGGTGATCGTGCCGGTCTTGCGCACAAGGGACCACATGGACGAGGTCGGTTCCGTGGCCGGGACGGAGGTGGCCCCGGATATTTCGAAGCCCACGTAGCCGGCAGAAAATACCGAGCCGTCGGTTTCGTCTGAGGCGGCCTTGAGGTTGCAGCCCATGATGACGATGGCGGTACCGGACACGATCGACACGCCCGTGACCGCCGGGCCCGCACTCCCCACCTCGGGGTCGCCGAATGTGGTGGCGTTGCGGGTCGCCAGGTCAGGGTCGGCGTCTGATTTGATCCGTTCGGCGAACACGGCGGCGGAGATCTCCTGCGCGATCGCCGAGGTCATGAACTCGATCGAGCGGGCGGCCTCGGGGGTGCCGGGGACGACGATGCGGCCGGTGATCCACATCGACCCGGCGCCGCCCGCGGGCGTGGAGGTCATGACGGCGACTTGGTCGCCTGGTTGCGTGACGAGGATGTCCGTGGACCCGATCATGGGCACGTTGGGGAAGTCGTCGCCGCGGTACCTGATCACGTTCTCGCCAGTGTCCGGGTTCCACTCGACGACGGTCGCCTGGTCGTACTCGACGGTCGCGCCGCGCAGGTGCAGGCCCGGGCGCGGGGCGGCGCCGTCGGACCAGTGCGGCATGGACAGGTCCGAGAGGTCGTCGGTCATCAGTAAGCTCCGATCAGGGTGCGGGTCTGCTCGCGTGTCGCCCCAGTGAGCGCGGTTGCGGCGTCGAGGGGGACGGTCACGGACTGCATGATGTGAACCTCCCGGTCCCCGGTGGGGTAGGTGACGCGGGCGGTGTCCCAGGGCCGGATCGCGGGGTTGCAGATGGCCGTGAGGGAGGCGTTGTAGGGCATCCCGAGGGATTGTGAGAGCAGCGCGACTCCGGCGTCATGGCACTGCGCGGCGGTCGTGAGCAGCGGCGATGTGTAGAAGCGCGGCACGCGCCCGAAGGGCCCGTTCACGTAGGTGGGGCTGGTGGGGTCCATGTCGGCGACGATCGCCTGCACGGGTGCGTTCATGTCGGCGCCCGAGGACCGGACGACGATGACGTTGTAGACGCGTTCCCTGGTGAGCTTCCTGGATGCTTTGATGAGGACGCCGTGCTCGCCTGCGGCGATGTCCCACAGCGGCGCCTCCACGCCCGGGAGCGACCGCACTTTCAGCCTGCCGTCGCCGCCGAAGTGCATGACCTTCGCCCCTGCTTTGCAGATGTCGCGCAGCAGCTCCAGGCGGGACTCCTGCCCGATCACGCTGCGCGCCAACGTCGCAAACTCGAACTCGTCATCGAAGTCCACGACCGCGCTGGGCATGGTCTCGGTGACGAGGTCGCGGATCACCGCGCCGACCGTCCGCCCCGCCGCAAGCTGCCGCGGCGCCATGAAGCGGTCGTCGATGATCGCGGCCATGCGGTCGGGGCAGGTGAGCGCGATCGGCACCTGCCCGGAGGCGGTGACGTCGTCCTCGCCCGTGCTGTTGAGCCGGAAATACCCGAGGCTCACCCACACGTCGCCGTCCCCCGTGGCGATGCCGCGACGAAGGAACAGCTCCCTCGCCCCGTACGGTGCGAGGGGATCGGTTGCGCGCCTAGGCCACTCGCCCGCCAGCGACACGGACGCGTTCGCGTAGATGTCGGCCGTCGCGTCGTACTGGACGTCACCGCCGAGGAGGTCGATGGTCTCGCCCTCGGGGTCGTCCCCGGTCTGCCCGGGAGTGACGAGGCGCGCCTCGAACAGGGCCGTATGGCTGCCGGAGGTGAGGGCCTGGAGGGTCGCGGGCGGGACCGGCGGTGCCGGCGGCAGCGCGATCTCGAAGGAGTACTCGCCCCACAGGGTCAAGCCTTCGTAGCCGGCGAGGCGGATGCCGATGGCGTCGCCGAGGTCGGTGACCGTGACCGTGCCGTACAGCTCGCGGCCTGGATAGTCGGGCCCGGTGTCGAACAGGCTGGCCTGCATCGCGAGGGGGGCACTGTCGAGCCCGGAGGCCATGAGCACCGGGAACCCCGAGTGGGTGCCGGTGTCGATCGCGAGCGAGTGGCGGTCGCCCTGGACCATCCACATCCGGTCGATCCAGCCCGTCTCCGCGAGCATCCCCAGCAGCTCGCCTTGCTCGGTCTGGTAGGACGCCCACGAATCGGCCTGCGCGCCGATCCACTGGCTCGGCATGAGCCAGCAGAACGCGTACGCCGTGGAGGACTCCAGGACCGAGCGCATCCACGCCTTCTGGTCGGAGCCGAGCATGGTCTTGGAGGCGTCGTCGGTGGCGCCGTTCGGGGTGCGGAACGTCCTGGTGTCCGAGGAGATGAAGAGGATGCCGCCGTACTCGTGCGCGTAGTACGTGCCGCCGTCCGAGGCCGCGTCGCCGTAAGCGGGGTTCGGGCGTCGAGAGCGGATGGCGGTGTTGAAGTTCCGCAGCCCGACCAGGGTGCCGTCGTGGTCGTTGCTGCCGCCGTCGTGGTCATCTTTCTGGACGAGGAACGGCACGCTCCGCATGAGCTTGGCCCGGTTGGGCTGCAAGAGGACGTCGTCGTGGCCGCGCTTGTAGTTCGCGAGCGAGGTGCCGCCGACGATCCCGTGGGACCCGCTGCCGAGGTCGTAGTAGAACTCGTCGCCGAGGGAGGACCAGAACGCCCAGTTTTCGGCGACCGCGCGGTCAGCGACCGTGCCGTAGATCGGGGCGTTCGAGATTCGGGAGGCGGCGAGGACGGCGCCGACGCCGGGGTAGTCCGGCCCGGACCCGCCGCACGAGGAGATGCCGAACGTGAACGTCGAGAGGGTGCCTTCGGGCGGGGCGGTGGGGAACTGCCCGGTCGCGGCGGTGTCGAGGACCCCGTTGTCTTCGACCTGCCAGTAGTAGCGGGTCTCGGGGTCGAGGCCGGAGATCGCCACGGTGGCGAAGGCGTCGGCGTCGACGGATGCCGAGGCGGTGTAGACCGGGGAGAGCATCGCGGGGGACGTCGAGACCGCGATCCGGACCGGGCCGGTCGCGACCTTCGCCGTGAACTTCGCGCCCGTGGGTGTCGGGTCGCCGACGATCATGTTGGAGCCGACGACCGCCATCTACAGGACCACCAGGTCCTCAGGGGAACCGACCGTGGCGAGGAGGTCAGCCCAGGTCGGGTTCGCGGCCAGGACGGCCTGCCACGACCCGTACGTCGCGAGGACCGTCGCCCAGGTGAGCGTCGCCGGGAGCACCTCGGGTGCGGGGGCGGCGGCGATCCGGCACGGCAGGTCCCACCGGCGTCGCGTCGAAACCGATCCGAAGCGGTTCATGGTGGTGTTGCCGATTGCGACGTACCCGCCAGGGACCTGGCCGTCCGGCGGGACCTGAAGGTAGAACTCGTTCCCGACCGCCAAGGAGAGGTCGAGGTCGCGGGCCTCTGCGAGGGTGCCCGTGCGCAGCGTCAGCGTGAAGGAAGGCGAGGAGCGGAGGTCGGAGACGACCACGGGGACGCTCCTCCCCTTGATTTCGAAGGTCCCGCCCCGTGCGGCACGGGAGTCGCTGCTGACGTCACCGACCGACACGGTCCGGTTGAGCAGCGGATAGCGGATGTTGCACAGCCACACTCGGGTCACGACCGGCGTGATCGTCGCGTCCTCGGCGGTGCCGAACGGCCACGACAGGAGCACCACTTCGCCGTGCGCGCCGAGCCCGGCCACGGGGACTGCGGAGCCGCCGCCACGCCCGCCACCGCCACCGCCCGGGGTGACGCCGTTAAGCCCGGAAGCGCCGGTGTTGCCGCCAGCGCCGCCGTTCCCGCCGCCCGTAGGTGCGACACCGCCAGCGCCGCCGATACCAGAGGCACCGGCCGAGCCTGCGACGCCGTTCCCTGCCGGGGACGCGGAGGAGCCGCCGCCGCCGCCCGCCGTCGTGGAGGACTGGCGGGCGGCGCCAGCGCCGCCGGCGTGCACGTCGTCGCCGATCGCCGGTGCCGTGGCCACACCGCCAGCGCCGGGCGTGTTGGCGATGGTGACGCCGGAGCCGCCAGGGGCGAGCTGGAGGATCGTGGAGTCGCGGATGAGCGCGGAGTAGCGGCCGTGGACGGTGCCTGCGTAGGTGGCTTGGCCGACGATGATGTGGAGGGTCTCGCCGGGGGTGACGTCGTGCTCGGACTCGCACCAGGCGCCACCGCCCGCGCCAGTGCACGCGAGGGTGCCCGAGACGAGGGAGTCGCCGCCCGCGCCGGTGATGCGGCCGGTGAGGGTCCGGATGCCGGCGGGGACGATCCACGGGTCGCCGAAAACCTGGTCTGCGGAGGGTGCCGACAGGGTCTCTTCGACGGCGCCGCGGATGCGGTACGTGGATTCGAGGCCGGGGGCGAATTCGTAGTCGTCGAGCTGGAACGTCCCGCCGGGGCCGATCTCGACCGCGGCGCCCCCGCGCACGGTCTCCCACAGGAGCCCGTTCAAGCTGCGCTCCACGGTGATCGTGCCCTCGGCGAGGGAGGTTCCCTCGATGCGGACCCGCGAGAGGTCGTCCAGGTAGGTCAGTGCGAGGGTCACAGGTTGCCTCCCGTCCCGGCCATGACGGCGCGGCGCTGCTGCCGGGCCTGCCGGTTGACGGTGCCGACGATCCGGGCGTCGAGCACCTGCCCGTCCAGCTCGACCTGCACGGCCTGGTTGAGGTTGATGTCGCCGACGTCGACCACGAACGTCGGGCCGGTCGGGGAGGGTGCGGCGGCGCCGTCGACTTGCAGTCCGATGTCGGAGGTGAGCCCGGACAGGGCCCGCTGCACGGAGGGAATGGCGCGTTCGAGGCCGTCAACGAATCCGCCGATGACCATCTCCCCGGCGGGGCCGAGGATTTTCCGGTCGACCTGCTCGGGGCCTTTCCAGTCGGGCAACTTGGAGGTGAGCTCGCCGAGCATGTCTTGGACCTCGCCGAACTTGTCCTGGATCCCGTCGAGGAGGCCCTGGATGATGTCCTTGCCGGCGTTCTTGAGCAGCGATCCGAGGTCGCCGAGGGCGTCCATCACTTTCCCCGGGACGTCCTTGATCCACTCGATCATCGACTGGAATCGATCGATCGCGTTGTCCTTCGCGTCCTGGATCCAGCCCGCGATTTTCCCGGGGATGCCGCCCATGCCCTGGATGGCGTCGAGAACGCCGTCGACCCAGTCGTTGAACTTCGTCAGGAAATCGGTGATCGCGGCGACGGCCTGATCCCGCATGCCGACGAACGTGTCCACAATCCACTCGATGGCGGTGACGATCATGTCCTTGCCGTTGACGAACTGCGCGATCAGCCAGTCCCAGGCGACCTTCAGGGCCGCGACGACCTCGTCCCAGTACACGACCAGGAGCACGATGATCGCGATCAGGGCGATGACCGCGGCGATGATCCACACGATGGGGTTGGCGTACAGGGCCGCGTTCCACGCCCACTGCGCGATCGTGGCGATGAGGATGACCGCCTGGTAGGCCTTGAGGGCCCCGACGATCGCGAGGACGATGCCCGCGATCGGCAGCAGGACCGGCGAGAGTTCCAGCAGGAACCCCAAGAGCTCAGCGAGCGGGATCAGGATGAGGCTCGCGACCTCCAGGAACTCCCCGAGCGCGGAGGCGACCGTGCCGACGTCGATCCGCGAGAGGGCCTCGCCGATGTTGTCGGCCACGACGGCGAGACTGGGGCCGATGTTCTCGGCGATTTCAGCGATTTTGGGCGCGAGGACGGTCCCGAAGGTCTCCGCGAGGGAGAGCACGATCGGGATGACGGCGTCCGCGACGGCGGCGAGTGCGGCGAAGAACGTCGACAGGCCTTCCTGCCCCTCGGTGGAGGCGAGGAATTCTGCGAGGCGGCCGGTGAGGGTCTCGATGGTGCCCAGGAGGCCGCCGCCGGTCTCGTTCGCCGCCGACAGCACCGATCCGAGGATGGAGCCGACGTTCGCGACGATCGACCCGAGCGTCTGGAACGTGTCGAGCATCGACTCGATGAGGTCTTGGAGCTTGCCGGTTTCGGCGGCTTGAGCGACCCAGTCGCCGAACTTCTCGCCGAGGTTCGCTGCGGCGATGCCAGCGCGTTCGAGGAGCGGCGCGCCCTCACCCATGAGGATGCCGAGGCCCCTTGCCCACCCGGAGACGCCCTCGGCCATAGCCGAGAGGCCGTCGCCGGTGCCTTCCATGACCGCGTCGAGCCCCTTGAGGACCTCAGGGAGGTCGGCGGCATCCAGAGCGGCGGCGGCGACTTCGGAGAGCCCGTCCGCTACATGGACGAGCCCCGATTCGAGGTGCGGCAAGACGTTCCCGGCGACCCGGTCGAAGATGGTCGCGAGGTGTTCGAAGAACGTCGCCTGGACGGCGTCCAGGACGCCCTCCCACGCGGGCTTCAAGTCCTCGACGACACCGACGAACTCCCTGGCGGGGCCGGTGAGCTCCTCCAGGGCGTCCTCGTCGCCCGCGATCGCATCACCCAAGCCCTGGAATGCGAGGGTGAGCGTGCCGATCGCCGCAGCGCCGCCGCCCGCAAAGGCGGGGATGGCGACGCCGAGGCCCGCGGTCGCGGTCGCGAGCGTCGACACGAGACCCAGGAGCGGCCCGATCGCGCTGGCAGCACCTGCGGCGCCGGTCGCCATGGTCGCGAACATGGACATCTTCGCGATGACCTGCATCCGCTTCGACGTGTCGCCGAGCGAGTCGTTGACGCGCCCGATGGTGCGGTGGAAACCCCTGTCGTCGGCGTCGATGATCGCGTGGAGCTCGCCCAGATTGAGAGACATCGGCCCCCCTATCTGCGGCGGCCGCGGCTCGGCATGGACGGTGTCTTGGCGGTCTTCTCAGGGGGTTTCAGCTTGCGTTGGAGCCTGCACTCGCAGGTCAATAGCCCTGCGAGGCGGCGCTGGAGCCACGCCCACGACCGTTGGTCGAGGACGCCGGAGCCGGTGTCAACCCCATAGATTTCGTGCAGGTCGGCCTCGACGAGGTCCCGGTGGTCGCGCCACAGGGACCAGGCGCTCAGGCCCGGGGCTTCGTACGACTCGTAGAGGCCCGAGGCTTCGTCGTACTCGCCGACGCCCCAGCGGCCTTGGTCTTCGAGCCAGACGCGCGGCTCTGCGCTCTCCGCGTCTGGCGGTTCGGTTCCCCCTCGACACCACCGGACTCCCACGTGGACCGGGCGCCCTTGAGCCCGCGGGTGATCCACGCGTACGCGATCTGCCCCATGAGGCGGACGTGCCGCCACCGCGCGCCCGCGGCCTCCAGGTCGTCGAGGGTGGAGCCGAGCGTGCGCGTGTACATGTCCGACTCCTGCTCGTCGGTCAGGTGCAGGTCGGCGTCGATGGACTCCGCGTCCTCGCCGGCCTCCATGCGCGCGTGCGCTTTCCGGGTCTTCTCGGTGAGCGCGTGGACCCACAGGCCCGTCGCCGCGGAGACGTCCTCGATCACGAATTCGGTAGCACCGGAGGGGAGGTCGAGGACGACGACCAGGTCGCCGTCCTCGTTCTCCCACACGGCTTTCTCAGGGGCCAGCATCAGGGGGCGCTCCTAGGCGTAGGTGTAGTCGTCGCCGGCCGTGTCCGCGGACGCGCCGTTGGGGGTGGTGACCTTCACCTGGACGGCCCCGGCGGCGTGCGCGGGCGCGATCGCGGCGATCTTCGTGGCCGAGACGACCTCGAAGTCCGTGGCGTCGTCCGCGCCGAACTCCACGGTGGTCGCGCCAGTGAAGTACGCGCCGGTGATGGTGACGAGGGTGCCGCCAGCGGCAGGGCCGGTGGCCGGTGACAGGGAGGTGACGACCGGGAGCGGGGCCGCGTTGACCGGGTTCGCGATCGTCGTCAGAACCGGGTTGGTCGCGGAGGGGGTGACGGTCACGGAGACTCGTTCGAGGTCGGCCATGCCGCCTCCGTCGGGCGCCCACGTGATCAGCCCATAGCCCTCGTACGCCTCGACGGAGCCGAGCTTGTCGAACCAGCGCATGTGGACGACGCCGTCGGCCGCCTCGATCGCCATGGAGGCCAGGCGCAGGAACGCGTGCACCGTGTTCTCGACGTGCGTGACCGTGTCCTTGCGGTGCGAGAGGTTCGCCTCCAGGCCCCACACGAGCATGGTGCGGGTCGAACCGCCCCACCCGTCGGACTCGTAGTCGTTGTCCTCCTGGTCGGTCGGTTCGATGTTCGGCGTGAACTCCTGGAGACCGAGGACGGTCTCCCAGTTCGGCACCGACACGGACCCGGTGTTGATCTGCCAGCGCCACTTCCGTTGCAGCGCAGTCGCTTCAGCCATAGCTGTGCTCCTATTCGGTGAGGAGCGCGGACGTGCGCCGCGCCTGGATCTCGTAGTTGTCGGACCGTTCGTGCCGCTGGTTCGCGTCGATGCCCATGGGGGTGCCGGAGACGTGGTTGATGCCGGAGACCGTGACCTCGCCGAACTGGACAGCGTCAAGACCCTCCAGGGCCTTGCGGACGGCGTCCTTGATGACGGTCACGGAGAGCGGGTCGTTGCGGGCCCCGCGGCAGCGGACCTGGAGGCGCGGGGTCGTGTCCCCTCCCGAAGTGCCGCCGTTGGGGTCGTAGTCGGTGAGGACGATGACCCGGTCGCCGCTGCCGTCGGCCGGGCCGGGGGGCATGACCGCGATGAAGACGCCGATCTGGCCCGACGCGTAGATCCCCGAGGGGTTCCACGATCCGACTCCCTCGGCGGCGAGGTGCTCGGCGATCCCCACGAGGAGGTCCGAGGTCCAAGACATGTGCACCTCCGGGTACGCGAAAGCCCCGGCGGTTGGGCCGGGGCTGATCGGGGGTGGTCTAGGGCTGGTACCAGTCCAGCTCGGACAGCAGCTTGTTGTGTTTCCGCTGGTTGCAAGTGCCGTGAGTTGGCTTGATGTTGCCCATACTGTGCGCGCCGCCGCGAGACAACGGCACAACGTGGTCGAAGTGAAGGACGTCGAGGTCGGCGATATCGCTACGGCACAGGTAGCAGTGCATTCCGTCGCGCTCGATGATCAGGCCGTAATCGACTTCTTCGACGGTGGCTTCACGCTTGCGCGCCTGGTAGGCCCTGGCGTATTCACGGTTCTTCTCGGGGTTCGCCTTGGACCACTTCCGATGGCCCTCCAGGAGGCGCTCGCGACGTTCAGGGTCGGCGTATGCAGCTTGGCGGCGTAGCGCTTCGCTCTCAGGGGTCCGTATGCTCGCAACCTGCTCGTGAAAACAGGGTTTGCACCACGAGTATCGGCCGTCGAGGCGGCGGGGGTCCTTGTGGAACTGGTCCTTGGGCTTCCGCTCGCCGCATTTCGTGCAGGCCTTCTCTGTGGCGACGATCCGGTCGGCCTTCGCCTGCGCCAGGGCGGCACGCTCGGCTCCCCAGCGCTTCTCGGCGTACGCGGCGAACCGGGCCTTCTCGCGGTCGAGGTTGGCTTCGCGGTACGCCTTGAAGCGGGCGTTCTCGCGTTCCTTGTTCCGCAGGTAGTAGTCCTTGCGGTAATGCGGCTTGCACATTCCGCGAGCCTGGTGCGGGGCGTCGCACCCGTCGATTGAGCATGTACGCTGTGCCATGTCGGCCTGCTTTCATCAGGTCGTCCACGACCCGGGGGCGTTGGCGCGCTCGCCGGGTCCTTTGTGAATATTCTACTAGGTTCGCAGGTGACGGCGGATCTGGGCCGCGATCAATGCCCGGATCGTCTCCGACTCGGTATTCATCGGCGTCTCCAGGTACTTCGCGGTGCCCTTTCGGGGATGATGAAAGTCAAGTCGCTCATGCTGGGGAACAGCCTAAATACACGGTGTCGTAAGACACCGCAGCTTTCCCCTTCCTCTCGTCCACGGACGCGGTCCCGGACTGCTCCAGGGGCCCGTCTCGCAGCGGCACCAGCGGCAGGGACGCGCCGAGGAGGTGCTCCGCGGCGAGGTGCAGGCCCTTGTTGCGGCCCTCGCGCTGCCTACGCTTGACCTCGTCGCCGTTCCACTCGAACCGGACCTGACCCATGCCTGCCCCCTCTACTCGAAGTGGATGACGAGGTGCTCGGGAAGCGGAAGCGTCCCGGCGTCCATCGGCGCCGACAGGATCACCAGGGAGGTGCGCCCGTCCGGGAATGTTCCCCGTGACCGCGGGGGCGCGGAGGTGCCGAGCTCGCAGTAGAACTGCGCGGTCGAGACCGTCTCCGAGCCGTTCTCGTCCCGGATGTTCTTGACCTTCTGCTCGAGCCAGCCCTGGACCTCGACGGCCGGGCCGAACATGTCCTGGCCGTAGCCGTTCGTGCCCAAGTGCGGCTCGATCGTGACCGTGTGCTGCTTCCACAGCGACAGGAGGCTCATCGCGCGTACGCCTCGGTGGACATGAGGTCGCGCAGGATCATCAGCACCCTGGGGGCGTAGGTGATCCCGGCGATCACGGTCTCCGGCGTCGCCTTCGACTTCGTGATCGATGCGGACCCGATCGACGCCGAGGAGACCCCCGGCGGCAGCTGGCCCTCACCGAGACCCGCGCCCGGATCGATCCCGTAGGAGGCCTGCGCGATCGTCGCGTCCCGCAGGGCCTCGGCGAGATCCTCCTCGACGGGGATGCCGGCCTCGTTCTTGTCGTAGACCGCGGTCATGGCCAGCCAGTCGATGTCGCGGGAGGCGATGGCGAGCCGGTCGCCGAGATCATCGGGGGCCGCGGCGGCCCCATACGGGGAGTTGCCGTACTCCTCGACAGTCGCGTACACCGGCTTCGCCATCGTCTACTCCTTGCCTCGAGCGGCCTTCTTCGCGGCCTTCTTGACGGGCTTGTCCTCGGCGACACCGAACGACGCGGGCACCTCGAGGAGGGCCTTCGCCAGGTCGGGGTCGTCGACGTCGGCGACGCCGCCACGGAACATGACGACGCCCGCGCGCGTGCGGATCGGGACCTCCCCGTCGGGGAAGCGCGTGCACGTGAACCGCATGGCCTAGGCCCCGGCGGGAGCGCCGACGCGCAGCAGCTTGCCGTGCGCCTTCTCGTTGCCGTACTTCAGGCCGATCTCGCCGTACATCTGGCGCTTCTCCGACGCGCCGGACTTGGCGAGCTCCTCGACGAACAGGAAGCCCTTGCCGGGGATGGGGAGCATCACCGGGGAGCATTCCTCGAGGGAGACGACCGCCAGAGTGCTGGTCGGCATGTGCCGGTTCAGCATCAGGTTGAGCCGGCCGAAGTCGGTCTCGATGGTCATGACGTGCACGCCGCCGACGGTCCGGGAGGTCTCCTGGAAGCCGCGGTCCTTGATGAAGATCTTCGTCAGGGCCCGCTTCAGGGACGCCCCGCACATGAGCGTGGCCGTCTCCGATTCCTGGATGCCGCCGTTCTCCCACACCTGCTGGAGCAGGTCGAAGACGAGCGCCTCGGTGAGGGCGGTGGCCTCGTAGACCACGGCGCCGCCGTCGGTGGCGAACGCGACCGCGGACCCGCCGGGGCGGGTGGCGACGGTGAACGTGTTCGCGTCCGGGGCGGTGCGCACGTAGTACAGCTGGTTCTCGGACAGGACCCCGACGGCGCCGCCGGTGGCGGTGGTGATGGTGATCTGGTCGCCGACGGCGAGGCCGTGGGCGGTGATCGTCCACACCTCGGTGTCTGATTCGATGGTCGCGGTGCCGACCGCGGTGCCGCCCTGGGTGGAGACGTTCGAGGTGATGGCCTCGAGGATGCCGCGGGTGCGGCGGGCGGTCGCGTTGGTCGACGGGTTGTTGAACGTCCCGGTGATGAAGCTCTTCTCGACGTCGCGGGCGATCTGCTTCAGGTGCTGGGCGATCTGCCAGTCGAGCTCGCGCATGACCGGGTTGGTGCCCTGGAGGCCGACCGCGCCGGCGTGCGAAGAGCCGGTCGAGTTGAACTGGCCGGTGGCGGCCATCTTCGTGTACGAGATCTCCAGGGCTTCCTGGTGGACCTCGACGACGTTGTTCACGTTGAACCGGACGCGGGCCTCGGCGGTGGGCGCGTCGGCGCCCTCGAGTCGCTGCCGGGTGGCGTCGGCGTCGCGCAGGTCGTAGCCCTGCCACTGGAACAGGGTCGCGTCTGCGGCCTCGCCGCCGGTGAGCCCGCCGATGGCGGACAGGAACGGCGTGTCCTCGGGGGTGACGGCGAACAGTTCGCCGACGTAGTTCGGCAGGTCGAAGGTGTCGCCCTGCCCGGTGATTCCGGCCATGCCGGGTCCTCCTCAATGGATGGGCAGACCGGAGTCCGCCTAGTGGTTGAGCATTTTCTGGGTCTTGAGCTGGCGCGCCAGGTCCCAGTCGCCCTTGGATTCCGCGGCGCGGATCTGGGCGTCGAGGCTGGCGGGCTGCTGCTGGGGGGCGCCGCCGAAGTCCCCGCCGGAAGGGCCGGGCTTGGGGGCGAGCTTCGCGAGCTTGCCCACGGCGGCCTTGACGGCCTTGTCGTCGACGTCGCCGTTCTCGTCGAGGAGTTTGGAGACGTCGATGAGGTCGCCGAGTTCGGCGAGGTTCACGCCCTTGACGGCGGCCTCGGCCTTGAGTTCGGCGGCGGCCAGTCTCGCGTTCGCGGCCTTCGTCGCTTCGCTCGCGCCTTCGGCCTTGGCCTTGGCGACGGCCTTCTCCTGCTCGGTCATGGACTTCTGGCGGAGTTCGTCGCGCTCCTTGGCGGCGTTCGAGTTCTCCTTGGCGAGCTTCTCCCACTTGCGGGCCATGGCCTTCCAGTCGGTCTCCTCGGCCTTGGGGGCTTCGGGTTCCGGCTGCGGCTCGGGCGCGGCGGGTTCGGCGGGCGTCGGGTTCTCGGTGACGTTGTCGGACATGTGGTGCGCTCCCGTGCGGGATCGTGCCGTCGTCGTGCGACTCGGGCGGGATGGATCTGGTCTGCCCCCGTGCGGGGGAAGTCGTGGAACTTTGCGTGGATGCGCAAAGTTGCTGCTAGCGCGCGGACCCCACTTGCTCGCGCTGCGGTTGGCGCTGGGCGCCGGAGACGCGCACGTGCTCGCGGATCTGCGCCTGCTTCGTGCGGATCTTCCGGTCGAGCGCCGCGGCCGCCGTAGGGTCGACGAGGGCTTCGCGCTTGAGCTTCAGGGCGCGGAGTTCGCGTTCGAGCTCCCTGAGGCGCTGGCGGTCCTTGTCGCCCTTGGGGTCCTGCGTGTGCGTCTCGGATTTCGTGACGCCCGGCAGGTACATGGCGAGTCGGTGCCGGCAGTTCGGGTGTATCAGCCCTGCGGCGACGGCTTCGGCCACGGTGGCTTTCACGTCGATGGGGACCATGACGCCGTCCTCGATCGCGTGCTCTATGACCCGCGGCCCGGCCGGGCCGTTGATCGCGAGCACACGCGACTCGTATGGCCTGCACAAACGGCACTCTTCGGGGGCGTTGGAGACGATCACGAGCTCGGCGCCGGCCTGCGTGAGACGGCCCAGGTGCCCCTCGATGGACGAGTGGGCGACCGCGGTGCGGGTCGCCATCTCCACGTATGAGGCGAGTTCGCGGCGGTGCCCGCGCTTGTCGGTGAAGCCGCTGACGCCCTTGGAGAGCAGGTGCTCCCAGGCGACCTGCGCCGCGCGGAGGCGGGTCTTCGTGCCCAGGAGGACGTCCACGACCGGCCCGGCCATGACGTCCCGGTAGGCGTCCTGGTGCCAGCGGAGCACGTGCAGATGCGTGGAGGACATGCGCTGGGTGAGCTCTTGGGCGATGACCATCACCGAGTCGATGCCCGGCAGGTCGGCCCGGACCGCGGCGACCGCCTCGGCCAGGCGCGCGTCCCGCCGCTTCGAGTAGCCGGTCAGCCAGGCGATCGCCCGGACGATCCGGGACCGCCGCGCGAGCCAGTCCACCCACCGGTCACCCGACAGGCGGGCCATCTCGTCCACTGCGGCGGCGGCGCCGCGCGCGTACGCCTCCATGAGCGCCCGCTCGGCCAGTCGCGCGGAGCGGCCGGAGAGCGCGGCCAGGACGTCCTCGGCCTGGCGGCGGAGCGCCGACATGGCGGTGAGGCGGTCCTGGTGGCCGGAGGTGATGTCGGCCCGGATGCGGCGCGCGAGGTTCTGCGCCAAGCGCGTCTCGGCGCCGCGGTAGAGCTCGGCGACGTTCTCGGCGAGGCCCTCGGCGATGGAGCGGTCGATGGGCATTACGCCCCCTCAGGCTCCTCAGTTGCGGGCCTCTCGCCCACAACTGCGGGGGAGTCGCGGTTGTCCTCGTCGCCGAAGCCGCCGCGGAAGCTCCCGGGGTCCTCGGCTTGACCGATCGCCTGCTCCTTGTGGATGCGCTTGACCTCTTCGTCGACGGCCGTCTGCTCCCACTCGGGATGCCGGAACTTGACCTTCTCCTCGGTCGACGCCGCGCGCGCGGCCTCCCAGTTCGCGAGGATCCGCGACTTGGTCTCGTCGTCGATGTCGGCGCCGCCGCCCCACTCGATCGTGAGCGGCGCCTCGGGGTCGACGTCCCACTGGAACTTGGCCTTCCCGACGTCTAGGAGCGCGCGCAGGAGCTCCTCGAGGACGGGCCGCCAGTACCCGATCTTGCGGGCCTTGGTGATCTCGTCCTTCGAGTCGAGCGCGTTCACTTCGGTGGCGGTGGCCTGCGTGACGCCCTGGTCGAGGCCGAACGTCCGCGGCGAGTAGCCGGCAGAGTTCACGATGTCGCCCTTGATGCGGTCCACGGTCCGGTCGAGCTCGTCGACGGGGATCTTGAACTGGACCTGCGCGAGGTTCACAGTCCCGTCGAGGGAATCGACGGGCTGGAACGTCTCCTGGTCCATGTCGAACACGGCGCCTTCGCCGGGGCCCTGGTCGTTCAGGTACTGGCGGGGGACGATCAGCTTGCCCTGTGCCTGGTCGACGCTTCTCGCCCACGACGAATAGGTGAGGTCGAGCATGTCGAGCATGGTCTCGAGGCCGGAGTAGTCGGAGACGCCGAGGCTCGAGGCCTGCGGCAGGTGGCGCCAGATCCGGTTCGGCAGCAGGTTGGGGACGTATCCGGCGGTGAGCCGGTCCGTGCCGGTGGTGATCTGGTTGCCGTCGCGTTCGATCTGGATGTGCGCGGTCTCAGGGTAGTCGGTCAGCGGCACGACATGGCCGAGCTGGGTGACGGTGCCGACGTACACGCTGTGCTCGATCACCCCGTGGCCCTGCTCGTCGCGTTCGTGGCGTTCGAGGTGGCGCACGACGGTCTGGCCTTCGTGCCGGATGACCCGCCACAGGGTGACTGCGCGCAGTCGGCCTTGGCGGAACTCGGGGACCGCCGCGTCGGGGTGGGTGACGGTGATGCGGGGCCCGTCCTCGTCCCACAGGATCCGCGGGTACACGCCGCCGAGGGCGGCGCAGATCTCGGCGCCTTCGGAGAGGGCCCGCCAGATGTCGGGGAGGATCTCCTCGAGCTTCTCGGCGGTCGCCTTGTGTTCGCATTCGACGGTGGGGGGTTCGGCGAACAGGAGGCCCGCGGAGGCTTGGGCGATGTCGCCGGCGAGGGGGACGTGCACCCTCTGGCGGGGCCTGCGGGTGTTGGAGGCTTGCCTCCAGAACCAGCGGCGCAGCAGCGAGTAGATCTTGCGGATGGGCCGCCACTTCTCGTGCTCGGCGGGGGTGGTGTCGGTGACGTCGGAGTAGACGGTGGTGAGCTGGTCGATGTCGCCGGAGTGCCAGGCGGCCCAGATGCCGATCTGGGCGTTGACGAGGTCGTATTCCTCGGGTGGCCAGACGGTTCCGGGGGCGTAGTCGAGGGGCACTGGACCTCCTATGCGGCGAGGACGTAGGGGCGCCAGAGCGCGCGCGTGGTGAAGATGCCGTAGCGGAGTGCGTCGAGCGCGTGGTCGGCGACCTTGACGGGGGCGTCTTCGCCCTTGAGGGCTTTGTCGTCGTCCCACGAGTAGCCGGGGAACTCGGTGATGAGGTGCTTGCAGCTCGAGTGGATCTTGAGCCGTCCCGTCGACAGGAGTGAGGCGACGGTGCGGATGCCGTCGACCACGGCGTTCTCGCCTTGGGTGACGGAGATGCCGTCGTTGTACAGCTGCTCCTTGAACGAGGCGGCCGCGGGGTCGAGGACGAAGTACTCGGGCCGGGCGGGGATGCCGGGGACCATGAGCGTGTCGAGCCAGCCCCTGAGGCGCTCGGACAGCTCCACGTCCGCGAGGGACCGGCGCTTCTCCTTGGAGTCCCAGCGCCATTCGGCTATCGCGTACAGGCGGCGGTCGATGCCGAGGCCGATGAGGACCGCATCGGTGGGGTTCGTGGTGCCGTAGTCGACGCCGAGGGCGACGACGCGGGTCATTTGCGGGAGCTCGTCGACGATGTGGCGTTCCTCGTCCCACATGTCGTAGACGGCGCCCTCGGCGGCGACCCACTCGCCCAAGATGAAGCGGCGGTACCAGAGGCCGGTGAACTCGGCTTTGATGTCGGCGACGTACTCGGCCGGCAGGGACGGGTTGTCGTCGAGGGTGAAGTGCCAGTGTCTGAGGTTCAGTTCCCCTTGCCGGAGGATGAACCGCTGGCGGAGCCAGTGGGCGGGGTTGTCGGGGTTCGAGGTGCCGAACACCTTCGCGCCGGGGACGGACATGCGCCCCAGGAGCTGGTCCCAGTAGCCCTCGGGGAGGAGGGAGACCTCGTCGGCGTACGCGCCCGCGCATGTGAGGCCGCGGAGCCTGCCCTCGGCCTTGGCGTCGTTCGCGGTGATGACCTCGACCTTGCGGCCCAGGATCGTTGCAGTGCCGGCGCCGCGCGTGTATGTGACGTGCTGCGCGTGAGAGCCGGTGATGAGCGGGTCCTGGAGGGGCCCGAACACGTTGCGGGAGACGGTGTCGAACGTCTTCCCGGTGACCAGGAGCGCCCCACCGCGGGGGGCGGTGGCGACGTACATGAGCCAGCGCAGCAGCGACGAGATCGTCTTCCCCGACCGGATCGACCCGGTCCAGAGGTTGATGCGGGCTTCGGCGTGGGCGATGGAGCGCTCTTGGAGGTCGGAGAGCGCTTGGAGTCGCTCAGTCGGCGGCGCGGGGGTGAGCGTCTCCGCCATCGCCGTGCTTCTCCTTGAGGCCGGTCATGATCCGGTCGAGCAGGCCCACGGTCTCGTCCAGGCCGGCGCCGGAGTCGTGGCGGTCGATCACGATGTGCTTGTCGATCGCGGTCGCGGCCGACACGATCAGGTTCCTGATGTCGCCGGTCGGCGGCCTCGGGAGTGTCCGCTGCTCGAACGTGTTGTCCTTGCCGCCGAAGTTGAACACGATGTGTGGATCGTCGACCTGGTCGAGGAGTTCGCCGGCCTTGACGAGGAGGCGGCGGGAGAGCTCGGCGCGCATCGACCGGTTGTCGGCCTGCTTCGCCTTAGTCGCGTTTTCGGTGGCTGACCGGTCAAAGGCGTCGGTCAAACCGAACTCGGCGGCGATGTTGGAGATGGTGCCGGCGGAGCGCTTGTACTCGCGGGCGATCTCGTTGCGGGGCCGTCCTGAGCGGATGGCTTCGGCGATGGCTTCGCGTTCCTCAGGGGGGATGCGGGAGGGCATGGTGCACCTCCCGCGAGCGTTTCAGTGTGGGAGGTGGGGGCGGCGGGCGGGCCCGTGAGGTCCCGCCCGCTTGTACCGCCCCGATACGACCATAGGGCCGTGAGCATGAAGCTCGCGACCCTACTTCTCGAAAGTACTCGTAATCTCTTGTCGGTGTCAAGATGCCTCGGGACTAAGTTTCGTGGGTCACGTCCTTGGCCTTGAGTGCCTTGACCTGATCGCGGAGGTCGAGGATTTCGTCGGTCATCCTGTCCCGGTGGACGATCCACGCCGCGCGGTCCTCGTCGTACTGGTCGAAGGTGCGCTTGCTCTCCACGGCGGCGACATCCGCCCACTTGAGGCGGCCGCGTGCCTCTTCGAGCTCAGTGCGGAGGCGCTTGTTCTCGTTGCGGATCTTCTCGTATTCGCCGTCGAGCATCGGGGCGAGGACGTCGGCGAGGCGGTCCACGCCAGCGGTCCAGTGCTGGTCCTGGAATCCCGAGAAGTACTGGGGCGTGTCCCCGCCCGCGAAGGCGCGCCAGAGCTCGAAGCGCTGCTCGTCCGTGAAGCGCTCGCTCATGTCGTGCCCCATTCGGGGTTGTAGTCGGGGTGGTCAGCCCAGATGGCGGCGAGCTGGGTGAGGGTCTCGCACTCCCGCCAGCCGTGCACCTCGCAGTAGGACCGGTCCCGCTTGTGGATGCCGTCCGGCAGGAAGCCGCCACATTCGGTGCAGAAGCCGTCCACGACGGTATGCGGCGTGGAGTGCTCGGCGATGATGGCCCGCTTGGCCTCGACCTCGCGGAGGACACGGGCGGGGTCGTGGCTTCGGGCGTGAGCGAAGTGGGTTTCGGGGAGGTCTTCCCATTCGAGGCGCTCGTCTTCTGAGTCCCAGTCCGGCGCGGCGGCTTCGGCGCGGTGTCGGTCCTCGTCGAGGCGCGCGGCGATGAAGTCGATGATGGGGGAGGTCACGGGCGCGCTCCGACTGACGAGAGGTGACGTTCCCAAGTGGTGTTCACGACGCTCGCGCGCTGTTGGGCGGCGGGCCTCTTGGAGTTCACGAAGAACTCGCAGCAGGAGCAGGAGAGCCATGTGATCCTGCCGTCGTCACGGATGTTCTTGCGGTGCTCGCTCATGCTTCAATCCTACTCTCTGTCTTGTGTTTTCGCTGTTCAGGCGGCTTGTGTGAGTCGTTTCGCGGCCTTGTCGAGGTCCTTGGCGATGGCCTCGTCGTGGAGGCGGCGGGCGTCGCCGAGGCGGTAGGTGGGGCGGCCGGAGTCGTCCTTGCCGACGGGGCGGAGCTGCTTCCATTGGACCCTGTTGGCGACCCATTTGAGTTCGCGGACGATGGGCCTGCCGTCGGGGTCCCGGTCTCCCAGTGCGGTGAGGATGCGGGCGATGGAGGCGGCGGTGCGGGGGAGGTGGTCGGCGCGGCCGAGGAGGCGGTCCTTGCGCTTCGCGACGTCGTAGCTCGTCCGGCAGGCTGGGCACTTGACGAAGCTCGCCTCCTGGTGCGCCCTGAGCTCCCCGGTGCAGTCCTCGGCCTCGCAGGTGCCGAGCGAGATCATGGGGGGCGGGGAGTCGACGGCCCGCCCGAGGTCGACCGCTACCCGGGAGAGGTCGTCGAACGCGTCGGGTCCCCATTCGCGGTGGGCGATCCATCCGAGGCGGGTGCGGAGCCACGCGGCCATCTCCTGGACGGTGACCTCCCGAGGCGCGGTGAGATGGATGGTCCGGCAGGAGGAGTGGGTGCACCAGTGCCCCATGCCGGTCGAGCAGGTGGGGCCGAAGAGGGTGGGGAAGGCGTCGGGGAAGGCGTCCTCGATGCTCACGCCCCGCTCCTCGGCGACGAGCCGCACCCACGTGGTGAGCGTGTTGCGAAGTCTCGCACCGACATCGCTCGCGTGGAGGTTGAGGGGGAGCGGGGCCTCGGAGGAGGCCCGGCCGCCGGAGCCCGCACTCACGCGGTCCTGCCTTGTGAGGGTGGTCTCCAAGTCGTCGGCGATCGCCTCGATGAAGGAGAGGTTGGCCGCGGTCTGGTCGACGCAGGCTCCGCAGCAGAGCGCTTGGTCGGCGACGGGGCGCCCGCAGCGGGTGCAGGTGGTGGTGTTCTCGGTCGTCATGGCTCCCCCTTGGTGCGGCGAATTACGGGTTTTATGTGTGCGAAGAGTTACTGAAGGACTACTTGGTTTCATGTAGGGGCTGGTGGCGGCGCGGGTGCCGTACCCGCGCCGCCGGGATGGTCAGCGGTCGGTGTCCTTGGCGAACGCGCCGCCGGAGGCGGCGTGCATGTTGGGGCCCTGCGGGTCGAGGTTGTTGGCGGCCCGGTCGAGATCTTCGGCGATGTTGAGGACCTCCCACTGGTGGTTGAGGTCGCGCCCGGAGATCTGGGCGTAGCAGCGCAGTGCGGCGGCCTGTCGCCGAAGGGCATCGATGCTCTTCGCAGCGGCGGATTCGGCGCGCCGAGCGGCAAGCTCTGCGGACAGGGCCGCCCGGTCTGAGCGCCGGGCCCAGTAGCGGGAGCGGAGGTAGGCGGAGATGCTGACCGCGAGGACGGTCAGGGCGATGATGATCGCAATGGTGTCGTTCATGTCGTTGCCTTTCGTGTCGGGAGCCGGTCGCCGCCGCCGGGGACCGGGTAGACGATGTCGCAGTGGATGCACCCGGTGACCCCGCACTCGCGGAGCGGCTCGTTGGGATAGACGGGCGCGCTGGGGGCCGGGGTGTCGGTGCAGGTGCAGCCCGGTTCGCAGGCGCCCTGCTCTCTGGGAGGCCAGGTCATGAGGTGCCACCGTCCCGACAGGTCTCGCACGGCACCAGCTCGGCCACGTAGCCCACGGTCTCCTCGCGGCGCTCCCGCCTCCAGCGGATGAGGTTGCGGGCGTAGACGATGGTGAGGCCGATCGCGAGGGGCAGCAGCCCCCACACCTGCCAGGTAAAGATGAAGACGAACCAGAGGGCCTGGCCGATGCAGCCGAGCACCCAACCGGAGGTCTTGCGGTTCCCCACGAGCCAGGTGAGCGTGAGGGTGTTCGCGGACAGCAGCAGCGGAATCGCTTGGCGTAGGACCTCACCCATTGGCCTGCCCCTCCCCGGACTGGTCGAGGCCAAGCGCGCGAGCAGTCCCGCACGGATACGGGGCGGCGTACTCTCCCGGGGTGCCGCACACCTGGCAGCACGGGTCAATCGATCCGTACGCACCGTCGCCGTCCGGGTAGGGCTTGTCGCGGAAGCCGATGCCGCCCCCATCGGGATACGGCTGGTGAAGGCGCTTGACCTCGGTGAGGGCGGCGGCTTGGGCGGTGTTCTCGGCCCGGAGCCGGGACAGCTCCGTGTTCGCGTCGCCGAGGTCGTCCATGTGCTCCCCGAGGCGGCGGAACAGGTCCTTGCGGCGGGCCTCGGACTCGCCCAGGTCGGCCCGGAGCCGGTCCACCTCGGCCAGGAGTTGGCCCATTTCGTAGGCGGTGAGGGCGAGTCGCCCACGTCTGGTGAGGTCGTGCTGGTGCCCGCGAATCTGGGCTAGCTGGTCGTCGGTGAGCGGCTGGGTGGGTTCGGGGGCGGTCATCGGCATGCCTTTCGGATCAGTAGCCACGGCGGCCACGCTGGAGACCGGCAGAGAAGCCGATCGCGTAGTTGTCGACGCTGGAGCCGCTCGAGGCGGACTGGACGTTCATGACGATGCCGCCGCGCTGTTCAGGGACTACCGGCTTCGCGCCGGTGGCTGCGGCGACCAGCTCGCGGGCGAGCGTGGCGTGATCCCGAAGGGCTGCTTCGTGGCCGCCGTCCTCGGGGTCGTAGTCCTCGCCGTCGAGCTCGCGCCAGAGGATTTCGGCAACGGCGCGTTCGGCGGCCGTCAGTTCGGTGGGTTCGGGGTTACTCGGCATGGCCGGACTCCTCGATGGTGGGGGCGTCGACCCAACCGGCGGCGCGGAGCTTCCCGGCCGCGACTTCGCGCAGCAGGTCCGGAACGGTCACGCCGCTGCCGTCGTTGCGGCGGAACATGATCCAGTCGGATGGGAAGCGGTTCGCGTCGGCGAACTCGTGGAGCGCTTCAGCCTCGATGATGGGCCTGATTGCGTCGACCAGCGCACGGGCCTGTTCCTCGGTGGTGCGTCCTTCCTTGAGTCGGATCGAAGGGTTGCCGTCGGAGGCTTCGAACACCTCCCACGCGGTCAGCTCTCGGACGGCGGCCATTTCGGCGGGGCTCAGCGGGTTACTCATCGGTGTCCTCCTGGGTTGTGGTTCGGGTATCGGTGGGACGGGCGGGGTCGAGAGCTGCGATCAGGAGCGGCTGCGACAGGCGTCGGGCGGCTCTCTCGATGTAGGCCTCGTTCGCCTCGATGCCGATCGCGCGGCGGTCCGTAGATCGGGCGGCGTCGAGGGTTGACCCCGATCCTGCGAACGGGTCGAGGACGAGGCCGCCAGGTGGGCAGGCGTAGCGGATCAGCGGGTCCAGGACCCTGAGTGGTTTCTGGGTCGGGTGAAGGCCGTCTCGCGGTGATCGGGCGTCGAGCACCGACAGCATGAGGCGCGTGCCATCGTCCCGATACCGCATGTCCGTTTCGGCCGCGCCCTGATGGCGCTGTTTCTCCGACCGCTTGCAGTTGCGGCCGTTGTTCTCCCCATGCCAGGCCTCACGAGGCGTGTCGTGGCGTACGCCCTTCCAGGGACCCCGGTACCAGTGGAGGGCGTGTTCGTGGACGCGGCGGAACCTGTCGGCCGCAAGCGAAGTGCCGTACGGTTTGCGCCACACGACGTCCTGGGACATGCGCCAGCCTGCGAACTCTCCGGAGCGGTCGAGGAACATGCGCATGCTCCCGAAACACCACATGCTGTCGGTGATGGCGGCGGCGACGTCCGGCCAGCCGTCGGGCCACCGGTCCCACACCAAGGCCGTTTCCGCATACGGCGGGTCGGCCACGATGCAGTCCGCGCGGACGTCAAGGGCGGGCAGGATCTCGCGCATGTCCCCGAGGTAGAGGGTGACGGTCCCGTCGGTGAAGTAGGGCTCGGTGCTCATGTCCCGGTCCTCTCGGTCAGGGAGTCGGACTCGTCGTCTTTGGCGACGGACTCCAGGCGCTCGGCGGCCCAGATGATGCCGTCGCGGTAGCCGCAGGCGTGCCGGTCGTCGGGGTCGATCGATGGCTGTGCGGCGACGTAGGCGCGGAGGCTGGCGGCGGCCTCGCGGTTGTGGACGGGCCGGAGCCGGTTGCTCCAGTACTCCTCGGCGCAGGTCTCGCAGTGCTCCCGGAGGTGCGGCGTCCCGTTCGCGTGCCGGTGTTTCGCTTCGGCGCGGTCCATCATCGAGACGGCGATCCGGCGGCCGTTCTCGTACTCCTGAGCGCCTGTGAGCGTTTCTGCGACGCCCGTACCCCTACCCGAGTCGGCGTCGGCCGTCCTGGTGTCTCCAGCGCGCTCCTGGGCGGCCAGGATCTCGGTGTGAGCGCCGTGCTCCGGGCATTCCGGGTTCGGTTCCCACATCGAGCCGGGCTCGACCGCGCTGCCGTAGCGGGTCCATGTGGACTCGTCGGTCGGGTGGCACGTGCAGCCCGGGGTGGGTGTGTGAGGCATCCCAGAAACAGGCTCGGGGGCAACGTGGAAGTGCCAGACCGTGGTGCCTTCGCGTTCGATGCGGTCGATCGGGGTGCCGCAGAGGTCGCACTTGCCCAACAGCCACACCTTGGCCTTGATCAGGTCAGCCACGGCGGGTCTCCTCGCAGCAGATCCCGGCGTCCCGGAACTCCTTTCGCAGCTCCTCGCAGACGATGCAGACCCGCGCGGCCTCGGTGCCGATGATGTAGGCGGCGTTCGCCAGGTCGCGGCCGCACAGGGCGGTGTCGCGGTCGTGGTCGAAGCAGAACTGGTGGTCGAGTCCCGACCCTGTTGTGTGCTCGCCAGCGATCTGGATTTCGGGCAGCGTCTGCGTGGTGCTCACTGTCCGTCTCCCTCGCCCAGACCGAGAGCCCGCGCGCGGCCGTGAGGGCAGGCGGGTTCAGTGTCGAACCAGCCGTGCTCCTGGCAGTGGCCGTTGTGGTCGAACCAGCACTTGCCGGAGTCGAACATGTCGGCAACGATGCCTTCGACAGTGCTGAGCTGCTTCTGGAGCTGATCGGCGCGGCGCTTCCACTGCGCGATCCGGTCATCGGTGTGGTTGCACTGGCAAGTGCAGTCCACGAGCTCACGGTGTGCGGGGCAGCTACACATCGTCGGTCCCCTTCACGCACTCGTGCTCCCGGACCTCGTCGAGGACGCCACGCAGACTGCGCTCACCGATGCCGATGGCGGCTTCGTCGACGGCGCAGTCGTGGTAGAGGCCGTACTCGCCGCCGGTGTCGTGGTGCGGCGCCAGCAGCCAACCGTCCAGCTGCCCCTCGGCGGTGTCGAGGCGTCCCTGGAGGCTGTCAACCAGGTGCTGCTTGGCCGCCAGCCGAGCCTCGCAGTCCTCAGCAACGTCGAGCAGGTAGGTCAGATCGGCCGGGGCGTTCGCGAGCAGGTCCCGGTCGCCGTCGTCGATGTAGACGCAGCCGTAGCCGGAGTCGTCGCCGATGGTGATGCGTTCGCCGGACGCGGTCTCGATGCCGGAAACGTCTCCAGCGTCTTGCCACGGCCCGGGGGTCGCGGCGTCGAGACGCGCGCGGATCTCGGCGAGTCGGTCGGTGTCGGACGGGACAGGGTTGGTGGTCATCGGGTGGCCTCGCAGGTGTGATCGGCGATGATCCCCAGGACGGCGCCGACAGGCTGGCCGTCCATCCAGGACACCGGCTCGGACTCGCAGGTGTGGTAGAGACCGGCGTCAACCGATCCATCATTCGAGGGGCCCACGGTCCAGCCCGCGAGCGACCTAGCGATCGCCTTGGCGGCCTTGACGCAGGCGCCTTCGTACTCGATGCACTCAGGCGGCGAGTCCTCGCAGGTCGAGCCGTGGATGACGCCAGCGAGGACGTAGGTCGGATCGATCGTGTGTTCGGTGGTCATGTCAGTGCTCCTCAGAGGTGGGACGGGACAGGGCGAGTGGCGAGCCCGGCAGCGGCGTCGCGCGGACCTCGGCGGCACGCGAGTACAACCGGGCCCGGAGTCGGCCGTCGGTCGGTGTGGCGGCGTTGAACTCCCGGGCGGCGGCGTCCTCGATCGCCTCGGCGCGGACGAGGTTGAGCACGAACACGGCGTTCGCCTCGCCGAGCAGGCGCGTTAGGACGGCCTCGATGCCGTCATCGAGGAGGTCCCGGCCGAGCTGCTGCTCGATCGGCTCCTGGACGGCGGCCACGACAGCGCGGGCCTCGTCGTTGCAGTTGATGCAGGGGAAACCGTCGACCCCGTTCAGGCCGTGGCGGTGGGAGTAGAGGGCCTTGGATGCGGCCTGCTCGGCGGGGGTGAGCGGCGGGGTGGACATCACGCCACCCCACCCTCTGCGCCGAGCGCTGATCGGACCGCAGCGACAAGGGAGCGGACCGTGCGGTCAAAGCTCTCGGTGTCGGCGGTGGTGATGACGCCTTCGGCAGCGATCTCGTCGCGCAGCACCCGTGCAGCCGCCGCCTCGACTCCCGACAGAGTCGGCGCCTGGTCGGCCTTGATGGCGTCCTGGATTATGCGGATGGCCCTGAGGCACGTCTCGCGGGCGATTGTCTCGTCGCCACGGTTGTGCTCAATGTGCTCGTAGATCGTCTCCGCTGAGGAGTCGAAGGGCAGGTTGGTGTTCCAGTCCTCCTCGACGGCGAAACCGATGCCGATCGTGCCGAACTTCGGGAAGGCGACGATGGCCTGGCCGTCGGCGACGCGGACGCGGTAAGCCCAGTAGTCCTCAGAGATCGGCGGGGTCATCATCACCGGCCCGGCGGTCGGCGTCAGGTTCTCCTGGTCGCGACGTTCGATCTGGAGTCGCGGTTCGGTGGTGGTCATGTCGTGGCCTTTCGGTTGCGGTTGATCTGGGACAGGACTTCGTTTCCGGCGGCGCCGAGCTTCAGGGAGCGGTCGCGGCGGGCCTGGCCGGCGCGGTACCCCACGGCAACCTCCCGGGCCTTGCGGAGGTTCTCGGGGATCTCAGGTGCGTCCTCGCGAGTGAGGCGGTACGGGTTCGCGGCAGCGATCGCCGCCTCGCATCGGGCCTTGCCGCGCGCGGCGGCCTCCAGGCGGGCCTCTCGCGGCGCCGGCGGGGCGGAGAGGATCTCGGCCCGCGGCGGCGGGTTGACCGCGGCGAGGATCGTCTGGAGCTCCTCGCGGATCGCGGACGGGTAAATCCAGCGCTCAGTCCGCGCGACACGGGCGATGGCCTCCCGGCACTGCTCGAAGGTCGCCTCCATGTCGCCGAGCACGTCGTGCCAGGCGACCGGTGTGTACTCGTCGAACCGCTGCGCCGGGTTGAGCTGGGTCGTGTACGCGATGAGGTCCACGATGGTCGTCTTTTTCACCGGGACACCTCCTTCGCGTCCTCGGCCTCAGCCCAGGCCCGTTGCCGGGCGAGCATCGCGTGCTTCTCGTCGAAGCCGCCGCTGCGGATTGCTACGACGTTGGAGGGTCGCTCGTTCAACATCCAGTTCCGCCAGGCCGCGGGCCAGTCACGCTGGCGGCGGTCGTTGGCCGCGGCGTGATTGCGGAACTTCAGGGTTGCCCGCTCGATGTCGACGCCCGGCGTGTTCTCTGCGGCCCAGGCGCGCATGTCGCCGGTGACGGTGAAGTCGTCGGGGAGCGGCACCTCCGGCTTCTTGCGGGACGCCTTCTTCTTCGGGGGAGCGGGCTCGTCGAAGAGAGCGCCGGACGCGTCAGCGTCCTCTCTCTCCCTCTTCCCTGTTCCCTCCTCCCTTCTCCCTTCTCCAGCACCTTCCTGCGTGCGGCTTGCACTTTCTTGCATGCAGACGGTTGAATCGAGCGATTCGATGACCTGACCTGCGGAAACTGGCGGGTACTGGGGAGTTCCCCGCCGGAACGCCGCGGACTGGTGCGGTTCCCAGTTGACGACCTGGAAGTAGGTCTCATCGCCGACTCGGGAGAGGATGATGTGGTCGGTTGCGGCCAGCATGTTGATGTGTGCAGAAACGTGCAAGTGCGTGATGTTGTCGTCGAGGGCCCAGATCGCGCCCTTGATGAGACGCGGGTCGGCGACCCCGCGGCCGTGGTCATCGGCCTCGGTCCACATGCCCGCGAAGGTCAGCCGCGCGAGCGGGTCGTTCTTGGCGAGCGACCGGGACCGGAAGAAGCCGGGCTTCAGCGTGCGAATGCGTGCCACTAACGCCTCCTCGGTGATGATCAGTTCGAGCACGCCCCGCGGATGCTCCCGACGGGAGACGGGCGCCCCGGGGCGGATGGTCAGCGCCAGGAGGAACTGGTCCTTGTCGTCGGGGAGGACGCCGGCGTCCACGAGTCCGTCGACGGCGGCCTTGATGGTCGGGTAGCGGTTCTGCGCGTCGGTGTCGGTGCGACGGTCTGCGCGGCGCACGACCGCGGTGATCGACGCCCGCTGCAACCCAGGGACCTTCGCGGCCCGGGCGGTCCAGGCGGCGGCCTCGCGCCACTCCCGGGTGGGCCCCGAGCGCTGCGCCCAGTGCCCATGCCGGTCGTTGGCGTTCAGCCACCGGGCCGGGGCCGTCACGGTCACGGTGTAGACCTGTCCCGCAGCAGAGCCCCTCATGAGGCGGCCCTCCGGTCCCGCTGCGCCTGCATGTGCGCCTCGTGGCATCCCTCAGGCCCCCGGCAGCGGCAGCCGAAACCGTTGTAGCCCGTGTTCGTGCCGTGCGGGGCCCGCGGGTGGAACCAGTGCCCATCGACGAGGACGCGTTCGGCCAGGCGCTTCGCCCTCGCCTTCGCGTTGGCGGCCTTGGTGCGCTCGCGGAGCTTCGCCTGGGATCGTGCGATCCAGATCGCGTGCCCGATGACCGCCCGCTCGACCACTTGGTGTGTGTGGCGGGCCTGCTTGTACTTGCGGACTGCCTCGGTGGTGTCGGTGCCCGACATGTGGACGAGGGCGGCGATCTGCTCGACGCCGAGGCCCATGTCCGTCAGGGCCGCGATCGCCGCGGGCTTCTCCCAGGAGGGCACTCGCATACCGGTGTCGCCCTGGAGGGTCCGCAGCAGCGGCGCCAGGTCGACGGAGCCGTACATGGTGCGGGGGGTCATGTCGCGCATGGAGCCACCGCCGTCCGGCCGCCGTCGGCGTCGAGGAGGACCCAGCCCAGGGCGGTCTGGACGGGCACCTCGGCCGGGTCGTCCCACGAGTGCACGGACCAGCCGCGCTCATAGGACTCAGCGGGGTTGGCGTGGATGTAGCCGTGGCACCCGGTGGTGCCGGACCCGCAGACGTCCAAGCCGTTCGCGGCCGACCAGCCGCCGGCCTGCGACCGGTTCTTCCTGTGCTGGAAGTTCGTGGCGCGGGCGGCCCCGCAGACCTCGCAGATGCCGCCGGAGCGCTCACGGACGAGGCGGCGAGCCAGCTTCTCCTTCTTCTTCACTGCGCCACCGCCGTCCGGTGCTGGTGGGTGACGTGGAGGGTCCCGATCGAGTGCGCGTCGGGCAGGTTCCGGCAGTGAAACCGGTCCTTCGGGCACTCGGAGCAGGACACGAGCCAATGCCGGTCGTCGCGGCCACAGGCGGTGCACAGCGCCACGGAGGCGCGCACAGTGCTACGCATCGGTGCCCCCGGCCAGCTCCAGCAGCGGCGAGCCCTTGAGGAGGTCGCGCATGAGCGCCCGCGCCTCTGCGGTCGGCCGGGTCGTCACGGACGGGTCGGCTGTCTCGACCTCGATCCCGGGGATGACCTCGCCGGTGGTCGCGTCGACGGCGGCGCCGTGCTCGATCGCGAGCTTCTTGAGGGTCTCGATGTAGGCGGGGGCGACGACCTCCCGGATCTGGTCGGGGCGGTTGGCCTTGACCCACGCCAGGAGCGCGGACTCGTTGACCTTCGCCGTCGTGCGGCCCTTCGCCCGCGAGACGGCGGCGAGCTTCTCGCCGTCGTCGCCCTCCACGTCGAGGGTCCGGACCCCGAGGGCCTTCATCTCCTCCAGCAACTCGGCCTTCGCGGCCCGCTCGATGTTCTTGATCTCGTCGCCGACGAGCTTCGCCGCCACAACGCGCCTCGCGATGTCCTTCACGCTGACTCCTCCACGGGCTCGCGGGTGTAGTCCCCGGCGTCGGGGACGAGGGTGGCGACCACGGTCGGGTGCAGGGACCCGTCGTTGTAGAGCGAGAGGCCGAACTGGTCGCCGAGGTTCACGGCCGTGCGCTTGAGCGCCTGGGACATGGCGGTCTTCAGGGCCATGTCGTGCGCGTCCCCGACGGACGGCTGGTTGGTAGCGTCGCCGGCGGCGCCGTCGTCGAAGTGCGCGATCGGGTAGCCGTATTGGTCCTTGAGGATCAGGCGGCCGGTGACGCGGTAGACGACGGTGTGCGCGAGGTAGGTGCCGTCGCCGTTGCGGCGCTTCTTCTCCTCGGAGTGGTGGTAGACCAGTTCGGTCTCGGCGACCTCGAAGTCCCAGCCGCAGATGCCGAAGATCTTGTTCAGCACCCGGCGGATGTCCCACGCTTCGAGGTGAGCCATCCCCTTGAGTTCCTTCACCCGGTCGGGGTTGATCCGGCCGAGGAGCGCGGCGCGCTGCTTGTCGGTGAGCTGTCCAAGCGGCCCCACTAGAACGGCACCTCCACGCCGCGCGGGGTGAACCCGTCGGCCTCGTACTCGGACCAGTCGGCGACGTGCCCGGCGAGGTCGAGCTCGTCCAGGAGGGTCCCGGCGGCGATGTCGTCGACCAGGACGTCCGCGAGCGCTACGGCGGAGTTCTCCAGGTGCTCGGGGACGTTCGGGAGGACGACGTGCTCCACGAGGAGGGCGCGGAGGGCGGCCTCGGCGCGGTCGGCGCGGCGGCGGGCGCACTCGAACGCGAACTGCGCGGAGTCCTCAGCGGCGGCCGACTTCATGGCGCGCAGCTCGGCGGCGGCCAGGGCCCGGCGCAGGCCGGTGACCTCGTCCTCGGCCGTGGTGTGCCAGGCCGGAGTGTGGTGGTCGATCATGGTCATGGCTACTCCCAAGGGGTCTGGTAGTCGGGCGAGTGAGGGTCGTCTTCGGGGTTGAGGCGCTCGGACTCCGGCTGGGTCGGCTCCTCGGCGTCGAGGTGGACCGCGGGGGCGTCCGCCCAGGCGATCGGCTCGGACTGGCGGACGTCGACCGTGCAGCCCATCGCGGCCAGGCGGCGGGCCCGGTCGACGGCGCTGGAGCGGGAGAGGTAGCGACGCTCCTTCGGCCAGCGCGGCACCCAGTACTCGCCGGGCGAGCCGTCGAACGCGGGCGTGCCGCTCTCCTCCCACTCGCCGTCGTCCATGCGGGCACCCTCGGGGTAGGTGACGGCCAGCTCGTAGATGCGGATGGTCCTCATGCGGTCACCGCCTTCCGCGACAGCGAGCCGGTGGACTCGATGCGCTTGACCGCGCGGTCCCAGGCGTAGCCCTCGCCGGCGGGGGTCAGCCGCGGCGAGACCTCTTTCGAGGTCCGCCCGGAGGCGTGCGTGACCGTGGTGGTCTTCCGGCGCGCTAGGTCGCGGTCGACGGCGTCGGCGGTCGGGTGGTTGTGGCGGATCGTGTCGCCGCGGATGATGAGGCCGAGCTCGCCGAGGAAGTCCCAGACCTCCTGGTGCAGGACCTTCACGCCGTGGTGCTGCTTCGCCCAGGCCTTGAGCTCGTTCGCGAAGTCGGGGACGGACAGAAGGCCGTCTGCGGCGCGGTGGTGCTTGGCCTGCTCGACCATCGGCGCGGCGGCCTCCAGCGCACGGGCCTGGCGGGCGGCCAACTCCAGGGCGTCCGCGAAGGACGTTGGGAGCTGGTGGGCCTGGGAAACCTCGGCCTCGCGGGTCTTGACCGCGAAGTAGGTCTGCGCTGCGGCAATCTGCGGCTTGCGCGGGTCGCCGTTCATGGCGACGAGGTAGGCCGCGAAGCGCGTCAGGCGGTAGTCGCGTTTCCGCTGGTCACCAAGGTTACCGGCGCCGCTAAGCTGGCTGACCTGCACAAACGCTTTGTCCGTGTTGTGCCCGGCGGCGTCGGACGATGCCTTCGCGCGCTCGATGACGTCCTCGAACCGCTGCCAGCTGTCGTAACCCATCACGGGCATCAGCTCGCGGCCAGTCCAGTGCTCGCCGGCGTCGTCGGTGCGGGCGATCTGGTCGAAGGGGCTCAAGCCCCCGATCATCTCGGGCAGCATCTAGGCCTCCTCGTTGTACGGGGCTTGGAGCATGTCGGCGATCAGTTCGGCCAGGCGGCCCGCTTCGCGGCTGTGCTCGGCGAAGGCGCGGAATTCCGCGATCGTCTGGAGCTCGTACTCCAGGTCTTCGGGCTCGACGGGGCGATCCTCGGGGCGCTCGACGACATCGGCCGCCGCGGCGTCGACGAGGACCCGGAGGTACTCGACGGGGGTGTAGTCGTCGCACAGGCCCTCGGTGTCGATGACGGGCGCGGCCATCACGGCCTGGGCCATGCGGGAGGCGGCGGTCAGCTGGCGCCCCCAGTGGAGGCACTTGAGCAGGTCCAAGGCGCGGAGATCGTTGCGGTCGGTCATGGCTACTCGTTCTCCTCGTCCTCGTCGTGGGCGGTGGTGACGTCCAGGTAGGAGTCGTCGGCCTCGGCGAGCGGGCGGTCCCACTGCGCGTCCTCGGCGGTGTAGGTGGTGTCGGTCATGTCGTTGTGCTCCTTGAGGTGTGCCGGGCGCGGCCTGGGGACCGCGCCCGGAGAGTGGTGGCTAGTGGGTGTCGCCGCGGTGAAACAGGCGGATGAAGTCGGGGTCCTCGGAGGCGAGGCCGCGCTCGATATCGCGGATGACGCCCTCCTCGGTGTCCCCGAGCGGGATGCCGGGGAAGTCGGCGATGAACATCGGCAAGAGGTCCTTGATGGCCTCGTCGAAGTACTCGTCGATGACGTCGTAGGCGGCGGTCGGCGTCTCGACCGGGCGGCGCCGGACGAGCAGCGCGAGCGCCATGACAACCGCGCCGAAGACGGCACCGCCACCGACCCACAGGATCAAGTCGGGGTTCATCGACGGCCTCCGATCCGGGCGCGGGCAGCCTCGTCGCCGTCGCCAGCCTGGAAACTGGTGCGGACAAGACCACGGCGGTCGTGCGGGAGGTCGGGGCCGTGGAGGATCGCCGCCTGGCGCAGCGCGAGCGTGATCCACGGGCGCAGGAGCCGCCATTCGGCGATAGCGCCGAGGACGAAGCCAACGACGACCGCACCCGCGAGGACAGCGAGGACGTGCACGGGGTTCATCGCGCACCCCCGACCGTGATCGGCGTGGTGTCGGCGTAGTCGGAGTGCACCCAGTACTGGGCGCCCGGCGACCGGCGGGAGCGGCGCGGCCACACCACGATCCAGTCCAGGAGCGCGACGGCGGCGATCCCGATGGCGATCCCGGCCATGAGGACCACGGCAGCGAAGGCGAGGGCGACAGCGAGCGAGGCGGTCACAGGGTCACCCCCGTCATGGCGCCGGTGTAGACGGCGACCCGCAGGCCGTTGAGTCGGCCGGTTGTCTCGTACCGGAAGATCCGCTCGGGCCGGTCGTGGACCTCCACCTCGGTCAGGGGCTCGGCGATCCGGTCGGCCTCGTCCGACGTCGCGACGTAGAACGCCACGGCGTCTTTCGCGGCGCGCGGCAGCGGCATCTCGGGGTCGGCGTCGAGCAGGTCCAGGAGGGCCCGCATCCCCGCGATCCACTCGGACCGGTTGGCGGCGCGCTCGGCCTCCTCGGTGCGGGCGGCGGCACCCGGCTCGGCCGGGGCGTCGTTCTCCAGGTCCGACTCGAACCAGTCGGCGGCTGCGGTCACGTACTCCTCCGGGGAGGCGTACTCGCCGACGAGGTGCAGGGTCGACCCGAGGTCGCCCCAGAGGATCGTGAGCACCGAGCCGTCGCCGTCGGCGAGGATCGAGAGGACCGCGTCCTCGTCGGAGGTGAGCTCGTAGCCGCGGCGGGCGAACGCCTGGGCGACGCGGCGGCGGGTCTCGGGGTCGTGCTGCGGCTCATAGAAGATGGGTGTCGTGGTGTCGGCGACGTTCCCGGTAGAGTCGTTCGAAGTGATCATCAGGACTTCCTTTCAAGGGTCTTGGTCCTGGAGATCCGCCCCGGCGGCCGGTGCTACGGCCAAAGGGGCATTTCTCGTTCTGCGCGTCGCGCCGGGTATTGCTCCCGGCTCCAGACCCCCGCCTGCGCCATGTACGGCCGACTAGGTCCGGGCTCATCGATGAGCGCGACCAGCGGATGATCAGTCCGCCTTCACCTCCCGGTGCCCCAGGTGGTCTGAGGTGGGCCGCCCCCTGTGCCCGTTGGGGGCGGCCCTGCCAGCGGGGGAATCAATCTGCTGGCGGTGTGTGGTCTATGCGGCCTTCACGTGCTCGGCGGCCGTCTGCCGTGCCCGGCGGCGAGCCAGCGCCCGCTCGAACGCGGGCCGGAAGATCTCGACGGCCCGGAGCTGGTCGGCCGCGGGGAGATCGGCGAACCGCCGCGGGGGCGAGTCGGTGGGCTTCGGCCCAGGCGGGGGAGCTCCGCCGGGGCGGTCGCCGTCAGTGGCCATGGGCCTGCTCCTTTTTCTCCGAAACTTCCAGGTCGAGAACTTCGCCGACCGGATAGCAGGCCCTGCCGAGGTAGGAGCGCTGCGTGATCTTGCCGGCCTTCGCCCAGCGCCAGAGGGTCGTTCGATCACGTCCCAGACGGCGCATTGCCTCGGCGCGGAGCCAGTGGGCCTCGCCGCCCACAAACACCGGCTGCCTACCGTCGATCTCTGCCTGCTGCATTGGGCAATCGTAGCCTAGTGCAACGTGCAATGTGCAGTTCTGGGGTCAACTTTTCGGGCAGTGTCAGATAGCCGTCAGGGCTACGTCTGCAACCTGCATGTGGCATAGCATGGGGGAATGCGTATTCTCGACATCCCCCGTGCCGAACGCCGACGGCGGGTAGACCTGCACATCAGGCGCGACAAGATGCCCAGCTACCTACGCCGCCGCGCCGTACGTGCCTACGCTGAAGGAATGCAACGTGCACGTGGCAGCGCCGAAGGCCCTTCCCAGCAACAGCTCGACTTCGCCGACTGGGTCAAGGACGTCGTCGACGCGTTCGGCGACCCCCCAAAGGAATGGTCGGTCACCCGAATCGCCAGGGAAGCCGGCGTCCACCGGAACGCGATCTACGACTGGATGGGCGCCCGCGCGAAACCGCAGCGCGAAACCGTGGCGAAGTTCTGCAAGGGGCTCGGCCTCGACTACGACGAGCCCGCACGACTCCTCGGCTGGAACGAAGCACCGTCGGTCCCGAAAGACCTGGAAGGGTTCATTCGTCGGGCCCGGGCGCTCGCCGATCATCCCGGCACGTCGGCGGAGCGCAGGCGCGTCCTGGAGGCCCGCATCGAGGCCGCGGAGTCCACATTCCGTGCCGCGCAGGAGATGGAGAAGACCGCCGAGGCGCTGCTCCGTGAGGCACTGGGAGAGGACGCCGACACCTAGCTGTCGTATCCCCGACAGAGGGCTGCACTGGGGTTGCATCCATATCGGTAAATGTGCTATCCGATCAGGTGAGGCGCACGTCACGATCTGTGGCTAAGATGGAACATCCGGCACTGACTGACCCCCACTGTCCCAGTCACCACTGCCACGGGGAACCCACCATGACCACGCCCGACCGAGTCACCATCACCATCCCAGTACCCGCCGCCGTCCACCTCGCCATCGGCGTCACCATGACGCTCATCGGCGCCGCCGCCTGGTGGGTGCATTTCGCGCTCCCCATCGGCCACGCCTACAAGAACACCGCCTCCGACATCGGCCTGCTCGCCGGATTCGTCACCCTCGCCTACTGGATCGTCTGCGTCATCCGGGGCGGGCGCACCGAGAACCGGACCGCCATCGCCGAAGCCGTCGCCCGGGAGGAACGGCTCGTCGGCGCCCTCCGCGACATCTCAGGAGAAGTCGCAGAGAACCGGACCGCCATCAAGGACCTCAACGACACCGTCGCCGACCTCAACGGGGCAGTGGAGGCACTCCAGGACACCTACCTCAACGAGGGCAAGCCCTAACACCAGAACGGCCCCGCTCCCGGTGGGGGAGCGGGGCCGTCGTCTACCCGATGATGATCCGGTCAGGGTCCAGCCCCTTCCCGCCACGGCGCTTCGCACGGCCAATGCGGACATCGGGAACGAATAGTTTCACCAGCGCGCGCTGGCCTCCGAGCGGCATGTCCTCGACCGCTTCCAGAAGGAGCTCGTCCAACTCGTCGCCCTCCACGCCGGCCTCCTCGGCCATCCGCAGCAGCTCCAGTGCCAGTGCCGACCCCGCATCAAGGCCCTGAGTGGACTTCTTGAGCAGCGCCTCGATGTCGGGTTCCCAGGCGGCGGCGATCTCCCCATACTGCGCCGCGGTGATCGGACCCCGGCGGGCCTTGACGTCCTCGAACATGGCATCGAGTTCGGCGCGCAGCCGCGCCGCCTCAGCGCGCGCCTCGCGGGCGCCCTCGGTGTCCCTCGCCGCCAGTGCCTTGATGAAGTCGCGGTCGCGTAGCCGCTTCACCAGCGCACGCTTCACGGCCTTGTCGACCCAGTCCATGCGGATCGACAAGTGTTTTGCGGTGGACTGGATAGCCCGGTCGTCGCCACGGCCCGAGCAGACCAGCATCGGGACACCCCGCTTTCCCCCCGACGCCATGTAGCACTTGCACCAGTCGCAGCGGGCGATGAACGTCATCAGGTACTTTGCCCCCGCCGGGCGAGACCCCACAGGCTTCTGTCCGGCGCGGATGATGTTGTTGACCCGCCACCACACGTCTTCGGAGATGAACCCCTCCCAGTTCCCGGACATCATCTCGCCGGTCTTGGGATCCACGAACTTGCCCATGTGGACCGGGGAGAGAAGCATCGACCGGTACACCTCGTACGTCCAGCGCTTCCCGCCCCGGGTCAGGGGGACGTAGCGGGAGTCGTCCCCGGAGAGGGCGTTCCGTTCTGCCCAGTCCCGCGCGCCCTCGACCATCGACCCGCCGCCCAGGACGAACGCGAACGCCTCCTCTACATAGGGACGTTCGCCCGGGTGGGGGACCTGCGAGACCATCTTCCCCGACTTCTCGTCATAGATGCGCTGCCAGCCGAACCGCGGCGTGCCGTGCGGGCGGCCCTTCTTGCGCGCCTTCGCGTGCCCCCTGCGGACCCTGGCGGAGATCATGTTCGACTCCGTATGGGACTTGACCCCTTCGAGCTGGAGGATCTCCATGTCCTTGTGGTTGCGCGGGTTGTAGGTTCGCTCGTGGGTAATGCAGTGCACCGGCACGTCGTACTCTTCGATGAGGTCGAGGAAGGTTCCCCATTCGGAGTACTTCCGGGACCCGCGGGACAGCTCCCAGACGATGAGGACCTTGATCCGGCCCGACTTGATGTCCGCGAGGAGTCGCCCCCAGTCCTTGCGCTCCTTCGTCGCGAACTTCGACCCGGGGAGGTTGTTGTCGTCGTAGATCTCGACGAGGTTGACGCCGAGCTCATCGGCGGCCTCGGTGATGTCGTCTGCTTGGCCCTCTACGGACATGCCCTCAAGGTCGGTGCCGACCGCGATGTCCTTGGACGCGCGGGTGTAGCCGCCGGCGTCCAATCCGTGAAGTTCGATCATCTCCAGATGATACGGACCCTAGCTGCACCGAACGTGATCCACACGAACCACGACCACACGCCGAACGCGAGCAGGAACACCGATACGGGGCGGCTGAGCTTCATCGGCCCAGTATCCCGGCCCTCCGGGGCGCCCGCTGCGCGGGCGGGCGGCGGCGGTCGCCGGTCACGGCAAGCCCATTCCGGACGCGCTGTCCGGTGACCGGCTCGCCGGTTCCGCCTACTATCCTGGTCATTGCAGACGCGGTGTCACTCGGTGCGGCAGTTGCGTGCATACCGTGTTCTGCGATGATGGAGACCGGAATGTCATCTATGCATGGCACGGCAGGACCGGAGACGAGGCGGCGATGAGCGGTTCGGACACACCCCCGTTGCCCGGCGGCTATCCCGACCCCGCCGTCGTCGGCTGGATTCGCAGCGACGACATCGAATTCGCCGGTTTCCACATCAGATTGACGATCACCCCCGGCAGCCGCATCGTCGAGCTGTGGATCACCGAGGACGGCCACCCGGTCGTGTGGCTCGGCAACGCCCACCGCGTCGACTCCGAGCCCCCCGGCCTGCACGTCAACCACTCCTATTCGAAGCAGTTCAACCGCGCTCAGCGCGACGCGCTCGCCCGCGAGGCCGCCAAGTTCTGGAAGTCCTGACCGCTCAGCCGAACGCGTGGGCGACGATCGCGTCGACCACGTCCGCAAGGGGCGCATCGGTGTCCACGACAGCGGTCGCACCCGCGCGCAGCAGCGGCTCGACCTCCGCCTGATCGGCCAGCGCCCGCTCCAGTTCCCCCGGCCGCTTCCCGTAGTCGTTCCCGGGGCGTTCGGCGAGTCTGCGCCGCACCGTCGCCGGGGGCGCGGTGAGGAGCACGACGCGGTCGAATTCGGGGTAGAAGCGGCCCTGGTTCGGCACGCAGCCGCCGACGAAGAGCGCGTCTCCGGTCTCCTCGTCCAAGAGCGCCCTGATGCGCGCCTCGTACCAGACCCAGCCCGGCTCGGCGGTCGGCTTCGGCGGCGGGGCCGCCGGATCGGGGGAGCAGTAGCCGCCGTAGTCGGTGTCGACGGCGCGCAGGCCGCGGGCGGACAGGGCCGCGAGCACGGTCGACTTGCCGACGCCCGAGACGCCCGTGATGAGGATTCGCCGCATCCGGGCACAGTACCCGGGCCGCGGCTCAGCGGTCGCCGATGCTTTCGAGCGCCTCGACCAGGGGTCGGAACTCGGGGAGTGCGCGGGCCTCGTCGAGGGCCTCGTGGAGGGCCCGGTCGTGGGTGGGGGTGGCCTCGGCGAAGAGCCGGTGGCCGGCCTCGGTCACGTCGGTGTAGATGCCGCGGCGGTCGCTCTTGCAGATGGTGCGGGCCAGCAGGCCGCGGTCTTCGAGGCGCGTGACCAGGCGCGTGGTGGCGCTCTGGCTGAGGACGATCGCGTCGGCCACTTCGCGCATCTGCATGTGGCGGCCGTCCTCCTGGCGCCCCAGGACGGTGAGCAGGGAGTACTCGCGGACGCTGAGGTCGTGCTCGGCCTCGAGGCGGCGTTCGACGCGGTCGGCGATGCGCTCGTGCAGCACCGACAGGGCGCACCAGCGCTGCGCGAGGGCGGTGGCGGTCTCCGGGGCGGTGGTCACGGCGCTCCTTCTCTCGGCGGTCCGGACCACTGTACAGCGATATGCCGAACACGACAATAACCCGCTCTTGCAATCAACCCGCGTCTGCAAGTATTGTCGATCGTGGCGACGGCCCCAGACCCGCCGCAGGACGCCGGTCCGCGACGTAGCCTTGGGGCCGCCCGGCGGCCCCTGACCGCCACCGCCCCGCGACGCGACCACGAAGGAAGCCCTGTGACCAGCAACCTGTTCAACCCGCTCACGCTGCGGGGGACCACCATTCCCAACCGCGTCTGGATGGCCCCGATGTGCCAGTACTCGGCCGAGGTCGCCGGTCCCGGGACCGGGGTGCCCAACGACTGGCACGTCCAGCACTACGGCTCCCGCGCCGTGGGCGGCGCCGGTCTGATCCTCGTGGAGGCCACGGCGATCACCGCCGAGGGCCGTATCAGCCCCGCCGACCTCGGCATCTGGAACGACGCGCAGGTCGAGGGCCACCGGCGCCTCACCGCGTTCATGCGCGCGCACGGCACGGTCCCGGGCATCCAGATCGCCCACGCGGGCCGCAAGGCCCGCGACGACTACGCGCTCGACGGCCCCGCCCCCGACACGGTCGAGCCCTGGACGCCGGTGGCGCCGAGCCCGGTCCCGTTCAGCGGCGACTACAAGGTCCCGCACGAGCTGACCGCCGACGAGGTCCGCGGCGTCGTCGCCGACTTCGCCGCGGCCGCCCGCCGCGCCCTCGCCGCCGGGTACGAGGTCGTCGAGGTCCACGGCGCCCACGGCTACCTCCTCCACGAGTTCCTCTCGCCGGTCTCCAACCGCCGCGAGGACGAGTACGGCGGCTCGTTCGAGGGCCGCACCCGCCTGGCCCTGGAGGTCGTGGACGCCGTCCGCGAGGCCGTCGGCGAGCGCGTCCCGGTCCTGTTCCGCGTCTCGGCCACCGACTGGATCGAGCCGGAGGGCTGGACCGCCGACGAGACCGTCCGCCTCGCCGAGCTCCTGCGCGCCCACGGCGTCGACCTGCTCGACGTCTCGACCGGCGGTTCGGTCACGAACGCCGCCATCCCCACCGGCCCCGGCTACCAGGTGCGGTTCGCCGCCCGCGTGCGCCGCGAGACCGGCCTGCCGACCGCCGCCGTCGGGCTCATCACCGAGGCCCGCCAGGCGGAGAAGATCCTCGCCGACGGCGAGGCCGACGCCGTCGCGATCGGCCGCGAACTGCTGCGCAACCCGTACTGGCCGCACCAGGCGGCCCGCGAACTCGGTGCGACCACGGAAGTCCCGCTCCAGTACGCCCGCGCCTGAACGTCGCCCCCGCCGTTGGGCCCGCGAGGGCCGCGCGGCGCTCCGCAAAGCGGCCCCGCCGGTCCGAGACCGGCGGGGCAGCTTCGCGTCAAGAGTCGGCGCGGATCGGTCGCGATCCCGCGACGTGAGGACCGTTCGCCGTCCCAATGCCGGGGTCGCATCCAAAGGGCCGACGACGAGTTGAGCGGGCGAACGGACCGACCGGCGGCCGTCAGGGGCCGGTGGACAGCCCCTAGGGGACCCCCGCCGACTTCACGGGTTGCGCAGGTCGGTGAGGAGCCCGTTGAGGGCGCCGCGCAGCGCCTCGGCGTTGGCCTTGTCGAACCACGTCGTGCGGATGCGCTCGTTGTTGCCGCCTGGGGTCTCGTGGTCGGCGGCGAGGCGGTCGAGCGTGCGCGACTCGTCGCCGAGGGACCGGCCGACGTCCTGGAACAGGTTGCGCACGACCCGGTCGGCCGCGGCGGCCGGAAGCCCCTGGTCGACGGCCCAGGCCGCGATCGCGGCGAGGAACGCGTAGTGCGTCGTGATGGTGCCCGACAGGGTCGAGCACACGTCGAAGGTCGCCTCGTCGGCCACCGGCTGCGCGCCGCCGAGTCGGTCGAACAGCGCCTCCGCCACCGGGTTCGCCGGGTAGGTCACCGTGACGCAGCGGTGCTCGCGCACCGAAGGCAGCGGGATGGCCCGCACCAGCGCCGCCTCGGTGCCCAGCGCGCGGCGCAGGTCGTCG
The DNA here is from genome assembly GCF_004912155.1 of Glycomyces paridis. GTDB lineage: Bacteria > Actinomycetota > Actinomycetes > Mycobacteriales > Micromonosporaceae > Glycomyces > Glycomyces paridis. Next base: position 64,952 of record NZ_STGX01000016.1, on the reverse strand, counting down.
TTCGACACGCCCGACATCACGTTGACCACCGTCCTGTCCGGTGCGATCCGCAGCCCGGCGAGCGCTTCGCGGTGGTCCTGGCCGCGCACGGCGACCACGACCACCTCCGCGCCGTCGGCCACCTCCTGGTTGTCGGCGCACACGCGCGCGTTCGCGAACCGCTCGGCCAGCGCCGCCGAGGCGGCGGCGCCCCGCGGCGACAGGAGCACCTCCGGCGCCGGGTCGGTCAGCGTGCAGATCCCTTCGGCGAGCGCCCGTCCGATCTCGCCGACGCCGATGATGCCGATGCGTGCCAAGGTGCGTGCCTCCACTGTGTCGATGTCGGATCAACCGAGTCGGTCCGACCGTTCCCTTTCAACCGTGTCCGGTCGTGCGCCGCGGGTCGCGGGCGCGTTCCCTCCGAGAGGTGTACGCCACGACGCCCGCCGCGCCGCTCACGCCTCGGCCCCCGCGCGCGGGCGCTCCCCGTCGAACGAGTCCTGGTCGGCGAGGTCGCGCGCGAGGCGGGTCACCGCGCGGTCGAACACGGCCCGGTCCTCGGGGGTGCTGAAGTCCCAGTCGTCCAGGTGCCGTCCGAGCCAGTGCCGCCACGCGGTGATGAACCGGTCGAACTCGGCGCGCCCGCGCGGCGTCAGGCTCAGGTGCCCCTGGTCGAGCGAGAGGTAGCCCTCCCGTACGACCTGCACGAACACCGGTTGCAGCACCTGCGGCGGAAGCCGGTGGGCCTCGGCGATCAGCGTCATGGTCGCCTCCCGGCCCGAGACCTGGCGCATGTAGACCTGCCGCAGCGCCCACGTGCTCGCCCGGTCGAGCGGGGAGCCGGTCGCGGCGGCGCGGTACACCTCGGCGTAGACGGTGCGGCGCTCGCGGTGCATGAGGTCGGCGACCATGCGCGCCAAGCGGTCCTCCGAAGGCGAGGGGTCGGGCGCGCCGAAGCCCTCGCCCATGTCGGAGGCCCTGCCGCGGGCCGCGTCGTGCAGCGGCCGCTCCTTGAGGAACCAGGCCACGAGGAACCCGAGCACGGCCACGGGCACCGTCCACAGGAACACGAAGTTGATGGCGTCGGTGTACGCCTGCACGATCGGCGCGATCTGCGCGGCCGGCAGCTCGTGCAGCTGCGCCGGGCTCGCCGCGGCCGCCGGGTCCACGCCCGATTCGGCGTACGCGCTCGCCAGCAGCGGCGTCAGCTGGTTGCTGAAGAGCGTCCCGAAGATCGCGGTGCCGAACGTCGAGCCGACGGTGCGGAAGAACGTCACCCCCGAGGTCGCGGCGCCCAGCTGCGCGTACGGGACGGTGTTCTGCACGGCGATCGTGAGCACCTGCATCGCCAGGCCGAGACCGAGGCCCAGGATGAGCATGTACAGCGATTCGAGCCAGAAGCCCGTGTCGGCGCCCATCGTGGACATGAGGAACAGGCCGACCGCCATGACGCCGGTGCCCAGGATCGGGAAGGCCTTGTACCGGCCGGTGCGGCTGACCATCGCGCCCGAGAGGATCGAGGTGAAGAGCATCCCCGCGACCATCGGCAGCGTCCGGTAGCCCGAGACCGTCGCCGAGACCCCGTCCACGTACTGGAGGTACGTCGGCAGGAACGTCATCGCCCCGAGCATCGCGAACCCGACGATGAAGCTGAGGATCGAGCAGACGGTGAACACCGGGTTCCTGAACAGCCACATGGGCAGGATCGGCTCCGCGGCCCGGACCTCCACGAGCACGAACACCACCAGCGCGACCACCGCGCCCGCGAACATGCCCAGGATCGTCGCCGAGTCCCACGCGTACTCGTCGCCGCCCCACTCCAGCGCCAGGATGAGCAGCGAGGTGCCGATGGCGACGAACACCAGTCCCATGTAGTCGATGACCGGCTTCGAGGCCGAGCGCACCCGCGGCACGAACGCCGCGGCCATCGCGATCATGACCACCGCGATCGGCACGTTGACGTAGAAGCACCACCGCCACGACAGGTGGTCGGTGAACAGCCCGCCCAGGGTCGGCCCGAGCACGGTCGTCACGCCGAACACCGCGCCCATCGCGCCCTGGTACTTGCCGCGCTCGCGCAGCGGGATCACGTCGGCGATGAGCGCCATCGCCGTGACCATGAGGCCGCCCGCGCCCAAGCCCTGGACGGCCCGCGCCGCGATGAGGAAGACCATGTCGTCGCTGAAGCCCGCCAGCGCCGAGCCGCCCACGAACACGATCGCGCTGATCTGGAAGATCGCCTTGCGCCCGAACATGTCGCCGAACTTGCCCACCACCGCCGAGGCGATCGCCTCGGCCAGGAGGTACGAGGTCACGACCCAGGCCATGTGCCCGGCCCCGCCGAGGTCGGCCACGATCGTCGGCAGCGCCGTGGAGACGATCGTCTGGTCCAGCGCCGCCATGAGCATGCCCAGCAGGATCGTCACGAACACGAGGTTGCGCCGCGACTTGCTCAGGACCGGGGGCGCGGGCTCGGCCGCGTCCGGGCGCGCGGTGTCGACAGTGGTCATACGCGGAACATTAGCGGCAAAACAGTCGAACAGTGGGCGAGCGCGCATGAAGCGCACCTCCGGCGCATAGGCTGTCCCGGACATCGGGCACGGCACCGCGCCCCGCGGGTTCGGAGGACGCATGGAACTGGTGGCGATCCTGTTCGCCCTCACCGTCGGCGGCCTGCTCCTGACCGCCGCCGCCGAGTGGATGCGCGTCCCCGCGCCCGTCCTCATCTGCCTCTACGGCCTCGCACTCGCCCTGGTCCCGGGGATGCCGACCCTCGACCTCGACCCCGAGCACCTCCTGCCGATCCTCCTGCCGCCCCTGCTGTGGTCGGCCGCCCGCAAGTCCTCCTGGCGCCACTTCGCCGCGAACTGGCGGCCCATCCTCTTCCTCGCCGTGGTCCTCGTCTTCGTCACCGCCGGGGCCGTCGCCGTCCTCGCCGCCCTCATCCACCCGGCCCTGCCGGTCATGGCCGCAGTCGTCCTCGGCGCGATCTGCGCGCCCCCCGACGCCGCCGCCGTCACCGCCGTCGCGAGCCGCCTCGGCCTGCCCCGCCGCCTCGTCACCATCCTCGAAGGCGAAGGCCTGTTCAACGACGTCACCGCCCTGACCCTTTACAACGTCGCCGTCATCGGCGTCGTCTCCGGGTCGGTCTCGGTCCTGTGGTCGGCGGGCCTGTTCGCCTACTCCGCGATCGTCGCCGCCGCCATCGGCTTCGGCGTGGGCCTCGTCCTGGTCAAACTCGGCAGGCTCGTGAGCGACTCCCGCATCACCACCGGCCTGGCCCTCACCGCCCCCTACATCGCCTACCTCCTCGCCGAGGTCCTCAAGGCCTCCGGCGTCCTCGCCGTCATCGTCGCCGCGTTCGTCCTCGTCGCCCGCTCCACCGACCCCGACGACTTCGAGGGCCGCCTCGTCCAGGGCTCGGTCTGGGAAGTGGTCGAGACCGGCCTCAACGCCCTCACCTTCGGCCTGGTCGGCATGGAGCTCATCGACATCATCGAGGCCGTCGACACCGGCGTCGGCGACCTGCTGTGGAAGGCCCTCGCCGTCGCCGGCGCCGTGATCGCCGTCCGCGCCGTCTGGCTCGGCCTCGCGATCCTCCTGGGCCGCATGGGCATCGGCTGGAAGGAACTGGGCAACCACCCGCGCCTGGCCGTCGTCACCGCCTGGGCGGGGATGCGCGGCGTGGTCACCGTCGTCACCGCGCTGGCCCTGCCGCAGTTCACCGCCGACGGCTCCCCGTTCCCCGGCCGTGAGCAGATCCAGTTCCTCTCCGTCGTCGTCGTGCTCGCCACCCTCGTCGCACAGGGCCTGACCCTGCCGGGCCTCATCGCCCTCCTCGGGGTGCGCGCCGACACCGAGAAGGAGAACGAGGCCGTGCGCTCGATCATGGTCGAGGCCGGGGACGCCGCCGTCGAGCGACTGCGGGAGCTGCGCCGTGAAGGCGAAGTGGACGACGAGGTCGCCGAGGGCATGGAGCGCTGGTTCGACAAGCGCGCCGAGCAGGTCACCGCCCTCGTGGAGGACCGCGAGGACCCCGAGAACGCCCGCATGGCCGAGCGCTTCGACGCCCGCCAGCGCATCGAGAACGAGATGCTCACCGCCGCCACCGCCCGCGTCCTCGCCATGCGCTCCTCGCCGGGCCGCGACCCGTCCCTCATCGACCGGGTCCTGGCAGCCCTCGACCACCGCGCGGTCGGCCGCCACCGGCCCGGCTGAGTCCGTTCCGTCCGCTGCGCCGGTATGTCGCGCCCGGGGCCGGGGCCCGCGCGCACCTAAGGTGGCGCTTGTGGAGAGACGAGACGCGAACGCGGCAGTGAGCCGCACAGCCGCCCGCAGTGCCGCCCGAACTGCCGCCCGCAGGGCCCGGTGGGCCGCCGCCCTGGCGGTGGCAGGGCTCGCCCTGGCCGGCTGCGGCGCGGGGCACGACGCGCAGACGAGCGAGATGGCCCCGGCGATCTCCGGCGTCGGCGCGAACGCCGGTTCGATCGCGCTGCGGGACATGGAGGTCGACTTCGGCCGGTCGGGTTCCTACCGGGCCGGCGGTGCGGCGCCCCTGCGGGTGTGGATCGCCAACAAGGGCGAGACGGCGCTGGTCCTGGAGTCGGTGACGAGCCCACAGGCCGAGACTGTCACGTTGGCGACGGAGCTGACGATCGAGGAGATCGTGGAGGGGGCCGTCGCGCTGGCAGAAGAGCCGGCGGACGGCGAGTCCGAGTCGCCCTCCGAGGACCCGTCGGCGTTCGGCGAGTCCCCATCGGAGGACGCCTCGCCCACCGAGGAGGTCGAGGTGACCGAGGAGGTCGGGGTGCTGCTGGGCGAGCGGGACTTCACGCTCGACCTCGCGCCGGTCTCCTACCAGCGGCTGACGCGCGAGACCGGGACGTTCCTGCTCTTGGAGGGCCTGACGGAGGACCTGGACATGCGCTCGCGCGTAGAGGTCGTCTTCGCGTTCTCCAACGGCGAGTCGGTGTCGGTGATGCTGCCGATGGGGATGCCCGAGGCGGTCGAGTCGAGGTCGTTCTTCGGCGAGGAGCACTAGACCTGGAAGCGCGGACGGCGGCGGTGCCCAGGCACCGCCGCCGTCCGCGTCCGTATCTCACCGCCAGGCGGTGACCTCGATGTCGCGGGTGGTGCCGAGGTCGATGGTCCACGGCGGGGTCGCGGTCTGGAGCGGGGACTCGGGGGAGTAGCCGATGTCGACCGAGGTCGCGTCGACGCTCTCGCCGCCCTCGACGAGGTTGCGCCACGACATGCCCGCGCTGACCTCCTCGCCCGGCTCGACGGTGATGGGGGTGGCGCCGGGGTCCTGGAGGGTGTCGGAGCCTTCGCGGACTTCGAGTTCGACGCCGGGGATCTCGACCACGGGGTAGCCGTTCACCTCGATGGGCTCCTCGCCGCAGTTGAGCATGGTGATGCCGACGGCGCGGATGCCCATGGCGGCGTTGACGTCCTCGGAGAAGCCGATGCGGAAGCCCTCCGGAGGGCAGGCCTCCTCGTCCGGCTCCTCGGTCTCGCTCGGCGTCTCCTCGGGCGCGGGCTCGGCGCCGGGGGCGGCCACCTGCCAGGAGCCGAGGTCTAGGACGTGGTCGTAGTCGAGCGTGACGGGCTCGGGGAGGTCGAGCTCGTACCCGGCGACGACCGGCAGGGCGTTCACCAGGATCCGGTCGACCTCGACCGTGTCGCCCTCGCGGGTGGCCTGGGTCCACGAGAGCGTGGTGAACGCGCCCTGCCCGGGAGCGAGGGTGACCGACTCGGGGACGTTGGCGTCGCGGGGCGCCACGACGTTCCCGCCGAAGACGCCGACCTGGGGCATGCTGTCGAGCACCAGCGGCGCCTGGCCGCAGTTGACGAGGCCCAGCGCCAGGTAGGTGCGGTCGCCGACCTCGCCCGCGGGGGTGAGGGACATCTGCACGCCGAACTCGTCGCAGTCGGTCATGGCGGGCGGCGGGGCCGCGGTGCCGGGCGAGCCGGCGTCCTGCCCGCACGCCGCCAGCGCGAGGGCGAGGGCCGCGGCGAGCGAGAGGACCAGGGGGCGGACGCGGTTGCGCAAGACGGCTCCTTCACGGGGTGCGAGCGGGGCGGGGTCGCGTGGGGGAGCGGGCCCGTACGTTGACGCGCCGTCCGGTGCGGACGGTTGCCTATGGAATCTGTATCACCATGGCCGTGAGGTCGTCGGTGCGGGCGTACCCGCCTGAGACGAAGTCGGAGCGGATGCGTTTGCGCAGTTCGGCCGGATCGCGCAGGCCCGCCGCGACGTGGGCGTTGAGCAGTGCGAAGAGCGGGAAGGTCTGCCCGGCGGGGTTGCGGGCCTCGACCAGGCCGTCGGTGTAGGCGACGACGAGGTCGCCGGGCGCGAGCTCGACGTCGCGGACCTGCACGGAGGAGTCGATCCCGAAGTCGGCCAGGCCGAGCGGCGGCAGCGGCTTGCCGCCGACGGGGTAGGTGCACGAGCGGACCAGGAGCGGCGCGGGGTGCCCGCACAGGAGGGTGCGCAGCCGGTCGCGGCCGGGGCTGATCTCGATGATCGCGGCGGTCGCGAAGGTCTGGCCCCATTCGTCCCGGTCGCGGTTGTGCAGGCGCACGCGCCGCTCCATGTGGGCGGCGAGCGTCGCCAGGTCGGGGTCGTCCAGGGCCCGTTCGCGGAAGGTGCCCAGGAGCGCCTCGGTGAGGCGGACGGTGCTCAGGTCGTGGCCTTGGACGTCGCCGACGACGGCCCGGAGCCCGAAGTCGGTGTCCTGGACGTCGTAGAAGTCGCCGCCGATGAGGCCGGGGCTGCCGCGCGCGGTGCGGTAGACCGAGCTGATCTTCAGGCCGCCGATGCGCCCGGGCAGGTCGGGCATGATGGCCTGCTGCGCGGTCTCGGCGACCTCGGTCATGTCGAGCAGGCGGATGATGACCCGGTTCCTCGCCCAGGCGAGGACGGTGCACAGGACGCCGACGACGGCGATGGGCGGCAGGTCGGCCCAGATGCTGTTCGGGAAGGGCAGCAGCCCGAGCGCCTCGGTGCCGGCGCTGACGAGCGCGACGGTGCCGATCGTGGCGCATGCCGTGGCGATCGGCCCGTTGACCAGGGCGGTGAACGCGGGCAGCAGGACGAGCGCGTAGTTGGCGTAGGGGACCATGAGCGGGGTGACGAACGCGAGCGGGACGGTGACGGCGAGGAGGACGAACGGCAGCAGGCGCAACGCCAGGACCGATCCGGCGTGGCCCGAAGCGATCCGGTCCCAGGCGGTGTCGGGCAGCACGTAGGACCGCAGCTGCTCCTGCTCCTGCGCCTCCCCGACCGCCTTCCTGCTCACGCAGCGAGCGTAGGCGCGCGCGGGCGGTCCGGGCCCGGAAACGCCGAAAGCGGACGGGGGCCGCTCCCGTCCGCTTTCGGTCCGCGCCTCAGGACTTGTTCGTGGCCGCGTCGATCGCCTCGCGCAGGCGCTCCTCCTCCTCGGCGGAGAGGTTCGTCTGGAGGAGTTTGCCCTGGTACTGGCCGCCCAGCTCTTCGAGGACCTTGTCCTCGGTCATGGCGAGGACGAGGAGGACGAGGGCGGCGCTGCCGGGGCTGAGCTCGGCGCCGAGCTCCTTCATGAAGGAGTCGTCCACGCCCACGTCGGTCATGGCGCCGCCCGCGGCCCCCGCGGCCGCGCCGACAGCCATGCCGAGCAGGGGCGCGAAGAACAGCAGGCCGATGAGGCCGCCCCAGAGCGCGCCGCCCGCGGCGCTGACGCCGACCAGGGAGTTGGACTGGTGGAGTTTGACCTTGCCGTCCTCGCGGCGTTCGACCACGGCCGCGTCGCCGAGCTTGATGAGCTCGCGCTTCTGCATGTCGGCGAGCTTGGCGAGGACCGTCTGCGCCGTGGTGACATCCGGGTAGGCCACGGCGATGAGTTGGCTCATGGGCGTCTTCCTCTCTCTGGGGACGCCGTCGGCGGCGTCTCGCCCGATTGTGGTCCCCGCCGGGGCGGCGCGTGGGGGATTCGCGCGTAAACACCGGCGCCGGGCGTCCCGGAAGACGGGACCGGCGGTTGACGCGGCACCCTCCGGCAATCTATATTTCCCATAGAGTTAGTAGAGATACTCGCTCCAGTCCCCGAGCGGAAGGCTTCCTCGTGCGCACCCTCGTCCTCCTGGGCCTGGTCGGTCTGGCCGCCCAACTCGTCGACGGCAGCCTCGGCATGGCGTACGGCGTCACCTCCACGACGCTGCTGCTCGCCATCGGCACCAACCCCGCCGCCGCCTCGGCCACCGTCCACCTCGCCGAGATCGGCACCACGCTCGCCTCCGGCGCCTCCCACTGGCGCTTCGGCAACGTCGACTGGAAGGTCGTCCTCAAGATCGGCATCCCCGGCGCCGTCGGCGCCTTCGCGGGCGCCACCTTCCTCTCCTGGCTCTCCACCGAGCTCGCCGCCCCCTTCATGTCCCTCGTCCTGCTCGCGCTCGGCGTCTACCTCCTCGTGCGCTTCACGCTCAGGGGCCTCGACAGCCGCAACCTCGGCAAGCCCCTGCGCAAGCGGTTCCTGACCCCGCTGGGCCTCGTCGGCGGTTTCCTCGACGCCTCCGGCGGCGGCGGATGGGGCCCGGTCGGCACCCCCGCGCTCCTCGCCTCCGGCCGCATCGAACCGCGCAAGGTCATCGGCTCGATCGACACCTCCGAGTTCCTCGTGGCCGTCGCCGCCTCGATCGGCTTCATCATCGGCATCGGCGGCGAAGGCGTCGACTTCGCCTGGGTCGCCGTCCTGTTCGCCGGCGGCCTCATCGCCGCCCCGATCGCCGCCTGGCTCGTGCGCCACATCCCGCCGCGCGTCCTCGGCTCCGCCGTCGGCGGCGTCATCATCCTCACCAACACCCGGACCCTGCTGCGCTCCGAATGGATCGCGGCCCCGACCACCGCGGCCGTGACCGTCTACATCGCCCTCGCCCTCGTCTGGATCGCCGCCGTCGCCTACTCGATCCGCCGCCACCTCGCCGAACGCGACGTGGGCGCCCCCGTCCTCGACAAGGCCAACAACCCGACCGGCGAGGTCGCCGCCGTCGCCGAGGCCGCCGCCGAGCGCCCCGCCGAGACCTCCTGACCGATCGATTCCCGAAGGGCCCGTACCGCTTCCGGTACGGGCCCTTCGCGTCCCGCCGCCGCCGCGCACCCGACCGTCCCTATCGGAATTGGGGGACGCGTTCCGAGGCGACCTCCAGTAGCATGTTGGCTCATCATGGCCTAGGGCCGGACCCAAGGAGGCGCCGTGACGCAGTTCTACCAGGCATTGCTCCGCGACGGAGGGCAGCGGCTCGGACCCCGGCTCCGCAGGGCCTTCGCGGCCTGGGCCGACGTCGAGGACGACGGCGCCGACCGCTTCGAGACCGCCAAGGGCCGCACCCGGACCCGCCTCGCCGACAACGCGACCTGCGGGCGCTACACCCACCTCGACGGGCGCCTTCACACCACCGCCACCTGGGCCCTCGGCCGCACACCCGACCAGAGCTGGGTCCGCGTCACCGTCGAAGGCGACCTCCCCGATGGCGCCGACCCCGTCCGCTCGCCCGGGTTCATGGCCCCCTACCTCGCCACCGGCCGGGCCACCGACGGCGCCGTCCCCCTCGAATCCGGGCCGCACCTCATCGGCCCCGAAGAGGTCCGCGAACTGACCGGCTGGCTCGCCCGCCCCGCCCGCGGCGTCCCCGTCATCGTCCTCTCCGTCGACCGCACCGAACCGGGCCTCGTCACCGCCTGCGCCGACCACCTCGCGACCGCGCTTGCCGGGATCGCCCTCGTCGCCCGCCTCTACGACGCCAGGGCCCAGGACCACCTCAACGGCTGGCTCGGGGAGGACCTCAGCGTCTTCGGCGGCGGCCTGCGCACCTACCTGCCCGGCCTGCGACCCGGCGAGGAGACCTACGCGATGCGCCACCAGCCCAGAGGCGGCAGCGCGATACGCGACCAGGGGCTTCGCGCACTCGACGTGGTCGTGTCGGGGGTGGTGGACGCGGCGCTGCACCGCCCGGTCCCCGCCGACGTGCGACAGGCCGAACTCCGCGTCGGCCGCATCCTCGCCGGGACGCTCGCACCCGAGGCGCTCCACGCGCCGCCGCCGAGCCCGGCCGCGATAGCCGTCCCGCGCCCTCCCAAGGGCCTCAAGCAGACCCTCACCGTGAGCCTCCCGGCCGGGCCGCCCCCACCGGCCGCCGAGACTCCCGAAGTGAAGCCCGAAACGAAGCCCGACGTCGAGACACCCGAGACACCGTCCGCCGACACCCCAGAGCCCCGGCCCCTGCCCGAGGCGCCGCCGGACGCCGACCTCGCCGACGCCATCGCCGGACGCCTCGCCGACCACCTGGAGGACGGCGTCCTCGAAGCCCTCGTGGACATGGCCCGCGGCGGCGACTCCGAGACCACCGCGCTCATCAAGACCATGGCCGCCCACCTCCAGGCCCTCACCCGCGAGATAGAGACCTCCGGACTCCTCGGCCGCGACCGCGGCGAAGAACTCGAACGTCTCCGCGACGACTACGAGCGCCTCGAATCCGACTACGTCGAACTCCAGGAGCAGGAACGCAAGGCCCAGGACCGCATCCGCTGGCTCGAAGGCCGTCTCGCCGAGCACGCCGACCCCGTCTACGGCGTCCAGTCCGCCGACCCCGAAGGGTCATGGGAGGCCGAGTGCCTCATGGACGTCGTCCAGCGCGCCCGCAAGCACCTCGCCCGCCTCGACCTGCCCGACACCCTCGACACCGAGGTCTCCCGGCTCGACGTCATGCACCCGCGCCAGCGCCGCCGCTGGGCCGGGCGCGCCTGGGACGCCCTGCGCGCCCTCGACGCCTACGCCGCCGCCCGCGCCGAAGGCCGCTTCCCCGGCGGCTTCTACGACTGGTGCGCCCGCCCGCTCCCCGGCGCGCCCGTCATCACCCCGACGATGGTGTCCATGAAGGAGTCCGACTCGGTCACCGGCAACCCGAAGTACCACCGCGCCAGGATCTTCCGCGTCCCCGCCGAGATCGACCCCTCCGGGCGCGTCTTCATGGCCTCGCACATCAAACTCCAGCAGATCGGCTCGCCCGCACCGCGGATGCACTTCCTCGACGACGCGGGCGGGCCCACCGGGAAGGTCTGGATCGGCTACCTCGGCGACCACCTGCCCAACACCCGCACGAACTGACCGGGCCGCGGGCCCGCCGACCCCGCCCGGGCCCGCGCTCCCGTAGGCTCGGGGAGAACCCGGGAGGAGCGCCGATGGACTTCATGCGCCGCAACGCGCGCTGGATCGCCCTCGCGGCGGTGCTCGCGATCACGGCCCCCTTCCTCGCGCAGGGCCTCAACGCCCTGTTCGCGGTCGACACCTTCCTCGTGGCCGTGATCCTGTTGCTGGTCATCGTGATCGCCGTCGTCGTCCTGGCCCGGTCGCAGAACGACGAGGAGTGAACATGGGACGAAGGAGCCACCGCCTCTTCGCCCGCTGGTACCCGAAGGCCGCAGCCTCCCTTGAGGACCGCGGTCTGGGCGAGCAGCGGGCGCGGCTCCTGGGCGGCACCTCCGGCCGCGTGCTGGAGATCGGCTGCGGGCACGGGGCGAACTTCGCCCACTACCCCGAGGCCGTGACCGAACTGGTCGCGGTCGAACCCGAGGAGCGCATGAGGGACCTCGCCCGGGAGCGCGCCGACGCGCTCGGCCGCGAGGTCACCGTAGTGGACGGTCAGGCCGAGCACCTGGCGCTGGAGAACGACTCGTTCGACGCCGTCGTGGCGACGCTCGTGCTCTGCTCCGTCGAGGACCAGGACAAGGCGATCGCCGAGATACTCCGCGTCCTCAAACCCGGCGGCGAACTCGTCTGCCTCGAACACGTCGGCTCCGCCAACCGCGCGATCCGCGCCGGCGAGACCGCCTTCGACGCGGTGCTCTGGTCGCACGTGTTCGGCGGCTGCCACACCGCCCGCGAGACCGGCGCCGCGATCGACCGCGCCGGATTCGAGACCGACGGCCTGGAGACGCGCAAGTTCCCGACCCTGCCGTACCCGCTCAAGGTGAGCCCCCACCTGGTCGGCACCGCCCGCAAACCGAAGTAGCGGACCGGCCCCGCCCCCACCGGCGGGGCCGCCCGCACCTCTTGCATGTGCCCAGCTTGCATGTGCCCAGGTTGCATGTGCTCAGCCCGCACGCGCCCAGCGAGGAGACCGCCGTGGACAAGTACGACGTCAAGAAGGACCGCAAGGCGCTCTACGCGCCCTCCGCGAAGGACTTCACCGTCGTCGACGTCCCCGAACTGCGCTACCTCGCCGTCGACGGCGCCGGCGACCCCAACACCGCCGCGGCTTACACCGAGGCCGTCGAGGCGCTTTACGGCACCGCCTACGCGCTCAAGTTCGCGAGCAAGCGCAACCTGGAGCGCGACTTCGTCGTCGGCCCCCTCGAAGGCCTCTGGCGCGCCGAGGACCCGGCCGCGTTCCTCCAGCGGCGCAAGGACGCCTGGGAGTGGACCATGCTGATCGCCCTGCCGGAGTGGATCACCGCCGACACGGTCGCCGACGCCGTCGCCGCGACGGCGAAGAAGCGGGAGAACCCCGCGCTGGCGCTCCTGCGCGTCCACGTCTTCACCGAGGGGCCCTCGGTGCAGATCCTCCACATCGGGTCCTACGACGACGAGACGCCCGTCCTCGAACGCCTCCACCGCGAGTACATGCCGGACAACGGCTTCGCCTTCAACGGCGACCACCACGAGGTCTACCTCAGCGACCCCCGCCGGACCGAGCCGGCGCGCCTCAAGACGATCCTCAGGCAGCCGGTCAGGTCCGCCAAAACCGTTTGAGCGCGCGGGCGGGGCCGTCCTATGCTCCACCCATGCCCCTCCTCAACGTCGTGGACGTCGAAGCGACCTGCTGGACCGGTCAGCCGCCGCCCGGCGCCGTCAGCGAGATCATCGAGATCGGCCTCACCGTGGTCGACCTCGCGACCCGCGAACGCCTCGACAAGCACCGCATCCTGGTGCGCCCGGCCCGCTCCACTGTCAGCGCGTTCTGCACCGAGCTCACCGGTCTCACGCAGGCCGAGGTCGACACGGGCGTGGACTTCGCCGACGCCTGCCGCCTCCTCGCCGCCGAGCACCGCGCCGACTCGCGGCCGTGGGCGAGCTGGGGCGACTACGACCGCAAGCAGTTCGAACGCCAATGCCGCGCCACCGGCACCCGCTATCCGTTCAGCGGGAACCACACCAACGCCAAGCTCGCCTTCACCGACTCGCACGGGCTGCGCCGCAGGCCCGGCATGGCCGGCGCGCTCGCCGTCGCGGGGCTTCCGCGCGAAGGGCGCCACCACAGCGGCGCCGACGACGCCTGGAACATCGCGGCCCTCGTCCTCGGCCTGGCCGCCCGCGGCGACTGGCCCGAACCGGCCTGAGCGTCTCAGCCGCGCGGCGCGTACATGATGAGTGCGACGCCGACGAGGCAGACGGCGGCGCCGATGACGTCCCACCTATCGGGGCGGAAGCCGTCGACCACCATGCCCCACGCGAGCGAGCCCGCGACGAAGACGCCGCCGTACGCCGCCAGGATGCGCCCGAAGTTCGGGTCCGGCTGGAAGGCGGCCACGAAGCCGTAGGCGCCGAGCGCGACGATCCCCGCCGCGATCCACAGCAGGCCCCGGTGCTCGCGCACCCCCTGCCAGATCAGCCAGGCCCCGCCGATCTCGGCGACGGCGGCGAGCAGGAACAGGCTGATCGAGCGGGCGGTGTCCATGCGCGCGAACCTATCAGTACGGCCCTGCCGCGACGCTACGCCGGACCGAGCCTCGAAGCCACTCCGGCCCGGCGGTCACGCCGTAGGCCGAGGTCTGGGCCGCCGGTGGCGCCCCCTCCGATCCGGGACCGCTACCGCCGCCAGAACAGGTGGTGCACCACGCCGCTCGGGCTCGGCACGACGTCGAGGTGGAAGCGGTCGCGCAGCTCGTCGGGCGACTCCCACAGCCGCGAGCCCGAACCGAGCTTCACCGGGGAGACCGCCACGTGGAGCGTGTCGACCAGGTCCGCGTCCAGGAACTCCTTGACGGTGCGCGCGCCGCCGCCCAGGCGCACGTCCTTGCCGTCCGCGGCTTCTCCGGCCCGTTCGAGCACCGTCGCCGGGTCGGCGTCGATGAAGTGGAACGTGGTGTCCGACAAGGTGAACGAGGGCCGCACATGATGGGTCATCACGAACACCGGCGTGTGGAACGGCGGCTCGTCGCCCCACCAGCCGAGCCAGTCGAGGTCCTCCCACGGGCCCCGCTGCGGCCCGAACTTGCCGCGCCCCATGATCTCGGCGCCGATGTTGTGCGCGAAGTCCCGCGTGAAGTAGTCGTCCAGGCCCCGGCTCCCGCCCGGATCGGTGCGGTTCGGCCAGCTCGCCGTCGCCCCCGCCCAACTGAACATCGTCCCCGGATCGGCGTGCCCGAACGGCCGCTCGATACTCTGCCCCTCGCCCGCGCCGTACCCGTCGGCCGAGACGTTGAAATTCTGGACCCTCAGCAGCTGACCCATCCCGTTGACCCTCCATGTGCGCTCGCGGCGGCCCGAAGCGGCCCGCCGCCGCAATGAGACCAGACGGGTACGTCATCTCGCGGCCCGTCGCCCAAGCCCGGCCCGACACGTCTACAGTCGAGGCCCCCACGAAAGGCCAGGACCAGTGCGCACCCTCCACGTCGTCACCCACCCGCAGGCGACCCACCACGTCGACGACGTCGTCGGCGGCTGGTACGACTCCGACCTCACCCCCGACGGCGAACGCGACGCGCGGCGCATCGCCGCGGCCCTGCGCGACCGCATCCCCGACACCGCCGACGTCGAACTCCGCACCTCCGACCTCCGGCGCACCGCCCAGACCGCAGACGCGATCGGCGAGCGGTTCGGCCTCACGCCCGTACCCGACCCCCGGCTCCGCGAACTCTCCTTCGGCGAGGCCGGCGGCCGGCCGAACGCCTGGCTCCGGGAGTGCTTCGTCCCGCCCCCGCCCACCGGCGACCGCATGGGCCACACCGGCGGACTCCCCGGCGCCGAGTCCAAGCGGCACCTCGCGCAGCGCGTCTACGCCGCCGTGGACGACCTCCTCGACCACCACTGCGAACACCAGATCGTCGTCACCCACGGCATCGCGATCACTTTCGTGATCGCCGCCTGGATCGGCATGCCCGCCGACTCCCTCGGCCACGTCGTGTTCAAAGTGACCTCGGGGAGCATCACCACCCTCCACGAGGACGACCTCTACCGGGGCCGCATGGTCACCGCCCTCGGCGACACCCGCCACCTCCACTGACTTCGCCCCGGTTGTCGGACCCCTCCCGTACCGTCGAGCCCACCGACCGAAAGGGACCGCACATGTCGATCACCCGCGTCCACAACTTCTCCGTCTCGCTCGACGGCTTCGGCACCGGCGAAGGACTCACCCGCGAAGCACCCTTCGGCCACGCCGGAGAACGCCTCCACGATTGGATGTTCGCCACCGGATGGGACGGCGCGTTCGACGTCGACCACGCTTTCGCGCGCCTCCATGACCCGGGCATCGGCGCCGAGATCATGGGCTCACGCAAATACGGCCCGCCCGGCTGGGAGGACGACCCCGACTGGCGCGGCTACTGGGGCCCGAACCCGCCGTTCCACACCCCCGTCTACGTCCTCACCCGCCACGCCCGCCCGCCGATCGAGATGGAGGGCGGCACCGTCTTCCACTTCACCGACGCACCGCCCGCCGAAGCGCTCGCCACCGCTCGAGCGGCCGCAGACGGCCGGGACGTGCGCATCGGAGGCGGCCCCACCATGCTCCGCGACTACCTCGCCGCCGGGCTCATCGACCACATGCACCTCGTCGTCGTCCCCATCCTCCTCGGCCGCGGCGTCCGCCTCTGGGACGGCCTCGAAGGCATCGAAGCCGACTACCGCGTCGAAGCCACCGGCTCCCCGAGCGGCGTCACCCACCTCACCTTCACCCGCACCACCGCCTGAACCCGCAACAGCCACCGTGCCCGCCATCGAGGACCGCCTCCACGAGGCGACGACCGCACCGCTGACGACCCTCGTCGACCCCCGGCACCGGGTCCGCCCGCCGCCCGAGCACCTGCACTCCTGGCGCATCCCCGAACCCGACCGCCGCGCGCTCGCCGACTTCGGCCTGCCCGACGACCTCCTCATGACCCCCGCCTTCCAGACCGGCCCCGACCCGACCCTGTCGCCGAACATCGCCGGCCCGCTCGAAGCCGAGCACGCCCGCGCCGACGACCGCCTCTACGACCTCGGGCACTGGGGAGCGCACGACCGCACCCCGAAGATCGGCGCCGTCGCGGGCGACGGACGCGTGCTCGCCGTGCGTCCCGCACCGCTCACCGCCGCCGACCTGCACCCGGGCCTGCGCGACCACTACCGCGACCTCTACCGGCCCGCGGTCATGCCCGTCAACTCCTCGGCGTCCGCACTCGTGGAGACCGCCTGGCGCGTCCGTGCGGCGCTGGCGGCCCTGATTGACCTCGACGCGCCGCCCGAACCGCCGCCGGGCCCGGTCGCCGACGCGCACGACGCGCGCCGGAGCGCGTGCGAGGCGATGGTCTTGGAAGCCTTGGCGCGCATCGACCCGGCCGCCTGCGGGCCCGATTCGCTCTGGGCCGAAGTCGTGACCGACCCCGGGTATTGAGGAGGTTCAGCCGATGAAGTCGAAGGCGCGGTCCCAGCGGACGCGCTGTCGCACCGCGGCGTAGGTCTTCGCTGAGCCGAGGACGCCGAGCCGGCGTTCGAGGCGGGCCCGAGGCAGGTGGTAGGGGATGAGGTCGACATAGCCGTCCTTGTCGGAGGGCGGCGACCAGCGGGCGGCGGTGACGCGGACCCGCCATTCGGGTTGCTTGGGCTGCTGAGTGGTGCACTTGAGGACCCAGTAGCCGCGGCCGGAGTGCCCGAGCACGAGGCAGGGCCGGGTCTTCGAGGAGGAGGGGTCGTCCTGGTGCGGGAAGTCGGCCCACCAGCGTTCGCGCGGTCGCGGCCCGCCTTCCGGTCCGGACCGCAGGCGCGGCGTCGAGTGCGCGGTCCCTTCGCGGCGCGGCGGGGCTCCGATCGTGCGGCGGACGAGGAGTGCGACGACGATGACGGCGACGAGGATCAGGCACGCGAGGATGACCGGGAGCATAGTGAGCGATCGTAGCGGTGCCGGACCGGCCGCGCCGATGCCGTGCCCCGGGCCGAAAACCATGCGATGGGCCGCACCCGCACCCGATACGGTGTGCGGATGACATTGAAATGGCAGTGCATCTGCGTCGACAGCGCCGATCCCCGCGGCCTCGGGGCCTGGTGGGCCGAGCTCATCGGCTGGCGCCTCACCTACGACACCGACGACGAGGTCGTCCTCGAACCGCCCGAAGGGAGCCCGCAGGACGGCGTCTCGCCCGACATCCTGTTCTTGAAGGTGCCCGAGGGCAAGACCGTGAAGAACCGGCTCCACCTCGACCTGCGCCCCGACGACCAGGCCGCGGAGGTCGCCCGCGCCGAGGCGCTCGGTGCCGTCCGCGTGGACGTCGGGCAGTCCGAGACCGCTTCCTGGGTCGTCATGGCCGACCCGGAGGGCAACGAGTTCTGCATCCTCCAGGCCCTGCGCCCGGAGGAGACGCAGGCGGCCTAGCGCTCGTTCGCGGTGCCGGGCCGGAGAGCCCGGCACCGCGCCGGCCTCATGCGATGCGGCCGTAGGACTCCAGGGTGCGCAGGGTCGCGTAGGTCAGGTGGCCGCCCCATTCGTGGGCCACCACCGGCGTCCACATCTCGAAGTTCGGGGCCCAGCCGCCGTGCTCGCCCTGCGCGGCGATCACGTGGTCGAGGTGGCGGTCGATCTCCTCGTCGCTGAACAGGCGCCGCGCCAGCGAGTCCGGGTGCGGGGCGAGGTCGAGCGGGGAGTGAGTGTGGCCCGGCTCGTCCGGGTCCAGCGCGGCCGAGGCCCGCAGCGAGGGCGAGAGCCGCTCGAACTCGGCTTCGGCGCGGTCGCGGTCGGGGACGCGTTCGAGGAACGCGAGTACGCACATGGCGTCGTAGGCCCCGACCTCCTCCAGCGCGGCGATGCCCTTCCAGCAGAACGCGGTCGCCGCCTCCAGCCATGCGTGCTTCACGCCGTGGGCTTGCATGAGGCCGCTGACGGGCGCCGTCGGGTTGAGCGCCGCCGGAGGCCGCTCGCCCTGCGGCTGCCACCAGGGGCCGCGCTCATCATCGAGGACGCTCGGCAGGACCCACGGCACGCCGCCGTCCTCCGTGGAGTGCGCTTCGAGCCACGCGCAGGCGCTCTGCGCCAGGGCCTCGTCGAACACGCCGGCGTCGTCGAGCGCCCAGAGCGCGACCTCGAGGCCCTGCGGCTGGCTGGAGGCGCCGCGCAGGTCCGGTTCGATCGCGTTCCCGAAGCCGCCGTCGGGGTTCTGGTAGGCGGTCACCGCGTGGAGGACCCGGCCGGCCGGCCCCTTGCGGAAGCGCCTGGCGAAGCGCACCCGGTCGATGACGCGGGCGTGCAGGTCGATGTACCGTTCGGCGGCGGCGAAGGACTCTGTGGAGAGCGTCGTCATCGTGGGACCTTTCGTGGTTCGGGTGCACCGGCCACGACCGTAGCGCCGCGGTACGACACTGCTCGGCAGGGCCTGGCGCGCCGACCTCGCGTCGTTCAGCCCATGGCCTGCTCGAAGGCCGCGTAGACCTCGTCGTTGAACAGGACGAACCGCACGTCGGCGATGTCGGTGGCGGTCTCCCGCACGGTGCTCACGGCGATGTCGGCGGCCGATGGCGCGGGCCAGCCGTATACCCCGGCCGAGACGGCGGGAAACGCGATCGAGGCGGCGCCGAGGTCGCCCGCGACCTTGAGGGACTCGCGGTAGCAGGAGGCCAGGAGCGCGCTGCGGTCCTCGGCGGGGGAGTAGACGGGGCCGACGGTGTGGACCACCCACCGGGCGTGAAGGCGCCCGGCGGTGGTCGCGACGGCCTGGCCGGTCGGCAGGCCGCGCCCGTACTTCGCGGCGCGCAGGTCCCGGCAGGCGTCGAGGATCGCCGGGCCGCCGGCGCGGTGGATGGCGCCGTCGACGCCGCCGCCTCCCAGGAGCGAGGAGTTCGCGGCGTTGACGATCGTGTCGACGCGCTGCCGCGTGATGTCCCCGCGGAGGATTGAGATGTCCATGCCCCGCATTCAAACACGTCCGGCGCCCCGGCGCAGGGTCAGTTTCTACGCGGGAGCGTGGCGATCGCGAGCGAGCCGTAGTTGCCGAAGGCCCGGTCGATCTCCATCTCGTCGAGGCCGTAGTGCTGGGCGGCGTAGTCGTGCTTGCGGGCGCGCGAGGGCCGGGCGAGGATCGCGTCGAGCCCGGCGGCGTCGCGGTTCGTCCACTTCGCGCCGATGAGGTCATACAGCTCGGGGACGGCGGTGTGCGGGGAGGCGGTGAGCCAGTCGTAGGGGATGTCGACGAGGTGCTGGGGGGTGATGCCGGGGCGGGCGGCGCGGCCGCGTTCGACCAGGCGCGTGAGCATGTCCAGGCACATTCGGCCGATCTCGTGGCGGTCGACGCGCTTGAGGTGCAGGCGGTGCGAGGTCTCCACGAGCGAGCAGATCGAGCCCATGACGGTGGCGGGCCCGCGGTGCATCCACACGATGGTCGCGTTCGGGAAGGTCTCCAGCAGTTCGGGCAGGCTCGCGAGGTGGATGGGGTTCTTCAGGACCCAGCGGCGCTTCTCGCGGCCGTGCTGGAGCACCTGGAGGACCTGCTTGAGGTAGACGTAGTCGCCGCGGGTGTCGCGGTCGTTCTCCCACTTCTCGTACTCGGGCATGAGGGCGCGGGCCTGGTGCTGGGGGCCGTGGAAGAACAGGAACGCGGTCTCGTCGGCCTTGACGGCCGACTGCGGGTGGATGTCGAGCATCTGCGGCGCGAGGAGGTTGATGACCTTCTGCCCGCTCTCGACGCCCGCGATGATCTTCTTGGTCTCCTTGGCGGGCAGAGGCAGGTCGGGGTGGAGGAGCTCCCAGAAGAGCGTCCCGCGGTGTCCCTCGGCGGCGGCGAGGAGGTTGTGGACGAGCGTGGTCGCGGTGCGCGGCAGGCCGACGACGACGACCGGGTCGGAGACGTCCTCGGCGGCGAGCTCGGGGTGCTCGGCGTGGAGGCGCTGGACGCGCAGCCAGTTCGTGAGGCGGTTCTGGAGGTCGGTGCGGACCGAGGCCCAGCCGATCGCGGAGAGGTTCTCGGCGCCCGCGAACTGCCCGACGAGGTAGGAGAAGTCGCGGACGACCTCGCTGTCGGGGTCGGGGCGCGGGGCGGCGGCGTCGCGGGCGGCGCGGTCGAGCATCTGGGCCACGACGGCCTCGGGGTGGCCGATGCCGCGGCGCCCGTGCATGAAGGGCGCGCCGCAGGCGTTGAGGAACGGCAGGAGCGTGGTCATGTGTCAGTCTCCGTTCGGGGGCGGTGAGGGGGCGAGGGCGGCGCGCAGGGACCGCACGCCGCCGCCCATCAGGAAGGGAGTGGCGATGAGGGCGGCGACCGCGAACACGACGATGACGCCGATGGAGATCGAGTCGACGGCGTCGGCCGTGTGCAGGGTGACGGCCAGCATACCGAGCCCGATCGCGGCGCCCAGGGCCAGCAGGGACGGTCCGATGTGGACGATGAAGGCGAATCCGATCGTGGCGCAGAGGAGTACGCGGTTCACTGGGGTTCCTCGGGGTCGGCGGGGTGGGCGGCGGTGCGGTCCGGGGGTCAGGCGGCCGGGCGCGGCGTGCGCCGCCGTGGGGTCGTTCGGGGGTTTTGCGCGAACATGCGAAGCACCCTAACAATGCGTGGCCCGCACGTGGCCGTTCCCGCGCGGTGAATTCGCTGATCACAGGACTTCTGTCGGATACCCGACAGTCGCTTGACAATCCACAGTGGCGTAATGACTCATGATGGACGGTCCGCGTCTCCAGTGGCCCGTGGTGCGACGCCCTCCGGCCGCCCCCGTCCCGTCATGCGGACCCGCCTTCGCTCGCCCGCAACGAGAAAGGGGCCCGCGAACCGCGGGCCCCTCTCGCTACTCCGTCTACCAGCGCTCGTGCACCTGCGGGCGGATCAACTCGTCGTAGACCCGGGCGACCTCGGCGTGGACGCCGGCGCCGAGCGGCGCCATGCCGGCGGCCGCCGCGTTCGACTCGGCCTGGCCCGCGTTCCGCGCCCCAGGGATCACCACGGACACCGCCGACTGGTCGAGGATCCAGCGGAGCGCGAACTGCGCCATCGTCATGCCCTCGGGCACGAGCGGACGCAGCCGCTCCACCGCCTCCAGACCGGTCGCGTAGTCCACGCCCGCGAACGTCTCGCCGACGTCGAAGGCCTCGCCGCGCCGGTTGAAGTTGCGGTGGTCGTCCTCGCCGAACCGCGTCTCGGCGGTGTACCTGCCCGAGAGCAGGCCCGAGGCGAGCGGCACGCGCGCGATGATGCCGACCCCGGCCTTCTCCGCCGCCGGGAGCACCGCTTCGAGCGGCTTCTGCCGGAACGGGTTGAGGATGATCTGCACCGTCGCCACGTTCGGCCGGGCGATCGCCGCCAGCGCCTCGTCGCAGGTCTCCACGCTCACCCCGTAGTGGCGCAGGCGGCCCTCGGCCACCATCGCGTCGAGCGCGTCGAAGACGGCGTCGTCGGCGTAGACCGCCGGGGGCGGGCAGTGCAGCTGCACCAGGTCGAGCGCGAGCACGCCCAGGTTCGCCCGCGAGTCGTCGTTCCACGCCAGGAAGTTCGCGGCGCTGTAGTTCTCGGGGAGCTGTTCGGCCCTGCGGCCCATCTTGGTCGCCGCGAACACCTCGGGGTGGCGGGCGCGGAAGGCGCCGACGAATCGCTCGGAGCGGCCGTCGCCGTAGACGTCGGCGGTGTCGAAGAACGTCACGCCCGCCGCGCGGGCCGCCTCCAGGGCCGCCTCCGCGTCGGCCTCGCTCACCTCGCCCCAGGCCGCCCCGATCTGCCAGGCGCCGAAGCCGACCACCCCGACCTCGATGCCCGTCCTGCCGAGTACGCGTTGTTCCATGAGGCGCCCTTCCCTGGGTTCCAGTCCTTGCCGGTCGTGATCGCGGCGAGCATATCCGCTCGGGCGACCGGCGGCGCCTCCTCGACCCTGCCGATCGTGCCCGGACCGGCGGGCCACCCCTTAGTCTAACCCATTTACAAAGGCGCGGGCGCGTCGTAGTATGCAGCCATGAAGTCCACCTCGCGCGACATCCGACTCCGCAACTGCTTCGCGGTGCTGCGGCACCTCATCGCGGACGCGCCCACGTCGCGGCAGATCCTCGCACGGGCCACCGACCTCAGCGTCGCCACCGTCTCGAACCTGGTGACCGACCTGATCGAACTCGGCGTCGTCGTCGAAGTGGGCCGCGAGGACTCCGGAGGCGGGCGCCCGCGGGCGCTCCTGGCGCCGAACACCGGCGGCGGGGTCATGATCGGCGTGGACGTCGCCGAGACCTACGTGCACCTCGAAGTCTACGACCTCGCATTGACCGTGGTCGATCGGGCCGAGGAGCGCATGGAGGTCAGCGAGAACAGCCCAGAGCAGGTGATCGGCCACATCGCCGCCGCCCTCGACCGGGTCCGCGAACGCCTGGGGGAGCGGGAGATCCTCGGCCTCGGCGTCAGCCTGCCCGGCCAGGTCGACGTCGCCTGGGGCGTCTCCGGCTTCGCCCCCAACTGGAACTGGCACGACGTGCCCTTCCGGCAGATGCTCGCCGACCGCCTGCGACTGGACGTCCCGATCTACCTCGACAACCCGCTCAAGACCATCACCGTCGGCGAACTGTGGTTCGGCGACGGCCGCGGGGTCGAGCGCTTCGCCGTGCTCATCCTCGGCACCGGCGTCGGCGCCGGCCTCGCCTTCTCCGGGCAGCTCTACCGCGGCGCCACCAACTCGGCGGGGGAGTGGGGCCACACCACCATCAACCCCGCGGGGCCCCAGTGCCGCTGCGGCGCCAAGGGCTGCATCGAGGCCTACGTGGGCGCTCCGGCGATCCTGTGGCAGTGGGCCCAGCTCGACGGCAGGGCCGCCGCCGGGTCGCAGACCGAGGCCATGGCCGCTCTCGCGGCCGCCTGGAAGGCCGGGGAGCCCTCCGCGGTGCGCACCGTCGAGACCGTCGCCGAGTACCTCGCCGCGGGCGTGGCGAACCTCGTCAACCTCGTCAACCCCGACCTCGTGGTCTTCGACGGCTGGGTCACCGGCGCCCTCGGCGACGCGCTCGTCCCCGAGGTCGAGCGCCGCCTGCCCGCCCACGCCATGGAGGCCCCGCTCAAGGCCGTGCGGCTCAAGCGGAACCAGCAGGAGCGGAACATGGTCTCGCTCGGCGCGGCGGCGCTGGCCCTGGAGGGCCACCTCAGCCGGTTGAACACGGTGGGCTCCCGCAGCCGCCGCTGACCTGAGGTTTCGCCGCCGCCGCCAGGTCGTCGCGCCCCGGTCCCCGGGGCGCCTCTCGCCGTGCCCTGCCCGTCGCACGCTGCCCGAACACCGTGAGCGCTCCCAATCGAACTTGTTTCGAGACCACTTACTCCAACCCATTGACAAAGTGCGCGGCGATGACGACACTGGGAGGCGAATCGACATGTGTCGAATCCCCGATGCGGCTCCGCCCTTGACTCGGCGCCACGCGGGAGCACGTCACACCTCTCAATGCAGCGAGGAGCTGAGCATGGTTGCCTTCCGCAACGACCACCCCTTCAAGCAAGCGCTCGCCGGTCCGGCGCTCAACCGCCGCCGGATGCTCGCGCTCGGCGGCCTCGCCGCGGGCGCCGGCGTCCTCGGGGCCTGCGGCTCCAACACCGGCCGCGGCTCCGGCGACGGCGTCCAGCTCTCCCAGTGGTACCACCAGTACGGCGAGCAGGGCACCCAGCAGGCCGCCGAGAAGTACGCCGCGGCCTACGAGGACGCCACCGTCACCATCAACTGGATCCCCGGCGACTACGACACCGCCCTCTCCTCGGGCCTGCTCGCCGAGAAGGAGGGCGACTACCCCGACGTCTTCGAAGGCCACCTCAACCGCGCGATGGTCGAGAGCGGCCAGGTCGTCCCCCTCGACGACATCCTCGCCGACGTCCTCGACGACTACACGCCCGACGACCTGGCGCGCAACACGATCGACGGCAAGGTCTACGGCGTCCGCATGATCGACGACCCGCAGTTCCTCTACTACCGCCCCTCCCTCCTCGACGGCGCGGGCGTCACCCCGCCGACCACCTTCGAGGAGCTCATGGCCGCCGCCGCGGACCTGACCACCGACGACGTCAAGGGCCTGTTCCTCGGCAACGACGACTCGGCCACCAAGCTCTTCCAGCCCATCGTCTTCTCCGCCGGGCAGACCCTCCTCACCGAGGACAATCAGATCGGCTTCGACAAGGACACCGTCATCGCCGGGGCCCTCCAGGTCAAGGCGCTCCACGACTCCTCCTCGCTCCTCATCGGAGCGCCCACCGAGGCCTGGGACCCGTCCTCGATCATCCAGGAGCTGTGCGCGATCCAGTGGTGCGGCCTGTGGGCCCTGCCGCAGATCATCGAGGCCCACGGCGACGACATCGCCGTGATCCCCTTCCCGGCCTTCGGCACCGGGACGCCCACGGTCTTCAACGGCGGCTGGGACACGTTCGTCAACGCCAAGTCCGCCAAGGTGGACGAGGCCAAGGCCTTCGTCAAGTGGCTGTGGGTCGACCACGAGGAGTTCATCCTCGACTGGAACCTCTCCTACGGCTTCCACATCCCCCCGCGCCTGTCCATGCGCGGCGAGGCCGACCAGCTCGCCGAGGGCCCCGCCGCCGAGGCCGTGCGCATCTCCGAGGAGTTCGGCTGGGCCGAGAACCCCAACTGGACGCCCACCATGGAGCTCGCCGTGGACGACATGATGACCAACATCGTCCTGGAGGGCAACGACCCGTCGGCGGAGTTCGACACCGCCGCGGCGACCATCCAGACCGAGCTCGACGCCATCTTCGGCTAGGCGGTCCACCGTGGCAGTCTCACCGGCAGCCGCCGCGGACACCGACAGGGCGGGCACCGGGGACCAGCGTCCCCGGTCCCGCCGCTCGGGCCGCCGGCGCACCGCCCTCGCCTTCTGGGCCTTCACCGGCCCCTTCCTCGCCGGGCTCGCGGTCTTCACCGTCGTCCCGGTGGCCTGGAGCGCCTACCTCTCGTTCTTCGACGCGACCAACACCGTCACGCCGCTGTCGGAGGACTTCGTCGGCTTCGGCAACTACACGCGGATGCTCCAGGACCAGGCCTTCCTCGACAGCCTCGTCACCTTCTCGGTCTTCGCCGCGTTCATCGTCCCCCTCACCTTCGCCTGCTCGCTGGGCCTGGCGCTCCTGCTCGACCGGGTGCGGTTCGCGCGCGCGTTCTTCCGCTCGGTGTTCTTCCTGCCCTTCGCCTGCTCCTACGTGGTCGCCTCGCTGGTGTGGAAAATGTCGATCTTCAACGGCGTGCGCTACGGCCTGGCGAACGCCGTCCTCGACCTGTTCGGCGTCGACGACGTCGCATGGCTGTTCAACCCCGACCCGCCCTGGTACTGGCTGGTCATCGTCAGTCTGCGCCTGTGGATCCAGTGCGGCTTCTACATGATCCTGTTCATCGCCGCGCTCCAGCAGATCCCCGCCCACCTCTACGAGGCCGCCTACGTCGACGGCGCCAAGCCCGGCCGCCAGACCTTCTGGCACATCACGCTGCCGCAGCTGAGGGCCACGTCCGTCGCCGTCGTCATGCTCATCCTCATCGCCGCCTACCAGGCCTTCGACGAGTTCGTGAACCTCATCGGCAACCAGGCCTACGCCCGGCCCCCGCTCGTCTACCTCTACTACACCGCGCTGGGCACCCAGCAGGACCTCGGCCGCGGCTCCGCCGGGGCCCTCATCCTGGCGCTCATCATCGCGATCGTGACCCTCCTGCAGGGCAGGCTCCTCGGGTTCGGCAACAAGGAAGGGCGGTGAGCGCCATGACGACCGCGAAGACCAGACCCGGGTACGAGCCCGGCCTCGGCTCCAAGGGCGCCCGCGCGGCGAACCTCGTCATCCTGTCGGTCCTGGCCGTCCTCTTCCTCGTCCCCTTCTACCTCATCGTCCGCAACGCCTTCGCGACCGACGCCGAGATCACCGCGCCCGGCTGGATGTGGTTCCCCTCCGCGCCGAGCTGGGAGAACCTCCCGAACCTCTTCGCCGACCCCGCGGTCCCCATGGCCCGGAGCCTGGTGAACTCGGCCGTCGTCGCCGTCGCCAGCACCGCGGGCACCCTCCTGCTGTGCACCACCGCCGGATACGGGCTCGCCCGCATCCCCTACCGCCACGCCGACAAGGTGTTCTACGCGGTGCTGGCGACCCTCATGATCCCCAGCGCCGTCACCTTCGTGCCCAGCTTCGTCATGGTCTCCAGCCTCGGATGGATCTCCGACTTCCGCGGCCTGATCATCCCGACGCTCTTCAACGGCTTCGTGGCGTTCCTGTGCCGCCAGTACTTCCTCGGCTTCCCCAGGGAACTGGAGGAGGCCGCCCGCGTCGACGGCCTCGGCTACTGGGGCTCCTTCTGGCGCATCGTGATCCCCAACTCCGGGAACTTCCTCGCCGCGATCGCCGTGATCACCTTCGTGGGCGCCTGGAACTCGTTCCTGTGGCCCCTGGTCATCGGCCGCTCGCCCGACTCCTGGACCGTCCAGGTCGCACTGTCGACGTTCCTCACCGCGCAGACCGTCAGCCTCTCGCAGCTGTTCCTGGCCGCACTCGTGGCGATCTTCCCGCTCGTGTTCGTCTTCCTGTTCCTCCAGCGGTTCCTCGTGCAAGGCGTCGCCCAGACCGGGCTGAAGGGCTGATCAGAAACGCGAGCCGTCCTCCAAACACGACGTTCGAGGATGCTAACGTGAGCGCCACATAGGCCAGCGAGCCCAAGGCGGCCGCGGGACACCTCCCGCGGCCGCCCGCTGCGCCCAGCCCCGTTCCCCTTTCACAAGGAGTCCACCCAAGCTCGCCGCCCAGATCAAGGGCGTCAACCCCAACAACCCGAAGAACGTCAGCGGCGCCAGCCTCGTCGTGTGGATCCTCTTCGGCTTCATCACCCTCTACATCGTGCCCATCATCAACTGGTTCAAGCTCTGCGCCTCGATCCGCGCCGAGCAACAGGCCGCGGGCCTGACCCCGACCTTCAGCACCGGCATCGCCACCCTCCTGTGCTTCGTCGCCGGCACCAACCTGTGCTACCTCCAGGCCCAGCAGAACCTCGTCGTCAACGCCGTCCAGGCCCGCCAGGGCGTCCCCGCGTAGCGACCGGTGGCGCCCCCGGCTGCAACGGCCGGGGGCGCCCGCCGTGTCACCCGCCGCAGTCCCCGGTCCCGGCCCCGCCCACCGGCTAGGGTTGCCGCTGTGGACCTGACCGAATACGTGCCCGTCGTGCCCGACTTCCCCGAACCGGGGGTCGGCTTCCGCGACATCACGCCCCTCCTGGCCGCCCCCGAGGCGTTCCGCGAATCCGTCGACCGCCTCCAGGAGGCCTGCTCGGCGCACCCCTACGACGCCATCGCCGCCTTCGACGCCCGCGGCTTCCTGTGGGCCGCGCCCCTCGCCGACCGCACCGGCACCCCACTCCTGCCGATCCGCAAGGCCGGCAAGCTCCCGCGCCCCGCCGCCGTCGAGACCTACCGCGGCGAGTACGCCGAAGTCCGCGTCGAACTCCACGCCGACGCCGTCCGCCCCGGCGACCGAGTCCTCCTCGTCGACGACGTCATCGCCACCGGCGAGTCCATGGCCGCCGGCGTCCGCCTCGTCGAAGGCCTCGGCGGCACCGTCGCCGCCTGCGCCGCCCTCCTGGAGATCGCCGCCCTCTCCGGCCGCGACCGCCTCGACGGCTACCCCGTCGTCTCCCTCCTCGGCAAGCTCTGAGACACGGCGAAGGCGCGGCGTGCGATCACGCCGCGCCTTCGCCGTGTCGACTACTTGAGCAGCTTCTCCAGGTTCGCCGGGTCGGCCAGCGCCGAACCCATGCCGATCACCGAGGCGCCCGCCGCCAGATAGGCGTCGACCTCGTCGGGACCGACCCCGCCGGTGGCGACGAACCGCACGTCCGGGAACGGCCCGGCCATCGCCTTGAACCAGTCCTTCCCCAGCGACGAGGCCGGGAAGACCTTCACCCACCGGCAGCCCAGGTCGAGCGCGAGCGCGACCTCGCTGGCGGTCGCCACGCCCGGCAGGTGCGGCAGACCGGCCTCGTGCGAGGCCTCCACGACGGCCGGGTTCAGGCCCGGCGCGATGGTGTACGCGGCGCCCGCGGCGGCGGCCCGCTCGACGTGCGCGACCGACACGACCGTGCCCGCGCCGACCTCGTGGCCGCGCTTCGCGGCCGCGGTGACGGCGGCGGCGAGGGACGCCTCCTGGCCCGGCCGCCCGATCGGCACCTCCACGAGGTCGATCGCGGCGTCCCACACCTGCTCGGAGAGCGCCACGGTCTCGTCGGCGGGCAGGCCCCGCCAGATCGCCATGACGCGCTGGCCGGCGAAGAGGCGGTCGAAGTAGGCGCCTTGGTCTAGGGTCACTGGTCCTCCAGGAGGGCTCGGACGGTTTCGGGCGGCGGCGGGGGCGCGAGGTCCCCGACGGTCTGGAGGGCCCCGGCGGCGAGCCGGTGGCCCAGGCGCAGGGCGGCGTGCACGGTGGCGCCCTGCAAGCGGCCGTAGAGGAATCCGGCCGCGAAGGCGTCGCCGGCGCCGACCGGTTCGACCACGTCGACCGGCGGGGCCGGGGCGAAGTTCGCGGTCTCGCCCTCGAAGGCGGTGACGCCGTTGCCGCCGTCCTTGACCAGGAGCATTCCCGTGTTCGGCAGGAGCTTGCGCACGTCCTCGGGGGTCTCGACGCCCCACAGGGTCTGCGCCTCGTCGAGGCCGACGAAGGCGATGTCGGCGGCGTCGGCCAGGCGCGCGAGCACCGGTCCGGCCTCGGCGACCGGCCACAGGGCGGGCCGGTAGTTGACGTCGAAGCTCACCTGCGCGGGCGCCAGGGCGCGGCCGACGACGAGTTCCTCCACGAGCGCCGCGCACGAGGCCGACAGCGCCGGGGTGATGCCCGAGAGGTGGAGGATGCGGGGCGCGGGGGCGTCGGCGAGGTGGCCGGGGCCCATGGTGGAGGCGGCGGAGCCGCGCCGGTAGTAGTGGACGGTGGTGCCCTGGGGGCCGGGGTCCTTGAAGTAGACGCCGGTGGGCGCGCCCGGTGCGATCGCGGCGCCGGAGACGTCCACGCCGGATTCGGCGAGGTGGTCGCGGATGCGGTGGCCGAAGGGGTCGTCGCCGAGTCGGCCGGTCCAGGCGGCGCGGGCGCCGAGGCGGGCCAGGGCGATCGCCACGTTGGACTCGGCTCCGGCGGTGCCGGCGTGGAAGTCCACGGCGGTGCGCAGGGGGCCGGCGGAGGCGGGGGCGAGGACGATCATCGACTCGCCCAGGCACAGCACGTCCATGGGGCTCCTGATCTACGGCTGCCGCGGTTCACCGGGCGCCGCGGGCGGGGGGTGGGACGGGCCCCAGCCTACCGGTTGGCAAGCGTATTCACAAAGCCGGTGCGCCGCTCGTCTCGCGTAGCATTGACCCTCAGGCTCCGACTCCTGGAGGCGTCCGTGACCGACTTCCGTCTCCTCAAGATCTTCGCCTGGACCATCGGCGTCCTCGTGGTGCTGTGGATGCTCACCGAGTGCCTCGGCGGCGTCGACCCGGCCGACCCCGGCGACCTCGGGCCCGAGCGCGACGACGAGCGGTACGCGGCCGACTGCGGGCGCGCCCGCGAGGCCCTGGAGGTCGCAGCGGGCGCCGACGCGGCCACGATCGACGCCGCCCTCGACCGCATCGACGCCCTCGGCGCCGAGATCGCCGACGGCGAGCTCAAGGCCCTGGTCGCCGGCTACGGCGAGCAGGCGCAGGCGATCGTCGCGGCCGAGCCGGAGTCGCTGGACGAGGCCATGTCGGACTTCCGCGACCCCGCCGCCTTCGACCTCGCGCTGCGCTGCCCCGCGACCTGACCCCCGCTGTGCGCCGATGTCGGTTCGGGGATTGACACTGTGCGAAGATTACCGATAAAGTCGACACGTTCGAACATCCTTCCGTGTGGACGGATGTCGAGTCGACCTCGATGCGGAGCCGCGCGGCGCCGCGGCCGCCCCGCGGCCCGGACCGCGCCGCCCTCCGGCGGACGCCGGACGGGACGCCTCCGCCTGGACTTTGCTCTGGGGTTGACGGGGCGGGCCCGCCCGGGGCCGCCCGGCCGCGTGGCGCGGCCGGGGGACGGCACCGGTCGAGCCCGCCCCGTTTCCGTGACGAAGCCCTCGCGCCCCCACCGCCCCCGGTGCCTTTTCAGCCGCTTCGCAACGGTTCGCCGCCGCCCGCGCGTTTGGGTTCGGGCCCGCGCTTGTGGCAAAATGGCACGTCTGCCGTTGACCAGTAGGAGCCTCGTTGCCACCCAGCGAACTGCACGCCACCTTCCTGCCCGACCACGCCTCGCCGGCGGACGGGCGGCTGCTGTTCTACGGCGGCGCGAATCCGCGCGCGGCGGTCGCCGAGCTGGGCCTGCCCCCGGGCGACCCGGTGGAGGCCGAGCTCTACGTCGACCGCGACCTGCGCTACGTCGAGGGCGTCTCGATGCCGGTGCGGCCGGTCCTGCCCGCGCTCACCCGCATCGCCTCGCGGCCGGACGTCACCGAGTCGGTGGTGGTCTGGGCGCGCATCGCGAACGCCGTGGACGACGACAAGTTCGACGACCTCGACCGCATCGCCGCCGAGCTGCCCGCCGAGGGCCACTCGGTGCCGCACTCCGAGGGCCACGTGTGGACCGCGAAGGCGCTCGTCGGCGCCTTCGTGGAGTCCTTCACCGAGCTGCTGCGCTCGGACTCGGGGCTCAACCTGCGGCTCATCACCGCCCAGCACTCCGACCCCGGCGAGGTCCGCGTCAACGCCGACCTGCGCAAGTACCAGGCCCACGGCATCGCCTGGCTCGAAGCGGCCGCCGAGGGCGGCGCGGGCGTCATCCTCGCCGACGACATGGGTCTGGGCAAGACCCTCCAGTCGATCGGCCTGCTGGTGCGCCGCGCGGGCAACGGCCCGCACCTGGTGGTCTGCCCGACCTCGCTGGTCGGCAACTGGCAGCGCGAGATCGCCCGCTTCGCGCCGCAGCTGACGGTGCACCTGCACCACGGGCCCTCCCGGAGCCGGGTCGCGGACCCGCTGACCGAGACGGACGTGGTCGTCACCTCCTACTCGATCGCGCTGCGCGACCTCAAGCTCCTGCGCTCGATCGCCTTCGACACCATCGTCATCGACGAGGCGCAGGCGATCAAGAACCACCGCTCGCGCACCGCCGGGGCCGTCCGCGACCTCACCGGCCGCGTCCGCGTCGCCCTCACCGGCACGCCCGTGGAGAACCACCTCGCCGAGCTGTGGTCGATCTCCGAGTTCGTCAACCCCGGGCTCCTGGGCGGCCAGGCCGACTTCAAGCGCCGCTTCGCCGACCCGATCGAGATCGGGCGCGACCCGGTCTCGGCCGCGGTCCTGCGCGCCCGCATCGACCCGGTCGTGCTGCGCCGCATGAAAGAGGACGTCGCCGCCGACCTGCCCCCGAAGATCGAGGCGGTCGTGGCCTGCACCATGACCGACGAGCAGGCCGGCCTCTACAAGGAGGCGATCCGCGAGGCCTTCGACGAGGGCCTGGGCGACGGCATCACCCGCCGCGGCCGCGTCCTCAAGCTCCTGACGCGCCTCAAGCAGATCTGCAACCACCCCGCCCAGTACGTCGGCGAGGGCGGCGGGGGACTGGCCGAGCGCTCCGGCAAGCTCGACCGCGTCACCGAGATGCTCACCGAGGTCGTCGACGAGGGCGCCAAGGCCCTCATCTTCACCCAGTACCGGCAGATGGGCGAGCTGCTCTCGCGCCACCTCCACGACGAGCTCGGCGTGGCCGCGCCGTTCCTGCACGGCGGCCTCGACCAGCCCGCCCGCGACCGGCTCGTG
The DNA here is from genome assembly GCF_004912155.1 of Glycomyces paridis. Taxonomy (GTDB): domain Bacteria; phylum Actinomycetota; class Actinomycetes; order Mycobacteriales; family Micromonosporaceae; genus Glycomyces; species Glycomyces paridis. Next base: position 33,029 of record NZ_STGX01000016.1, on the reverse strand, counting down.
GACGAGTTCCAGACCGTCGAGGGCCCCGCGATCCTGCTGGTCTCCCTGCGCGCGGGCGGCACCGGCCTCAACCTCACCGGCGCCTCCCACGTCGTCCACTACGACCGCTGGTGGAACCCGGCCGTGGAGGACCAGGCGACCGACCGGGCCCACCGCATCGGCCAGACGCGCACCGTGCACGTCCACAAGCTCGTCACCGCCGGCAGCCTCGAAGAGCGCGTCGACGAACTGCTGGCCCGCAAGCGCGCCATCGCCGACGCCGTCGTGGGCTCGGGCGAGGACTGGCTGGGCGAACTCGACGACTCCCAGCTGCGCAAGCTCATCGAACTCGACGACGACGGAGGCCACCTGTGAGCGACCCCTACGGCCGGACCTGGTGGGGCCGCAAATGGTGGCGGGCCCTGGAGACCATCGGCCTGAACTACCCCGACCAGCGCATCGTCCGGGGCCGCACCCTCGCCGGGCACGGCGCCGTCACCGGCCTCCAGATCGACCCGGGCGCCGTCACCGGCCGCGTCGCCGACAACGGCAAGACCTACGAGGCCGAGATCCACATCCCCGTCTACAACGCCTCGGCGTGGGCCGCGGGCATGACGGCCCTGTCGCTGTCGCCCTCCTGCGTCGCCGGGCTCCTCGCCGGGCGCCTGCCCAAACGCATCGACGACATCCTCGCCGACACCGGGATGCGCCTGCTGCCCAAGAAGTTCGTCACCGAGGACCACAACCGCATCACCACCGCCTGCCCGTGCGCCGACAACCGCGAGGTCTGCGCCCACATCATGGCGCTCGCGCTCGTCAGCGCCGCCAAGATGGACGACGACCCGTGGCTCGTCCTGCTTCTTCGCGGCGGCCCCACCCGCGACCTCGCCGGTCGCCTCAGGGCCGCACGCCTCGCGAGTATGGAAGCGGCCCAACCGGTCTAGGCCTTCACGAACCCTTGACGGCCGGCGCCGCGCCCATCGCCGCATGGTAGGGGCGGGCGCCGGACCCGGCCACCTCCCGCAGCAGCCGCGCCGATCCCGCGTCCAGCAGCCCGAGCAGGCCCTCGGCGTAGGCCGCCGCCCGCTCGGGCTCGAAGGCACCCAGCCACCGGTCGAGCGCGGCCACGAACGGCTCCTCCATCCCCGCGGCCGGACCGCGCCGCACCGCCGCCGCGGCCACCGCCGTCGGCGCGCTCCACGGACCCGCGCACGTCGCCAGGTCGGGGAACCCGGCCGGGCCCACCGCCGTCACCGCCATGAAGCTGTCCGGGCCCACGTCCACGCCCGCCCGGTACCGGTCGGCCAGCGCGTCCGAACCGCACACCAGCAGCGCGCACACCGGCAGCCGGTGCTCCTCGAACGCGAAGCCCATGATCGCCGGCAGGCTGTAGCGGATCTGCTCGTTCCACGCCGACAGCACCTTGCACACCGCGATCCGCGCCGTCCCGTCGGCGAACTCCAACCGCACCTGCGCGTCGGCGTCGTGGGGGTCGGGCCAGCGCGGCCAGCCCGGCCGCAGCAGCGTCACCGCCCCCGCCACCGGCGCGGAGCGCGCCCCGGCGAGGCCCAGCATCCAGCCGGCGGTGTGCGGTTCGTCCGCGATGAGCGGCGCTAGGACGTCATAGAAGGCCGGCGGCATGGGCTCCTCCTCGGGATCGGCGTTCACTCGGTCAACGAGGCGCCGCCCGGTCGGACACGGCCATGTCTGAAAGCCGACACAGCCGAAAGCCGACACAGCCGAAAGCCGACACACCTCAGCACAGCGAGACCGCCAGGCCCCCGTCGGTCGCCCGCACCCGCACCGCCGCCATGTCCGGCACCCGCGGCAGCCCCTCGGCCGCCGGACCCCGGTACCCGCCGACCACGACCGGCGCGGCGCCCGCCGCCCTCGCCGACTCCAGGCCCGCCGGGGCGTCCTCGAACACCACCGCCTCGGACGCCTCGAAGCCCAGCGCCCGCGCCGCCTGGAGGTACGGCTGCGGATCGGGCTTGCCCCGCACCACGTCGTCGGCCGCCACCAGCACCTTCGGCAGCGGAATCCCCACCGCCTCCAGCCGCCGCAGCGTCAGCGCCCGCGTCGCCGAGGTCACCACCGCCCACCGCGCCGGGTCCAGCGAGCCCAGCAGCGCCGCCGAACCGGGGACCTCGCTGATCCCGTCCGTGCGGTCGATCTCCTCGGACTCGATCCGGTCGGTCTCGGCCACCGGGTCCACGCCCGCGGGAGCGAACTGCGTCACCACCTCGATCGTCGGGCGCCCGTGCGCCACCGCCAGGATCGCCGACGCGTCCAGCCCGTGCCGCCCCGCGAACCGCCCCCACGCCCGCTCCACCGACGCGGTCGAATCCACCAGCGTCCCGTCCATGTCGAACAGCAGCACCGAAGCCGCCAACTCACCGTTCATGCGCAACCTCCTCGAACCGACCGGCAACGATACCGGCGCAACATGTCCGACGCGCTACGTTTCCCCCTCGCCTTTGCGAACGCACCCGGATATCGGGTTGCCCCAAGCCGAACCGGCCCCTACGGTCGACGCATGGCCCGACTCAGCGACCCGACCGAGCGACTCACCGACTCCTTCGCCGAAGCCGTGGGCGAGTTCGTCGCCGAAGGCCGCGGCGGACCCGACGACCGGTCCCTGCTCGGCGAGATGATCCGCGACAACCCTGGCGACCCCCGCGACTGGATCGCCTCGTACCTCGCACTCGAACGGCGCTGGCGGACGGTCGCCCCCGAGGACTTCGTCACCATGACCATGCTGTGGTGGACCGAGGGCGACACCTACCTGGGGCGCATCTCGATCCGCCACCACCTCAACGAGCACCTGCGCGAGATCGGCGGCCACATCGGCTACGACATCCGCCCCAGCGCCCGCCGGCAGGGCCACGCGACCGCGATGCTCGCCGCCGCCCTGCCCCGCGCCGCCGAACTCGGCATCGAGAAGGCCCTCATCACCTGCGACGCCGACAACACCGGCTCGCGGAAGGTCATCGAACGCAACGGCGGTGTCTTCGAGGACCGGCGGGGCGCCAAACTGCGCTACTGGGTGCCCACGGCGCCGTAAGGGGGTTCCGTCGGCCCCCGACCGACCGCCGCGGTGACCGCGCATGAGCACCGACCGGGCCATCACAACGGCACCCGACCCGCTCAGCGCGCGTCGGGGGAGACCAGGCCCGTGTTGTACGCGAAGATGACCGCCTGCACGCGGTCGCGGGCGCCGACCTTCGCGAGGATGCGCCCCACGTGCGTCTTCACCGTCGACTCGGCCAGGTGGAACCGCTCGGCGATCTCGGCGTTGTTCCAGCCCCGGCCGATCGCCGTCAGCACCTCCCGCTCGCGCTCGGTGAGCACGCCGAGCTGCTCGGCCGCGGCGGCCCCGTCGGCCTCGCCCTCGACCGGGAACTGGTCGGCGAACCGGTCGAGCAGGCGTCGCGTCAGCTTCGGCGCCACCACCGCGTCCCCCGCGGCCACCACCCGGATGCCCGACAGCAGCTCCTCGGGCCGGGCGTCCTTGACCAGGAACCCGCTCGCGCCCGCGCGCAGCGCCGCGTACGCGTACTCGTCCAGGTCGAACGTCGTCAGCACCAGCACCCGGCTGCGCCCGCCCGCCGCGATGATCCGGCGCGTCGCCTCGATCCCGTCCACGCCCGGCATGCGCACGTCCATGAGCACCACGTCCGGGCCCAGTTCGGTCGCGCGGCGCACCGCGTCCGCCCCGTTGTCGGCCTCCCCGAGCACCACCAGGTCCGGCTGGCTCTCCACGAGCATCCGAAACCCCATGCGCTGCAAGGGGTGATCGTCCACGATGAGCAACGTGGTCACGGGTGTTCCTTTCCGTCGCGGGGCATCCACAGCGCCACACGCCAACCGCCGAACGCCTCGGGCCCGGCCACCATTGTGCCGCCGAACGCCGCGGCCCGCTCGCTCAGCCCCGCCAGACCGCGCGGCGTCCCCGCGTCGTCCACCCGGGCCCCCGTGTTCACCACCGTCACCGCCAGACCCGAGTCCCGGTACTCCAGCGACACCTCCGCGCGCTTGGGGCCCTTCGCGTGCTTGAACACGTTCGTCAGCGACTCCTGCACCGTCCGGTACACCGCCAACTGCTGGTTCTCCGACAGCTCCCAGTGCTCCCCGGAGATCCGCACCGTCACCGGCAGACCCGCCTCACGGACCCGCTCGATGAGCGTCTCCAGATCGGACAGACCCGGCTGCGGCGCCAGCTCGACCTCCTCGCCGTCCTCGGCCTTGAGCACCGACAGCACCCGCCGCAGCTCGCCCAGTGCCTCCCGGCTCGTGCGACCGATCGCCTCCAGGGCCTCCTTCGCCCGCTCCGGCGCCGCGGCCGCCGCATACGCCCCGCCGTCGGCGAGCGCGTTGATCACCGCCAGGTTGTGGCCGATGATGTCGTGCATCTCCCGCGCGATCCGGTTGCGCTCCTCCGCGACCGCCTGCTGCGCCGCCTGGTCGCGCTCGCTCGACTGGAACTCCCGCCGCGTGCGCACCAGCATCGCGATGGCGACGACGAACCCGAAGTAGAACGCCGTCGGCGTGAAGAACCCGAAGAAGCTCCCCACCGTCAGGTCGTAGTTGACCAGCCAGTCCAGCAGCGAGGGCACCACTGATATCAGCGTCGCCCACCACAGCAGCCGCAGCGGGCGCCGCAGCACCAGGTTGTACAGCACCACCGTGAACGCGATCGCGCCCGCGCCGTTCAGCAGGCCCTCGCCGTTCCCCGTCAGGTTCAACGGGATCACCACCGCCAGTGGCACCAACTGGCTCAGCATCACCGCGAACGGGTACCGCCGCCGCCACACCGTCGGCGCCATGTACGCCACGGCCAGGACCACCTGGAGCGCCGGATAGCGCATCGACAGGTCGCCCGCGGCCATCGCCAGCACGCCGCCGCACAGCACGAACACGTACAGGAAGGAGGGGAACAGATCCCAAAGCAGCGGATGCCGGGAGTCGAACTCCGACATCCGCCGCCACAGCCCCCGCTTGCGGGGAGCGGTCACCGCTTCGGTCACCGCGACAGTCTCACACGTCGCGACGCTTGAGCAGCACCGCGGCCAGACCGTACGTCACGACCAGCCAGACGCCCATCCACAGCCACGACTCGCCCAGGCCGACCTCGGCACCCGTCGGGTCCACCAGCATGATCGTGTTCATCACGTTCCCCGGCGCGTAAGGCGTCACATCGGACACCCAGTTCCACGGCAGCAGCGTCGCCAGCTGCGGCAGGATCATGATCACGCCGATGTAGAACCCGATCGACCCCGCCGAGTTGCGCAGGATCGAACCGATCCCCAACGCCAGCAGCGCCAGGTACACGATCATCGCCGCGTAACCGAACAGTGCGCGCAGCACACCGTCGTCCGACAGCGACACCCCGCCCAGGCCGTTGTCCCCGAACAGCGCCTGCGTGATGAAGAACGTCAGGAACACCATCACGGTGAACAGCACCGCCACCACCGCGGCGTACACCGCGGCCTTCGACCACAGCACCGACAGCCGCTTCGGCGCCGCCGTCATCGTCGACCGGATCGAACCCGTCGAATACTCCCCGGTCACCGTGAGGATGGCCAGCACCGCAACGAACACCGAAGCGAGCCCCACCCCCGACATCGACACGCCGAGCGCCGTCTCCGCCCCGCCGGTCGCCTGCTCGGACGGGATGCTCGCCGCGATCAGGGCGCCGAGCCCCGCGCTGAACACCACCGCGCACAGCAGCACGATCCACGTGGACCGCAGCGACCACAGCTTCGTCCACTCCGAACGCAGCAGACCCGCCGCGCTCAACCGGTACTTCTCGGACGGCGCGAACACCGCGGGCCCGTCCGTCATCACAGCGGCGGTCATCGACTCGCCCCTTCCGTGGTCTGGCGGTACTCCACCGCGTCGGCCGTCAACTGCATGAACGCGTCCTCCAGGGAACCGCGCTCGGTGCGCAGCTCGTGCAGGACCAGCCCGTGCGCCGCGGCGGTCTGACCCACCACGGCGGCCTCGGTCCCCGACACCTCCAGGACGCCCTTCTCCGGGCTCGCGATCGAGACCCCCGGGCCGGCCAGGTGCTCGGCCAGCCGCGCCGCGTCGGGCGAGACCACCCGCACGCGCGCCTTCCCGTCGCCGGCGATGAAGTCGTCCACCGTCGTGTCGGCCAGGAGCCGGCCCTGCCCGATCACCACCAGGTGCTCGGCCGTCTGCGCCAGCTCGCTCATCAGGTGCGAGGAGAGGAAGACCGTGCGGCCCTCCGCGGCCAGGCCCTTGAGCAGCAGCCGGATCCACTTCACACCGTCGGGGTCGAGGCCGTTCACCGGCTCGTCCAGGATGAGCACCGCCGGGTCGCCCAGCAGCGCCACCGCGATGCCCAGGCGCTGGCCCATGCCGAGCGAGAACCCGCCGACGCGCTTGCCGGCCACCTCGTGGAGACCGACGACGTCGATGACCTCCTGCACGCGGCGCTTGGGGATGCCGTGGGTGCGGGCGAGGGCGAGCAGGTGCTTGTAGGCGCTGCGCCCGGCGTGCACCGACTTCGCCTCCAGGAGCGCCCCCACCTCGGTGAGCGGGGAGCGGAACTCCGAGTAGTGCCTGCCGTTCACGCGGGCGAGGCCTGCGGTCGGGGCGTCCAGGCCCACGATGGCGCGCATCGTGGTGGACTTCCCGGCGCCGTTCGGCCCGAGGAACCCGGTGACGACGCCCGGCTTGACGGTGAACGTCAAGTCGTCCACGGCGGTCTTCTTGCCGTACCGCTTCGTCAGATGTTCGATTTCGATCATGAGGACGACGCTACGGCCCGCCGAGCACCCGTTCATCGGTTTCCAGAGCGAACTTCCGGGGGCCGAGTGGTACCTGAGTACTACTACCGGAGACCGGGACGCGAACCCGGCCCGCCCCTACTTCGCCTCCGCGTACGAGTCGACCGCCTTGGGCCGCAACGGGATGCGCACCGGCATGTCGCCGAACAGCGTCCGCGTCGCGCCCTCGGCCGCCCGCTCGATCGCCGCGCCGACCTCCGCCGCCCTGTCGGCCGGGCAGTGGACCATCACCTCGTCGTGCAGGAAGAACACGAGTTCGCCCATGCCGCCCTCGTGCAGCTCCCGCCGCAGCAGCGCCATGACCACCAGCGCCCACTCCGCCGCCGTGCCCTGGACGATGAAGTTCCTGGTGAACCGGCCCCGCGAGGTGGCGACCTTCGTGCCGTCGTCGGAGTTGAGGGCCCGCCACCACCGCTCCGAGGGCGCCGGGGCGGTGCGCCCCAGCCAGGTGCGGACCAGGCCGCCGCGCTCGCCGGTGCGCGCCGCCGACTCGACGCGCTCGAACGCGGCCGGGAAGCGGTCCTTCATGAGCTGGACGAGCTGCGCCGCGTCGCCCGCGGTGCCGCCGTACATCGCCGAGATGAGCGCGATCTTGGCCTTGCCGCGCTCGCCGCCCAGGCGCGGGGCGAGCTCGGTGTACAGGTCGTCGGCGGCGGTCGCTGCGATCATGGCCGCGTCGCCGCTGATGGCGGCGAGCAGGCGCGGCTCCAGCTGGGCGGCGTCGGCGGCGACGAGCTTCCAGCCCGGTTCGGCGCGGATCGCCTCGCGCACGGCGTGGGGGAGCTGGAGGGCCCCGCCGCCGTCGCTGCCCCACCGGCCGGTGTCGGCGCCGCCGACGGTGTACACGGGCCGGAAGCGCCCGGCCTGCGCGTCCCCGGCGCCGACGACCCACGTGTCGGCCCAGTTCCAGCCGAACGCGGACCAGACCCGGGCGTGCTCGCGGTAGGTCTTGAGGGCCTCGACGGCGGGGTGGTCGAAGGAGGCGAGCTCCCAGGCGTGCGTGTTCTTGACGTCGAGCCCGGCCGCGTGGAAGGCCGCGAGGACCTGCTTGGTGGAGTCGGGGTTGAGCTGGTGGCCGAACGCGGCGACGACCTTGTCGGCCAGCGCTTGGAGCTTCCGCGGCCGCATCCCCTTGGCGGGGCGGGGGCCGAGGAGGTCGCGCAGGAGCCGGTCGTGGACGCCGCGGTCGAAGGGCACGCCCGCGCGGCTCATCTCGGCGGCGACGAGGCCCCCGGCGGACTCGGCGGCCAGGAGCGTGCCCAGGCCCGGCAGTCCCGCGGCGGCGGTGCGCCGGGACTGGTCGAGCCAGGCGGCCTGGTGGCGCACGAGGAGCCCGGGGCCGTCCACGGGGCCGGGCTCGCGTTCGAAGAGGGTCCCGGCGTCGGGGTCGGACGCCACGACGTGCGCGGGCGGCTCGCGGCCTTCGACGCGCGAGAGGACGCGCTCGGCCAGGCGCAGGTCGCGGCAGCGGTCGAGGCGCACCCCGGCGTCCATGAGCGGCGGGTAGTCCCCGGCGGTGTCGGCCACGACCCAGCGCGGCCGCTCGCCGCCGGACTCGGCCTCCTTGACGGCCGCGGCGAGGTCGCGGTGGTAGGCGACGGCGCCGCCGGGCAGGGGCATCGTCCATCCCTCTCCCGCCCTTCCGAGCACCAGCGCGACCTCCACACCACAAGTGGATCACGCCCCTGCGACATTCCGGTCCGTTCACTCGACCGTGAACGCGCCCACGAGTGTGGACATATTCGGCGCTCCGATGGGTACACCCGTGCCATGGCATTGATACTTTGGATCCTCGCGGTCATCCTCGTCGTCTACGGCATTGTGATGATCTTCCGAGGACAGCTCCTGCTCGGCATCGTCGTCATCATCGTCGGCCTCCTGGTCGGCCCCGGAGGGGTGAGCCTGTTCACATAGCAGGACCGCGGCCCGGGCGCTCGAAGCGCCCGGGCCGCGGTCGTGTCCGGATCAGGCCGATTCGCGCACGATCAGCTCGGTCGGGAGGATCGTGAGCGGTTCGACCGGCAGGCCCTCCAGGAGCCGCAGCATGGTCCGCGCGAGCTGGCGGCCGATGTCGACGATCGGCTGGCGCACGGTGGTGAGCGGCGGGTCGCAGAAGGTGGCGAGTGCGATGTCGTCGAAGCCGACGACGGCCACGTCCTCGGGGACGCGCCGCCCGGCCTCGCGCAGCGCCTGGAGCGCGCCGTGCGCCATGAGGTCGGAGGCGACGAACACGGCGTCGAGGTCGGGTTCGTCGGCGAGGAGGCGCCGCATCCCCGCGTGCCCGGATTCGGCAGTGAAGTCGCCGATGGCGACGACGGCGCGCCGGTCGGCGTCTTCGAGCGCCTCGCGGTAGCCGTCGAGCCTGGCGCGCCCGGCGACCATGTCCTGGGGTCCGGCGATCGTGGCGATGCGCCTGCGGCCCTTGGCGAGCAGGTGCTCGACCGCGGCCCGCACCCCGCCCTCGTGGTCGACGTCGACGCACGGGGCGGCGATCTGGGGCAGGCCGTTGCACACGACGGGGACCCCGCGGCGGACCATGAGCTCGGGGAGCAGGTCCGCGTCGTGGAGCGAGGCGAACATGACGCCGTCGACGTGCCCGCCGACGGCGTACCTCTCGGCGCGCTCCCTCGCCTCGGCCGAGCCGGTCGTCAAGAGCACCAGGAGCTTCCCGGCCGCGTCGAGCTCCCCGGCGACGCCCCGGATGACGCTGGGGAAGAACTGGTCGTCGGAGAAGACCCGGTTCGGGGACTCGGGGAGGATGAGCGCGACCGAGTCGGTCCGGTGGGTCACCAGGGACCGGGCCGCGGCGTGGGGCACGTAGCCCAGCTCCGCGGCGGCGGCCTCCACAGCGCGCCGCAGGCCCTCGGCGACCGTGGTCTGGCCGTTGACGACCCGCGAGACCGTCGCGCGCGAGACGCCCGCGCGCTCGGCGACCTCCTCCAGGGTGGGTCGGCCCTGGCGGGGACCCCGCACCGGCCCGCCCGGGCCCGCATCCAAACGCCGCATGCCGTCCGCCTCCGTCTCAGCCCTTGACCGCGCCCTGCATGATCCCGCTGATCATGTACTTTCCCAAGAGCGCGAACACCGCCAGCAGAGGAAGCGTAGCCAGCATCGTCCCGGTGAGCACCAACGACTGGTCGGTGACGTACCCGCCCGAGAGCGTCGACAGCGCCACCTGCACCGTGTAGCGGTCGGGGCTGGAGAGGACGATGAGCGGCCAGAAGTAGTCGTTCCAGGCGGTCAGGAAGGTGAGGACCCCCAGGACGACGGCGGCGGGGCGGGCGGCGGGCATGACGATCTGCCAGAAGATCCGGAACGTGGAGGCGCCGTCCATGCGGGCGGCCTCGATGAGCGTGCCCGGGAGCGCGCCGCGCAGGTACTGGGTCATGAAGAAGACGCCGAAGGCGTTCACCAGGCCCGGGGCTATGACCGCCCACAGCGTGTCGGTCCATTCGAGCTCGATCATGAGCATGTACAGCGGGATGACGCCCAGCTGCACCGGCACCATCATCGTCGCCACGACCGTGACCAGGAGGACCTTGGTGCCCTTGAACTTCAGTTTCGCGAAGGCGAAGCCGGCGAGGGTGGAGAAGAACACGACCGAGGCGGTCACGGCGCCGCTGACGATCACCGAGTTGATCAGGGCGGTGCCGAAGGGGACGGTCTCGAAGACGCGCCGCACGTTGTCGACGAGGTTCGCGCCCGGCAGCACCGGCGGCGGGATCTGCGCGAGCGCCGAGTTGTCCTTGGAGGCGACGACGAAGCTGTAGTAGAGCGGGAAGCCGGAGAAGAACAGGACGGCCACGAGCGTGAGGTAGGCGAGCCGGCCGGGCTGCTCGCGCAGGAGCCGCAGGCGGGCGCGGGCGCGGCGGTCGGGCCGCTTCGCCGGTGCGGGCGGGACCGGTGCCGGTGCGGGTCGTTCGGCGGTCGCTTGGGTCCGGGGGCTCATGAGCTGCTCCTGATGCGGCGGATGAACAGGTAGTTGAGGAGGGCGATGAGGACGATGACGGCGAACATCGTCCAGGCCACGGCGGAGGCGTAGCCGAACTGGAAGCCGCGGTTGAACCCGTGCTCGTACAGGTAGAGGGTGAGGGTCTGGAACTGGCGGGAGGCGCCGCCGGTGACCCCGTTGGGCCCGCCGCCGCCGAACAGCTGCGGTTCGGCGAAGATCTGGAGCCCGTAGATGGTCGAGACGATGACGGTGAAGACGATCGTCGGGCGGATCATCGGCACGGTCACGTGGAACAGCTGCTGGATCCGGGAGGCCCCGTCGAGGTGGGCGGCCTCGTAGACCTCCCGGGGGACCGCCTGCATGGCCGCGAGGTAGATGAGGGCGTTGTAGCCGGTCCACTTCCACGCCACCATGACCGCGATGGCGACGTGCGAGCTGGCGGTGCCGGCCTGCCAGTCGATGCGGCCCGCGCCGAGGGAGTCGAGGATCCAGTTGACGAGCCCGAAGTCGCGGCCGAACAGCTGGCTGAAGATGACGGCGACGGCGACGACGGAGGCGACGTTGGGCAGGAGCATCCCCATGCGCCAGAAGGTCTGCGCGCGCATCCGCAGGGTGAGCACGTGCGCGAGCAGGAGCGCGGCGAGCAGTTGCGGGACGGTGGCGAGCGCCAGGATGGACAGCGTGTTGCCCAGGGCGTTCCAGAAGTACGGGTCGGTCAGCAGCGCCTCGTAGTTGCCGGTGCCCACGAACACGTGCTCGTCGGACAGCAGGCTCCACTCGTGCGTGGACACCCACGCGGTGAAGGCGAGCGGGAAGAGCCCGAACACCGCGAACAGCACGAAGAACGGTGCGATGTACAGGTACGGGGAGGCGTGCAGGTCGAGTCGGTAGCGCCGGTGCATGCGGCGCTCCCTGGGGGAGGGCCGGGCGGGTCCGGCTGCCTTGGCGGCGATGGTCATCGGATCGCTTTCACAGATCGGTGTCGGGGGCCCGCCGGGGCCGGTGTCAAGGGCGGCCCCGGCGGGTCTTCTCAGGGCGCGGTCGCCCGGGTCCGAGCAGCGGAACCCGGGCGGCGCGGCGGGACGGGCCGCGAGCCGGGCGCGGGTCTCCGCTACCGGCGGCCCGGCCTCACTCGAAGGACTCCAGGTCGCTCACGACCTGGCTCCAGGCCTCCTCGGGGGTCTGGCTGCCGTCCTCGATGCGGCCCAGTCCCTGGCCGATGGTCGCGAGGACGTCGCCTTGGAGCGGGCCCTGGTACTGCGGCTGCACGGCGGTGGCCGCGGCGGTGAAGATCTGGCCGACGGGCGCGTCGTTGAAGTACGCCTTGGCCAGGCCGGTGAGCGCCGGGTCCTCGTACAGCTCGGGGGTGGAGGGGAAGTTCCCGGTGGACTCGAAGACCTTGAGCTGCTGCTCGGGCGCGGTGAGCCATTCGAGGAACGCGTACGCCTCCTCGGCGTGCTCGCCCTGCTCGGGCAGCACCAGGTGGGAGCCGCCCATGTTCCCGGCGCCGCCAGGGACGGTCGCGATGTCCCACAGGCCGGTCGCGTCGGGCGCGTTGGTCTCGATGTAGGAGGTCATCCACGCGGGGCAGATGATGGTGGCGAAGGTGCCCTCGTTGAACCCGGCGTTCCATTCGGGGGTCCAGGCCTGGAGGCGGTTGGACATGCCGGCCTCGATCGCCTCGACGGTGAGGTCCCAGGCCTCGCCGATGGCGGGGTTGGACTCGACGATGAGCTGGTCCTCGCGGTCGTAGACGCCTTCGTCGGCCTGTTCGACCATGGCGCGGAACATGTTCCCCGAGGACTCGAAGAAGTAGCCGCCGCCGGTCGCCTCCGAGTACTGGTGGCCCACGGCCACGTAGTCCTCCCAGGAGTCGGCCCACAGGGCCGAGACCTCGTCGCGTTCGACGGGGAGCCCGGCGGCCTCGAACAGGTCGCGGCGGTAGCACATGGCCATGCCGCCGACGTCGGTGCCGAGTCCGATGAGGGACTCGCCGTCGGCCGACAGGCCCTGCTGCCACTTCCAGTCGAGCCACTGGCCTTCGAGCTCGTCGGCGCCGAGGTCGAGCAGGTTGTGGAAGCGGTCGGGCTGGGCGGTGTACTGCGAGATGTAGCCGACCTCGACGGCCTCGATGTCGGCGGCGCCGGAGCCGGTGGCGAGGTGGGTGGTGAGGTTGGTGTGGTGATCGGCGAACTCGGCGATGCGCTCCTCGAACTCGATCTCGGGGTGCAGTTCGCTGTACTCCTCGTAGAGCGGGCCGAAGCCGAAGTCGCCGAACAGGCCGACGGTCAGGGTGATCGTGCCGTCGTCCTCGCCCGAGCACGCGGCGGTCCCGGCGGCCACGAGGGCCGCGGCGGTCACGGCCGCGAACGCGGCGCGGGTCGGTCTCTTGCTCTTCACGGTGTCTCCTAATCGATGGATGAGGGATCCGCACGGCCGCATGGGAACGGCCGGGCGGGTTCGGCGGGGCGCCGCGGCGGGACCGAGAGAGCGCTCTCTCACCGGAGGGGGTATCCGCCGCACCGCCTCGCCGCGGGCCGCCCCGCCCGGAAGCGGAGCGGCCCGACGAGTCGGGGCGCGGGAGCGAGGCCCCCGCGCCGGGAGGGTCAGTGCCGGAAGTGGAACCAGTTGACGTTGACGAAGTCGTTCGGCTGCCCGCTGGTGAAGGTCAGGTAGACGTCGTGGACGCCGGTCACCTGCGAGACGTTGGCCGGGACGGTCCTCCAGGTCTGCCAGCCGCCGGTGCTCGCGATCGCGAAGCTGCCGATCGGCGAGGCCGTGCGGCTGCCGATGCGCACCTCGACCAGGCCGCTGACACCGCCGCCCGCACCCGAGGCCACGCGGGCCACGAAGTCGAGCGGCGACTGCGACCCGAAGTCGACGTCGTTGAACCGCAGCCAGTCGCCGTTGCCGATCCAGGCGACGTTCTGGCCGCCGCCGGTGTCGGCGGTGTTCTCGGTGCCGGTGCCGCTCTGGTCGACGGCGGACTCGACCTCGATGCGGCTGTAGGCGTCGATCCCGTCGCCGGGCGGGTCGGTCGGGTCCTCGGTGGTCGGCGGGTCGGTCGGCCCGCCGTCGCCGCCGGCGGTGTACACCCGCACGTAGTCGACGAGCATCGAGTGGCCCGACTGAGTCGCGGCGGTGGGCGTCGCGAACCCGGCCACGCCGTCGGGGAAGGCCCCGCCCATCGCCAGGTTCAGCAGGATGAAGTACCCGGCGTGGTCGGTCATCTGCGCCCACGTGTCGGCCGGCAGCGCCGACTCGTTCACGGTGTGGAACAGCTGGCCGTCGGCGTACCAGCGCAGCTGGCCCGAGGCGCCGGACTCGTCCCACTCGAAGGAGTAGGTGTGGAATCCGTTGTGGCAGTTGCCGCCGCACTGGGTGGTGGCGCCCAGGCCGTTGAACTCGTTGCAGGGGCCGCCGGGGGCGACGCCGCAGTGGAGCACGGCGTGGGTGTTGCTCTGCCCGTTCACGTTCTCCATGATGTCGAACTCGCCGATGCCCGGCCAGTTCCAGTAGTTCCCGCGGAACGGCGAGCCCAGGGCCCAGAACGCCGGCCAGTAGCCGAGCGCGGCGTCCCCGGTGACCTGGGGGAGCTGGAGGCGTCCCTCGATGCGGAGGGTCCCGTCGGTCGGCGGTTTGAAGTCCGCGCGCTGGGTCTCGATGCGCGCGGAGGTCCACTGGCCGCTGCCGTCGCGCAGCGCGGTGATCTCCAGGTTGCCCGCGCCGTCCATGGAGACGTTCGCGGGGTTGTCGGTGTGGGCGGCGATCTCGCCGGTGCCCCAGTTCCAGGGCCCGCCCGGGTAGGCGTGCCCGAGGTCGATCTGCCAGTTCGCCGAGGAGGGGAGCTGGCCCGCCGAGCCGTTGAACTCGTCGGACCAGACCAGGTCCCAGGCCTGGGCGGCCTCGGGCTCGGCGCTGGCGCTGCCGACGGCGAGGACCGCCGCGGCGAGGACGGCGACGCCCGCCGCCGCGGCGGCGAAGGTGCGTGCGAGCCGCCGCCTGAGGCGGCGGCGGGGGTGGTCGGAGGTCTGAACTTCAGCCATGACGGCTCCTTTGCCGGGTCATTGAGAGATCGCTCTCTCGGTTCTGATCAGGATCAGGTCCGAGACGAGAGAGCGCTCTCTCATTTGGTCCAGAGCTCATTCATACCCGAAGGCATCAGTGCATGTCAATGGATCGTGGCCGAAACGTTATCGACCGGACAGGGCTCGGCGCACGCGCATCCCTTGCGGCCCAAGGTTACCGTTCAACTTCCGATTTGCCCTGAAAGATTCAGGCCCCGGTGTCCTCGCCGTCGACCGGGGGCTGCTGCCGCGCCTCCCGGGCGCGCCGCTGGAGCTCGCCGAGCCGGGCCTGGCGCTCCTCGCCGAGCGCGTCGATGCGGCGTCGGCGCTCGCGCAGCTCCTCGGGCGACTCGGTGCCCCCGAGCATCCGCTTCTCCAGCCACTCCACGTGCTCGGCGTGGGCGGCGGCGTTGATCGCCCGCACGTCCTGGTAGGTGCCCCGCAGCGACTCCATCCGCTTGAGCGCGTCGTGGCACTGCGCCAGGAGGATCTCGATGTCGGCGTTCTCGTCCGGGTCGGCGTCCGCCCGCCGCGCCTCCAGCCACGCGATGCCCTCGCGCAGCTTCTCGCGCGCCTTGAGGTTGTGCATCGCCAGGTCCTCGACGATCTGGTCGGTCAGTTCGAGGAAGTTCAGGTGCGGGTCGGGGCGGTCGTCGGTGCCCATGGGGGCCGTCCTTCCACGAGGAGGTGCCTCTGCCCCCTCTACCATACGGGCGCGGCTACGATCATCCTTCACCGCGCGTCCGATTCACCCCGAAGACGAGGTCCCGTGTCACCTGTCCCCGCCGTCATCGACACCCTCACCCAGACGCAGAGCCCGCCCCCGGTCGGCGTCATGATCGCCTGCCTCGCCGCGGCGGCCGCCGCGGTCCTCTACCCGCCGGTGTGGCGCTGGAGCCGCGGCCTGGTGACCATCGCCCACGAGGGCGGGCACGCCTTCATGGCCGTCCTCATGCGCCGGCGCCTCACCGGCATCCGCCTCCACGCCGACACCTCGGGCCTGACGTTCTCGCGCGGGCGGCCCACCGGCTTCGGCGCGGCGATGACCCTCGTCGCCGGGTACACCTTCCCCGCGGCCCTCGGCCTGGGCGCGGCGGCGCTCGTCGGCGCGGGCCGCATCGTGCTGCTGCTGTGGATCACGCTGGTGCTGCTGGCGGTCATGCTCGTGTTCATCCGCAACTGGTACGGGGCGCTGGCGCTGGTCGTGGTGGGCGCGGGCGTGTTCGCCGCGACCTGGTACGGCAACGCGATCGTGCAGACCGTGGCCGCCTACCTCGGCGCGTGGCTGCTACTGCTCGGCTCGGTCAAGCCGGTCCTGGAGCTGGGCTCGCGCCGCCGTCGCCGGCGCGGCTCGGGCCAGTCGGACGCCGACCAGCTCGCCGGGATCACCCCGGTCCCGGCCGGGGCGTGGATCTTCCTGTTCGCGCTGCTCACCATCGCCGCCGCGGCCTGGGGCACCTGGCTGCTCCTGCCCGTCGCCGACTGGCTCCCCGCCTCCTAACGCCATGCGGCGCTTGGTCTTCGCGGTCGGCGCCACCGAGTACGGGTCCTCGGGCCACGGGTGCTTGGGGTACCGCCCGCGCATCTCCTTGCGCACATGGAGGTACGGGCCCTCCCAGAACGAGCGCAGGTCGCCGGTGACGGCGAGCGGCCTGCCCGCCGGGCTGAGCAGGTGCAGCACGACCGGCACGCCCGCGATCTGCGGGGTCTTGCGGGCGCCGAACATCTCCTGGAGCTTGACGGCGAGGACCGGCGTCTCGCCGGAGTAGTCGACGCGCGCCTTGCGCCCCGAGGGGACCGCGAGCGCTTCGGGCGCGGTCTCGTCGATGCCCGCCTGCCACGGCAGGAGGTTGCGCAGGGCCTGGCCGACGGGGATGCGCTCGACGTCTGCGCGGCGCCTCGCCCGCGACCACCACGGCTCCAGCCAGTCGGTGCCGCCGGTCAGGGCCGCGTCCGACACGTCGGCCCACGGCTCGCCGAGCCTGGTGCGGCAGAACGCCATCCGCTCGCGAAGCCGCAGCGAGTCCTCAGACCAGTGCAGCAGCGCGAGGCCCTCGCGGCGCAGGCCCTCGGCGAGGGCCGCGGCCACCAGTGCCCGGTCGGGCCGCTGGAGCGGCTCGGCGGCGACCTCGATCGCGCCGAGCGACCGGACGGACCTGGCGGTGACGTCGCGCCGCTCGGGGTCCCACTCGACGCGTTCGGACCGGGTGTCGCCGACGAGCTCGCAGGCCAGGTCACCGTCGATGGGGACCGCGGCGCGCACGAGCGCGGCGGCCCGCCCGGGGGAGCGGTCGGCGTCGGCGATCGCCAGCCACTCGCTGGAGGCGAGCGAGGACCCCTCGGCGCAGACCGCGCCGGTCCCGGCCACGGTGCGCCATTGGGCGCCTTGGCGTCTGGCGACCCGCTCGGGGAAGGCCAGGGCGATCACCGTCGCGGCAGCCTCGTCGTCGCCCGCGCTCTGGCTTCCCGCCGCCTCGGGAACGCTGCGGCGCAGCCGCTTGACCTCGGACTCCCACTGCCGGTCGCGGGTGGTCCGCAGGTGGCGCCACTGCGCGAGGAGATCGTCACCCCTGCCGCGCTTGTCGAGGCCGAGGAGGGCGGCGACCTCGGCGGCCCGGTCGGCGCCTACGCGGAGGGCCCCGTCGAGGAGCGCTCGGGCCAGGCGCGGGTGCAGACCGACCTTCGCGAGGGCCCTACCGCGCGCAGTGGCGTTCCCATCAGTGTCGATGGCGCCCAGGGACTTCAGCGTCGCCTCGGCGGCCTCGACCGCTCCGGCGGGCGGGCGGCCCGGGAGCGCGAGGTCGGCGACGGGGGTGCCCCAGCAGGCGGCCTGGAGACGGAAGGCGGTGAGGTCCGAGCAGGCGATGTCGGGGGCGGGCTGGGCGGTGCGGCGGGCGTGCTCGGCCTCGCTCCAGCAGCGCCAGACCGCGCCGGGGCCTTCGCGACCGGCGCGGCCCGCGCGCTGGTCGGCGGCGGCTCGGGAGGCGTTCGCGGTGGTCAGGCCCGGCAGGCCCCGGGCGTGGTCGACCACCGGGCGGCGGGCGAGGCCCGCGTCCACGACGATGCGGACGCCGGGGACGGTCAGGCTCGACTCGGCGATGTCGGTGGCGAGGATTATCCTGCGGCGCTCGCCGACGCGCAGCGCGCGGTCCTGTTCGGCGGGCGGTACCGACCCGTGCAATTGATATATATCGGCACCGAGGTTTTGGAGTTGCTCCGCGACCCGCCGTATCTCGCCGGCCCCCGGCAGGAAGACCAGGGCGACGCCCTGGTCCGCAGCGACGGCTTCGCCGACCACCCTTGCGACGTGCGAGAGGAACCTCGGGTCGACCCGCAGCCCGTCGGGCGGGTTGAGGCGGGTGCGCGGCGGGGCCCAGTGCATCCGCACGGGGTGGCGCATCGGCTCGGAGTCGACGGCGGGCGCCGGCTCGCCCGCCGTGGCGAGCAGATCGGTCCACAACGCGACGTCCGCGGTGGCGGAGGCGGCGACGATCGCGAGGTCCGGGCGAAGGATCTGGCGCGCCTCGGCGAGGAACGCGCAGGCGGTGTCGGTCTCCAGGTGCCGCTCGTGGCACTCGTCGAGCACGACGAGGTCGAACTCGGGCAGCTCGGGGTCGGCGAGGAGCCGGTTGAGCAGGACGCCCGTGGTCACGACCTCGACGCGCGTGGCGGCCGAGCGGCGCGACTCGCCCCTGATCTGGTAGCCGACGCGCTCGCCCACCCGCTCGCCGAGGATCGCGGCCATGCGCGCGGCGGCGGCCCTGGTGGCGAGGCGCCGAGGCTCGGCCACGAGGACGCGGCGCGGCCGCTCGCCCGGCTCGATGAGCCCGGCGAGTGCCAGCGGTGCGAGCGTGGTCTTGCCGGTGCCCGGGGGAGCGGCGAGCACGGCCGTCCCGGTGCGCTCGACGGCCGCGAGCAGTTCGGGAAGGGCGGCGCGGATCGGCAGCTCGGGCAGCGCGGGCGGTTGCGGCATAAGCACCATTGTCGCCGAACCGAAGGCGCGGGCGCCAACGGCCGCGAACGCGAACGGCGGTTCCAGGGCGAAACGGACATCACCGCCGCCCCCGAATCAAGGGTGCCCCCAGGGTCCGACACCGCCCCGGCGGTCAGGCCACGATCGCCGGAGGGACACCGCCTCCGAGGCCGGAGTGTGCGCCCTCGCCCGGCAGTTCTCTTCACGAGAGTGCCTACTACGACGGCGCTTCCCCGACGGTGCCGCGAAGACCCGAACGCGGTTCCGCGCCTGACAGTGCCGCGCCTGACAGTGCCGCGCCCGACAGTGCGTCCTCGCTCCACTGTGCCGCTTTCGACAGTGCCGCTTCCACAGTGCCGCTCTCGCAAAGGCGGAGGCCGCCCGCGACGATCCGCGGGCGGCCCCCGAAGGTCCTTCCAGTGCGCCGTTACACGCCGCAGCCGGTGCCGTCGTCCCAGAAGTAGAGGACGATCGCCTGGTCGGCGTCGTAAGGAGCCGAGTTGCCGCCCTGCGGGTCCTGCGAGTCGACCAGGCAGGCGTCGCCCTCGGCGGGCATGGTGCCGTCGGTGTTCACGGCCTCGGCCGAGACGTCGGTGAAGCCGATGTCGTAGAGCTCGTCGAGGGCGTCGATGACCGAGTCGTCGGTGAGGTCGGGGATCTCCAGGTGCTGCGGGCCCTCGTCCTCCTCCTCGGTGGTCTGGGACTCCTCGCCGCCGTCGTCGTTGTTGTCCTGGTCCTGGTCGCCGCCGTCGTCTTCGGTGGTCTCCTCGGCGTCCTCGGTCGTCTCCTCCGCGGCCTCTTCCGTGGTCGCGTCGGTGCCGGTCTCGCCGGCGCCCTCGGTCTTGTCGTCGTCGTCCTTGCCCCACGGCCCCAGCAGCGCGATCGCCACGATGAGCACCGCGATCCCGGCGATGACGACGAGGATCGGGCCGGTCGGGTTCCGCTTGGGCTTCTCGGCCTCGCGCGGGGGCGGCAGCGGGCGGTCGTCGCCGCCCGCGCGGTACTGCCCGGTCGCGGGGGAGGCGTACTCGTCCTGGAACTGCGGCTGGACCGTCGTGTGGGCGGCGACGCTGCCGGCGGCCATCGCCGCTCCCGCGCCCGGGTTGAGCACGCGCGTCGACTGCGGGGACTGGCCCGGCGGCGGCGAGGCGAGGATCGCGGTCGTCCCCCCGCCCATGCCCCCGGCCCGGCACACGCGGGCGAGCTCGGCGGCGGAGGAGAAGCGCTGGCGCGGGTCCTTCGCCAGGCAGCGCATGACGATCTGGGCCACCGGCTGCGGCACGTCGGGCGGCAGCGGCGCGGGCTGGCCGGTCAGGTGCCCCGCGATCGCGGCGGTCGGCTCGTTCCCGGCGAACGGGGGCCGCCCGGCCAGGCACTCGTAGGCCACGATCCCGAGCGAGTACACGTCGGTGGCACCGGTGAGCTGGGAGCCCTGGAGCTGCTCGGGGGAGGCGTAGGCGAGGGTGCCCATGACGGTGCCGGTCTCGGTGAGCCCGGCGCTGGCGCGGGAGGCGGCGATGCCGAAGTCGACGATCTTGACGGTGCCGTCGGTGTCGGCGAGCATGTTGCCCGGCTTGATGTCGCGGTGGATGATGTGGGCCTGGTGGGCCACGTCGAGCGCCTCGGCGGCCGAGGCCATGATCTTGAGGGTCTCGTTGGGGGACAGGCGTCCCCGCTGGCGCAGCACGTTGTCGAGCGCCTGCCCTCGCACGAGCTCCATGATGAGGTAGGACACCAGGCCCTCGGGGGCGTGCTCCTCGCCGTAGTCGTAGAGCGCCACGATGCCCGGCGACTGCAATTGCGCGACGGCCTGCGCCTCCTGGTGGAACCGCGCCCGGAACCGGTCGTTCCCGGAGAGTCCGGAGTGGAGGAGCTTGACGGCGACGACGCGGTTGAGCCGGGTGTCGGTGCCGCGCCACACCTCGCCCATCCCGCCGGCGGCGAGGCGCTGCTCAAGGCGGTAGCGGCCAGCGATCAGGTTCCCGGGTTCCACCCTCGGCCTCTCTTCACGTTCGGGGAGCAGGGGACGAAGGTGAGCTTAGTAGGAGACCGCGACACCGCTCGCGCGCGCCCGAACGCGGCCGCCGGCCCCGCCCGGCGGCCCGCGGCGCTACTCGCCCGGGGCGGGCTCCAGCGTCAGGCTGATCGAGTTGATGCAGAAGCGGGCGTCGTCGGGGTTGTCCCAGCCCTCGCCGTAGAACACGTGGCCCAGGTGAGAGTCGCAGTTCGCGCACCGCACCTCGGTGCGCTTCATGCCGAGGCTGTCGTCCTCCAGCAGCCGCACCCGGTCGCCGGCCATCGGCGTCCAGAACGAGGGCCACCCGCAGTGCGAGTCGAACTTCGTGTCCGAGGCGAACAGCTCGGACCCGCAGGCCCGGCACCGGTACACGCCCCGGCGCTTCTCGTTGACGTACTCGCCCGTCCACGGCGCCTCGGTGCCGCCCTCGCGCAGCACCCGGTACTCGTCGCGGCCGAGCCGCTCACGCCACTGCTCATCGCCCATGCCCTCTGCAACCATGCCGACCAGTCTAGGTCGCCGTCTCCGGGATCGGGTCCGGCGCGACGGGCCCGGGAGCCCGAGCGCGCGTGGCCGTGCGGATAGGATCGGCGGCATGCGGTACCTCCTTGGCGACTACACGACGGAAGGCGGCCCCGGTCTGGTCGTCGCCGGGCCCGACGGGCTCGGCGCGGCGGCCCCGGTGGTCAACCCCTCGTGGGTCCACGTCGGACCCGAAGCGGTCTACACGCTCACCGAGACCGAGCCGGGCTTCGCCGCGGCCTGGAGCATCGGCGAGGACTTCGCGCTCGACCGCGCGGGCCAGGGCCAGTCGACCGGCGGCAACAACCCCTGCCACGCCGTGGTCGACCCGAGCGGGCGCTGGCTGCTGGTCGCCAACTACGGCGCAGCGGACGGCGCGGGCGCCACGGTGGCGGTCCTGCCGATCGGCGAGGGCGGGCAGCTGGGCCCGGCCGCGAGCGTGTTCCAACTCACCGGTTCCGGTCCCGACCCCGAGCGGCAGTCGGGTCCGCACGCGCACCAGGTGGTGTGCCGCCTCGGCCGCGTCCTGGTCGTCGACCTCGGCTCGGACCGCATCCACGCGTTCGACCTCGGCGAGGACGGCGTGCTCACCCCGGCCGCGACCACCGCGCTCGAACCGGGCTTCGGACCCCGGCACCTGGCCTTCGTGGGCGACCGCGCGGTCGTCGCCGGGGAGTTGGCGAACGCCGTGGTCGTGGGCTCCTTCGACGAGCGTTCGGCCACGTTCTCCTTCGGCCCGGTCGTGCCCCTGCCCAGCGGGGACGTGGCCGACCTGGCGGCGCTGCCCGACATCGGCCTGGACGAGCGGGTGCCCGACCCGGCCCCCGCGGCGGTCGTCGCCGACCCCGAGCGGGGCCTGGCGTACATCACGGTGCGCGGGCCCGACCACGTCGTGGCCGTCGACCCGGCGGACGGCTCGCTGGTGCGGGCGGTCCCGGTGGGCGCGGCCTGGCCCCGGGACGCGGTGCTCACCGGCGACGGGACGCTCCTGGTGGCCTGCCAGCACTCCGGCGTGGTCACCCGCGTCGACCCGACGGGGGAGGAGGCGCCCACCGTGGAGTGGACCGTCCCCGGCGTGACCTGTGTGGCCCCCATCGCTTTAGGGCACCCCGCCCGCGTGAATTTGCACGCTCTGCAAAATTTCACGTCGGGCATCTTGTGAACACTGCGCACCCCGACTAGGGTTACCGGCATGGCCGACTCGACCGGGCTCCGCGAACGCAAGAAGGCCGCCACCAAGGCGGCCCTCAGCGATGCCGCGTTCCGTCTGGCGGTCGCCAAGGAGGGCATCGAGGCGGTCACCGCCGACGAGATCGCCGCCGAGGCCGGCGTCTCCACCCGCACCTTCCACAACTACTTCCCCTCCAAGGAAGCCGCGCTCCTGCACGACTTCCACGAGACCACCGGCCAGCTCCTCGCGGGCCTGCGCGAGCGCTCCCGGCACCAGCCGATCTGGGACGCGTTCCGCGACGCCACCATCGACATGCGCTTCGACGAGAAGTTCGACATCGACACGATGCGCTGCCGCGAGCAGCTCATCCACGCCTCGCCCTCGCTCATCAAGGAGCAGTCGGGCCAGTTCATGGAGCTGTTCGCCGAGGCGATCGACATCGTGGCCACCGCGACCGGCACCAGCACCGACGACCTCTACCCCCGCCTGCTGCTGGGCGCGGCCCTGGTGACCATGAAGTCCTCGACCGAGCACTGGCTCGCCGACCCCGGCGACCGCACCCTCGCCGAGACCATCACCGAGGCCTTCGCCCACTTCGAGCGCGGCATCACCCGGCCGCCACCGTCCCCGGCCTGAGGGCCGGGACCCCTGCGTACAACTGAACAGACGAAATCCAGGAAACCCAACGCCGTCATCGTCGCCGGCGAAACACCACCCGACCGGTTCCGCCCCGCACCCACTGCGCGCCCGCGCGCAGGTGGGCGGTGCCGGCCAATCATCCGATTGGAGCACCCGACCGTGGCCACCTTCCTCTACCGTCTCGGCAGAGGGTCCTACCGGCTGCGATGGCTCGTCCTCGCAGTCTGGGTCCTCATCGTCGGCGGCGTGACCGTCGCAGCCGGCACCCTCCAGGAGGAGACGAACCCCGAGTTCGTCCTCCCCGGCACCGAATCCCAGGAGGCCTTCGACCTCCTCGAAGACCGCTTCCCCGAGATGAACGCCGACGGCGGCACCGCCCAGATCGTGTTCGAGTCCGAGGACGGCGAGGCGCTGACGGCCGAGGCCAACGCCGCCGTCATCGACGACCTCGCCGCCGTCATGGCCGAGTCCCCGCAGCTCGCGGGCGTCACCAGCCCCCTCGCCACCGACGCCGACGGCAACCCGATCGGGATGCTCTCGGCCGAGGACCAGACCATCGGCGTCATGCAGGTGACCTACACCGAGCCGGGCATGGAGCTCGACGAGGACACCGTCGCCTACCTCGAGGACGCCATCGCCGACGCCGAGGACCAGGGCGTGCGCGTCGTCGTCACCGGCGACGTGCTCCAGGCCATCCCCGAGACCAGCGCCACCGAGCTCATCGGCATCGGCGTCGCCCTCATCGTCCTGGTGGTCACCTTCGGCGCCCTCCTGGCCGCCGGCCTGCCGATCCTCACCGCGGTCCTGGGCGTCATGCTCACCACCGCCGGCATCCTCGCCGCGACCTCGTTCATGAACGTCTCGGAGTCCACCGGCACGCTCGCCTCGATGATCGGCCTCGCCGTCGGCATCGACTACGCACTGTTCATCCTCTCGCGCTTCCGCAGCGAACTGGCCAAGGACGGCCGCGTCGAGGACAGGAAGGCCAGGGCCGAGGCCATGGGCCGCGCCGTTGGCACCGCCGGCTCCGCGGTGTTCTTCGCGGGCCTGACGGTCATCGTCGCGCTCCTGGGCCTGTCGGTGGTGAACATCCCGTTCCTCACCGAGATGGCCGTGGCCGCCGCCGTCACCGTCCTCATCGCGGTGCTCATCGCCGTGACCCTGCTCCCGGCCTTCGCCGGGTTCACCGGGAAGCGGATCTTCACCAAGCGCCAGCGGCGCCGCATCGCCTCGGGCGTGCACGACGCCAAGCCCAACGGCGGTCGCCGGTGGGGCGGGTTCGTCACCCGCCACCCGATCATCGTCGCCCTCGTCGGCGTGGTGGGCCTGGGCGCGCTCGCCTACCCGGCGCTCGACCTCGAACTGGGCATGCCCGACGGCGGCTCGATGTCCGAGGAGTCCGCGCAGCGCCAGGCCTACGACCTCATCAGCGAAGGATTCGGGGCGGGCTTCAACGGCCAGCTCATGATCGTCGGCGACCTCGCCGACGGCGTCGACCCGGCCCAGGCCGCCGAGGACATCACTGCCGAGCTCGGCGGGATCGACGGCGTCGCCGTGGTCGGGCAGGCCTTCCCCAACGAGGCCGGCGACACCGTCATGGTCACCGTCATCCCCGAGACCGCGCCCGCCGACGAGGCCACCAACCAGCTCGTCCACGACATCCGCGGCGTCCTCGCCGACGACGCGGACGCCAACTGGGCCGTCACCGGGGCGACCGCGCTCAACATCGACATCTCCGACAACCTCAACGACGCGCTGCTGCCGTACATGCTCATCGTCGTCGGCCTCGCCGCGCTGATCCTGCTGCTGGTGTTCCGCTCGATCCTCGTCCCGGTGATCGCCACGCTCGGGTTCATGCTCAGCGTCTTCGCGGCCCTGGGCGCGCTCGTCGCGGTCTACCAGTGGGGCTGGGCGGCCGACCTGTTCAACGTCGACCAGCCCGGACCGATCATGTCGATGATGCCGATCCTCATGATCGGCCTGGTCTTCGGCCTCGCCATGGACTACCAGATCTTCCTGGTGACCCGCGTGCGCGAGGCATACGTCCACGGCGCCGACGCCAAGACCGCGATCGTGGAGGGCTACGGCCACTCCTCGCGGGTCGTGGTCGCCGCCGCGCTCATCATGATCAGCGTGTTCGCCGCGTTCATCTTCAGCACCGAGGTGTTCATCGCCGCGATGGGCTTCGGGCTGGCGGCGGCGGTCGTGTTCGACGCGTTCGTCGTCCGCATGGCGATCATCCCCGCGATCATGGCCCTCGTCGGCCGCGGCGCGTGGTGGATCCCCAAGTGGCTCGACCGCATCCTCCCCAACGTCGACGTCGAGGGGGAGAAGCTCCAGCAGCACCTCTCCCAGGACTCCCGCGAGGACGAGCGCGAGCTCGTCGGAGCGTCCAAGTAACCGACGCCCTCAGTGGGGACTCGGGCCGACCCCCGGCCCGGGTCCCCGCGGGTGTTCGGTGAACGGGGAATCCGATGGTCTTCTTCTGGGCGATGCTCATCCTCATCGGGATGGTGGTGGCGGACTTCTACCTCCCGATGCTGCCGAGCGCGACGCTGGTGACCGCCATGGTCGGGCTCGTGTTCGGCAACCCCCTCCTCGTCGGCGTGCTCCTCGTGGGCGCCGCCGGCTCCTCCTGGCTCGGCGAGTTCCTCGGCTACCGGGTCTTCCGCGTCATCCGCGCCGGCCTGAGACGGCGGGCCCCCCGCGCCGTCACCGGCACCGCGACCCGCCTGCTGACGCGCACCGTCGTCAAACTCGAAGGCCTCTTGCAGCGCACCGTGGTCGACCATCCCTACCGGACGACGATGGTCGCCCGGTTCCTGCCCGCCGGGCGCACCACGCTCGCGTGGGTCGCCGCAGGAGCCGGACGCGCCCCCTACGCCCGCATGGCCGCCCTCGGCGGCGCCCTGTGGGCCGTCTACACCGTCGGCCTCGGCCTGCTCATCGTGTGGATCGCCGGCCCGGGCTGGGAGTCGCTCATCGGCTCGGTCGTCACCGTCCTGGCCGTCGGCGTCGTCCTCACCTGGTTCGCCAAGCGCTGGCAGCGCAACAAGGCCGCCGAGATCCTCGATTCCGAACCGGTCGAGGAGGAAGCCGACGCCGCGGCCTGACGGCACAGGGGCGGCGGCTCGCCCGCCGCCCCTGTGTCGGGTTCACGACACCTGATCGACCTGGTCTTCCGCTACCCTGTTGCGCACCGCCCTTGAGAGAACGGCCGACGATGCCCTCCGAGCGCCTGCGCACCCTCCGCGAACTCAGCTTGTACCGCAAGGCCTGGAACCATTTCGAGCACGCCGAGCCCGGCGACGACGAAGCGCGCTTCCAGTTCCTGCGCCTGTGTCGCGACACCGACCGGCGCAAGGACGCCGAGCGACTCCAGGTGCCCGAGGACGCCACGTCCGAACTCGTCGGCGAGGAGCTGACCCTCCTGGGGCACTTCGGCGACGTCGAGCGCATCCGGTCCACGCTCGGAGTGGCGCGCCGCCGGATCGACGCCGAACCCGAACGCGAACTCGACTTCGGCGACTGCCACCTGGTCTGCTCGGTCGCCCGCGCTGAGGCCGCCCTCGGAAACGTGCGCGCCGCCCTCGGGACGGTCGCGCGGATCGGCTCGCGCGCCCGTGCCGACGTGCGCGCGGAGGCGCCCGACTTCACCACCCGCGTGTTCCTGCTCCAGCGCATGGGCTGGGTCGGCGACATCCGCCGCCTCATAGCCGAACTCGGCGACCTCCACCGCGGCCACGCCGACCGCGACGCCGGCGTGCGGCGCCTCCAGCGCCTCGTGGTGGCCGGCAGGGCACTGGCGTCCATGGGCGAGAACGAGCACGGCCTCGAACACCTTCGCCGCGCCGTCGACCTCTCGATCGAGCTCGCCGACACCCGGGACGAGCGCACCGACACCGCCGGCGTCGTCTTCCCCCTGCCTTGGCGCTGGCTCGCCCATGGACTTCGCGTGAACGGCTACCCCGACGAGGCGGTGGACCTGTTCGCCCGCGCCGCCGACGTCCCCTTGTGGAGCGGGCCGGATTCGCCCGTCCCGGGCCTGTCCGTCGCCGCGAGCCCGGTGATGCGCCTCGAACGGATCTTCGCGCGGCTGTGGGGCTACGACGGCGGCGACGACGAGCGCTTCGCCGGCCTGCTCGACGAGGTCGCTGCCATCACGAGCGAGCACGGCGGCAGCGCCGAGCTGACCTGGACCCGCGCCCAGATCCTCCACCGCCTCAATCGGGCCGACGAGCTGCGGCGCCTCGCAGAGTCCAACCGCGTCAACCTCTTCCCCAAGATCGAGTACGCCCGGCTCCTCAGCGAGCGCGGCCACGGCGCCCGCGCCGACACGGTGATTCAGGACGTCCTCGAACGCCAGCCCACCCACCGCGAAGCCCTCCTCCTGAGCGTCTACATCGAGGCGAACCGGCCCCGGGCCGACCTGGACACCGCCGGCTTCCCCCGCACCGACACCCTGCGCGGGCGCCTCGCCGAGGACGCCGCCATGCTCGCCCTCGCCGCCGAACGGCTCGCGCAGAACGGCCACTTCGCCCCCGCCGAGCGGCTCTTCTCCCATTTGGCCGCCGACAATCCCGCCTACGGGCTCGGCTGGGCCGGCCGAATCCGCGCCGCCGCCTGGAACCACGACTGGCCGCTCCTTGCCGACGTCGAAGCCCAGTTCGAGGCCGCAGCCGTGAGCGGCGAGGACCGGTCCCTGGGCGCCCCGGCGCGACCGCCCGCCATGCGCGCCACCGTCGCCCGGGCCCTCGCCAAAGCCAACCAGTTCGACTACGACGCCGCCTCCAGCCTCCTGTCGGAGGCCTCCGACCTGGTCGCGAGCGGCGACGACCCCACCGCGACCGAAGAGGAGCAGGTGCAGGTCCGCATCTGGCAGGTCGAAGTCCTTCGCTGGCAGGAGCGTCCGATGCAGGCCAAGGCCATGTGCGAGGGCCTCGCCGAGGGCTTTCCCCGCAACGCCGAACTCATCGCCAAGCACGGCTGGGCGCTGCTGGACTGCCAGGAGTTCGCCGCGGCCGAGGAGCGCTTCCGCGAGGCACTGCGGTTGGGCCCGGAGGAGGCGAGCGCCTGGCGGGGCCTCATCCACGCCCTGGTCTCCCAACTGCGTCACGAGGAGGCGCTCGCGTGCGCGGCCCGAGCGCGCACCGTCATGCACAACAGCGCCGCCACCCTGTGCGAGACCGCCTGGATCCACCACCTCGTGCACCGCCTCGACCTCGCCGTCCTCACCCTCGACGAGGCGCTGGAGGCCGCCCCGAACCATCCGACGGCACTGGCTTGGAAGGCCGTATACCTCTCGGACCTGCGCGACCACGCGGCCGCGATCGAAGCGGCCGAGCAGGGGCGGCGCCTGCGACCCGACAGCGTCGAGGTCTGGCAGGCACTGTGCCTGGCGCTGCTGCGCCGCGGCGAGGCCGACCGCGCCCTCGACGTCGCCGAGGAGGCCCGCACGCGCTTCAGCGGTCACGACCACCACGACATGGAGATCGAGCTCATGGCCGCCGGAGTCTACGCCCAGGCCGGCGCGGACGAACCGAGGTGCGACCCGCTCGTCCAGCACCTCTCGTCGTTCACCGGCGTGCCCGACGCGATCCGCACCGCCTCCTCCATCCTGCGCCACCACCAGCGACTCGACGAGGCCAAAGCCCTGGTCGAAACGGCCCCCACCTGGCGCTCCAGCCCGATGCTCCTCCACGAGCACGCCGAATCCGCCTGCGCGGCAGGAAAGTTCCATGAGGCCGACCTCGACCTCGCGCGAGCCCTCCAGCTCAACCCCCGCTCCATGACCGTCTACAGCAGGCAGGTCCAGTTGTGGATCGCCCAGCAGCGCTTCGACCCCGCCACCGCGCTCTTGGAACGCGCGCGCCGACTCCTTCCCGGCCACTTCGGACTCGACATCCTCTGGGGCGAGGTCCTGCTCGAATCGGGCCAGGCCGAACGCGCACTCGCCGTGTGCGCCACCCAGGCCGCGCGCTTCGGCAGGCCCGAGCACCAGTCGGTGCGCCTGCGCATCGTCAGGATCCGCGCCACACGCGCCACCGGCGCGGTCCACGAGGCCCTCGCACAGGCCGAACTGCTCCGCACGATCGTGCCGAGCAGCCGCCGGGGCCGCCTCACCCTCGCACGCAGCCTCGAAGACGTCGACAAGGCCGCCAACGGGATCGCCCTCCTGGAGCCCACACTGCGTGAACTGCCCCTGTACCCGCCCTGCCCCGAGAACGCCGCCCTGTTCTGCCGCTTCCAGGACGATCACGTTCGCGCCCACGACGTCCTCGAACAGGCGATGGGGCACTACAAGACGGCCCCTGACGCCGATCTCTCCTCGGTCCGTCGTCGCGCCGACGCCGGGCTCCTCGCGGAACAGGCGCTCACCTTCGTCGCCCAAGGCGACCTCGGTCAGGCCGAAGCCATCTTGGACACGCTCGGCGTCCGACCCGACGTCCACGCCAACGCCCTCGGACACATCTGCCGCGGGTGGTACCGCCTCAGCGCGGACGAACCCGAGCGAGCCGCCGAGGAGTTCCGGAACGCCGTCGCGACCGGGATCTGTCTGAGCGAAGCCCGCTTCGGCCTCGCCTACTCCCAGATGCGGATGGCCGACTCCGAGCCGGACCCGAAGCGCCGCCGCGTCCATCTGAGAGCCGCGCTGGCACTGGCCGAGTCCCACCGCGTCGGCTCCGACTTCGAGCGGACGCGGATCCTGGCGGGGAACGCGGCCTACCAGCTCAGCGACTGGGTTCGGGCCGAGAGGCACTTCCGGGCCTCGATAACGATGCACCCGGTGCACGGCGGTTACGTGGAGCTGGCGATGGTGCTCAACCAGCAGGGGCGCTTCGACGAGGCGCTGCGCGAGATCGACAAGGCGGTGCGACACGGGCGCAGCTCGGCGCGGCTGCTGGCGGTGAGGGGCTTGACGCGGCTGCGGATGGCCGTGGAGCGCCGCGCTTCGCCGGCGATCATGGAGGCCGCCGCCCGCGACATCAATCGGGCGCTCGACCGGGAGCCGACCGACCCGACCGTCCTGTCTGCGGTCGTATACGCCGCCAACCACACCGACCTGTACGAGCCCACGGAGGTGATCGCGCTGCTGCGCGAGGCCAGGCGCGTCGAGGCGAACCGCCGTAGCGTGACGGTGATGGCGGTCCTGCGGCTCATGACCGCTGAGATGATGCTGTGGCGCCTTTCGGGACGCCTGTGGCACGGGTCGGCGTACTGGGCGAAGCGGTCGCTTCGGACCGCCCAGCACCCCCGGGCGTGGGCGATCGCCAAGAGCCGCAGGCACCGGCGCAGCGTGCGCCTGTCGCTGCGGAACCGTCCGCACCAGGGCGAGAACGGCGCCGCGGACGCCAGGTCCATGCGGGAGCGGCGGGTCACCGCGCGGATCCTGCTGGTGCTCGGGGTGCTGACGCTCGTCGCCCCGGCGGCCGTCGGGCTCGGTTCCGGACCGGCCGCGGCCTTCTCGATCCCGCTCCTGCTGCCCGGCGCGATCCTGCTCGTGGCCGGCATGTTCATGACCCGACTCGGTGTGGTGCGCCTGGGCGGCGTCGAGTTCCACGTGGCGGGCCCCTCAGCCCTCGACGACCCGATCCAGCTGCCGACGACCCTGCCAGTGCAGGCGCCGATGACGCCGCAGACGATCGCCGCGCAGCTGCACACGAACTGGTTGCCGCAGCCGCGGTTCCAGCTGCTCGGCCCGGCGGTCGGGCCCATGATCACCGGCCACTACGCCTACCGGGACGCGTACTTCCCCTGGCGGACGAGGTGAACGGCGGGCCCACCCCCACCGGGTGGGCCCGCCATGATCGGGATTCTAAAGCTGCTCGCAGCCCCCGGGCACCCAGGGGTCCTCGGGGTCGGGCGCGAACTCGCGGCCCTCGCGCCCGGCCGGGATCTGGCCCATGCGCCCGGCCTGGAAGTCCTCGACCGCCTGGACGATCTCGGCCCTCGTGTTCATCACGAACGGCCCGTACCGCGCGACCGGCTCGTTGATCGGCTCGCCGCCGAGGAGGAGGACCTCCATCGCCCCGGTCGAGTGGTGCTGCTCGGGCCCGGCGCCCACCGTGACGTAGTCGCCGTGGGGCATGAACTGCACCAGCTGCGACTCCTTGAACGGGCGCCGCTCGTCGCCGGCGTAGCCGTCGCCGTGCAGGGCGAACGCCATCGCCGAATACGAGTGCTGCCAAGGGATGCGGACCTCAGCGCCCGGCGAGAGCGAGGCGTGGATGAGCGTGATCGGCGTGTAGGTGCGCCCCGGGCCCTCGTGCCCGGCCGCCGAACCGGCGATGACGCGCACGAGCGCGCCGCCGTCGGCCGAGGCCACGAGCTTCAGGCCCGGCCCCTTGATGTCCTGGTAGCCCGGCGGGTTCCACTTGGCGCTCTTGGGCAGGTTCACCCACAGTTGGACGCCGTCGAACTCGCCGCCGGTCATGACGAGCTTCTCGGAGGGCAGCTCGTCGTGCAGCAGCCCCGAACCGGCCGTCATCCACTGCGTGTCGCCGCCGCGGATGACGCCGCCGCCGCCGTGGGAGTCGGTGTGCACGAAGGTGCCGTCCATGAGGTAGGTGACGGTCTCGAAGCCGCGGTGCGGGTGCCAGGGCGCGCCCTTGGCCTCGTGCGGCTCGTAGGCGGCGACCATGTGGTCGAGCAGCAGGAACGGGTCGCCCGCGTCCACGAGCCCGGCGGTGGGGAAGGGGCGGCGCACGGGGAAGCCGCCGCCTTCGAGGGTGCGGATCGAGTCGGTGACCCTCGCGACGGCGCGCGGGCGCGATTCCAGCGCGGGGGCGTCGAGACGCGGCAGCGCGAGGATGTCGGGTGCGGTCACTGCTGGCATGGTGTGCCTCCTCCGGTCGAGGACCGTCGACTTGATTGGTCGGCCAATAATATCATTGGTCGACCAACTGTTGCTAGGCTGGGGGCATGGACCCCACCGGCACCCCCGCACCAGGCACCGACGTCTGCGACACCCCCGAACACGTCGGCGCCGTCGGACACGCCCTCTTCCGCGTCGCCCGGGCCCACCGCGTCGCCGCCGCCCGCCTCCTCCGCGAGATCGGCCTCTACCCCGGCCAGGAGATCATGCTCGGCCACCTCGCCGAACACGGCGACGCCCGCCAGTCCCGCCTCGTCGCCGAACTCGGCCTCGACGCCTCCACCGTCACCAAATCCCTCCAGCGACTCGAACGCCAAGGCCTCGTCGAACGCCGCCCCGACCCCGGCGACCGCCGCGTCTCCGTCGTCGCCCTCACCGCCCAAGGCCGCGACCTCCAAGACCGCATCGAAGACTCCTGGCGCCGCCTCGACGCCCTCACCTGCGAAGGCTTCACCGACACCGACCGCACCGCCCTCACCGCCCTCCTCCACCGCCTCGAACGCAACCTCGCCTCCTGCGAAGAGGACTGAACCCACCAGAACCAGCAAGCCCTCTCATCGCCCGAAGGGTTGCCGATTCACCACCGCGTTGATAGCGTGTGCCAGCGTGACTTCTCCGATTCGCACGTACGGACCGCTGGAACAGAGCCGCAACGGGTGGGCCTCGGCCGCGCTGGCGATCGGACGGCCCGCCGTCGATCTGGCCGCGCAGGGCCCCGGCGCCGCACCCGTCACCATGTCGAACCACTCCCACCACGAGGACTGGTTCGAACTCCTCACCCGGCCGCTGTGGGGCCTCGCCGCCGCCGAGACCGTCCCCGACGAGGTCTGGGCCGCCCTCCGCGACGCCCTCGCACGGGCCCTCGACCCCCAGGACCCCTGGTACGTCGGCGACCCCGCGCAAGGCGGACAGCGCATGGTCGAAGCCGCGGCCGTCGGCTGGGGCCTCGCCCTCGCCCCCGAACGCCTCTGGGAGCCCCTGGGCCCCAAGGCCAAGGACAACGTCGCGGCCTGGCTCTC
>NZ_STGX01000027.1 GCF_004912155.1 Glycomyces paridis | reverse complement strand
TAGTCTGCGCTACACCCACCCGACACCTGTCCAGATTCCCTATCCCTGTGCGTAACTCAATCATGACACCCAGCCACCCCGACTGTCATCACCCACACGATGACAAGACGCTCACATTTCCCACCACTTCCACACGCCCCCAAGCGAACACGACGCCCGACCCACCCTGACGCGCCGCACCGCCACCCACCATCGACCCCTCCCCGACAAGCTCACCCCCACCACCCGCCAACCCCTAATCGCCGCCGCCTTTCGCCCTGACCCGAGCGCGCAACGAACCCCCGGCTACAACCGCCGACAACGGTCGTCGCTTCAACCAGCCGGCCCCCAGGGCCGAATCACGTAGCCAGGTCCACGGCCAACGCAACAGTGACCAGGTCGCCGACATCGACACCCGTCCTCCTGCGCACGTCGGCCTTGAGCGGGACGATGTAGGCGCCGTCCTTGGGCCACAGCGAGGTCTCCCACGACACCGACCCGATCCGGGCCGACACCGGGACCATCCCCCACCCGTAACTGACCACTTCGGACGCCGCCTTCAACTCGCGGCAGGCCGCCTCGGGCACCGTCACGAAATACCAGGGCGCGGGCCCGCGCCAGTACCAGACCGCCCCGCTGAACTCCAGCTCCATCCACCGAGCATACGAACCGGCCCCGACGCCCGGACCCGGTTCCGCTCAGACCACCCCACGCGGCGCGCCTCTGGTACAACCGAATGGTGAACCCCCTGCGCACCAACCGGTCCCGCCGTGCCCTGTCGCTGCCCGCCCACGTCCTCGTCATGGTCGCCGGCGGGCTCGCCCTGCTCGCCGCCGTCCTGTGGCTCCTCACCAGCGACGCCACTTCGCCGCTCAGCGACGCCCCGACCGACCAGACCGTCCTGGAAGTCGTGCGCCTCGCCTTCTACGCCGTCGCAGGGATCGGCGGCGTCATCGCGCTGACCGTGGCCTACCGCAGGCAGCGCATGAGCGAAGCCGAAATCGACCGCGAGGACGCCAAACTCTTCAACGAGCGCTTCGCCGCAGCGGCGGAACAGCTGGCCTCTGAACGCGCCGCGAACCGGCTCGCGGGCGTGTACGCGATGGCCGCGCTCGCCGACGAATGGGACAGCGGCCGCCAAACCTGCGTGAACGTCCTGTGCGCCTACATGAGAATGCCGTACGAGCCGCCCCCGCGCCGTGTCGAGCGCGAAGCGGTAGGCCTGGAGCCGTTCCGGGAGGTCTTGGAGGAGCGCCTAGTGCGCAAAACGGTGCTCGCGGTGATAGGTGGCCGCCTGCGGGCGCTGCCCGTCGAGGGCCGTACCTGGCACTGGTGCGACTTCGACTTCACGGGGGCGACGTTCGACGAGGGCAACCTCCGCGGCGCGGTCTTCAACGGCCGGGCCGTGTTCGCATACGCGCGCTTCCCGATCTCAAGGTTCAACCTCAACGGGACGCGGTTCAACGGGCCCGTGAGCTTCAGCGAAGCACACTTCTCCGGGGCCACGGTGTCATTCGAGATGAGCCAGTTCCACAGCGACGCGGACTTCACCGACATCAGCGTCACCGGCGGCCGTGTCTCCTTCGCCTACGCGAGTTTTCACCGCAGCCGGGCCCACTTCGAGAACGCGGTGTTCGCCGGCGGTGCCGTGCCGTTCGCGAGGTGCCGGTTCACGGCAGGCACGGAGCTGCGCTTCGTCGGAGCGAGCTTCTCGGGAGCCGAAGTGTCGTTCACAGGCATCGAGTTCGCGGGCGCGAGCCTGACCTTCGAGCGGCCCGCCGCATGGACGCGCCCACCGATCTTCGACGCCTTCCCCGAAGGCACGCCGCCGAACCTGCTCTTGCCGAGCATCGATCCGAAGGGCTGAGGAAATGACCTACCTGGCGATCGTGCGGCACGGTCAGACCGAGTGGAATCGCGTCGGCGTGTTCACCGGTTGGGCCGATGAGGCGCTCACCGAGCAAGGGCGCCTCGACGCCAAGGCGGCCGGGGCGGCTCTGGCGGATACGGGCGTGCAGTGGGACACGGTCTACGTGTCCACGCTGCGCCGCTCGGCGGAGACGGCGGCCGTGGCATTGGCCGAATTGGACCAACGCCCCGCGACGCACCTGGTCGACTGGCGTATCAACGAACGCCATGTCGGCGATCTGGAGGGCGCACGGCGCGCGGATCTGGCCGCGGCCTTCGGCGCGGACAGGGTGGACCGGTGGCGTTGGGGCGATGAGCGCCCTCCGCTCATCGGCAGCGACGACCCCCGCCAGGCCGCGCATCGGTCACGCCACCCGGAGCTCGGCATGGCGCTGCCCCGCGGCGAGGCGCTCTCCGACGTCATGGAACGGGTGCGGCCGTGGCTCGACGAAGTGCGGGGAGCCGCTGCGGCTTCAGTCAACGTCGTCGCCTTCACCCACGGTACGACCTTCCGAGCCATTCGCGCTCTGGTCGAAGGGCTCGCGCCGGAAGAGGTGCATCAGATGCGCCCGGCCAACGGCAGTCTCCTCGTGTACCCTCAGCACCCCCACCCAATACGGAACGGATAATTCCGTTCTGATATGATGGAGCTCAACGACGGCAACGATCGAGGAGACCGACATGAACGCGAACTTCCAGCCCGAGGGCTACACGACCGTTACGGCCTGGGTCGTCACCGAGGACACGGGGCGACTGCTGGACTTCGTCACCGAAGTGTTCGACGGCGTCGAGACCGGCCGCGTCGCAACGGAGGACGGCGGTATCGGCCACGCGGAGATCAAGGTCGGGGACACCATGCTCTTGGCCTTCGACCGGCGCCCGGACTGGCCCGAGCTGCCTTCGCTGCTTCGGATCTGGGTCGCCGATGTCGACGCGGCGGTCGAGAGGGCGGTCAAGGCCGGAGCGCGCGTGGTGACCGAGCCGTCCGATGCCGCCTGGGGCGACCGGGGCGCCCGGGTTCGGGACCCGTTCGGCAACATCTGGTGGATCATGTCGCATGTCGAAGACGTGCCCGAAGACGAGGTCTGGACCCGCATGAGCGCCCCCGGATACGCGGAGCAGATGGAGGACGCCCAGAAGACCCTCGACGCCGAACTCACCGGCCGAGCGGGGCGGTCGAGCCGGCCGGTCGGCCCGGCCTGAGCCGACGAGCGCCCGGCGCCGGCGGACAACGGCAGTCTCCTCGTGTACCCGGCGCGATCGATCGGCACTTCCCCTGTACCGAGCCCGCGCCGATAGGGTTCTTCGATCAGACCTCGGCCAGGAGCGAGTCGATGGCCGCGGCGGCGTTCGGCATGGTGTGCGTCGGTAGGGGTCCGCCAGGCCACGCCCGTCCGCGGTCGATCCAGATGGTGCGCAGCCCTGCTGATCGACCGCCGCCGACATCGGCTTTGGCGCTGTCGCCGATCATCCAGCCGCCGAGCGAGACGTCGGCGCCGCAGCGGAGTGCGGCAATGGTGAACAGTTCGGTCGCGGGCTTCTTCACCCCTTCGGCGCCTGAGATCGCCCAGCCGTCGACCAGGCCGCTCAGCTGCGCGTGCATGATGGTGGCGTTCTGCGTGTCCTCACGGCCGTTCGTCACGATGCCGATCTTCCACCCGGCGTCCCTGAGGCGCGTGAGTCCGATTTGGATCGCGGGATCGGGCTTGATCAGCGACGGCTTCTCGGTGCGGTACCGAGCCCACAGTGCTTCGACGCTCTCGCGGAGGCCGAATCGCGCCTTCGCCGCGGCGAAGTAGCGGTCCTTGGGGGTCAGCCCGTCGCCGTCCTCGGCGACCAGCCACTCGATCGCCTCGGGCCCGAGCCCGTGCCGAGCGATCAGCCCTTCGGACCACCGCCGGTGGGCGTCCTCCCGGTCGACCAGCGTGTTGTCGAGGTCGAAGAGCGCGAGCCGCTGTGTCACATGGGGAATCTTAGACGTCTCGGGCGCGAGAACCGGCTCGTGCGACAGGCGGAGGCAGACAGACGGCACCGGATCGGTTCGGGCGCATAGGGTGGGCGGGGTGGAGCGGGCATCGGATCGGGACGGGTGGATCGTCACCGGGATCAACCGGCGAACGGGAGCGGGGTTGGCGATGAGCGGGCGGTCGTTGTTCGGGAGGCTCGGGGGCGCGATCTACGCCGAGTGGCCGGACGGCAGATCGGCCGTGGTCACTAGGTTCATGGGCGCCTTCGCCGAGGCGAAGCGGACGGCCAGCCTCCTCAACGGCCTGCGATCCCGAGGGCTTCCGGTGCCGCGGCACGAGCTGGTGGTGCCGCTCGATGAGGGCGTGTTCTTCGTGCAGGAGCGGCTGCCGAGCACGCCGGCGCGGCCGTTGACCCCGGCGCGCATGGAGGCGATCGTGGCGGTCAACGACCGGTTCGC
Organism: Glycomyces paridis; assembly: GCF_004912155.1. Classification (GTDB taxonomy): domain Bacteria; phylum Actinomycetota; class Actinomycetes; order Mycobacteriales; family Micromonosporaceae; genus Glycomyces; species Glycomyces paridis. The sequence continues at coordinate 37,258 of NZ_STGX01000027.1, read as the reverse complement.
GGGGGCGCTCGCGGACCGGCCCGAGGTCCCAGCGCCGCCGATGGCGCGGACGCGCCGCGGACCCGACCCGCGGCACGGGACACTCGCCGGGCACGGACCACGCGCTCGTCGGGTGCTCGAACTGATCGTCCGCGCGACCGAGGGAACCTCTACCGCCGGAACCGATCTGGTGCACATCGACCTGTCGGGCGCGAACGTCCTGTTCGATGAGCGGGACGCCGCGACCGGCGTGGTCGACTGGAACCTGGGGGCCTTCCGCGGCGACCGGCTGTTCGCGCTGGTGCAGACCCGGTTCGACCGGGAGTGGTTCGTCCGGTCGCCCGAGGCCGATCCGGTGGAGACCGCGGCGGCGCACCGGCTGGACGAGATCCTCGCCGAGCGGGTGCCCGCGGGCGTCCTGCGGCGGTACTGGGCGCAGTGGATGCTGCACCAGCTGGACCGCGCGATCCGCGGCGCTTCGCCCGAGGCGGTCGAGTGGCAACTGGAACTGGCGGAGTCCCGGCTCGGGTGAGCGGTGAAGGATTCCGACCCCGGGCTTGCAATCATTAGCTAATGGTGTTAGCTTATTAGCTATGAACGTTAACTTCGCTTCCACGAGCCTCCTCGAAGTCCAGGGCGGCACCCTCGCCTACGACGTGACCGGCGACGGTCCGCTGATCGTGCTCGCCCCCGGCATGGGCCAGAACCGGACCACCTTCGGCGAGGTCGCCTCCCTCCTCACTGACGCGGGCTTCCGGGTGGCGCGCATGGACATTCGCGGGCACGGCGAGTCGAGCGCCGGATGGGACACCTACTCCCGCACCGACGTCGCGCACGACCTGATCGCACTCATCCGCGAACTCGGCGGCCCGGCCGTCATCGTCGGCCACTCCTTCAGCGGCGGCGCCGCGACCATCGCGGCCGCGCTCGAACCCGAACTCGTCACCGGCGCAGTGGAACTCGGCCCGTTCACTCGCGCGCAGCGGCTCGACTTCAAGGGGCTCGGCTCGAACCCGCGCTACCGCAAGGGCCTGTCGCTGCTGCTGGGCGCGGCCCTCCTGCGCAGCGTCGGCCTCTGGAAGCGGTACCTGGACCACGCCTTCCCCGGCGTCAAGCCCGCCGGTTTCGACGAATACCTGGCGCAGACCGAGGCCGACCTGCGCCGCCCCGGCCGGATGGCGGTCGTGACCAAGATGGGCCAGTCCGCGCCGACCGACGCGGGAGCGAAGCTCGCCGAGGTCCGCGTCCCCGTGCTGGTCCTCATGGGCGACCTCGACCCCGACTGGGCCGACCCGGCCGCCGAGGCCGCGGGCATCGTCGCCGAACTCCCCGAAGGGCTCGGGCGCCTGGAGACGGTCGAGGGCGCCGGGCACTACCCGCACGTGCAGTTCCCCGAGCGCGTCGCCGACGCCGTGGCCGCCTTCGCGACCGGGCTCGCCGATGGCTAAGCGGACGCTGTCCACCGAAGGGGCCGTTGACATCGCGGTCCGGCTCGTCGACGAGCGCGGCCCGGCCGGGCTGACGCTCTCGGCGGTGGCCGCGGAGGCGGGCGTCGCCACGCCCTCGCTCTACAAGCACGTCAGCAACCTCGCCGAACTGCGGGCCCTCGTCTCCGCGCGGGTCGTCGCCGAGATCGCCGACCGGGTCGGCGCCGCCGCCATCGGCCGCGCCGCGGACGACGCGATCCGCGCGTGCATGCACGCCTGGCGCGACTACGTCAAGGAGCGCCCGCACCGGTACGCCGCGATGATCCAGCACCCGGAGCCGCACACCAACTCGGCCGGAGAACGCCTGCTGGACATCGTGTTCGGGGCGCTGCGCGCGTACGGTCTCGACGCCGCCGACACCGTCCACGCGACCCGCTGCGTCCGCGCGGCCGTCCACGGCTTCACCGTCCTGGAGGCCGAGGGCGGCTTCGGCCTGCCCGAGAACCTCGACGACAGCTTCGATCTCATGATCGCGATGGTCATCGCGGGCCTGCGCGCCCGAACCTGAACGCTCAGACTTTGAGCCGCGCCTGGAGTCGCGGGTGCAGCTCGGGGCGGCTCCGGCACTCTGACAGATCGGTGTACAGGCGGTACCTACAGAGGGTCAAATACAGCGCCACCGCCGCCAGCGCGGCGACCGCCCACAGGTAGGGGCGGTCGAGCAGCTGCGCCGACCAGCCCGCCAGGGTGCCGGTGATTGCGTAGGCGCTGACGGACCACAGGTAGGTCCCCAAGGACTCGCGGTGCGCGCCTTCGCGAAGCCGCCATTCGATGTTCGCTACGAGGTTGAAGACCAACGGGATGAGCACGAACACCCCGAACACCCCGATCAGCTCGTCGATGGGGTCGATGAGGTAGGCGGACCGGTCGACCACCACTGTCGCCAGCAGTATGCCGACGCCGCCGAAGTACCCGAGCGCGATCCACCGGTGGACGAAGAACTCGGCTATCGCCCAAGGCCGCAGTTCCTTCCAGTCGGTGAAGTGCGGGCATCGCCAGTCCTCGCCGTCGTCCGCGGGCGGCCGCGGCGCCTCCGCGGGGCCGTCGTCGGTCCACTTTGATGTGCTCTCCGCGAGGCCGTGCGGGAGACCGGGCTCAGCAGCGCAGGTCGACCGGTGGCGGAATACCTTGCGGGACCATCGATGCTCCATGACCACGCGAAAGGCCGGAAGGGCCGTCAGCAGGGCCCACTCCCTGCCGTGGGCCGTGACGATGAGGACGAGCAGCAGCAGGAGGAAGGCCGCGAGGTGGAGGCCGTAGACGCCCGAGTCGGTGCTGTGCATGCGGCGTTGGCCTCGAAGGATCTCGACCGCTCCGAGCCCGAGCATCCAGGCCGGTATGAAGGCCGCGGCGTAGATCAGGACCAGTGCCGGCTCGGAGACCGCGCGGTCTTCGAGCACGAAGGCGGGGCCGCCTACGAAGCAGAGGACCGCCATGGCGATGGCGGCGACGGCAATGACCGTCTCCTCTGCGGCGAGGCATTTCGCGACCGGATTCTTGTCGCGCCAGAGGATTCGATGCGGGCACGCGGGAGCGCCGCGGGGCGTCGGGTGGGGCGCGGTCGATTCGGGCTGAACGCCTTCGACGGTGATGTGGAGGTCCGGGCGGGGCTGCGGGTCGTTCACGGGCGGGCTCTTCTGGGGTTCGGGATCAGGACTTGAGTCGCGCTTGAAGGCGCGGGTGCAGTTCGGGCTTGGTCCGGCATTCGGCGCGGTCGGTGGCGACCGCGTACTTCCACACCACCCGGTAGGCGGCGGCCAGCGCCAGCGGCGCGAGCGCCCACAGGTAGGGCCGGTCGAGGACCAGTGCGACCCAGCCGGCGAGCGCGCCGGTGAGAAGGTAGGCGCCGATGGCCCACACGTAGATCGCGAGCGGCCCGCGGTGCGCGCCGGGGGTCTGCCATTCGTGGAGCGCGATGGAGTTGAGGACGATCGGGACGAAGATGAAGACGCCGTACACGCCGCCTTCGCCGATCGGGCCGAAAGCGAATTCGGCCGCGTTGACCTGGATCGCGAAGACTACGGCTGCGGCGCCGAAGAAGTAGCCGAGTCTCGTCCAACGGTGCACGAAGAACGCGGCGATGGCCCAGGGCCGCAGGTGCTTCCATTCCAGTTCGTGCGGGCACTCCCACTCGTCGGAGTCGGCAGGGGGCTTCGGGGGGTCGTCGTAGGTCCAGGTGTACATGCCGGCGGCGACGCCTTCGGGGAGGTCCGGCTCGGCCGCGCACGTGGAGCGGGGGCGCAGGATCGCCCGGCTCTGGCGGTGGTCGGTGTAGACGCAGAAGGCGGGGACGGCCGCCAGGAGGATCCACTCCCGGCCTTCGGCCGCGCCGATGAGGACGACTCCGAAGGCGATGAGGGCGATCTGGTGGAGGCCGTACACGGTCTTGTCGGGGTGGTGCAGGCTGCGGGCGGTCCGGAGCGACTCGGCGGCTCCGGCGGCGAGGGCGACCGCGATCGCGACGGCGACGGCGCTGGTCATGAGGCCGGGCAGTGCGAAGTCGGCCATGGCTTCGGCCAGGATGGCGGGGCCCTTGAAGAACCAGAGCACCGCGACGGCGAGGGCGGCGTAGGTGGGGATCGCCTGTTCGAGGGTGAAGTACTTCGCGATCGGGTTCATGTCGCGCCAGGGGACGCGGTGGGGGCAGGCCGGTCTGCGGGCGCTGCGGGTCGCGGCGTCGGGGTCGGCGGGTGCCGCTTCGACGGTGATGTCGGGATTCGGGCGGGAGGGTTCTTCCATGCGGGCGTTCGGCTTTCAGGGGGTGGGGAGGGCTGCGGAGGGCTTGAGCACTCGTCCCAGGCCCGGCGGGGGGCCTTGCTGCGCTTCGCATTCGGTCGCGAGCGGGACGGCCGCGCCGAAGAGGTGGAGTGCGGCGAGGACGGCGGCTGAGGGGAGGGCGAGGGCGGTGAGGGCGTACAGGTGGATCGGGGCGTCGAGCAGGTCGAGGGCGAGGACGGGCACGAGGACGACGAGGAGGAGGCCGGCCAGGGTCAGCGCCGGGGCGACCGGGTGCGGGCGGTGGAGGCGGCGCCAGGTGCGGGTGAGGGCGAGGTCGCCGACGCAGGTGAGGGCGGCGCCGGCGAGGAGGGCCGCGCCGGCGCCGTGGGCCGAGGTCTCGAAGCCCTGGGGGCTGACGGCGAGCAGGGCTCCGGCGGTGAAGGCCAGGGCGACCCGCACGATGCCGCTGAGGACGAGGGCGAGGACCGCGCCCGCATGCGCCAGGCGCCACGGGGTGCGCAGGTCGGCCGCGCGGACCCGGTGCGCGCAGGGGCGGGGCGCGGACGCGGGCGCCGCCGGGCGGTCGGCCGGCGCCGGGTCTTCGGCGACGGCGGTGATCCGCGGGGCGATTCGCGCCGGTTCCGGCGATTCATATTCCATTGAGGGGCTTTCGACGAGGCGTTGGGCGAGGTCCAGGGGTGCGGAACAGTGCGAGTCTAGATTCGGCGGCGCCGTTTCGTCAACGGGCGGGTCGCTTCACGCGCGGCGCAGGAGGGCGCGCATTCGCGGCGGGTGCGCCGGGTCGGTCTCGCAGGTGTCGCGGTGGTGCAGCATCGCCGAGAGGTAGGTGAGGAGGCCCGACACGAGGAGCGCCGGGACCGATAGGAGCGCGGTCGCGAGGGTGCCGGTGGCGATGGCGAGGAGCCCGGAGGACAGGAGCAGCAGGCCGGCGCCGGTCCACTGGAGGGCCAGGACGACCGGTTCGGTGCGGTGCGGCGCGAGCCAGGTGCGGACCAGGCCGACTTCGCCGACCACGACGAGGAGCGATCCGGCCGCGGGCAGCGCCATGATCAGGGCGACGAAGCCGAACCCGTTGGCGGACAGGACGGTTCCGGCGATCACGGCGATGGCGAAGTGCGCGAGGAGGCTGAGTTCGAGCAGCGCCACGGCGGCGATGAAGAGCCACTGGCCGCGTCGGGTGAGGTCGCGGGTGCGGACGCGGTGGCGGCACCCGCGCAGGCGGGCGGCCACAGGCGGCGGCCCGCCGTGGTGCCCGTGGTCGGCCTCGACGGTGATGTGCAGGTCGGGCGGCAGTCGGTCATGCAAAGTACGGGCTCCGTTCTTCCTGCGCCGCAGGCGGACGGGGCTTCAGGAGCGACTGGAGTCGCGGCGGCGGCCAGGGGTACTGGACGCAGGTGGCGCGGTCGAGCGTCGCCGACCTGAGGTACCAGAGCACGGTCATCGTCGCCAGCGGCGGCACGACGACGAGCGTCAGCCAGGCCCAGCCGTTCCCGGCGGCGACCACTCCGACGATGAGCGGGAACACGCCGGCGGCGACCGTGGTGAGGACGCAGCCGAGGACGCCGGGCCGGTGCAGCCGCCGCCAGGCGCGCACGCACGCGGCGGCCCCGAGCGCGAACTGCGCCGCCAGCGCGGCGAGGAACACGGCGGCGACGAGCATGGCGGGCTCCGACCGGTCGACGCCGAGCGCGCCCAGGACCGCGGCGATGAGGAGGGTGGCGGCCGCGACGGCCATCGCCGCGAAGACGAGCGGCGCGGCCACCGCGAACACGGCCACCGGTCCGGCCCGCAAGTCCCGCAGGCGGATGCGGTGCGGGCACAGGGACCTCGTGGGGCGGCCTTCGCGGGCGCTTCGGGCGCCGACGCCTCCGTCGGCCTCCGCGGGCGCGGCCTCGACGGTGATGCGCGGCTCGGTTCGCGCCGGTTCGAGCGGTTCGATATGCATTGTGGGCCTTCGGTGTCGCTGCGGGGCTGGGGCCCGTCGTGTGAGTCGGGGCGAGGCGGTATCCGAGTCCGTTCGTTCGCTCGCTGTGCACAGTTACGGCTCGCAAGCGTCGCCGAGGCTGCGGAAGGCGGATCGGATACCGGTGTTGTATCCGATTCGCCGACAACGCAGCGAGCGGGCGAACGGGCCGGATAGCGACCGGTCTGATTCACACGAAGGGCCTAGGTCCCGGCCCTGTGGCCGGGACCATGCGGATTCTAAGCGCCACAGCGGCCCTCGCGGGTCCAGTGTGCCTCCCGGGTTCAGCGGTAGGCGGAGGACTGGAGCGTGTACAGCTCCGCATAGGCGCCGCCGCGGGCCATGAGCTCCTCGTGGGTGCCCGACTCGGCGACCCGGCCCTCTTCGAGGACCACGATGAGGTCGGCCATCGAGACGGTCGAGAAGCGGTGGGAGACGAGGACGGTCACGGTGCCGCGGGCGCGCCCGGCGTGGACCTCTTCGGCGAAACGCTCGAACAGGGCGTGCTCGGTCTGCGGGTCGAGTGCGGCCGTGGGCTCGTCGAAGACCACCAGGAGCGGTTCGCCGCGCATCCGGCCGCGCCCGATCGCGAGCTTCTGCCACTGGCCGCCGGAGAGGTCGGTGCCGTCGTCCCAGCGGGCGCCCAGGCGCGTGTCGAGCCCGGCGGGCAGGTCCTCGATGACGTCCTCGGCCCCGGCGCGGGTCATCGCGGCCCGCACCGACACGTCGTCGTAGCCGCCCTTGAGGTCGCCGATGCCGACGGTCTCGCGCGCGGTGAACTCGAAGCGCGCGAAGTCCTGGAAGGTCGCGCCGATGCGCTCGCGCCAGGCGTCGACGGCGAACGCGTCGAGGCCCTGGCCGTCCACAGTGATCTCACCGGCGGTCGGCTTATAGAAGCGCGAGAGGAGCTTGACGAGCGTGGTCTTCCCGGCGCCGTTCTCGCCGACGAGCGCCACGACCTTCCCGGCCGGGAGCGTCAGGGTCACGTCGTCGAGCGAGGGTCGGTCGGACTCGGGGTAGGCGAAGGAAACCCCGTCGAGGGCGATGCCGTCGGCGAGGCGCTCGGGCACGTCCGCGGGCTCGGCGGGGCCGCCGGACTCGTCGGCGTAGGAGCGCAGTCTCGCGATGCGCCTTCCGAGGGTTCCCAAGCGCAGCAGGAACATCGAGTGCACGGCGACCGCCCCTGCGTTGCCGCCGATCATGCCGACGAGGCCGACGAGGAGCACGACGTCGCCGGCGGTCGCCTGGCCGCGGATCGCCAGGTACAGGACCGCGCCGATGCCCACCGCCATCCCGGCGGCGGTGAGCACGGCGTCGAAGGTGGCGACGCGCGCGGAGCGCCACTGGCCGCGGTTGCGCTCGTCGGCGACGGCGCGCCCGGCCTCGGCGTGGCGGCGGGCGATCTCGGCGGCGGAGCCGAAGATCCGCAGTTCCTTGCCGGACTCGGCGAGCGTCGCGACCTCGAAGAGGTGGCGGCGGCGGCGCTCGGGCGCGCTGGTCTCCTCCATGACCTTGACTTCGATGTCGGTGGAGCGCTTGGAGATGACCATCGCGACGAGGGCCGAGGCGGGGAAGAGCAGGAGCAGCGGGTGGATCTGGGCGAGGAGGGCGCCGCCGACCGCGATGGTCACGAGCGCGCGGAACCACTGGATGAGCCAGTTGACGCCGCCGGACAGGAGCCACCGGTCTTCGCGGATGCGCTGCACCTCGTCGAGTTGCGCGGCCCGCTCGTGGTGGTCGAGTCCGGGCGGGGTGCCCATGAGCACCATGATCTCTCGATCGGCGGCGCGGTTGGTGTGGTCGAGGACCAGGAAGACCATTCTGATGTAGACGAACACGCTGGCCCAGATGACGGCGATGCCGAGGCCGAGCCCGGCCGCGGCGAGGTAGGCGGCGCGGTCGTCGCCGGCCTGGACGGCGTCGATCATGACCTTGGTGAGGTACACCGCGAACGGGACCATGACGCCTTCGAGGGCGCCGAGGCACAGCTGCGTGATCGTGGCCTTGGGGTGGGCTTTGAAGCCGATGGCGAGGCCGCTGCGCAGCCCGCGCCACCATGAGGCGATTCGGTCCGACATGGAGTGCTCCTAAGGGGGTGGTCAGCGGGCGAGGCGGGAGGCCTGGAGGGTGAACGCCTCGGCGTAGCGGCCGCCGAGCGCCATGAGGTCGTCGTGGGCGCCGTCTTCGACGACGAGCCCGCCGTCGAGCACGACGATGCGGTCGGCCCGGCGCACCGTGGAGAAGCGGTGCGAGATGACGATCGTGGTCAGGCCCGCGGTGATGTCGAGGAACTGCTCGTACAGCTCGGCCTCGGCGCGGACATCGAGGGCCGCGGCGGGCTCGTCGAGGATGAGGACCTTCGCGCCGCCCTGGACGGCGAAGAGCGCGCGGGCGAGCGCGATGCGCTGCCACTGGCCGCCGGAGAGGTCGGTGCCGCCGTCGTACTCGCTGGAGAGGACCGTGTCGAGTCCGTCGGGGAGCGATTCGATGAGCTCGCGGATGCCCATGGGCTCGCAGGCCTTCCAGATGCGGTCGGTGTCGTCGGCGAGGTGCGGGGCGCCGAGGGTGATGTTGTCGCGCACCGAGAGCTGGTAGCGGGTGAAGTCCTGGAAGAGCGCCGAGAGGCTGGTGCGCCAGACCGCCGGATCGGCCTCGGCGAGGTCGACGCCGTCCACTGTGATGCGTCCGGAGGTCGGCTCGTACAGGCCCGAGAGGAGCTTCACGAGGCTGGTCTTGCCCGCGCCGTTGTGGCCGACGACGGCGAGGGAGGTGCCCGCCTCGACCGTCAGGTCCAGGCCTTCGAAGACCGACCGCTCGGCGCCGGGGTAGGCGAAGCCGACGCCTTCGAAGCGGATCGCCTCGGTGGGCGCGCCGGCCGGGAGCGCGGCGGTGGCGGGCCGCGCGGCGGGCGTCAGCTCGGCGTCGAGCGCGAGGATCGCGGGGACGGGCAGGGAGCCGAAGGCGACGAACGCGGCCACGTCGTCGAACGCCGAGAAGTTGAACATGCCGGTGAGCGCCACCATGTAGACCCCGAGTGCGCCGAAGCCGACCAGGCCCGCGAGGCCGGCGTTCACGAGGGTGAGCGTGGTCGCGGTGGTGAGCGCCAGCAGGGTGCCGATGACGATGACGGCGGCGCGGACGCGGATGCGCTGGTGGCGGTCGGAGTAGTCCATGCGCTCGGCCCACTGGCGGTCGTAGCGGCCCAGGATCCAGTCCATGAGGCCCCAGACGCGCAGCTCCTTCGCGGGCTCGGCGGTGATGGCGAGGTCGCGCAGGTACTCGGTCTCGCGCATCTCGGTGGAGCGCAGGTAGGCCGTCTTGCCGACGCGGTTGTACTCGGCCTGCATGAGCAGGAAGACCGCGGGCCAGGCGACGAGCCAGGCGAGGCCGATCCAGATGTTGAAGAAGGAGAGGACGATCGCGGCGCCCGCGGCTTCGAGGAACTGCGGGGCGATCGCCGAGAGTCCTTGGACGGCCCGCTCGGGGCGGATGAAGTCGGCGCCGAGCTGGCGGGCGACGCGCAGGAGGGCGAGCACGTCGTCGTCTTCGAGGTGGGCGGTGCCGATCGGGCGGGCGACGGCGCCGACGAGCCGGTTCTGGAGGAACAGTTCGAGTTCACGGCCGAGGATGTGGGCGTTCGCGCGGTGGACGTTGAAGACCAGGCGGGCGGCCAGGAGCGCCGCCGCGCCGACCGCGAGCAGGAGGTAGGCGCGGTCGGCCGCGGCCGAGCCGGACCCGTCCGCGGCGGCTTCGGGCACGGTGCCGATGAGCAGGCCGGTGCTGACGGTGGTCACCAGCGGCAGCGCGGCGGTGAGGACCACGGTCGTGACGAGGAGGGCGGTGCGGGGGCGACTGATGCGCGGCAGCAGCCGCACGACCGCGAGCACGGCGCGGCCGGTCTCGAATCTGGGGGGTGCCATTGAGATCCATTCATGACGTCATGATGACAGTTCGATGACACCATAACAATTCGTGGAAGCGCTCGCAACCCACTTGCGACCGCCGAACCCGAAACGAGGGCAGGGGCGAAGCCGCGGTGAGCCGAACCGAAAACCCCCGATACGAGGGTGACGCGGGGGTACGACAAGACCGCCGAGAGCGATGCGCGACCCGCCCGGCCGCCGTTTTCCGGGCAGGGGCGACGCGCCCGGGAACCGCTCCGCGGGCCCCCGGCACAAGGGTGACGCGGGGGTACGACAATCGCCGCCGCCACCTCGGCGCCTACGTCTCGAAGCGCGGCTCGGCTCCGCGGGTAGTGTTGTGCCTCGTGTCAGCGCCCAATCTCGTCAACCTCGAAACCGTCTCGAAGGCCTACCCCGATCAGGTCATCCTCGACGCGGTCTCCCTCGGCATCGCCGCCGGCCAGCGCGTCGGCGTCGTCGGGCGCAACGGCGACGGGAAGTCGACGCTGCTGCGCCTCATCAGCCGCGCCGACGAGCCCGATTCGGGCCGCGTCGTGCACACGGGCGGCACGCGGATCGCGGTGCTCGGCCAGACCGACTCGCTCGACGACGCGCTCTCGGTCCACGAGGCGCTGTTCGGCGACGCCGACGCCCACGAGTGGGCGTCCTCGCCGCGGGTCCGCGAGATCCTGACGGGCCTGTTCGGCGGCCTCGACGCGCCGGTCCTGCCGGAGGGCCTCGATTCGCGCATCGGGGTGCTGTCGGGCGGCGAGCGCCGCCGGGTCGACCTGGCCCGCGTCCTCACCGGTTCGGTGGACGGGCGCCTGCCGGCCGGCGCAGAGCCTGCGGACCTGCTGCTGCTGGACGAGCCGACGAACCACCTCGACATCGAGGGGATCGCCTGGCTCGCTTCGCATCTGAGCGGCACGCGTTCGGCGATGGTGGTCGTGACGCACGACCGCTGGTTCCTCGACGAGCTGTGCACGCGGGTGTGGGACGTGCAGCGCGGCAGCGTCTTCGAGTACGAGGGCGGCTATTCGGCGTACGTGCTGTCGCGGGCCGAGCGCGAGCGCCAGGCGAACGTGGCCGAGGAGAAGCGCCAGAACCTCATGCGCAAGGAGCTGGCGTGGCTGCGCCGGGGTCCGAAGGCGCGCACGTCGAAGTCGAAGTTCCGCATCGACGCGGCGAACGAGCTCATCGCGAACGAGCCGCCGCCGCGCGACACCGCGGAGCTGGTGAGCTTCGCGACCGGCCGTCTGGGCAAGACGGTGTTCGAGGCGCGCGACGTGACGGTGCGGGCCGGGGACCAGACGCTGCTGGAGCACCTGGACTGGATTCTGGGTCCGGGCAAGCGGGTCGGTCTGCTGGGCGTCAACGGCGCGGGGAAGACCTCGCTGCTGCGCACGCTCGCGGAGGCCATCGAGGACGAGCAGCCGGCGGCGGGCCGCGTGAAGGTCGGCCGCACGGTCAAGCTGGCGTGGCTGACGCAGCACATGGAGGACCTGGACGGGTCCTGGCGCGTGCTGGAGGCGGTCGAGATGGTGGCGAAGCGGGTCCAGTTCGGCAAGAAGGAGATGTCGGCGGGGCAGCTGGCGGAGCGCCTGGGGTTCGTGGGCGGGCGACAGCGCACGTTCGTGCGGGACCTCTCGGGCGGTCAGCGTCGGCGGCTTCAGTTGGCGCGCTTGCTGATGGCGGAGCCGAACGTGCTGTTCCTGGACGAGCCGACGAACGATCTCGACATCGAGACGCTGACGCAGCTGGAGGATCTCCTCGACGACTGGGCGGGGACGATGGTCGTGGTCAGCCACGACCGGTACTTCACCGAGCGGGTGGCCGACGAGACGTGGGCGCTGCTGGGCGACCGGAAGCTGCGGATGCTGCCGCGGGGCGTGGAGGAGTACCTGGAGCGCCGCGCCGGGGCGGGCACGGGGAAGCCGTCGGCGCCGCAGGCGAAGCCGGACGCGGGCGGGGCCTCCGGTCCCGCGCCGAAGGCCGCGGCGGTGGACCGGGCGACGCAGAAGGAGCTGTCGAAGCTGGAGCGGCGCCTGGAGAAGGTGGAGGAGCGGATCGCGGGGGTGCACGCCGACATGGCCGAGTTCGCGACCGATCCGGCGAAGCTGGCCGAACTCCAGGACCGTCTGTCCGCTTTGGAGTCGGAGCGCGACGAGATCGAGGAGCGCTGGATGGAGCTGGCCGACTAGGTCCGGCTTCGCTTGCGCCGCTGTGGTTCTCGGAGCCTCGTGGCGTCGTTCGCGTACTCGGAGGTCGGATGACCGGCCGAATATCATACCGCTTCCGCACGCTCCCATACCGGTTGGTAACTAAGACTTAATTCAGTGATTTATGGGCATCTTCCAGGGTCTTCACAATTCATTGTGATTTCCCTAACCTCGGTTTGAAAGCCCGAAAGGGCCCGGTTCCACCGAACCGTGCCCTGCGCTCCGGTGCGCCCCATTCATCGCATTGCGCACCAGGCGACTGAACCGAGAGGGAGTACCCCCCTATGACCGTCTCGCATCCGACCGCTCGCCGGGTCGCGGCCGCCACGCTGGCAGGCGTCGCGACCCTCGGCTCGCTCACCCTGGGCGGCGTCGCCGCGCAGGCCGATCCCGGGCCGTGGGGCCTGGCGCCGACCGACAACGGCCCCTGGGGCCAGGCCGAGATCCTCGGCGCGGCCTCGGCCGACGTCATCGACGGCGAGTACATCGTCGTCATGGACGACGCCGCCGCCTACCGCGAGGCCGACGCGATCGCCGGCGACGCGGGCGCCGCCGTCCTGGACGACTTCGACGAGGTCGAAGCGGTCCTCGTGCAGGCCACCGAGTCCGAGGCGCTCGAACTGTCCGCGGCCGAGGGCGTCGCGTTCGTCGAGCCGAACGCGGTCGTGCAGATCGCCGACGTCCAGCCGAACGCCACCTGGGGCCTCGACCGCATCGACCAGACCGACCTGCCGCTCGACGGGGACTACGAGTACCTCGGCGACGGCTCGGGCGTTCACGCGTACATCGTGGACACCGGCATCAACGCCTCGCACAACGAGTTCACCGGCCGGGTCGGCAACGGCTACGACTTCATCCAGAACGACTCGACCCCGCAGGACGGCAACGGCCACGGCACCCACGTCGCCGGCACCGTCGGCGGCACCACCTACGGCGTCGCCAAGGAGGTGACGCTGCACGGCGTCCGCGTCCTCGACAACGCCGGGTCGGGCACCACCGCCGGCGTCATCAACGGGATCAACTGGGTCGCCGCCAACGCGGTCGCCCCCGCCGTGGCGAACATGAGCCTCGGCGGCGGCTACTCGGCCTCGCTCAACAACGCGGTCGAGGCCGCGGTGGACGCCGGCGTCACCTTCGCCGTCGCCGCCGGGAACGAGGACCAGAACGCCTGCAACGTCTCCCCCGCCTCGGCGCCGTCCGCGATCACCGTGGCCGCCAGCGACAACACCGACACCCGGGCTTACTTCTCCAACTTCGGGTCCTGTGTGGACGTGTTCGCGCCCGGCGTGGGCATCACCTCGGCCTGGTACAGCTCGAACTCGGCGACCAACACCATCTCCGGCACCTCGATGGCCTCCCCGCACGTCGCGGGCGCCGCGGCGGTCTACCTCGGGCTCAACCCGGGCGCGAGCACCGACGAGGTCGCCGCGTGGATCACCGGCAACGCCTCCGAAGGCCGCATCTCTGACGTCCAGGGCAGCCCGAACCTGCTGCTGTACACCGGAGAGGGCGACGGCGGGCCCGGCGAGCCGAGCGACTGCACCGCCACCAAGTCGACGGCCGCCGCCATCGCCGACCGCGCCACCGTCAACTCGACCCTGGCCGTCTCCTGCGACGGCGCGGCGCGCTCGGCGAGCACCGTGTCCGTCAACATCACCCACACCTACCGCGGCGACCTCGCCATCTACCTGATCGCACCGGACGGCTCCAGCTACCAGCTCAAGGCCTCCTCCGCCAGCGACTCGGCCGACAACGTCATCGCCACCTACACGGTGAACCTGTCGAGCGAGAGCGCAACGGGCACTTGGACGCTCCGCGTGTCCGACGCCTACGCCGGCGACACCGGGACGCTCAACAGCTGGTCGCTGTCGCTCTGACGGCCCTCCGCACAACTGAATAGCGGGTGACTGCGGGCGGGCCTCCCGTCGACCGCAGCAACGGTGGTCGCGACCTGGAGCCGTCGCGCCGAGCCGGCCGTGCTCCGGCCAGGGCCCGTCCCGGTCCCCGCGCCCCGAGGAGAACGCCGCCGGTCCCGCCAGGGGCCGGCGGCGGACGTTGAAGTGAAATACCTTGTCGTGCAACGAGACCCATGACGCTCAGCGCGACGGGGAAGGCCCCGGAAGGCCGACCCGACGGGCCGAGGCCCGCGCACCGCGCGACGCCTCGGCCCCTTCGTCTGTTTTGGACCTTTAGCATGATTTGCTCATTCACTGATATCTTCGGACGATACAAGGCCTTTACACGATTTGTTCTAAGGCTTAGGCTCCTACGCAGGGCCCGTCGGCCCGGCCGGGCCCCGCCCGGGCGGGCGGCGCGTCCCGGTCTGGAGGCCGGGCCGCACCGGGCCGGGCGCCCCAGCCCGCCCCCGCCGGACCCGACCCGTGCCGCTCGATCTCGAACCGAGCGGCCTGGGAAGGTCCGCCGCCGAACCCCCTCGGCAGCGGACCCGGGCCCGCCCCCCAGGCCGCCGCACGCGGCGCCACCGGGTCCGAAACCACCACCCTCCCCGGGTCGGCGGGCGGCCCAAGCACCGCACTCCCCCTGGGGCACAACAGAAGGAGTGCCATCTTGTCAACGGCAGGAACGAAACGGCGGCTGCGCGCCGCCGCAGCGGCGGGCATCGCCGTCGCGGCGGCCGGAGGCTCGCTCATCGCGGCCACCGCGTTCGCCTCGGCGGACGAGACCACCGGCGCCCAGGCCGAGATCCTCGGCGCGGACTCCCCGAACGCCATCGACGGCTCCTACATCGTCGTCCTCGAAGACCGGGCCCCAGGGCTCTCCGCGCTCGCCGAGGACCTCGGCGTGGACGTCGACATCGAGGACACCCTCGACCTCCTCGACGGCTACGTCGCCGAGATGACCGAGGCCGAGGCGCTCGAACTCGCCGCCGACGACTCGGTGGCCTATGTGGAGCAGGACCGGACCGCGCACGTCAACCAGGTCCAGACCGACCCGCCCTCATGGGGTCTCGACCGCGTCGACCAGGACGCGCTCCCGCTCGACGCCTCGTACGAGTACGAGTGGACCGGCGCCGGCGTCGACGCGTTCATCCTCGACACCGGCCTGAACACCGAGCACCAGGAGTTCACCGGCCGAATCGGCGAGGGCTACGACTTCATCGACGACGACGCCGACCCCGCCGACTGCCACGGCCACGGCACCCACGTCGCCGGGACCGTCGGCGGCACCACGTACGGCCTCGCCAAGGACGTCACCATCCGCGCCGTCCGCGTCCTCGACTGCGGCGGTTCGGGGTCGTACTCGGCCATCATCGGCGGCATCGACTGGGTCGCGGCGAACGCCGACGGCCCCGCGGTCGCCAACATGAGCCTCGGCGGGACCTTCAGCCAGGCCCTCAACGACGCGATCGCCGCCGCCGTCGAGTCCGGCGTGACCTTCGCGATCGCCGCGGGCAACGAGGGCCAGGACGCGTGCAACGTCTCCCCCGGCTCCGAGCCGAGCGCGATCACCGTGGGCGCCACCGACCAGACCGACACCCAGACGTCCTGGTCGAACTACGGCGAATGCGTCGACATCCTCGCGCCCGGCGCGGCCATCACCTCGGCGTGGATCGACGCGGTCGACGCCGAGAACACCATCTCCGGCACCTCGATGGCGACCCCGCACGTCGCCGGCGTCGCGGCGCTCTACCTCGAATCGAACCCCGAGGCGACCCCTGAAGAGGTCGCCGCGGCCCTGACCGAGGGGGCCGTGGCCGACGCGGTCTCCGGCACCAACGGCAGCCCGAACCTGCTGCTCAACACCGGATTCCTCGGCCTGTAGACCACCTGGGATGAGGAGCGGGGCCGGCGCGAGGGCGCCGGCCCCGTCCGCGTCCCCGAAAAAAGTGCTCACGAGGGTGTCGATCCGGGCGGTCCCGTTCGTCGGTGGGGTGAAAGATCGACAACGAGGAGGAACCATGAAGTACATGATGCTGGTCTGCGTGGACCCGAACGCCGACTTCACCGACGTCGAGTCCGTCGAGCCGTGGGTCGAGGAGAACGACGGGCGCGGCACCCGCGTGACGGGCCACGAGCTCCGCCCGATCGCCGAGGCCGTCACCGTCCGCGTTCGCGGCGGCGAACTGCTCGTCTCCGACGGCCCTTTCGCCGAGACCAAGGAGATCATCGCGGGTTTCGACATCCTCGAATGCGAGAGCGCCGACGAGGCCGTGGCCATCGCCGCGAAGCACCCGATCGCCAAGAAGGGCGCGGTCGAACTGCGCCGCTTCGCCGACCACGAGTTCAGCGCGTAGCCGTGAAGTACGCGATGCTCGTCTGCGTCCCGGTCGAGGAAACCGGCGACGACGCCGACTTCGGCCCTTACCTCGCCGCAGCCCGGGGGCACGTCACCGGCACCACCAGGCTCCGGCCCGCCTCGGAGGCGACCACGGTCCGCGCCGAAGGCGGCGAGGTGCTGCTCAGCGACGGGCCGTACGCCGAGACGCGGGAGGTGATCGCCGGGGTCGACCTCGTCGAAGCGCCCGACCTCGACGCGGCCATAGCGCTCGCCTCGCTCCACCCCGCCGTACTCGGCGGCGGCGCGATCGAGATCAGGCCGGTGTGGAAGTAGACGTCGAGGCGGCCGTGGCCGCCGCGTTCCGCGACGAGCGCGCCCAGGTCGTGGCGACCCTCATCCGGCTCACCGGGGACTGGGACCTCGCCGAGGAGTGCGCGCAGGACGCCTTCGCCGCAGCGCTGGAGACCTGGCGCCGCGACGGCGTCCCGCGCCGCCCCGGCGCCTGGCTCACCATGGTCGCCCGCAACAGGGCCCTCGACCGCCTCCGCCGCGAGGCGGTCGGGGCCGCCAAACTCCAGGAGGTGATCGTCATGCGCCGCAGCGAAGGAGCGCCCGAACCCGACTTCGCCGACGACAGCGGGATCGAAGACGACAGGCTCCGGCTCGTCTTCACCTGCTGCCACCCCGCGCTCGCCTTGGAAGCGCGCGTGGCGCTGACGCTCCGCACGCTCGCGGGACTGACCACAGGGGAGATCGCGCGCGCGTTCCTCGTCCCGGAGGCGACGATGGCCCAGCGCATCGTCCGCGCCAAACGCAAGATCCGCAACGCGGGCATCCCGTTCCGCATCCCGCCCGCGCACCTGCTGCCCGAACGCGTCACGGGCGTCCTCGCGGTCGTGTACCTGCTGTTCAACGAGGGCTACAGCGCGACCGAGGGCGCCGACCTCGTGCGGACCGGCCTGTGCGCCGAGGCGATCCGCCTCGGCAGGTCCCTCGCCGACCTCATGCCCGACGAGCCCGAGGCGCTCGGCCTGCTCGCCCTGATGCTGCTGCACGACGCCCGCAGCGCCGGGCGCACGGAGGACGGCGAGCTGGTCACGATGGAGCACCAGGACCGGACCCGTTGGGACGCAGCGCAGATCGAGGAGGCCGAAGCACTTGTCGAACGGGCGCTCCGCAGGGGCAGGCCCGGGCCGTACCAGATCCAGGCCGCCATAGCGGCCTGCCACGCGACCGCGTCGACCTGGGACGACACCGACTGGCCTCAGATCGCCGCCCTCTACGGCGAACTCGCCCGCGTCGCGCCCTCACCGGTGGTCGAACTCAACCGGGCCGTCGCGATCGGCATGGCGGAAGGCCCGGCGGCCGGTCTCGCCCGCCTCGCCGAAACCGAAGGCGCGCTGAAGGACTCGCACCTCCTGCACGCCACCAGGGCGGAATTCCTCCGCAGCCTCGGCCGCGAGGCCGAGGCCGACGCGGCCTTCGCGCAGGCCCTCGCACTGGTCGCCAACGACCAGGAACGCCGCCACCTCGAACGGCGCCGAACCAACCGCTCGATGTAGCGCGGCGGGACCGGAGTCCACCGCAGGAGGTACCCGGAGCCGCGGACCCGACTACCCCAGGGGCACGACAAGACCACTTGCGCCGCAATAGTTTCAACGGCATGAGAATGATCCCTTCGGTCGTCATCGGCGGCGCGGCGCTCACGGCGGCCGCCTTCACCCTCTCCGACCTCGTCAACCGCGAGATGGACCCGGTCGCCGAGACCGTCAGTCGCTTCGTCAACACCGGCCACGGCTGGCTGGTCACCCTCGGCCTGTGGGCGTTCGCGGCCGCCGCAGCCGCGACGTTCCTCGCCGTCCGCGACCGCGCCGCGCGTATCCTCATGGGCGCCTTCGCCATCGGCATCCTCCTCGCCGCGGTCCTCCCCGCCGACCCGCCCGGCCACTGGGCGAACCCCTCGACCTCCGAGCAGATCCACGGCCTCGCCGCCTGGATCGGCCTCATCTGCTTCAACATCGCCGCCGTGCGCCTGAGCCGCCGCTCGCCCACGCTCCGCGCCGTCGCGATCATCGCGGCGGTCTGCATGGGCCTCTTCATGGTCTGCACCTTCGACGCGATGCTCTTCCGCGAGCTCCCGAACCTCATCGGGCTCACCGAACGCCTCGCCATCGCCGCCGACCTCCTCTGGCTCTGCCTCGCCGCCCGCACCCTCGCCAAGACCGCGCCCGCCGCTTGAGGGTGTGGCAGAGTGCCCCGCATGATCGAACTCGTCCTCTGGCACGAGCCGGTGGTCCCTCCGCCCGCCGAAGCCGAGCAGCGTTATCAGCGCATCCGAGCCGACAAGGCGCCCTTGCCATTGCGCGAACTCGACCAGCGCTTCCAGGACTTCATCACCGCCATCCGCGAACACCCGATCCCGGTCCGCTTCGAACCGGTCGACCACTTCGACGGCGAACCCCGCTACTCCCGCCACGGCCTCCTCGTCACCTTCGCCGACGAGAACGTCAAACGCGTCCACCCCGAGGTCGGCTCCGCCGCGATCCGCCTCCGCATGCACCTCTACGACCGCCGCCGAGGATCGCTCCGAGGCGTCGGCACCGACCCCGACCTGACCGTCCGCTGAACCGCTGCGCTATCCGGACTGCCCTCGCGCGCAACGGATAGCGCTGTGCACGAGCCGTTCCTAGCCTGATCGCAGGGGATCTGGTCGAACGCGCTCGGACGCAGGCGCGCCTTCCCGGTCGCCTCCTATCGGAGCCGAACAGGGAAGGCCGCCTGCATGAACGTCGAACCCCTCACTCAGGTCTGGTCGCTCGTCATGGGCGGCGTGCGCATCTACAAGGTGCTCGTCAGCGAGGACTTCCTCGACGTGCTCACGGACATCAGCGTCGACGCCGCCCGCGAAGCGCTCGAGAACGCCCGCGACTCCACGGGCCACACATCGACGCACATCGGCTTCGCGATCGGCCACCTCCAAGTCACGCGCGCAGCGCTCCGCCGCCAGCTCAAACTCACCGACGGCCAGATGTGCTGGAACCCGCACGACTTCCTCGACCCGATGGAGCGCTACTGGGCCGCCACCTACCTGCTCGCCATGTGCCATGTCGCCATCGGCGACAAGGGCATCGCGCGCAAGTACATCCAGGAGACCTGGGACTTCGAGACCAAGCTCGAAGCCCGCTTCCGCGGCGCGGTCGACACGGGCTTCGGCGACCTCCGCGCGTTCTTCAACCCCCGGTTCTGGCAGGCCTCGTACCGCAAGGGCCACACCGTCTTCGTCGACGACTACACGATCAACCGCCAGGACCCCGCCGCCGCCCTCAAAGCCCTCAAGCTCAAGCGGCTCCTCTCCGCCTCGGAGGTCAAGGCCTGGCTCGCGACCCTCCCCGGCCGCGCCCTCCAACTCTCCCTGCCGTGGCGCCGGAACCGGGACGAGGCTTGACGCCGCCGCCTTCTACCGAACCGACGTGTGGCAGATTGCGGAGAACCCTTGGAGGTCCCATGTTCGAACTCGTCCTCTGGCACGAGCCGATGGTCCCTCCACCCGCCGAAGCCGAAGCCCGCTATCAACGCATCCGCACCGACAAGGCGCCCTTGCCGTTGCGCGAACTCGATCAGCGCTTCCAGGACTTCATCACCGCGATCCGCACCCGCCCGATCCCGGTCCGCATCGAACCCGTCGACCATCACGACAGCGAACCCCGCTACTCCCGCCACGGCCTCCTCATCACCTTCGCCGACGAGCACCTCAAGCGCGTCTACCCCCAGATCACCGCCGCCGCTGACAGACCTCGCATGCACATCTACGACCGCCAGGACGGCTTCGTCATGGGCACCAACACCGACCCGGACATAGTCCTCCACTGACCAGCCACCCACAAAACCCCGGAAAAGCGCTACTGAAGACCCCGGAAAACTCCTACTGGATCATCCGGAAAAGCGCGAATACGCTGGTGAGTCGGGTAAGCGGACCTCGATCCCGCGTTGGCGAGTTTCCCCGAGGCGATCCTCATCGATGAATGGCAGCTCGTCCCCGAGGTTCTCGGCAGAGGGGCATGCGGCCGCCAGCGCGGAACCCTCTGATCTCGGACTCGCCGAGTATCTCGATCTGGCGCTCGGCGGCGGGTTCCCGGAGCCGCTGTCGTATCCACCGGGACTCGCTCGAGACGATTGGTTCGCCGGATACATCAATCAACTCGTGACCCGTGACGCGCAAGGGCTCGACGGGCACCGCGATCCGGTGAAGCTGCGCCGGCTCTTCACCGTCCTCGCACTCACCAGTGCGGGAATCGTCGCAGACAAAACCCTGTTCGAGAAGGCCGATGTCAACCGAGGGACCGCTGCCGCCTACCAACAGCTCCTGGAGGCGCTGTTCATCCTCTATCGGGTTCCGGCCTGGAGTACGAACCGGCTCAAGCGGCTCGCCAAGGCGCCAAAGCGGTATCTCACCGATCCGGCCTTGCTGGCTTCTGCCGCGGGCCTCGACCGGGTTGGGATCATGCGTGACCCCGACCTCCTCGGGCGCATGATCGACACGTTCGTCGCGGCGCAGTTGCGCGGCGAGGCGGCAGCTTGCCGAACCCGGCCGAGCTTCTTCCATCTGCGCCAGGAGGACGGCACCCGGGACGTCGACCTCGTCATCGAACTCGCGGATCAACGAGTGATCGCAGTGGAGATCAAGGCGGACGCCGCTCCGCCTCGCAAGGCCGCCAAGCATCTGTTGTGGATGCGCGACGCCCTCGGCGACCAGTTCGCGCACGGGCTGCTCCTGCACACCGGGCCCCTGGCGACCCGGTTGGAGGACCGGATCACCGCGGCGCCGATCAGCGCCGTGTGGAGGTGAGGCCGCGTCCAGGACGGAGGCGGGCCGCGGTCAGCAGTTGGAGGTTTCGGCGAATTCGGTGGCGGTGCCGGTGGTGGAGCCGTCTTCTGATCCACACAAGGGACGGGTCCGAATTTGGCACGCATGTGGCGCCCATCACGCCACATGACCTTGCAACGTAACGAAACCACAACGCTTTGTTGCCCGTTTGCCGAGCGGGTCCCTCCCCCTAAAGGAGACCCATTGTTCGACATGCATCCATATAGCGGTCCGTGGTTCGCCACCGGCGCGGCATCGCTCGCACCGGATCGCGCCGAGGAGCCGGGCGGTCCCGGCTCACGCGCTCCCCGCCTCGGCGAAGAACTCCGTGACCGCGGGCACCCAGTCGTCGGCGACCAGCGTGGAGGTGTCGTTCCACCAGACCTGCCCGCTGCCTGCGCATGCGGTGCCGGCACCGGAGCCGCAACCGTCGCCGCCCCACCATCCGATGAGGAGCAGGAGCGTCACCACCGCCGGGGCCCGCCACTTCGCGCCCTTGGCCGCCGGGAGCTTCTCGGCGGTGAACCTCCTGAGCCCGGCGTCGCAGCCGACGCCGGCGTCGGCGGCCCGGTCGCCCAGCCCGTACCAGGGCCGCCGCCCGAGCTTGACCAGGCAGGTCGCGAGGAGGGCGTCGAGGGCCAGGGCGGCCATCCCTATCAGGCCGACCACCCCCATCCCGACGCCGTACACGACCGGCCCCGACTTCGGAACGACGCGGCGGACGAGGAATCGGGCCGTCGCGAAGACGAGAAGCCAGGCGATCGGCAGCCACAGCAGGGCCGCCGCCGGCAGCCACGTGCTGGAGACTGCGGTCTCGTGGACCCATCCGATGAACGCGTCCAAGCGGATCCACTCGACGACCGTCCGGACCCAGTTCAGCGGGTTCAGGAACGACATGTTCACCCCTCTCCGTCGCCCTGCGGCAGTTCACGAAGCGTCCTGCCCCGGGTGATCCTGCGCCGCTCGCCGGGCTCAGGCTTCTCGACCGCGGGGCCCAACATGGTCCGCTGGTGCTCCAGGTACAGGTCGAACACCGCCTGCTGGTCGCCGCGGCCCCCGAGCCCTTCGCGCATCATCTGGAGGAGGTTGTCGAGTTCCCGCTGGGCCTTCTCGTCGTCCTTCGCCCAGGCCCGCTCGAGCACCTGGGCGACCTGGGGCTCCGCCGTGGCGAGAGCCGCGAGGATGCGTGCCCTGTCCTTGGACTTGAGCACCTCCTCCCAATACTCCAGTTCCACGTTCGCAGCCCTGATGCGGACCGATCCCGTGGCCATCCGCTTCATCTCAGCGTCGATCTCGGCAGGGTGGTCGAGGCTGACCGACACTCCGGAGATCTCGACGCACCTCCGCACCATCCGCAGGCCGTCCTGCACCTTCCAACGCAGATCACGCTCGGCCCTGTCCGGCGCCTCCGGCGAGTGGAGCTCGGTGGCGGACTCCATGAGCTCGGTCAGGAAGTCACGGCATTCGGCGGCGATGTCGTTCATGTTCTCGCCGACCGCCGCCACCGGATCCGTCACGGCCCAGGAGTAGCGGACGGTCGCCCGAAACCGCAGCGACGGCTCCTCGGACCGAAGCCCGCACGAGAACGATTCGCGATTGCCGCCGAGGTGCACGTACCAGTACGCCTCCGGGCGGTTCCTCCACCACTGCCCGGTCGACAGGGCGTGGTCGGGCGACGTGAGGCTCCCGCCGCGGACCTGGTAGACGATCCGGGTGTTGTCCTTGGGCTGCGGGCTCCGCTGGAACAGCCGCCGGGGGAGGTCCTCGCCCCGCTGAATCGGATTGGACATCGTTACCTGCTTTCGCATCGGTGACATCGGTCAGGACTCGGCGTCGATCTGCAGCCCGTCCAGAAGGTTCCGCCGGTAGTACTCGACGTTCCTGCCCCCGCCCGGGGACTCGGCGGCTTCGGCGAGCAGCTCGTCGATCTCGCGCGCGAGCATGGGGTGCTGCTCCGCGTCGGACGCCCAGCCCTTGAGCATCCGCTCGAACTCCGGCAGCAGCGCCGAGTCCGCGGCCGCGCTCGCGATGAGCGCGGCGGTCAGGTCCCTGATGCGGCCGGTGGCCTCCTGGTCCCATCCGCCCGCCTGCTCCCTGTCGAAGGTGCCGTCGAAGCTCGAGAGCACCAGCAGCAGCGGCCATCTGACCCGCTCGCCGTTGAACGAGAGGGTCAGACGGATCCGGCCGCACTCGACGAACCCCGCGATCCCGGCGAACCCGTTCCAGGCCGTCGACTCCTCGGACCACTCGCACAGCATGTCGAGCAGGACGATGCGGCGCCGCGTGTCGGCCAGCGCGAACAGTTCGGCGATGCTGGAGCCGATCGCCTTGGCGAGAGGACGATCGGCGCCTTCGGCGAGCCTGTCGAGCAGGTCGTCGGGGCCCGCGGGCATGAGCGGTCCGATGCCGGCGCCCAGTGCGCGCGCGGCGGTCCTGCGCAGCGGACCGAGCTTCTTGCGCGACCAGTCCCCGACGAGCCGCGTCACGGCGTGGAGGGTTCTGGCCTCTCTGGCGAGCACCGCCAGCGCGATCACCGCCAGTTCGCGGTCGTACGGGCGAGGGCTGCGGGCCCAGGGCCCGATGAACTCGGTCTGGATCCTGCGGAAGTCAAACTTCCCGAGGTGGCCGACGACTTCGGCGGCGCACACCGCGACGGCGACTTCGCGGTCCACGGTGAGTTCGCGCAGCCACGGGAGGATCTCGTTCTCGAACCCGTACTCGTAGACGAGGTCGAGGACGTGCCGTCGGTAGCGGTCGTCCTGGAACGATATGACCTCGTCCTCGTTCTGGAGGCGGCCGTTCCTGCGCTCGGTCGTGAGCTTCGCCCGAACGGTCTTCAGCACCTGGGTGCGGCGAACCCGCCTGGGCTCGTTCCGTTCGCGGCCCTCCGCGGGGAGGTCGCCGGCGAGGATCCGCTCCAGAGCGCCCGCGACCCGGCTGACGGTGCCGTACGGGAGCCCTTCGAGCACGGCGACGGTGAGGGCGAGTGCGGTCACGGACGGTGTCCCGTGGTTGGCGATCCCGTCGAACCAGTTGTCGGTGTCGCTTTCCGAGCGTTCCGCGAAGCGCTCCAGTGCCTCCTCGACGCCTCCGCCGGCCTGGACCCCTTCCGCCAGGTCGTGGGCGAGGCCCACCAGGAGGTGCGCGTCGAAGCCGTCGCCGACCGGGGCGGCCGCGAACCAGGCGGCCAGGGTGTCGGCGGAGAGGAGCTCCCGCGCCGATTCCTCAGAGCCGAGGCGTTCGGCGAGGTGGCTCTCGACGAGTCGGCGCGGGTCCGGGTGCGCGGCGAGGTCGGCGACGAAGCGCTCCATCCGGTGGTCGGGCCTCAGGCTCGACTCGTCGACGACGACCACGGCCCGCGCTTCGAGCTGCTTGAGCTTGGCGGACAGCCGCTCGGCCTGGCCCGATGCGAGTTCACGGAGCTGTTCGGGGCCTAGGTTCTCGACGATCAGACCGCTGCCGCGTTCGAGTTCGTCCAGACGCAGTGCCGACAGCCGTCCGTCGACCTCGCTGATCTGCTGGATCCGCTCGTGGTCGTCGCAGAGGAGGCGTACGGCGGTGACGGTGCCGCCCCATCCTCGGCGCGCGCGCAGGATCAGCAGTCGGTGTTCGTCGAGTCGCGATTGGAGGTCGAAGTAGCAGACCGGCGGCAGGTAGGTGTGCTTGACCGCCTCGATTCGGGCGCCGGGGATCTCGAAGCCCAAGGCGATGCTCTGCGCACCCGCGCCCGAGGTGACCGCGCCGTTCCCGATGGTGCTGTTGAGGAAGTCCCGTCCGAGGATGACCTGGAGCGAGCCTCCCGCGCTCGCGGAGAGTCGCCGGCCGACCTCTTCGAGGATGAATTCCTTGAGCGGTTCCAGGTCGCGCTCGTCCTCGGTCGGATCAGCCTGCGTCCCTTCGGGTTCACTCTCGTTCTCGGCGTGGTTCCCCGGTCGCTTCCCGCCGGGTTCGGGCACGTCGCCTTGCTCGATCGGGTCGTCGTCGGTGCGGTCAGTCATCGTCGCCGTCCCTCTCGCCGCGGTTCACATCGGTGCCGACGGGCCCGTTCGCGATGATCGTCCTCTCGAAGTCCCGGCCGATGACGATCTGCGATCGCGCCGCCGGCGCCGGTCCGACCCGTCGATGCAAGGGCTCAACCCATTCCTCGACGCGGGAGACGATCGCGGCGAGATCGGTCTTGAAGTACCGGTGGTGAAAGGGAAGGTCCATCTTGTCGCGGAGCGCTCGGATGTCTTCGGGCAGATCGAGTTTCTTGAGCTTGGCGTTCTTGATCATGATCGGCACGATGTTGAGTCCGGCGGTCTGGAGCGCGGTGCGAACCTCTCGGCGCACGTAGTCTTCGGGGTCGTCGATGCGCCTGCGGGGGAGGTCGGCGCCGCCGGAGAGCCAATCGGGCCCGATGACGACGAGCATGACCTTCGCGCCGAGAAGGGCGGGCCACACCTTCTTCTCGAAGTCGTCCCCGGCGCGGGTCGAGGCGGTGTCGAGAAAGATCTTGCGCTCCCCGAAATGCGTGGACATCCGCTCCCAGATCAAGGGCGCGGAATGGTAGGAGTCGTCGGTCCTGTAACTCAAGAAGATTTCAGACACGGTTCCCAACCTGCGACTGGAGTCGAATCAATGAGAAGGAATCCTTCAGGTTCGAACGGCCTCCGTGGGCCGTCGAACCTCGTGGATCACCTGCCGCGCGATGCTTCCATGCGCTCGGTCACGGGAGTGACGGGTGGTCCGGGAGTCGCCGCTGAAAAGCGCCCGACAAACCCCGCCTAGACGTTTGCGGCGCATGGGCTTGACCTCCTCAGCGCCTCGGTGTGAGGCTCGGTCGGACCGTATCGAGGGTGTCTCTCACTTAATTCTCAACCCCTGGAGATGTTGCGTGCCCGACCTCTCTCAAGAGCTTTACTGCCGGCAGACAAGTCAGTACCTGCGCGAGCTGCTGCGTTCCGAGCCCTACTGCGAACGATGGCGGCAGTTCGAGCAGCAACGCCAACGCGAAGTCCATCAGGGAGCCGTGGCCCGGGTGATCGCCGCCCACATCGAGGCGACCGAGGGGCCCGAGGTCACCTTTGGACTCACGCAGCGCGTCTCCCGGGTCCTCAACGCGAACCGTCCCATGTTCACCGCCAAGACCCTGGAGCTCTTCATAGCGGCGTTCGGGATGAGCCCGCCCCACGCCGACAAGCTACGGCGGCTGTTCACCGGGAGGGACCTGCCGAACGTGGTGCTCGGCCGACTGCCCCTGACCGCCGCTCGCCGCGACTACTCGACGGTGGTACTCCATGAGCTCCACCACCTCGGCGCCGACGGGCTGCCCGAGCATCACCGGACGTACAAGGAGGTCATGTCGCTGAAGGACGGACTCGCGTCCATCAGGTACAGCTTCGATACGAACGAACTCGAAGTCGAGCGGATCCACGGCGGACGGCCGGGACCGACCTACCACCAGAGCGGCACCATATGGGCGGTGGACGTCGAACTGCCCCGCACACTCGATGCGGGACAGGTGCATTCAGTCGAGTTCGTCACGAGGTTCAAGTACGGCGGCGACGTCGACCCGTGCTTTCGACGGGTCGTCCTCGATCGGGTCGAGAACCTCTCGATCAGAGTCGAGTTCCATCCCGAACGGATCCCCGCCGAGGTCTTCTGGACCGAGTGGCGAGACTATGAGCCACCGCACGACCAGGCGCTGTACCGCCGCCCGGTGACGCTCGACGACGACAACGCGGCCTACCACCGACTGGACGCCGCAGAACGCGCCGTCGTCGGTTTCGAGTGGCGATTCGAAGCGACATGACGAAGGGGCCGGCGCGCAGCGCCGGCCCCCGTCGGGTTCGATTCGGCTACATGTCGCGGTAGCGCTTCGCGGCGTCCAGGTGCTCCTTGAGGAGGGACGCGGTGACCTGGCGGCCCGCGCCGCGGTCGGTGAAGCCGGTGGGCTTCTTGGCGAAGTAGACGGAGTAGGCGGGGGTGTCGCGTTGGAAGCGCCAGCCCTCGGCGAGGGGGCCGGCGTCGTGGGCGTCGTAGCCGATGGCGTCGAGGAAGGCGGTGACGGTCTTCTTGGCGGTGTCGTCGTCGCCGGTGATCGCGAGAGCCGAGCGCTCGGGGTCGCCGGTGGGGCGCGCGAGGGCGGGGATGTGCTCGGAGTAGATGTTGTTGAAGGCCTTGACGACGTGGGACTCCGGCAGGTGCGCCTGGAGCAGTTCGCTGACGGTGGTGGCCTCGGAGTCGAGTTCGGGGATCTGCTCGTCGCGCTGCGGGTAGTAGTTGTCGGTGTCGATGACGACCTTGCCGCGCAGCTCCTCGACCGGGACGGTCCGGTAGGCGTGCAGCGGCACGGTCACGACCACGAGGTCGCCCGCGGCGGCGGCCTCGGCGGGCGTCGCCGCGCGGGCCTTCGGGCCCAGGTCCGCGACCAGCTCGGCGAGCGAGTCGGGCCCGCGGCGGTTGCTGAGGACCACGTCATATCCCGCGGCCACTGCCAGGCGCGCGATGGCGCCGCCGATGTTGCCGCTTCCGATCAATCCGATTGTGCTCATGACAGTTAACAACTGCCCGGTTTGAGGGGAAATTCCCGGTGGTGATCAGGGCCATGCGGTGGGAGTTCGCGGTCAGGCGGTGAGCTTGCCGTAGGCGCTCGCGACGTCCGCCGCCTCGACGGTGGTCATCTCGGCGACCGTGGGCGTCCCGGTGTCGCCGTACTCGCTGAGCAGGCGCAGGTCGCGCTGGGCGGTGGCCTTCGCGCAGAGGTCGCGGGCGAAGCGGCCGTTGCCGAGGGCGTCGATGTCACCCGACCGGACCGCCATGCCGAAACTGAAGCGGAGGGAGCGCTCGGCCTCGCCGGAGAGGCGCTCGCCCGCGGCGGTGAGGATCGCGGTGGCGATCGCGGCCAGCTCGTCGTCCGAATAGGACGGAAAGTCGACCACAGTGGAGAAACGCGAGCGCAGGCCGGGGTTGGTGGCGAGGAGTTCGCGGATCTCGTCGGTGTAGCCGGCGAGGACGATGACGAGTTCGTCGCGGCGGTTCTCTGCGGCCGTGAGGATCTCCTGCAACGCCTCGTCGCCGAACGCGTCGCCGCCGCCGGTGTAGCCCTGGTTCGCGAGGGAGTACGCCTCGTCGATGAACAGGACGCCGCCGGTCGCCTCGTCGATCTTCTTGCGGGTCTTGATCGCGGTGTGCCCCAGGTAGCCGCCCACGAGATCGCCGCGCTGGGCCTCCACGACCCGCCCGTGCTCCAGCAGGCCCAGGCCCGCGAGCATCCCGCCCATGATGCGCGCCACCGTGGTCTTGCCGGTGCCGGGCGGCCCGGTGAACACGAAGTGGTGCGGGCGGGTCTCGGACGGCAGGCCGCGCGCCTCCTTGAGCGCCGCCATCCGGTACTGGGCCTTGAGGGTGTTGACCTGCTCCTTGACCGGCCCGAGCCCGATCATGGCGTCGAGCTGCCGGGCGGCGTCGTCGAGCATCGCCGAGCGGTCCGTGTCCTTCGGCTCGTCGCCGCCGAAGAGCGGCTTGCGCTCCGAGGGCGCGTCCTCGGACCTGGCCTTCTCGGCGAACCGCTCGTTGCCGGGGGCGAGGCGGTAGGCGCGCTGGAAGGACCGCGCGGCCTCCTCCTTCCTGCCGATCCCGGCGAGCGCGGCGCCCTGGACGAACGCCACGTGGGCCTCGTAGTCGGGTTCGCGGATCGCGGACGGCAGGAACTCGGTCACGTCGAGCGCCTCGTAGAACGTCCCGAGTTCGACCAGGGACGCGGCGAGGTAGAACTGGGCCTCGTCGCGGAGCACCGCGAGGTCGACGCCGGGGGCGGTGTTGAGCACGCCCTGCCAGTCGCCGCGGTCGAATGCCCAACGGGCGCGCAGGAAGTCGATCCTGTCGTCCTCGCCCTTGGCCGCGTCGAGGGCGTCGGCGGCGCGGTCGAACTCCTCGGCGTCGAGAAGGCCCGCGATGTAGGCGAGCCAGGCGTCGAAGGCGTCGCTGAGTTTGAGTTCGACGAACTTGCCGATGGCGTAAGAGGATTCGAGCTTCAGGCCGGTGTAGTTGCGGTGCCGGCCGACGGCGTCGCGGTGTTCGAGCATCTTGCGGACCGCGAGGTCGCGCTCGTTGCCGCAGGCGTGGATGCCGAGCCAGGCGTCCGCCGCGGCGGGGTCGTACTCGGTGACGTGCTCGAAGCAGTCCGAGGCGCGGACGAGGTCGCCCCGCCCGAGGAGGTCGACGCCGCGGGAGAAGGTGTCGTACGCCGATTCCGCCGCAGTTGAGAAGGGCATGTCCGCTCCGGGTCCAAGGGGTGCAAGCCGAGGCCGTCGCTCGGCGCGCTCCAGGGTATGCAACCGTGGCGAGTCGGGCGGCGGGAGGGAGGCTCCCGCCGCGCCCGAACGTCGTGAATGGAAACTCGCGGCCGAGTCGTCAAGCGGCCCATTCGGGGTCGCGGCCGAGGTAGCGCAGGAGGGCGGCGACCTCGTCGTCGACAGGGCGCGGTTCGAGGGCCGGAGCGTAGGCGCCGTAGGCGCGCAGCGGCTCCACGATCCGCTCGGCGACGGGGAGCAGCTCGCCTGCGGCCCAGGCGGTGAGGGGCTGGTCCTGGCCGGTGGCGCGGGCGATGTCCCAGGCGTGGACGGCCGCGTCGAGGGCGCAGGCGCCGACGCCGGTGGCGGCGTCGAGGAGGTTCGGGGGCACCGGGACGGCAACCTCGGCGGCGTCCGGGGCGACGGTGCCCCAGGCTTCGGCGGCGGCCCGGATCGCGGCCTCGGCGTGCTCGGACGGGTCGGCGGTGAGGTTCCCGGAGGGGGCGAAGGGGTTCTCGTCGGGGCCGTCGCCGCCGGTGATGGCGGCGGCGAAGCCGAGCTGGTCGCCGGCGGCGTGCTGGAGGACCTGGGTGACGGTCCAGTGCTCGCAGGGGGTGGCGAGGCCCCACTGGTCGGCGCCGACGCCCGCGACGGCCTTGCGCAGCGCGTCGTGGGCTTCGTTCAGGAGCTGCCATTCGGTGGTCATGTCGTCCCCTTCGGGTTCGCCGGCCGCCGGAGTCCCGGTGGCCTGATGACTCCAGTATAACAGAAGGGAACGTTCCATTCCATTAGACTCGGGGTTCGATTGGACCCGCTGTCGTAGGGTTCGGGGATGGAGCACACCCTCACGAACGACGCGCAGCGGCCGCTGCCGATCCGCGGCTACGACAACCGGAACCGCCGCTTCGCGCACCTCACCGCGGCCGGGCTCACCGAGCGCGTCGAGGCGCTCGGCTACGACGATGCCGAGTTCATCGTCGTCGAGCGCATCCCCTACATGCCGCACGACACGATCCAGGCCGCGCGCTCCGACGACGTCGAGCCGCTGACCGTCTCCTACCGCATCGGCGACGAGACCTGGATGGAGGCCGAGGTCCCCGCCGACCGCGCCCCCGCGCTGTTCCTCGCCTGGGCGCGGAACGAGCCCGGCTGGCAGGGCGACCTGCCCTGGGAGGCGGCGGAATGGTGGGAGCAGACCGACCCGCCCGAGACCGAGCCGGAGACGGCCGCGTGGGCTGCGGACAGGGCCGCGCGATACATCGCCGAGGGCTACCTCGACTTCGACGCCATGGTCGAGAACATGCACGAGATGTCCGAGCACGACCCGCAGCTGTCCACGGTGCAGGCTCGCGCGATCCTCTCGCCGCTGTGGCGCGAGCGGGTCGCCGAGCAGGCCGGCTGGGGCGAGACGGACTGCGACCTGCTGACCGACGCGTTCGCCCGGCTCGACGACGACGGCGTCATCGCCCGCGAGAACTTCGCGTGCTGCCAGAACTGCGGCACCTCGGAGATCTGGGGCCACGCCGAGGAGCGCCACCGCGGGTACGTGTTCTTCCACATGCAGGACACCGAGCGCGCCCCCGACGGGAGCCTCTACCTCTCGTACGGCTCGCGGTCGAACACGGACGAGTCCGTCGCCGCGATCGGCGCCGAAGTCGTGAAGACCCTCGGGGAGCACGGGCTGCGCACCGAGTGGGACGGCAGCAACAAGTCCCGCATCGTCGTCACCGACCTGGACTGGCGCAGGCGCCTCCAATAGCCGGGAGGATCGAGGCGACCTACGCCGTCACGCGGTCGAGGATGATCGGGCCCCTCGCCGCGGACTCGGCGCCGATCTTCCAGCTTCCGGCGAGGCTCTCCTTGGCGGCGGCGAAGCGCTCGGGCGTGTCGGTGTGGAGGCGGAAGACGGGTTCGCCCGCGCGGACCGGTTCGCCCACGGTCTTGAGGATCTCGACGCCCGCGCCCGCCTGGACCGGCTGGCCCTGGCGCTCGCGGCCGGCGCCGAGGCGCCAGGCGGCCACGCCCCCCGCGTAGGCGTCCATTTCGGAGACGAAGCCGTCGGTCTCGGCGGCGATCTCGTCGAACTCGCGCGCGATCGGCAGCGGCGCGTCGACCTGGCCGCCCTGGGCGGCGATCATCCGGCGCCAGGCGTCCATCGCGCGGCCGTCCTTGAGGGCCGCGGCCGGGTCGGCCTCGGGCAGGCCCGCCGCAGCGAGCATCTCCTTGGCGAGGGCCACGGTCAGCTCGACCACGTCCGAAGGGCCGCCGCCCGCGAGGACCTCGACGGACTCGCGCACTTCGAGGGCGTTCCCGGCGGTGCGGCCCAAGGGGATCGACATGTCGGTGAGGAGCGCCCGGGTGTCCACGCCGTGGTCGGCGCCGAGGCGGACCATCGTCTCGGCGAGCTCGCGCGCCTGGGCGAACTCCTTCATGAACGCGCCCGAGCCGACCTTGACGTCGAGCACGATCGCGTCGGCGCCCTCGGCGATCTTCTTGCACATGATCGAGGAGGCGATGAGCGGAATCGACTCCACTGTGGAGGTGATGTCGCGCAGCGCGTACAGCTTCTTGTCGGCGGGCGCGAGGTCCCCGGTGGCCGCGCAGATGACCGCGCCGATCTCCTTGAGCTGCTCGATGACCGCGCCCTCGGTCATGTCGACCTGGAAGCCCGGGATCGCCTCCAGCTTGTCGAGCGTGCCGCCGGTGTGCCCGAGCCCGCGGCCCGACAGCTGCGGGACCGCGACGTCGAAGACCGCCACGAGCGGCGCCAGCGGCAGCGTGATCTTGTCCCCCACGCCGCCGGTGGAGTGCTTGTCCACGCAGGGCTTGCCGACCGCGGCGAGGTCGAGCGTGATGCCCGAGCGGATCATCGCGGCCGTCCAGTCGGCGATCTCGCGCGGCAGCGCGCCGTTGAGGAAGATCGCCATCGCCAGGGCGGACATCTGCTCGTCGGCGACGGCGCCGTTGGTGTAGGCGTCGATGACCCAGTCGATCTGGGCGGTCGAGAGCTCGCCGCCGTCCCTTTTGGTGCGGATGACGTCGACAGCGGTGATCATTGGTGTTCCCTCACTAGACGGTGTGCGGCGCCCCGGCCCGGCGGATCGCGCCGAGTCGGAGCGGTTCAGTCCTGGGCCAGGTGCGACGGCCCGAACGCGCCGGGGAGCAGGGCGCCCACGGTGGTCGGTTCGGGCCGGTCGTCCACGAGGCAGTCGGGGCCGCCGTGCTCGAACAGGAGCTGGCGGCAGCGGCCGCAGGGGGTGAGGGGTTCGCCCGCGCCGTCGACGCAGGCGATGGCGACGAGGCGTCCGCCGCCGGTGGCGGCGAGCTGGGAGACCATGCCGCACTCGGCGCACAGCGTGAGCCCGTAGGAGGCGTTCTCGACATTGCAGCCCGAGACGGTCCGCCCGTCCTCGACCAGCCCGGCCACGCCCACGGGGTACTTCGAGTACGGCACGTACGCGTGCCGCATCGCCTCGCGCGCGACGGCACGCAGCCGCTCCCAGTCGATGTCCATGCGCTACTTGTCCCCCGGGTTGTACGGCACGCCGTCCGCGGCCGGCGCCTTGGCCTTGCCGATGAGGCCCGCCACGACCACGAGCGTGACCGCGTACGGGAGCATCTGGAGGAACTCGCCGGGCACGGAGGACCCTGCGGCGGAGAGGTCGCGGGCGATCTGCGTCGTGAAGCCGAAGATGAGGGCCCCGGCGAGGACGCCGAGCGGGTTCCAGCGGCCCACGATCATGACGGCGAGCGCCACGAAGCCGAGCCCGGCGGTCATGTTCTTGTTGAACGCCAGGGAGTTCCCGAGGGTGAACCAGGCGCCGCCGAAACCGGCGAGGAGGCCCGCGGCCACCACGTTCCAGTAGCGGAGGCGGTTGACGTTGACGCCCATCGAGTCCGCGGCGGCCGGGTGCTCGCCGACCGCGCGGGTGCGCAGGCCCCAGCGGGTGCGGTAGAGCAGGAACCAGACGACGGCGACCATGACGAGGCCGACGTACACGAAGATCTTCTGCTGGAACAGGACCGGCCCGAGCACCGGGATGTCCGCGAGGGGGCCCCATGTGATGGTCGGGACGGAGAAGGCGGTGTTGAAGCCGTCGGCCTTCTTCAGCTGGTCGTACATGAAGCTGGTGAAGCCCAGGGCGAGCAGGTTGAGGATGACGCCGACGACGACCTGGTTGACCTGGTACTTGGTCGCCAGGAGCGCGAGCAGCATCGTGGAGAGCGAGCCGGCGATCATGGCGCCGAGCATCCCGGCGTAGACGCTGCCGGTGATGTTGGCGACGAGGACGCCGGTGAAGGCGCCCATGAGGAACTGGCCCTCGATGCCGATGTTGATGACGCCGGAGCGCTCGCAGACGACGCCCGAGAGCGCGCCGAAGATGTACGGCATCGACAGGAACAGGGCCCCGGCGAGGATCGACTCGGCCCGGAAGACCGTGCCCTCCTCGGAGTAGGCCCAGAACAGCAGCGCGAGGACGGTGGCGGCGACAGCGGCCGCACCGGCGATCTTGTACCGGCGCTGCGGCAGGCCGACGATCATCCAGGCGCCGAGCGCGGCGGCGGCGAGGCCGAGGATGAGGACCACTGTGGAGGTGGGTGCGGCCCAGCTCGCGTCGGAGAGCGTCTTGTCGATCTCGACGGTGGTCGTCAGGCCGCCGAGCTTGGTGAGCGCGAGCAGGACCAGCAGGCCGCCGAGGACGATGTAGACGATCCCGGCCTTGGGGTGGCGGGAGAGGGCCCGGTCGTCGACGAGCGCCGGGGCGGCGACGGTGTCCACTGCCATGGGGCTCACCAGCCTTTCGCTTCGAGGGCGACCAGGCCGCCGCGCGGAGTGCGCAGGTGGAGGATCGCCTTGACCAGGGCGGGCGCGGCGATGAAGAGCACGATCGTCGCCTGGAGCAGTGTCGAGATGTCGACCGGGACGTCCGGCTGGGCCGAGAGCGAACCGGCCTTCAAGGCGCCGAACAGGAGCGCCGCGGCGACGATGCCGCCGGGGTTGGCGCGGCCCAGGAGGGCCACGGTGATGCCGGAGAAGCCGTAGTCGGCGGCGGTGCCGTCGTTGATGCCGCCGGAGGAGACGCCGAGCGCGAGGGCCGCGCCGCCGAGTCCGGCGAGGGCGCCCGCGGCTGCCATCGTCGTCGTGTAGGTCGAGCCGATGCGCATGCCCGCGGTGGAGGCCGCGTGCTCGTTGAAGCCGACCGCGCGGATGCGGAACCCGAAGGTGGACTTCGACAGCAGCCACCACACCAGGACGGCGACGGCGAACCCGATCAGGAGCGCGAGGTTGACGCGCAGCGACGGGTTGAGCGAGGACAGGAGCGTCGGCAGGATCGCCGAGTCGTCCACGGGCTTGGAGACGAGGTCGGTCTTCGTCTCGGAGTGGAGGAACGTCGTGCCCAGCGCCCACACCAGGAACAGCGCGGCGATGTTGTTGAGCATGATCGAGGAGATGACCTCGTGCGCGCCCGTCGTGGCCTTGAGGACGCCGGGGACGGCGCCGAGCAGGCCGCCCGCCGCCGCGCCGGCGATGATCGCCAGCGGCAGGTGCAGCCAGATCGGCAGGTCGAGGCTGAAGCCGATGATGAGCGCGCCCATCATGCCGAAGATGAGCTGGCCCTGGGCGCCGATGTTGAACAGGCCCGCGCGGAACGCCAGGCCGACGGCGAGGCCGGTGAAGATGAGCGGCGTCGCGTAGGTGAGGGTCTCCGAGAGCGGCCGCAGGACGTTGCCGAACTCGGCGTCCCCGGCCTGGAAGGCCGCGAGGGTGTTGAAGTTGAGGATGGCGCCTTCGAAGAGCGCCAGGTAGGAGTCGCGCACGAGGGTCCAGGAGGCCGTGAGGGCGTCCTGGGGCCGGGCGAAGAAGTACGTGTACGTCGAGCGCACGTGCTCGTCGGAGACGATGAGGAGGATCGCTCCGATGAGGAAGGCCAGCACCAGGGAGTAGATGGTGACCATGACCGAGTTCGCCTCGGTCAGGTAGCGGCCGAAGGTCGTGACGAAGCCGGGCTTCGCCTCGGCGGTCTCGGCCGGTTCGGGCTGCTCGGGGGCAGGGGCCTGGGTCTCCGTGCTCAACGGTCACCTCCATTGGCGGGCTCGTCGGCGCCGTCCGCGCCGTCAACGTCATCGGCGGCGGGCTCGGGGCTGTCTTGGGGGGCGGCGTCGAGGTCGGCGCCGACCATGAGGCGGCCGATGACCTCGCGGGGCGTGCCGGGGTCGACCTCGCCGACGATGCGGCCGTTGTAGATCACGGCGATGCGGTCGGCGAGCGCGTAGATCTCGTCGAGTTCGGAGGAGATGAGGAGGACGCCGGTCCCGGTGTCGCGCTCGGCGACGAGGCGGGAGTGGATGAACTGGGTGGCGCCGACGTCGACGCCGCGGGTCGGCTGCGCCGCGACGAGGAACCGGCGGGGCCGGGAGAGCTCGCGGGCGATGATGACCTTCTGCTGGTTGCCGCCGGACAGGGAGGAGGCGGACTCCTCGGGCGACTGGGTGCGGATGTCGAACTCGGCGATGGAGTCGACGGCGCGGCGGCGGACCGCGCCGGCGTTGACGACGCCGCCGCTGCCGTAGGGGCGGTCCCTGTACTGGTTGAGGACGATGTTCTCGGCCACGGAGAATTCGGCGATGAGGCCGTCGCGGCCGCGGTCCTCGGGAATGTAGCCGAGGCCGTCGGCGATGCGCCGGGCCGGGCTGCGGCCCTGGACGTCCTCGCCGTCGATGGCGACGCGGCCCGCTTCGGGGCTGATGAGGCCGAGGACGACGCGGGCGAGTTCGGTCTGGCCGTTGCCTTCGACGCCCGCGAGGCCGACGATCTCCCCGGAGTGGACGGTGAGGTCGAGTCCGTCGAGGACCTTGACGCCCGCGTCGGAGACGACGGTGAGGCCTTCGAGTTCGAGTCGCGGCTCCCCGGCCTGGGCCGGGGCCTTGTCGACCTGGAGCGAGACCTCGCGGCCGACCATGGCCGAGGCCATCTCGGACTCCGAGGCGGTGGGTTCGAGCTCGGCGACGACCTTGCCGCGGCGGATCACCGTGACGGTGTCGGCGACGGCCTGGACCTCTTTGAGCTTGTGGGAGATGAAGAGGATCGAGGTGCCCGATGCGGCGAGGTTGCGCATGATCTGGAGCAGCTCGGTGATCTCGGCGGGCGTGAGCACCGCCGTGGGCTCGTCGAGGATGAGCAGTTCGGTCTTGGGGCCCGAGAGGGCCTTGACGATCTCGACGCGCTGCTGGACGCCCACGGGCAGGTCCTCGCAGATCGCGTCGGGGTCGAGCCGGAGCCCGTACTCCTCGGAGACCCTGCTGACGGCCGAGCGCGCGGCCTGGGCCGAGAGCACCCCCAAGGCGCGGGTGTGCTCGCGGCCCAGCTGCACGTTGTCTGCGACGCTGAAGGGCCCGACGAGTTTGAAGTGCTGGTGCACCATGCCGATCCCGGCGGCGATCGCGTCGCCCGGACCGGTGAAGGAGACCGGCTCCCCGTCGATGAGGATCTCGCCGCTGGTCGGCCGCAGGATCCCGTAGAGCATGTTCATGAGCGTCGACTTGCCCGCGCCGTTCTCGCCGAGCACGGCGTGGATCTGGCCGGGTTCG
>NZ_STGX01000002.1:391059-448672 GCF_004912155.1 Glycomyces paridis | reverse complement strand
GCCGCCTGGGGAGCGCCAGGCCGGGCCCGGCGACACGCACCGCCAGTGCCTGCCACCCAAGGACCGGTCGAGTAGCGAAGCGACACACGGCAGGACCGCCGCCATCGGTATGACCGAATGCGGCCCGGTACGAGATCGTGCACCGCAGGTGCCGAACACCACCGGACCGGATCGGGCCAGACCGGAGCAGGTCGGACCGGAGCGGGCCAGGCCAAAGCGGGTCGGACCGGAGCGGATCGGGCTGGAGTGAGCCGAAGCGGACCGGGTCGAACCGAAACCGGCCGGATCGGGTTGGTCGGATCGGGTCGGACTGGGCCGGGCCGAAGCAGACCGGGCCGGGTCAGTTCCGAGCGAGTCGGGCCGGATCGGATCGGGTCAGGCCGAAGTGGGCCGGGTCGAACCGAAGCAGACCGGGCCGGGTCGGTCAGACCAGATCGGATTAGGCTGGACTGAACCGGGTCGGATCAGGTTGTGCCGGAGCAGGTCAGGCCATTGAGGGCCGGGCCGAGCCGAAGCAGGCCGAGCCGGGTCGGTTCCGAGCAAGTCGAGCCGGATCGGGTCGGATTGGGCCACATCGAAGCGGGTCGGATCGGGTCGGGCCGAAGCAGTGGAACCGGGTCAGCCCGGCCACGAACACGATCCGGCACCAGCCGACCAGCTTGTTGTCGCCGCTTTCCTTAAGGCCGGGCGAAACCGACCCCGGGCTCGGCATCACGGCCGCACGGGCCACGCAGCTCGTTGTCGCTGCCCGCCTTAGCCTCGGGTTCCGGCCACCAGACCCTGCCGCCCCTGCCCCACCGGCCGAGTCACTCGGCGCAGAGCCAGCCCCGGAGTACGGCCCGTTGCGGACCTGCTGGCAAACCCAAGACCGGGCCGGAGCATCACCCCGCCGTCAATGCCCAATCAGCCAAGTCTCCCGGCGCGGGACCCGCCCCCAGGGCCTGGCCCGTCGCCGAGCGGTCCGTCGCCGCACGGCCGACTTGGTTCGGAGTGTCCGTGTCGGGCTGGACACGCTGATGCCGGCCCCCGATCGGAGGCCGGCATCAGCGCGCCTGGTTTCCTTGCAGGCGTTCCGTAAAGCAGATCAGCTGAAGTTGAGGTCCCGCCTGCGCAGGCCGAGGTACCCGAGGGCTGCGAGGACTGCCGCGGCCACGGTCACCAGGGCGACGCCGAGCCAGTCGATGTCCTTGGCCGGGTAGGCCGCCAGGTGGTGGAAGGGCGAGACGGTCTGGGCCCACTCGGGCAGGTCGAGCAGGTTCGCGAAGTACATGACGACGAACAGCCACACCCAGGCCACCCAACGCAGCCAGCCCAGGCGCGGCAGCCAAGCGAAGGCCGCGAAAGCGAAGGCCGTCAGCGTCCAGGCGGCGGGCAGTTGGAGTACCGAGGCGTAGAGGAGGCGCCCGAAGTAGTCCCAGTCGCCGGTCGAACCGGACCCGGCGAGGCCCAGGAAGAGTCCGGCCGCCACTGCGGCCGAGGTCGAGGCCCACAGTGCCGCCGCAAGATAGGAGCCCGGCCAGCCCGAGCGTGCGACGGCGCCGGCCGCGATGAGTTCGCCGCGGCCCTGGGTCTCCTCCTTGCGGGCCCGGCCGATCACCAAGAGCCCGAAGAGGGTCGCGAAGAGGCCGTTCAGCGCGGCGAAGGTCGCGCCCACGTTGTCCTCGATGCTCGCCCCGCCCTGGTCCAGCAGCGCCCGCTCAGCGTCCGAGAGGCCGTCGAGCATGTCGTCGGCGCCGCCGAGGACCGATCCGTACGCCGCGCCCAGCAGTGCCAGGGTGATGATTCCGGCCCAGGTCATCCCGCGTGTGAGGCGGAAGGTGAGGGCGGTGGCGCTGCGCAGGCTCGGCTTCGCCGAGGCCGGGCCCGGTCGGCCCGCGAGCATCCCCTGGCCGAAGTCGCGGTGCGTGATGAGCGTGAAGGCCGCCCAGACCGTCAGCAGCGCGACCACCGCGGCGAACGCGATCGGCCACCAGCGCTGCTCGGGCGTGTACACGAACGTCTCCTGCGCCCACCCGATCGGTGAGAGCCACACCACCCAGTTCTCCTGGGCGTTGCCGACCCCGGCGGTGAGCGCCGACCATCCGAGCACCGCGAACGCGAGGCCGTTGGCGCTCGCCGCGAAGCTCGCCATCTGCGCGGTGACCGCGGCGATGCCGGCGAAGACCACCGCGACCGCGGTGTGCGCCAGGCCGAACAGGATCGCACTGCCGCCCTGGTCGCCGGGGAGTGCCGCGACGGACAGGGCCATGAGCGCGCCGAGCGCCACGGCGGCGATGAGTGCGACCAGGAGTGCTGCGGCGAGGTCGGCGCGTCGTCCGATCGGGTTGGAGCGGAACACCTCCAGGCGGGAGGTCTCCTCGTCGGCGCGGGTCAGGCGCACCACCAGCAGGATGAACATGACGGCGGTGAGGGCGCCCGTCCAGAGGATCATCTGGTGGGCGAACATCGCGCCGGTGCTCGCGCCGTACGACTCGATGTAGGTCTCCGGGCCGGTCATCGAGCGCATGGCGGGCGTGTTCACCGTGACGGCGAACGACTCGCGTCCGGCCGCGTCGGGGTACAGGCCGGGGAAGGAGGCGGCGACCGACCAGGTGCCGCCGGCGAGGCCGACGAGCCAGCCGGCCAGGTACAGGCGCAGGCGCCGCAGTTGGAACCGCAGGAGCTTCCCGGTCCCGGCGAGGGTGCCCAGGCCGTCCTCGATCTCCGCGACCGCCGTGGTCATGCCCCGCCCCCTTCGGTGCCGGCGCCCTCGCCGTTCGGGACGCCCGAGGCGGCGAGCTCGTCGCCGTAGAAGCGCAGGAAGATCTCTTCGAGCGAGGGCGGTTCGCAGGTGAGGGCCGTGACGCCCGCGGCGGCCAGGGTCGCCAGGACGGCGTCGAGCGCGGTGGTCTCGATGCTGCACTCGATGTCGAGGCCGTCGGTCTTGAGGTCGTGGACGCCGTCGTGATCCGCGAGGCCGTCAACGGGCCGCTTGAGGGTGGCGCGCACGCGCGAGCGCGAGAAGTGGCGCATCTCGGCGAGGGTGCCGGTCTCGGCGATGACGCCCTTGCGGATGATGCTCACCCGGTCGCAGAGGGCCTCGACCTCGCTCATGATGTGGCTGGAGAGGAGCACGGTGCGGCCCTGGGCCGCGGCCTCCTTGACGCACTCGTTGAAGACCGCGCCCATGAGCGGGTCCAGGCCCGAGGTGGGCTCGTCGAGCAGGAGCAGGTCGACCTCGGCGGCGAACGCGGCGACGAGGGCGACCTTCTGGCGGTTGCCCTTGGAGTAGGAGCGGCCCTTCTTGCGGGGGTCGAGGTCGAAGCGCTCCAGCAGGTCGTCGCGCTTGCGCTTGTCGATGCCGCCGCGGAGGCGGCCGAGGAGGTCGACGGTCTCGCCGCCGGTGAGGCCGGGCCAGAGGGCGACGTCGCCGGGGACGTAGGCGAGGCGGCGGTGGAGTTCGGCGGCGTCCTTCCAGGGGTCGGCACCGAAGAGCTCGGC
This sequence comes from Glycomyces paridis, assembly GCF_004912155.1. Classification (GTDB taxonomy): domain Bacteria; phylum Actinomycetota; class Actinomycetes; order Mycobacteriales; family Micromonosporaceae; genus Glycomyces; species Glycomyces paridis. Next base: position 445,192 of record NZ_STGX01000002.1, on the reverse strand, counting down.
GCGGCCCTCGTCGGAGCGGAGCATGCCGAGCAGGACGCGGATGGTGGTCGACTTCCCGGCGCCGTTCGGGCCCAGGAAGCCGTGGGTCTCGCCCTGGGCCACTTCGAGGTTGAGGTGGTCGAGGGCGGTCACGTGACCGAACCGCTTGACCAGGTTCTCAGTGCGGATCACTGCGTTCATGGCCTCAAACTATCATGATTTTCACGAATTTGTGAAACTTATGGTGCGTCAAGATATCATCAAGACCCAACGTCGGAGGGAATCGATGGAATCGCACAGCCCCGAACGCCGGGCACTGCTGGAGTACGTCGAGCAGTTCGCGGCGATCCTCACCGCCAGCGGCATGCAGCGCATGTCGGCGCGCGTCTTCACTTACATCCTGGTGGACGACGACGTCACCTACACGGCGGCGGAGATCGCCGAGGGCCTGGGCATCAGCCTCGCCGCCGTCTCGGGGGCCGTGCGCGAGCTCATCTCGGCCGGGCTGCTCATCAAGGGCCGCCGCGCCTCCACCAGGGCCGACGTCTACCGCCTCAACGACGAGGACATCTGGGGCTCGATCATGCTCGACCGCGCGGGCTTCCTCGACCGCTACCAGGAGACGGCCGTAGCTGGCATCGAGTCGCTGCCCGCGGGCCCCGGCCGCGACCGGCTCGTCCAGACCGCCGCGTTCATGGAATTCACCAAGACCGAGATGACCCAGATGCGCGAGCGGTGGAACGAGCGTCGCAGCGAGCTCTCGGCCGCGTTCGAAGCCCGCCGCCGCGATAGAGAGGCGTCCCACTAGTCCGGTATGCTGCAAGCCTGACCGCCCCGATCAGATGAACCCTGGAGGAAGCCGACGTGGCCGACGACACCAGCCGCTCCGATGCGACCGCCGACAAGGGCCGTCCCACTCGCAAGCGCGGCGAGAAGACCGTCAGCCGCAACCCCGTCAAGAAGCTCGGCAGGTTCCTGCGCGAGGTCGTGGAGCAGCTCCGCAAGGTCGTCTACCCGACCCGGCGCCAGCTCATCACCTACTCGATCGTGGTCCTGGTCTTCGTCGGCATCGTGATGGCCTACATCGGCGGCCTCGACCTCCTCTTCGGCGACCTGGTCCGCCGCGCCTTCGGCGCCGACGCGTAGACCCCGCCGCGCCGCCGCCTTTCGCCCCGCCCGCTGCGCCGCCGGGCGAATCGCGTGACCTGCGCCGGTTCGCCGGTGCCTGAGACGAGCCGTCTCCCGGAGCGGCTACCCTAGTGGGTATGACGCGCGCCGGTTCCGCCGGCGCGCGACTTCACAGGCGGCGGTCGCCGCTTTCGAGCAAGCGCTGCCGTCGCGCAGTCACAGTCGCAGTACTCCGCCGTTGCGGGGTCGATAGCCGGAATGAGAGTTGAGCGTGTCTGAGTTCGACGAGGCCCTGAAGAACGAGGTCGAGGCGCAGGCCGCCGCGGCGCAGGCCGCGGACGTCGACGAGCCGGAGATCGACGAGGACGTCGCCGAGACGAGCGAGCCCGAGGTCGACCCGGCCGAGGCGCTCCGCGCGAAGCTGCGCTTCGCCCCCGGCGAGTGGTACGTGCTGCACTCCTACGCGGGCTTCGAGAACCGGGTGCGCTCCAACCTGGAGAACCGGATCCAGTCCTTCGACCAGGAGGACTACATCTACCAGATCGAGGTCCCCACCCACACCGAGGTGGAGATCAAGAACGGCAAGCGCTCCAAGGTCGAGGCGAAGGTCTTCCCCAGCTACGTGCTGGTCCGCATGGAGATGACCCCCGAGTCCTACTCGGTCGTGCGCAACACCCCCGGCGTGACCGGGTTCGTGGGCGTGGTCGACCGCACCGACCGGCCCAGCCCGCTGCCGCTCGACGAGGTCATCCAGTGGCTGCTGCCGCCCGAGCAGAAGCCCAAGGACGAGTCCTCCGACTCCTCGTCCTCCGACCCCGACATCAAGGTCGACTTCACCGAGGGCGAGTCGGTCACCGTCGTCGACGGCGCGTTCGCCTCGATGCCGGCCACGATCAGCGAGATCAACGCCGAGCAGCAGAAGCTCAAGGTGCTCGTCTCGATCTTCGGCCGCGAGACCCCGGTCGAGCTCAACTTCAACCAGGTCTCGAAGCTGTAGCGCGAGCTACAGGTCACATACCTCGCTCCGGGGTCCCGGCCTTCCGGCAGGTACCCTGGAACGGTTGCGCAACAGCTCGGCGCTGCTGCGCGCTCGAAAGAAGACGCGAGCGGACAGGCTCGCGTTATCCCAGGAAGAGAAGGACACGATGGCTCCCAACAAGAAGGCCGTTGTGACGTTCAAGCTGGAGCTCGCGGGTGGCCAGGCCACCCCGGCCCCGCCGGTGGGCCCCGCCCTCGGCCAGCACGGCGTCAACATCATGGAGTTCTGCAAGGCCTACAACGCGGCCACCGAATCCCAGCGCGGCGAAGTCCTCCCCGCTGAGATCACGGTGTACGAGGACCGTTCGTTCACGTTCGTCCTCAAGACCCCGCCGGCCGCGAAGCTGCTGCTCAAGGCCGCAGGCGTCGCCAAGGGCTCGGGCGAGCCGCACCGCGTCAAGGTCGGCAAGGTGACCCAGGCCCAGGTGCGCGAGATCGCGGAGAAGAAGCTCCCCGACCTCAACGCCAACGACCTGGACGCCGCGTCGCTCATCGTCGCCGGCACCGCCCGCTCCATGGGCATCACGGTCGAGTAACTCAGCCGAGTAGCTCGGTCGAGTAGCGCCGCAAGGCACCGCAGTCTCCGTCGGCCCTGTGCCGACGACAACCCAGTGGCAGAGCACGCGCCCGCTCTCACCACGACATCCGAAGGATGGAACATGAAGCGCAGCAAGAAGTACAACGACCTCGCCAAGAAGGTCGACCGCAACCAGCTCTACTCGCCGTCCGAGGCCACCGGCCTCGCGAAGGAGACCTCGCCGACGTCGTTCGACGCCACCGTCGAGGTCGCCCTCCGCCTGGGCGTCGACCCGCGTCAGGCCGACCAGCTGGTCCGCGGCACCGTCTCCCTGCCCCACGGCACGGGCAAGACCGTCCGCGTGATCGTCTTCGCCGAAGGCGACAAGGCCGAGGCCGCCGTCAACGCCGGCGCCGACGAGGTCGGCTCCGACGAGCTCGTCAAGCGGATCTCCGAGGGCTGGCTCGAATTCGACGCCGCCGTCGCCACGCCCGACCAGATGGCCAAGATCGGCCGGATCGCGCGCATCCTGGGCCCGCGCGGTCTCATGCCGAACCCGAAGACCGGCACCGTCACGCCGGACGTCGCGAAGGCCGTCACGGAGATCAAGGGCGGCAAGATCGCCTTCCGCGTCGACAAGCACGCCAACCTGCACCTGCCGATCGGCAAGGTCAGCTTCTCCGCCGAGCAGCTCGCCGAGAACTACGCGGCCGCGATCGAAGAGGTGCAGCGCCTCAAGCCCGCCAGCTCCAAGGGCGTGTACCTGAAGAAGGCCGTCGTCTCGACCACCATGGGCCCGGGCATCCCGGTCGACCCGCAGGCGGTCAAGCTCAAGTAGGCGACACCCGAGAATGTGACGCAGCCCCGGTGCAGGCCTCCTGCGCTGGGGCTTCGTCGTAGTCCCTGCTAGGCTTTCACCAACAACCCATTGACCGTCGGTCACCGCCATGCGCGGTTGTAAACCTTCCAGGGGCCAACGTAGGGCGACTCGAAACGACCATGGTCGTTTGTCTCATGAGGCGTCCCACAGGGGCGCCTTTTCTTGTCGCCTCCGTGACGGTTGAGGATTGATCAGCCGAGAAAGGAGGGAAACATGGCTGAACGGGAATATCCGGCGGGTAAGCAGACCGCCATCGCCGAACTCGCCGATGACTTCTCCAACGCGACCGCCACCGTGCTCACCGAGTACCGCGGCCTGAGCGTTGCAGAGCTCCGCGAGCTGCGGCGTTCCCTCGGCGAGGGCACGCGTTACCGCGTCGCCAAGAACACCCTCGCCAAGCGTGCCGCCAACCAGGCCGGCGTGACCGGCCTGGACGACCTGTTCGTCGGTCCCACCGCGATCACCTTCATCGAAGGCGACCCGGTGGAAGCCGCGAAGGGCCTGCGCAACTTCGCCAAGACGCACGAATCCCTGGTCATCAAGGGCGGGTACATGGAGGGCAAAGCCCTCTCCGTCGATGAGATCACCAGGCTCGCCGACCTCGAGTCGCGCGAGGTGCTCCTGGCCAAGCTCGCCGGTGCGCTGAAGGCCACCGCTCAGAAGACCGCCTCCGTGCTCGCCGCCCCTGCAACGCAGGTGGCCCGGCTCGGTGCGGCGCTTCAGGACAAGAAGGCGGCCAGTGGGGAGTAACCCCACAGGCCCGAGACTTTAGAAAGGAACCACCATGGCAAAGCTGTCCACTGAAGAGCTGCTCGACGCTTTCAAGGAGATGACCCTCCTCGAGGTTTCCGAGTTCGTCAAGGCGTTCGAGGAAGAGTTCGACGTCACCGCCGCCGCTGCCGCTGTGGCCGTCGCCGCCCCCGCCGCCGGTGGCGCGGAAGCCGCTGTCGAGAAGGACACGTTCGACGTCGTCCTGGAGTCGGCCGGCGAGTCGAAGATCAAGGTCATCAAGGAAGTTCGGGCCCTGACCGGCCTCGGCCTCAAGGAAGCCAAGGAGCTCGTCGAGAGCGCCCCCAAGGCCGTCCTCGAAGGCGCGAAGAAGGACGACGCGGAGAAGGCCAAGGAGGCCCTCGAGGGCGCCGGCGCCACCGTGTCGCTCAAGTAGTCGCACCCGACTGCAAGGGGGTTCCAGCCCCCGCCCGCAGACCGGGCCCGCACCGCCGCAAGGCGGCGCGGGCCCGGTCTCGTCGTATCCCCGGTCGCCTGCCGCCGCAACGGAACCGGACGCCCGCTGACGGCTCCGGCGAAATTTCTCAGAAGATCCTCCATCGGCTGCAACGAATCGCCGCCGTCGCCACGTCTTGCGGGTAGACACCCCCACGCAAGCAAGGAGTTGGACGATGTCCTCATTGAGAGGGGCCGGCGCATTCGGCGCGGCGGCCGTGCTCGCCCTCACGAGCGGCTGCGGCATGCTCGGCATCGGCGCCGAGGAGGAGGCCTCCGACGAGGACCGCCTCATCGAGATGCTCAACGAGAACAGCCGCATCAGTGGCGAACTCGCGGACGCCGAGTTCCGGATCGTCCAGGGCTGCCTGGAAGAGCAGGGCTTCACCGTCCACGACCCCTGGACGGCGATCGGCTACGAGTCGTATGAGGTCGAATCCCTCGCCGAGTACCTCCCCAACGAGGAGTTCATCCTCGACCCGGAGGAGGCCGCCGAGTACGGTTTCGGCCAGTGGTCCAACAGCCCCGACGGCGCGGAGGACCCGGCCTCGGAGGAGTACTGGACCGCGCAGGAGGAGAAGTGGTCCGAAGAGGAGGATGAGATGGGCTGGGAAGAGCCCGACACCTCCGAGTGGGACGCGCTCACCCCTGACGAACAGTACGACTGGTACGTCGCCTACCAGGGCGAAGAGTACGCCGAGTACGCCAACGGCACCCGCGAGGACTACAACTCGATGTTCTCCGAGGAGGGCATGGTCGAGTACTCGGAGGAGGACCTCACCGAAGAGGAGCTCGCCGAAGGCGAGGACGGCGAGATCGACATCGAGGGCGGCTACGAGGACATCCAGCCCAAGCCCGCCGGCTGCCAGCTCGAGATGATCGAAGCCCTCTACGGCGAATCCGCCCTCAAAGAGGAGAAGGAAGAGGAAGTGGGAGGGGAGGAAGGCGAGACCTACACCTACTCCTACTGGACCTACCGCCCCGAGAACCCCATGGACTCCGGCGACTCGACCATGTACGAGGACATCGAGGCCGACATCGCCCAGGGCATGTCCGACGTCCAGTACGAGTTCCTCGACTGCATCGAGGCCAAGGGCCACACCGGCTGGGAGTTCACCGAATGGGGATCCCTGCCCACCTGGGAGTTCTTCGCCAGCCTCTACTACCAGGACGCCAGCGACGAAGAGCGCGAGATGTGGCTCGGGGACTCCGAGACCGAGCTCCCCGAGATCCCCGAGGCCGCCGGAACGACCTATGAGGACTGGAAGGCCTACGAGATCCAGGTCGCCGTCGACTTCGCCGCCTGCGGCGAGGAGACCGACTACGCCGCCCAGGAGGAGAAGATCAACACCGACGTCTATGTCGAGGTCTACTCCGCGTTCGAAGGGGACGTGTACGCCTGGCAGGACGAGATGCGGGAATCGCTGGAGAAGGCCCAGGGCCTCCTCGGGAGCTAGGCCCCACCGGCTCCCGTCTCGCCTGAGGATGAAAGCCACCTCTCCATCGGGGTAAGAAAGGTCCGGGTCGCGCAGATGGGGCGCGGCCCGGGCCACCCCCCGACGGAGACGGAAGACCACCCCTCCAAGGGGAATGAGAAAGGCCCGGGTTGCGCAGATGGGGCGCGGCCCGGGCCGCAACCGTTCCCGGGCGCCGCAGCGTCGTACCAGGAGGACCGGTCGCACCAGGAGGACCCCGCGATACCCGTGCGCGGGCCCGAACCGCCCCCCGATCGGAGACGCCCGTGACCGCACGACCCAGCACCCGCCCCGCCGCCCTCGTCGCCGTCCTCACCGCCGCGGCGCTCGCCGGGTGCGGCCTGTTCGCCGCGGAGGAGGAGGGGTCCTCCGACGAGGGCGTCGACCGCCTCGTCGCCATGCTCAACGAGAGCGCCCGCATCGAGGGCGAGCTCACCGCGGCCGAGACCCGCCTCGTCCGCGCGTGCCTGGAGGAGCGGGGCTTCACCGTCCACGACGAGTGGACGCTCCAGCCGTTCGTCCCGGCCGAACTCGTCTCGGTGGTGACCTACTACCCGCACGAGAGCTTCCTCGTCGACGCCGAGACCGCAGAGCGGTTCGGCCTCGGCGCCTGGGCCTGGACCTCCGAGGGCGAGGCCGACCCCGACTACCTCGACTACTGGGACGAGCGCGACGCCGAGCAGGCGAGCGAGTCGGGGGAGTGGCACTACCCCGACAACGCCGCGTTCGACGCCCTCTCCCGCGCCGAGCAGTATGACTGGTACGCCGCCTACCAGGGCGAGGAGTACACCGAGGCGACCATGGGCGGCGAGGACGACTGGCTCGCCGGCGCCGACGCCGGATCGATCGACACCGGCGAGGAGGACTGGATCGAACCGCGCCCCGGCGGCTGCCGGCTCGACATGATCGAGGCCCTCTACGGCGAACCCGAGTACGTCGAGGAGCAGGTGACCGTGGGCGGTTCGGGCCCCGGGCCCGGCGGCCTGACGCACTGGGCCTACCGGCCCGTCAACCCCGCCACCTCCTCCGACCTCCTCGGCGCCGGCCTCGACGCCGCCTACGCCGAGGAGATGGCCGGACTCCAGTCGCAGTTCCTCGATTGCCTCGCCGGTCTCGGCCACGACGGCTGGTCGTTCCTCGACAACGGCCGCATGTCGGTCTGGGAGTACCTGAGCCGCATCTACTTCGAGGACGCCCCCGCCGACGAGCAGCCGCTGTGGGACGAGCACGCCTTCGACGAGGTCCCGCCCGCGCCGAACGACGCCGGCGACACCTTCGAGGAGCACAAGGCCTACGAACTCCGCTTCGTCGGCGACTTCGTCGCCTGCGGGGAGGAGACCGACTACGCCGCGACCTCCACCGAGGTCTACGAGCGGCTCCGCGTCGAGGCCTACACCGCCGTCGAGACCGACGTCTACGCCTGGCAGGAGGAGATGGCCGAGAGCCTCTCCCGCGCGCAGGAACTCCTGGACGCATGACGAACACCCCCCCTGCTCGATCGACTGCCAACGCGCGCAACCGCACCGGCGTCGACCGTCGTCTTGTGGGGGAGAGGGCGACCGCCCCCGGCAGGGAAGAGAGCTGACATGACACAGTGGACCAGAGGGCTCGGGGCGCTCGCGCTCGCCGCGGCCCTCGCCGCCTCCGCGGCGTGCACCGGCGACGCCGAGGACGGCGGCGACTCCGCGGGCGCGGACACGCCCGAAGCGGCCGAGACCGACATCCTGGAGCTGCTGAACGAGTCCGACCGCCTCGTCGTCGAACTCGTGGCCGCCGAGAACCGCCTCCTGGAGCAGTGCCTCGAGGAGGACGGCTTCACCGTCCACGACCGGTTCACGATCATGGACGTAGGCCTGTACGAGGCCGAGTCCCTCTCCCTCGGCAATCCCACCGACGGGCTCTTCCCCGAGCCCGACATGGCCGCGAAGTGGGGCTTCGGCGCCTGGGCCGACACCGAGGAGGGCATGGCCTCGTCCGACTACGAGGCGTACCAGGACGCGCTCGGCACGGGCGAGGAGCTGTCGGCGAACCCCGAGTCCGGCGAGTCGGGGGACTTCGACGAGGCCATCGACAACAGCGGGTTCGACGCGCTCTCGGAGGCGGACCGGTACGCCTGGTACGCCGCCTACGGCGGCGAGGCGTTCGCCGAGGGCCAGTTCCTCTCGGACGAGGAGATCGAGGAGCGGTACCGGGACGAGAACGGCATCTGGGTCACGCCCGAGCCCGGCGGCTGCCTCCTGGAGATGATCGAGGCCCTCTACGGCGAGCCCGAGCTCGTCATCGACGAGGCGAACGGCACCTCCAGCTGGTCCGGGCGCCCCGAGTCGCCCGAGTACGAGGGCTCGGCCTGGGCCGAGATCGTCCCGGACTACCGCGAGCGGGTCGCCGACGAGGAGTCGGCGTTCGTCGACTGCCTCATCGACCGCGACCGCGGTGCCTGGGAGTTCTCCGACGAGGGCGAGGTCTACATCTGGAGCTACCTCGCGGGCGTGTACTCCGGGGAGTGGACCTCCCCCGACGGCAACGACTACGGCGAGGGCGTGCCCGACCCGCCCTCGGACCTCCCCTCCGACTTCGAGGGGCTGCGCGAGTACGAGGTCGGCCTCGCGGTCGACTTTGTCGAGTGCGGCGACGAGAGCGGCTTCGTCGCGGCGACGGCCGCCGAGTGGGAGGCGGTCCACCTGGAGTACTACGAGTCGATCGAGCCCGAGCTCTTCACGTGGCAGGAGGAGGTCCGCGCGGCCCTCGACCGCGCGCAGGAGCTGCTCGGCGCCTGAGCGCGGCCCGGTGAGCGGGTGTCACCTCCCCGGCGCCCGCTCGTTGTACAGGGTGCGGCGGTCCCACCGGTGAAGCATGTGCACCGGGCATCGTGACGGGGCCGCCGAGAGTGCGAGGGCGGGGCGCCGCAATGCGGCCGAGCCCGACGGCCGCGAGGGCGGCCCCGGGCCGGCGGCAGGCGACGCAACGGCGTCCCGCGCCCGCACCGAACGCTGCCGCGCCGCCCGCGCGACACGCCCGGGCGAGGCGGATCGCCCGGCACTCCGCGGCCCCGCGCCGAGCCCCGGCCCCGCCGGTCCTGCGGCGCCCCGCGGCCCCGCTGCGCTGCGGATCACCCGCTCGGCGGGAGCCCGCCGCGGCCCCCGCGGGGCCCGGTTCAGTCGTCCGGGCCGAATGGGCGCATCCGGGCGAATGAGACGCCTGACTTGACGAAGTGTGACTTGATCCTGCAAACTAGTTCCTCAAGCGCCACTGCGTGGCGTGCGCTACGTTCTTGGAGCGACGGGCCCGGTCCCGGCTCCCCGGGCGGGCGAGTGGGCCGCGATCGCGGCCCCGAGGCAGGACGGTCCGGGCGCACGAGCGCGGATCGAGCGAGTTACGGGAGGAACTTCGGCAGCGGGAGAGATTGTCGTCACGACGTACCCCACCCAGCGGTGGGGCGGTTGACAGTCTGCCGGAGCTTACGCTAGGGTATTAATTTGCGCTGCCTCCTTCACGCCTTCTGACGCGGTGAGGGTCGTGGACGGTGGGGATTCCAGCTTTCGACCGACGTTCAACGCCATGCTCGGCTTGACCGTTCGGTCGGCTGCCCGTCTCCGGCTGTTCTCGTCGATCCCGCATTGATGCGGTGACTGTGGCATGCGCCGGCCGTCGTAACACTCAGGTCCTCGGAAGGACGAATCTTGGCAGCTTCCCGCACTGGCAAGACCAGCTCCAGCAAGAGCAAGCACGCACCTCGCCGTATCTCGTTCGGCAGGATCGCAGAGAAACTCGAAGTCCCGAACCTTCTGGCGCTCCAGACCGACTCGTTCGACTGGCTCGTCGGCAACGACTCCTACCGCGCCCGCGTGGGGGAGGACGCCGAGAGCGGCCTGGGTGACATCCTGGAGGAGATCAGCCCGATCGAGGACTTCTCGGGCACGATGAGCCTGTCCTTCTCGAACCCGAGGTTCGACGAGGTCAAGGCCCCGATCGAGGAGTGCCGCGAGAAGGACCTCACCTACTGCGCCCCGCTGTTCGTCACGGCGGAGTTCATCAACCACACCACCGGCGAGATCAAGAGCCAGACGGTCTTCATGGGCGACTTCCCCATGATGACGCCGAAGGGCACCTTCATCATCAACGGCACCGAGCGCGTCGTCGTCTCGCAGCTGGTCCGTTCGCCCGGCGTGTACTTCTCCAAGGAGCCGGACAAGACCTCCGACCGCGACCTCACCAGTGCCAAGGTGATCCCCGGCCGCGGCGCCTGGCTCGAGTTCGACATCGACAAGCGCGAGACCGTCGGCGTGCGCGTCGACCGCAAGCGCCGCCAGGCCGTGACCGTCCTGCTCAAGGCGATCGGCTGGGACAACGACCGCATCCGCGAGCGCTTCGGCTGGTCCGAGCTCATGATGGCGACCCTGGAGAAGGACACCATCAACTCGCAGGACGAGGCCCTGCTCGACATCTACCGCAAGCTCCGCCCGGGCGAGCCGCCGACGAAGGACAACGCGCAGTCGCTGCTGGAGAACCTGTTCTTCAACAAGAAGCGCTACGACCTCGCCAAGGTCGGCCGGTACAAGGTCAACAAGAAGTTCGGCCTGGACACCCCGATCGCGACGGGCGTCCTGACTGAGGAGGACCTGGCCTCGACGATCGAGTTCATGCTGCGGCTGCACTCGGCCGAGCCCGGCTACGGCCCCGACGACATCGACCACTTCGGCAACCGCCGCCTGCGCACCGTCGGCGAGCTCATCCAGAACCAGATCCGGGTGGGCCTCTCGCGCATGGAGCGCGTCGTGCGCGAGCGCATGACGACCCAGGACGTCGAGGCGATCACGCCGCAGACCCTGATCAACATCCGCCCCGTGGTGGCCGCGATCAAGGAGTTCTTCGGCACCTCGCAGCTGTCGCAGTTCATGGACCAGGTCAACCCGATCGCGGGCCTGACCCACCGCCGCCGCCTCTCGGCGCTCGGCCCGGGCGGTCTCTCCCGCGACCGCGCCGCCATGGACGTGCGCGACGTGCACCCGTCGCACTACGGCCGCATGTGCCCGATCGAGACGCCCGAAGGCCCGAACATCGGCCTCATCGGCGCCATGTCCACCTTCGCGCGCGTCAACCCGTTCGGCTTCATCGAGACCCCGTACCGCAAGGTCGTGGACTCGAAGGTCACCGACGAGGTCCAGTACCTGACGGCCGACGAAGAGGACCGCTTCACCATCGCGCAGGCGAACCAGCTGCTGCACGACGACGGCTCGTTCGTCGACGCGCAGGTCCTGGCCCGCGGGCGCGGCGGCGAGGCCGAGCTGCTCACCGCCGCCGAGATCGACTTCATGGACGTCTCGCCGCGCCAGATGACCTCGGTCGCGACCGCGCTGGTGCCGTTCCTGGAGCACGACGACGCCAACCGCGCCCTCATGGGCGCGAACATGCAGCGCCAGGCCGTGCCGCTCATCAAGACCGACTCGCCGCTGGTGGGCACCGGCATGGAGTACCGCGCCGCGGTCGACGCCGGCGACGTGGTCGTCGCCGAGGCCGACGGCGTCGTGGAGGACTCCAGCGCCGACTACATCACCATCTCGCAGGACAACGGCATGCGCCGGACCTACCTGCTGCACAAGTTCCGCCGCTCCAACGCGGGCTCGTGCATCAACCAGGTCCCTCTCGTCACCGAGGGCGAGCGCGTGGAGGCCGGCCAGCCGATCGCCGACGGCCCCTCGACCGACAAGGGCGAGATGGCCCTCGGCAAGAACCTGCTGGTCGCGTTCACGACCTGGGAGGGCCAGAACTTCGAGGACGCCATCGTGCTCTCCTCGCGCCTGGTCGAAGAGGACGTGCTCACCTCGATCCACATCGACGAGCACGAGGTCGACGCCCGAGACACCAAGCTCGGCCCCGAGGAGATCACCCGGGACATCCCGAACGTGGGCGAGGAGATGCTCTCCGACCTCGACGACCGCGGCATCATCCGCATCGGCGCCGAGGTCGAGGACGGCGACATCCTCGTCGGCAAGGTCACGCCCAAGGGCGAGACCGAGCTGACCCCGGAGGAGCGGCTGCTGCGCGCGATCTTCGGCGAGAAGGCCCGCGAGGTCCGCGACACGTCCCTGAAGGTCCCGCACGGCGAGGCCGGCACGGTCATCGGGGTGCGCACCTTCTCCCGCGAGGACGGCGACGAGCTGTCCCCGGGCGTCAACGAGCTGGTCCGAGTCTACATCGCGCAGAAGCGCAAGATCGGCGTGGGCGACAAGCTCGCCGGCCGCCACGGCAACAAGGGCGTCATCTCGAAGGTCGTGCCGCAGGAGGACATGCCGTTCCTGCCCGACGGCACCCCGATCGACATCCTGCTCAACCCGCTCGGCGTGCCCGGCCGTATGAACATCGGCCAGGTGCTGGAAGTCCACCTCGGGTGGGCGGCGAAGGCGGGCTGGAAGCTCGAGGGCTTCGACGAGGCCTGGCAGCAGGCGCTCAAGTCGATCGGCGCCGATGAGGCCCCGGCCGACTCGAAGGTCGGGACGCCGGTGTTCGACGGCGCCCACCCTGAGGAGGTCCAGGGCGTCCTGGCGAACACGCTCCCCAACCGCGACGGCCAGCGCATGGTCGCTCCGACGGGCAAGGCGCAGCTGTTCGACGGCCGCTCCGGCGAGCCGTTCCCGGACCCGATCTCGGTCGGCTACATGTACATCCTGAAGCTGAACCACATGGTCGACGACAAGATCCACGCGCGTTCGACCGGTCCGTACTCGATGATCACCCAGCAGCCGCTCGGCGGCAAGGCCCAGTTCGGCGGGCAGCGCTTCGGTGAGATGGAGTGCTGGGCGATGCAGGCCTACGGCGCGGCGTACGCGCTCCAGGAGCTGCTGACGATCAAGTCCGACGACGTGGTCGGCCGCGTGAAGGTCTACGAGGCCATCGTCAAGGGCGAGAACGTCCCCGAGCCGGGCATCCCGGAATCGTTCAAGGTGCTGCTCAAGGAGCTCCAGTCGCTCTGCCTCAACGTGGAGGTCCTGTCCGCCGACGGCCAGGCCATCCAGATGACCGAGAGCGACGACGAGGTCTTCCGCGCGGCCGAGGAGCTGGGGATCGACCTGTCCCACGAAGAGCCCTCATCCGTGGACTTCGAAAGCGCCTGACGTCGAGTGAGGGCGGCCGCGCGGCGGTCGCCCTCGCCAACGTCTCATCCATCCTTACAGAAGCATCAAGGGGAAGAAGAGTTCAGTGCTCGACGTCAACTTCTTCGACAAGTTGAAGATCGGCCTCGCCACCGCCGAGGACATCCGGCAGTGGTCGCACGGCGAGGTGAAGAAGCCCGAGACCATCAACTACCGGACCCTCAAGCCCGAGAAGGACGGACTCTTCTGCGAGAAGATCTTCGGCCCGACCCGGGACTGGGAGTGCTACTGCGGCAAGTACAAGCGCATCCGCTTCAAGGGCATCATCTGTGAGCGCTGCGGCGTCGAGGTGACGCGCTCGAAGGTCCGCCGCGAGCGGATGGGCCACATCGAGCTCGCCGCGCCGGTGACGCACATCTGGTACTTCAAGGGCGTTCCCTCGCGTCTGGGCTACCTGCTCGACCTGGCGCCGAAGGACCTGGAGAAGGTCATCTACTTCGCGGCGTACGTCGTGACCGGGGTCGACGACGAGGCGCGCCAGCGCGACCTCCCGACCCTGGAGAACGAGATCGTCGCCGAGAAGCGGCACCTGGAGCAGCAGCGGGACGCCGCGATCGAGGAGCGCGCCTCGAAGCTCGAGGCCGACCTGGCCGAGCTGGAGGCCGAAGGCGCCCGGGCCGACGTCCGCCGCAAGGTCAAGGACGGCGGCGAGCGCGAGATGCGCCAGATCCGCGACAAGGCCCAGCGGGAGATCGACCGTCTCGACGAGGTCATGGACACCTTCCGCAAGCTCGAGGTGCGCCAGCTCATCGGCGACGAGATGCTCTACCGCGAGCTGCAGCAGCGTTTCGGCGAGTACTACTCGGGCGGCATGGGCGCGGAGTCCATCAAGAACCTGCTGCAGAACCTGGACCTGGACGCCGAGGCGATCAGCCTGCGCGAGACCATCGCGACCGGCAAGGGCCAGAAGAAGCTGCGGGCGCTCAAGCGTCTGAAGGTCGTGGCCGCGTTCCAGGCCACCGGCAACTCGCCGCTGGGCATGGTGCTCGACTGCGTGCCGGTGATCCCGCCGGAGCTGCGCCCGATGGTGCAGCTCGACGGCGGCCGGTTCGCGACCTCGGACCTCAACGACCTGTACCGCCGCGTCATCAACCGCAACAACCGCCTCAAGCGCCTCATGGACCTCGGTGCGCCCGAGATCATCGTGGCGAACGAGAAGCGGATGCTCCAGGAGTCGGTGGACGCGCTGTTCGACAACGGCCGCCGCGGCCGCCCGGTAACGGGCCCCGGCAACCGTCCGCTCAAGTCGCTCTCGGACATGCTCAAGGGCAAGCAGGGCCGGTTCCGCCAGAACCTGCTCGGCAAGCGCGTGGACTACTCGGGCCGTTCGGTCATCGTGGTCGGGCCGCGCCTGAAGCTGCACCAGTGCGGTCTGCCCAAGCAGATGGCGCTGGAGCTGTTCAAGCCGTTCGTGATGAAGCGCCTGGTGGACCTGAACCACGCGCAGAACATCAAGTCGGCCAAGCGCATGGTCGAGCGCGCGCGCCCGGTCGTGTGGGACGTGCTCGAAGAGGTCATCTCCGAGCACCCGGTCCTGCTCAACCGCGCGCCCACGCTGCACCGTCTCGGCATCCAGGCCTTCGAGCCGCAGCTGGTCGAGGGCAAGGCCATCCAGCTCCACCCGCTGGTGTGCACCGCCTTCAACGCCGACTTCGACGGCGACCAGATGGCCGTGCACGTGCCGCTGTCGGCCGAGGCCCAGGCCGAGGCCCGCATCCTGATGCTGGCGTCGAACAACATCCTCAAGCCCTCGGACGGCAAGCCGGTGGCCCTGCCCACGCAGGACCAGATCATCGGCCTGTACTATCTGACGCACCTCTCGGAGGGTCGCGTCGGCGAGGGCCGGGCGTTCTCGGACGTCGGCGAGGCGCAGATGGCGAAGGACCGCGGCGAGCTGGACCTCCAGGCGCCCATCCGGATCCGTCTGGACGGCATCGAGTCGATCAACAACGGCAAGGCCGAGGCCTGGACCGCTCCCGAGGACTGGACCCCGGGCGAGCCGCTCCTGGTCGAGACCACGCTGGGCCGGGTGTTCTTCAACGAGTGCCTGCCGCCTGACTTCGAGTTCGTCAACTACGAGGTCCGCAAGGGCCAGCTCTCGGAGATCATCCACGACCTGTCCGAGCACTACTCGAAGGTGCAGCTGGGCGCGTGCCTGGACGCCCTGAAGTCCGCGGGCTTCCGCTGGGCGGGCTGGTCGGGCGTGACCATCGGCATCGAGGACGTCGTGGAGCCGACGCACAAGGCCGAGATCCTGGAGAAGTACGAGGCGGACTCCGCCAAGATCGACAAGCAGTACGTCCGCGGTCTCATGACCGGGGAGGAGCGCCGCGGGGAGCTCACCGAGATCTGGACCAAGGCCACGGCCGAGGTGCTCGAGGACCTCAACGAGACGCTCCAGCCGGAGAACCCGCTGTGGCAGATGATCCACTCGGGCGCGCGGGGCAACATGCTCCAGCTCCGCCAGATCGCCGGCATGCGCGGCCTGGTGGCGAACCCGAAGGGCGAGATCATCCCGCGTCCGATCAAGTCCTCGCTGCGCGAGGGCCTGACGGTCCTGGAATACTTCATCTCGACCCACGGCTCGCGCAAGGGCCTCGCGGACACCGCGCTGCGGACCGCCGACTCGGGTTACCTGACCCGTCGTCTGGTGGACGTGTCGCAGGACGTCATCATCCGCGAGGACGACTGCGGCACCGACCGCGCCCTGGACTTCCAGGTCGCGATCGAGGTCGACGGCCGGCTCATCGAGAACGACCAGGTCGACACCGCGATCGACGCCCGCAACCTGGCGGACGACGTCGAGGTCGACGGCAAGGTCATCATGGAGCGCAACACGGCGCTGAACTCGGACCACATCGCCGAGCTCGTCGCCGCGGGCGTCACCTCGGTGAAGGTCCGCTCGGTGCTCACCTGCGAGTCCCGCCAGGGCGTGTGCGCGGCCTGCTACGGCCGTTCGATGCCCACCGGCGAGAAGGTGGACCTCGGCGAGGCCGTCGGCATCATCGCCGCGCAGTCCATCGGCGAGCCCGGCACGCAGCTGACGATGCGCACCTTCCACACCGGCGGTGCGGCGACCTCTCAGGACATCACGCAGGGTCTGCCGCGTGTCCAGGAGGTCTTCGAGGCGCGCATCCCGAAGGGCAAGGCGCCGATCGCCGAGGCCGCCGGGACCGTGCGGATCGAGGACGCCGAGAAGAGCCGCAAGATCATCATCACCCCGGACGACGGTTCCGAGGAGATCGTGGTCGACAAGGTGCCGCGCCGTCTGCGCCTGCGCGTGGGCGACGGCGAGCACGTCGAGGTCGGCGAGAAGCTCGTCGAGGGCACCATCGACCCGCACGAGCTGCTGCGCGTGCTCGGTCCGCGGAAGGTCCAGCGCCACCTGGTGGAGCAGGTCCAGGACGTGTACCGCTCGCAGGGCGTGATGATCCACGACAAGCACATCGAGATCATCGTGCGCCAGATGCTCAAGCGGATCACGATCATCGACTCGGGCACCTCGGAGTTCCTGCCGGGCTCCCTGGTCGACCGCCTGGAGTTCGAGGAGCAGAACCGCAAGATCATGGCCGACGGCGGTGAGCCGGCCTCCGGCCGCCCGCAGCTCATGGGCATCACCAAGGCCTCCCTGGCGACCGAGTCGTGGCTGTCCGCGGCCTCGTTCCAGGAGACCACCCGCGTGCTCACCGAAGCGGCGATCTCCGGCAAGTCCGACTCCCTGGTCGGCCTCAAGGAGAACGTGATCCTCGGCAAGCTCATCCCGGCCGGCACCGGTATCGCCAAGTACCGGAACGTCACCGTGGAGCCCACCGAGGAGGCCAAGGCGGCCGTCTACTCCCTCGGCGGCTACGAGGACACCACCGCCAACGCCTTCGCCTACGGCGGCGGCCCGGCCGTGAGCCTCGAGGACTCCTACGACCTGGGCTCCTTCTAACAGCACCACCTGCCGATTCCCGACGGCATGCAAGAACCCGGTGGGCCGGCGGCGCGAAAGCGCCGCCGGCCCACCGGCGTTTCATCCTTTGAGAACGTGATATTGTGAGAAAGTAGGAAAATCCTGGGGAGGATGTCTCGTGGCTGAGGAGAACGGCGTGGAACCGGAAACGAACACGACCTATACCGCTCGACTTCGCCAGAAGGGACAGGTCACGCTCCCGAAGGAGGTACAGAAGGCATTGCACGTCAAAGAAGGCGACACGATCAGGTTCAACATCCACGCCGACGGCGTGGTGACGATGGAAGGGCTGGCGGAGATTCCCGCCGATCAGCGCTGGTTCTGGACGCCCGAATGGCAGGCGGGCGAGCGTGAGGCCGAGGAGCAGATCGCGGCTGGCGGCGGCAAGGTCTTCCACGACCTAGACGACATGTTCGATTACCTGAACCGGGAGCGATAGCGTCAGTGGTCCCGACCTACGAGCCGCTTCCCAGATTCGATGAAGACTGGGACCGGCTCAGTGACGAACAGCGTGAACGGTTCATGAAGGCCGTGAGGGAGTTCAAGGAGGACTTGGCGGCGGGCATGCGTCCGCGGCCCGGCCTGCGAGTCAAGGGGGTCAAATCCGCGCCGGGCGTATTCGAACTCACTTGGGCTCCAGACGGACGGGCGACGTGGAACTACGGGGGCGAGAAGGTGCCAGGCGAACCCCATATCGTCTGGCGCCGGATCGGTACTCACGACATCCTCAAGAACCCATGATTCGGCGGCGGCGCGAAGCGCCGCCGCCGTCGTTCTTCGCGTACACCCGATACAACCGTTCGGGTTCGTCTTCGAGGCCGTCCCCGACGGTCGAATCCCAGAGCTCGGCATCCTCGGAGTCGCGCCACTCGGCGCAGCTCAGTTCGTACTGCTCTTTGAGCGATTCGTGGCTCGGTGCGTTCGTCATGCGGCGATGTTCCCCGGCTCGGAGAGGCGGGTCAACCCCAATAGGATGGGCGGGTGATTGAGGCGCAGCGGTCGGGCGGGGTTCGGCATCCGGATGATCCGGAGCCGGTGGAGTCGACGAAGCTGGTGGCGGCGAAGCTGCTGGCGGGGGTCGCGGTCGCGTTGTCGCCGTTCGTGGGCGGTGCGATTCCGGCGCTGATCGCGCTGATGCTCGCGCGGCAGGCCGAGGCCGACATCCGCGATTCCGAGGGGTTCCTGCTGGGCGCCTCGCAGTTGCCTGTGGTGCGGCGGCTGGCGCGGGCGGCGCTGCTGGTCGCGACCGGGGTGGTCCTGGCGGCGCTGCTGGTGTGGGTGCTCGACCTCGCCCGGGAGGCGGGGCGGCCGGCGTACGAGGGCGACGTGGCGGGGCCGGCGGTGACGGTGCGGGGAACCCTCGGTGAACAGGGCCTCTGACGGGGCATCCCCCTCCGGAGGGCCGCGTCCCGCGAGCTAACATAGTCCACGGTGTGTCTACCGCACCGAACGAACAGGTCAGCGCGTTCTCGGGCGTCGCCCGCGAGCGGTGACCGGATCATCCCGCCATCGGTGACCCTCAACACGGATGCCGTGCGGGGCGAAATCGGCTTTGACCTCGTTCGTTAGGCTAGGTAGGCTTCTCCCTTGCGCCTGGACACCGCTTTGAGCGGCATGGTGGCCCTGTCAACTCCGGCAGCTCGGTCCCCGTGAGAGCCAGGCCAGGTTGCGTGCCTGCAAGGTGGCGGAATCCGTTCCGCCGACTGGCGTCACCGGCACGCATCCCTCGCACTGGGGGCTTCGTGGACCGGCTCGTTGGCCGGGGTTCCTGCACAGGGGATCGCAACACGAACGCGTCTGAACCAGCCTGAACGGCGGACCTCGGTCTGCCGGTGCGGCCGGTATGGGTCCGGAGAGACGCGACACGCCCGAACGCGGGGGACGGGATCCCAGGCTGCTGAGCCGGGCCTTCACAGGCCTGGCGGACGAGCGTGGGGGAACAGGTGACGCCGTCGAGTCAGGAATACGCAACCGTCGAGATGTTGAGAGGGGTTCGCCTCAGTGCCAACCATCCAGCAGCTGGTCCGGAACGGCCGCAAGGTCAAGACCAGCAAAACCAAGACGCCCGCGCTGAAGGGCAGCCCGCAGGCGCGCGGCGTGTGCACGCGCGTGTACACCACCACGCCCAAGAAGCCGAACTCGGCCATGCGCAAGGTCGCCCGCGTGCGCCTCATGAACGGCACCGAGGTCACCGCCTACATCCCCGGTGTGGGCCACAACCTGCAGGAGCACTCCATCGTGCTCGTGCGCGGCGGTCGTGTCCGCGACCTGCCCGGTGTCCGCTACAAGATCATCCGCGGCGCGCTCGACACCCAGGGTGTCCGCGACCGCAAGCAGGCCCGTAGCCGCTACGGCGCGAAGAAGGAGAAGTAGGCATGCCGCGTAAAGGTCCCGCACCGCGCCGGCCGCTTACCGCCGACCCGGTCTACAACTCGGTCCTCGTGACCCAGCTGATCAACAAGGTCCTCAAGGACGGCAAGCGCCGCCTCGCCGAGCGCATCGTCTACGAAGCCCTCGAGAACTGCCGCAAGAAGGCCGACTCGGACCCCGTGGTGATCCTCAAGCGCGCGCTCGACAACGTCAAGCCGACCCTCGAGGTCCGCTCCCGCCGCGTCGGCGGCGCGACCTACCAGGTCCCGGTCGACGTGCGCCCGCAGCGCGCCACCACCCTCGGCCTCCGCTGGCTCGTCGGGTACTCCCGCGACCGCCGCGAGAAGAGCATGGTCGAGCGCCTCACGAACGAGATCCTCGACGCCTCGAACGGTCTCGGCGCCGCGGTCAAGAAGCGCGAGGACACGCACAAGATGGCCGATTCCAACAAGGCGTTCGCGCACTACCGCTGGTAGTGAGAAGGAGACATCGTGGCTAACAAGGCCAACGCGGAGCTCGCCAAGCTCCGGAACATCGGCATCATGGCCCACATCGACGCCGGTAAGACCACCACCACCGAGCGCATCCTGTACTACACGGGCGTGTCGCACAAGATCGGTGAGGTCCACGACGGCGCCGCCACGATGGACTGGATGGAGCAGGAGCAGGAGCGGGGTATCACCATCACCTCCGCCGCCACCAAGTGCACCTGGGGCGACAACACCATCCAGATCATCGACACGCCCGGCCACGTCGACTTCACCGTCGAGGTGGAGCGTTCGCTGCGCGTGCTCGACTCCGCGATCGCCGTCTACGACGGCGTGGCCGGCGTGGAGCCGCAGACCGAGAACGTCTGGCGTCAGGCGAACAAGTACAGCGTCCCGCGCATGTGCTTCGTCAACAAGCTCGACCGCACCGGCGCGAACTTCTTCCGCTGCGTCGAGATGATGCAGGACCGCCTCAACTCCAACACCGCGGTGATCCAGCTCCCGATCGGGAACGAGGCCGACTTCATCGGCGTCGTCGACCTGGTCGAGATGCACGCCAAGGTGTGGCGCGGCGAGACCGGCCTCGGCGAGGAGTACACGGTCGAGGAGATCCCCGCGGAACTGGCCGACCAGGCCGCCGAGTACCGCGAGAAGCTCATGGAGACCCTCTCCGACGTCGACGACGAGTTCGCCGAGCGCTTCCTCGAGGGCGAGGACCTCTCGGTGGCCGACGTCAAGGCCGCGATCCGCAAGGCGACCATCGCCAACGAGATCAACCCGGTGCTCTGCGGCACCGCGTTCAAGAACAAGGGCGTCCAGCCCCTGCTCGACGCGGTCGTGGACTACCTGCCGAGCCCGCTCGACATCCCGGCGATCCAGGGGACCCTCACCGACAACGAGACCCCCGCCGAGCGTCACGCGGACGTCGAGGAGCCCTTCGCCGGTCTGGCCTTCAAGATCCAGACCGACAAGCACCTCGGCCGCCTGACCTACGTCCGGATCTACTCGGGCACGGTCACCACCGGCACCCAGGTCATCAACTCGACCAAGGGCCGCAAGGAGCGCGTCGGCAAGATCTACCAGATGCACGCCAACAAGCGCGAGGAGCGCGGCGAGGCGCAGGCCGGCGACATCATCGCGGTGCAGGGCCTCAAGGCCACCACCACCGGTGACACGCTGAGCGACTCGAACCAGCAGGTCATCCTCGAATCGATGATCTTCCCCGAGCCGGTCATCGACGTGGCCATCGAGCCGAAGTCGAAGGCCGACCAGGACAAGCTGGCGACCGCCATCCAGCGCCTCGCGGAGGAGGACCCGACCTTCCGGGTCAAGACCGACGAGGACTCCGGCCAGACGATCATCTCCGGCATGGGCGAGCTGCACCTCGACATCCTGGTCGACCGCATGAAGCGGGAGTTCAACGTCGAGGCCAACATCGGCAAGCCGCAGGTGGCCTACCGCGAGACGATCACGCAGCGGGTCGAGAAGGTCGAGTACCTGCACAAGAAGCAGACCGGCGGTTCCGGTCAGTTCGCGCGCGTGCTCGTCAACCTCGAACCGCTGGAGATGAAGTCGAACGAGGACCAGGTCTTCGCCTTCGACGACAAGATCACCGGCGGCCGCATCCCGCGCGAGTACATCCCGTCGGTCAAGGCCGGCGCGGAGTCCGCGATGCCCGACGGCGTCCTGGCGGGCTTCCCGCTGGTGGGCGTCAAGATGGAGCTCATCGACGGTCAGTACCACGAGGTCGACTCCTCGGAGATGGCCTTCAAGATCGCGGGCCGCATGGCGCTGAAGGAGGCCGCGAAGCGGGCTCGTCCGGTGATCCTCGAACCCATGATGTCCGTCGAGGTCATCTGCCCCGAGGACAACATGGGCGACGTCATCGGCGACATCAACTCCCGTCGCGGCATGGTCCAGGAGATGGGCGAGCGGGGCAACGACCGCACCGTCAAGGCCGTCGTGCCGCTGTCGGAGATGTTCGGCTACGTCGGCGACCTCCGGTCCAAGACTGCCGGGCGTGCGAACTACTCGATGCAGTTCGACACCTACGCCGAAGTCCCGGCGAACGTCGCCAAGGAAATCATCGCCAAGGCGACAGGCGAGTAGGCGGTTCGGGCGTCCAAGCCTGGGCGCCCCCCGCCACCACCTGTTGCCTGCAAGGCGCTGCTGCACCGAAGCGACGCAATAGGTCAGATAAGTCAAACCAGATTTAACCAGTCCACAGGAGGACGAAGTGGCTAAGGAAAAGTTCGAGCGCAACAAGCCGCACGTGAACATCGGCACGCTCGGTCACGTCGACCACGGCAAGACCACGCTCACCGCGGCGATCACCAAGGTGCTGCACGACAAGTACCCGGACATCAACCCGTACACGCCGTTCGACGAGATCGACAACGCGCCTGAGGAGAAGCAGCGCGGCATCACGATCTCGATCTCGCACGTCGAGTACCAGACCGAGGCCCGGCACTACGCCCACGTCGACTGCCCCGGCCACGCCGACTACATCAAGAACATGATCACCGGCGCGGCCCAGATGGACGGCGCGATCCTGGTCGTGTCGGCCGCCGACGGCCCCATGCCGCAGACCCGCGAGCACGTCCTGCTCGCCCGCCAGGTCGGTGTCCCGTACATCGTCGTGGCGCTGAACAAGTCCGACATGGTCGACGACGAGGAGATCCTCGAGCTCGTCGAGATGGAGGTCCGCGAGCTGCTGTCCGACCAGAACTTCCCGGGCGACGACGCCCCGGTCGTGCAGGTCTCCGCTCTGGGCGCCCTCGAAGGCGAGCAGAAGTGGGTCGACGCGGTCGCCGAGCTCATGCAGGCCGTCGACGACTCGGTCCCCGAGCCCGAGCGCGAGATGGACAAGCCGTTCCTCATGCCGATCGAGGACGTCTTCACCATCACCGGCCGCGGCACCGTGGTCACCGGTCGCGTCGAGCGCGGCGTGCTCCTCCCCAACGAGGAGGTCGAGATCGTCGGCATCCGCGAGGGCGCCATCTCCACCAAGGTGACCGCCATCGAGATGTTCCGCAAGACCCTCGACGACGCGCGCGCCGGTGAGAACGTGGGGCTCCTGCTCCGCGGCACCAAGCGCGAAGAGGTCGAGCGCGGCATGGTCGTCGTGAAGCCGAAGACCACGACCCCGCACACCGACTTCATGGCGCAGGTCTACATCCTGTCCAAGGACGAGGGCGGGCGTCACACGCCGTTCTTCAACAACTACCGTCCGCAGTTCTACTTCCGGACCACCGACGTGACCGGCGTCGTCACCCTCCCCGAGGGCACCGAGATGGTCATGCCCGGCGACAACACCGACATGAAGGTGGAGCTCATCCAGCCCATCGCGATGGACGAGGGTCTCCTCTTCGCCATCCGCGAGGGCGGGCGCACCGTCGGCTCGGGCCGCGTCATCGAGGTCCTCAAGTAAGACCGCGCACCGGGGCGGCCCATTCGTGGGCCGCCCCGGTGCACTTGCGCCCCACGCCTGTCACCCGGTGACCGGCGATCGCCGCCCGCGGGCGGCGGAGGCGCGAGGGCAGCCGTACACGCGTAACCTGTCCCACTGTTCCCCGACCCCAGCTTGCTGGCGCTACGGGGGACCGGGCATAATATTCAGGTTGCGTACGCTCCGACGCGAGCAGTGCCGTGCACTGCATCCGCGCCGGTGCTCACGCCCGGCCCGCGGGCCCCAGTAGGCACTTGACTGCGCTGAGAGGGACCGTTCACGACGGGCAGGCGGGCGAGCTCAAGAGATCAGCAGAGGGCACAGCTGTGCCCCGGCCAGTCTCGCACTCGCGACACGCCCGACCGCGTGGAGCGGTCTGAACAGCCAATTTACGTTAGGTTAGGAATCATGGCGGGACAGAAGATCCGCATCAGGCTGAAAGCCTACGACCACGAGGTCGTGGACTCCTCGGCCCGCAAGATCGTGGAGACGGTCACCCGTACCGGTGCTGCCATCTCCGGGCCGGTGCCGCTGCCGACCGAGATCAATCGCTTCTGCGTGATCCGGTCGCCGCACAAGTACAAGGACTCGCGCGAGCACTTCGAGATGCGCACGCACAAGCGCCTCATCGACATCCTCGACCCGACCCCGAAGACGGTCGACTCGTTGATGCGCCTTGACCTCCCGGCCGGTGTCGACATCGAGATCAAGCTGTAGGGGACCAATGGACAGGCAGATCAAGGGAATCCTGGGCACCAAGCTCGGCATGACCCAGGTTTGGGACGAGAACGGCCGCGCCGTTCCCGTCACTGTGGTGCAGGCCGGCCCGAACGTGGTCACTCAGGTTCGCAAGCCCGACGTCGACGGCTACGCGGCCGTCCAGCTGGGCTTCGGCGACATCAAACTCAAGAACGTCACCAAGCCGCTCCAGGGCCACTTCGAGAAGGCCGGCGTCGCTCCGCGTCGCCACCTCGTCGAACTGCGCACCTCGGACGCCGCCGACTACGACCTCGGCCAGACCGTCGAAGCGACGATCTTCGAGACCGGCCAGATCGTGGACGTCACCGGCACCACCAAGGGCAAGGGCTTCGCCGGCGTCATGAAGCGCCACGGCTTCGGCGGTCTCCCCGCCAGCCACGGCGCGCACAAGGTCCACCGCGCCCCCGGCTCCATCGGCGGCTGCGCCACGCCGGGCCGCGTGTTCAAGGGCATGCGCATGGCCGGCCGTATGGGCCACGCCCGTCACACCACGCAGAACCTGCGCATCCAGGCGGTCGACGCCGAGCGCGGTCTGCTGCTCATCGTGGGCGCCGTCCCGGGTCCGAAGAACGGCCTGGTGCTCGTCCGCACGGCAGTGAAGCAGGTGGCTTAATCATGAGCCTTGAAATCAACGTCAAGAACGCCTCCGGCGAGGCCACGGGCAAGACCATCGCGCTCCCCGCGTCGATCTTCGACGTCGAGCCGAACATCCCGCTCATGCACCAGGTCGTCACGGCGCAGCTGGCCGCCGCCCGCTCGGGCTCGGCCAACACCAAGACCCGCGGCGAAGTCCGCGGCGGTGGCAAGAAGCCGTACCGGCAGAAGGGCACCGGCCGCGCCCGCCAGGGTTCGATCCGCGCCCCGCAGTTCGCCGGCGGCGGCGTCGTCCACGGCCCCAAGCCGCGGTCGTTCGCCGAGCGCACGCCCAAGAAGATGAAGGCCGCCGCTCTCGCGGGTGCCCTCACCGACCGGGTGCGCGGCGAGAACGTGCACGTCATCGACGCCTTCATCGAGGGCGACGCGCCCAAGCTGAAGACCGCGCAGGCCGCCCTGGCCGCGATCACCGAGTCCTCCAAGGTCCTGGTGGTCCTCACGCGCGACGAGCAGACCGCGGCCCTGAGCCTGCGGAACCTGCCCGAGGTCCACCTCCTCGACTGGGGCCAGGTGAACACCTACGACGTGCTCAACAACGAGGACATCGTGTTCAGCGAGGCCGCCATCGAGGCGTTCATCGCTGACCGGACTGAGCAGGAGGTCGCGGCGTGAGCGAAGTGACCGTCGCCGACCCGCGCGACATCATCATCAAGCCGGTCATCTCGGAGAAGACCTACACCCTCCTCGGTGAGGGCAAGTACACCTTCGAGGTCGACCCGCGCGCCAACAAGAGCCACATCAAGATCGCCGTCAAGCAGATCTTCAACGTGGACGTCAAGAGCGTCAACACCCTGAACCGCTCGGGCAAGCGCAAGCGCACCCGCACCGGTTGGGGCCAGCGTAAGAGCGTCAAGCACGCGATCGTCACCGTCGAGGGCGACCCCGGTCGTCTCGGTGAGATCTTCGGCGGACAGATCTCTTAGGGACGCAGGGAGAGTTAACCGATATGGCTATTCGCAAGTACAAGCCGACGACGCCCGGCCGTCGCGGCTCCAGCGTCTCCGACTTCGCCGAGATCACCCGTTCGACCCCGGAGAAGTCGCTGGTTCGCCCGCTGACCAAGACCGGCGGCCGCAACAACTCCGGCAAGATCTCGACCCGTCACCGCGGCGGCGGCCACAAGCGCCGTTACCGCGTGATCGACTTCCGTCGCCACGACAAGGACGGCGTGCCGGCGAAGGTCGCGCACATCGAGTACGACCCGAACCGCACCGCGAACATCGCGCTCCTGCACTACGCGGACGGCGAGAAGCGGTACATCCTGGCCCCCAAGGGGATCAAGCAGGGTGACCTGATCGAGAACGGCCCGGAGGCCGACATCAAGCCCGGCAACTCGCTGGAGCTGCGTCACATCCCGGTCGGTACGACGGTCCACGCGGTGGAGCTCAAGCCCGGCGGCGGCGCCGCTCTGGGCCGCTCCGCGGGCGCCTCGATCCAGCTGCTCGCCCGTGAAGGCAAGTACGCGCACCTGCGCATGCCCTCCGGCGAGATCCGGCTGGTCCTGGTCAACTGCCGCGCCTCCATCGGCGAGGTCGGCAACGCCGAGCAGGGCAACATCAACTGGGGCAAGGCCGGCCGCATGCGCTGGAAGGGCTGGCGCCCGACCGTCCGCGGTGTCGTCATGAACCCGGTCGACCACCCACACGGTGGTGGCGAGGGCCGCACGTCCGGTGGTCGTCACCCGGTGAACCCGCAGGGCAAGCCCGAGGGTCGCACCCGGAAGAAGAACCACCCGAACGACCGGCTCATCGTCCGTCGTCGCAACGCCAGCCGGAAGCGGGGGAAGTAACCCATGAGCCGCAGTCTCAAGAAGGGCCCGTTCGTCGACGACCACCTCCAGAAGAAGGTGGACGCGGCGCTCGAGACCAAGAGCAAGAACGTCATCAAGACGTGGTCGCGTCGCTCCACGATCACGCCCGACTTCATCGGGCTGACCTTCGGGGTCCACGACGGCCGCAAGCACGTCCCTGTCTACGTCACGGAGAACATGGTCGGGCACAAGCTCGGCGAGTTCGCCCCGACCCGCACCTTCCGCGGGCACGACAAGGACGACCGCAAGAGCCGTCGCCGCTAGGCCACGGGCTTTGAGAACGAACGAAGGATTAGAACGATGGCAACAGTGGAGCAGGAGGCTCCGAAGGCGCGCGCGGTGGCGCGGTACGTCCGCGTAGCACCTCGCAAGGCGCGCCGCGTCGTCGACCTCGTGCGTGGTCTGCCCGTGGACGAGGCCCTGACGACCCTCGAGTTCGCGCCCTACAGCGCGGCCGAGATCGTCTACAAGGTCATCGCGTCGGCTCAGGCGAACGCCGAGAACAACCTCGGTCTGGACCCGGAATCGCTTCTGGTGTCCGAGATCAAGGTCGACGAGGGCCCGACGATGCGCAGGTACCGCCCGCGCGCCCACGGCCGCGCCTACCGGATCAACAAGCGCACCAGCCACATCACCGTGGTGGTCGAGTCGGTCCAGGCGAAGCAGTCGTCCGCCCCGTCGGTGCGCCGCCCCAAGGCGGCCCCGAAGCCGGTCGAGGCCGACGCGAAGTCCAACGAGAACGCTGAGAAGGAGGAGACCGCCTAATGGGTCAGAAAATCCACCCGCACGGGTACCGCCTCGGCATCAGCGCCGACTGGACCTCG
Source organism: Glycomyces paridis (assembly GCF_004912155.1). Lineage (GTDB taxonomy): Bacteria > Actinomycetota > Actinomycetes > Mycobacteriales > Micromonosporaceae > Glycomyces > Glycomyces paridis. The sequence goes on along the minus strand of NZ_STGX01000002.1, from coordinate 417,492 downwards.
CGTTGGTACGCCGACAAGGAGTACGCCGAGTACATCGGCGAGGACGTCAAGATCCGCCAGCTCATGACCAAGGGCCTTGAGCGCGCCGGCATCAGCAAGGTCGAGATCGAGCGCACCCGCGAGCGGGTCCGCGTCGACATCCACACCGCCCGTCCGGGCATCGTCATCGGCCGCAAGGGCGCCGAGGCCGATCGTCTGCGCGGCAACCTGGAGAAGCTGACCGGCAAGCAGGTCCAGCTGAACATCATCGAGGTCAAGAACCCCGACATCGATGCGCAGCTCGTCGCCCAGGGCGTCGCCGAGCAGCTGTCCAGCCGTGTCAACTTCCGTCGCGCGATGCGCAAGGCCATCCAGTCGGCCATGCGCAACCCGACCGTGAAGGGCATCAAGGTGCAGTGCTCGGGCCGCCTCGGCGGCGCGGAGATGAGCCGTTCGGAGCAGTACCGCGAGGGCCAGGTCCCGCTGCACACGCTCCGCGCGAACATCGACTACGGCCTGTTCGAGGCCGCCACCACCTTCGGCCGCATCGGCGTGAAGGTGTGGATCTACAAGGGCGAGGCCACGCTCAAGGAGCAGGCCGAGCAGGTGCAGCGTCGTCGTGACGCCGGCGGCGACCGCGGTGGCCGTGGCGGCCGCGGCGGTGCCGGTGCGGCCCGCGGTGGACGCGGCCGCGGCGGCCGTCCCGCTGCTCAGCCTGCCGAAGCCGCTGTTGCGGCGCCCGCTGAGACTGAGAAGCAGGAGGGCTAAGCGACATGCTCATGCCACGGAAACCGCCGCGCGGTTACCGGAAGCCTCACGCTCCGAAGCGCAAGGGCAAGGCCACTCGCGGCACGAAGGTCTCCTTCGGCGAGTACGGCATCCAGGCGCTGGAGCACAGCTACGTGACCAACCGGCAGATCGAGTCCGCTCGTATCGCCATGACCCGCCACATCAAGCGTGGCGGCAAGGTCTGGATCACGATCTTCCCGGACCGTGCGATCACGAAGAAGCCCGCCGAGACCCGTCAGGGTTCCGGTAAGGGTTCGCCCGAGTTCTGGGTCGCCAACGTCAAGCCCGGCCGCGTCATGTTCGAGCTGTCGTACCCGACCGAGGAGATCGCCCACGAGGCGCTCCAGCGGGCGATCCACAAGCTCCCGATGAAGTGCCGCATCGTCTCTCGTGAAGGGGCAGGTGAGTAGTCATGGCTACTGGTATCGACACCGGTGAGCTGCGCGAGCTCAGCGACAAGGAACTCCAGGCGAAGCTCGTGGAGAAGAAGGAAGAACTGTTCAACCTGCGGGTCCGGAACGCCACCGGCCAGCTGGAGAACAACCACGAGCTCGGTCTGGTCCGCAAGGAGATCGCGCGGATCTACACCGTGATGAACGAGCGCCGGCTGGGACTCAGCGCCGCGCCCGAGGAGGTTGAGAAGTGAGCGAGGAAACTCAGACTCGCGGTCGGCGCAAGGTGCTCGAAGGCCTGGTCGTCGGCGACAAGATGGACAAGACCGCTGTCGTCGAGGTCGAGGACCGCAAGAAGCACCCGCTGTACGGCAAGGTCGTCAAGTCCAACAAGAAGTACAAGGCTCACGACGAGGCCAACGAGGCCGGCATCGGTGACCGCGTCTCCATCATGGAGACCCGTCCCCTGTCGAAGTCCAAGCGTTGGCGCATCGTCGAGATCCTCGAGAAGGCGAAGTAGGGGGACCGGGACGTGATTCAGCAAGAGTCGCGGCTCAAGGTCGCCGACAACACCGGTGCGCGGGAGATCCTGTGCATCCGGGTGCTCGGCGGCTCCGGCCGACGCTACGCCGGTATCGGCGACACGATCGTTGCCTCCGTCAAGGACGCCACCCCGGGTGCCGGGGTGAAGAAGGGCGACGTCGTCAAGGCCGTCATCGTGCGGACGGTGAAGGAAACTCGCCGCCCCGACGGCACGTACATCAAGTTCGACGAGAACGCCGCCGTCCTCGTCAAGGACGGCGAACCGCGAGGGACCCGTATCTTCGGGCCGGTCGCCCGCGAGCTGCGCGACAAGCAGTTCATGAAGATCATCTCCCTCGCACCGGAGGTGCTGTAAGAGATGAAGATCAAGAAGGGCGACCGAGTCCGCGTCATCGCGGGCAAGGACAAGGGCGCCGAAGGACTGGTGCTGGAGTCGTACCCCGACCGCGAGCGCGTGCTCGTCGAGGGCGTCAACCGCATCACCAAGCACACCAAGGCCGGGCAGACCGCCCGCGGCTCCAAGACCGGCGGCATCGTCGTGCAGGAGTCCGCGATCCACGTGTCCAACGTGCAGGTGCTCGACGCCGACAACCAGCCCACCCGCGTGGGCTACCGGTTCGGCGATGACGGCCGCAAGGTCCGCGTTTCGAAGCGGACGGGTAAGGACCTGTAATGACCGACGTTGCAGAGAAGATCCAGCCGCGTCTGAAGGAGACCTACCGGTCCGACATCAGGCCCGCGCTGCAGGAGCAGTTCAAGTACGTCAACATCCACCAGATCCCCGGTCTGACGAAGATCGTGGTCAACATGGGTGTCGGCGAGGCCGCTCGCGACTCGAAGCTCATCAACGGTGCGCTGGAGGACCTGACCACGATCACCGGTCAGAAGCCTCTCGTCCGCCGGGCGAAGAAGTCGATCGCGCAGTTCAAGCTGCGCGAGGGCCAGGCGATCGGTGCGAAGGTGACCCTCCGCGGCGACCGCATGTGGGAGTTCCTCGACCGCCTCCTGGCGATCGCGCTGCCGCGCATCCGCGACTTCCGCGGGCTCTCGGACCAGCAGTTCGACGGCAACGGGAACTACACCTTCGGTCTCACCGAGCAGAGCGTGTTCCCCGAGATCGACCAGGACAAGATCGACCGGGTTCGCGGTATGGACATCACGCTGGTGACCACCGCGAAGACCGACGACGAAGGCCGGGCGTTCCTGAAGCTGCTCGGCTTCCCGTTCAAGGAGAACGACTAATGGCGAAGAAAGCCCTCATCGCGAAGGCCAAGCGGAAGCCGAAGTTCGCCGTGCGCGCCTACACCCGCTGCCAGAAGTGCGGCCGGCCCAAGGCCGTCTACCGCAAGTTCGGCCTGTGCCGCGTCTGCGTGCGCGACATGGCCCACGCGGGTGAACTCCCGGGCGTCCACAAGGCTTCCTGGTAACTCCAGGCCCATAGCTCCGATCGCCACAGGCCCCGCCGGTCTTCACAAGGCGGGGAACCGGGGTGAGAAAGGTAAACAACGCTAATGACAATGACCGACCCGATCGCGGACATGCTCACTCGTCTGCGGAACGCCAACCAGGCCTACCACGACACGCTGTCGATGCCGCACTCCAAGATGAAGGCCTCCATCGCGGAGGTCCTCAAGCAGGAGGGCTACATCGCCGAATGGCGTTCCGAGGAGCCTGAAGAAGGCAAAGTCGGCAAGACCTTGGTCATCGACCTGAAGTTCGGCGAGCGTCGCGAGCGGTCCCTTGCGGGCCTGCGCCGCGTCTCCAAGCCGGGCCTGCGGGTCTACGCCAAGTCCACTGAGCTGCCGCGCGTCCTCGGCGGCCTGGGTGTGGCCATCGTGTCCACGTCCCAGGGCCTGCTGACCGACCGCCAGGCTCGCAAGCGCGGCGTGGGCGGCGAAGTCATCGCCTACGTCTGGTAGCAGGAGGGTATTAAGCATGTCCCGCATTGGGAAGCAGCCGATTCTGGTGCCCTCCGGCGTCGACGTCGACATCGACGGTGCGACGGTGACCGTGAAGGGCCCCAAGGGCAAGCTCAGCACTGAGCTGCCCCAGCCGATCGGCATCGAGAAGAACGAGGACGGGTCCTTCGAGGTGACCCGCCCGAACGACGAGCGCAAGTCCCGGGCCCTGCACGGCCTGGCCCGCAGCCTCGTCAACAACATGGTCGTCGGCGTCTCGGAGGGCTACAAGAAGTCCCTCGAGATCAACGGCACCGGTTACCGGGCGCAGGCCAAGGGCAAGGGCGTGGAGATGAGCCTCGGCTTCTCCCACACCATCCAGGTCGACGCGCCTGAGGGCATCACGTTCACCGTCGAGCGCCCGACCCTGCTGCACATCGAGGGCATCGACAAGCAGCTGGTCGGCCAGGTCGCGGCGAACATCCGCCGACTGCGTCCGCCGGAGCCCTACAAGGGCAAGGGCGTGAAGTACGTCGACGAGCGCATCCGCCGCAAGGCCGGGAAGGCAGGTAAGTAATGGCGAGCAAACTGGAGCAGCGCCGCCCGTCCGGGTCGGCCTCCGAGCGCCGCCGGATCGGCAAGAACCGGCGCCACTTCCGTGGCCGCAAGAAGATCAACGGCTCGGCCGCTCAGCCGCGCCTGGCGATCTTCCGCTCGTCGAAGCACATCGTGGCCCAGGTCATCGACGACGTGAAGGGCCACACGCTGGCCGCCGCGTCGACGGTGGAGGCCGGTCTGCGCGACTTCGAGGGCACGAAGACGGACAAGGCCAAGGAGGTCGGGAAGCTCGTCGCCGAGCGCGCCAAGGCCGCCGGCGTCGAGGCCGTCGTCTTCGACCGCGGCGGTGTCAAGTACCACGGCCGCGTCGCGGCCCTGGCCGACGCCGCCCGCGAGAACGGCCTGAAGTTCTAGGTCCGTTCGGTACGGCATGAGGGCCGGGGAGGAGCATCGCTCCTCCCCGGCTTTTCGGTTGCCCGGCGGGGGTTTCGGGTGAATCGCGTCAATCGCGGCAGGGGTGGGTGCGAACGCGGCTTTGGGCTGGGTGAGGATGGGGCGGTGTCTGCTCCGAAGCTGTCTCGCAAGACCGTGCTCGTCTCCTCCGTCGCGGGGGCCGTCGCCGTGGTGGGGGGCGGGGTGCTGATCGCCGAGGCGGCGTCGGGCCCGCCGCAGGAACCGGAGCGCGACCTGCTTCCCGACCAGGACCCCGACATCGGGTACGCGGTCGAGGCCGTCGCGGCGATGTCGCTGGAGGAGAAGGTCGCCCAGCTGTTCATGGTCTACGTGGCGGGGGAGTCGGCCGAGGCCGACGACGCCGACTCGGCGGCCTCGAACCGGGAGCGGCTCGGCGCCGAGACTCCAGCGGCGTTCGTGCGCGACAAGGGGCCCGGCGGGATCATCTACTTCGACTGGGCGAACGGCCTGGGCGAGGCCGGGCAGGTCGCCGAGCTCTCGCGCGGCCTCCAGGAGGCCTCAGCGGTCCCGATGCTCATCGCGACCGACCAGGAGTACGGCACCGTCGTGCGCGTCGGCGCCGCCACGCAGTTCCCCGGCGCGATGCCGCTGGGCGCCACCGATGACCTCGAACTCGCCGAGCGGGCCGCCGCGATCGCCGGCGGCGAGCTGCGGGCGATGGGCCTGACGCAGAACTTCGCGCCGGACGCCGACGTCAACGTCGACCCCGCGAACCCGGTCATCGGGGTGCGGTCCTTCGGCTCCGACCCCGATCGCGTCGCCGAGTTCACGGCCGCGCAGGTCGAGGGCTACCGTTCGGCGCGGATCGCGGTGTCCGCCAAGCACTTCCCGGGCCACGGCGACACCGGGACCGACAGCCACGCGGGCCTGCCGGTCATCACGCACTCCGAGGAGGAGTGGGAGCGGGTCGACCTGCCGCCCTTCGCCGCGGCGATCGAGGCCGGGGCGGACATGATCATGACCGGGCACCTCCAGTTCCCGGCGCTCGACGACTCGGGGCTGCCCGCGACGCTCTCGGAGCCGATCCTCACCGGGCTCCTGCGCGAGCGGCTCGGCTTCGAAGGCGTGATCATCACCGACTCCCTTGAGATGCAAGGGGTCCGCGAGCAGTACGGGGACGACCGGGTGCCGGTGCTCGCCCTCCTCGCCGGGGCCGACCTGCTGCTCATGCCGCCGGACTTCACGCTCGCCTACGAGGCGGTGCTCGCCGCGGTCGCTTCCGGGGAGCTGACCGAGGAGCGGATCGACGCCTCCGCGGGCCGCCTGCTCGCCCTCAAGTACCGGCTCGGACTCATCGGGGCGGAGGAGCCGCGCGCCGACGAGACCGGGGACGTCGGCAGCGAGGACCACCTCGCGGTCGCCGCCGACATCGCCGAACGCTCGGTCACGCTGCTCGCCAACGACGGCACGCTGCCCTCCGGCGCCGCGAACCTCCTCGTCACCGGGTGGGGCGAGAACACCACTGCGCGCCTCGCCGAGGCGTTCACCTCCCTTGGCCTGCAGGCCGAAGCGCTCGTCACCGGCGACGAGCCGGACGCCGCGGCGATCACCGCGGCCGCGGCCGCCGCCGAAGGGCGCGACCTCGTCGTCGTCGCCACGCACGACGTGAAGGACGGCTCGCCGCAGGCGGACCTGGTCGCCGCCCTCGTGGCGACCGGCGTGCCGGTGGCCTGCGCCGCGGTCGGCACGCCCTACGACGCCGCGTTCCTCGGCGAGGTCGGCGCGAGCCTGGCGACCTACTCCTACGCCGCGGCCTCCCTGGCGGCCTTGGCGAAGGTGGTCACCGGCGAGGTCGAGCCGACCGGGACGCTGCCGGTCGACGTTCCCGACGCCGCGGGCGCCGTCGCGTTCCCGATCGGCCACGGGCTGCGCTACCCATAGCAGTTCACCGCCCCGCAACGGAAAGTTATTTTCACACGCTTGACTCGCTCTGGAGTTTGTCTTCATACTGGGTCTCGGTTGCCATATCCGGCACCTCCCCCCAAATGGCAGATCTCCTGACAAGCAGGGAGTCTCGTATGAACCTTCCCCCCACCCATCGAAACGGACCCGCGCGACTCGGCCTGCGCGCCGCGGTCGTGGCGCTCCTGGCCGTCGTCCTCACGGCGACGGGCCTGGCGGTCGCGAGCCCGGCGCAGGCGCAGACCCGCCTCGCCGGGATCGACGTCTCGCACTACCAGGGCGCCATCAACTGGACCAGCGTCAAGAACGCGGGCATCCAGTTCGCCTACATCAAGGCCACCGAGGGCACCTCCTACAAGGACCCGCGGTTCAACACGAACTACCCGGCGGCCCACGCGGCCGGCGTCATCCGCGGCGCGTACCACTTCGCCCGCCCGAACGCCTCCAGCGGTGCGGTGCAGGCGAACTACTTCGCCAGCAACGGCGGCGCCTGGTCGGCCGACAACCTCACCCTCCCGGGCGCCCTCGACATCGAGGCCCCGCCCTCGGGCGCGGCCTGCTACGGGCTGAGCACCACGGCGATGCGCAACTGGATCACCGACTTCTACAACACGTACAAGTCCCGCACCGGCCGCGACCCCGTCATCTACACGACCGCCTCCTGGTGGAACTCCTGCACCGGCTCCTGGACGGGCATGGCGACCAAGAGCCCCCTGTGGGTCGCCCACTGGGGCGTCTCGGCCCCGACCCTCCCCGCCGGCTGGTCCAGCACCACCTGGACCTGCTGGCAGTACACCTCCACCGGCTCCGTCGCCGGCATCTCCGGCAACGTCGACCGCAACTACTTCAACGGCTCGCGAACCCGCCTCCTGGCCCTCGCGAACAACACCTAGCACCCACGCGAACCGAGGGCCGGGGCCGACCGCCCCGGCCCTCGGCTTCGTGCCGAACGATGCGCCCGACACGCCGCCGGAGCTAGAATGCTGATACGCGACCTGTCAGATACGTATCTTGATGAGGTGACAGTGATGGGAATGCTGATGAACAGCAAGGGGCAGGTCACCGTGCCTGCCGAGATCCGGGCGGAGCACGGTTGGCGCGCCGGCGACGAGTTCGAGTTCGTCGAGGAGGACGGCGTGGTCGTGCTTCGGCCATTGACGGATGCGAGGTCACGGGCCGAGCGAGTCGTCAAGCGAATGCTAGGGGCGGGCACGGCCAACATGGACAAGACGACCGACGAGCTCATGGCGATGCTTCGTGATGATTGAGTCCATCCGAACCCTCGTCGACACCAATGTGCTGCTTGATCTCGCAGGCGAAGACCCTACCTGGAAATCCTGGTCGCAGGAGGCTCTGACCTCCGCTCTGGTCGAAGGAATCGTCCTCATCAATCCCCTGATCTATGCAGAGGTGTCGGTGAGGTTCAAGGCGGTGGAGGACGTCGAGGATTTTCTTCCAGTGGAGTCGTTCGAACGTGAGGCCCTACCCTATGAAGCCGCCTTTTTGGCGGGCAAGGCGTTCGCGATCTACAAGAAGCGCGGCGGCATGAAGCGCTCACCTATCGCCGACTTCTACATCGGGGCTCATGCCGCTGTCCGCGGGTACCGGCTGCTGACCAGGGATGTTGCGCGATTCAAGACGTACTTTCCGAAACTCGACGTGGTCGGCCCAGACTAGGTCTCAGGCTCTTTGGCGGCCGGATACCGCTGCTGCGGTGGCGGCGAGGGCTTTGGCGGAGCGGCGGCGCTGTTTGGCGGCGACGCCGACGAAGAGGCAGTCGACGACCATGAGCTGGGCGATGCGGCTGACGGTGGCGCCGGAGCGGAAGGTGGTCTCGCGGGCGGCGGTGGTGAGGACGAGTTCGGCGGCCTTGGCGAGCGGGGACCGGGCGTGGTTGGTGATGGCGATGGTGGTGGCGCCGCGGTCGGCGGCGGACTCCAGGAACTCGACGGTCTCGGTGGTCGCGCCGGAGTGGGAGAAGGCCACGGCGACGTCCTTGGGCCCGGCGAGGCCGGTCGCGACGAGGGCGGCGTGCACGTCGGGCCAGGCGAAGGCGGTGTGGCCGATCCGGTGGAGCTTCTTGACGAGGTCGGTGGCGACGATCCCGGAGGCCTCCACGCCGAAGGCGTCGATGCGCCCGGCCGCGGCGAGCGCGGCGACGGCGGCCTCGCAGGCGGCGGTGTCGAGGGCCTCGGCGGTGTCCCTGATCGCGCCGAGGTCGGCGTAGCTGACCGTGGCGATGATGCGCGACATGTCGGCGCCCGTGGGGATGTCGCCGCCGGCGACTTCGCGGTCGGGCCCCTCGCCGGTGCCGATGACGGCCTGGGCGGCGCGCATCCGCAGCTCACGGTGGCCGGTGAGGCCCAAAGAGCGGCAGAACCGCACGACGGTGGCCTCCGAGGTGCCCGCGGCGCGGGCGAGCTCGGTGATGGTGCGCGTCGAGGCGGCCTCGGGCTCGCGGATGATCTCTTGGGCCACCTTGGTCTCGGCCTTCGACAGCGAGGGCAGGACCGATTTGATGACGACCATGAGGTTGGGCGTGTCGGTGCGGCTGGCAGGCATGTCGTCACCGTACACCCGGAGCGGCCCGGCGCAGGTGCGGTGTGTTTCTTCACTTGAGACGACCCGAGTGAAAGTTTACTCCACTGCGCTACGCTCGCAACTGTGAGTGAGTCGACCGAGCGCCTGCGGGCGCGCGCCCAACTGGCCATGCTGGCAACCGAACAGGCCGATCCGCGGTACGCCCGGATCGAGCACCTCTCGACCCTGGACCTGGCCCGCACCATGAACGAGGCCGACGCGAGCGTACCGGCCGCCGTGGCCGCCGTCCTCCCCGAGGTGGCGGCCGCGATCGACGCGGTGGCCGCCCGCCTCGCGCGGGGCGGGCGGCTGCGCTACGTCGGCGCGGGGACCGCCGGGCGGATGGCGGTGATGGACGCGGCCGAGTGCCCACCGACGTTCTCCACCGACCCCGAGCTGGTCAAGGCCGTCCTCGCGGGCGGCCGGGCCGCCGAGGGCGGCGCGGTCGAGGGCACCGAGGACGACGCCGACGCGGGGGCGGCGGCGATGGCGGCCGAGGACATCGGACCCGACGACGCGGTGGTGGGCATCGCCGCGAGCGGCCGGACTCCGTTCGTGCTCGCCGCGATCCACGAGGCCCGCCGACGGGGCGCCCTCACCGTGGGGCTCTCGTGCAACACCGGTGCGGCGCTGTCGGAAGCGGCCGAGTTCGCCATCGAGGTCGCGGTGGGCCCCGAGGTCGTGGCCGGCTCGACCCGCCTCAAGTCGGGCACGGCGCAGAAGTTCGTACTCAACATGATCTCCACGATCTCGATGGTCCGCCTGGGCAAGGTCTACGGGAACTACATGGTGGACATGCGAGTTGCGAATTCGAAACTCGCAGCGCGAGCTGTCCGGATGATCAGGGACATCACGGGTGCTGGACCAGAGGATGCCGAGGCTGCGCTGATCGCTTCGGGCAACAGGATCAAGACCGCCGTGGTGATGCTCGAGTTGGGTGTCGGCGTCAAGGATGCCGAGGCGCGGCTGCGTCGGGCGGAAGGTCGCCTGGCCGGCGCTTTGATCGGGGCCGCGGACTAGCCGGTCGGTCCGGGGCGCTGCAAATCGCAGCGCCCTGGACCGACCGGGTAACTGCTTGATCCAGGATCCGCATCCCGATGTCTCGAAAGCTGTGTCGCTCTCCTGGATCTCGACGGTGACGTTGGCGGACCCGAAGTGGTTGTTGAGGATGTCAAACGTGTCGAGGGAATCCAGTCTCGCCCAGTAGCACGCGGAACCGGACCCTTGAGCCTTGTACACGCCGGGTGCGACTTCTTCTCCGACGACCCAGACGCCGTCGCCGGGAATCGTGTTCGCCTCGATCTCGTCCTCGGTTTCGGTGAGCTCCTGCTCGCGTCCGTCGAGCTCGGCCTGAAGCTCTGCAAGCTCCTCTTCGCGGGCGTCGAGTCCTGATTCGCGTTGGTCCAGCCCGGCTTCGCGCTCATCTACCTGATCGACCTCGGCCCTCAGGTCGTCGATCTGTGCGTTGAGGTCGGCGATGCGGTCTTCGAGGCGGTCCACCTCTTCTTGGAGGGAGTCGGAAGTATCGAGCGCCGAGGCCTTCTCCGATTGCAGATTCTCGAACTCGGTTTGGCTGGGTCTGGAAGCTCGATAGCCGATGAGCACACCCAGGATCAGCGTAATGGGGATGACCGCGAGGAGGAGTCCGGTTTTGCTACGGAGGGAGGCACGGGTGTGTCGGGCTGGAGGAGCTTCCTCGCCCTCGCTGCCCGGCATGAAACTACTGGGATCTAGATCGGAGGACATAAAATGAGACTAGCATCACATTTCATTGATTCGCGGCCGATTGGTTCTCGATTTGTGAGTGCGAGCGATCTTTCGCAGAGCTATTGAAATGAAACAATCGGCTATCGGTATTTCATTCTATTTCTTATTGTTCGGCACATATTCTCGGTATTGCGGGCTTTGGATCCGAGTGCGCTGTCTCTTCAGCGCCAGGCGAGTTGGCGGTGGAGGCGGGCCCGGTCGACCGGGTCGGTGACGAAGACGCTGGCGGCCATCCAGGCGGCGCCGACGGCGGGGTCGGTGGCCTTGCTGATGCCCGCGCGCGGGTAGATGAGGCGGAAGCGCTCCTGAAGGAGGGCCGCGATCGGGGTCGGGCGCGTCAGGAGGCTCCCGGCCATGACGATCGGCAGGTCCCGGTCGACCACGTGCGAGACCGAGTCGGCCAGGTGGCTCACGGCGCGGGCGACGATGGTCTTGGCGACCGGGTCGCCGCCGTCGGCGGCCTCGCAGACCAGGGCCGCGAAGCGCGACAGGCGCACCGGCGGGTCCGCCATGCACTTGGCGACGAGGGCGCCGGAGCGTCGGTGGTCGGGGGAGACGGCGGCGATGATGGCCTCGACGAGCCGCCCGCCGGGCCCGTTCCCGTCGATGTGGATCAGGGCCGCGCGCACGGCCTCGCGCCCGAGCCAGAAGCCCGAGCCCGCGTCGCCGAACAGCCACCCGTACCCGTCCGAGCGCAGGGCGGGGGAGCGGTCGCGGATCGCGAACGCCACCGCGCCGGTGCCGGAGACGACCACCGTCCCGTCGGGGGCCGAGGAACCGGCCGCGAAGGCGATGACGGCGTCGGAGACCACTTCGACCCGGCAGTCGACCGCGAAGCGCCGCTTGAGGTCCGAGGAGAGGTGGCGGACCTCCTCGGTGAGGGAGAGCGCGCCGGCGGTGCCGACGCAGACCGAGCCGACCTCGGCGGGGTCGATGCCGCCGAGCGCCCGCTGGAACGCCAGGGCCATGTTGGACAGCGCGGTCTCCCTGTCGCCGCCGACCGGGTTGGCGGGGCCGGAGGCGCCGGTGCCGAGCACGGCGCCCGACTCGTCGATGAGGACGGCGCGGCTGCTGGTCCCGCCGGCGTCGAGGCCGACGGCGAGTCTTGCGTTCATGGGGTTCCCCGCTTCTCGCGATGCCGGTGGGTGGCATCGGCTTGAGGTGCAAACCAGTAAAAATAATTCTCACGAACTTGACATGAGTGTGGCATAGGTAATAGTTTTTCTTGCATCCACCTCCCGAAGGGGACGCCAATGGACCAAATCAGGACCGACGCGCCCACCGCGAGCCCCGAGGTCGGCGTCCTCGAACGGATCCGCCTCGGCGCGAGCGAGCTGTCAGAAGCCATGTCCAAAGTGGCCGACCAAGTGCTGGTCGACCCCGAAGCCGCCGCGAGGGCCACCATCATGGACCTCGCCGAGCTCTCCGGTACCTCCCCAGGAACCATCACCCGATTCTGCCGCCACCTCGGATACGACGGTTACGCGGCCCTGCGGGTCGCGATCGCCACCGAGACCGGGCGCGCCTCGGCCCGCCACGAGACCGGCTGGGACGTCAACATCGGCCAGGAGATCGCCCCCTCCGACCCGCTCGACCAAGTCCTCAAGCAGCTCATCACCATCGACGCCGCGATGCTCCGCGACACCGTCGACACCCTCGACCTCGCCGCCGTCGAACGCGTCGCCGCCGCCGTCTCCGACGCCCGCCGCGTCGACGTCTACGGCGTCGGCTCCAGCGCCACCGTCGCCCGCGAACTCCAGATGGGCTTCTACCGCACCGGCGTCGCCGCCTGGGTCTGGACCGAGGTCCACGACGCCCTCGCCAGCGCCGCCCTTCTCGGGGAGGACGACGTCGCCATAGCCGTCTCCCACTCCGGCACCACCGCCGAGACCATCGAGATGCTCAGCGAGGCCGGCACCCGCGGGGCCCTCACCGCCGCGATCACCGCCTGCCCCGAGGCCGTCCTCGCCGAGGTCGCCGACGTCTGCCTGGTCTCCTCGGCCCGGCGCACCAGCCACCGCGCGGACCTGCTCGCCTCCCGCCACTCGGCCCTGCTGGTCGCCGACCTCGTCCACATCGCCGTCGCGCAGCGGCGGTTCCCCGAAGCCCTCGAAGCCCTGGAATCCAGGGCCCGGGCCGTCGTCGGCCACCGGCCGACACCCGATCTCCGGACCGGAGCGAGCTGACCCTCACACCGTCCGCAACGCGGCCACGCCCAACCAGCAACCCCTTGAAGGAGCGACCCATGAGGCAATCCACCGCAGACTCGATCTTCACCCGCCGCAGGCTGTTCGGGGCCACCGCCGCCGGACTCGCCGCGACCTCGCTGGGCGCGTGCGCGACCAGCGGCGGCGACGACGACGCCGAAGAGGTGAAGGTCGGCGAGAACGCCGAGAACCCCTTCGACGTCGACCCGTCCGCCCCTCTGGACGTCGTCATCTTCGACGGCGGCTTCGGCAACGAGTACGCCCAGGCCCACCAGGCGCTGTACAAGGAGTCCTTCCCCGAGTCGGACATCGAGTTCCTCGCCACCCAGGCCATCGCCGAGACCCAGCAGCCGCGCTTCGCCGAGGGCAAGCCCTGCGACGTCCTCGACAACTCCGGCGCCCAGCAGATCCCCATGGACTCCCTGGTCGGCGACGGGGAGCTGGCCGAGCTCACGCCGCTGCTCGACGCGCCGTCCTACGACGACCCCGCGGTCACCGTCCGCGACACCCTGCGCGACGGGGTGCTCGGCATGGGCACCTTCAACGGCGAGGTCTACGCCTTGAACTACGTCTTCTCGGCGTGGACGGTCTGGTACGACGCCAAGCTCTTCCGCGACCAGGGCTGGACGGCTCCGACCACTTGGGAGGAGATGCTCGCGCTGTGCCCGACGATCCAGGCCGCCGGCATCGCGCCCTGGACGTACGCCGGGCAGCACCCGGTCTACCTCTACGACCTCTTCCTCATGCTCGCCGGCCGCCACGGCGGCGTCGACGTCGTCAAGGCCATCGACCACCTCGAACCCGACGCGTGGCGCCACGAGTCGGTCGTCAAGGCGGCCGAGGCGCTGGCCGGGCTGTACTCCGAGGGCTACATCCTCGAAGGCACGCCCGGCATCGACCACATCCAGTCGCAGACGGCGTTCAACGAGCGCAAGGCGGCGTTCCTGCCGTGCGGGTCGTGGCTGCCGAACGAGCAGGCGGCGATCGCGCCCGCGGACTTCGAGTACATGCCGATGGGCGTGCCGTACTTCGAGGGCTCGGTGCAGCCGGGTCTCATCAGCGCGGGCGGCGAGGAGCCGTTCGTGGTGCCCAAGAACGCGACGAACCTCGCCGGGGCGTACGAGTACCTGCGGATCATGCTCTCGAAGGAGGGCGCGCAGATCTTCGGCGACACGGTGCAGGCGGCCACGGTCGTCAAGGGGGTCGAGTTGGAGAACCCGGCCGCGCAGGCGACCGACCAGCTCGTGGCGAACCCCGAGGACCTCTTCCAGCCGCGGTTCCGCTTCTGGTACACGAAGATGAACGAGGAGGTCAGGCCCGCGCTCGGCGCGCTCCTGTCCGGAGAGTCCACTGCGGACGAGTTCATCGAGCGGATGCAGACGGTGGCCGACGAGACGGCCGCGGACGACTCCATCGACAAGTTCACCCACGAGGACTAGGTCCGCCGCGAGTAGTAGGAGGGCCTGGGTCGTGAGGCACGGCAGGTATCCGTTCATCTTGAGTTTCCTGGTGCTGCCGGTGGGGCTCTACGCCTGGCTGGTGATTCTGCCGTTCGCCCAGGCCTTCCAGATCTCCCTGACGGACTGGTCGGGGTCGAGCAACTCGTTCGAGTACATCGGCTTCGACAACTACGTCAACCTGTTCAAGGACGAGCGGTTCGTGCTGCCCGCCCTGCGGCACACCGGGATCATCCTGCTGGTGATGCCGCTGGTGACGATCGCGCTGGGGCTGTTCTTCGCGTTCATGCTCAACCTGGGCGGGCGCGTGCGCCGCGGCCGGATCGAGGGCGTGCGCGGGGCGCGGTTCCACAAGATCGTGTTCTTCTTCCCGCAGGTGCTATCGGTGGCGATCGTGGGCATCCTGTGGAAGCAGGTGTACGCGCCCGAGAACTTCGGCGGGCTCATCACCGGGGCGCTGAAGGCGGTGGGCCTGCCGGCCCCGGCCAACGGGTTCCTCGCCGACACGCGGTTCGTGCTGGCGGCGGTCATCGGGGTCCTGGTGTGGAGCGCGGTCGGGTTCTACCTCGTCTACTTCTCCTCGGCGATGGCCTCGATCCCGCGCGACCTCTACGAGGCGGCGATCATCGACGGCGCGGGCCGCGGGCCGATGTTCTTCAAGATCACGCTGCCGCTGCTGTGGGACTCGGTGCAGACGGCGTGGATCTACCTGTCGATCATCGCCCTGGACGTGTTCGTGCTGGTCTACCTCATGACCCCCGAGCAGGGCGGGCCGGACGCGTCGAGCGAGGTGGTCGGCGGCGTCATCTGGAAGTACGCGTTCAAGCACGGCGAGCAGGCCTTCGCGTCGGCGATCGGCGTGGTCCTGTTCTTCGCCGCGCTGAGCCTGGCCGTGGTGTCCCTGCGCGTGGGCCGCCGCGAGCGGATCGAGTTCTGAGGAGCGACATGGCAACCGACACCTCCGCCCCGCCCGAGGCGCCCGCCGCGAAGCGGGCCCCGCGCTCCGAGGGCAATGTGCTCAACGTCTTCTCGCAGGGCTTCCTGTGGCTGTGGGCGCTCATGGTCATCGTCCCGGTGGCCTGGATCGTCGTGACCTCGTTCAAGACGAGCCGGGAGATCGCCACCGACCCGCTGGGCCTGCCCGCGGCGCCGCACTGGGAAAACTACGTCAACGCCTGGACCAACGGCAACATCGGCAGCTTCTTCCTGAACACGCTGTTCGTCATGGTCTTCAGCGTGACCGGCACGATGCTGCTGGGGTCGATGGCGGCGTACGTGCTGGCCCGCTACGAGTTCGTGGGGAACCGGCTCCTGTACTTCGGTTTCGCCGCGGGGATGATGTTCCCGGTGTTCCTGGCGCTGTTCCCGTTGTTCAAGACGTTGAGCAACGTCTCGCTGCTGAACACCTACACGGGGCTGATCCTCGTCTACATCGCCTATTCGCTGCCGTTCACGGTGTTCTTCCTGACGGCGTTCTTCAGGACGCTGCCCTCGGGGGTCGCCGAGGCGGCGGTGGTGGACGGCGCGGGGCACTACCGCCTGTTCTTCCAGGTGATGCTGCCGATGGCGAAGCCGGGCCTCATCGCGATCACCATCTTCAACATCATCGGCCAGTGGAACCAGTTCCTGCTGCCGCTGGTCCTGTTGAGCCGCAACCCCGACGACGCGGTGATCTCGCAGGGGCTCGCGAACCTGGCGATGCGCCAGGGCTACGAGGGCGACGCGGGGGCGCTGTTCGCCGGGACGGTGCTGGCGATGGTGCCGATCTTCGTCGCGTACGTCATCTTCCAGCGCCAGATCCAGGCCGGCCTGACCGCCGGCGCCATCAAGTAGCCGCAGCGCCAGAGTGACCTCTGGCGCTGTTGCGCACCCTCGTTTTTCAAGTGGTTATACGAAGGGTGTTTACAAGTGGTCGACACTGTGCAAATATCGAAAGGAATCGATCGATACCCCTCGGGGTGCGCAGAAGGAGACGCCGATGACCACCGCCAACCGACCGCGGCGGCGCAGGGCCGCACTCGTCGCCGCCGCGGGCCTCATGCTCGCCACCGCCGCGCTCGGCCCGCCCGCCCAGGCCCAGGACGACCTCGCCGCCCAGGCCGTCGCCGTCTTCGACAACGGCCGGCCGCTCCACACGACCTCCGGCGACCTCATGCACGCCCACGGCGGCGGCATCCTCAAGGTCGGCGCCACCTACTACATGGTCGGCGAGCAGCGCGACGGCTACCTGTTCGACCAGGTGAGCATGTACGCCTCCACCGACCTCGTGAACTGGACCTTCGCCAACGACATCCTCGCCGCCGAATCCGACCCCGACCTCTCGCCCGCCAACATCGAGCGACCCAAGGTCATCTACAACGCCGAGTACGACCACTACGTCCTGTGGGCCCACAAGGAGAACGGCGTCGACTACGGCGACGCCGAAGTGGCCGTCGCCGTCTCCGACACCGTCGCGGGCGACTACGACTACCAGGGCTCCTTCCGGCCCGCCGGCTTCGACTCCCGCGACATGACCCTCTTCGTCGACACCGACGGCACCGGCTACCTCATCTCCGCGGCCGACGTCAACTACGACCTCAACGTCTACCGCCTCACCGACGACTACCTCGCCGTCGACGAGCTCGTCTACACCTTCGACGGCTACCACCGCGAGGCCCCGGCCCTCTTCCAGCGCAACGGCGTCTACTTCCTGGTCACCTCCGGCGCCACCGGCTGGAACGCCAACCAGGCCCAGTACGCCACCACCACGAACTTCCCCGAAGGCGGCTGGTCCGGCTGGACCAACGTCGGCAACTCCACCACCTTCGGCTCCCAACCCACGTACGTCGCCACCGTCTCGGGCACCTCCGGGACCAGCTACCTCTACATGGGCGACCGCTGGGGCCCTCAATGGGGCGGCAAACCCATGGACAGCGAGTACGTCTGGCTTCCGATCAGCTTCCCCAGCACCACGAGCATGTCGCTGAGCTGGTACTCCACCCTCAACATCGACACCGCCGCCGGCACGGTCCAAGGCGTGACCGGCAACGACGACGGCAGCCCCTACGGCACGAAGTTTCTGAACGCCGCGTCCGGGCGCTGCATCGACGTGCCCAGCGGCTCCGGCACCGACGGCACCGCGCTCATCCAGTACGACTGCTGGAGCGGCGCCCCGCAGGCCTTCACCTTCGACCCCGTCTACCCCGGCTCCAAGGTCGGGTCCATCGCCAACACCGCCACCGGCAAGTGCTGGGACGTCCTCGACCAGTCCACCGCCTCCGGCGCCCCCGTCGGCCAGTGGGGCTGCTGGGCCGGCGGCAACCAGCGCTTCGCCCTCCGCCCGGCCGCGAACGGCAACCACCTCGTCGTGGCCCAGCACTCCGGCCTCTGCCTCCAGGCCGCCTCGACCGCCAACCACGCCGCCATCGTCCAGGCCCCCTGCACCGGCGCCGCCAACCAGCAGTGGGCGGTGACCGTCCGCTGAACACGCCGGAGGGGCCGCCGGGGGAGTCCGCCCCCGGCGGCCCCTCCGTGTGTCGCCTGCCTCATCCCGACCCCGCCGTTCGGCGGAAGACCCCTGACCAGGCATAATCGAGAGGTTGCGCTTCGGCGCGACCATCCCGGGTCCCGAACCCGGACGCCCCGGGCCGCTGGCCCGCGCAGGGGCACAGTATGCGAGTCGGCCCGTCTCCGGGCCGGCGCTTAGCGAATGAGAGGAATCAGTCTCGTGGCTGATCAACAGCAAGCCGCCGCAGGCGGCCGGGACGGCGGCGGCGACCGCCGCGGCGGTCGCGGCGGCCGCGGAGGCCGTGAGGGCGGTCGCGGTCGCGACCGCGCCGAGAAGTCCCCGCACGTCGAGCGCGTCGTCACCATCAACCGCGTCGCCAAGGTCGTCAAGGGCGGCCGCCGCTTCGCCTTCACCGCCCTCGTGGTGGTCGGCGACGGCGACGGCAACGTCGGCGTCGGCTACGGCAAGGCCAAGGAAGTGCCCGCGGCCATCGCCAAGGGCGTCGAAGAGGCCAAGAAGAACTTCTTCAAGGTCCCCCGCATCGGCGGCACCATCCCGCACGAGGTCTTCGGCGAGGACGCGGCCGGCCGCGTGCTCCTGAAGCCCGCCTCCGCGGGTACCGGTGTCATCGCGGGCGGCCCCGTGCGCGCCGTGCTCGAATGCGCCGGCGTCCACGACGTCCTGTCGAAGTCCCTCGGCTCCTCGAACGCGATCAACATCGTCCACGCGACCGTTGCCGCGCTCAAGATGCTCGAAAGCCCGGAGTCCGTCGCGGCCCGCCGCGGCATGGCGCTGGAGGACATCGCTCCCCAGGGTCTGCTGCGCGCCCGCGCCGAGGCCGCCCAGGCCGCGAAGGCGTAGGGGATCGACATGGCACGTTTGAAGATCACCCAGCACAAGTCCACCATCGGCGAGAAGCCGAAGGCCCGGGCGACGATCCAGACCCTCGGCCTGCGCAAGATCGGGCAGACGGTCTACAAGGAGGACCTCCCGCAGTACCGCGGCATGGTCCACCGCGTCCGTCACCTGGTCGACGTCGAGGAGGTCGAGTAGTCATGGCTATCCGCATTCATGACCTGCAGCCGGCCCCCGGCGCCAAGAAGGCCAAGACCCGCGTCGGTCGCGGCGAGGGCTCCAAGGGCAAGACCGCCGGCCGCGGCACCAAGGGCACCAAGGCCCGCAAGACCGTGCCGGCCGCCTTCGAGGGCGGGCAGATGCCCCTCCAGCTGCGCGTGCCGAAGCTCAAGGGCTTCAAGCCGCACAACAAGCTCGTCTACCAGGTCGTCAACCTCGACCGTCTCGTGGAACTCTTCCCCGAGGGCGGCGAAGTCGGCCCCGAGCAGCTGATCGAGGTGGGCGTCCTCAACAAGAAGGAGCTCATCAAGGTCCTCGGCTCCGGCGAGCTCGAAGGCGTCAAGTTCGACCTGAAGGCCCACGCCTTCTCCGCCTCCGCCACCACCAAGGTCGCCGCCGCCGGCGGCTCCACCGTGGTCGTGGACAAGCGGACCGGCGAGGCCCTGAGCGAGTAGTCGCGCAGGTCCACGGGATCGAAGACCGTAGATACGCGAAACGGGTCGGAGGCAACTCCGGCCCGTTTCGTCATGCTCAGTGCCGAATACTCTGCGTCTGATTGCGCCTGCTAGGCTCCCTTGGCGAGGACCACCGTCTTCCTCGGGCGCGTGACCCCTCGCTACGAACGTCACACGCCCACTGGTAACAGAGGACGGTGCCCCGCACCGCCCCACGGGCCCCGCCAGGGGGTCTTGTTCAGGAGGAACCGCATTGCTCTCCGCCTTCATCAGCGCGTTTCGGACCCCCGATCTGCGCAAGAAGATCCTGTTCACCTTGATGATCATCGGGCTGTACAGGCTCGGCGCGCAGATGCCGAGCCCTGGCGTGGACTACGCGGCGGTGCAGAACTGCCTCGACATCCAGCCGACCGATGAGACGGGCGTGTTCGGCCTCCTGAACCTCTTCACCGGTGGAGCGCTCCTCCAGCTCTCGGTCTTCGCGCTCGGCGTCATGCCGTACATCACCGCGTCGATCATCATGCAGCTGTTGACGGTCGTGATCCCCAGGCTCGAGCAGCTCCGCAAGGAGGGCCAGCCGGGCCAGGTCAAGATCACCCAGTACACCCGGTACCTGACGCTGGGGCTCGCGCTCCTCCAGGCCTCCGGCTACATCGCGCTGGCCCGCTCGGGCATCCTGTTCAACGCCGAGTGCCCGCAGGACATCCTGCCGGACCTCTCGACCACCGAGGCGAACGTCCCGTACTGGATGTCGGTCGTCGTCGTCGTGGCCGTCATGGTCGCCGGCTCCGCGATGATCATGTGGTTCGGCGAGCAGATCACCGAGCGCGGCGTCGGCAACGGCATGAGCCTCCTGATCTTCGCGTCCATCGCGGCGCAGATGCCCAGCCAGTTCTGGTCCCTCCAGAAGTCCGAGGGCTGGTTCATGTTCGGCGTCATCATCGCCCTGTGCATCGCCATCATGGTGGCGGTCATCTTCATCGAGCAGTCGCAGCGGCGCATCCCGGTGCAGTACGCCAAGAAGATGGTCGGTCGCCGCATGTACGGCGGCACCTCGACCTACATCCCGCTCAAGGTGAACCAGGCCGGCGTCGTGCCCGTCATCTTCGGCTCGTCGCTGCTGTACATCCCGACGCTGTTCCGCCAGCTCAACCAGAACAGCGACTCCCAGTGGGTGCAGTTCATCGACCGCTACCTGCTCAACCAGGGCTCGTGGGTCTACATCACGCTGTACGCGTTCCTCATCATCTTCTTCACCTACTTCTACGTGTCGATCACCTTCAAGGTCGACGACGTCGCGGAGAACATGAAGAAGGCCGGCGGGTTCATCCCGGGCGTGCGCCCCGGCAACCCGACGGCGACCTACTTGCAGCGAGTCCTGTCACGCTTGACCTTCCCGGGCTCGCTTTACCTGGCCTTGATCGCTATTCTTCCCAATCTGGCCATCATCGCGTTCGGCAACCAGCAGCTGTTCGCACAGTTCGCGTTCGGCGGCACCTCGGTGCTGATCATGGTGGGCGTCGGCCTGGAGTCGGTCAAGCAGATCGAGTCCCAGCTGATGCAGCGCCACTACGAGGGCTTCCTGCGCTGAGGCAGGGCGCCCTCGCCCATAGCGGAACCGGTGCACGGTCCGCGAGCGTCGCCCGGACGCCTCGCGGAGCCGTGCATCGGCACTGTGTCACGACACGGGAGGAATTCATTTGCGACTGGTACTCGTAGGCCCCCCGGGGGCCGGCAAGGGCACCCAGGCGGAGATCATTGCCGAGCGGCTCGGCGTCCCCAAGATCTCGACCGGCGACATCTTCCGCGCCAACGTCTCCGGCGGCACCCCTCTGGGCCTCAAGGCCAAGCAGTACATGGACGCCGGGGACCTGGTCCCCGACGAGGTCACCAACGACATGGTGGCCGACCGCCTCGCCCAGGACGACGCCAAGGACGGCTTCCTCCTCGACGGCTACCCCCGCAACACCGAGCAGGCCAAGGTCCTCGACCGCGTGCTCGAAGCCGCCGGGACGACCCTCGACCTGGCCCTGGAGCTGACGGCCAGCGACGACGAGGTCGTGCGCCGCCTCTCGGGCCGCCGCGTCTCCAAGTCCACCGGCAAGATCTACCACCTCGAGTTCGACCCGCCGGCGGACCCCGAGTCCGACGACCTCTACCAGCGCACGGACGACAAGCCCGAGACCGTCAAGAACCGCCTCAAGGTGTACGCCGAGCAGACCGCCCCGCTCATCGGCCACTACGAGGCCCAGGGCAAGCTCGTGCGGATCGACGCCATCGGCGAGGTCGCCGAGGTGACCGAGCGCGCCCTGGCCGCCATCGGCGCCGCGGCCTAGGACCCCGGTCGTGTTCCGCCGTCGCCCCCGCATCCAGTACAAGACCCCCGAGCAGATCCGCAAGATGCGGGTCGCGGGCCTCGTCGTCGCCGAGGTCCACCAGGCCATGCGCGAGTCCGCGGGCCCGGGCGTCTCGACGGCGGAACTCGACCGCATCGCCGAGGAGGTCATCCGCTCCTCCGGCGCCGTCCCCTCCTTCAAGGGCTACGACATCGGCTTCGGGCCCTACCCCGGCTCGATCTGCACCTCGGTGAACGAGCAGGTCGTGCACGCGATCCCCTCCGAGCGGGCCGTCCTTGCCGAGGGCGACCTCCTCTCGGTGGACGTGGGCGCGATCGTCGACGGCTGGCACGGCGACGCCGCCGTCACCATCGAGATCGGCGCGGTCGCCCCCGAGCTGACGGCCCTGCGCGAGGCCTGCGAGGCCGCGATGTGGGCCGGGATCAGGGCCGCGGCGGGCGCCAAGCGCCTCGGCGGGATCTCCCACGCGATCGAGCACTCGGTCGAGCACGCCGGCGAGTACGGGATCGTCGAGGGCTTCGGCGGGCACGGCATCGGCACCGAGATGCACCAGGACCCGCACATCCTCAACTACGGGCGCCCCGGCGAGGGCCCCAAGCTGCGGCCGGGCATGGCACTGGCGATCGAACCGATGATCACGCTCGGCTCACCCGACACCGCCGAACTCGAGGACGGCTGGACGATCGTCACCGCGGACGGATCGGTCGCGGCCCATACCGAGCACACCATCGCCCTCTGCGAGGACGGCGTGTGGGTCCTGACGGCCCCCGACGGCGGCGTCGAACAGTTGGGCGATGCGGCGGCGAGCGCGGCTCGCGCCGAATAGGCCGTCGGTGCCATAATGTGGCTGTGACCGACGACCACGGCAGACTCCGGATCTCCAATGCCGACCGCGACAAGGCGATCGAACAGCTCCAGGCCGCCCTCGACGAGGGCCGGATTGACCTCGCGGAGTTCGACGACCGCACCAGGTCCGCGTACGAGGCGAAGACGAACGCCGAACTCGACCTCATCTTCGACGACCTGCCCGGCGGTCGCCCCAAGAAGGGCGAGGTCGTCCAGGCCGAGGCCGAAGAGGAGTCGTGCGAGCCGGCCCGGAGCGGGCACGGCTGGGGCTGGGTCCACGAGACGCCCGCGCTGCGGGCGCTGGTCCTCGTCGGCGGCATCTGCACGCTCATCTGGCTCGCGGGTTCGGTCTCGTCGGGCGACTTCGGGAACTTCTGGCCGATCTGGCCGATCATGGGTCTCTCCATCGCCACCTTCGTGCAGCTGGTGAACCGCGGCCGCTGGCGCTGACGTCCTCTTTCCGTGTCCCCCTGCAAGGAGCCCACTGCATGTCCTCCCTCGAACGGTACGGCGACCGCGAGACGCGCATCGGCACCCCCGAGCGCACCGCCCTGACCGAGATCCTCCGCGCCGCCGTCGACCAGGACTACATCGACCTCGACGAGTACGAGAAGCGCGTCGACGTGCTGCTGGCGGCGAAGACCGTCGGCGAGGCCGAGGTGGTCCTCTCCGACCTGCCCGCCTACCAGAAGGTCCTGGAGGCCCAGGAGCCCGAGCCGATGGGCTCGCCGGACTGGATCAAGTGGCTGTGGTTCGGGATCTCGATCCCGATCGGCATCAACCTCGGCGTGTGGCTGGTCCTGCTGTTCACGATCGGCGCGGTCTACTTCTGGCCCGCGTGGGTCATCGTGCCGCTGGTCGTGGTCGCGACCGCGCTGACGGCGGCCGAGCGCGGCATCATGCGCCCCGCCGAGGAGCGCCGCCGCCGCGAGCGCCTGCGCCGCAAGCGGAACCAGCGCTGAACGTCCTGTAGGGAGCGGTCCCGGCCGCTCCCGCGGTCCAAAGGCACGGTCCAAAGGCATGCGAAAGGCCCCGCGGCGAATGCCGCGGGGCCTTTGCTCTTGGGGTGAACGACGGGACTTGAACCCGCGACCTCCTGGACCACAACCAAGCGTTCTACCAGCTGAACTACGCCCACCAAGGTGGCCCGTCAAAGGGGGTTAACCCTAGGGCCGCTGCCTATGATAGCCATCCGCCCACCCCTTTCGTCAACGGGGTTGGGTGTTCGCGATCTCACCGGGCGTCGGCGCCCTGGTCCCGCCCGGTCGGTCCGCCGGCGGCCAGGGCCGCGGCGGCGGCCTTCGCCTCCTCGCTGGAGGGGCCCGGCAGCGGCACGAACACGGTGCGCCGGTAGTACTCAAGCTCCTGCACGCTCTCCTTGATGTCGGCGAGCGCGCGGTGGGCGAGGCCCTTGGGCGGCTGGTTGTAGTAGACGCGCGGGTACCAGCGCCGGGTGAGCTCCTTGATGGAGGACACGTCGATCATGCGGTAGTGCAGGTGGTCGTCGAGGCGCGGCATGTACTTGGCGATGAAGGTGCGGTCGGTGGCGATCGAGTTGCCGCACAAGGGCGCCGTGCGCGCCTCGGGGACGTGCTGCTTGATGTATTGGAGCACCGCGTCCTCGGCCTGCGCGAGGGAGACCTGCGAGGCGCGGACCTCGTCGGTGAGCCCGGACTTGGCGTGCATGTCGGCGACGAAGGCGCCCATGCCGTCCAGTGCGGCGTCCTCGCACGCGATCACGATGTCGACGCCCTCGTCGAGCGGGGTGAGATCCGGTTCGGTGACGAGTACGGCGATCTCGATGAGGACTTCGGTCTCCGGGTCGAGTCCGGTCATTTCGCAGTCGACCCACACTAGGCGTTCTTCTGTCACCGGGCCAACTCTACGCGCAAGGGGCACCGGTGGTGATCTTCGAGGCACGGGGCCGGAACGGCAGCGCGGGTCGGCGGGGAGGCGCAGACTGAAGGAGAACGAGCGGTGTTCGGAATCGGACATCAACGCCTGGGAAAGGTGTTGCTCGTCACCGCTACAGTCCGCTATGGTGCGGGTATCAGAGCGTCGCCGCCTTTGCGGCCCGGGTCGCAGTGATGAGGGCCGCAATGAGATGATCTCTCAACTTTTTCAAGGTAGGACGCGTGTACCCCTAGAGATTGAAGGTTTGCGATGAAGCAGGCCGGAGACGATACCGTGGCCAGGACCCGGGTCATCGAACCTCTGCGGAGGTGAGGTGATCTCCGTCTCATGGGCATCATGATCGCGTTCCGTTCCCGTCTAAGGGACAGGAGCCGTGAACCGAGCCTATCCGACGAGACCGGGAAAACGGGACGATGCGGGGGCCCTGCGGGCACCGGTTCGCATCGGTTTCGTAACCGTGGCGCATCGAACACCGGGACACGGAATTCCACGCGACGGAGCGGTCGTTGTATCGGGTACACCGTTCACTCGGTGTCGGGGGACGAGGAAGCTGGAGGAGACCTTGAGCGTGGAGACTACGACTACACCCACCCTCACCACCGAAGAGGTCGCTGAGGAACGAGACCTTGTGGGCGTGTACCTGCATGAGATCTCGAAGACGCCGCTGCTCGACGCCGCCGCCGAGGTGGACTTGGCCAAGGCCGTCGAAGCGGGTCTGTTCGCGAAGCACCTGCTCGGCGAAGAGGAGACCTTCGGCGACGCCACCGAGAAGGACCTGAAGCGCCTTGTCGAGGACGGCGCGAAGGCCAAGGAGCAGTTCATCAAGGCGAACCTGCGGCTGGTCGTCTCGATCGCCCGCCGCTACGTCCGTTCCGGGATGCCGATGCTCGACCTGATCCAGGAGGGCAACACGGGCCTGGTCCGCGCGGTCGAGAAATTCGACTACCAGCGCGGCTTCAAGTTCTCGACCTACGCCACGTGGTGGATCCGCCAGGCCATCAGCCGCGCGATCGCCCAGCAGGAGCGCACCGTGCGCCTGCCGGTGCATCTGGTCGAGGACGTCAACCGGATGCGCAACGTCACCCGCCAGCTCACGCGTGAGCTCGGCGGCGACCCGGAGCCGATCCAGATCGCCGAGGCCCTCGGCGTCACGGTCGAGCGGGTCAACGAGCTCATCCGCTGGAGCCAGGACACCGTCTCGCTGGACACGCCGATCGGCGACGACGGCGACACCAACCTCGGCGACCTGGTCGCCGACTCCGACGAGCCCAGCCCCGAGGACGTTGTCCTCGCCGGGATGGAGCGCCAGCGCATCGAGATGATGCTCAACCACCTCGACGAGCGCTCGGCCGGGATCGTCAAGGCCCGCTACGGGCTCGAAGACGGCCGCGAGCACTCGCTCACCGAGGTCGCGCACCGGTTCCACCTCTCCCGCGAGCGCATCCGCCAGCTGGAGATCCAGGCGCTCGCGCGCCTGAAGGAACTCGCGAACGACCAGGTGATGGCCGAAGCGGCTTGAAGGCGCAAGCGTTAGCGCGCACACGCCACCACTGCGACGAAAGGGCGGGGCCGGGGCTTTTCAGCCCCGGCCCCGCCCTTTTCGTTCCTTCGCCTGTCGCACCCGCCTGTCACCCTCGAAAGCGGGGGCGGCACCGAATGCGAGTCACGCTCACCGCGGCTCGCGGTCCTTGTCGTACGCACCTGTCACCCTCGAAAGCGGGGGTGACAGCGAACGCGAGTCGTGCTCGCCACGG
>NZ_STGX01000002.1:186967-391029 GCF_004912155.1 Glycomyces paridis | reverse complement strand
TGCCGTACCTGCCGGCACTGCCGTACCTGCCGGCACTGTCGCACCCGCCCGGCATTGTTGCAGCCGGGGCGGGTGCGGACGCGAGTGGCGCTCGGACCTTTCGGTCAGACGCGGCGGTAGCCGTCGATCGACATGCCCATGTCGAGCGAGGAGATCTTCACGACGTCGCCCGGCTTGGGCGCGTGGATGACCTGGCCGTCGCCGATGTACATCGCGACGTGGTTCTGGCCGTTGTAGAAGACCAGGTCGCCCGGCTTGAGGTCGCTGCGGTCGATCCCGCTGGTCTCGTCCCACATGGTCCAGGTCGAGTGGGTCAGGGAGATGCCCGAGACGCCGTAGGCGCCGGTGATGAGGCCCGAGCAGTCCCAGGTGTCGGGGCCGGCGGCGCCGAACACGTACGATTCGCCGAGCTGGTCCTTCGCGAACTGGACGGCCGCGGTGGCGGCGTCGGAGCTGTAGGCCGCGGTCGAGTCGGAGGAGGAGTCGCCCGAATCCGAGGAGGAACCGGAGTCGGAGGACGAAGCGGAGGACTCGGCGGCCTCGGTCGCCGCCGCCGCTTCCGCCTCGGCGGCGGCTTCGGCCTCCGCGGCCTCGTCGTAGGCCTTCTCGGCCTCGCCGATCTGCGAGTCCAGGGCCGCGACCTGCTTCTGGGCCGCTTCGATCTCGGTCTCCAGGCGGTCGCTCTCCTCGGAGGCGACCTGCGCCTCCTCGAACTTGTCGGTCTGCTCCTGCGCGTAGGTCACGAGCGAGGAGACCTTGGCGCCGAGCTCGTCGTCGGCGGACTCGACCGCCGCGGTGACGACGGTCAGCTGGGCGCCGGAGGTGCCGTACGCCTCGGCGGCCGCCTCCACGACGGCCTGGGCGTCGGCGAGCTGCGCCTGGAGCGCCGCGAGGTCGGCGCCCGCGTCGTCGCGTTCGGTGGTGAGGTCGTCCAGGTGGTCCTGGATCTCGGCGGCCGAGGCCGCCTCGTAGTCGATGTCGGCCGCGTCGGCGTGCGAGCCCGCGAACGCGGTCACGAGGCCGACGGTCGCGAGGGTGACGCCCGTGTAGGCGGCGACGCGTCGGAGGATGGCACCGGCGCGGGAACTGTGGTCGGTATTCGAGCAGGCTTGAGCCACGAGGTGGCCTTTCTTCCTCGTCCGCCTACCGGGTTAGCTGTCGGGTTCGGGCAGGGAAGTGCGCCCTACCCGTTGCGGCTGGGCCGCAACGGGATTCACCCCATGCGTCGGGTCGCCGCCCGAGTGGCGGCGAGGGGGGACGACGCGGCTGGGTCCCCGGCCCGCGCGGCGGTGTATCGCCCCGTACCGGAGGGAACGGGCGTCATGCGCTGCGCGGCTCGGCGGTCCGGGCGGGTGGGTCTCTGGGGGAGCCCTGAGGACCCGACCGGAACAGGCGACGACGTTACCGAAGGTGACCGGCATCGCCAAGCCCTCTGTGAACCGCTCCACTCTCCGGTAACGGACAGTGAGGACGCGCCGGGAGACAGGGCCACTATCCTGCGACTTTATTGTCCGAACGGCCCACCCGCCGCTGGCCCGGACGTCGGCGCGTAAGGCGGCGGCGCCGGAGGCGCGGCGACGGCGAGCGCCGCTCGTGTTCGCAATCGCCCCCGGCTTCGATGGTGCCCGGCGGGTGCGACGGTCGCGGGCGGCGGCGCGCCTCCGGCGCGATCGGCGGCGATGAGCATGGTTCGTGTTCGCAGGCACCCCCGCTTTCGATCGTGCCCGGCGGGTGCGACAGGCCGTGCGGGTCCGGGCGCCGCCGCCGCGAGGCGGCGGGTCAGAAGCTGCGGAGGGATCTCGGCGGGGGCGGGGACTGGATGGCCGTCGCGTCGGTGGCCGGGGCGGCGCCGGCGATGTACTCGCGCAGTTCGGTGCCTTCGAGGACGCGGCAGGGGAACGCCGCTCCCGCGCAGCGGCGGCGCAGGGCCGCGATGGGGAGTTCGGTGTCGGCGGCGACGGCGACCACGTTCCCGAAGCGCCTGCCGCGCAGCACCGCCGGCTCGGCCATGACCGCCGTGTGCGCCCACACGGCGCCCATCGCCGCCAGGGCCGGCTTCAGGAAGCGCATCTGGCCGCCGTCGCACAGGTTCACCGCGTAGTGCCCGCCCGGGCGCAGGACCCGGTGCGCCGCCGTCAGGAACTCGGTGCTCGTGACGTGCGCGGGCACGCGGGCCTCGGCGTACACGTCGGTGATCACCAGCTCGTAGCTCGCCTCAGGGGCGCTCTCGACCGCCTCCCGCGCGTCGGTGTGGCGGATCTTCACCTTCACTCCGCGCGGCAGCGGCGCCTGCGCCCGCACCAGGTCCACCAGCTCCCGGTTCGTCTCCACCGCCTGCTGGTAGGAGCCCGGACGCGTCGCGGCGACGTACCGCGCCATCGCCAGGCCGCCCGCGCCCAGGTGCAGGACCCGCAGCGGCGCCTTCGGCGCCGCCATCGCGTCCACGAGGTAGGCGATGCGCTGCATGTACTCCGCGTCGAGGTAGGACGGGTCGTCGAGGTCCACGGTCGCCTGCACGACCTCGTCCGCCACCAGGTGGAGGAGGTTCGGGCGGTCGGGGTCGCGGTCGAAGCGCAGCGGCTCGGGCATAGTGCGGCCGTTCGTGGTCGGGGAGCGGGTCAGGGACCCATTGTGCCCGAAGGGCCCTGCTCCGTCTGCGCCCTGGCCGAGGCCGCGATGTGCGCGATCCGCCGCAGCGCCGCGAACACCGTCTCGCCGAGCACCGTCGCGGCCACCGCCTGCTCCACGTCGACGCCCTCAGGCCGCGTCGCCTCCGCGATCGCCTGCATGTCCGCCGACGCGAGCGCCGCCGCCGCGTCCGCATAGTGCCCCAGCACCTCCTGCGGGTCCGGGTTCCCCAAGCGGTAGAACGCCGTCAGGGCCGTCACCAGCGCGTCACGGTAGTTCGGTGGCGCGACCTCCGCCCACCCGTACTCGCCCAGCAGCTCGTCGACCGTCCGCTCCGCCGCCTCGGCCGTGCCCTCGCTCGCCAGCGAGAACTTCGGGTCCCGGTGCGTCGCGGCCAGCGCCGCGCCGAGAGCCTGGAACGCCGACTCGGGGTGGCGGGCCAGCACCGTCAGGACCTCGCCGATCTGCGCCACCGACAGGCCCGCCGTCTCCGACAGGGCCCGGATGAGCGTGAGGCGGTGGACGTGCGCCGGCCCGTACTCGACCGCGTTCGCCTCGCCGTGCTCGCCCGGCTGGAGCAGGTGCTCCCGCAGGTAGTACTTGATGGTGGCGGCCGGAACGCCCGTCCGCTCCGACAGCTCCCCGATGCGCATACGTGGGAGTCTATGACGGAAAGCGCGCCCGCGTTACCGTTGAGCCACGGCAGGAACTCCAGCCCCCTATCCACCGCCCCATCCCGAAAGGCGACGGTCGATGACCCTCCCCAACCAGGCGCCCCGCGCCGCCGCTCGCCTCGGCGGACCCGGACGGCACCCCCATGAGTGACCTCCGCACCGCACTCCTCGAAGAGCTCCGCGCGATCGCCGCGCAGCCCGTCCCGGCCTTCGACCCCGACCTCGACGGCGACTACGCCGCCACCGGCCGCCGCCTCCCCTTCGAGGCCCAGTACTTCGCGCGCCGCCGCCACCTCGCCGCGCTCGCCGTCGTCGGCGAGGGGCCCGCGCTCTCGGCCCTGCTCAAGGACGTCTGCCAGGAGCGGTCCTGGGCGCTGCCGGCCCACTGGGACGCCGAGGGCGACCCGCGCACCTGCGTCGACCTGTTCGCGTGCGAGACCGCGCAGACCCTCGCCGAGATCCTGCGCCTGCGCGAGGACGTCGAAGGCGCCGAGGCGGTCGCCGCCGAGATCCGCGCGCGCGTCCTCGACCCGTTCTTCGAGGCCGACTACCCCTTCCACTGGGAGGAGCGCATCTCGAACTGGACGGCCGTGTGCGCCGGCGCCGCCGGGATGGCCGCGCTCGCGCTCGGCTACGACACCGACGTGGTGCGCGCCCGCGTCCTGCCCGCCCTCCAGGGCTACCTGTTCTCCTTCGGGCCCGACGGCGGCTGCGTCGAGGGCGTCGACTACTGGGTCTACGGCTTCGGGTACTTCACCTACTTCGCCGAGGCCTGGCTCGCGGCCACCGGCGAGGACCTCCTGGCCGGGAACGAGGCCATCGCCGCGTTCCCCGCCCGCGCGCAGCTGTACCCGGGCTCGTTCGCCACGTTCGGCGACACCGGGGCCGACGCGCTCCTGCCGCTCGGGCTCCTGGCGCGCCTGCACGACCGGCTCGGCACGCCGCTGCCGGCCGCCGCGCGCGTCCAGACCTTCGCCGACGACGCCTGCGCCCGCTGGGCCCACCTCACCCGTACCCTCGACTGGGGCCGCCCGCTGGGGACCTCGGTCGAACCGGAGCGCTCGCTGCTGGCCGACGTCGGCTGGTTCGTCGAGCGGCGCCGGATCGGACGGCGCATGTGGGCGCTGGCGGTCAAGGGCGGGTACAACGACGAGCCGCACAACCACCTCGACCTGGGGTCGTTCCTCATCGCGGTGGACGGGGAGCAGCTGCTGTGCGACCCGGGCGCGGGGGAGTACACGGCGGCGTACTTCGGGCCCGAGCGCCA
Organism: Glycomyces paridis; assembly: GCF_004912155.1. Lineage (GTDB taxonomy): Bacteria > Actinomycetota > Actinomycetes > Mycobacteriales > Micromonosporaceae > Glycomyces > Glycomyces paridis. The sequence goes on along the minus strand of NZ_STGX01000002.1, from coordinate 386,460 downwards.
CGAGCAGGTGCATCCTTCGGCCGCTTGGCATTCGGTGCCGACGGTGGAGGGCGCGGCCCAGCAGCCGGGCGACGATTCGCGGGCCGAGCTGGTGGACACCGGGACGGGCCTGGACGTGTACATCGACGCGTACGGCGACGGCGCGCTCATCCGCCGGTTCGACTGGGGCGCCGAAGGGGTGACCTTGGAGGACTTCGGCCCCGAGATCACCGAGACGTTCGTCAGCCGCATCCGGCCCGAGCTCGACGGGACGCGCGCGGTGTGGGCCGGGGAGCGGGGCACGCTCGTCCTCCACGGGGTCAACGCCGAGGACGCCCTGGTGGACTCGGTCGACACGACCGACCACCGGGGCGCCCCCGACCGGCTATGGGCGCTCCGCTTCGGCCTGGGCGGCGGACTCCGTTTCGAGCTGCTCTAGTTCGAGGCGCTCCAGGAGGCCGTCGGCCTTGAGGCGGCGGCGGGCGGCCCTGATCGCCTCCCCGGTGTGCTCGAACAGGCGGCCCTGCTGCCAGAGCGGTTCGAGCACGCCGAGGGCTTCGAGGGGTTTGGCGTGCACCGGTTCGAGGCCGGAGAGGTAGACGGCGATGCCGCGGTGCTCCAGGCGCTTGATCGCGTCGGCGAGCACCGTCGCCCCCGACGCGTCCATCGTGGACACCCGGCTCATGCGCAGGACGACCACGCGCACGTCGGCCACGTCGAGCAGTTGCAGCAGGAACCGGTGTGCCGCGGCGAAGAACAGCGGGCCCTCCAGCCGGTAGGCCACGATGTGCTCGTGCAGGAGCGCGGCCTCCTCGTCGTGGTGGTCGTCGTGGTCGATGGGCTCCTCCTCGACCGACACCGACCGCGAGATGCGGCCCAGCGCGAGCATCGCCGCCAGCGCGACGCCGATCGCGACGGCCCACACCAGGTCGAGCACGACGGTGGCGGCGAGGGTCAGCCACATGACGGCGGCGTCGGCGCGGGTCGAGCGGGCCAGGGCCAGCATCGAGCCGACCTCGATCATGCGGATCGAGGTGGCGATGAGGACGCCCGCGAGCGCCGCGAGCGGCACGTGCGCGACCAGCGGCGCGAGCGCGAGCATCATGAGCGCGAGGACGGTCGCGTGCGTGAGCGAGGCGAGGCGCCCGGCCGCCCCGGACCGGACGTTGACCGCGGTGCGCGCCAGCGCCCCCGAGGACGGCATCCCGCCGAAGAACGGCGTCACGAGGTTCGCGACACCCTGCCCGAGCAGTTCCCGGTCGGGGTTGTGGTGCTGGTCGACGGTCATGTTGTCGGCCACCGTCGCCGACAGGAGCGATTCGAGGGCGCACAGGGCGCAGATCGCGATCGCGGCCGCGACCAGGCCGGGCATCGCCGCGAGGTCGAGGAAGCCCGCCTCGGGGGCGGGGATGGTGCGCGGCAGCGACCCGATGACCGCGACCTCCGGGACGGTGTACCAGGTCACCGCGGTGGCCGCGACGACCGCGAGGAGCGGAGTCGGGATGTGCGAGTGCAGGCGCGAGCCGAGCAGGATCGCGACGGCCACGGCGAAGGCGACCGCGGGCGGGGCCCAGTCCGGGTCGGCCGCGAAGGCGGCCACCGAATGCCATGCGCCCGTGAGCAGGTGGCCGGTCGCCGGGGGCAGGCCCAGGGCCGGCGGGAGCTGCTGGAGGGCGATGACGATGCCGACCCCGGCGGTGAAGCCCTCGACGACCGGGACGGGCACGTACCGCGCGTACCGGCCCGCGCCGGTGAGCGCGAGGGCGATGAGCATGAGCCCGGCCATGACGCCGACGAGGAGGACCCCCGCGTGGTCGTGGGTGGCCGCGAGCGGGACGAGGACCACCGCCATCGTGCCGGTCGGGCCGGTGATCTGGAGGTTCGAGCCGCCGAGGAGCGCGGCGACCGCCCCGGCGATGATCGAGGTGATGAGCCCGGCGAACGCCCCCAGGCCCGAGGCGATCCCGAAGCCGAGCGCCAGCGGCAGCGCGACGACCGCGACGGTGAGCCCGGCGAGGAGGTCGGTGTGCCAGTGGCGGCGGACGTGCGCGTAGTCGGACCGTTCGGGAAGCAGCTGTCGGAAGCGTCGGCGTTTCGTGGCAGTTGTCTCTCGTGTGGCGGTCATGAGTGTATTGTCCCGTCCCGTGGTACGGCCCCGCCCCTCCAACGCGCCGACGCGGCCCGCCCGCCCGAACGGGTTGCGGCGCATCGGCCCCGGAACGGGGCGGCCCGCGCCCGCCGACCCGTTCGGGTGACGCCCGGGGCCGCGCGGGGCCGTTTTGTCGGACCCGCGGGAGAAGCTGGGCCTACTGTTCCCCATTCGGGTGGGTGGGGGTTGGGGATGGCCCGGCGTGCGGAGGGCGACGAGCGGCGCGGGCGAAGGCGAAGAGCACCGGCGGGTGGCGGTGATCAGCGGCGCGGGTGGGCGCGGTGCGCCGACCGTGAAGCGCCGGAGGTGCCGCGTCGGAGGTGAAGCGGGCTGAGGCGAAAAGCGGCGTGGGCGAGCGCGGTTCACCGACCGTGAAGCGGGCGGCGGCGTTGCGTCAGGCGCGAATTCGGGCGGGTGCGCGCGCTCCCGTAGGATCGCCTGCGTGCGAGTGAACGGTCTGGAAGCGGCGGTCCGCGTCGGCGGGGCGGTCGTCGTCGTCGCCGCGGCGCTGCTCGCCGCGCTCCTCGAATCGTTCCTGGTGCCCACCTACATCGGCGGCGTCGCCGTGCCCCTCGCCGGGGCGCTGGCGTTCGCCGGGAACCTGGGGCTGGCCGCGCTCGGCGTGTGGTGGACCCGCGGCCGGTGGATCGTCGTGCTCACCGCGCTGGCCTGGTTCGCGGTCGTGCTGGCCGCGTCGATGCCCTCGGGGGCCGGATCGCTCGTGATCGCCAGCGGTTTCAACGGCTACGCGCTGCTGCTGGCCGGTACCGCCGGGATCGCCGTCTCGCTGTGGCGGTATTTTCGTCCCAGGGCGAGCGGCAGGTCCCGGCCCGCCGCGGACCCGCCGGCCCCGCCGAATGCAAGCCCCACCCTTCCGAAGGAGTCCCGACCGTGACCCTCCTCAGCCGCCTCCTGATGCCGCACTGGCCGTCGATCTACGGCTTCGCCCTGGGCCTCATCGCCGCCAACCTCGCGGGCCGGATCGCCTCCAACGTCTGGGGCGAGGGCACCGCCGTCGGCGACCTCGTGGGCGTCTACACCTTCGGGGCGATGGCCGCCGTCGCCGTCGCGGCCGGGATCTGGTGGGGCGCGCGCCGCCGCCGCCAGGAGATCACCGGGGAGCTGCTCCCGATCTTCGTCGTCGCGACCCTGTTCGCCGTCCTCGTCAACCCGCTCATCGCGCGCGTCGACTACCCGACGATCGACGGGATCTTCTCGCAGACCCTCATCTACTTCGCGCTCCTGGCCGTCTCCGGCTGGGTCGGCTTCCTCATCGTCATGGCCCTCGGCGTCGACGTCTACGGCCGCGAGCTCAAGGCCACCCAGATCGCGTTCGAGCACAAGGCGAACCCCTCCCGCACCGCCGCCGCCAAGGCCTAGTCGGTCCTGAGGGTCAGGGCGCGGCCCGGTAGCCGTACCGGTAGCGCTCGGCGTACCCGAGCCCCGCGTACATCGCCAGCGCGGCGTCGTTGTCCGCCTCGACCTGGAGCGCGGCCCGCCGCGCCCCGGCCGAGGCGCCCCACGCCTCGAGCGCGCGCAGCACCTCGGTGCCCAGGCCGCGCCTGCGGTAGGCCTCGGCCGTCCCGATTCCGGTGACGGCGACCAGGTCTCCGGCGAGCGCCCCGCGCCCGCGCGCGGCCAGGTCCGTGCCGCCGCGCCAGATCTGGGCGTAGCCGCGGCCCGGTCCCGAGCCGAGGACCGCCGCCGCCGCGGGCGCGCCGCGCCCGGACTGCGCCAGGTGGACCGGTCCCGGCTCGTCCGCCACGACGGCTTCGCCGTCGTAGTCGACCGCCTCGATCGCCTTGGTCATGACGACCGTCTCGGCCTCGGCGGTCCAGCCGCGGTCGGCGAGTTCGGCTTCGAGCCGCTTCGTGACGGGCCCGGCCAGGGCGATGAGCGGGCGGGCGCCGCGAGCGCGGTACCAGTCCGCGACCGCGGCGGCGGCCGCGTCGACGCCGCCGGGCGGGGCGGTCAGCGCCAGCGCCGAGTTCGCGCGGCGCGTGTAGCCGTGCGCGAACCGCAGCAGCCAGCCGCCGAGGTCGGCGGTCTCGGTGGCGGGCCAGGTGGCCGCGAGCGCGCGTTCGAGGGCGAGGATCTCGGAGAACGGGGTCGGCTTCGGGGGGACCGCGCGGGCCGCGACGACGGCGTCGGCGTCGATGGTGACGGCCGCCTCCGAACGCGCCACACTGTCGGGCAGCACGCGCCAGCACACCGGGCCCACCTCGATAAGCTCACCGGTGACGTCGGTGAACCGGCGACCCGGCTCGGCGTCGCGCAACCTGATCCGTACCGCCACGCGACGGCCGATGTGTTCCGGTCCCAGCATCTGGCGCACCCCAAGCCTTCGGGTCTGTTAATGGCAATAAGCTTTAGGCTCAATCTCAGCGCAGTCCGTCCGATTGCGCGCTGTAGGAAGGACGACTCGTGACTTACGTTATCGCCGAGCCGTGCGTGGATCTCCTCGACAGGGCTTGCATCGAAGAATGCCCGGTCGACTGCATCTACGAAGGCAACCGGAAGCTCTACATCCACCCCGACGAGTGCGTGGACTGCGGTGCTTGCGAACCGGTGTGCCCGGTCGAGGCGATCTTCTACGAGGACGACGTCCCCGAAGAGTGGGCCCAGTACACCAAGGCCGAAGTCGACTTCTTCGACGACCTGGGCAGCCCCGGCGGGGCCTCCAAGGTCGGCAAGATCGACAGCGACGTCCCCTTCGTGGTCGCGCTGCCCGCGAAAGAGGAGTAGCCGCGATGGCGCTGCGACGCCTCCACAGCGCCTCTCCGGCACGCCGGCTGCCGCGCTTCCCGTGGGACCGGATGGCCCCGTACCGGGAACGCGCGGCGGCCCATCCCGGCGGCCTGGTCGACCTCACCGTGGGCGCGCCCGTGGACGAGGTCCCGGCGGCCATCAGGCGGGCCCTCGACGCGGCCTCCGCCGCACCCGGCTACCCGACGGTCGCCGGTCCGCCCGAACTGCGCGGGGCGATGCGCTCGTGGCTGCACCGGCACACCGGCGTCGGTGAGGACGTCGCGGTCCTGCCGACGGTCGGCTCCAAGGAACTGGTCGCGAACCTGCCGTTCCAGCTGGGGATCGGGCCCGGCGAGATCGTCGCCTACCCCGAGATCGCCTACCCGACGTACGAGATCGGCGCGATCCTCGCGAAGGCCGAGGCGCTGCCGGTGGCCGATCCGCGCGAGGCGGCCGGGTCGCGCCTGCGCCTGGTGTGGATCAACTACCCGACCAACCCGACCGGCGAGACCGCCTCGGTCGACCACCTGCGCGAACTGGTGCGCTGGGCCCGGGAGTCGGGCGTGGTGCTCGCCAGCGACGAGTGCTACCTGACGCTGGGCTGGGACGAGGAGCGCCCGCCGGTGTCGGTGCTCGACCCGCGCGTCAACGACGGCGACCTCACCGGCCTGCTCGCCGCCCACTCGCTGTCGAAGCGCTCGAACCTCGCGGGGTACCGCTCGGCGTTCCTCGCCGGCGACCCCGCGCTCATCGCCGACCTGCTCGAGCTGCGCCGCCACGCCGGGTTCATGGTCCCGTGGGCCGTGCAGCAGGCCACGATCGCCGCGCTCCACGACGAGTCGCACGCGATCGAGCAGCGCGCCCGCTACGAGCGCCGCCGCACCGTCCTGCGCGGCGCGGTCGAGGCCGCCGGGTTCCGCGTCGACCACTCCGAGGCGGGCCTGTACCTGTGGGCCACGCGCGGCGAGGACTGCTGGACCACTGTCGAGGCGCTCGCCGAGCGGGGCATCCTGGCCGCCGCCGGGGAGTTCTACGGCGCCAAGGGCGGGCGCCACGTCAGGCTGTCCCTGACGGCCACGGACGAGGCGATCGCCGACGCCGCCGACCGCCTGGCCTAGCGCCGGTCGCCGAAGCACACGTGAAGGGGCCCGCGGCCATTCGGCCGCGGGCCCCTCGTCCGTGCGTCAGCCGGCCGGCGGGACCGGTCCGGGCACGTCCACCGGCGGGTCGACCGGGACGTCCGGCGACTGCGCCAGCACCAGCGCGAGGACCGTCTGGCAGGTCTCGTTCATCGCGGCGACGTCGGGCGCGTCGGTCGGCAGGCCCGGCAGGTCGCCCGGTGCGGGCAGCTGCTCGGCGCCGGGGACCTCGGCCGGCACGTCGACCGACAGTGCGGCCTGGAGGTCCGCCAGGCACAGTTGGAGGTCGAGGAGCGCTTGGACGTCCGGCGCCGCCGGCAGCTGCTCCGCGCTCGCGGCCGGTGCGCCGGCGAGCATCGCGATCGGTACGGCGGCCCCGATCAGGACCCCCTTCCAGGTCTTGCGTGAGTTGTTGGACGTGGACTGTGCCATGAGGATTGCTCCTGGTTCGTCGGCTGTCCCGGTCCTGGCGCGGCCTCGCGGCGCCGCCGGTTCGGCGGTGCCGGCCGCGCTTCGGCGCCGGGACGTCTACTCTCCGAAGGACCTTATGCACCCTCCGTGACCGAGGGGTCGGAAACATGAAACAAGATCGCTCCGATGTCGCGGCCCCGCAGGGGACCCGCGGCCGACCAGCGGTCGTGCCGCTATCGGTGCGCCGTCGGCAATCCGACAGTTCCGGGAAACGGTCCCGAAGAACGGGATGGCGTATGTCGGTGGTGTCGGCGACACTGGCAGGGTGACTGACCCGCAGCTCATCGGACGCGACCATCCCGCCTCGACCCTGCGCTCGGCCGTCGAGCGCACCGTCGCCAGCCACGGGGGCCTCGTCCTCGTCGTCGGCGAGGCCGGCATCGGCAAGACCGCCCTGGTCACCGACGCCGCGGCCGGCCGCCGCGACGACCTGCTCGTCGCCTTCGCCACCTCCTGGGAGTCCGAGGCCGTCCCCGACAACTGGCTCTGGCTCCAGGTCCTGCGGTCGCTGCGCGCCCGCCTCGGCGAGGAGGCCTGGCGGTCCCTGCGCCCCGCGCCCGCGATCGAGGTGTTCCTCGGCGAGGGCGACGGCACCCGGCCCGTCGACTTCGAACTCCACGACGCCGTCACCCAGCTGCTCATCGGCGCCTCGCGGCTCCGCCCGCTCCTCATCGTCCTCGACGACCTCCACTTCTCCGACACCGCCAGCATCGAACTGCTCAAGTTCGCCTGCCAGCACACCTTCTTCGAGCGCATCCTCTTCGTCGGCACCTACCGCGACTCCGAGATCGACCCCGGCCACCGACTCCGCGGCCGGATGCTCCAGCTCGTCTCCAAGGCCGCCATGGTCGGCCTCGACGGCCTCACCGAGGACGGCGTCGCCGCGCTCGTCGCCGCCACCGCCGGAGCGGCCCCCGACCCGGGCACCGTCGCCGAGATCACCCGCCGCACCGGCGGCAACCCGTTCTTCGTCGAGCAGTCCGCGCTCCTGTGGGCCTCCGGGCAGCCCGTCGACGCCACCAGCGCCGGGATGCGCGACGCCCTGCGCCGCCGCATCGACCAGCTCCCCGAACCGATCCTGCGGATGCTCACCCTCGCCTCCGTCGGCGGCCGCGAATTCCACGCAGGCGTCATGGCCCAGGCCTCCGGGCTCGACCTGTTCCGCATCGAGTCGGCCCTCGACCTCGCCGCCCAGACCCGGCTCATACGCCGCGAGCGGGACCGGTACGTCTTCGTCCACGACCTCGTCCGCGAGACCCTCTATCAGTCCATGGACCCCGCCGAGGCCGCCCACCACCACGGCTGCATCGTCCGCGCCCTCGAAGCCGACGAGTCCCTCAAGAAGCACATGCTCGTCACCGAGATCGCCCACCACGCGTGGCTCGCCGGCGACGACGTCGACGCCGAGACCGCCGTCGCCCTCATCGCCCGCGCCGGCGCGAAGGCCAACTCCTGCATGAGCATCGCCGGCTCCGAGAAGTACTACCGCCGCGCCGTCGAGCGGTGCGGGCCCGGCATGGTCCGCCAGCGCGTGCTCCTGCGCCTGCGCCTCGCCGACGCCGTGCACTGGCTCAAACGCGAGGACGAGTCCGCCGCGCTCTACGCGTCGGCGCTCCAGGAGGCCGAGGACTCCGGCGACCCGATGCTCCTCGCCCGCGCCGCCCTGGACGCGCCCCAGGCCGACCGCGTCCCCGAGCTCGTGCGGCTCAAGAACCTCGCCTACGAGGGCCTCGCGGGCGAGCCGCCCGAGGCCGGCCTCGAACACGAGGCGCTCACCCGCCAACTGCTGTACCGCTACATGATCGCGGCCCGCGCGGCCGGCGACGACGACGAGATCTCCTTCGGGCTGTGGGCCACCCACGCCTCCCACTGGGGCCCCGGCACCGCCGCGAAGCGCCAGGAGATCGTCGAGGAGCTCGTCGAGATCACCCGCCGCACCGGCGACGAGGAGCTGCGCCTGGTCTCCTCCTCGCTGCGGTGGGTCGTGCTCCTCGAACAGGGCGACCGGGAGTTCCTCGCCCAGCACGCCGAGTTCCACGCCCTCGCCGACGCCGCCGACTCCGAGCACTGGCGCGGCGGCGCCCACGTCGACCAGGCCATCATCGACCTCGTGCAGGGCCGCTACGCGGACGCCGAGGCGCACATCGAGGACGCCGCCGAGCTCATGGGCCGCGAGCGCAGCCACCTCGACCTCATCGACCACCTGCGCTGGGAACTGCGGATGGCCCGCGGCGAGGCGCCCGCCGCCGACGAGGAGCCGCGCCGCTCCTCCTACGGCACGCACCACACCGACCTCCTCGCCGGGATCGGCGCGCTCCGGCGCGGCGAGACCGACCGCGCCCGCCGCATCCGCGACCGCCTCGCGTCCGCCGACGACGTGTTCGGGTCCTGGGCCTCGCTCATGCTCCGCTTCGAGGCCGAGCTCGCCGCCGCCGACGGGGACGCCGAGCTCGCGCGCGACGTCTACGACCGCCTCGCCCCCCACGAAGGGGAGTGGCTCGTCGCCATGTGGGGCACCAGCGTCTCCGGGCCGATCAGCCACTGGCTCGGCGTCCTCGCGGCCGTCCTCGGCGAGCGGGACCGCGCCGCCGCCCACTTCCGCGCCGCCCTCGCTCAGGCCGACCTGCTCGACGCGGCCCCGTGGTCGGACCTCGCCCGGGCGAACCTCGCGTGCATCGCGTCCCCGCCCGCGCCGCCCGCCCCCGCCGCGGGCGACGTGTTCCGCCGCGACGGCACCACCTGGACCCTCGCCTACGGCGGGACCGTCCTGCACCTGCCGCACGCCAAAGGCCTCGCCGACCTCCGCGAACTCCTCTCGCGCCCCGGCGAGGAGATCGGCGCCGCCGCCCTCCTCGACCCCGAGGCGGGCGAAGCGGTCGCCGCCGACGCCCGCCTCGGCGGCGACGACCTCCTCGACGCCCAGGCCCGCGCCCGCTACCGCGAGCACCTGGAGGCCCTCGACGAGCAGATCGACACCGCCGCGGCCCTCGGCGACGACGCCCGCGCCGCCGCGCTCGACGCCGAACGCCAGACCCTCATCGACCACCTCAAGGCCGCCACCGGCCTCGGCGGCAGGGCCCGGCGCCTCGGCGACAACCACGAGCGGGCCCGCAAATCCGTCACCAACCGCATCCGCAACACCCTCAAGAAGATCGAGGAGGGCCACCCCGCCCTCGCCGCGCACCTGCGCGAGACCGTCGCCACCGGCTCGGTCTGCGTCTACCGGCCCGGGGCCGGCGCCCCCGACTGGCGCCTGTGACACGGCAGCGGCCGGACGGGGAGCCCGTCCGGCCGCTGCCGGGGTGTTGCGAATCGAGTCTCACTTGCGGTTGTACGCCCGGATCGTCAAGAACCCGAACACCGCCACGAACCCGGCCGACCAGATCAGCGTCGTCAGGACCGAGACCGAGTCCACGTTCCCGTCGAACAGGCCCCGCACCCCGTCCACCAGCTGGCTGATCGGCGTGTTCTCCACGACCGGCCGCAGCCAGCCGGGCATCGTCGCCGGGTCCACCATCACGTTGGACAGGAACGTCATCGGGAACAGGATCGACATCGAGATCGACATGACGGTCTTCTCCGACCGCGTGATCAGGCCCAGCCACGTCCACACCCACGAGAACGCGAAGCAGAAGACCAGCAGCAGCCCCACGCCCAGCAGCACGCCGACCGCGCCGCCCTCGGGCCGGTAGCCCATGACCATGCCGGTGCCGAACATGATCGCCCCGGCCGCCGCGTACCGGAACATGTCCGCCAGCAGGTACCCGACCATCGGCGCGGCCCGCCAGATCGGCAGCGTCCGGAACCGGTCCGACACGCCCTTGTTGATGTCGATGTTCACCGACATGCCCGTGTAGATCGTCGTCATCACGATGCTCATGACCATGATCCCCGGCAGCAGGAACTGGAGGTACTCGCCGGTGCCGCCCGCGATCGCGCCCCCGAACAGGTACGTGAACATCAGCAGCATGATGATCGGGAAGACCAGGATGTCGCCCAGCTGCTCGGGCACGTGCTTGATCTTCAGCATCGAACGCCAGGCGAACGCCCGCGCCGAGGCGAACGCGCTCGGCGGCGCCGGACGCTCCCCGGTGGCCAGGAGCCGCCGCAGGTGCTCCTTCTCGACCGGCGCCGGGGCGTCGACATCGGACTTGGTATCGGTCTGCGTGACAGTCATATCGGTGTCCTTCCTCAAAGTCCGTGCGGATCAGGCGTCGACGCGGTTGGTCAGGGCGAGGAACACCTCGTCCAGGCTCGGCTGGCCCAGCGAGAAGTCGTCCACGAGGATGCCCGCACGGGCCAGCTCGCCCAGGACGTGCGAGCCCTGCTCGGCCGTGTCCAGCCCCGGGGCCAGGCTCGCCGTCAGCGCCACCGGGTCGTCGTCGAGCGCGACCTCCACGGCCAGCGCCCCCGACAGGACCTTCTGCGCGTGCTCGCGCTGGTCGGCGTGGTGCAGGCGCACCCGGATCGAACCGGCGCCCACCGAGGACTTCAGCTCCCCGGGCGTGCCCTCGGCGATGACCTTGCCGGTGTCGATGACCGCGATGCGGCCCGCCAGCTGGTCGGCCTCCTCCAGGTACTGCGTCGTCAGCAGCACCGTGGTGCCCTCGGCGACGATCGTGCGCACCACGTCCCACACCTGGTTGCGGCTGCGCGGGTCCAGGCCCGTCGTCGGCTCGTCCAGGAACAGCAGCTTCGGCGTCACGATGATCGACGCGGCGATGTCCAGGCGCCGGCGCATACCGCCGGAGTACGCCTTGACCTGCTTGCCCGCCGCCGCCGACAGGCCGAAGGCCTCCAGCAGGTCCGCGGCGCGCTCGCGCGCGGCGGGCTTGGCGTACCCGTACAGGCGCGACAGCAGCACCAGGTTCTCCACGCCGGTGAGGTCCTCGTCCAGCGAGGCGTACTGCCCCGTGAGGCTCACCTGCGAGCGCACCGCCGCGGCGTCGGTGTGCAGGTCGCGGCCGAACACGGTCGCGGTCCCGGCGTCGGGGCGCAGCAGCGTCGCCAGAATCCGCACCGTCGTGGTCTTGCCCGCGCCGTTCGGGCCCAGCACGCCGTACACCGTGCCCGCCGGGACCTCCAGGTCCACGCCGTCCACGGCCTTGACGTCCTTGAAGTGCTTGACGAGCCCTTCGGCCCGGATCGCGAGGTCGCGCTGCGACATGTCCGCCTCCTGCATGGTTCGCTCAGTTGCTCTCACCCCCTAGGCGCTACATACGGGCCGCGCACCCCGCTACATCCGGTGTAGCAGTGCCGCACACCACACAGGGCCCGCCGAAACCGGCGGGCCCCGTGGACGGAACGGTTCAGTCCTTGAGGTGCTTGGGCCGGACCACCAGCCAGAACAGCAGGGCCGCCACGCCCGAGCCGACGCCGATCGCCGCGGCGGTCGTGTTCCAGGCGCCCGGCAGCTCCAGCTCGTAGAAACGCGCGAACGGCGGCACCGCCAGGACCACGACGAACGCCGCCGCGCAGCCGCCGACCAGCAGCGCCTTCCACCACGTGTACGGCTTCGCCACGATCGCCAGCGCCGCCAGCGCCAGGCAGAACAGTGTGATCGCGGCCGTGGTCTGCGGCAGCTGGGAGTCGTAGCCGTCGTGGGCGAGCGCCGCGAGGTAGACCACGAAGGTCGGCACCGCGCAGCAGATCCCGGCCGGGATCGCGAACTTCAGGACCCGCTTGACGAACCCGGGCCGCGCCCGGTCGAACGTCGGCGCCAGCGCGAGGAAGAACGCCGGCAGGCCGATGGTGAACAGGTTGATGAGCGACTGGTGGATCGGCAGGAACGGGTACGGCAGCGGCTCGTGGCCCGCGGCCCACGACCAGATCGCGCCCACGGCGATGAACAGCGCCAGGCTGATCGCGTACACGGTCTTGGTGAGGAACACGTTCGAGACCCGCCCGATGTTCCCTAGGACCCGGCGGCCCTCGTTCACCACGTGCGGCAGCGTCGCGAACTCGTCGTCGAGGAGCACGACCTGCGCCACCGAGCGGGCCGCGGCCGAACCCGAGCCCATCGCGATGCCCAGGTCGGCGTCCTTGAGAGCGAGCACGTCGTTGACGCCGTCGCCGGTCATCGCCACGGTGTGGCCCCGCGACTGGAGGGCCTTGACGAACGCCTGCTTCTGGTGCGGCTTGACGCGCCCGAAGATCGTGGCCCGCTCCAGCAGGTCGGCGAGCTCCTCGGGGTCCTCGGGCAGGCGCCGGGCGTCGACGGTGTCGGCCGCGCCCTCGACCCCCAGCTGCGCGGCGACGGCGCCGACGGCGGCGGGGGAGTCCCCGGAGATGATCTTGACGGCGACGCCCTGGTCCTTGAAGTAGGCGAGGGTCGCCGCGGCGGTCGAGCGAAGGCGCTGGCGCAGGACCACGAGGGCCTGGGCCTTGACGCCCGTCACGCCGCCGGTGGTGGAGGCGGTCTCGGCGGTGACGAGCGCGAGGACGCGCAGGCCCTGGGCGCCGAGCACGTCGGCTTCGAGGGCCATCGGGTCGTCCGCTTCGAGAAGCACGTCCGGGGCGCCGAGGAGCCAGTTGCCGTGGTCGGTGAAGCGGGTGCCGCTCCACTTGCGCGCCGAGGAGAACGGCATGACGTCGATGACCCGCCAGATCGGGTCGCCGATCGCGTTCTCCTTGAGGTAGGCCTCGACGGCCTGCATGGTCGGGTTCGGGCTGTCGTCGGCCGCGGCGAGCGCCGCGAGGGCCTCGGCGACGGCGTCGCCGTCGGCGCCGGCGACCGGCTGGACGCGGTCGACGTCCATGCCGCCCTCGGTGAGGGTGCCGGTCTTGTCGAGGCACAGCACGTCGGTGCGGGCGAGGCCCTCGATGGCGGGCAGCTCCTGGACGAGGCACTTGCGGGCGCCGAGGCGGATGACGCCGACGGCGAACGCGACGGAGGTGAGCAGCACCAGGCCCTCGGGGATCATGGGGACGATCCCGGCGACGGTGCGGACGATGATCTCGCGCCAGTTCGCGGCGTCGGCGAGCTGGCTGACGATGAGCAGCAGCGCGATGGGGACGATGAGCCAGTTGATGAGCTTGATGAAGCGGTTGATGCCCTCGCGCAGTTCGGAGCGGGCGAGCGTGAACTTGCTGGCCTCCTCGACGAGCTTGGCGGCGTAGGAGTCCGCGCCGATGTGCTCGGCCCGGAAGAGCCCGGTGCCGGCGACGGCGAACGAGCCCGAGCGGACCCCGTCGCCCGGCGTCTTCGCGACCGGGTCGGCCTCGCCGGTGAGCAGCGACTCGTCGATCTCCAGGTTGCGGGACTCGACCACGGGGCCGTCGACGACGATCCGGTCGCCGGGTTCGACGTACACGAGGTCGTCGCGCACGATCCGGGCCGGGTCGATCTGGACGACCTCGCCGTCGCGCAGGACCTTCGCGTTCGACCGGTTCATGAGCGAGAGCTTGTCGAGGGTGCGCTTGGCGCGCAGCTCCTGGATCGTCCCGATGAGGATGTTGGCGATGATGACGCCGGCGAACAGGCCCTGCTTGAGGCCTTCGAGGAAGCCCTCCTCCATCGCGGTGAAGCCGATCGCGATCGCGGCGAGCACGCCGATCACGGCGTTGAGCGGGGTGAAGAGGTTCGCGCGGAGGATCGCCGAGAGCGGGCGGCTGGTGTGGCGCTTCGCCTCGTTGACCGCGCCGGCCTCGATGCGCTCGGCGACCTCGGCGGCCGTCAGACCGCGGTCACCTGCCAGCATGGGTGTCGTCACGACGACAGCTTATGCGACGCACGCTGTTCCGTATCACCGCCGAAGGACCGAAACCGGGGTTTCTCCCTCCTCCTTCCGGCGGAGGCGACGGGGCTCGCACCGCGCCGTATCCGATTGCGCCCGGGGCGGGTCCGGCCCGTAGAATCCCTGATTATGGCCAATGTACTCACACCGCAGGGCGAGGACTTCCCTCGCTGGTACCAGGACGTCGTCGCCAAAGCCCAGCTGGCCGAGAACGGCCCGGCGCGCGGCTCGCAGGTGATCCGACCGACCGGGTTCGCGCTGTGGGAGCGGATGACCGCCGAGATGGACGCGCGCATCAAGGACACCGGCACGGAGAACGCCTCGTTCCCCCTGCTCATCCCCGAGTCCTACTTCCGGCGCGAGGCCGACCACGTGGAGGGCTTCGCCCCCGAGGTCTGGATGGTCACGCAAGGCGGCGGCAAGGACCTGGAGGAGAAGCTCGCGATCCGCCCCACCTCCGAGACCATCATCGGCGAGTACATGGCGAAGTGGGTCAACTCCTACCGCGACCTGCCCCTGCTGCTCAACCAGTGGTGCAACGTGATGCGCTACGAGATGCGCACCCGCCTGTTCCTGCGCTCCTCGGAGTTCCTGTGGCAGGAGGGCCACACCGTCCACGAGTCCTACGAGGACGCCCACGCGTTCACGCTGCGCATCCTCCACGACGTCTACGCCGACTTCATGGAGAACGTGCTGGCGCTGCCGGTGCTGCGCGGCATCAAGACCGAGGCCGAGCGCTTCGCCGGGGCCCTGAACACCTTCGCGTGCGACGCCCTCATGCGCGACGGCAAGGCCCTTCAGATGGGCACCTCGCACGAGCTGGGCCAGAAGTTCGCGAAGGCCTTCGACATCCAGTTCCAGGGCAAGGACGGCAAGCAGGCGCACGGCTGGACGACCTCCTGGGGCACCTCGACGCGCATGATCGGCGGCCTCATCATGGGCCACGGCGACGACGCGGGGCTGCGCGTCCCGCCGAACCTCGCCCCCGTCCAGGTCAGCGTCATGATCGTCAAGGACTCCGACGAGGTCCGCGCCGCCGCGCGCAAGCTCTACGACGAGCTCAAGGCCGACGGCCTGCGCGTCAAGCTCGACGACCGCGGCGACATCGCCTTCGGCCGCCGCGCCGTCGACGCCGAGCTCAAGGGCTACCCGGTCCGGATCGAGCTGGGCCCCCGCGACCTCAAGAACGGCGAGGCCACCGTGGTCAGCCGCGTCGAGGGCTCCAAGCAGTCCGTGCCGCTCGGGATGATCGCCGAGGCCGTCGCCGCCGCGCTCGCCGGCGCGCAGCAGCAGCTGTGGGACGAGGCCCTGGGCTTCCGCGAGGCGCACACGGTCGACGTCGCCTCCGTGGACGAGGCGGTCGAGGCCGCCCGGACCGGGTACGCGCGGATGCCCTGGGACGCCTGCGGCGTCGAGGGCGAGGCGCGGGCCGGGCAGTCCGCGGTCACGGTGCGCCTCCTCCAGCGCGAGGACGGCTCGGTTCCGGATTCGCTGGATGAGTCCGGTCTCATCGCGTACCTGGCCCGCCAGTACTGATCGCACGGTGCGCTAGACTCGGTCGCTGTACATGAGCTTTGGGACGGAAGCCCTCTCAACTACCGTGACGCAAGGCCAAGTTTCAGCGCGAACACAATCCGGAGTGATTCCCCTGGATGGTGTGCGTGCTGCGTGATCCTTATTACAGGAGTAACAAGAACGTGGCAGTGAAGATTCGCCTCACGCGAATGGGGAAGATCCGTACTCCCCAGTACCGCATCGTCATCGCCGACTCGCGCGTCAAGCGCGACGGCAAGGTCATTGAGAACGTCGGGATCTACCACCCGAAGGAGAACCCGTCCCGGATCGAGGTCAAGTCCGACCGCGTCCAGCACTGGCTCTCCGTGGGCGCCCAGCCGTCCGACACGGTCAAGGCCCTCCTGCGCAAGACCGGCGACTGGCAGCGCTTCAAGGGCCTGCCCGAGCCGGCCCCGCTGAAGGTCGCCGAGCCCAAGCCCGAGAAGGAGTCGCTGTACATCGCGGCCCTCAAGGAGTCGGGCATCGACCCGTCGAAGGCCTACGTCCCGGAAGAGGCCGCGAAGGCCGCGCCGAAGGCGAAGAAGTCCGCCGCCAAGGCCGACGAATCGGCTAAGACTGAAGAGGTCGAGGCCGCAGCCGACGAGGCCTCCGAGACCAAAGGGGAGTAATCGTGCTGCGACCGGCGCTTGAACACCTTGTCAAAGGCATCGTCGACAATCCCGACGACGTCCGCGTCCGACTGGTCGACTCCCGCCGCGGCAAGCGGCTGGAAGTCCGGGTGAACCCGGACGACCTGGGTACGGTGATCGGACGGGGCGGTCGGACCGTCAACGCGCTGCGCCAGGTCATCGGCTCGATCGGCGGTCGCGGCATCCGCGTCGAGGTCGTCGATTCCTACTGAAGTCCGCTGACGGCCCCGGGGTTCGCCCCGGGGCCGTCGTGCTGTCCCCGAAAGGTTCCCATGGCAGAGGTAGTCGTAGGCCGGATCGTCCGCCCGCACGGGCTGCGCGGCGAGGTCGTGGTCGAGGTGCGCACCGACGACCCGGACGCGCGGTTCCAGCCCGGCGCGGAGTTCGCCACGCGCGGCGGGCCGCTCAAGGGCGCCCCGCTCAAGGCCGTCACCGTGCGCTGGCACCAGGGCCGGCCGATGATCGGCTTCGAGGGCGTCCAGGACCGCAACGGGTCCGAGGCCCTCCGCGGCGTCCTGCTCGCGGTCGACGTCGACGAGGACGACCTCGCCGACGACGAGTTCCGCGACGACGACCTGGTCGGCCTCGCGGTCGTCCAGGAGGGCGGCGACCCGATCGGGACGGTCGCCCGGATCGAGCACGGCGCGGGCCACGAGACCCTCGTGGTCAAGCGCGAGGGCACGCACCCCGCGCGCATCCCGTTCGTCGCCGAGATGGTCCTGGGCGTCGACTTCGAGACCGAGACCGTCACCGTCGACCTGCCTCCGGGCCTGCTGGAGCTGTGAGGCCGCCGTGCGCATCGACGTCGTCACCGTCTTCCCCGAGTACCTCGCGCCGCTGGACCTCTCGCTCATCGGGCGCGCCCGCGAGCGCGGCCTGCTGGATCTGAACGTCCACGACCTGCGACGCTGGACCCACGACGTGCACCATTCGGTGGACGGCGCCCCCGCCGGGGGCGGGGCCGGCATGGTCATGAAGCCGCAGCCGTGGGGCGAGTGCCTCGACGAGCTCGTGCCCGAAGACGGCGAGGCCCGCCCGCGCCTGCTGGTGACCAGCCCCGCCGGGCGGCCCTTCACGCAGGCCCTGGCGCGCGAGCTGGCCGCCGAGCCGTGGCTCATGTTCGCGTGCGGGCGCTACGAGGGCATCGACCAGCGCGTCGTCGACCACGCGGCCGAGCGCATGGAGGTCACCGAGGTCTCCATCGGCGACTACGTGCTCTTCGGCGGCGAGGTCGCCGTCCTCGCGATCGTCGAGGCCGTCTCGCGGCTCCTGCCGGGCGTCCTCGGCAACGCCGCCTCGCTCGACGACGAGTCGCACAACGCGGGCCTCCTGGAGGCCCCCGCCTACACGCGACCCGCCGAGTGGCGCGGGCGCGAGGTCCCGCCCGTCCTCCTTTCGGGCGATCACGGGAAGGTCGACCGCTGGCGCCGCGACCAGGCGCTCCTGCGCACCGCGCGGGCCCGCCCGGACTTGCTGGCGCGGCTGGAGGCGGGTAGCCTCGATCAACGTGACCGGCGCCTACTTCAAGGGGCCGGGTTCGCCCTGCCCGAGCAGGTTGTGGCAGAGTAGACGAGTTCCCGTGACGTGCCGTTCGTTCAAGCGGTACCTCTCGCGGAGGAACTTCTAGCGAGATCAATCGATGAGGTCTGAAAACCATGAACATTCTGGATGAGCTGAACGCCGCCTCCATGCGCGCCGACGTGCCGGACTTCCGTCCCGGCGACACCGTCAAGGTGAACGTCCGAGTCCAGGAAGGCGCCCGGTCCCGTGTCCAGGTGTTCCAGGGCGTCGTCATCCGCCGCCACGGCGCGGGCCTCGGCGAGACCTTCACGGTCCGCAAGCTGAGCTACGGCATCGGCGTCGAGCGCACCTTCCCCGTCCACGGCCCCATGGTCGACGCGATCGAGATCGCCATGCGAGGCAAGGTCCGCCGCGCGAAGCTGTACTACCTGCGCGACCGCAAGGGCAAGGCCGCCAAGATCAAGGAGAAGCGCGAGATCTAGTCTCGCGACCCGTCTTCGCGGCGGGGAACCGTGCCCCCCAAGGGCACTGCGACTTTCGGAGGACCCCGGGCGATGCCCGGGGTTCTTCGCATTCCCGCCCGCTTCCGCTACGCTCAGCGCATGAGCCCTGGTTCCCCCGGCGGGCCGAAGGGGCCGCGCCGCATCGACTGGAACCGACTTCCCGGTCCCGGCGGCCGGCCGCCCTCCGACCCTCCCCCCTCCGACCCCCGCCGATCCGGCGCCCTGCCCACCGGGCCCGTCGCCGGCAGCGGCTCCACGCGCCCGATCCGGCGCGTCGAGGGCGCGACCGGCCCGCGCGACCGGGTGGAGGGCGCCACGGGCCCGCGCGACCGCGTCGAAGGACCTACAGGGCCCCGCGACCGCGTGGCGGCCGAACGCGAGCGTGCGGCCGGGCCGCACGACCGCGCCAAGGCCCGCACCGGCGCGCACGACAAGGTCGACGACGGGGCCGAGCCGCGCAGGCGCGAGTCCGAGAGCCGCCTGTCGCAGCCGCACAAGCGCCAGTACCTGTCGCTGTGGGTCGAGCTGCCGCTGCTGCTCGTCGTCGCCTTCTCCGCGGCCGTCCTGCTGCGCACCTTCGCGGTGCAGCCGTTCTACATCCCGTCCGGCTCGATGGAGCAGACCCTCCAGGAGGGCGACAAGGTCCTGGTCCTCAAGCTCACCACGACGCTGCGCAGCCCCCAGCGCGGCGAGGTCGTGGTCTTCCGCGGCACCGACAGCTGGGACCCCGAGTACCGGCCCGCGGCGGGGGACGACTCGCTCGTCTCCGACTTCACCACGGGCGTCCTCGACCTCATCGGCCTGGCCGAGCCCGACGAGAAGGACTTCATCAAGCGCGTCATCGCCGTCGGCGGCGACACGGTCTCCTGCTGCGACGCGGACGGGAACGTGGTCGTCAACGGCGTGTCCCTGCACGAGGAGGCCTACGTCTACGACAACGCCCCGCTCGACGTCGACCCCGGCACCTGCCATTCGCGGGTGTTCGAGGAGGTGACCGTCCCCGAGGGCGAGGTGTGGGTGATGGGGGACCACCGCGGGAACTCCAAGGACTCCCGCTGCCAGGGGCCGGTCCCGGTCGAGAACGTCATCGGCCGCGCCATCGCGCTGGTGTGGCCCACCGACCGGGCCACCGAGCTGGAGATCCCCGCGTCCTTCGACGTGTTGGAGGGCACCGGCGGCGAGGCCGCCCCCGCGGGGGCCGCGACCGCCGCCCCCGCGCTCGACACCTCCTGGCATTCACCACCTTCGTTGCCCGCCACGGTGATACCGGTGAACGGTTCGCAGGCCGCGGCGCGGCCGGGCACCTCTGGGGCCGGAGTGCGAGCGCGTAGACTCGCACCGTGATCGAAGAAGGGCAAGCGCCCGGCGCCGACGGCGAAGGCGCCGAGGAATCCTCGGAAAAGCAGCAGCCCAAGAAGAAGGGATCGTTCTGGAAGGAACTGCCCATCCTGCTCGGCGTGGCCATCCTGGTCGCCATCGTCGTGCGGACCTGGGTCGTCCAGACCTATTACATCCCCTCGGGCTCGATGGAGACCACCCTCCAGATCAACGACCGGGTCCTGGTCAACAAGCTCGTGCACGACTTCTCCGACCCCGAGCGCGGCGAGATCATCGTCTTCACCGCCCCCAAGGACTGGCGCTCGGTCGAGGAGGAGGACGAGTTCATCAAGCGGGTCATCGCCGTCGGCGGCGACCACGTGGTGTGCTGCGACGACCAGGGCCGCATCACCGTCAACGGCCAGCCCCTCGACGAGACCTCCTACCTGTACGTGAACCCGCTGACCGGCGAGCAGGACCCGCCCTCGGGCGACCCGTTCGACGTGATCGTCCCCGAGGGGCGCCTGTGGGTCATGGGCGACCACCGCTCGGCCTCGGGCGACTCGCGCGAGCGGTACATCCGCAACGGCGGAAGCGTCGAGGGCGCGACCATCTCGGTGGACGCGGTCATCGGCAAGGCGTTCGTGCTGTTCTGGCCCTTCTCGGACTTCAACTGGTTCGCCATCCCCGAGACCTACGACGACGTCCCCGAGCCGTCCTGACCGTGCTCCGCCCGGCCCCCTCCCGGATGCGGCGCGACGGCGACCTGTACGCGCTGGAGTCGGCGCTCGCCCGCCGCGGCCTCGGCCCGGTGGCCGGGGCCGACGAGGCCGGACGCGGCGCCTGCGCGGGGCCGCTGGTCGTCGCGGCGGTGAGCCTGCCGCCGAGCGCCCGGCCCGAGGAGCTCGACGACTCGAAGCTGCTCACCGAGGCCGCGCGCGAGCGCGTCTTCGCAAGGCTGCTGCGCTCGCGGGCGCGGATCGCCACGGTCACGTACGGCCCCGAGGAGATCGACCGGCGCGGCATCGCCGTGTGCAACCTGGAGGGGATGCGCGTGGCCGTCGCCCGCCTGCCAGAGCGGCCCGGCTTCGTCCTCACCGACGGGTTCGCGGTGCCGGGGCTGCCGGGGAGCCTCGGCGTCGTCAAGGGCGACCGGACGGCCGCGTGCGTGGCGGCGGCGGGCGTGGTCGCCAAGGTCACCAGGGACCGGATCATGGTCGAGCTCGACCGCGAGCGCCCCGAGTACGGCTTCGCTGTCCACAAGGGATACGGCACGGCCGCGCACGAGGCCGCGCTGCGCCGCTGGGGGGCGTGCGAGCAGCACCGTCTCTCCTACGCGAACGTCGCCCCGTTCGCCCCCGCGCGCGCCTGAACGCGGGCCCGCCCGCCCCGCCGGGGCGGCGCCCGGCGCGGACCGGGTGTGAAATAGCGACCGCGCAAGCGTTCGCCGCGAGAGCCGCGAGCGGGGCGGGGCACCCGCGCACTATCGTTGAGACCGCCGCCAGAGAAGGAGGAGCGTTGAGCGCCGAGGACCTCGAGAAGTACGAGACCGACATGGAGCTGCAGCTGTACCGGGAGTACCGGGACATCGTCCGGCAGTTCACCTACGTCGTCGAGACCGAACGGCGGTTCTACCTGGCGAACGCGGTCGAAGTCCACGTGCGGGGCGCCGACGCCGAGACCTACTTCGAGGTCGAGATGACCGACGCGTGGGTCTGGGACATGTACCGCCCGGCGCGCTTCGTCAAGCACGTCCGCGTCCTGACCTTCAAGGACGTCAACGTCGAAGAACTGGATAAGCCCGACATCACGATGCCGTCGTAGCAGCCCGCGGCGAACGCCCCGCCCCCTCCGAGGCGGGGCGGCTCCGTCTCCGGCGGCCGACCGGCCCGCGCCGAAACCGCCGCTACCATTGTCCGGGTGTCCACACTCCGTGACGTCGTCAGCGCCCACACCGACCTGACCTCCAACTCCGCGGCGCACCTCCAGCGCCTGGTCGCCGAATGGCAGCTCCTCGCCGACCTCTCCTTCGCCGACTTCCTCCTCTGGGGCGCCGTCAAGGACCGCCCGGGGCGCTTCGTGTGCCTCGCCCAGGTGCGGCCCACCACCGGCCCCACCGCGTACGAGGAGGACCAGGTCGGGCGCATCCTCGAAGGCGACGACGCCCAGCACCTCAACGTGGCCTTCACCGAGGGCCGCATCTTCCGCGAGGGCGACCCGGTCTGGCGCGGCGACGTCGCCGCCCGCCACGAGGCGATCCCCGTGCGCCGCCGCGACCGCCGCGAGGTCATCGCCGTCGCCGCCCGCGACACCAACCTCTCGGACACCCGCAGCCCCTCCCACCTGGAGATCAACTACCTCAAGACCGCCGACTACCTGGTGCAGATGCTCACTGACGGCGGCTTCCCGCCCCCGCTGCTGCCCGGCGAGCCGACCACGGCGCCGCGCATCGGCGACGGCCTCGTGCGCATCGGCGGCGACGGCCTCGTCCGCTACGCCTCCCCGAACGCGCTCTCGGCCTACCGGCGCATGGGCGTCACCGGCCACCTGCGGGACCGCGACCTCGCCGAGCTCACCCGCAGCCTTCCCTCCAGCCCCGAGGTCGGCGCCGACGCAGCCCGCCGCATCGCCGACGCGCTCGCCGGGGGCACCCCGCGCCGCAAGGAGATCGAGGCCAAGGGCGCCACGGTCCTCATGCGGGCTCTGCCGCTGCGCCCGGGCGGCAAGGCCGCCGGCGCGCTCGTCCTCGTCCGCGACATCACCGAGGTCCGCCGCCTCGACCGCGAACTGGTCACCAAGGACGCCACGATCCGCGAGATCCACCACCGCGTCAAGAACAACCTCCAGACCGTCGCCGCACTCCTGCGCCTCCAGGCCCGCCGGGTCGGCTCACCGCAGGCGCGCGTCTCGCTGGAGGAGTCGGTGCGCCGCGTCGCCTCGATCGCCCTGGTCCACGAGACGCTCGCGCAGTCCTCCGACGAGTCGGTGGGCTTCGACCAGATCGTCGACCGCGTCGCCTCGATGGCCGTCGAGGTCTCCGTCGCCGAGTCGAAGGTGACGCTGCGGCGCGAGGGCACCTTCGGGGTCCTCCCCAGCGAGTACGCGACCCCGCTGGTCATGGTCGTCAACGAACTGCTCCAGAACGCCGTCGAGCACGCCTACCCGCCCGGGCAGGAGGGCGAGGTCGTCCTCGGCGTGGCGCGCGACGGCGACCGCTTCCGCGTCACCGTCACCGACCACGGCAAGGGCCTGCCGGAGGGCTTCCGCATCGCCGACTCCACCCGCCTGGGCCTCCAGATCGTGCACACGCTCGTCACCGGGGAGCTGCGCGGCACGATCGACATGCGCCCGCGCGCCGAGGGCGGCACCGAGGCGGTCGTGGACTTCGCGCTCCAGTAGCGGACGCGGCCGTTTCGGCCGAAATCCGATGAGGACGGTCGCGGCGCTGCTATGAAGAGGACCGACGCCGTCGCCGGCCCGTCCTCGGAGGAAGCCCATGCCCGCCAAGTCCCGTCTCCGCGCCAGGACGTCGGTGGTGCTGGCCGCCTCGGCGGCCGTCGCCGTGGCCGCGTTCGCGCTCTCCAGCGTCGAGGCGCTCGCCGCGACCCTGCCGGGCGGGCTGGGCCCCTGCGGCGGGCCCGACTGCCCCGACCCGTTCCCCGACAACGGCAGCGGCCCGATCGCCGGGTACGACGACTCGGTCAACGTCTTCGTCGGCGGCGACTTCAGCGTGACCGGCTCGGCCGCCGAGTCGGAGGGCCGCAACGTCGTCCTCGGCGACTTCGACCAGAACAAGACCTCCGGCTCGGCGGTCTACAACGTCGGCATCGCGGGCGTCGGCTCCCGCGTGCCCCCGCCCACCGGCTCCGACTACATGCAGGTCGGCGGGAGCCTGACGATCGCCACCGAGCAGCGCCTCCTCGCCGAGGAGGGCGCGGAGTCCGGCGTCGTGCGCGTGGCGGGAACCGCCACCGGCGAGGTCATCCCCACCGCCGTCATCGACTCGGCCGCGGTCGACGAGTACGCGGGCCTGCGCGACGAGCTCACCGAAGCGAGCCTGTGCTACGCCTACCCCGAGGACGCGACCCGCCGCGCCACCACCGGCACGGTCGACAACCAGGGCTTCCAGACCGTGTTCACCGGCGACGGTTCCTCGGCGCTCCAGGTCTTCGCGGTCGACGGCGGCCTCACGGGCGCGGGCGGCGGCATGCAGTCCGTCGTCTTCGAGAACATCCCTGCGGGCGCCACCGTCCTGGTCAACCTCTACGGCGACACCGTCACGCTCAACCTCAACAACACCCCGCAGGAGTCGATCCGCGACCGCCTCCTCTGGAACTTCCCCGAAGCGACCACGGTCAACCTCCAGGGCACGACCCAGCTCCAGGGCTCGGTCCTCGCCGGCTCCCAGGCGAGCACCACGACCCTGAGCATGTCCGGCACCAACGGCCGCATGTTCCTCACCGGGAACCTCGTCCACGGCTCCAGCACCCTCCCCGGCTCCGGCCAGGAGATCCACAACTACCCGTTCAACGGCGACCTCCCCGAATGCGAGGACGTCGACCCGACCGACACCACCGACGCCCCGACCTCGGACGAGCCAACGACGGACGAGCCGACCACCG
This sequence comes from Glycomyces paridis, assembly GCF_004912155.1. Classification (GTDB taxonomy): domain Bacteria; phylum Actinomycetota; class Actinomycetes; order Mycobacteriales; family Micromonosporaceae; genus Glycomyces; species Glycomyces paridis. Next base: position 362,071 of record NZ_STGX01000002.1, on the reverse strand, counting down.
ACGCCCCGACCTCGGACGGCCCGACCACGGACGAGCCGACCACGGACGGTCCGACGACCGACGGCCCGACCACTGATGGGCCGACCACCGACGGGCCCACGACGGACGCCCCCACCACCGCCGTCCCGACCAGCGGCGGGCCCACCACCGGAACCGCCCCGACCACCGGCGAGGCGACCTCCCCGGACGGCGGCGGCGGCCTGCCGCTCACCGGCACCCGCCTGCTCATGGCGGTCGGCGTCGGCGTCGGCGCGCTAGCACTCGGCGTCGTCGTCCTGGCGACGACCCGCAGGCGCCGGGCCTGACCCGATCGGCGCGCACCTGGAGGCCGGACCCCGCGCGGGGTCCGGCCTTCGGGCTGTGACCTGCTTGTCCATGGAGCGGGACGGCCGGTGCGCATGGCGGGAATGTGTGTCATGCTTGCCCACATGTCTCGCGCACACGGGCTCCGACTGGTGGCACGCCGCCACGTCGACTTCTGCCGTGTGTTCAGCGCCGCGTGTCTGATGTGCGCTTAAATCCTTCCGGCGTCTCCGCCGACGAACCATGCCACACCCGTGTCCGCCATGAGGAGTACTGTGCCAACGCCAACGCGCAAACCGTCCCGCCCGAAGGGCCAAGGCCAGTGGGCCATGGGCCACCGGGAGCCGCTCAACAAGAACGAGCAGTCCAAAAAGGACGACAACCCGCTCAACGTGCGGCAGCGCATCGAGGGCATCTACGCCCACGGCGGCTTCGACTCCATCGACCCCGCCGACCTGCGCGGACGCTTCCGCTGGTGGGGCCTGTACACGCAGCGCAAGCCCGGCATCGCCGGCGGCAAGACCGGCGTCCTCGAAGAGGAGGAGCTCGACGACCGCTACTTCATGATGCGCGTGCGCATGGACGGCGGCCAGCTCTCGGTCGCCCAACTGCGCACCGTCGCCGGCATCTCCAAGGAGTTCGGCCGCGACACCGCCGACGTCACCGACCGCCAGAACATCCAGTACCACTGGATCGACGTGCGCGACGTCCCCGAGATCTGGCGCCGCCTCGAAGCGGTCGGCCTCGACACCCAGGAGGCCTGCGGCGACTGCCCGCGCGTCATCCTCGGCTCGCCCGTCGCCGGGGTCCACACCGACGAGGCCATCGACGCCACGCCGCAGATCAAGCAGATCCACGACAGCTTCATCGGCGACCGCTCACTCTCGAACCTGCCCCGCAAGTTCAAGTCCTCCATCGGCTGGCTCCCCGACAACCCCTGGGAGATCAACGACATCTCCCTCGTCGGCGCCCACCACCCCGAGCACGGCCCCGGCTTCGACCTGTGGGTCGGCGGCGGCCTCTCCACCAACCCGATGTTCGCCCAGCGCCTCGGCGTCTGGGTCGCCCAGGAGGACGTCGTCGACGTCTGGCTCGGCGTCGTCCGCATCTTCCGCGACTGGGGCTACCGGCGCCTGCGCACCCGCGCCCGCCTGAAGTTCCTCGTCAAGGACTGGGGCGCCGAGAAGTTCCGCGAGGTCCTCGAATCCGAGGCCTACCTCGGCCGCAAGCTCCCCGACCTCGACGCCCCGCAGGTCCCCGAGAAGCTCCTCGACCACGTCGGCGTCCACCGCCAGAGCGACGGCAACTACTTCATCGGCGTCGCCCCCGTCGCCGGCCGCGTCTCCGGCACCCTCCTCGACCAGCTCGCCGACATCGCCGAGAAGTACGGCTCCGACCGCGTGCGCACCACCGCCCTCCAGAAGCTCCTGCTCCTGGACGTCCCCGAGGACCGCGTGGACGAGGCCGTCGCCGACCTCAAGGCCGTCGGCCTCGAGGCCGACCCCTCGCCCTGGCGCCGCTCCGCCATGGCCTGCACCGGCATCCAGTTCTGCAAGCTCGCCATCGTCGACACCAAGGACCGCACCCGCGACCTCGTCGCCGAACTGGAGAAGCGCGTCCCCGAACTCGACACGCCCATCTCCATCCACGTCAACGGCTGCCCCAACGCCTGCGCCCGCACCCAGACCGCGGACATCGGCCTCAAGGGACAGCTCGTCACCGTCGACGGCGAGCAGGTCGAGGGCTTCCAGGTCCACCTCGGCGGCGGCCACGCCGCCGAAGCGAGCCTCGGACGCAAGTCCCGCGGCCTCAAGGTCGCCTCGGCCGACCTCGGCGACTATGTGGAACGCCTCACCCGCCGCTACCTCGACGGCAGGTCGGAGGGCGAGACCTTCGCCCACTGGGTCCACCGGGCCGACGAAGCGGAATTCCAGTGACCGCCCGCGTCGTTCCGTATCACTGCCCCTACTGCGGCGGTGAGGACCTCAGACCCTATGCGCCCGAACTCGACAGCACTGGTCTCGACAGCGACGTCGAGATTAAGGGCGGATGGCACTGCGCGGACTGCACCCGCGTCTTCGCCGTCAAATACCACGGGATGGCCGCCGCCCCCCAGTACCCGGCGCCCCCCACGGATTGAAGTACCCCGATCGGAGTGAAGCAGCATGAGCAGCACAGGGAACCAGAGAGACCCCTTCGAACTCCGTGACCTCGCTATGGAAGCGGGGAAGCGCCTGGAAGACGCCACGGCCCACGAGATCCTCGAATGGGCGGTCGGCGAGTTCGGAACGCGCTTCTGCGTGACCTCGTCGATGGCCGACGCCGCCGTGGTCCACCTCGCCAGCGAGGTCGCCCCCGGCATCGACGTCGTCTTCCTCGACACCGGTCTGCACTTCCCCGAGACCCTTCAGGTCCGCGACTTCGTCGCCTCCACGATGAACGTCAACGTCCGCTCGATCCAGCCCGACCAGTCGGTGCTGTCCCAGGACGCCGAGTTCGGGCCCCGCCTGTTCTCGCGCGCCCCCGACGAGTGCTGCTCGCTGCGCAAGGTCCTCCCGCTCAACCGGGCCCTGGCCGACTACGACGGCTGGGCCACCGGCCTGCGCCGGGACGAGGGCCCGTCCCGCGCCAACACGCGCGTGGTCGACTTCGACCTCTCCCGCCGCAAGGTCAAGGTCTCCCCGATCGCCCGGTGGACCGAGGCCGACCAGGAGGCGTACATCGAACGCCACAACATCCCGGTCAACCCCCTGCTCAAGGACGGCTTCCGCTCCATCGGCTGCTGGCCCTGCACCCGGCGCACCGCCCCGGGCGAGGACCCGCGCGCCGGCCGCTGGGCCGCCTTCGACAAGACCGAGTGCGGACTGCATGTCTGACAGGGCATCGGACCCCCGGCCCGCGGCGCCGCCGCGGGCCGGGGCCGTATCCGGCCCGGACCGCCCGGTGGTCCTCGTCGCCCACGGCAGTCCCGACCCGCGCTCGCCGGCGACCGTGCGCGCCATCGCGGCGGCGGCCGGAGCCGAAGCGGGGTTCCTGGAGTTCAACGAGCCGCACCCCGCCGAGGTCCTCACGGGCCTCGCCGACCGCGGCCACGACCGCGCGGTGGCGCTGCCACTGCTCCTCACCGACGCCTACCACGCCAGGACCGACCTCCCCGAGGTCGCGAAGCGCGCTGAGGAGGCCCGGCCGGGCCTCGCGGTCGCGCTCGCCGCACCGGTGGGGGACCTGTCGCTCGCGGCGGCCCTGGTCCGCGGCCTGCCCGCCGACGTCGACGGCCTCGTGGTCTGCGCGGCCGGAACCCGCGTGGACGAGGGCCGCGCCCACGTGGCGGCGGTCGCGGCCGAAGCCGGACGCCTCCTCGGCGTCCCGGCCGGACCCGGATTCGCCTCCGGTCCCGGTCCCGCGGCCGACGAGACGGTGCGGTCGCTGCGGACCGCGGGCGCCGAGCGCATCGCGGCGGTCTGCTACTTCATCGCCCCGGGCCTGCTGTGCGACAAGGCGATCGCCGCCGCCCGCGAAGCGGGCGCCTCGCACCTCGGCGAACCGCTCGGCGCCGCACCGGAACTCCTCGCGCTCATCGCGAGACGCGCCGCCGAGGCCTGAACCGCCCGAGAACGCCGCCGCCGCAGGGCAGCCCGATAACCTTCGGGACCCTCGGGGTTGGGCCCCCGGTTGTCAACGGTGCCCGGGGGGTACGACATTTCGACGGCCTGAGCGCCACATGGCGCGAGCCGGGGCGCTCATCGAATCGGGGGCAGCCCGATAACCTTCGGGACCTTCGGGGTTGGGCCCCCGATCGTCAAGGGTGCCTCGGGGGTACGACAGCGCCGTAATGCGAAAGGGCGTCGCGAAGCGCGCCGCCGAAGCCTGACGGCCCGCTCAGGCTCCGAAGCGGGGCTTGTCGCCGAAGCCGACGGCGCGGCGGCTCGGGCCGCTGAGGACGAGGGCGACGAGGGCGACGGCGAGGGCCCATGCCGCGACGCCGAGCATCGGGTGGGCGGCCTCGCGGAGGTAGTAGCCGACCGGCAGCCAGAGCAGGGCCTGGAAGACCGCCTGGGCCACGATGTCGCGGGAGCGCAGGAGGCTGCGTCCGATGTGCCAGTAGTAGAGCGCGGCGAGCCACGCGATGAGGACGATGCCGACCGCGCCGCTCGGGGTGTCGACGTGCCCGGTCACCAGTTGTACGAGGCCCCAGCCGCCCGCGGCCACGAGTCCCGTTGCGAGGAGCCAGAACAGCCCCGCCGCGGCGGTGAGGGTCCACGGACGGTCGCCGTCCGCCGGGGTTTCGGTGACGGCGCCCATGTCGGCATCGGTTTCGTTCACACCTCCACGGTATCCCGGGCTACGCTGCGCCTATGCGCGACCTGAAAGCGGCGCCACAGCGTGGTCTGCTCATCGTGAACCCGAAGGCCTCCACCGGCTCGCGGCGCCGCACGCGCTGGGTCGCCAAGAAGCTCGAAGGGGTGCTCGATCTCACCGTCGAGCAGACCCGCTCACGGGGCCACGGCGAGGAGCTGGCGCGGCGCGGCGCGGACGAGGGCTACGACGTCGTCCTGAGCCTCGGCGGGGACGGCACGGTGAACGAGGTCGTCAACGGCCTGGTCGCCGGCGGCCGCCCGGCCGCCGATGCGCCGGTGTTCGCGCCCATCCCGGCCGGGTCCACGAATGTCTTCGCGCGGGCCCTGGGGCTGCCGTGGGACCGCCGCAGGGCCTCCATGGCGATCGTGGCGGCCCTCGTGGACGCGCCGCGCACCCGCACCGTCAGTCTCGGTCGCGCGCAGGCCGACGGCGTCGACCGCGTCTTCACGTTCTGCGCCGGACTCGGGTGGGACGCCTCGATCATCAAGAAGGTCGAGTCGTACCGGAAGAAGCGCAATCTCGGCGCGCATTACGCGCGCGCGGTCATGGCGGAACTCAATGAGCATGGTGTGGAAGGGGACTCGATCAACGTCGAACTCTCGTCCGGTACCGTGGACGAATCGATGGGGATGGTCGTCGTGCAGAACTGCGCGCCGTGGACCTACCTCGGCACCCTTCCGGTGAATCTCAACGCGCGGGCGTCCTTTAATGCTGGACTTGATGTCCTGATTCTGCGTAAACTTGGGTTGTCGGACGCCGCGCGAACCGCAGCTTCACTGCTGGTGGGACGAGACGGACCTGACGGCAAACACGCGGTGACGCATCACGATCTCTCCAGGATTCGGCTGCGCGCGTCGCTTCCGCAGGCCTTCCAACTCGACGGGGACTACCTCGGTGAGCAGACCGAAGTCGAACTCGGCTCGGTCCCGGCGGCACTGCGGGTGGCCTGCTAACAACTTGGGAAAACCTCAGGGTGGGTGTTGACAACTCGCCCGTGAGCAGGCAAGGTTGATTTCGCCATCCCTACGGGGACGGCGTGAGACTTACAACCGAATATCGTTTTTTCGGTGCGTATAGACCGGCGCTATGTGGGTATTCATCACTCGGCATCACTTACGAGCCTGGTAAGTCGGCCAACCTTGAGTACCAGTGTGTCAAACCGGTTCGACTCGCTGTCACCGACCCCGGACTTTTACCCCCGGGCGAATGTGGCGGAGGCCGCTCCGAGGATCCGCGGTAGGGGTCCCGGCGGTCTCGCGGAACGTGTTCCACGAGTCTTCTTCGAGGTGAAGCGGTGAGTTCACTCACTTCGAGCTGATTTCCCGAGTCGAACCCTTGACAAATCCCGTCCTTGTGAAAGTATTCACAAGGTGGCCGGGTCTGAGGTGCGGACCTGTTCGGCCGCCAATCGGGCGACCGACGTCGCAGGTGGAAGTGCTCCCCGCTGCCCCGGCGTTCAGCAATGGCGCTGATGCGAGAGCGTTCCGCAGTCGCGGCGACAACGATTCCCTTTGCAGGGAACCGGGTCCCGTACCACAGGTGCAGCCGTTTCGAGTGCCCGCCCGCGAGGGTGCGCCCGCCGCCGCGAGGCGGATGCGGAGCGACACCTCGCGAACACGACCCGAGCGCCCGGCATGGACCCGAGTGTCCGCACGCCCGAACCGCACATCGTTCATAACACCGTGAAACAGACGTTTGATGCTTGACAAGGAGAAGTTTTGATGGATTGGCGCCACGAGGCCATCTGCCGCGACGAGGACCCCGAGCTGTTCTTCCCGATCGGGGACACCGGTCCGGCTCTGGTACAGATCGAGCAGGCCAAGAACGTGTGCCGACGCTGCCCGGTGACCGAGGAGTGCCTGCGGTGGGCGCTCGAAAGCGGCCAGGACGCGGGCGTGTGGGGTGGCATGAGCGAGATCGAGCGCCGCGAGCTGAAGCGCCGCTCGGGTGCGCTGCGCACCCTCGCCACCCAGGTCGTCGGCTAGCACCGCGCAATCCCTTGATGTAGACCGTCCCTCGAATTTGCGACATCAGAAGCTTGGTAGGCCCGGCCCCGTGCCGGGCCTTCAAGCTTTTCCGGGCTTCGTGACCGATCATGCCGCACGGGTACGACAAGACCCGTCCGATGCGAAACGGGGCTAGTGGATCTGGTGGCGCTCGGTGTCCGCGTCGGCCTCGGTGGCGGGGCGCTGCTGGCGGATGCGGATCGTGGTGGTCGCGCCGTCGACCTCGGACTCCACCTCGTCGGTGAGGGCCCTGAGGACCTGCCACTGGTAGGCCCCGGCGTCGGGGAGCGCTTCGCCCTTGGTGCGGCTCAGCACGATCTGGAGGGTCTCGCGGGCCACCTCCAGACGGCAGCGGAGGGGCTCGTCGCCGCCCTTGCGGCGGACCGGGCCGCGCGAGCGGCCGGGCTCGGCCGGGATGAGGAGCGCCACGGCGGCGTTCACCGCCGCCCGGAGGTCCTCGATCTCGTCCAGCGAGAACCCGAGCCGGGTCGCCACCGCCGCGGTCGCGGTCGGCAGCACCGACAGGTAGTCGCCCGTTGAAGGCACGTCGAGCAGCAGCACGTCCTCGCGCTCATCGCTCACCGGCATCGCCGCTTCCTGTGACGTCGTGAGGCGCCGGTGAACCCGAACGCCTCCCCGCTGGTAAAGGATAATCCGAACGGCCCCGCCGCGCGGACCACCCCGCCCCGAAACCCGACCGAACGGGGGAGCGCCCGGCCCCGCCGACATGCGGGACCGGGCGCTCCTCGACCGGTGCGGTCCTAGGCCTTCTTGGTCTCCCAGAAGATCTCGGCGATCTGGTCGATCTTGGCCAGCAGCTCCTCGGCGACCTTCGGGTCGGCCGAGCCCTTGGCGCCCGAGGCGCCCGCGAGCTTCGTCGCCTCGTTCACGAGGGTGTGCAGCTGCGGGTACTTCTCGAAGTGCGGCGGCTTGAAGTAGTCGGTCCACAGCACCCACAGGTGCTCCTTGACCAGGTTGGAGCGCTGCTCCTTGATGATCAGGGCGCGGGTCCGGAACTCCGGGTCCTCGTTGGCCTGGTACTTCTCGCAGATGGCCTTGACCGACTCCGCCTCGATGCGCGCTTGCGCGGGATCGTAGACCCCGCAAGGCAGATCGCAGTGGGCCGAAGCCGAGACCTGCGGCAGGATCCGCTTGAACAGAGGCTTGAACATCGCCCCTCCAGCTTCTTCAGTTGGGTAGTGATTCCATCGCCGACCCTACCTCTCCGGAGGCCCGATCCGGGCCTGCCCCTGGGACACCCCCTAGAGTTGGGATGTTCCGACGTTCCACTCCGAACACCATGATGGACAGTGCAATCGACGCGGAGCCGCGACCCGGCCCGCACGCTGGAGGTCAGATCCGATGCTCGCCGCCTACGCCCGCACCGTGAATCCCGAGGACCCGTTCGCCGCCCTGGAGGTCGGCGAGACCGACGCGCCCGAGACGCCCGCGGGCTGGACCCGCGTCGCGGTCGTCGCCGCCTCGCTCAACCGCCACGATCTGTGGTCCCTCGCGGGCGTCGGCCTGCGCGCCGACCAGTGCCCGATGATCCTCGGGACCGACGCCGTCGCCCGCACCGCCGACGGCGACCTGGCCCTGGTCTACCCCGTCGTCGCCGACGCCGCGCTCCCCGACGAGACCCTCGACCCCGCGCGCACCCTCCTGTCAGAGCTGCACCCCGGCACCCTCGCCGAGTCCGTCGCCGTCCCCGCCCGCAACCTCCTGCCCCTGCCCTCGGGCTGGAGCGCCGACGAGGCCGCCTGCCTGCCCACGGCCTACCTCACCGCCTGGCGGATGCTCACCGTCCGCGGACGGGCCCGTCCCGGGGACGCCGTCCTCGTCCAGGGCACCGGCGGCGGCGTCGCCACCGCCGCGATCGTGCTCGCCAAGGCCCTGGGCCTGCGCGTCTACGCCACCGGGCGCAGCCCCGAGCGGCGCGAGCGCGCCGAGGAGCTCGGCGCCGTCGCCGTCGAGCCCGGCGCGCGCCTGCCCGAACGCGTCGACGTCGTCGTCGACTCCGTCGGCGCGCCGGTCGTGGAGCACTCGATCAAGTCCCTCAAACCCGGCGGGCGCCTGGTCAACTGCGGGGTCACCGGCGGCCACCTGGCCGAGGTCGACCTGCGGCACGTCTTCTTCCGGCAGCTGGAGATCCTCGGCTCGACCATGGGCACCCGCGAGGAGCTCGCCGAGCTCGTCCGCTTCTGCGTCGAGCAGGGCGTGCGCCCGGTAGTGGACTCCGTCCACGCCCTCGCCGACGCCGAGGCGGCCCTGCGCCGCCTGGCCTCGGGCGAGGCGTTCGGCAAGGTCGTCGTGCGCGCGGCCTAGAAACCCAGCGTCGTAAGTACGACAGTGGGGCCGGTTTCTCGCCCGTTCGCCCCACACGGGCCCCTGCCTGCCCGCACCCTGAAACGGATGCCGGCGACCGATCGGCCCGCCGCCCGGCGGACCGGACCGGACGCGAAGGCGCTCCGCGCCCCGGCATCGACGGTCGGGCGCCGGGAGCACTCGCGCGCCGGAGGCAGGGGAGAACGGGCATGTCAGCAATGGCTCGTGTCAAGGGCGGGCTCAAGTCCGCCGCCGGGAGCACCTGGGCGGTGACCAAGAAGCTCCTGGTGCGGATCGCGATCGCGGCGGCCATCATGGTCGTGGCGGTCGCACTGGCCAAGCACGGGGAGAGTTCGGCCTCGGAGGGCTCGGGCGCCTCGGGCACCGACGCCCATCCGATCGCCGCGCAGCGCGCCATCCTCACCGAGGGCTGGACCGCCGAGCAGTCGCTGTCGTGCGCCTACACCGTGAACGCGACATTCGGCGTCTCCATCTTCACCCAGCCCGACATGGGCGCGCGCCGGCTCGTGCGCTTGCACGACGACACCGTCGTGCACGGGGCGTGCGAGACGATCGAGGGCGGGAGGACCATCGGCTGCGCGGGGCTGCGATGGGAGACCACCTGGATCAGGATCCAGTCCGGCGACACCGTCGGCTTCAGCCCGGCGTCCTGCCTGGTCGAGCAAGGGGTCCTGTGACGCGCACATGAAAGCGGGACCCGGTTCGCACCGGGTCCCGCTGCTTCGTGCGCGTCTACTTCAGGCCGACGCCCGCGACGCCCTCGACGATCCGCTTCTGGAAGATCAGGAAGATGATCAGCAGCGGGGCCGCGCCGATGACCGCGGAGGCCATCGTCTGGGCGTAGAACAGGCCGTAACCGCCGGCCACGGCCTGGAGGCCGACCGGGAGGGTCATCATCGACGGGTCGGTCGCGATGAGCATCGGCCACAGGAAGTTGTTCCAGGAGCCGATGAAGGTGAAGATGCCGACCGCGGCCATGATCGGCCCCGAGACCGGCAGGATCACGTTCCACAGGATGCGGAGGTGCCCGGCGCCGTCGAGCTTCGCGGCCTCCTCGTAGTCGCGCGGGATCGCGTCGAAGAACCGCTTGAGGATGAACACCATGACCGGGGCGACCACCTGCGGGAGCGCCAGGCCCCAGTAGGTGCCGCCCATGTGAAGCGCGTTGACCAGGTCGAACAGCGGGATGATGAGCGCCTGGGCGGGCACCATCAGGCCGGCGATGATCGCGCCGAAGATGATGTTCTTGGCGGGGAAGTCGAACCGCGAGAACCCGTACGCGGCGAGGGTGCACAGCACCAGCGTCAGCACGGTCACGATCGTGGAGACGATCGTGGAGTTCAGCATCCACGTGAGGTGGTCCCCGCGTTCGAGCAGGATCCTGTAGCCCTCGATCGACCAGTCCCGGGGCCACCAGTGGATGTCCTGCCCGAGGCTGGCCTCGGTCTCGGCCTTCAGGGAGGTCGACAGCGCCCACAGGAGCGGGAGCAGCCACAGGATCGCGAGCGCGGTCGCGGCGACGTACACGATGACGGCGCCCACGGTGGGCTTCTTGAAGCGGCGGCGGCGCACCGCCGGCGGCGCCGACGCGGCGGCGGCGGCCCTCTCTTGTACTGCGGTCATGTCAGTCCTCCTTCCGGGAGAACAGCCGGAACTGGAAGACGGAGACGACGAGGATGAGCACGAAGAGCACATAGGACAGCGCCGAGGCGTAGCCGATGCGGAAGCCCTCGAAGCCCGCGATGTAGATGTAGTGGATGGCCACTTCGGTCTCGCGGTTCGGTCCGCCGCCGGTCATGATGTACATCTGGTCGAAGATGCGCAGGCTCGCGATGAGCTGGAGCGTGATGACCATGGCGGTGGTGCGGTTGAGCAGCGGCAGGGTGATGCTCCGCAGCTGCTGCCACCAGTTCGCGCCGTCGATCGAGGAGGCCTCGTAGACGTTCGGGTCGATGGTCTGGAGCGCGGCCAGGTACAGCAGGAAGTTGAACCCGAGGGTCCACCAGACGGTCGTGATGACGACCGACCACATGGCGATGCCGTTCTCGCCCTGGAGCCAGATCTGCGGCGTCGAGGCGTCCTGGATGCCGAAGAGCTGGAGGTAGTGGTTGAGCAGGCCGCCGTCGGGCTGGTAGATCCAGGTCCAGACCATGGTGACGACCGAGACCGGGACGACGAACGGCGCGAAGAACGCCATGCGCAGGAACCAGCCCATCTTGCGGGCGCGGTGGACCAGGAGCGCGAAGACGATCGCCAGGATCACCAGGATCGGGGTCGACCACAGGGTGAAGACTGCGGTGTTCTTGAGCGCGGCCCAGGCCCGCTCGTCGCCGAAGGCCTCGGCCCAGTTCTCCAGGCCGATCCAGGAGGCGGCGCGGCCGGTGAGGCTCTTGTCGGTGAACGAGTAGTAGAGCCCGAGGAAGGTCGGGTAGACGAGGAACAGGGCGTAGAAGGCCGCGAAGGGGAGGACGAACCACAGGCCGGTCCACGAGGTCTTCTTGGCGTTCGCTTGAGGGGGCCGCGTCATCGCGGCCGGCACCGGAGGTGCCTCTGTTTTCACTGTCATGGGAGTCCTATGGAACGTTTCAATCGACCGGCGAGGGGAGGGCGAGCAGCGTTTCGATGCGCTCCTTCATGAGGGCCAGGGCGTCCTCGGGGGTCATCGCGAGCGCGTACACCTGGTTGAAGATCGAGCCGGTCTCGTCGAAGAGCCGCGCGGCCGATCCGGAGAACCAGGCGTCGGGGTCGAACTGGACGTTCTGGACCACGCCGGAGTACTCCGCGTTCGGTTGCAGAGCCTGGTATTCGGCGCTCTCGGTGACGGGGAGGTAGGCCGGGGTGTGGCCGCCGCCCTCGCCCCAGCGGAAGCTGTGTTGGAGCATGTAGGCCGCGTACTCCAGTGCGGCCTCGCGGACGTCGGGGTCCCAGCTGTTGTGGCGGGGGAGCACGAAGGAGTGGCAGTCGCCCTGGGTGTAGCGGTTGCCGTTGTAGAACGAGGGCATCTCGGTCATGGAGAACCACTCGGGGTTGTCGGGGTTGAACAACTTGAAGCGGTTGATCTCCCAGTTGCCGACCTGGACGAGTCCGGCGGCCCCGGTCTCGAAGTTGGCCGAGCACTGGCCGCCGTCGGCGAAGGTGGGGCACAGGCCCTCTTCGGCCATCTTGTACATGATCTCGATGGCCGCGAGCGCCTTGTCGTCGTCCATCTCGTAGTCGCCGTCGGCGAAGGTCATCTCGCCGTCCTGCTGGCGGTACCAGGCCCAGAACTGGCGCCAGCCGCCGAAGGTGTCGAGGGAGGTGCCGAACTCGCCGGTGACCTCCTTGACGGCGCGCAGGAGGTCGAAGTACTCCTCGACGCCGTCGGTCACCAGGAGGGTGCCGTCGGGGTTGAGGGCGCCGACCTGGCCGCAGACGTCCTTGTTGTAGTAGTTGACGAGCGCGTGGGTGTCGAGCGGGATGGCGTAGAGCTCGTCGTCGGCGAAGGCCTTCTCCCAGATCTTCTCGGGGAAGTCCTCGGGGTTGAGGCCGTGGTCCTTGAGCTCGTCGACGCCGATCGGGTCCATGAGCGTCCCGGGGGAGAGGCTCTTGAGGCGTGAGAGGTGGATGGTCGCGATGTCGGAGGCGTTGCCGGAGGAGGCGCCCATGACCAGGCGGGTGTAGAACGGCGTGCCCCAGCCGAAGGTGGTGGCCTGGAGCTCGACGTCGGGGTGCTCGGCCGAGAAGTCGCCGTGCATCTCGGTCATGATCGCGCCGTCGCCGCCGGCGAGGAGGTTCCACTGCTTCACGCGGGTCCTGCCGCTGAGTCCGCCGGTGATCGAGCCGCACCCGGCCAGCCCGACGCCGGCGGCCGCGGCCGTCCCGGTGAGGAGCGCCCGCCTGGAGATCGACCCAGGGGGCGAGGGATGGTTCCGCATCAATGCATCACTCCAATGTGAAACTTTGTCGGGTCGGCCGGTGGAAGGGTGGGCCGTCCTGACATTGTTACCGCTCTCATGGTGAGAGTCAAGAGTTCACACACGTAGAAACCCGTCCTACGTGAAAAAGTTTCCGGCTTTCTCGGGCGGAGCGCGGCCCGTGCCGTCCCGAGAACGCGAGCGGGGGAGGCCTTTCGGCCTCCCCCTGCGGTTCTGGTGCGCCTACTGCGGCATCGGGACCGCGACGTCGACGAGCGCCTGCTGCTCGACCTCGTGGACCTTCGGCGAGCCGGTGGACGGCGCGGCGGCGGCCGGGCGCGAGATGCGGCGCAGGTGGACCCCGCCGAGCTGTTCGAGGAGGTTGAGCGCGATGTGCGACCAGGCGCCCTGGTTCGCCGGCTCCTCCTGGACCCACGCGGTGTCGGTAGCGTTCGGGAACGCCCCGAGCGCGGCCTTGAGCTCCTCGGCCGGGAGCGGGTAGAGCTGCTCGACTCGCAGGATCGCGGTGTCGGTGACGCCGCGGTTCTTGCGGGCGGCGGCGAGGTCGTAGTAGACCTTGCCGGCGCACAGCAGGACGCGCTTGACGTCCTCGGGCCGCACCTCGCCGGCGGCGATGGCCGGGTCGTGCAGGACCGGCTGGAAGCGGCCGTTGGTGAACTCGTCCAACTGGCTGACGGCGGCCTTGTGGCGCAGCAGCGACTTGGGCGTGAAGACCACCAGGGGCTTCTTGACCGGGTCGAGCGCCTGGCGGCGCAGCAGGTGGAAGTAGTTGGCCGGGCTGGTGGAGTTGACCACGCGCATGTTCTCGTCGGCGCACATCTGGAGGAACCGCTCGATGCGGCCCGAGGTGTGGTCGGGGCCCGCGCCCTCGTGGCCGTGCGGCAGCAGCAGCGTCACGCCGGAGTGCTGGCCCCACTTGGCCTCGCCCGAGGAGATGAACTCGTCGATGATCGTCTGGGCGCCGTCGACGAAGTCGCCGAACTGGGCCTCCCAGGCGACGAGCATCTCGGGGTTCTCCACCGAGTAGCCGTACTCGAAGCCGAGGGCGGCGTACTCCGACAGCAGCGAGTCGTAGATGAACAGCTTCGCGCTGTGCTCGCCGAGGTGGGCCAGCGGCGTGTACTCGTCGCCGGTGGCCTGGTCGATGACGACGGCGTGGCGCTGCACGAAGGTGCCGCGGCGCGAGTCCTGCCCGGCGAGGCGAACCGGCTTGCCCTGCATGAGGAGCGAGCCGAACGCGAGGGTCTCGGCGAAGGCCCAGTCGACGGTGCCCGAGGTGGACATCTCGCTGCGCTTCTCCAGGACCCGGCGGACCGCCTTGTGGGGGCCGAAGCCCTCGGGCAGCGTGGTGTGGGCCTTGCCGATCATGGCGATGGTCTCGGCGTCCACACTGGTGTCGATGTCGGCGACCGGCTCGGGCTGGTGGCGCCACGGCAGCGGGCCGGTCTGCCCGGCCAGGGCCTCCTTGGTCTCGCGGAAGACCCGTTCGAGCTGGGCCTGGTAGTCCGCGAGCGCCTCCTCGGCGTCCTCCATAGTGATGTCGCCGCGGCCGATGAGGGCGCGGGTGTAGAGCTTGCGCACGGACTGCTTGCCGTCGATGACCTGGTACATCTGCGGGTTGGTCATCTTGGGGTCGTCGCCCTCGTTGTGGCCGCGGCGCCGGTAGCAGACCATGTCGATGACGACGTCCTTGCGGAACTGCTGGCGGAACGCGAACGCGAGCTTGGCGACCTCGGCCACGGCCTCGGGGTCGTCCCCGTTGACGTGGAAGATCGGCGCCTGGATCATGCGGGCGACGTCGGTGCAGTACAGCGAGGACCGTGAGTGGGTCGGGGCGGTGGTGAAACCGACCTGGTTGTTGACGACCACGTGGACGGTGCCGCCGGTGCGGTAGCCGCGCAGCTGCGAGAGGTTGAGCGTCTCGGCGACCACGCCCTGGCCCGCGAAGGCCGCGTCGCCGTGGATGGCGACGGGCATGACGGTGAAGCCGTCCTCGCCGAGGTTGAGGCGGTCCTGCTTGGCGCGCACGACGCCCTCCAGGACCGGGTTCACGGCCTCCAGGTGGGACGGGTTGGCGCACAGGGAGACCGTGGTCTCGCCCTTGCCGTCGGGGGAGGTGAACCGGCCGGTCATGCCCAGGTGGTACTTGACGTCGCCGGAGCCGCCGATGCTCTTGGGGTCGATGTGGCCCTCGAACTCGGTGAAGATCTTGGAGAGCTTCTTGCCGATGATGTTGGCGAGGACGTTGAGGCGCCCGCGGTGGGGCATGCCGATGACGACCTCGTCGAGGTCGGCGCCCGCGGCCTCGTTGAGGATGCGGTCGAGCAGCGGGATGAGCGACTCGCCGCCTTCGAGCGAGAAGCGCTTCTGGCCCACGAACTTCGTCTGGAGGAAGGTCTCGAAGGCCTCGGCGGCGTTGAGGCGACCGAGGATGTGCTTCTGCTCCTCGACCTTCGGCTTCTCGAAGGGCACCTCGATGCGCCGCTGGATCCAGGCGCGTTCGTCGGGGTCCTGGATGTGCATGTACTCCACGCCGATGCGGCGGCAGTAGGAGTCGCGCAGGACGCCGAGGATCTCGCGCAGCTTCATGCGCTGCTGGCCCGCGAAGCCGCCGATCGGGAAGGTCCGGTCGAGGTCCCACAGGGTCAGCCCGTGCGAGAGGATGTCGAGGTCGGGGTGGCGGCGGATCTCGTAGTGCAGCGGGTTGGTGTCGGCCATGAGGTGGCCGCGGACCCGGTAGGCGTGGATGAGCTCGATGACCCGGGCGTTCTTGTCGATCTGCCCTTCGTGGGTCTTGGAGACGTCGCGGACCCAGCGGACCGGCTCGTAGGGGATGAGCAGGGAGCGGAAGACCTCGTCGAAGAAGCCGTCGCCGAGCAGCAGCCGGTGGAGCGTGGCGAGGAACTGGCCGGATTCGGCGCCCTGGATGATCCGGTGGTCGTAGGTCGAGGTGACCGTCATGATCCGGGAGACGCCCAGGTCGGAGAGGGTCTCGTCGGAGGCCCCGGCGAACTCGGCGGGCACCTCCATGGCGCCGACGCCGACGATGAGGCCCTGGCCCTTCATCAGGCGCGGCACGGAGTGGACGGTGCCGATGCCGCCGGGGTTGGTGAGCGTCAGCGTCGCCCCCGCGTGGTCCTCCATCGTGAGCTTGCCGTTGCGGGCGCGGCGCACGAGGTCCTCGTAGGCCTGCCAGAACTCGCGGAAGTCCATCGACTCGGTGTTCTTGATCGAGGGCACCACGAGCGTGCGGGTGCCGTCGGGCTTGGCGAGGTCGATGGCGAGGCCGAGGTTCACCGAGGCGGGGGTGACCAGCTGCGGCTTGCCGTCGACGACCTTGTAGGAGGCGTTCATGCCCGGGTGGGCCTTGACCGCCTGCACGAGCGCGTAGCCGATGAGGTGGGTGAAGGAGACCTTCCCGCCCTGGCCGCGCTTGAGGTGGTTGTTGATGACGATCCGGTTGTCGAACAGGAGCTTCGCGGGGACGGCCCGGACCGAGGTCGCGGTGGGGATCTCCAGGGACGCGTCCATGTTCTGGGCGACCTTGGCGGCGACGCCTTTGAGCGGTTTGGTCACGGCCACGCCTTCGGGGCCGGAGGTGCGCTCAGCGCCAGGTTCGATCACGGGGGTCGCCTTCTCGGTCGCGGGTTCGATCAGGGGTGCAGGGGACGGGGCCTCGACGGGAGCGGCGGGCTCGGGGGCGGCAGGAGCCGTCTCGACCTGAGCCTTCTCAGGCTTTGCCGTTTCAACCTTGGCGGGACGCGCCGGCTCGGGGGCGGCGCTCGCCTGGGGCGCGGCCTCGGCGGCCGACGCGCTCCGGGGGTCGCCGCCGAAGAACTCGCGCCACCCTGCGCTCACACTGTCGGGGTTTTCGCGGTAACGCTCATACATCTCGTTGACCAGCCATTCATTGGCACCGAAATCGGTCAACGGATTGCCCGGAGTCGCACTCGACACGACTGAATCGCCTCTTCTTTGACGCTGCGTGAACGGGGACGGCAGTCCCCGGACTCAAGGGTAACCGGGGGAGCGCGAAAGTGTAGTACCGGTAACGCCGTTGCGGGGCCGGTCACTCGGGTCGCCGCGAATGTGCTGCGCAGCAGGTGAAAACGTGCGGGCGTCTCGTTCGACACAGCCTTCGACGGGGCCCTTGGGGCCGGTCGGTTTCGCCTGTGGTGTCCGTTTGGACCGGCCGCGTGCGCGCCGTGCGCGTCACGCGTACCGGTGAACGCGGGCCTATCCGGCCGCGCTGCGCTCCCTGCCGGAGAACGTCTCGGTGGGCTCCTCCAGGAGCTCCTCGGCGCCGACGACGGTGAACAGCCTGGTGATGAACCGGTTGGGGTTGACCACGGCCAGCGCGACGCCCATCTCGCGGGCGATGCGGTAGGCGACGACGATGGTGCCGATGCCGGTGGAGTCGAGGACCGTCACCTTGGCGACGTCGACGCGGATGGCGGTGGCCCCGCCGGCTTCGAGCGCGTTGGTGATCGTCTCGCGGATCTGGGGCGCCGTGGCGTAGTCGACTTCGCCCGAGAGTTCGACGGTGACGACACCGGTGTCGGTGGTGGCGGTCTCGATAGACAACGTCATATTGCGATCCTCGCCCCTGTTGGGATCCTGGCCCGAGCACGCCTGCCGTACTCGGCTGGAACCTGAAGTCTATCCGACGGCGCCGACCGAAAGCCGCTCGCGCGCGCCCGTTTCTCACGAACGCGCGCAGACTTCGGATAAAGGTCACCCGTTCGTGAGCAGCCCGAAGCGCCCCTCCTGGCGCCCTCGGCCGCCGCGGACGGCTTGGCGCCTTCCGGCCTCCGGCGTATGCTTCAGGACCACCTGCGACCTGCGCCCCGAACTGCGGGCCCGGCGCCGCCGAGACCGTGAAGACGAGGCCCATGCCGCTTTCGACCAGCCAGACGAGCGAGACCGAAGCCACCCTCCTGGTCGTGGAGGACGAGGAGAACATCTGCGAGCTCCTCGCGACCTCCCTGCGCTACGCCGGCTTCGCCGTCCACGCCGTCGGCACCGGTGACGAGGCCCTCAGGTCCATCGCCCGGCACCGCCCCGACCTGGTCGTCCTCGACGTCGGCCTCCCCGACTTCGACGGCTTCGAGGTCGTGCGCCGGATGCGCTCGGGCTCCGACCACACCCCCGTGCTCTTCCTCACCGCCCGCGACGACACCGCCGACACCGTCACCGGCCTCTCGGTCGGCGGCGACGACTACATCACCAAGCCGTTCGCGCTCGAAGAGGTCGTCGCCCGCATCCGCGCGGTCCTGCGCCGCTCCTCGGGCGAGCTGCCCCGGCCCTCCCGCCTCCAGTACGCCGACCTCGAACTCGACGAGGAGACCCACGAGGTCTGGCGCGCGGGCAAGGCCGTGCAGCTCTCGCCCACCGAGTTCAAGCTCCTGCGCTACTTCATGATCAACGCCGGGCGCGTCCTGTCCAAGGCCCAGATCCTCGACCACGTGTGGCGCTACGACTTCCGCGGCGACGACGGCATCGTCGAGTCCTACGTGTCCTATCTGCGCCGCAAGATCGACACCGGCGAGCCCAAACTCATCCAGACCCTCCGCGGCATCGGCTACGTCCTGCGGGAGCAGCAGCGTTGAGCGCACCCCGCGTGTTCGAGAGCGCCCGCGACAAGTGGGACCGCACCCCGCTCAGGGTCCGCCTGACCGCCGCGGTCCTCGTCCTCGTCGCCGGCTCGCTCCTGCTCATCAGCGTCTCCACGCTCCTGGCGCTCCACTCGTACTTCCTCGGCACCGTCGACGACGAGCTGGAGACCCAACTGCGCAACCTGAACGCCTCGATCTTCGACCCCGAGAACTTCGAGGTCGACGAGGACACCCCCGGCCTGCGCCCCGAGCAGTACATCTTCAGCTTCCTCTACGGGCACGGCAACCGCATGGACCGGCCCGACAACCGCACCGACTACCCCGTCTTCGACTACGACGACCTCGAAGAGGCCGACGGCGAGGGCTTCACCGCGCTCGGCGCCGACGGCACCACCCGCTGGCGCGTCCTCGGCCTCCCCGGCACCGACATCGGCACCGAGAACCCCGAGTACGACGCCGACGCCCACCCCCTCTCGGCCGACGACTACTTCGTCCTCTCCTACAAGCTCGCCCACTTCGACAAGACCGTCGCCGGGCTCGTGTGGGTCGACATCCTCATCGGCGCGGGCGTCCTCGCCGGGCTCGCCGCCATCGGCGTGGGCCTGGTCCGCGCCAGCCTCTCCCCGCTGCGCCAGATCGAGAACACCGCCGCGATGATCGCCGCCGGGAACTACTCCCGGCGCGTCCCCGAACACGACCGCAACACTGAGGTCGGGCGCGTCGGCCACGCCATCAACTCCATGCTCACCAGAGTCGAGGGCGCCATCCGCGCCCGCGAGTACTCCGAGGAGCGCGCCCACGACTCCGAGGAGCGGATGCGCGAGTTCATCGCCGACGCCTCCCACGAACTGCGCACCCCCCTCACCAGCGTGCGCGGCTACGCCGAACTCGTGCGCACCAACCCGCAGATGCCCGAGGCCGAGCGCCAGCACTACATCGGCCAGATCGAGGAGGCCGCCAAGCGCATGGGCCTGCTCGTCGGCGACCTGCTCCACCTCGCCCGCCTCGGCCAGGAGCGCCCCGTCGAGACCGAACCGGTCGACCTCGCCCTCCTCGGGCGCGAAGCGGTCGCCGCCCACGCCGTCATGGCCGAGGACCACGAGTTCAGCTTCACCTGCGCGCCCGGCGCCGCCACCGTCGTGGCCGCCGACCGCGCCCGGATGCGCCAGGTCCTCGACAACCTCCTCACCAACGCCGTCCGCCACACCCCGCCCGGCACCCACGTCGGCGTCGAGGTCGCCGCCGAGGACGACCGGGTGCGCCTCACCGTCGCCGACGACGGTCCCGGCATGGCACCGGCCACCGCCGGGCGCGTCTTCGAGCGGTTCTTCCGCTCCGACGAGGTCGTGCACGCCGGCTCCGGCCTGGGCCTGGCCATCGTCGCCGCCATAGTCGACGCCCACGGCGGCACCGTCGACGTCGCCTCCCAGCCGGGCGAGGGCACCGCGTTCACCGTCCTCCTCGCCGCCGAACCGCCCGACCCCGCGCCCCCGAATCTCAGCGAACGTTGAACTCCGCGCGGCCCCGCGCCCGACCCGCGGCGGCCACCGCCCGTCTGACCAGTGCGCCCGCATCTGATCATTAAAGGGTTTTAAGGCGTTTTCGCAGCGGGCCGAGAGCTGCGACCTGCATGCTGCCTTACATGAGCGACACTGAGAGCACGAAGGGCCCCGAGGGGACCGCACCGCAGGGCCCCGACGGGGCTCCCGACTCCCCGCAGCACCCTGCGCCGCCCCTCGCGGCCCCGCAGGCCGCACCGCCCGCCGAACCCGCGGCACTCGCCCCCGAACCGAGCCTGCCGCCCGCCGCGCCCACCGACGCGCCGCCGCCCCCGCCGTCCGCGTACGCCGCCGCGCCCGCCTACGCGCCACAGCCCACCGAGCAGACCCGCCTCCTCCACCCCGGCGCGCCCCAGGGCGCGCCCCACATGGCCGCCCCCGGCGACGCCACCGCCTGGCAGCCCCAGGGCCCGCCCGTCCCGCCCATGTACCGCCCCGGCGCCCCAGCGGCACCGCGCGGCGGCGGACGCGGGAAGCTCGTCGCCGGAGCGCTCGCGCTGGCCCTCATCGCCGGAGGCGCCGGCGGGGTCGCCGGATGGTTCCTCGGCGAGGGCAACAGCGGCACCACCGTCGTGGAGTCCGTGTCCATGGACGCGGGCAACGGCATGACCTACACCGAGATCGTGGACAAGATCGGCCCCTCGGTCGTCACCATCGTGACCGACTCGGCCGAGGGCTCGGGCGTGGTCTACTCCGAGGACGGCTACATCGTCACCAACAACCACGTCGTGGACGGCGCGCAGGCCGTGGAGGTCCGCTTCTCGGACGGCTCCACCTCCGACGCCTCGATCGTCGCCACCGACTCCACCCAGGACCTCGCCGTCATCCAGGTCTCCGACACCGACGGGCTCAAGCCCATCACCTTCGGCGACTCCGACGCCATCCAGGTCGGCGACGCCGCCGTCGCGATCGGCTCGCCGCTCGGCCTCGAAGGCACCGTGACCACCGGGATCGTCTCCGCGCTCGACCGCTCCATGACCGTCGCGGGCGAAGAGGGCCAAGGCCCCGGCCAGTCCTCCAGCCAGACGCTCACCGGCCTGCTCCAGACCGACGCGGCCATCAACTCCGGCAACTCCGGCGGCGCCCTCGTCGACGGCAACGGCGACCTCATCGGCATCAACACCGCGATCGCCACCACCGACTCCGGCTCCATCGGCCTCGGCTTCGCGATCCCCTCCAACACCGTGCAGAGCGTCGTGGAGCAGCTCATCGAGAACGGCTCGGTCGAACAGGGCTACCTCGGCGTCTCCGTCGCCGACACCGACGGCAACGGGGCCATGGTCCTCGGCGTTGAGCCCGGCTCCCCGGCCGAGACCGCCGGCCTCCAGGAGGGCGACATCATCACCGCGATCGACGGCGCCACCGTCACCACCGCCTCCGAAGTGGTCGCGGCCGTCCAGGGCCAGGCCTCGGGCACCGAGATCGCCATCACCTACACCAGGGACGAGGAGCAGGCCGAGACCACGGCCACCCTCGCCGCCTCCTGACCGACGCGAAGCGGCCCCGGACCTCCAGGTCCGGGGCCGCTTCGTGTCAGTGCTCGCGTGTCAGTGCTCGCGTAACGGCGCGGTTGACCCGCTCGCCTCCAGGGCGGCGCGGACCGGCCGCAGCGCCGCGGGCGCCATCCCCGTCTCGAGCCACTCCGCGAGGCGGTCGCGGTCGACGATGAGGACGCCCAGCTGCGCGGCCACGGCCTCGTTGCGCGAGCCGTGGTGCATCCAGTGCAGGTTCGCGTTGGTGATGAGCACGCCCGCGTCGCAGTCCCAGCGGGCCTTGATCTCGCCCCCGAGGATCTGCACGTGGCGGTTGCCGTTGCGGCTGCGCATCGCCCGGTCGTCCTTCTTGGCGCGCACGATGATCCGCTTGCCGTTGGTGAAGGTGACCACGAAGTTGCAGCCCAGGTCGTTCTTGCGGTGCCCGAACTTCTTGACCCGCTTGACGTCCAGCCCCACCAGGAGCTGGCCGATCATCTGGTCGAAGGCCGGGAGGTTCATGCGGTCGACCCCGCGCATGAGCGCGTGCCGCTCGGCGGTCAGGGCCCGGTCGCGCGACTCGTGGCCGCGGCTGCGGAAGAGGATCCAGCCCCCGAGCACGGTGCCCGCCAACAGGATCGCCACCGAGGCGAACCAGGCCCAATGGTCCGCTATGAATCCGAGAACGAAGTATCCGAGGATGAGAACGGCGATTCCCGCTCCGACTCTGAGTATCACGGACAAGGCGGCCTCCAGTGGGTGCAGAGGGCTCGACGGATTTACGGCTGGCGATATGTCGCATGTGTTGTCACTGCAAGTATCCGTTACCGTTCGCTCACGCGTAAGGCCAATGTCCGGTACCCGACAGCATGAATCGGCAGCTTGCATGTGCGGCCCGTTGCGGCGCGTCCACCGACGCGCACCCCCGCACGCCGCGGTGGGGGATACTGGCCGGGTGTCGACTACATCAACTGGCGTTTTGGTGCTTCTCGGTGCGCCGCTGGGAAATCCAGAGGACGCCTCGTCTCGGCTCCGGACCGAGCTGGCCCGCGCCGACGTCATCGCCGCAGAGGATACCCGGCGGCTCCGGCGGCTCCTGAGCGAGCTCGATCTCGTTCCAGCAGCTGCGATCACGTCATATTTCGAGGCGAACGAAAGCGGCAAGACCGGGACGCTCCTCGAACAGCTGCACGAGGGCCGGCGCGTCGCCGTCATCACCGACGGCGGGATGCCCTCGGTCTCCGACCCGGGGTTCCGCCTCGTCAAGGCCGCCGCGGACGCCGGGATCACCGTGACGAGCGCGCCCGGGGCGAGCGCGGTGACGACCGCGCTGGCGCTCTCGGGGATGCCCTGCGACCGGTTCTGCTTCGAGGGCTTCGCGCCGCGCAAGGACGGCGAGCGGCGGCGCCTGTTCGCCGAGCTCGCCGAGGAGCGGCGCACGATGGTGTTCTTCGAGTCGCCGCGGCGTGTCGCCGAGACCCTGCGCGCCATGAGTTCGGCGATCGGTGAGGACCGGCCCGCGGCGCTGTGCCGGGAGCTGACGAAGACCCACGAGGAGGTCCGGCGCGGCACGCTCGGCTCCCTCGCCGAGGGCGCCGAGGCCGACCCGCCGCGCGGGGAGATCACCCTCGTGGTCGCGGGCTGGACGGGCCCGGACGCGAGCGAGGCCACCCCGGAGGCGATGGCCGCCGCGGTCGCGGCCCTCGAAGCGGCCGGTACCGACCGCAAGGCCGCCATGAAGGAGGTCGCGGTCAAGTACGGCGTGAGCCGCCGCGACGTCTACGACGCGGTCCTCAAGGCGGACTGAGCGTCACGGGGCGGATGAGAACGGATGACATTCCCGATATAACGGATATATACCCCCTAAGGGACCCCTGGCGCAAGAGTACTCCCGGGGTCCGACATCCCTTGCGCGCCAAGGAGATGAGCCACGCTCACGACCTGTCGGGCCCGCTCACAGCTCGTCGAACTTGAAGGTCTTCCACGAGACGAGGGCGACGATCGCGGCGAAGGCCGCGAGGAAACCGATCTGCGGCAGCACCGTCGAGGGCGGCTCGCCGTAGACCACCACCGACTGGAGCGCCTCGTTGAGGTACCGCATCGGCGACAGGTACGAGATCGCCTGCACCCACGCCGGCGAGAGCGCCAGCGGCCAGAACGCACCCGAGACGAACGCCATCGGCATCGTCACCAGGTTGCTCAGCCCCGCCGCGCCCGGACTCGTCTGCGCGATCCCGCCGATGACCACGCCGATCGCCAGGAACGCGAGCGTCCCCAACAGCACCAGCGGCACCGCGAACCACGACCACGCCGACAGTTCCAGCCCGAACCCCAGCGCCGCCACCGCCAGGAACACCACGGTCTGCCCGACCGCGACCAGCAGGTTCACCGACACCTTCGCGCCCAGGAACGTCGACACCGACGCCGGCGTCAGGCGCAGGCGCCGAAGGAGCTTGTCGCGCTTCCAGTCCACGATCGTGCCCGCCGCGCCGAACACGCCCGAGATCGCGATGCCCCACGCGAGGATGCCCGGCGCGAGGTACTGGATCGGGCGCACCGCGCCGCCGTCGGCCTCCTCGACCTCCGCCGCGAGCACCTCCTCGCCCGGGGCCGCCGCCGAGAGCACCTCGACGTTCACGTCGTCCACGAGCGCCGAGAGCCTCCCCGCAGCGATCGAACCCGAGGTCGAGCTCGTCGGCGACGGGTAGATGAGGACCGTGCCGCCCTCCTGGGACACGGCCGCGTCGGCGTCGCCCTCGCGCAGCATCGCCAGCGCCTCGTCGAGGTCGGACACCTCGGTGACGGTGAAGTCGCCCGAGTCCGCGCCGTCGAGCACCGGGACCTCGCCAACGGCGAGGACCCGCGAGGCCGAGTCGCTCGAGGAGCCGAACACGCTCGCCAGCAGCACCATGAACAGCAGCGGCAGCAGGATCGTGAAGAACACCTGGCTGCGGTCGCGCAGCCAGCCGCGGCCGAGGGCCTTGACGAGGCTCAGGTAGGCGGAGGTGCGCACCTGCCGCGTGCGCGGCTCGCGCACCGCTCCGAGGGTCATGCGCGCCACTCCCGTCCGGTCACGTGCAAGAACACATCCTCCAGGTTCGCGGTGCGCACCGACAGGCCCTCCAGGGCCCCGTCGGAGGCGAGGGCGGTCAGCAGTTTGCGGGGGTCGCGGGTCTCGAAGACGATCGCGGCGTCCTGCTCGGTCACGGTCTCGGCCACGGCGAGCTCGCGCACGCGCTCGGCGTCGAGCTGCCCGGCGGCGACGGTGACGCGGGTGGGGGCGTCGAGGCCGCGGACGAACCCGGCGGGGGAGTCGACGGCCTTGATCTTCCCGGCGTCCATGATGGCGACCCGGTCGCAGAGCGACTCGGCCTCCTCCATGTAGTGCGTGGTGAGCACGACGGTGCGGCCCTCGGCGTTGATGGCGCGCATGAGGTCCCACAGGTTGCGGCGGGCCTGGGGGTCCAGGGCCGCGGTGGGCTCGTCGAGGAAGACCAGTTCGGGGTCGCCCACGAGCGCGCAGGCGATCGACAGGCGCTGCTGCTGGCCGCCGGAGAGCTTCTCGCAGCGCACGCCCGCGTGCTCGGCGAGGCCGACGAGGTCGAGCATCTCGGCGGCGCGGGCCTTGGAGGCGCCGTACAACTCGGCGAAGGTCTCGATCTGCTCGCGGGCGGTGAGGAACTCGAAGAAGGCCGAGGCCTGGAGCTGCACGCCGACGCGGCCGGTCAGCTCCGCGGAGTGCGGCCACGGCGACTCGCCGAGGAGGCGCACGGTCCCGGAGTCGGGCTTGCGCAGGCCTTCGACGATCTCCAGGGTGGTGGTCTTTCCCGCCCCGTTCGGGCCGAGGATGCCGAAGAACTCGCCGCGTTCGACGCGGAAGGAGACCCCGTCGACCGCGCGGATCTCGCCGCTCCTCCGGCCGCGGTAGGTCTTGCGGAGGTCGGCGACCTCGATGGCGGCGTCCATAGGCGCTAACGCTATGCCATGGGCGGATGTGACCGGGTTCTCGGCCTTGCGCGCGCCGAGGTGAACGGCGTTTCCCGGCGAAACGGACATCGCTAGGCCCCCGTTCACAAGGGTGCCCGGCGGGTCCGACACCGCCGCGCCGCCGGTCCGCGTCCCGCCCGTGCGCACCCGCCGCGAAAGCCGCCCGCCGCCGCGCGTCCGTTCCGCGCGACCGCCGCGGCCGTCCCGTTCACACCCTCCGTAACAGGACCGTGAGGTGAACTTCATCGGCGCGGCACAGCCGCCGCACGTCCAGGCAACGCCGCCCGCCGAAGGTGGGGCCATGACAGCGACACTGACGCAGACGAACGACGGGCGGGCCGGCGCCCGCAAGGGCTGGATCACCGACTGGCGGCCAGACGACGAGGCCTTCTGGAAGTCCTCGGGCCGCAAGGTCGCCAGGCGCAACCTGGTCTGGTCGGTGCTCGCCGAGCACCTGGGCTTCTCGGTGTGGACGATGTTCAGCATCATCACCCCCTACCTGGCCGCCGCCGGGTTCGGGTTCTCCACCAGCCAGCTGTTCTGGCTCACCGCCGTGCCCAACCTCGTGGGCGCGTTCCTGCGCATCCCCTACACCGCCGCCGTCGCCCTCTTCGGCGGCCGCAACTGGACGATCATCTCCGCGGCGCTCCTGGTGGTGCCCACCGCGCTCCTGGCCTACTGCGTCATGACGCCCGGCACCCCGTACTGGATGTTCGTCGTCGCGGGCGTCGCCGCGGGCTTCGGCGGCGGGAACTTCGCCTCCTCGATGGCGAACATCTCGTACTTCTACCCGGAGCGCCACCGCGGTTCGGCCCTCGGCATCAACGCCGCGGGCGGCAACATCGGCGTCTCGGCCGTCCAGTTCATCGGCCCCCTCGCCATCGGCCTGGCCGTGTTCGGAACCTCGCAGGGCACCACCGAGTCCGGCGAGGCGTTCTTCCTGCACAACGTGCCGCTGCTGTGGCTGGTCCTGGCGGTGTTCGCCGCGGTCATGGCCTGGCGCGCGATGGACAACCTCGCCGTCGCCCGCACCCCGCTGCGCGAGCAGGTGCCCGCGCTGGCGCGCCGCCACACCTGGATCATGAGCGTCCTCTACATCGGCACGTTCGGGTCGTTCATCGGCTACTCGTTCGCGTTCCCGCTGGTCATCAAGCTCTCGTTCCCCGAGTTCGGCGCCCTGTGGATCGCGGCCCTGGGCCCGCTGGTCGGCTCGCTCGCCCGGCCGATCGGCGGCTGGTTCGCCGACCGGCTCGCCGGGGCGCCGATCACGAGCCTCGCGTTCGTCCTCATGGGCGCGGGCGCGATGGGCGCGATCTGGGGCATCAACGCCGGGTCGTTCCCGCTGTTCTTCGCCTCGTTCATGCTGCTGTTCACCATGAGCGGCGTCGCGAACGGCTCCACGTACCGCTCGATCCCGGCGATCTTCCAGGCCGAGGCCGCCGCCGCGGCCGGCGGGAAGGCCTCCGAGGCCGAGGTCCTCGCCGCGAAGAAGGTCACCGCGGCCGCGCTCGGCTGGATCTCCGCCGTCGGCGCGTTCGGCGGCTTCCTCATCAACCAGGGCTTTAGGATCGCGAACGAGCAGACCGGCTCGGTCGTCCCCGCCATGTGGGCGTTCGTGGGCGCCTACGGCGTCTTCCTGGTCCTCAACTGGTGGTGCTACCAGCGCACGGTCCTGGTCGCCAAGGCCCCCAGCCTCGCCCACGCCAAGGTCTGAACCCCGGCCGGAACCGGCTGACCCACCGGCCCGCAATCGCCGCCGCCCGGCGATTGCGGGCCACTTAGCATCCCGGAAACATCGCCCTCGTGACGACGAAACGACCCGTGGGCACACTCGCCGCATGACCGCACGCACAGGCCCTCCCGTCGCCGGCCGCCACTCGAACCCGAGCGGACGCCGTGCGCTCCCCGTCGTCCGCAGCGCCGACACGCACTGCCCCTACTGCGCGCTCCAGTGCGGGATGCGCCTGGAGGAGGACGCCGAGGGCACGGTCACCGCCGCGCCGCGCGGCGGCGGCATGTGCAAGAAGGGCTGGACCTCGCCCGAACTGCTCGACCACCCCATGCGCCTGACCACCCCGCTCCTGCACGGGCGCCCCGTCTCCTGGGACGAGGCCCTCGACCACGTCGCCGACAAGGTCCGGCGCGTCCAGGCCGAGCACGGCCGGGACGCCGTCGGCGTCTTCGGCGGCGGCGGGCTCACCAACGAGAAGGTCTACCAGCTCGGCAAATGGACCCGGCTCGCCCTCGGCAGCAAGCACATCGACTACAACGGCCGCTTCTGCATGTCCTCGGCCGCCGGGGCCCTCAACCGCTCCTTCGGCGTCGACCGCGGCCTGCCCTTCCCCGCCGAGGACCTCAAGGGCGCCGAGGTCGTCGTCCTCGTCGGCGCCAACCCCGCCGAGACGATGCCGCCGTTCATGCGCTTCCTCCAGAACGCCGAACTCGTCGTCGTCGACCCCCGCCGCACCGCCACCGCCGAGTCCGCCCAGCTCCACCTCCAGCCCGCCCCCGGCACCGACCTCGCGCTCGCCAACGGCCTGCTGCACATCGCGATCGAGCAGGGCTACCTCGACCACGGCTACATCGACGCCCACACCACCGGCTTCGACGAGGTCCGCCAGACCGCCGCCGGGTACTGGCCCGCGTTCGTCGAGCGCATCACCGGCGTCTCCGTCCCCGACCTCTACGCCGCCGCCCGACTCATGGCCGGCAAGCGCACCGCGATCCTCACCGCGCGCGGCTCCGAGCAGCACGCCAAGGGCGTCGACACCGTCACCGCCTGGATCAACCTCGCCCTCGCCCTCGGCCTGCCCGGCAAGCCCAGCTCCGGCTACGGCTGCATCACCGGCCAGGGCAACGGCCAGGGCGGGCGCGAGCACGGCCAGAAGGCCGACCAGCTGCCCGGCTACCGCTCCATCACCGACCCCGAGGCGCGCGAGCACGTCGCCGCCGTCTGGGGCGTCGACCCCGAGACCCTCCCCGGCGCCGGCGTCTCGGCCGTCGAGCTGCTCCGCAAATGCGGCGACGAGGTCAAGATGCTCTTCGTCCTCGGCTCCAACCCCGTCGTCTCGGCCCCCCGCGCCACCCGCGTCGCCGACCGGCTCAAGGACCTCGACTGCCTCGTCTCCCTCGACTTCGTGCTCTCCGAGACCGCGGGCATCGCCGAAGTCGTCCTCCCGGTCACCCAGTGGGCCGAGGAGGACGGCACCATGACCAACCTCGAAGGCCGCGTCATCCGCCGCCGCGCCCTGCGCGACGCCCCCGACGGCGTCCGCTCCGACCTGTGGGTCATGAAGGAGCTCGCCGCGCGCCTGGACGCCCCCGGCCACTACGACACCGACCCCGAGGCGATCTTCGAGGAGCTCGGCCGCGCCTCCTCCGGCGGCAAGGCCGACTACTCCGGGATCAGCTACGAGCGCCTCGACGAGCGCACCTTCCAGTGGCCCGTCCCCGGCCCCGACCACGACGGCACGCCCCGCATGTTCGCCGACTTCAAGTTCGCCACCCCCGACGGCCGCGCCCGCTTCGTCGCCGTCGACCACCGCCACCCCGCCGAGCGCCGCGACAGCGTCTACCCGCTCTACCTCACCACCGGCCGCGTCCTCACCCAGTACCAGTCCGGCGCCCAGACCCGCCTCATCCCCTCCCTCGGCGGCACCCCCGACAGCGAGCAGTTCCTCCAGATCCACCCCGACACCGCCGTGCGCCACGGCATCGGCGACGGCGACCGGGTGCGCGTCACCTCCCGCCGCGGCTCCTACACCGCCCCGGCCCGCCTCACCGCCGACATCCGCCCCGACACCGTCTTCAGCCCCTTCCACTTCCCGGGCGCCGCCAACGTCAACGCCGCCGTCTCCGACGTCCTCGACCCCATCAGCCGGATGCCCGAGTTCAAGGTCTGCGCCGTCAAGATCGCCCCCGCCGCGAGACCGTGACCCGGGACGGGACCGCAACCGCGCCTTCGTGACCGGGACGCCACGGAGCGAACATCGGTCTTTAGGCCGACCCGGTCCGGCCGCCAGACCCAGGAGGAGCGGCGCCCCGCGCGCCTAGGTTGGTGGAGCGGGCCCGACCGGGCCCGCACCACCGCACCGATTGGACACCCATGGCCCGCCGACTCCGACGCGCCCTGCTCGTCGCCACCGCCGCCGCGGTCGCGACCGGCGCGGGCGTGCACGCCATCGCCGCCAACGCCGAACCGACCGACACCGCGCCCCCCGCGCTGGCCGTCCCCGAACCGGGCGGCGCGTTCCACACCGGCACCGTCCAGCTCCACCTCGTCGACGAGGACCGCGAGGACCCGTGGGCCCCCGGCACGGACCGGGAGCTCATGGTCACCATGTGGTACCCGACCGCCGAGACCGGCGGCGAGACCGCGCCCTACATGACCGCCGCCGAAGGCGACCTGTTCGGCGAGCAGCTGCAAGTGCCCGGCGACGTCCTCGCCTCGGTCGAGACGAACTCGGTGACCGGCGCCGCGCCGCTCGCCGACGACGGCACCCTCCCGCTCGTCGTCCTCTCGCCCGGCTTCTCGTTCCCGCGCGCCACCCTCACCGGCCTCGGCGAGGAGCTCGCCAGCCGCGGCTACGCCGTGGCCGCCGTCGGCCACAACCACGAAGCGCCGATCACCTTCCCCGACGGGCGCACCACCGAATGCCTCGCCTGCGTCGAACAGGAGGTCGACAAGGTCGTCCCCAACCGCGCCGACGACCTCTCCTTCGTCCTCGACGAACTCACCGGCGACGACGCCGCCTGGGAGGACTCCGGCGTCATCGACCCCGAGCGGATCGCCGTGGGCGGCCACTCCATCGGCGGCGCCTCCAGCCACCGCGTCATGCTCGCCGACGAGCGCTTCGACGCCGGCTTCAACCTCGACGGCACCTTCTTCGCCCTCGACAGGCACAAGCTCGACCGGCCGTTCATGATGGTCGGCGCCGCCGACCACGGCCTCCCCGGCGCCGACAAGACCTGGACCAAGGCCTGGAAGAAGCTCGACGGCTGGAAGCGTTGGATCACCGTCGACGGCACCACCCACAGCTCCCTGACCGACTTCGGCCCCCTCGGCGAACAGGCCGGACTCAACCAGGACGACCTCGACGGCTTCCGCTCCGACGCGATCGCCCGCACCCTCGTCACCGAGTTCGTCGACGCCCACCTGCGAGGCGAGGACGCCCCGACCCTCGAAGGCCCGAGCCCCGACTGGCCCGAACTGCGCTTCCACAACCCGTAAGCCGGACCAGGAAACCGGAAAGGCCCGGCCGCGCAACGCGCGGCCGGGCCTCAAGCGGTCGGTCGTATGTCGAAGTGCGTGCAGTGTTTCGGGCGTACCACGTTGAAATGGCGGAGGTCCAGGGTCGCGACCGTCGAGATGTTCAGTCGTTCTGCGGCGGTGACCACCGAGGCGTCGACGGTGCCGAGTGGAAGATTGCTGTACACGCTGGTGAGCTGTGCGATCCGAAGCCAGTCCGCCGGGTGGACCGGTTCGACCGCGAACGCTCCGGACGCGAGGTCGCCGAGGAACCGGACCTCGGCCCGAGTGCCCAGGCGGGTCGAGACGAGGTGGGCGACCTCGGCGATCACCAGTGTGGGCACGATGAGGGCGCCGGGGTAGTGCTCAAGGAGCTCCGCACATGCCTCGTGGTGCTTGTCGTCGAGGTCGACGGCTGCGTACAAGGGCCCGGCATCGACGATGATGCTTATGAGTTCATGCCCATCTCATCGCGGAGGATCTCCTCGATTCGCTCGGAGATGTCGCTGCGACCGCTGCGACCGGCTCCCACTGACATGAGTCTGCGCGGAGTTCCTCCGAGGTGCGCTTCGATCGCCTCTCGGGTGAGCTCCGAGACGGTGATGCCGCGCCGCGCCGCCTCATGTCGCAGTCGGGCGTCGAGCTGGTCCGAGATCTTCACGGTGGTTCGTGCCATGTATGCCAGCATACCAAAGGTGTCGATCCGATCCTGTCGTCACGAGCCGTCGCGCAGTTCGCGGAGGGTTTCGGGCTTGAACTCGATGCGGTCGAATGCCACCTTGCAGCCCTCGCCGGTGGGGGACTGGACGCCGAAGCCGACCTTCACCGGCGTGTCGGTGCCGAAACCGAAGCAGCGCACGAACTCCCAGCGCTCTCCGAGGTCGGAGGCGTGGAGGGCGAAGCCCGCGGCGATGCGGCTGATGCGCAGGAACACCTGGCCGTGGTCGACCACCCGGTGGTTGGCGTCGTCGGAGGTGCCGCGGGTGATCACCGAGACCACCATGCCCTCGCCGTCGGGGGAGTACTCGAAGGCGAGCTTCGCCCAGTGGTCGTCGCCGGCGACCAGGAACAGGGTGCCGGCGTCGTAGGTGGCGTCGAAGTCGACCACGACGCGGACGCTGAGCTGCCAGTCCCCTTCGGGCGGGGTGCCGAGGAGGCGGGCGCCGTTCGCCGGGGAGTTGCCCTCGGGTTCGGGGGCGTAGACGTACCAGTCGGTCTCGGCGGCGGCGGTCGCCTCCAGGCCGGTGTCGGTGACGCTCCAGGAGGGCGGCTCGTCGCCGTCCCAGTCGAGCGCGAAGGGCAGGGAGGGGAGTGTGACGGTCATGGCGTCAGCGTAACGGCGCCCGCGAACGCCGATCCAGTACTTTTCGCGAAGACTTGAAAAAAGGGTCAGGCGCCGCGGCCGGGGGACCTGAGCCGTTGCGGGAGCAGGAACTCCTGGGTCTCCTCGGTGACCACCCGCTCCACGACCTCGATCGGCCCCAGTGCTGCCAGGGCCGCCACGACCTCGTCCACCAGGCGCGGCGGGGCCGAGGCGCCCGCCGTGACCGCCACGGTCGCGGCCCCGTCGAGCCAGGCCCGGTCGAGCTGCCCGGCGTCCTCGACCAGGTGCGCGGCGACGCCCGCCGCGCGGGAGAGCTCGACCAGGCGGTTCGAGTTCGAGGAGTTCGCCGAGCCGACCACGAGCACCAGGTCGGCCTCGCCGACGACGGCCGCCACGGCGGCCTGCCGGTTGCTCGTGGCGTAGCAGATGTCCTCGGCCCCTTGGCCCTTGATCTGCGGGAAGCGCTCCTTGAGCGCGGCGGCGATGCCCTCGACCTCGGCGACCGACAGCGTCGTCTGGCTCAGGAACGTGACCCGCCCGGGGTCGGCCACGTCGAGGGCGGCGACCTCGTCGGCGTGCCCGACCAGGACCGTCCGCTCCGGGGCCACGCCCATCGTCCCCACGACCTCCTCGTGGCCCTCGTGCCCGATGAGGACGACCGTGTCGCCCGCCTCGGCGGCCCGCTTGGCCTCGGCGTGGACCTTCGCGACCAGCGGGCAGGTCGCGTCCACGGCGTCGAGGCCGCGCCGCGCGGCCTCGCGCTCGACCTCGGGGGCCACGCCGTGGGCGCTGAAGACCACCAGGGCCCGCTCGGGCACCTCGTCGAGGCCGGAGACGAACACCGCGCCGCGCGCCTCCAGATCGG
Source organism: Glycomyces paridis (assembly GCF_004912155.1). GTDB lineage: Bacteria > Actinomycetota > Actinomycetes > Mycobacteriales > Micromonosporaceae > Glycomyces > Glycomyces paridis. The sequence goes on along the minus strand of NZ_STGX01000002.1, from coordinate 329,073 downwards.
CCACCACGTGCGTGTTGTGGACGATCTGGTTGCGCACGTAGACGGGCGGGCCGTGCCGGTCGAGCAGCCGCTCGACGATCTCGATCGCCCGCTCGACCCCGGCGCAGAACGACCGGGGGGCGGGCAGCAGCACCCGGCGGAGCCCGGTCGCCGGACCCTCGCGGCGCAGCTCGCGGTCCATCAGTTCGTCCTGCCGACCGTGCTCGCGGCCAGGCTCGTCAGCTCCTCGACCGCGTCGGTGCGCAGCGGCTGCGAGGCGAGGCCGCCCGCGGCCGCCGCGGTGAGCGTCTCGGCCGCGCGCCGGCTCGCCCGGCGCCCGCCGCAGGACTCCACGAGCTCGGCGGCGCGGGTGAGCTCGGACTCGGTGAGCAGGCCCGTCCCGCCGTAGAGGCGCGCGAGCTCGGCGACGTCGCGGTGGCCCGAGCCGAGGGCCGCGGTCACCGGCAGCGACTTCTTGCGGTTGCGCAGGTCCGAGAAGACGGCCTTGCCGGTGACGGCCGGGTCGCCCCAGATGCCGAGCAGGTCGTCCACGTGCTGGAACGCCAGGCCGAGGCGGCACCCGAAGTCGCGCAGGGCCTCCACCTGGGCGGGCGTGCCGCCGCCGAAGAGCGCCCCGAGCGCGGTCGCGCAGCCCATGAGCGAGGCGGTCTTGGCCTCCGACATCGCCACGCACTCGTCGAGCGGGACGCTCTCGCGCTCCTCGAAGCGCGTGTCGGCGAGCTGCCCCTCGATGAGCGCCCGGACGGTCTGCGCGAGCAGGCCCGCGCCCGAGCGGGCGCACTCGCCGCCCGCCTCGGCGATGATCTCGAACGCGAGCGCGTGGAGGGCGTCGCCGACCAGGATCGCGTCGTTGACGCCGTAGACCTTCCACGCGGTCGGGCGGTGGCGGCGCAGGCCGTCGCGGTCGATGATGTCGTCGTGGATGAGGGAGAAGTTGTGGATCATCTCGACGGCCACGGCGGCGGGCACGGCCCGGCGCCAGTCGCCGTCGACGGTCTTGGCCGCCAGGAGCGTCAGCAGGGGCCGCAGGGCCTTCCCGGAGCTGGCGTCGGTGGGCGCGCCCGCGGCGTCGGTCCATCCGAAGTGGTAGGCGGCGATGCGCGCGGCGGGGGCGGGGAGCCGCGCGGCGGCGGCGCGCAGCCCGGCGTCGATGGCTTCGCGTTCGCAGGCGTATCGGTCGGTCAGGACGGTCATGCGGGGCCTCCCTGGGCGGCGCGTCGGTCGGTGCGGGGGCGGCGGCCCGGCGGCCGCGGTCGGACCCGCGGGTCGGTTCGGGTGGGGGACGTCGGGCCCGGGCGGCCGCGATGGTGCGACCGTGGCCGCCCGGGGTCGTTCAGCGGCCGATCTCGACGTGCTCGAGCACGCCGAGGGCGTCGGGCACCAGGACCGCCACCGAGAAGTAGGCGCTGACGAGGTAGGACATGACGGCCTTCTCGTCGATGCCCATGAACCGCACCGACAGGCCCGGCTCGTACTCGTCGGGCAGGCCGATCTGGCGCAGGCCGACGACGCCCTGGTTGTCCTCGCCGGTCCGCATCGCGACGATCGAGGTCGTGCGGGCGGCGCTGATCGGGATCTTGTTGCACGGCAGGAGCGGCACGCCCCGCCAGGCCGGGACCTCGCGGCCCTCGATGAGCGCCGGGGTCGGGTAGAGGCCGCGCTTGTTTAGCTCGCGCCCGAACGCGGCGATCGCCTTCGGGTGGGCGAGCATGTACTGCGTGTCGCGGCGGCGGCTGAGCAGGTCGTCGAGGTCGTCGGGCGTCGGGGCGCCCGAGCGGGTCGGGATGCGCTGGCTGAGCGCGGCGTTGTGCAGGAGCCCGAACTCGCGGTTGTTGAGCAGCTGGTCCTCCTGCTGCTCGCGCAGGGCCTCGACGGTGAGGCGCAGCTGCTGCTCCATCTGGTTCATGGGCTTGTTGTAGAGGTCGGCGACGCGGGTGTGGACGCGCAGGACCGTCTGCGCCACCGAGAGCTCGTACTCGCGCGGGCTCAGGTCGTAGTCGACGAACGTGTTCGGCAGGTCGGGCTCGCCGGTGTGGCCCGCGGCGATGTCGATCGCGGCCTCGCCGTGCTTGTTGGCCTTGGCCGAGCGCCCGGCCTTGAACCGCTCCAGGTGGTCGGCGAGCGCCGGGATGCGCTCGACGAGCTCGGCCGCGGCGGCGGCCGGGAGGGTGAGGACGGTGATCGGAGTGGCGGCGATGACGTCGTGGTCCCAGACCGGGGCGTCCTCGGTGAGCAGCTCCTCGCCGAAGTGGTCGCCGTCGACCAGGCGGCCGAGCGAGGACTGGTCGCCGAAGGGGCCGGAGCCGAACTGCTCGGCGCGGCCGTGCGCGATGAGGTGGATGCCGTCGACCGGCGAGCCCTCCTGCGCGATGCGCTCCCCGGCGCCGATCTCGCGCTGCTCGAAGCGGTCGGCGAGGGTCGCCAGGATCTCCTCGTCCTCGATGCCGCGCAGCTGGGCGATCTCGCCGAGCTCGGTGGGGATGACGCGGACGGCGTCGCCCTCGGTGGTGAACTCGACCCGGCCGTCGCCGACGGTGTGGGTCAGGCGTCGGTTGACGCGGTAGGCGCCGCCCTGGGTCTGGACCCACGGCAGGACGCGCAGCAGCCAGCGGGAGGTGATCTCCTGCATCTGCGGCACGGACTTCGTCGTGGTCGCGAGGTTGCGGGCGGCGGCGGTGCTCAGGCTGGTCTGGGGGTGCTGTCCGTTCGCGGTCTGCTGCGGTGCAGCGGACGTGCTGTCGAGGACGGAATCGGTCATGCTCACACTTCCTCACGTTGAGGCGGTTACGGCTCGCCTTAGATCATATCGGACAGAAAGAATGAATTGCTATATTACGCCACAGAAAACTTATTCACGTGTATACTGCGCATCGATGACGTCGTAACGTTCGATCGCGGTCTCGTACGGCACCGGATCGCTCGCCCCGCTGCGGCTGAACGGGTACTCGAGCTGGTAGGCCGCGAACAGCATCAGCGCGACCATCCCCGAGATAAGCCCCACGAGCACGAACTGGTACTTCCGCGTCGGCGTGCCGAGCGTGAGCATCACCGCGAACACCAGGAGCGCCCCGGGCACCAGCACCGTCCACATCGTCGGACCCAGGCCCCGCTGGGCCTGGAACAGCCGGTCGGTGCGGTACTCCGAGACGGCCAGGACGCCGTCGCGCGTCGTGTCCAGGCGCGCCTGGACCACGTCGTCGTCGGTCTGCGCGCCCGAGACCGGCGCCCGCATCGCGTCCAGGAGCAGCAGCCCCTCCGGCGAGACCGGGTCCTGGTCGCGCATCGCCGGCCACTCCACCGCGATCACCTCCTCGGTGTAGGCCCGCACCGCCGCCCGCACCTCGTCGCGCGCCTCCGGTTCGAGCGAGGCCGCCGACCAGTACACGCCGACCAGCTCGTTCGCCTCCTTGAAGGTCACGTGGCCGGCCTCGTTCTTGTTCTCCCACGCCGTGATGAGCACGAACGCGAGCACGATCGCGTACAGCACCGTGAGCAGCTCGAACAGCGTCGTGCCGAGCTCGTTGTTGTGCCCCCGGGCCGTCGGCGGCGCGAATTTCTGAAGCAGCGCGACCACCACGCTGGCCGCCGCGACCACCACTAGGGCGAAGAGCAGCCCTTGCCACCAAATGGCCATTGTTCCCACCAAACTTCATAAAGCAGAATATTCACCGTGAATCCTAATGAACACCTTGAAACCGGCACGGAGGCCTCATGAGGCGACTCATCGCGCTGGTCATCGCGGCGGTGACGCTGACGGTGCTGCCCGCGCTCGCCTTCGCGTTCGACGCGGGCCCGGACCCGGACGCCGCCGAGCACACCACGGCGCGCCCCGGCTACCCGACGTACCCGGGCTATCCGACCTACCCGGACCATCCGGAGCCGGACGCCCCGACTCCGCCCAAACCGCCGAAGCCGCCGCACCCGCCACATCCGCCCGAGCCGCCGCAGCCCCCGAACCCCCCGGAGCCGCCGCACCCGCCCAACCCTCCTGAGCCGCCCGAACCGCCGCACCCTCCGGAACCCCCGGAGCCGCCGCACCCGCCCGAGCCGCCCACGCCGCCCGCGCCCGAACCCCCCGCGCCGACGCCGCCGGCTCCCGTGGACCCGTCCGCGGAGCCGCCGGCGCCGTCGCCGCCCGCGCCCGCCGACCCGGCGAGCCCCGCGCCGCCGGACCCCGCGGACCCGGCGAGCCCGGCGCCGCCCCCGGCCGCGGACCCGCCCGCGTCCGAGGCCCCCGAACCGCGGGACCCCGGGCCGCTGCCCGAGGTCCTCGCGGTCGAGGAGCCCGCGGCCGAACCGGCCGAAGAGGAGGAGGACCGCACGCCCGCTAAGCGCCGCATGATGGCCGCGGTGTTCGCGTTCGGCATGGCGACCTCCGCGGGGGCCGCGTTCTCGGGCCGCTCGGGCAGGTAGGTCCGCCACGACGGCGGCCGCAGGTACCCGCCCTGCCGCGGGACCTCGGCCGCCGCCTCGGGCTCGGCGCCGACCGCGCCCGCGGCGCGCTCGGTGCGGGCCAGGCGCAGCTCGTCCTCGCGGTACCGGTCGGTCTCCCGGTGCCAGTGGAGGATCGCGCACATCCAGTTGCGCAGGTCCGCCACGTACGCCTCCAGGCCCTCCCGCGCGCCCGCGTCCAGCTCGAGGTCCTCGGCCAGCGCGGGCAGCTCGGTGGCGGCGAGGAGCTCGAACTGCTCCAGGCGGGCGGTCATGAGTCGGTTGACGACCTCGACGCCCTCCTCCCTGGTGCAGCCGAGGAACTCCTCGGCGACCACCACGCCGTTGATGAGCTCGCCTTCGAACTCGACCTCCTTCTGGTAGGAGAAGAGGTCGTTCATGAGGCACGCGTAGTCCATGGCGCTGTCCTCCAGCTCGCGCACGGCGCGGGAGGCGTAGACGGCGTCGGGGACGAGGCGGCCGGTGCGCAGGCGCGCGAGGCTCATCGTCAGGTCGGAGCCGAAGGTGTCGCGGACCATCTCGACGTAGTCGACGGGGTCGGGGACGCGGTTCTGCCCGGCCTGGTGGAGCTCCCACAGCCAGGATTCGAGCATCCTGGTGACGGCGGTGCGGAACTCGGCGCGGGTGCGGTCGTCCATCTTGGCGGCCGTGCGCGACCACAGGTCGGCGAGGCCGGTCTCCAGCGGGTTCGCCGGGGCGAGGACGGGCGCGAGGTCGAGCGGCATGCACTGCTCCAGGCGGCGGTGCTGGGCGACGGCGGCGCCGAGGTCGCGGCCGTGGCCGAAGGCGGCCGGGTAGTAGTCGTCGCCGTAGGTGCCCCAGGAGAGCCAGTCGGAGGCCTCGCACAGTTCGTCGAGGGTGCCGTCGGGGTCGATGCCGGCGGCGCACAGCGGGAAGTCGAACCCGGCGAGCTGCCGGGCGGTCCACACGCCGGAGCCGGGGACGAGCGGGTCGACCTCGGTGAAGCCCATGCGGGCGCTCCAGGCGTCGCAGTGGGCGCGGGCGAGTTCGAGGTGCGGGTTGAGGCGCAACTCGTAGGGCATGGTGATGTCGGGCAGGACGGTCGGGCCGACCTGCCGGTAGGGCGTGCGCTGGTGCTGGCGCGGCCCGGAGGCGGCGATGCGCCCGGCGGAGGTGCCGATGCCGTTGGGGCCGCCCAGGACCCGGTCGGCGGCGTCGTTCATATACCGGCTGGAGCGCATGTGCCATTCGTGCCCGCCGGACTGCCAGTCCTGGAGTCCCTTGGCGTACAGGGTGATCGCGTGCTGTTCGGCCGGGCCCAGTCCGCGGTCGGCGCACAGGATCGGCAGTTCGGTGAGTGCGGCGTTCTCGAACTGGTGGAGCCGCGAGGTGAGCAGGTCGTTGACGAGGTCGGCGCACCGCTGGGTGTCGTAGCCGAGGAAGCGCTCGAAGACGAGGACGGCGTTGGCGTGCTCGCCCTCGTCGGTGACCTCGCGTTCGTAGGAGAACAGGTCGTTGCGCAGGTGGACGGCGTCGGAGAAGGTGTCGCGGAGGACTTCGAGGGGCCGCTCGTGCGCGACGGCGGCGGGGACCTCGGCGCCCACGGCGTACTCGACGAGGCCCGCCGACCAGGGGGCGCCGCCCACCTTGCGGCGCATGGCGATGTACTCGATCGGGTTGGCGACGCGGTCGGTGGTGATGTTGGTGAGCTCCCACAGCGACTCGAAGAGCAGGTTCACCGTGGCGACGAGGAAGCGTTCGCGCCAGGCCATCGACATAGACGGCGCGGTGCGCTCCCAGAGGTCCTTGAGGCCCAGCTCGACCGGGTTCTCCGGTTCGGGCGTCGTGCCCAGGTCGAGCGGCATGAACAGGGGGATGCGGTCGAGGTAGTCCTTGGCGCCCTTGGAGTCGCGGGTGCGCTTGAAGGCGTCGAGGAAGTGGTCGTCGAAGAAGAACACCCACACGTACCAGTCGGTGACGAGGTCGAGCGCGGGGGCGTCGCAGTCGGGGTGGGTGTAGGCGCACAGCAGGCCGTAGTCGTGGCGGTCGAGCTCGGCCTCGTCCCAGATGACGCCGCCGCCCTCCGAGGGCGCGTCGAGCATCCCCATCTCCCGGGCCCACACCCGGGCGTGGGCGCGGGCGGTCTCGACGTTCGGGTTGAGGCGCGCCGGATACGGAAGATAGAACACGGGCAACTCGAACGGGTGATTATCTGACATAGCGCTCCTTAGCGGCCAAACCGGCGGATTGCAACGCGACTCAGACTAAGGCCTCGCAAGCCCCCGCGCCACCCCCGCCCTGCGCTCAGGTCTCCCACACTCGCAGGAGCGACTCGGGGGTCCACACCAGGTCGATGCCATCGGTGCTCGTGTCCCGGTCCAGACCGGCGCGGCTGGCGACCACCAGGCCGGTCGTGGCCGGATCGAACCCGGGCACCCGGGCCGCGTTCCGCATGAGGGCGTCGCGGTCCCGGCGGTCGAAGGGGCGGTTGAGCCACTTCACCGATCCGACGAAGAACACCTTGCGAGCGACGGGGGCGCGGTCGGCGCCGACGAGGTCGAGTTCGGGATCGAACTGCCGGTTCCACCACCCGCCGACCGCCTCGACGCCGTCCCAGGGGAGTTCGCCGAGCATGCCCGCGACCCGCAGCGACTCCCGGACCATCGGCTCGACCGCTCGGCCCCGCCAGGAGTCCCAGTGCCGCCGGACCGATCCGAATGCCTGCACGGCGTGGCCGCGCTGCACGAGCTCGAACGCGTCCCGCAGCGCCGCGAAGTACAACTGGAGGTTCGGGTCGGCGATGCGGAAGACGCTGGGCCTGCCCGGCTGCGTCGACAACGGCGCGTCCTCCGCGACCACCTGTTTCTCGACGGTGAGCCGCCGCAGGATCGGTGCGAGCGCCCCCGACGGCAGCCCTCCTTGGACGCTGCCGGCGGCCACGGCGATGTTCTGACGGGTCCGGTTGCCGCTGCCGATCCCCTCCAGCACCCGCCTGGTCTGGTCGGGCGTGGGGAACTCGGCCAACAGCGTCTGCTGCGGGACGCTGAACAGGGGCGAGGCGGGATCCTCGCACTCGAGACGGAGGAACTCCATGGCGGCCAAGCCCTCCGGCCAGGCGCGGAGCACGCCCGGCAGGCCCCCGCTGAGCAGATGGGCGTCGACGGCGTCGGCCCCGCTCAAGCCGGTCGCCGCGGCCGTCTCGGCCGGGTTCAGCGGCAGTAGCTTGAGCGTGTCGGCGCGGCCGTAGAACGGACGGTCGTAGGCGGTGAACCGCTCCATCATGTGGAGGTCGGAGCCGAGGAGCAGCAGCAGGACGGGCTTGGTCGAGAGCAGGCGGTCCCAAGCGGTCTGGAGGGCCCCGTCGAAGGCCGCGTCCTGTTCGGACGCCCAGGGAAGCTCATCGAGCACCACGATGCTCGGCGACTGGGGCAGCAGCGTGGCCAGGACCGCGAACGCGTCGGGCCAGCTCCCGGTCCGCACCGCGGGCACGGGCGCGCCTCCGCCGAGTCCGGAGGCGGCGAGCCCGGCGGTGAAGTCCTCGACGGCCAGCGCCGGGGCCGCCCCCTTCGAGGCCGACCAGAAGCAGTAGGGGAGCCTCGCCCGGTCGCAGAACTCCTGGACCAGCCGCGATTTGCCGACCTGGCGCCGCCCGCGGATCGCCACGGCCGCGCCCCGCCCGGACTGCGAGATTCGGTCAATACGATGTTGCAAAAGTCGAATTTCTCGTTCTCTACCAATAAAACTGCTGTTCATAGACTATCTCCAGAAGGTAGAAGAGTTTTAGGTAAAACAATTCTACCTAAATTTTGCACGGTTTCGCTCGCTGACCGCTACCGCGCGTCCGCCGCCGGGCACGAGCTGTCCGGTCCCAGAGCGCGGAGAGTGCGGACTACTTAGCACACGCGAAACATTGGTCGCTCGATCGCGTAACAGGTCCGGGCGACTCTAGAGCCCGAGTCGGGGACTGACAGCGCTGTCGCCACGACAGCGCGGCGCACTCGGATCCGTGGGGCACTCCACGGGTCCGGCGCCGCGCCATCGCAGCCAGTCCAGCACCGGGAGGTCCAGCGAGTGAAGGTCGCGATCGTCGGTTACGGCATGGCGGGGGCCCGCATCGCCCGCGAACTCGGGCGCCGCGGCGTCGAGGTCACCGTCTTCGGGTCCGAGTCCGATGCCGCCTACAACCGGATCCTCCTCTCCAGCATGATCGCCGGCAAGCAGACCGAGGCCGAGATCGCCCTGCCCGTCCCGCCCGAGCACGTGGACGTGCGGCTCGGCGAGGCCGTCGAGGCCGTCGACCTCGACGCCAAGACCGTCAACGGCGTCGCCTTCGACAAGCTCGTCATCGCCACCGGCGCCTCCGCGTTCGTGCCCCCCATCCCCGGCCTCGACCCGCTCCCCACCGGCGCCTACGTCTTCCGCACCGTCGAGGACGCCCGCTCCATCCTCGCCGAGGCCGCCAACCGCGCCTCCGCGATCGTCCTCGGCGGCGGGCTCCTCGGCCTGGAGGCCGCCCGCGGCCTCGCCAAGCGCGGCATGGACGTCACCGTCGTCCACGCCGCCGGGCACCTCATGGACCGCCAGCTCGACCCCCTCGGCGCCAAGGTCCTCGCCGACACCTACGCCGAACTGGGCGTCGCCTCGATCACCGACGCCCAGACCACCCGGGTCCTCCACGGCGACGACGGCCTCACCCTCGTCCTCGCCGACGGGCGCACCGTCACCAGCGAACTGCTCATCGTCTCCTGCGGCATCCGGCCCGAGACCGCGCTGGCGGCCTCGATGGGCATCGAGTGCGGCCGAGGGATCGTCATCGACGACCAGTGCCGCACCTCCCACCCCGACGTGTTCGCCGTGGGCGACTGCGCCGAGCACCGAGGCATCCCCTACGGGCTCGTCGGGCCCGCCTGGGAGCAGGCCGACGTGGTCACCGACCTCCTGTCCGGCGTGGACCCCGACGCGGCCTACGAGGGCTCGCGCCTGGTCACCAGGCTCAAGGCCTCCGGGATCGAGCTCGCGGCGATGGGCGAGGTCGACGGCGACGAGGTCGTCTCCTTCGCCGACCCGACCCGGGGCACCTACGCCCGGCTCGTCATCGACGCCGAGGGCCGCCTCGCCGGGGCGGTCATGCTCGGCGACAACCCGATGGTCGGCCAGGTGGTCCAGCTGTTCGACACCGGCGACCCGGTGCCGCACGACCGCCGCACCCTCCTCATGGGCCGCCCCGGCGAATCGGTGTCGGTGGCCCCCGAGACCCCGGCGTCCATGCCCGACGAGGTCGTGGTCTGCCGCTGCAACAACGTCACCAAGGGGGAGCTCGGCGCCGCGTTCCTCAACGGGGCGCGCACTCCCGAAGCCCTGTCCGAGGCGACGCAGGCGTCCACCGGTTGCGGTACCTGCTCCGAAGACGTCGCCGGACTGTGCAAATGGCTGAACAGCACTGTCGCTGTTAGCGCCGCAGGCGCCCAAGGGCGCAGTGGCCGGGCCGCTGAGCAATTGAACGAGGTGTCAGCATGAGCGACAAACTGGTAGTCATCGGCGACGGCATGGTCGGACGCCGCTTCCTGGAGGCGGTCGTCCAGCGCGACCCGTCCTGGGACGTCACGGTCCTGTGCGAGGAGCCCCGCCCCGCCTACGACCGGGTGCGGCTGTCGGCGTTCTTCGACGGCGTCAGCGCCGAGGAGCTCTCGCTCGCCTCCGACCTCGACGGCGTCAGCGTGCGCCTGGGCGAGGCCGCGACCGAAGTCGACCGGGACGCCAAGGTCGTGCGCTCCGCGACCGGCGAGTACCCGTACGACAAGCTCGTGTTCGCCACCGGCTCCTACGCGTTCGTGCCGCCCATGGAGGGCGCCGACCTCGACGGCGTGTTCGTGTACCGCACCATCGAGGACCTGGAGGCCATCAAGGCCCACGCCGCGGGGCGCCGCCACGGCGTCGTCATCGGCGGCGGCCTCCTCGGCCTCGAAGCGGCCAACGCCCTGTCGCTCCTGGGCCTGGAGACGCAGATCGTGGAGTTCGCGCCCTGGCTCATGGCCCGCCAGCTCGACGAGGCCGGCGGCGGCGTCCTCAAGCAGCACATCGAGAAGCTCGGCATCAAGGTCGACTGCGGCACCGGCGGCTCCAGGATCGAGGCCGTCGACGGGCGCCTGCGCATGGAGACCAACCGCGAGGGCGTCAGCTTCGACACCGACCTCATCGTCTTCGCGGCGGGCGTGCGCCCCCGCGACCAGCTCGCCCGCGACTGCGGCATCGAGGTGGGCGAGCGCGGCGGCATCACCACCGACCTCGCCTGCCGGACCTCCGACCCCGACGTCTACGCCATCGGCGAGGTCGCGGCCATGGAAGGGGTCTGCTACGGGCTCGTGGCCCCCGGCTACTCGATGGCCGAGGTCGTCGCCGACCGCCTCGCCGGCGGCGAGGCGACCTTCCCGGGCGCCGACATGTCGACCAAGCTCAAGCTCCTCGGCGTCGACGTCGCCCAGTTCGGCGCGTTCGACGGCCCGCTCGCCACCACCTACCTCGACCCGGCGAACGGCACCTACGCGAAGCTCATCCTCTCCGACGACGCCACGACCCTGCTCGGCGGCATGCTCGTCGGGAACGCCGAGCCCTACCCCCTGCTGCGCGCCAGCGTCGGCGGCAAGGTCCCCGGGACGCTCGCCGACCTCCTCGGCGGCGGCGAGGTCGAAGGCGCCCTCCCCGACGGCGCCCAGGTGTGCTCGTGCAACGCGGTCACCAAGGGCGAGATCATGGGCGCGATCCACGAGGGCTGCACCGACGTGCCCGCGCTCAAGTCCTGCACCAAGGCCGGCACCTCCTGCGGCTCGTGCGTGCCGATGCTCAAGCAGCTCCTCGCCGAAGGCGGCGTCGAGGTCTCCAAGTCCGTGTGCGAGCACTTCACGCAGTCGCGGGCCGAGCTGTTCGACATCGTCAAGGTCACCGGCATCACCACCTTCTCCGAGCTCATCGCGCGCCACGGCACCGGCGCCGGCTGCGACCTGTGCAAGCCCACCGTCGCCTCGATCCTCGCCTCGCTCTCGAACGGCCACATCCTCGACGGCGAGCAGGCCACGCTCCAGGACACCAACGACCACTTCCTCGCCAACATGCAGCGCAACGGCACCTACTCGGTCGTCCCGCGCATCCCCGGCGGCGAGATCACCCCCGACAAGCTCATCGTCATCGGGCAGGTCGCCAAGGACTTCGACCTCTACACCAAGATCACCGGCGGCCAGCGCATCGACATGTTCGGCGCGCGCGTCGAGGACCTGCCGAAGATCTGGCGCAGGCTCGTCGACGCCGGGTTCGAGTCCGGGCACGCCTACGGCAAGGCCCTGCGCACCGTCAAGTCCTGCGTGGGCACCGACTGGTGCCGCTACGGCGTCCAGGACTCGGTGAAGATGGCGATCGACCTCGAACTGCGCTACCGCGGCCTGCGCAGCCCGCACAAGCTCAAGTCGGCCGTCTCGGGGTGCGCGCGCGAATGCGCCGAGGCCCGCGGCAAGGACTTCGGGATCATCGCCACCGAGGACGGCTGGAACCTGTACGTCGGCGGCAACGGCGGCTTCACGCCCCGCCACGCCGACCTGCTCCTGTCCGACGTGGACTCCGAGACGCTGGTGCGCACCATCGACCGGTTCCTCATGTTCTACATCTCCACCGCCGACCGGCTCCAGCGCACCTCCAAGTGGGTCGAGGGCCTCGAAGGCGGCCTCGACTACCTGCGCGGGGTCATCGTGGACGACAGGCTCGGGATCTGCGAGGACCTCGACGCCATGATGGCCAAGCACGTCGAGCACTACGCCGACGAGTGGAAGGGCGTCATCGACGACCCCGAGAAGCTCCAGCGCTTCGTCTCCTTCGTCAACGCCCCCGAGACCCCGGACCCCTCGATCGAGTTCGAAGAGGTCCGCGGCCAGAAGTTCCCGGCCGGGACCACCGCCCGGTCGCACACCCAGCCGGTGCTGCTCGGCACTCCCGAAAGGAAGTAATCGCGATGGAACCGATCTGCGCGTTCGACCGCATCATCCCCGGCCGCGGCGTCGCCGCCCTGCTGGCCGACGGGACCCAGGCGGCCGTGTTCCGCCTCCACGACGACAGCCTCTTCGCGGTGTCGAACCTCGACCCGTTCACCGGCGCGAACGTCATCAGCCGCGGCATCGTCGGCGACCGCGCCGGCGAACCGGTCGTCATGAGCCCCCTGCTCAAGCAGGCCTTCGCGCTCAAGACCGGCGAATGCCTCGACGACCCGTCCGCGTCCCTGGACGTGTACGCCGTCGAGGTCCTGGGCGGCGAGGTGCGCGTGGGCGTCGGCGCGGAGCTGAAGGCGGCCGCCTGATGGCCGCAGCCCAGGCCCCGCCCCGTGAGGCCGACAGCCGGGCGGCGCACGCGCCGCTCACCGGCTACACGGTGGCCGTGACCGCGCAGCGCCGCGCCGACGAGCTGGCGACCCTCCTCGAACGCCGGGGCGCGCGCACCATCGTCGCCCCGACGCTGCGGATCGTGCCGCTCCCCGACGACGAGGCGCTGCGCGCGGCCACCGTCGAGCTCATCAGGGAGGCGCCCGACCTCGTCGTGGCGACCACCGGCATCGGCTTCCGCGGCTGGCTGGAGGCCGCCGAGGGCTGGGGCATGGGCGAGGACCTGCTCCGCGTCTGCGCGAAGGCCCGCATCCTGTGCCGGGGGCCCAAGGCCCTCGGCGCGGTGCGCGCGGCCGGGCTCACCGAGGAGTGGACCGCGCCGAGCGAGACCGGCGACGAGGTCGTCGAGTACCTGCGCGAGCGGGGCGTCTCGGGGCAGCGCGTCGCCATCCAGCTCCACGGCGACCCCGCCGAGGACTTCATCCGCACCGTCCGCGAGGGCGGCGGCGCGGCCGTGCCCGTCCCGGTCTACCGCTGGACGCTGCCCACCGACATCACGCCGGTGCAGCGCCTCGTGGACGCCATCTGCGCCAGGCGGATCGACGCGGTCACCTTCACCTCGGCGCCCGCCGCGAACGCGCTCCTGCGCATCGCCGGCGACCAGGCCGCCGACCTGCTCGAAGCGCTGCGGGCCCCGGCGGAGGACAACGGCGTCCTCCCCGTCGCGGTCGGCCCCGTCACCGCCTCGCCGCTCACGCGCCTGGGCGTCGACACCGTCCAGCCGCAGCGCGCGCGCCTGGGCTCGCTCGTGCGCACCGTCGCCTCGGCCCTGCCCAAGCGCTCCCGGCGCCTCCAGCTCGCGACCGGGCACCGCATCGAACTGCGCGGCCACATGGTCCTGCTCGACGACGAGCCGTTCCAGCTCCCGCCCGCGCCCATGGCCGTCATCCGCGCCCTCGCCAGCGCCAACGGCCGCGTCCTCTCCCGCGCCGAACTCCTCGGCCACCTCCCGCGCGGCGCCGACGGGCACGCCGTGGAGATGGCCGTGACGCGCCTGCGCGACGCCGTCCGCCTCCGCTCCTGTGTGGAGACCGTGATCAAGCGCGGCTACCGGCTGAACCTGGAGGTCTGATCGGCGGCGGGCGCCGCCGGGCCCGAGCGGTGGCGGGCGGGGCCCGCGACTCCGTACGATGAGGGGCCTGAGACCGCCCGACACGTTGAGAATCGGAGGCCGCCATGGCATACCCGCCGGCGCCCCAGTACCCGCAGCAGCCCCTGCCCGAGGGGCCGAGGACCAGGCCCACGGTGGTGAGCGCCGTGGTGTGGACGCAGTTCCTGACCGCGGCGGTGCTCGTCGCGTCGGGGATCGCCTCGCTCAGCGTCGTCGGTGTGACCGTCCGCGAGTCCATGAAGGCCCTCGAAGGCGACCCTTCGCTGACGGGCACCGACCTGTCGGGCATCGAGGACATCATCAGGTTCGGGGCGTACATCGGGGTCGCCGCTTACGTCGTGTTCGCCGTGTTCTACCTGGTGCTCGGCCTGCTCGTCAACCGCGGGAACCGGCCCGGGCGCATCCTCAGCTGGATCCTCTCGGGCATCGCGCTCGCCTGCTGCGGCCTGGGCCAGCTCATCGGCTTCGCCGGGGGCGCCATGACCGCCGGGCAGGACCAGGAGCTCAACGACGAGATGACGCGGGCCATCGAGGAGGCCACGCCGATGTGGGCGACCGCGCTGAACTGGGTGGCGCTGTTCCTGTTCATCGTCGGCTCGCTCGTCGTGATCGTGCTGCTCGCGACCCCGGCCGCGAACGAGTTCTTCCGCAAGAACGAGTCGGTCGCGGGCCCTTACCCGTACGGGCAGCAGCCGTACGGCCAGCCGCCGCAGCCCCCGTACGGGCAGCAGCCCCCGCAGCCGCCGTACGGCGGCCAGCAGCCGCCCGCGCCGCCGCAGGTGTGACGAACGGCCCCGCCTTCCGGCGGGGCCGTTTCGCGTTCAGTCCTCGGGGACCGCGAACGCGCGTGTGCGGTCGTGCCAGGCGCCGAGCACCGCGCCCTCCTTCTCGCGCGACAGGCCCGCCTTCAACTGCGGCGCTTCGGCGTTCGCGCGCCACCACCGCTCGATCGTCTCGCCGAGCGGGGAGGGCCGCAGCCCGGCGGCCACGGCCCGCGCCGCGGGACGGCAGTGCCCGTCGTAGTCGGGGGTGGGCAGCCACATGCCCAGCGAGTCCGGTCCGGCCCACGGGTTGACGCCGTGCTCGGTGAGGAACTCCTGCGGCGTCCACGTCAGGCGCGGCGGCCCGTCGAGCACCCCGATCCCTTGCAGGGCTTCGGCGATCCCGTCGAGGAAGGCGCCCATGCCGACCGGTTCGGCGATGGCGTCGAACGTGCCCGTCAGGCCCGATTCGGCGGCGTCGAGGAGCCAGGCCGCGTAGTCGGCGACGTCGATCCACTGGACGGGCCGGGCGGGGTCGCCGGGCGCGAGGACCTCGCCGCCCTCGGCGAGGCGCAGCGGCCAGTAGCCGAGCCGGTCGAGCGGGTCCCCGGCGCCGACGATGAGGCCCGGGCGGGTGACGAGGGCCTTCGCCCCGGCCTTCTCGCGCACCAGGTTCTCGCAGGCGACCTTGCTGGCGCCGTAGAACTCCACGGCCGGTTCGGAGGAGTCGGGCGCGGTCGGCTCCAGCAGGTCCGGGGCGACGACGTCGTTCCTGGCGTAGACCGAGATGGTCGAGACGAACGACCAGTGCCCGACCCGGTCGGCCAGCAGGTCGAGGACCGGCCCGACCTGGGCGGGCACGCGCGCGACGTCGACCACCGCGTCGAAGTCCCTGCCGCGCAGCGCTTCGAGCCCTTCGGGACTCGCGCGGTCGATCCGCGCGAACTCGGCCCCTTCCGGCGGCTCGCCGCTGGTGCCGCGCGCGGCGACGGTGACGCGGTGGCCGCGCTCGACGGCCAGCCGGGCGAGGGTGCGGGACAGGTAGACGGTGCCGCCGAGGACGAGGACGCGCTTGGGCGCGGTCGGTGCGTTGGTCATCCCCCGAGCATGGTGCGGGCGCCGCGCGCGGGCAAGGGGCGTTCACCCACAGCGGAGTCCCGCACCGCCGCCCGCGATGGCCGATGCGCGTGTCGCATCGGCGCAATATGCTGGGACGCAGGAGAAGACGCAGCGGGGAGGCGGCGATGACCGACGACTGGGACGGCGACGAGGCCGGAGACGATCCCGCCTTCGGCGAGGACTTCTTCGCGTCCCTCGGCCCCGACACCCCGGACGGCGCCGCCGACCTCGAAGGCGTCGACGCCGACTCGACCTCCGATTTCGATTCCGATTTCGGCCTCGACTCGGACTTCGAAACCGACGAGACCGCCCCCGGCGCCGACGAGTTCCTCTACGAAGTCGAAGGCGACGGCAGCTTCGAGACCGACAGCGCCGACTACGACGACCCGGCCCCCGACCTGGACGACACGCCGTGACCCCCGCTCACTTCGACCGCGACGCCCTCACCCGCGCTCCCGCCGACGAGGCCGCGGCGGTGGCGCTCCAGACCGAACTGGCCGGGCGCGTCGTCCTCGCCGACGAGGAGCGGCCCGCCGCCACGGTCGCCGGACTCGACATCGCCTACGAGAAGGGCACCGACACGGCGGTCGCCACCGCCGTCGTCATGCGCCGCGGCGACCTCGCCGTGCTCGACCGGGCGGTCGTGCGCGGCGCCTCCGCGTTCCCCTACGTTCCCGGCCTGCTCGCCTTCCGCGAGCTCCCGCTGCTGCTCGAAGCGATCGAAGCGCTCACGGTGACGCCCGACCTGTACCTCTGCGACGGCTACGGCCTCACCCACCCGCGCCGCTTCGGGCTCGCCTGCTACCTCGGCGTCGTGCTCGACGCGCCCGCGATCGGCGTCGCCAAGAACCCGCCGCACCTGCCGGTGACCGCGCCGGGGCCGCGCCGCGGCGACTGGACCCCGATCGCCGCGGGGGAGGAGACGGTCGGCGCCGCGCTGCGCACGCAGGACGGCGTGAAGCCCCTGTACGTCTCCGCCGGGCACCGCACCACTTTGGACTCGGCCCGCGCGCTCGTCCTCGAACTCGCCCCCGACTACCGCCAGCCCGAACCGATCCGCGCAGCGGACCAGTTGGGGCGCAGGCGACTCGCCGCTTGAGGGCGCGGTAGGGCGTGCCCCACCATCGGACGGGGCGCACGCAGGATGGTTCCCGGTGGGCCCGAAACCTACCGTGGTGGTCATGAAAGCACCCGACACCGTCAGACAAGCCACCCTGCTCTGGGCGACCGCCGTCGCGGCCGGCATCGTCGAGACCGTCCTCGCCGTCAGCGAGATCGCCATGGAGTCAAGCCTCGACTCCGGCGTGTACCTCAACATCGGCCTGCGGTCGGCCGTCTACATCGGAGCGGCCGTGCTCATCGCGGCCTTCGCCGGCGGCCGGCGCTGGGCCCGCGCGAGCCTCGCCGTGCTGCTCTCGGTGATCGGCCTCGGCGCCATGGTCGTCCCCTCCGCGATGCACCTGTACGACGGCGCGCCGCTCATCGAGGCCGTCGGCGGCGACGGCCGGTTCGCGCTCGCGTTCTTCGTGACGCGCTCGGCCCACATCGCCGCCGTCCTCATCGCCACCGGGCTCATGTTCTCCCCGTCGGCGAACCGCCACTTCCGCAAGCGGACCCTCGAACCCGCCGCGGCCTGAGCGCGGGCGCCCCGGCCGCAGGAGGGCCGGGGCGCCCGTCAGCCCTGCTCGTACCGGGCGCGCAGGTACGCCTTCTCGCCCTCCGACAGGTCCGGGACCTCCAGCAGCGCCGGGATGAGCTCGCGTTCGCCCATGGAGGCCCTGAAGAGGAGCGACACCGTGGCCCCGTGGTCGGGACGGTGCACCACCGCGAACTCCGTGCCCGCCTCGACCTCGCCCGGCTCGACCACCCGCAGGTAGGGGCCGGGGCGGGCCTCGCGGGTGAACGTCTTGAGCCAGCCGCGCTCGGCGATCCAGCCGCGGAACGTGCCGCACGGGATGCGCGCGCTCGTCACCTCCAGCACCAGCCCGCCGGGCCCGGCCCAGCGCTCGCCGATGAGCGCCGCGCTGAGGTCGTGGCCTGCGGTGGTGAGGTTCTCCCCGAACGCGCCGGGCCCGAACTCGCGGCCGGTGAGCGCGGCGAAGTGCGCGTAGTCCTCGGTGCTGTACGCGTACACGGCCTGGTCGGTGCCGCCGTGGTGCGCGACGTCCCCGACCCGGTCGCCCGCGAGCCCGACCGACCCGTCGCCCTTCGGCCCGGGCGCGGTCACCGCTACGGGGCCGTCGACGGGCCGCTTGTCGATGTAGGTGGCGTCGGGGTCCTTCTTCCAGGGGTTGTCCCTGGGGCGGCCGACGTTCACCGAGAGGATCTTCACGCGCGGAGCGTAACGGCGCCGGGCCGGGCGGTCAATCGGGTTTGCGTCGGCGGGACCGCGCCCGTCCCCGCGGACCGGGGCACCCGTCGTACCCGCGCGTTAAGCTTCCGACGTGGGGGTCGGCACTCGAAAACTGTTCCGCGACGACGCGGTGGTCCTGCGCACCTTCAAACTCGGCGAGGCCGACGCGATCGTCTCGCTGCTCGGCCGCCAGCGGGGCCGCTACCGGGCGATGGCGAAGGGCCTGCGCCGCACCTCCTCGAAGTTCGGGGCCCGCCTCGCACCCTTCAGCCACGTCGACCTCCAGCTCATCGAGGGGCGAAGCGAGCTCCACACCGTGACGCAGGCGGTCGGCCTGCACCTCTCGGGCGGGGCGATCAGCCAGGACTGGACGGCCTACACCGCGGCGTGTGTGATCGCCGAGGCCGCCGAACGCCTCGTCCCCGAGGACCACCAGCCGGACCTCGACGTCTTCCAGCTCACCCTCGGCGCGTTCCGCGCGCTCGCCGAGACCGAGCTGCCGCCGGTCCTCGTGATGGACTCCTACCTGCTGCGCGGCATGAAGTCGGCCGGGTGGGCGCCCTCGCTCGGCGAATGCGCCAGCTGCGGCAAGGACGGCGAGCACCGCGCCTTCGCGGTCGCCGCGGGCGGCGCGGTGTGCGGCGACTGCCGCCCCGGCGGCGCCACTGTGCCCGCCCCGGCGTCCCTGGCCCTCATGCGGGCCCTGGAGGCAGGCGACTGGCCGAACGCCACGGCCGCCGACCCGCGCCAGCGGACCGAGGCGGCGGGCCTCATCGCGGCGCACTTCCAATGGCACTCCGAGCGCCCGCTGCGCACGTTGAAGTACGTGCCGCACTAGGTCGCGGGAACGCCGAGGCAGGGCATTGCGAGCCGCTTTGCGCACTGGCTCCCGCCGACGACTCGCGGCGCGGACTTGTCGGCTTGCGGCGCGCCAGAGCGCGGACTTGTCGGCTTGCGCCGTTTCGCCGGATCAGGCTCAGCGCAGGAGGAACGCCTCGGTGACGGCGAGGAGGCGCTCGCGGGCGGCGACGTCGTTGAAGGTGTGACCGACGCCGGTGAACGGGTGGTGCTCCCAGCGGGCGCCGTACGTCTTCTCGTACTGCTCCATGACGATCGGGGGCAGGTGCTCGTCGTCGTCGCTGGCGGCGAACAGGATCGGTCCTCGGTAGGCGGCGGCCTCGCCCCACGGGTCGATCGCGAAGCCGTCCTCGACGAAGCGCCGGTAGCGGGGGAGCCCGAAGTAGTCGTCGTAGCCGCCGTCGGCGAACGCGTCCCAGTGGGGGACGTGCGCGGGCTCGTTCGCCGCGACGGCGAGTGCCGCGGGCGCCCACAGCGCGAGCGAGCGGACCTCGCGCCGGGTCGCGGCCAGGGAGGCGGTGAGCCCGCCGAGGCTCATGCCGAGCAGCGAGAGCCGGTCGGGCAGGAGCGCCTGGTGGTTCGCGAGCTCGTCCAGGATCGCCTCGACCTGCGCGACCTGGTCGGAGATGGTGAGCGCGGCGAAGTCGCCGTCGGACTCGCCGCACCCGGCGAAGTCGAAGCGGTAGGCGGCCGTGCCCTGGGCGGCGAGGCGCTTCGCGAGGTGCACGAAGGTGTAGCCGAACTCCATCCGGTTGCCGCCGAAGCCGTGGCACATGACCACCGCCGGCGCCGGTTCGCGGTGCGGCTGAGGGAGATGGAGGACGCCGCGGAGGGTGCGGCCGGCATGCTCGACGTTGAGAGGTTCCACGCGCCGAACGTAACAGAGCCCACACGCCCGCGCCAGACGCGAGCGTTCGGCGCGAATGGTCTCCGCTGTGGGCGATCGCCCGGCGCGGCTCGTATGTTCTTTCCGTGCGCGCAGGTTGGGCCCGCCGCGAGCGCTCTCCCACCTGAGCGACGGCCGAGTGCGCCGCGCAAGCTCGGAGGCGATGGGGCGGGCGCGTCGCGTAGTGCGCGTTGTGCGGTGCGTGGTGAGCCAGGGGGTGCGCTCTCCCACCCTGGGTGGGGACTGCGCCGCCCGGCACCGGCAATGCTGGCGCGCGGGTGCGACGAAACGGGGCTCGCGCACCGGCCGAAGCGGTGAAGATCACGCGTCGCGGTCGCTGGCAGCGTCGCGTCTCGGTCCGCACCATTGCGCACCGCGCCTCCGTTCACACCGCGGCCTCTGCCCGCAACACCTCCGCGGACTGCGCCGCAGCCGCTGCCGCGCCGCTTGCGCGCTCGGTGCCTTCGTCTCCGTCTGCGGCGCGGACGGGGATTCCGGTCCGGCTTCGGGCCGGACTACGATCGAGGCCCGCCGTGGACCGGCGGGGGTCACGCCGAACTGGAGGTCCTGTGAGCCGCACGTACGAGCCGCCGAAGCCGCATCCGTCGGGCGCGACCCCGCCCGAGCTGCCCCGCGAGCTCGTCCCGCGCCACGTCGCCCTCGTCATGGACGGCAACGGCCGCTGGGCCAAGGAGCGCGGGCTCAAGCGCACCGAAGGCCACACGATGGGCGAGGCCTCCCTCTTCGACACGATCGAGGGCGCCATCGAGATGGGCGTCTCGACCCTCTCGGCCTACGCCTTCTCGACCGAGAACTGGCGCCGCAGCCCCGACGAGGTGCGCTGGCTCATGGGCTTCAACCGCGACGTCATCCACCGCCGCCGCGACGAGCTCGACGCGATGGGCGTGCGCATCCGCTGGGCCGGGCGGCGCCCGAAGCTGTGGAAGAGCGTCATCTCCGAACTCGAAGTGGCCGAGGAGATGTCGAAGCGCAACGACAAGATCACCCTCCAGTTCTGCGTGAACTACGGCGGCCGCGCCGAGATCGCCGACGCCGCCGCGGCGCTCGCCCGGGACGTCAAGGCCGGGCGCCTCAACCCCGAGCGGGTCACGGAGAAGACCTTCGCCCGCTACCTCTACAACCCCGACCTGCCGGACGTCGACCTGTTCCTGCGCCCCTCCGGCGAGCAGCGCACCTCGAACTTCCTGCCGTGGCAGTCCGCGTACGCCGAGATGGTGTACCTCGACGTGCTCTGGCCCGACTTCGACCGCCGCGACCTGTGGCGCGCCTGCGAGATCTACGCGCGCAGGGACCGCCGCTTCGGCGGCGCCGTCCCGAACCAGGTCGACGAGTCCGGAAGCGCCGCTTAGCCGCCCGCATCGCGGGTGGTTCGACCTACCGCCTCGCCGCCGCTACCGGAACGGCGTGAACCCGCGCTCGTTCCCGCGTTCGGCCGCGAGCTTGTCGACCGTGGCCTGGAGGCGGTCGATCCGCTCAAGGAGGACCGTCGTGTCCGCCGAGACCTGGCCGTCCTCGTCGTCGAGTTTCTGCGCCTCCTCCATCGAGGCCAGCACCACGCCGATCATGATGTTCACCAGGATGAACGCCCCGAAGAGGATGAACACGATGTAGTACGGCAGCGTCCACAGGTTCATGGTCATGCTCTCGCGGATGACGTTGCCCATGTCGTCGAAGGCCACCAGCTGGAACAGGTTCAGCAGCGCGCGCCCGACGGTGCCGAAGTGCTCTTCGTCGGTGTCGCCGAACGCGATCCAGCCGATCATCGCCCACAGGTACATGGTCAGCCCGGTCAGTGCGAACACACCCGCCGACTTCGGCAGCGCCTTCCCGGCCGCCACCAGGATGATCCGCAGCGACGGCATCGACTTGAAGATCCGGACCACCCGCGCCAGGCGCAGCATCCGCAGGATCGTCACGTTCTCGCGCAGGCCCGGCAGGAACGAGGCCACCACGATCGCGAAGTCGAAGACGTTCCAGCCCTCCCCGAAGTACCGCCACGGCCGCCGCCCGAACGAGGCGATCCCCACGACCACCTCGAACGTGAAGAACGCCAGGCAAACGTGGTCGGCCCAGACGAGCACCTCCGAGTGCTCCAGCGCCGGGAACGTCATCGCGCCCAGGATCGCGCCGTTGAGCACGATTATCGTCATCGAGACGACCTGGAAGCGCGGGTGGCGCAGCACCGCCGCGCAGATCGCGGACCCGCTGACGCGGCGGCGGTTCACGGGGGCCGCGGCGGGGGACGTCGCGGGCTCGGTAGCGGGTTCGGCGGCGGTCTCGGAGGTGGTTGGCGCTTGCACCGAACCAGAGTAGTCACTCCGGACCCGCCCGCCCCCACCGCCCGCTCACACGATTCCGCGATGCGCTGCTGTACGTGAGTGGCCCACGCCTGCAATGAGAACCGGCACGTGTTCCGGTCCCGCCCATGTGCGCCGACCCGCCGGGAACCTCGGGACCGGCTGCGAGTGCCCGACTCCCGCAGTGGAAATCGGTTCGGTCCCCGCCCGCCCGCGCGGCGGTCGCACCTCGAAGCGGTGCGAGGCGACCGGCCGCTCGGCCCCGAATCCCGGCGGGCCCGCGAGGCGGCACCTCCGTAGCGGCCTCCATGCCGCACAATGAGACCGTGAGCGCCGAACTCGCCGGCACGGAACCGGCCGGCACCGAGCCCGGAAGCGTCGACCCGGGCGGCAGCGCCGTCCCAGGTCGGAGCAGCGACCTGGGCGACAGCGGCGACGCCGCTGAAACCGCCCCCACTGAACCCTCCCCGCCGGTCGCCCCCGACGACTTCCCGCCCCCGACGCCGAAGCGGCGCGGGCCCACCTCGATCGAGGCGCTCGCGCTGCTCCTCGTCTTCGGACTCACCGCACGGCCCGGCCTCGTCGAACTGTTCGCCGCACCGGCCGCCCAAGCCTGGGCCGCCAGATTCGTCGCCGTCTGCGTCCAGGCCTTCCCGTTCCTCGTGCTCGGCACCGCGCTCTCGGCCGCGATCGCCGCGTTCGTGCCCGCCGGGTTCTTCCACAGGGTCGTCCCCAAGCGCACCGCGCTCGCCGTCCCCGTCGCCGGGATCGCCGGAGCGGTCCTGCCCGCCTGCGAATGCGCCTCGGTCCCCGTCGCGGGCGCCCTCGTGCGCCGAGGCGTGGCCCCCGCCGCCGCCTTCACCTTCATGCTCGCCTCTCCCGCGATCAACCCGATCGTCGTCGTCTCCACCCTCGTGGCCTTCCCCGACGACCCGAGGATGGTCGTCGCCCGCGTCACCGCCTCCCTCCTCGCCGCCGTCACCATCGGCTGGCTCTGGGCCCGCCTCGGCCGCACCGAATGGCTCAAGGCCCCCGCCCACCGCCACCACGAGAACGGCAAGTGGGCCGCGTTCTGGGCCGCGATCCGCCACGACTTCCTGCACGCAGGCGGCTACCTCGTCATCGGCGCCGCCATCGCCGCCGCCCTGAACACGCTCGTGCCCGAGACCTGGCTCGCCCCCATCGCCGAGCACCCCGTGCTCGGGGTGCTCGCGCTGGCGGTCCTGGCGGTGCTGGTCTCGATCTGCTCGGAGTCGGACGCGTTCGTGGCCGCGTCCCTGACCCAGTTCTCTCCCACCGCGAAGCTCGCGTTCATGGTGGTGGGCCCGTTCGTCGACGTGAAGCTCGCGGCGATGCAGGCCGGGACGTTCGGGCGCCGGTTCGCGTCCCGCTTCGCCCCGGCGGTGTTCTGCACGGCGGTGGCCGCGAGCGTCCTGGCGGGAGTGGTGCTGCTGTGAGGCGCGACGCGCAGGCGGTCCTGCTGCTCCTGGTCGGCGGCGGCCTCATCCGCCTGGCCTGGACCGGGGACTACCTCGACTATGTGAAGCCGTACGCGTTCTGGCTCATCCTCCCGGCCGGGGCTGTCCTGCTGGTGGTCGCCGCGGTGACGGCCTGGGGGGCGTGGCACGAGCGCAAGGACGGGCACGAGGACCACGGGCACGACGGCCACGGGGAGCCCAAGGTCGCGTGGCTGCTGCTCGCCCCGGTTGTCGGGATGCTGCTGGTCGCGCCGCCCGCGCTCGGTTCGTACGAGGCCGAGCGGACCGGGACGGTGGTCGGCGCCGAGGCGGGCCGGTCGAGCTACCCGGAGCTGCCCGACGACGTCGACCCGGTGCCGCTGACGCTCCTCGACTACGCCGCCCGCTCGATCTTCGACGACGGCCTGACGATGGAGGGCCACCGCATCCAGTTGCGCGGCTTCATCCTCTACGACGGCGACGAGCCGCAGCTGGCGCGCATGGTGGTGTCCTGCTGCGCGGCCGACGCGCGCCCGGTGAAGATCGGCCTCGACTGGGAGGCCGCCGGCGCGCGGCCCGAACTCGCGGCCGACCAGTGGGTCGAGGTGGTCGGCGTGTACACCTCCCGCCAGGGCCGCGACGAGATCAACGGCGAACTGGTGCCCTACATCGCGGTCGAGTCGGTCACGGGCATCCCGACCCCGGACAACGAATACCAGTGACGCCGCGGAGGCGTCTCGAAGCGGTTCCGCGCCGGTTTTCGCACCGAACCTCACCTGCCATCCCCAACCCCCACCCTCCCGAGAGGGGAAGGAAGCTATCGCCCAGATTCGCGCGGGGGTCCGACAAGAACCGGCCGGTTCGAGCAGGTGCCGCGCGGAGTTCACCCGATCGCGTGATACCGATCATGCGGTGTGCACGGTCCGGGCCAGTGCTCGGAGTGTTCGCGCTGGTCAGAACCGGTCATCGCGGTAGAGTCGCTCATATTAGCTGTTGACAATGATTGTCATGATTGGGCAAGGTTTTCACATGCGCCGTTCCAGCCTTCTGATCCTGCCCATCGCCGGCCTCGCCGCCGCCGGCACCCTCGCCGCCTGCGGCGACGGCGGCGCCGACGACGGGGAGATCAACGTCGTCGCCGCGTTCTACCCCCTCGCCTTCGCGGCAGAGCAGGTCGGCGGCGACGACATCAACGTCACCAACCTGACCCCCGCCGGCCAGGAGCCCCACGACCTCGAACTCTCCCCCTCCGACCTCGCCGCCATCGAGCAGGCCGACTACGTCGTCTACCTCGCCGACTTCATCCCCGAGCTCGACGCCGCGATCGACGAGTACGCCGCCGACAAGTCCCTCGACGTCGCCTCCGCCGTCGACACCATCGGCTACGACGACACCGAGGTCCTCGAAGACGCCCACGAGCACGCAGAAGAGGACCATGCTGCGGAAGACCACGCAGAGGAAGACCACGCAGAAGAGGACCACGCCGAGGAGGAGGGCCACGAGCACGACGAGGAGCTCACCGGCACCGACCCCCACATCTGGCTCGACCCCACCCGCTACGCGCAGATCGGCGACGCCGTCGCCGAAGGCCTCGCCGGGATCGACGAGGCCAACGCCGACGCCTACACCGCCGGAGCCGAGGCCTTCACCGCCGACCTCACCGCCCTCGACGCCGAGTTCACCGAGGCCCTCGCCGCCCGCACCTCCGACGTCATCGTCACCTCGCACGCCGCCTTCGGCTACCTCGCCGACCGCTACGGCCTCGACCAGATCGCCATCTCCGGCCTGAGCCCCGACCAGGAGCCCGACACGCAGCGCATGGCCGACGTCGCCGAGTTCGTGCGCGCCAACGGCGTCACCACGATCTTCTTCGAGACCCTCGTCTCGCCCGACATCGCCGACACCCTCGCCGCCGAGTCCGGCGCGACCACCGCCGTCCTCAACCCCCTCGAAGGCCTCACCGACGAGGAGGCCGACGCCGGAGCCGACTACTTCACTGTGATGCGCGAGAACCTGGCCGCGTTGCAGACCGCGCTCGGCGCGGCATAAGGCAGCATTGCCCCATGCCCGTACTCAACGTCCTCGGCGCGACCGTCTCCTACGGCGGTCGCGCCGTCGTCCGCGGCGTCGACCTCGCGGTCGCGCCCGGCGAAGCCGTCGCCCTCATGGGCGCCAACGGCTCAGGGAAGTCCACGCTCATCAAGGCCGTCGCCGGGCTCGTCCCGCTCGCCGGCGGGACCATCGAGCTGTTCGGCGCGCCGCAGAAGCGCTTCCGCGACTGGAAGCGCGTCGGCTACGTCCCCCAGCGCACCGGTGCGGCCTCCGGCGTCCCCTCCACCGCCGCCGAGGTCGTCTCCCAGGGCCGCCTCGCCCATCGCCTCCTCGGCATGCCCGCCCGCCGCGCCGACCGCGACGCCGTGGCCCGCAGCCTCGCCGAGGTCGGCCTCGAAGCCCACGCCCACTGCTCGGTCGACACCCTCTCCGGCGGCCAGCAGCAGCGCGTCCTCATCGCCCGCGCCCTCGCCACCGAGCCCGACCTGCTCATCATGGACGAGCCGACCGTGGGCGTCGACGCCGAGACGCAGGCCGCCCTCGCCGCCGTGGTCGCCGACCGGATCGACGCCGGTTGCGCCGTCCTCCTCGTCACCCACGAGCTCGGCCCGCTCACCGACCGGCTCGACCGCGCCGTGGTCCTCGCCGACGGCCGCGTCGTCCACGACGGCGCGCCGCCGCGCCCGGTCGGCGAGCACGCCGACCCCGCGCACCAGCACGCCCACCCGCACGCCAACGGCACCGGCGGCGAAGGCACCGACGACTACTGGGGCGGCAGATGAACACGGACCCGACGATCCTCCAGTACTTCGAGTTCGAATTCGTCCAGCGCGCCCTCATCAGCGCGCTCGTGGTCGGCCTGTGCGCCCCCGCGGTCGGCGTCTTCCTCGTCCAGAAGCGCCTGGCGCTCATCGGGGACGGCCTCGGCCACATCGCCCTCACCGGCGTCGCCATCGGCTTCCTCACCGGCGCCGCACCGCTGTGGACGACCCTCGCGGTCACCGTGGCCGCCTCCGTCGTCATGGAGCTGCTGCGCAGCCACTCCAAGACCTCCGGGGACGTCGCGCTCGCCATGATGTTCTACGGCGGCATCGCCGGCGGCGTCTACCTCACCGGCATCGCCTCCGACAAGGGCGTCGCGAACCTCCAGCAGTACCTGTTCGGCTCGCTCCTGACGGCCTCGTGGAACGAGGTGTGGACGATCGTCGCCGGCGGTGCCGTCGTCGCCGCGCTCATGCTCGTGCTGCGCCCCTGGCTCACCGCGATCTGTGCCGACGAGCAGTACGCGCGCGTCTCGGGCCTGCCGGTCGCCGCCCTCAACCTGTTGCTGCTCATCACCACGGCCGTCACGGTCTCGGTCTCGATGCGCGCGGTCGGCCTGCTCCTGGTCAGCGCCCTCCTGGTGATCCCGGTCGTGACCGTCCAGCAGTTCACCCGCTCGTTCAAGGCCACCATGTTCAGCGCGATGGGCGCGGGCTTCCTCATCGCCGGGGCGGGCGTCATCGCCTCGGCCGCGAAGGACGTGCCGCCCGGCTCCACGATCGTGCTCCTGGGCGTCGCCGCGTTCGTCGCCACCGCGCTCGCGGCGGCCGTCGTGCGCCGCCTGCGCCGCACCCGCCGCGGCCATCTGCCGCCCGAAGGGGAGCCGCTGGAGGTCGAGCTTCCGGCATCGAGCGCATGACGGCGACCGGACGCGGGGCACCTGGACCCCCCGACGGCCCGGCGACGCGATATTTTTGCGGGGTGCGGACCGAGACAGAGCCATCCGACGCCCCGCCCGCCGACTACGAGGCGGCGGGGGAGCTGCTGCGCGCCCTCGCGGCGCCGCTGCGGATCGCCATCGTGATGGAGCTGGCCGAGGGGCCCAAGTACGTCCACCAGATCGTGGAGACGCTCGCCGTCACCCAGCCCCTGGTCTCGCAGCATTTGCGGGTCCTGCGCGGAGCGGGTATCGTGCGCGGCACCAGGTCGGGCCGCGAGATCTCTTACTCGCTCATCGACGACCACATCGCGCACATCGTCACCGACGCCGTCTACCACGCCCGGGAGGAACGCTAGTGGCCGCCAAGCCCCCGGCAGAGAACATGGCCAGGTCCACCAAGCAGCGGACCGCGATCCTCGAACTCCTCGAACAGGACGAGGCCTTCCGCAGCGCCCAGGACCTCCACGCGATCCTCCGCGAGGCCGGCTCGAAGATCGGCCTGACGACCGTCTACCGGACCCTCCAGGCCTTCGCCGAGGCCGACATCGTCGACGTCATGCGCCTGCCCGGAGGCGACCACCTGTACCGCAGGTGCAGCGCCGAGGAGCACCACCACCACCTCGTCTGCCGCTCGTGCGGGCGCACGGTGGAGGTCGCCGGGCCCACGGTCGAGCGCTGGGCCAACAAGGTCGCGGCCGAGCACGGCTTCACCGAGGTCGGCCACACGCTCGAACTCCACGGCCTGTGCTCCTCATGCTCGCAGTAGCCCGATGACAAGTAGGGTGGGGACCGTGCTGGTCGTATATCGTTTCGCCGTAACCGAAGGCGAGGCGGAGAGCTTCTCGCGCGACGCCGAGGACGCCTTGGCCGCGCTCGCCTCCTGCGAGGGGTATCTGCGGGGCGGCCTGGGCCGTGCCGTCGACGACTTCGGCGCCGAGGGGCAGTCCACCTGGACGCTGTGGACGGAATGGGGCGGCGTCGGCTCCTACCGCCGGGCCCTGTCGAACTTCCGGGTCAAGATGTCGACCCCGCTGCTCTCCCGCGCGCTCCCCGAGGCCTCCGGCTTCGAAGTCCTCGCTCGCTGCGCCCCCGGCGGCGAGCCCGAGCGCACCGACTCCGACCGCACGGCCGACCCCGACCGGGCCCGCCGAGAGGCCGCCCGATGACCGACCGCCAGGCCCCCGAGCCGGCCCCGTCGGGCGAACCGGTCGCGAATCCCGGCCCCGAGATCCCCGAGCCCCTCGCGCCCGAACTCGATTTCGCTGCTTCGGTCGCGAGCCCTGCCCCCGAGACCCCCGAGCCCTTCGCACCCGAACCTGGTCTTGCCGCTCCGGCCGTGAACCTCGCCGCGCAAGCGGTCTCGCCCGAACCGCGCGCTCCCGAGCCCGAGGTGGTCCCCGAACCCGAGGCGGCGCAGGCCGCGCCCGTGCCCGAGGCGCCCGCGCAGGTCGCACCCGAGCCGATCGCCGAGCCGTCGCCGCACGAGACGGTCGAGGCCGAACCGCGCACCGACGTCGAGGCGGTGGCCGAGCCGGTCGCTCCGGCGCAGGTCGCCCCCGAACCGCTCGCGCCGGTCGCCCCCGAACCGCTCGCGCCGGTCGCCACCGACGCAGCCGCAGACCACGCCCCCGCCTCCGATTTCGGCGCCGCGACGACCGCCGGGCCCGAGTCCGGCGAGCCGGTACCTTCGCCTGAGCCGTCCCCCGAGCCCGCTCCGGCACTGGTCGCCCTGGAACCGGGCACCGAGGAGACGCTCGCGTTGCCGCCCACGACCAAGGAGGTCGAGCCGCCGCCTCCGGAGCCCTCCGCACCGCCGCCGCCCACGGGCGTCCCGGTGCCGTTCTCGGCCCCGCCGACCGAGCGCAACGGCGGGCGCTTCGCCCTCAAGCTCGTGCTCGGCATCGGCGGCGGCAGCCTGCTCGCCGTCGGCGTGATCGTCGCGATCATCGCGGCGTTCGTGGTCTTCGCCAACTCGGTCACCGACAAGGTCGAGGCCACCGCGGAGGACTTCGTCGGCGAGATCGCCGACGAGGACTGGGACGCGGCGTACGCGATGCTCTGCGACGACCTGCGCGACCGCCCCGTCGAGGACTACGTGCGCGACTGGGAGACCTGGGCCGTCGACGGCGCCGAGGTCGGCCCCGTGAACGCCGACGCCACCGAGGTCGAGGTGCGTCTGGGCGACGGCACCTCGATCGACCTCTACATCGCCGTCGACCAGTCCGCCGAGACCCTCGACACGAGCGTCTGCGGCTGGCGCGACAACGGCTGACTCAGTACCCGCCCGGATGCGGCGGGTACTGCTGCGGCGCACCGTATCCGGCCGGAGGTCCGTATGGCGCCGCGTACTGCGGCCCCGGGTGCACCTCGTGGAACGGGGCCCAGGAGCGCGCCCCGCGGGAGCCGACGGCGATGAGCCCGCCGAGGGCCAGCACGACCCCCAGGACGGCCAGGCCGAGCCCGCCGAAGACCACCACGGGGCTCACGATCGCGTCGTCGCCCGCGCCGTCCGTGCCGTCGATGACCGCGATCGCGGCGATCGAGACCAGGTAGACCTCGGCGGCGACGAGCGTGCCGAGCCAGGCGGCGCCGAACATGCGCGCGCCCGGGCGGCCCGCGCCGAGCCGCACCGCGACGATCGGGTTCACCACGAGCGTCGCCAGGACCAGCGCGACGCCGAGCACGATGAAGCACATGAACTCCGGGTACTGCTCCAGCCGTTCGCCGAGCGTGCCCGTGCCCTGGCTCGTGCGCACCCATTCGAGGAACGCCCAGGTCGCCACCGGCGTCGGGAGGATCAGCGCGGCCAGCGCGAACTGGGCGAAGCCCACCGAGCCGGGTTTGGAGGCGGGCCGGTCCGGTTCGGCGACGACCGGGTCGGGTCGTCCGGGCTCCTTGCGGTGCAGGCGGTTCCAGGTCCGGGTGGGGCTCACCAGGAGCATGCCGAGGAGGGTGCCGTACAGGCCGGCGAAGACGACGCCCGACAGGAGCGACGCGCCGCCGTCGTAGGCGAGGTTGACGACGCCGCCGACGATGCCGACCAGGGCGAGCAGGCACCAGATGATGGTGTGCACGAGCGTCCACACCCAGGCCCATTCGCGGCCCCTGCCGATCTGGACGGCGCACACGCAGGCGTGGACGGCGAAGTAGACCGCGACGAGTCCGCCGATGGCGATCGGTTCGACGATGGGCGCGAGGGCGATCGCGGCGAGGGCGCCGGCCATGTAGAGCGAGCCCATGACGGTGAGGATCACCTGGACGCCGGTGACGCTGCCGGGCTTGGCGATCCGCTCGCCGCCGGGTACCGGGACGGGCGGCGGGTACGCGGGTCCGTGGGCGGCGGGGTAGGCGGGCGGTCGGCCCTGCGCGGGCGCGAGGTGCATCCGGTCGGGAGGAGGGGGCGGCATCTGGGGGTGGGTCACGCTGGCCTTCCTTGGGGGGTCTACCGCGGCGGGTACTGCTGCGGCGGGTATGCCTGCTGGGGCGGGCCGTATCCGGGTTGCGCCATCGGGACCATCATGATGAGCGCGGTCGGCGGTTTCGGAGGCGCCCAGGCGCGGACGTCGGGGAGCAGGGCCGTGATGAACGCGGCGAGGATGAGGGCCAGGACGGCGAACTCGCGCACCATGACCATCGTCCACAGCGACCGCATGTCCGGCGGGTAGAACTCGCGGTCGGAGGCGTAGGCCATGAGCATCGGGTAGGCCTTGACGGCCCACAGGACCAGCAGGATCGGCGTCCACACGACGGTGAACACGCGGGCGCCCGACGAGCCGCGGTGCAGCCCGATCGCGGTGATGAGCGCGCACACGAGGATCATGAGCCCGACCGCGGCGCTGAGGAGCGCGTACCCCGAGCCGAGCATCGCGGTCGACAGGGCGGCGAAGGACGGCTTGACGCCGAATCCGGTGCGCGCGGTGAGGCCGCGGATCGAGTCGACGAGGATCCAGGCGATCAGCGCCAGGAGTACGACCTGGCCGAGGACGGCGACGTTGACCGCGACCGGCTTGGTCGCGGGCCGCTCGGGCGCCGCGGGTGCGGCGCCGAAGCCCGGTGCGGCCGGGGCGCCCATGCCCATGCCCATGTTCATGCCGGGCATCATGACTTCGCCTCTTTGAATGCGGTGCATGAGGATCCACTGGCGCGCGGACTTGGAGCACAGGAGTCCCAGGAGCGTCGCGTAGAGGCCGCCGAGGACGATCCCGACGAGCAGCGTGGCCCAGGCGACCTCGATGTAGATGATGCCGAAGACGATCGAGACGGCGGCGATGACCAGTCCGAGGATCGTGCTGACGAGCGTCCAGATCCACGCCCAGCGCTTGCCCCTGGTGATGTGGATGCCGCTGGAGAGCGACTGGATGCCCGAGTAGACGGCGAAGGCGAGCGCCAGCAGGGTGAACGGGTTGAAGTAATTCACCATGCCGATGACCGAGAAGATGTTCCCGAGGACGCTGAGCGCCAGGAAGATCCACAGGATCACCTGGATGCCGGTGATCGTGCCGGGCTTCGCCATCGCCATGCCGACCGGCGCCGCCTGGCCCGGGACGGGCTGCCCGGGGGCGACCGGCATGGGCCCGTAGGCGCCGCCGGGGCCCATCTGGGCGGGCTGCGGCGGGGGCGCCGGCTGGTACTGGAGGTGCGTCCGGTCGGGCGGCGGGGGCGGGTACTGGTCGGATGTCATCGCTGCCTCGGAGTCACTGCTGGTGCGGGTACTGCTGGTACGGGGGCTGCTGCGGCCCGTACGGGCCGGGCTGTTGTTGTCCCATGGGGACCATCATGATGAGCGCGTTCGAGGGCTTCCCGGGGGTCCAGGCGCGGACGCCGGGCACGGTGGTGAGCACGAGGAACAGCACGGAGAGGACGACGACGGCGCCGTCGCGGATCCCCCGCTGCACGAACGGGTTCGGCTGCCCGGGGAGGTTGTAGTACTCGTTCCAGGTCGCGTAGTTGTCGATGAACGACCAGACGAGGAACGCCGCGGCGAGGACGGCGACGATCGCCCAGACGAGGCCGAAGATCCGCCCGCCCGCCTTGCCCTTGAGGATGAGCGGCGCGGTGATGAGCCCGCAGACGAGGAGGAACGCGTAGATCCCCAGGTGGATCGCGAGCACTTCGAGGAACTGGCCGCGCATGAGGATCTCGGTGAAGGTCCGGTCGCCCCACTGCGACCCGGCCAGCCACGCGAGCTCGTCCTGGATCGACTTGACGACGGCGTACGCGCCCCACGCGCCCGCGGCGGCGAGGAGCAGGGCCGTCACGGCGGCGGCGGTGGCCGAGGCGGGCCGCGTGGCGGGGCGCTCGGGGGCCGCGCCGGTGCCCATGCCGCCCTGCGGGAACGCGGCCTGCGGCTGCGCGGGGGAGGGCATCGGGCCGTACGCGCCGCCCGGGCCCATGTGCGGCGGCGGCTGCTGCGGCGGGGGCTGGTGCTGAAGGTGCATCCGGTCCGGGGGAGGGGGCGGGTATTCCATGGGGCGCGTACCTCGCACGTCGGGAGATCAGTAGCGGCCACCTTACCGGACAACGGCCATCGGCCCGATGCCCGCGGCCGCCGGATTCGGCCCGGTTCGCGACGCGCCCGGGCCGGGCCGGTCGCAGACGTGCGCGATCCTCCACCGGACGCGCCCGGGGGGCCTTTTCACGCGCTCCGCGGGTGCGGCGGTTTGCTAGTCTGACTGTCGCCGACCGACCTCCGAGCGAAGCAGGACGCGACGTGTCTGAGACAACGCCCACTTCCCATACGTTCCAAGTGGACCTGCGCGGGCTGGTGGACCTCTTGTCCCACCACCTGTACTCCTCGCCGCGGGTGTACGTGCGCGAGCTGCTCCAGAACGCCGTGGACGCCGTCACCGCCCGCCGCGCGGTCGACCCCGGATTCGATGCCGCCCTTGCGGACTCACCGGCATCCGTCCGAATCGTCACGGACGGGAAGCGACTGAGTATCACCGATCCCGGTGTGGGACTGACACTTCCCGAAGTCCACAAGCTCCTCGCGACCATCGGCGGCTCCTCCAAGCGCGACGAGGAGATCGAGGGCGCCCGCAGGGACTTCCTCGGCCAGTTCGGCATCGGTCTCCTCGCCTGCTTCACCGTCGCCTCGGTCATCACCGTGACCTCCCGCTCCGCCAAGGAGCCCGACGCCACGGTCGTGCGCTGGACCGCCCGCGACGACGGCTCCTACACCGTCACCGAGGCCCCGGCCGCCGAGCACCCCGAGCCGGGCACCACCGTCGAGCTCGTCGCCCGCCCCGGCGAGGACTGGCTCAGGCCCGAGAAGGTCGCCGGCCTCGCCCGCGAGTACGGCTCCCTCCTCCCGGTGGACGTGACCGTCGAAGGCGGCGAGGCCCCCGTCCTCGTCACCGACACGCCGCCGCCCTGGGAGCGGGCCTACCAGAGCCCGACCGCGCGCCGCCTCGCCCTGAACGCCTACTGCGAGGAGGTCATGGGCTTCCCGCCGCTCGACGTCATCGACCTCGACGTGCCCCTCGCCGGGATCAAGGGCCTCGCCTTCGTCCTGCCGCACGCCACCTCGCCCTCGGCGCGCCCGGCCCACCGCGTCCACCTCAAGCGGATGCTCCTGACCGACACCGCCGACAACCTCGTCCCCGAGTGGGCGTTCTTCGTGCGCTGCGTGGTCGACACCGACTCCCTGCGCCCCACCGCCTCCCGCGAGTCCCTCTACGACGACGAGGCCCTCGCCGTCACCCGCGACGCCATCGGCGCCCAACTGCGCGAATGGATCTCCCGCCTCGCCGCCGAGGACCCGACCCGGCTCGAATCGTTCCTCTCCGTCCACGAACTCGGCGTCAAGGCCCTCGCCCGCCACGACGCCGACCTCCTCGCCGCGATGCTCCCCTGGCTGCGCTTCGAGACCACCGCCGGGAGCACCAGCCTCCCCGACTTCGCCCGCGCCTACCAGCCGATCTACCTCGCCGACACCGTGGACGAGTACCGGCAGGTCGCCCAGATCGCCGCCGCCCAGGGCATCGGCGTCGTCAACGGCGGCTACACCTACGACGCCGAGCTCGTCCAGGCGCTCCCGCGGATCGACCCCCAGGTCAAGGTCGAGACCCTCCAGCCGGGCGTCATCTCCGCGAGCCTCGACCCGCTCGACGCCGAGGCCGAACTCGCCCTCCAGGGCTTCCTCAACGCCGTCCGCGCCCGCCTCGACCCCGTCGACGTCGACGTGGTCGTGCGCGAGTTCAGCCCCGTCTCGGTCCCCGCGCTCCTGCTGGACGACCGCGAGGCCCGCCGCGAACGCCACCGCGCCGAGGCCGAGGCCCAGGCCGACGACCTGTGGGGCGGCATCCTCGCCTCCATCAAGCAGCACGCGCCCCGCGCCCAGCTCGTCCTCAACCACCGCAACCCGACGGTGCGCCGCGTCAGCGCCATCGGCGACCCCGAACTGGCCGGGACCGCCGTCGAGTCCCTCTACGGCCAGGCCCTGCTCATGAGCCACCGGCCCCTGCGCAGCGCCGACACCGCGCTCCTCAACCGTTCCTTCATGAACCTCCTGGAACACATCACGAAGGACTGAGCCGCCCCACGACCCGCACGGCTCGACCTTCAAAGGACTGCTAAGGACTGGTATGGCCACTCCCGACCCCGACGAGATCTGGCGGCTGCTCAACGAGGCCCGCTTCGAAGAGGCCAGCGAGACCAAGGTCGCCGCCCTGGAGCGCGCGGTCGAGGCCGCCGACGCGATCGGCGACCCCGAACTGCTCAACTACGCCCTCAGCGGCCTCGTCGACGCCTACGAGTTCTCCCTCGACTCCACCCGCATCCTCGTCCCCTTCGCCCGCCTCCTGCGCAGCTTCGACGCCCGCCCCGAGCACTTCGACGCCTACCTCTCCCGGTCCCTGTACTGGACCTTCAAGTGGATCGTCGACAAGATGATCGAGCAGCCCGACGTGCCCCTGGAGTCCATCGAGCACTGGCTCGACGAGATGCGCCGCCGCTACGCCGAGGCCGGGTACTCCATGCACGCCCCCGCCGCCTACGAGATGCAGCTGGCCTTCCACATCGGCGACTACGACCGCGTCGCCGCCGCCATCGAGGCCCTCGGCGAAGCCGAGGAGGACGAGATGTCCGACTGCACCGCATGCCAGTACACCTCGCTCGCCACCGTCGTCTACTACGCCGAGGACGACGCCGCCGACGCCGCCATGGAGATGCTCGAACCCGTCCTCTCCGGCGAGCACTCCTGCGCCCACGAGCCCCACTACGCCCTCGCCCTCTCCCTCCTGCCCCTGGTCGACCTCGGCCGCACCGAGCAGGCCCGCGCCAACCACCTGCGCGGCTACCAGATGTGCAAGGGCAAGGAGGACATGGTCCCCATGTGGGCCCTCCACGTCGAGTTCTGCGCACTCACCGGCAACGAGCACCGCGCCCTGGAGATCCTCGCCGACCACGCCCGCTTCTTCGACCTCGACATGGGCGTGCGCGACCGCCAGCGCCTCATGGAGGTCGCCGTCCTCACCTGCCGCCGCCTCAAGGCCCTCGGCTTCGAGGACGTCGCCGTGCCCGGCCCGGGCGGCCGCGAGTGGACCGCGACCGGCCTCCACGACTGGGCAGAGACCGAGC
This sequence comes from Glycomyces paridis, assembly GCF_004912155.1. GTDB lineage: Bacteria > Actinomycetota > Actinomycetes > Mycobacteriales > Micromonosporaceae > Glycomyces > Glycomyces paridis. The sequence goes on along the minus strand of NZ_STGX01000002.1, from coordinate 293,043 downwards.
GCCTCGCCCTCTGCGCCCGCTTCGACGCCCGCAACGGCAACGACCACCACTCGTCCCTCTCCGCGGCCGTGGTCGATGCCGTCCCCTACGACGAGCCGATCCACCTGGGCCTCAAGGAGCCCAAGGCCCGCGCCGAGGCCCCCGCCCCCGAGGTCGCCGCCGAGGCCGCCGAGCTCGCGGCCGGTCCCGAAGCCGGCGGCGCCGCCCTCGACGAGGCCATCGACGCCGCCTACGCCGCCTACGACGACTGCTCGCCCGACACGTGGAAGGCCTGGCTCAAGGTCGCCGCGCTCGCCGAGGCGCTCGGCGTCGAGCTCATCGCCGAGCACCGCGCCGAGATCGCCCACGCCGAGTCCGCCCGCGCCGACGACCCCGAGACCGTCCTGGACGGCCTGCGCCGCGCCGTCGAGCTGTTCGGCGTCGCCGGGCAGCCCGGCCGCGCCCTCGTCGCCGAGGCCTTCACGCTCATCCACACCGCCGACACCGACCCGGCCGAAGCCGTCGCGGGCGCCGCGCGCGTCACCGCCGCCGCCCGCGACCTGCGCGCCGAGGAGCGCATCGACGACCGCAGCTTCCACACCAGCCAGGTCCTCGCCCTGCGCGCCGAGTACCTCGCCGCCACGGCCGCCGGACCCGCCACGCTCGCCCCCGACTTCGACGACCGCGCCCGCGCCCTGGAGACCGAGCTCGCGGGCCTCGCCGACCGCCGCTACGCGCTCATCCGCCGCTGCGACCTCCTCGACCTGCGCGCCCGGCTCGAAGCCGACGCGCAGGCCAAGACCGCACTGCTGCACCAGGGCCTCGACGCCGCCCGCACCGCCGACGCCGGGTGGGCCGTCGCCCGCGCCAGCGCCGACCTCGCCGACCAGGTGGGCCTCACCGGCGACTACGAGCGCGCCCTCGCCATCGCCCGCGAGGGCCTCACCGCCCTCGGCGACGAACCGGCCCACACGATCGCCGCGAAACTGCACCTCCAGGCCGCCGAGTTCACGATGCGCGCCGGGGACCAGCCCGGGACGTACGAGCACGCGCTGGCCGCCTCGATCCACTGCGACGCGGGAGGGCTCACCGTGCCCGCGGCCGTGGCCCGGCACCTCATGGGCGTGTCCCTGGTCGAGCAGGACCGCCGCGCCGAGGCCGTCCCGCTCCTGGAGGCCTCGCTCGCCGACCTGCCCGACCACGAGCTGTGGCGGATCTGCAACATCCGCTTCAACCTCGCCGAGTCCTACGACAGGCAGGGCGAGACGCGCCAGGGCGTCGAGCACGGACTGGCGGCGCTGGCGCTCATGGAGGCCGCCGAGGAGGACTACCTCGTGAGCCTGTACTCGGACATGCTGTTCCTCACGGGGGAGCTGCTGGAGAAGCTCGGGGAGCACGACCACGCGCTGGAGATCTACACGCGGGCGGTCGGCGCGGCCGACGACGCGGGGGACCTGACGGCGTGGACGCGGGTGAGCCGGGCCCGCGCCTGGCTGCTGCGCACGATCATGGGCGACGTGGCGTTCGGGCAGGGGCTCCAGGCGATGGCGCAGATCGCGGCGCGCCTGCACGCGGTGCGCGCCGACCCGGAGGCGGCCGAGGCGGCCCGGGAGGCGGCCCGGTTCGAGCTGGGCGAGACCTACCGGCAGCACGCGCAGCTGACGTTCCAGTTCCTGGAGAGCCAGGCGGGGGAGCCGGGGCTGCGCAGGGACGAGGCCGAGCCGGTGCTCGACCTCCAGCGGCGGGCGCTGACGGTGTTCCGGGAGGGTCCGCTGATCCTGGAGCGGGCGAGTCTGACGGCGCACCAGACGATGTGGCTGCTGACGGAACTGGGCGACGCCGAGGGTGCGATCGAGGTGGGCGAGGAGGCCCTGACCTGGCTCGCGGCCCCGGAGTTCACCGAGGCCCGGGAGGGTTTCGAGCAGCACCTGTCGGACCTCCGGCCCGCCTGAGGCGCACGACTCGCCGACCGGGGCGGCAGCGGTGCGGGCGCCGCTGCGAGGTACGCTTGCTCACCGGCGGCGGCGCACGTCTCGTGCGCGCGGGTTCGCGGTCCGGCCCTGAAAACCGGATCGACCGCAGGCCGCCGTTTGCATAATCTGTCCTGCGCATGGCCCTCAAGGCCTCGCAATACAGGCATCATCCGCAGTCTCACCGACCGCCAGCCGGATCGAGAGGAATCATCGTGTCCCAGGACCGCACCGAAGCGCTCATCAGCCTTTGCAAACGCCGCGGCTTCGTCTTCCCCAGCTCGGAGATCTACGGAGGCACGCGGTCCGCCTGGGACTACGGTCCGCTCGGTGTGGAGCTGAAGGAGAACATCCGCCGCGAGTGGTGGAACGCGATGGTCCGCGAGCGCGACGACGTGGTCGGCATCGACTCGGCCGTGGTCCTCAACCCCCAGGTGTGGGTCGCCAGCGGCCACATCGAGGAGTTCACCGACCCGCTCACCGAGTGCCAGTCCTGCCACAAGCGCTTCCGCGCCGACCACCTCATCGAGGCCTACGAGGAGAAGCACGGCGCCGAGCCCGAGAACGGCCTCGCCGACCTCGCCTGCCCGCACTGCGGCGCCCGCGGCTCCTTCACCGAGCCGCGCATGTTCAACGGCCTCATGAAGACCTTCCTGGGCGCCACCGAGGACTCCGACAACGTGCACTACCTGCGTCCGGAGACCGCGCAGGGCATCTTCGTGAACTTCACGAACGTCATGACCGCCTCGCGCCGCAAGCCCCCGTTCGGCATCGCGCAAACCGGCAAGTCGTTCCGCAACGAGATCACGCCGGGCAACTTCATCTTCCGCACCCGCGAGTTCGAGCAGATGGAGATGGAGTTCTTCGTCGAGCCGGGCACCGACGAGGAGTGGCACGAGTACTGGCTGAAGACCCGCTGGGACTGGTACGTCGACCTCGGCCTCAAAGAGGAGAACCTGCGCCGCTTCGAGCACCCGCAGGAGAAGCTCTCCCACTACTCCAAGCGCACCGTCGACATCGAGTACCGCTTCCAGTTCGCGGGCAGCGAGTTCGGTGAGCTCGAAGGCATCGCCAACCGCACCGACTTCGACCTCTCGACCCACTCGAAGCACTCGGGCGCCGACCTGTCGTTCTTCGACCAGGCCAAGGGCGAGCGCTGGACCCCGTACGTCATCGAACCCGCGGCGGGCCTGACCCGCTCGGTCCTGGCCTTCCTCCTGGAGGCCTACGACGTGGACGAGGCCCCGAACACCAAGGGCGGCGTCGACAAGCGCACGGTGCTCCGCTTCGACCCGCGCCTGGCCCCCGTCAAGGCCGCGGTGCTCCCGCTGAGCCGCAACGAGGACCTCTCGCCGAAGGCGAAGGACCTGGCCGCGCGGCTGCGCAAGCGCTGGAACGTCGACTTCGACGACGCCGGCGCGATCGGCCGCCGCTACCGCCGCGCCGACGAGATCGGCACGCCGTACTGCATCACCGTCGACTTCGACACCCTTGAGGACCAGGCGGTGACGATCCGCGACCGCGACACCATGAAGCAGGAGCGCGTCGCCATCGACCAGGTCGAGCGGTTCCTGCTCGAACGGCTCTAAGCGCCCGGAGGCTTCACCCTCCCGCAGGGTCTGAGGGGCCGATCTCGATCGCGTCGAGGTCGGTCCCTTCCGGCATCCAGGCCGCCAGGACGTCCAGCTCCTGCACCGACTCGCCCAGCGGGTAGTTACGCCAGGTCGGTATCGCCGAGAGCTCCGAGGATCCGACCGAACCGGCGGGCATCCCGCCGAGCAGTCGTCCTTCGGCGTCGCGGAACAGCACCGACAGCTCGACCATCTCGTTCTCGGTGTCGATCCGGAACCGCAGCCGGCACCCGTCCGGGCTGGCGAGCGGCACCACCTCCAGCAGCTCCACCTCGGGCGGCTCGGGATGCCAGCCGAGGTGCGCGGCCTCCTCCTCCGTCATGCCCGAGGTGTCGACCTCCAGGTACGAGGGTTCGAGCGCCTCCAACCGCAGTTCCTCCGGCGGGATCGCGGTCGCGTTGCCCCGCATCACGTATCCGACGTTCACGACCCCCCCGGCCGGGATCACGCTCACGTAGAGGTCCTCGGCGCGAATGGGATTGCCGTCCTCGGCGACCGCGGTGACCGACAGCGACACCGACTCCAAGGCCCGGTCGTACGGGTTGCGCAGCACCCCGCCGACGAGCACCCACTCCTCGCCCTCGACCACCACCGTGCTGAACCCGTACTCGACGATCTCCGGTTGCGCCTCTTCCAACTGGTACTCGTAGTACGACGACGTCTCCTCGCCCTCGGTCGCCAGCTCCTCGGCCTCGGTGATCCGCGAATCCGCCAGGCGGTCCATGTCGACCGCCGCCCCGAAGGCCACGACGGCGAGCGCCAAGGCGACCGCGAACGGCGCGCGCGGGTACCGCTCGGCACGGGAAGCCAAGGCCCGCAGTGCTTTCGCGCCGCGCCTGGCGAGAGGGAACGAGGGCATGGGGGTCCTTGCCGCGAGCGTTAGAATCGGTCGATCAACGGTAGCAGCCGAGCGGCGGGAGCCAAGGTGTCCGGAGCGTCCCCACCCGCCGACCACGGCCCCGAGATCGACCTCGGCGCCGTCGAGGTCCGCGACCTCCCCGACCCGCCCGAGGAAGCCCCCGCGAAGCCGCGCCGCTTCGACCGCCTGACCCGGCACGCCAACGCCGTCATGGCGATCGGTGCGGCCGTCCTCGTCGTCGCCGCCGCGGTCCTGGCCGCCGTCAAATGGTCGCCGCTCCACCGCCCGATCGCCGAGGCCACCGTCCAGGCCTTCCTTGAGGCCGTGCACGACCGCGACGTCGACCTGGCCCTGTCCTACACCGACGAACTCGAGACGACCGGCGAGTTCCTCGTCCCCGAGGCGCTCGACTCGCGCTGGACCATCGAGACGGTCGCCCAGGTCGACTTCAGGGAGAGCGAGAACGCGCCCGGCCGCTCGGTGGCGAAGGTGTACGCCGAGATCGAGGCCTTTGACGGCACCCGCATCGGCCACCGGTACTCCGTGGGCGTCGAGGACGGGAAGGCCCGGATCGAAAACGGCCTCACCACCGCCGAGAACTACTCGGTGTTCGACCACCTGACGGTCAACGGCGTCACCGTCGACGCCGCGCCCGGCGGCGCCATCGCCGACTTCAAGCTGCTGCCGGGCGTGTACGAGCTCTACCCCGACCTGCCGTCCACACTGGAGTTCGTAGAGCCGAACACGTCGGTGGCGCTGGGGAACCACTTCAGCGTCCTCGGCACCGACTGGGACTACACCGGCCTGCCCATCTCGTATCCCGAGCTCTCCGACGAGGGACTGGCGAGGGCGACCGGACTCATGGAGGACCACTTCGACCGGTGCGCGGCCGAGGCCCCGACCCCGGACTGCCCGTTCGACTTCCCCGAGGACCCCGAACGCGAGGTGGCCCTCGCCCCGGGCGCGGGCTGGCGGATCGAGTCGTACCCGCAGGTGGCGGTCCAGTGGATCTGGTACGAGGAGCGCGAAGGCGCCGAACTGATCACCACGGTCCCGGGATCGGCGCTGGCCGAGGTGGTGATCACCGAGGACGGGCGCGAGCGCGAGGCGACCGTGAGCTGCCCGATCTGGACCGACGGCATGTTCGCGACGGTGGATTTCGAAGGCGGTGTGGGGCTCGCATGGGGCCCGGCCCCCCTTGAGGACCACTGCCGCGCGCTGGTGGAAGTCGACTGAAGCGGTGTGCCCGACCTGCGGCCCGGCACACCGAGCGGACTCAGTCGCTGTGGATGACGCAATCGCAGTCGATCCAGGCGCGGGCGTCGCGCTGGTCGGTGTGCGTGATCGAGTAGTGGGCCCGGCTCTCCGAGGCCCACAGCGACGCGGGGCTCGCGGGGACGGCGGCCTCGACGGCCAGGGCGTCGACCGGCAGCGCCTCGGCCATCGCGTCGACGGCGAGTGCGTCGATCGGCAGGGCCGCGGCGGGCGTCGATTCGAGGCCCGCGAGCGTCGCCGGGGCGGGTTCGCCGGCCTCGGCCGGGACGGTCTCCAACTGCTGGACCATTGCTGTCATCGCTCCTTTGTTCACAGGGTGAAACGCAGGAGGCACTCACATGGTTCCGGGATTGAGAGCAGTCTCACAGCGTTCACGCAAGGCCCAGGGTAGCGCTCCCTTGCGACGCTCGTATAACGGTTTCATGCCAACGCGTCGCAAGGGAGGCCGGTCGGGCCTGCGCCCTGACCGCTTTGCCCGATCCTCCTACCAGGATGATTTGGTCACGCCGGGCAATTCGCCGCGGTGGGCCATGCCTCTGAGTCGGACACGCGACAGTCCGAACTTCCGGAGGTACCCGCGCGGGCGCCCGTCCACGGCGTCGCGGTTGCGCAGCCTGGTCGCCGAGGAGTCCCTCGGGAGCCGCTGAAGCGCCCGCACCGCCTCGGCCCGGACCTCGGGATCGGTCCCCGGGTGCGACACGAGCCGCTTCAGCGCCGCCCGCCGCTCCCGGAACCGGTCCACCAGCACCGCCCGCCGCCGCTGCTTGGCGATCGCACTCTTCTTCGCCACTACCGCTCCTCCCTGCCGTGCCTCTGATTCAGGGTCGTCACTGGCGTTCCTCCCTGCTGCGCCCTCTGATTCAGGGTCGTCACTAGCGTTCCTCCCTGCTGCGCCTTCTGATTCAGGGTCGTCACTAGCGTTCCTCCCTGAATTCGACATGCCTGCGCACGACCGGGTCGTACTTGCGCATCACCAGCCGGTCCGGGCTGTTGCGCCGGTTCTTGCGGGTCACGTACGTGTAACCCGTCCCCGCGGTCGACTTGAGCCTGACCACGGGCCTGACGTCGGTGCTCTTCGCCGCCATCTCAGACCTTCCCTCCCCTTGCTCGAATTCGCCGCACGACGGCCTCGATGCCGTCGCGGTCGATGACCTTGATCCCCTTCGCGGACACCCGCAGTCGCACGTACCTGCCCTCACTGGGCAGGAAATAGCGCTTGCGCTGCAGGTTCACGTCCCACCGGCGGCGGGTCTTGTGCTTCGACCACGGCACGTTGTTGCCGAAGCCGGGCCCGGCGCCGGTCACCTCGCAGGTTCTGGACACGTTCGACCTCCTCTCGAAGGCTCCAGTATAATGACAATCGTTTTCACTTAGAACGGAGGTCTCATGTCCCGACTCGCGCAGACCGGCGCCACCGAGTCCCCGACCGAACTGCGTCCCGCGCTGACGCTCCTCACCGGGTTCGCGCCGGGCGCCACCCGCGAAGCCGCCGACCTGCTCCTACGTGCCGACCCGACGCTGCTCGTGGTCGCACACGACCTCTCGGCGCTCCTCGACTCCGGCACCGTGCGCCGGACCGTGCGCGACGGCGGCGGCCTCCTGGAGGACGAGCGCCTCACGCTGGAGCACGGCTGCATCGCCTGCACCGTGCGCGAAGACCTGCTCCCGGCGATCGTGCGGCTCGCCCGCGCCATGCCCGAGCGCGACCTCGTCCTGGTCCTGCCGCCCTCGATGGAGCCCGAGACCGTCGCCGCGGCCTGCTCGTGGTGCCACGTCGACGGCGCGCCGGTCACCGACGCGGTGCGCATCGACTCGGTCGTGGCCGTCTGCGCCCCCGCGACCCTGCTCGACACGCTCGAATCGGACCAGGACCTCGCCGACAGGCGGCTCCAGGCCGCCGAGGACGACACCCGGTCCGTCGCCGACGTCGCCGCCCGCCAGATCGAGTACGCCGACACCGTGCTCTTGTGGACGCCCGGCGCCGACCGGGACGGCTACGAGCGCGCCCGCCTCGACGTGTTGCTCAGGCGCCTCAACCCCTGGGCGGAGCACCTCCTGGCCGACGGCGAGGACGCCGCGCGGCTCGCCGGGCGCATCCGCCGCAGCGCCCGCTTCGACCCCGAGGCGCCCGAACCGCACGGGCGCGGACTCGAGGGCCATCCGATCGGCTGCCATGAGCCCGAACCGGACTGCGGCGTCGTCGCCTCCCTCTACCTGGCCCGCCGCCCCCTCCACCCCGACCGGCTCCACCGAGCCCTGCCCGAACTCGCGGGTCGGACCCTGCGCGGGCGCGGGCACCTGTGGATCGCCTCCCAGCCCGACAACGTCGTGGCCTGGGAGTCCAGCGGCGGCGGGGTCTCGATGGGGGACATGGGGCCCTGGCTCGCGGCCACGCCCGACGCGGAGTGGGAGGAGTCGAGCCCGGAGCGGCGTGCCAACGCCGATCTGAACTGGGACGAGGACTTCGGCGACCGGGAGGTCCGGCTCGCCTTCGTCGGCCTGCGTTTCGACGCCGCGGAGCTCGCCGCCGTCCTCGACGGCTGCCTCCTCACCGAGGCCGAGCTGGCCGAGGGCCGGGCGGCGTGGCGGGAATACCCCGACCCCTTCGAGGGTTGTTTCGAGAGCAAGGAGAGGAACCAGGCATGAAGCAGGACATCCACCCGAAGTACGACTACGTGGTCTTCCGGGACCGCGGCGCGGACTTCTCCTTCCTCACCCGGTCCACGGCCGGCTCGGCCGAGACCGTCGAGTGGGAGGACGGCCGCACCTACCCGGTGATCGACGTGCAGATCTCGTCGGCCTCGCACCCGTTCTGGACCGGCAAGAGCCGCGTCCTCGACGACGAGGGCCGCGTCGCGAAGTTCTACAAGAAGTACGGCAAGAAGCCCGAGTAGGGCCGGCTTCGCAGACCAGAGGGGACCTCCAGGCACCGGAGGTCCCCTCTTGCGTGCGCGCGCCAGAGACCGCCCGGGACGCACCGCGCCCCACCCCTACCTCGCGCGCGGCACCCGCCGCCGACGCTGGTGTACGGTGTAAACATGTCCTCAACTCGCGACAGGATCGTCGGCGCCGCAAGAGAACTCGTCGACGAGGGCGGATCCGAGACGGTCTCGATGCGCAAGATCGGCAGTGCCCTCGGCCTCTCCGCCATGGCCGTCTACCGGCACTTCCCCAGCCGAGAGGTCCTCCTCGCCCATGTCGCCGACGAGTGCTTCGACGAGGTCCACGAGCGGTGGCGGAAGGTCGGGCTCACCGGCGACTCCAGGACCGACCTCCACGCCGTCGTCGACCGGATGCTCGACCTCGCCTTCGAACGGCCCCATCAGTTCGCGCTCATGTTCCTGGAGCCGCGCGAGCGGGCGCGCGCCTTCCCGGCCGATTTCGACTCCACTTCCGAACCAGTCACTTCCGAACCAGCCGCCTCCGAGCCAGCCGCTTCCGAACCAGTCACCTCCGAACCCGCCTCCGGCCGGTCCAAGACCTTCGCGCTCCTCACCGACCTCATCGCGGACGGCATCGCCGCCGGGACCCTCCGACCCGGCCCCCCGTGGGCCGTCGGCCTGTCCGTCACCGCCTCCCTCTACGGGCTCGTCCAGCTCCGCCGAGGCGGCCGCATCGACCTGCCCGACGACGCCTTCCGCGCCCTCTGCCACCACGACCTCGAAAGGACCCTAGATGGCATCGCGGCCTAGTCCCCTCACCGTCCTCGGCGCCGCCCTCGCCTCCGCCGTCCTCCTCGCCCTCTCCTTCCCCGTCCAACCCCTCGCGTGGGCCGTCTGGATCGCCCCCCTCCCGCTCCTGTGGATCGCCCCCCGAGTCGGCGCCCGCACCGCCCTCCTCGCCGCGGCGGCCGCCTGGCTCGCCGGACAGGCCCGCGTCCTGTGGTACCTCCACGACCCCGTCGGCACCCCGACGCTCCTCCTCGCCGTCTCCGGACTCCTCACCACAGCGCTGTACACCGGCGCAACGATGCTCTTCCGCGCCCTCGCCGTCCGGGGCCGCATCACGCTCGCCGCGTTCGCCTTCCCCGCCGCCGTCACCGCCGCGGAGTACGCCGTCTCGATCGTCAACGGCAAGGCCGCGGGCCAGTGGTGGAGCTTCGCCTACACCCAGGCCGACGTCGCCGCCGTGCTCCAGCTCGCCGCGGTCACCGGCATCTGGGGACTGACCTTCCTGGTCACGGCCGCCTCCTCCGTGATCGCCGCGGCCACCGCACCCGGCGCGAGCGCCCGGACGCGCGCCTGGACCGGCGGCGCGCTCGCCACCGCTCTGGCCCTCACCGTCGCCTACGGCCTGCAACGGCCCGCGCCCGCCGAGGAGACCGTGCGCGCGGGCGCACTCGCCCTCCCCGCCCCGACCGACTCCCTCCCCGTCGACACCCCCGCCGCCGAGGCGCTCTTCGCCGACTACCGGGAGGTCCTCACCGACCTCTCCGGAGAGGCCGACCTCCTCGTCCTCCCTGAGAAGACCTTCAGCGTCCGCGCCGACGACGACCCCGCGGCCTACCTCGACCGCTGGTCGGACCTCGCCGCCGACACCGGCATCGACCTCGTCCTCGGCCTCGCGCTCGAAGCGGACGGCGAGTTCTACAACGTCGCCGTCTGGCTCCCCGCCGACGGCTCCGCGACCGCCGTGTACCGCAAGCAGCACCTGGTGGCCGGCGTCGAGGACTGGATCACCGCCTCGGACGACGGGCCCGTCACGGTGCCCGGCACCGGCGACCGCTGGGCCATGACCATCTGCAAGGACCTCGACTACACCCGCACGATGGCCGAGTACGGCGACGCCGCCCTGGTGCTCGCCCCCGCGCTCGACTTCCACGAGGACGGCTGGTGGCACAGCCGCGTCGCCCTCACCCGCGGCGTCGAACAGGGATTCGCGCTCGTCCGCACCGGGCAGTACGGCCGCATGACCGTGAGCGACCCGTACGGCCGCGTCCTCGCCGAGGACGAACGCCTCGCCCTGGCTGCGGTCCCGGTGGACGGCGCGGACACGGTCTACTCGCGCTTCGGCGACTGGTTCCTCGCGCCCACGGCCGCGGTCCTCGTTCTCGGTCTGGTCCTGGCGCGGCGCAGGCCGCGGAGCACGCTCGACACGACCGCGCCGCCGCCCGGTTCGGCCGGCTGAACCCGGGCTCAGCCGCCCGAGGAGTCGATCTCGGCGCCCACGGGCACCGTGCGGTCGTCGCGGTCCTCCAGCCAGCCGTCGGGCAGCGAGACCTTGCCTGGGGAGTTGGTGCGCCCGCGCGGCTTGCCGATGGTCGACTCGGGGAACGGCGCGTCGGCGTCGAGCTTGCCGAGCAGGTCCTCCAGCTCGTTGAGCGTCGACACCATCGACAGGGCCCGGCGCAGCTCGCCGCCCACCGGGAAGCCCTTGAGGTACCAGGCCACGTGCTTGCGGAACTCGCGGCAGCCGTGCTCCTCGGCGGCGATGTTGCGGCGCGCCTCGTACGACTCGGCCCCCGCGATCCACTCGACCAGGAGCGCGGCGTGGCGCAGCATGACCTTCGCGACCTCGCCGAGCGGCGGCATCCGCCGCTCCGACCTGCCGTTAAACGCCGCTTCGAGGTCGCCGAACAGCCACGGGCGGCCCAGGCAGCCGCGACCGACCACGACGCCGTCGCAGCCGGTCTCGGCGACCATGCGGAGCGCGTCGTCGGCCTCCCACACGTCGCCGTTGCCGAGCACCGGGATCTCCAGGCGCGACTTGAGGTCGGCGATCGCCTCCCAGTCGGCCGTGCCGGAGTAGCGCTCGGCGGCGGTGCGCCCGTGCAGGGCCACCCACGCGACCCCGGCGTCCTGGGCGATCTCGCCCGCCTCGCGGTACGTCAGGTGGTCGTCGTCGATGCCCTTGCGCATCTTGACGGTGACCGGGAGGTGCTCGGCCGCGTCCACCGCGGCCGTCACGATCTCGCGGAACAGCCGCCGCTTCCACGGCAGCGCCGATCCGCCGCCGCGCCGGGTCACCTTCGGGACCGGGCAGCCGAAGTTGAGGTCGACGTGGTCGGCCAGGTCCTCGGCCACGATCATCCGCACGGCCTTGCGCACGCCCTCGGGGTCGACCCCGTAGAGCTGGAGGCTGCGGGTCTCCTCCTCGGGATCGAACTCGATGAGGCGCATGGTCTTCGGATTGCGCTCGGTCAGCGCCACCGTCGTGATCATCTCGCACACGTAGATGCCCGCGCCCTCACGGCGCTGCTTGCGAGCCGTAAATGTGCTCTGCTCGCGGCAGAGCTTGCGGAACGGCAGGTTGGTGATCCCGGCCATGGGCGCGAGGACCACGGGCGGGGCGACCGGCCGGCCGGCGAGCGAGAGCTGATTCGTCACCGGTCCATTATTCCAGCGGCCCGTCCCGGCCGCCCTCTCCGGTGACGCGCCGCACCCTCACCCGCTCCGGGGCGCCCGCCTGATCCGCACGGCCGTGATCGCGTGCTGCTCGACCGCGGCGACCGCGAACTCCCAGCCCGAGACCCGCACGGTGTCGCCCGCGGCCTCCGGGAGCCGTCCGAGGCGGGCCAGCACCAGGCCCGCGACGGTCGTGTAGGTGCCCTCGGGCGGGTCGGCGAGCTCGACGCCGAGGTCCTCCAGGTCGTGCACGGGGAACACGCCGGGCACCGCCATCGAGCCGTCCGGCAGGTGGCGGACGCCGATGACGTCCCGGTCGGCCTCGTCGTAGATCTCGCCGACGAACTCCTCCAGGAGGTCTTCGAGGGTCACGATCCCGCCGATGCCGCCGTGCTCGTCCACGACCACGGCGAACTGCTCGTGGTCGGCCTTGAACCGCCGCAGCGCGTCGGTCACCCGCAGCGACTCGGGGAACACCACCGGCTCGCGCATCGCCTCGGTGAGGCCGTTCGCGTCGTCGAGGAGGTCGCGCAGGTGGACCACGCCGAGGACGTCGTCCAGGCCCGTCGGCCCGGTCACCGGCGCCCGCGAATGCCCCGACGCGGCCAGCAGCACCCGCGCCTCCCTCACGTCGGTGTCCGCCTTGAGGGTGAAGACCGCGCGGCGGGGGACCAGCACCTCGCGCAGGCGCCGCGCGTGGATCTCCAAGGCGCCCACGATGATCTCGCGCTGCTCGGGATTGAGCGCGCGCTGGCCCGAGACGAGTTCTCGCAGCTCCGAAGGGCTCATCTGCTCCGAGTCGGTCGCCGTGCCGACGCCGAAGGCGCGGACCACGAGGTTCGTGGAGGCGCTCAACGCCCACACGACCGGGCGCGAGACCGCCGACAGGAAATTCAAGGGCCTCGCGGCGATGAGCGCCCACCGCAGCGAGGACTGCATCGCGATCCGCTTGGGCGCCAACTCCCCGAGCACGAGCGTGAAGAACGTCAGCACCACCGTCACCAGGCCCACTGCCACCGCGTCGGCGGCCCCGCCGAGGAACGACAGCGCCGGCACGAGCGGCTCGGCCAGCGAGACCGCGGCCGTCGCGGAGGCCAGGAACCCCGCGAGCGTGATCCCGATCTGGATGGTCGCGAGGAAGCGGTTGGGGTCGCGGGCGAGGCGCACCAGCGTCCGCGGCCCGGCGCCCGGTTCCCGCTCCAGGGCCCGCAACTGTCCTTCGCGCAGCGAGACCAGCGCCATCTCCGAACCTGCGAACAGCGCGTTCAGCAGGACCAGCACGCCGACGAGCGCGAGGTTGAATCCGTATCCGTCCATGCGGGCGACCGCCTCCGGCTTCGTGATCGGCTCCGCACAACCTACCCGCAGGCCTGCCCGGGAACGCGAACGGCGCGGCCCCTCGGGGTCCGCGCCGCTCTACGTTCGCATTCCTACTCCAGATCGACGGTCACCGAAGCGTCCCAAGGCTTCCCGGCGACCTCGTAGGCGCCGCCGTAGGCGAAGCCCTCGCCGCCGACGGTCGCGCCGCCGGGCACCGAGGCCTCGCCGAGGAGGTACGAGTGCAGCTTCTGGCCCTCGAAGTCGGCCACGAGGACCACCGTGGCGCTGCCCGCGTAGTTCTTGGCGTCCAGCGCGGGCGTCTCGGAGGCGCACAGCGGGTCGGTCATGCGCGCGTCGGCGAGCTCCTTGGAGACCTCGCCGCCCGAGACCCAGCTGACGGTCCCGGTGCCGCGGCTCGTCGCTATGTATTCGCCGCTCTGCGCGCCCACGACCAGGCAGGTCGGGTTCGCGCCGACCTCGGTCGCGGCCGTCTCCGCGAGGTCGCCGTCGAGTTCGTGCACGAGGCCGTCGGCGGTCGCCACGGCCGAGGAGCCCTCGGTGGCGGCCACGTCGGCCACGCCGCCCTCGAATCCCGCGGCCTCGCCGGCGACGGCGTCGAAGGCGAACTCGGCGTCGTCGTAGTAGCGGGCGGCCAGACCCTCCAGTGTGGAGGCGAGGTCCACGACGGCGACTTCGCTCGCGCTCAGGTCGCCCACGATCGCGTAGCCCGCGCTCGCGACGGTGTCGCGGTGCGCGCCGTCGTCGGTCGTGCCGCGCTCCAAGGAGAGCGAGCCGCCCGAGTTCGACCAGGCGTCGACCGAGGTCGGCGCGCCGAACGGCAGCTCGACGGCGCCGAGGACCTCGGCGGCCGCGAAGTGGCCGGGGTTGGGCAGGCCGGGGTAGGACTCCGACCAGCTCGACTGGTACGAGCCGCTCTTGTCGCCCAGGGCGATCACCACGAGCGAACCGGTCTGCGTCTCGGGGGCCCACGTGGTCACGAGCGCCAGCTCGTTGCCGTCGGTGAGGGCCACGTCCGTGGGGACCTGGCCCGCGGGCAGTTGCAGGCAGGTGCCGCCCTGCGCGCCGCTGATGCCGGTGGTCGCGATGATGCCGGAGGAGAACGCGACCACGGCGTGGGCGTTGATCTCGGCGCTCTGCTCGGGCCGCGCGAGGGCCACGGGCAGTCCGAGCTCCCCGCCGAGTCCGGCGAGGCAGTCGGCGGTCGCGCCCTCGGAGAGTTCGAGTTCGGGGGCGCCGTCGTCGGAGAACCGCCCGCCCGCGCGGGGCGTGAGGCCGAGGGCCTCGTCGGTGCTCTCCAGGACGGTGACGTGGTCGATCCCCGACAGCGCAGGGTCGTCGGTGACGTAGCCGAGCTGGCCCTGGACGCTGCGGTCGGCGTCGCCCATGAGCGGTTCGGCGGCGAGGGCGTCGCCCTCCACCTGCGGGAGCTCTTCGGCGCCTGAAGCCTCGCCCGCGTCGCCGTAGCGCCAGGAGAACCATTCGGCGCTGCCCGCGGCGGCGGCGAGTTCGGTGTAGCGCTCGGGGGTCAGGGCCTCGTCGGCGCCGGCGCTCTCGCTGGGGGCGCCGTCGTCGGAGTCGTCCCCGCCCTTGTTCGGCTCCTCGCGCGGCGGCGAGGCGCCGAGCATGGCGACGATGCCGATGATGAGGCCGAGCGTGATGAGTCCGCCGATGCCGTAGAAGACGTAGCGGGCGCCGCGGTGCGTCGGCGGTGCGACGCGGGGCGCCGGTCCGGCCGGGGCCGCTTCTGCGGCGGGCGCCTCCTCGGCGCGGCGCTGGGCCGGGACGGGTTCGGGAGCCTGGTGGGCGCCGGAGTCGGCGCGCCAGTCGGCGGGGGCGGCGGGCTCGGCGGGCGGCTGCCCGCCGAACAGCTGGTCCCCATAGGACTGCTGGGCGGGCTGCTCGGGCGCCTGGTACTGCTGGGGCGCCTCCTGCTGCGGGCCGCCGAAGAGCCCGGCGTCGGCGGGCGCGCCGCCGAGGGCGCCGTCGTAGGCGGCGTGCTCCTGGGAGTGCTCGACGGGAGCGCCGTAGGGCGCGGTTGCGAACTGCCCGGACTGCTGCTCCGCGTAGGGCGCCTGCGGGTTCGGGGGCGTCGCGGCCGGGAACGGCGGGGCCTGCTGCTCGGCCTGGTAGGCCTCGCGGGCCTGCTGGGCCTCGGCCTGGAGGCGATCGGCCTGGTACGGGTCGGACTGGTAGAGGTCCTGGCCGCCGGATTCGCCGCGGTACTGGGCCTGGCCGTAGACGTCGGCCTCGTACGGGTCGGCGCGCAGCTCGGGGAACTCCAGACTGCCCTCGCCGCCTTGCGGCGGTTCGTTGAACGCCGGGGCGGGAGCGGCCTGCTCGGGCCGGTACCGCTGGTCGGCGGGGGCCTCGTCCGGGTTCGGGGCCGGGCTCGGCGCGGTCCACTGGGCGCCGCCGTTGGCGAGCCCCCAGCCGGTCTGCGACTGCTGGCTCATCCAGTCCTGGCTCGACTTCGGCGGCCAGTCGGGGGACTCGCCCCATTCGCCTTGCGCGCCTTGGCCCTGCGCCACCTGCGGCGGCGCGGCCTGGTAGCCGTCCTGCGGCCCGGCGGGCTGTCGCGGCACCTCGGGGGCCCCGCCCAGGTCGGCGTCCCACTCGGTGCGGCGCGCGGCCGCGTCGAGGTCGCCTGCGGGACCGCTGGGCTCTCCGTAGAGGCCCGGTCCGGGCGGCGGGGGGACCTGGCCGGACGCCGGGTCGTGCTCCGGCACGGCGGAGGGCAGGTGACCCACCCCGCGCGCGGTGATGCGGGGCGGATTGGTGGGTGTGGCCGCGGGTTCGCTGGTGGGAGGCCAGGAGGGCGGCTGCTCGGGCGTTGGGTCCGGCATGATAGGCGACTCTAGCTGATCGGACCGCGCATCCGTGAGGCGTGGTCGGGAAAGATGTCAACGGGGAACATGGTACAGCGGGCCCGCCACCTGGACCTTGTTCGCCCGCAACCGGTCCGGTGAGGACTCCTCGGACGTGACGGGGGCGACCCGTCCACGTTGTCCAACCGGCGCCCCGGTGTGTCCCCGGCCGCTTCCCGGGACGCCCGCTCACACCCGGCGGCGTCTGCGGGCGGGCCGTCGCACCCACCGGGCAGAATGGGGGGCGGCGAGAAGAGGTGAACAGTGGCGGGGCGAATCCGGGACGCCGATATCCAGCTGGTGCGCGAGCGCGTGGACATCGCCGAGGTCATCGGCGAGCGGGTCACCCTGCGCAATGCGGGCGGCGGCAACCTCAAGGGCCTGTGCCCGTTCCACGACGAGCGCTCCCCGAGCTTCAACGTCACCCCCGCCAGGGGCGTCTACCACTGCTTCGGCTGCGGCGTGGGCGGCGACGCCATCACGTTCATGACCGAACTCGACGGCCTCACCTTCGTGGAGGCGGTCGAGCGCCTCGCCGCCCGCGCGGGCCTCAAGCTCACCTACGAGGACGTCGACGGCCGGGTCCAGCGCGGCCCCTCCGGACAGCCGGGCCTCAAGCAGCGCCTGCTCGACGCGCACACCGCCGCGGCCGAGTTCTACACCGGGAAGCTCCTCTCCCCTGAGGCCGTCACCGCCCGCCAGTTCCTCGCCGCCCGCGGCTTCGACCGCGACGCCGCCGCGACCTTCGGCTGCGGCTACGCCCCCGACTCCTGGGACGCCCTCGCGAAGCACCTGCGCGCCAAGGGCTTCACCGCCGAGGAGCTGACCCAGGCGGGCCTGGCGAAGCCCTCGCGCACTGGCAGCCTCATCGACCGCTTCCGCCGCCGCCTGCTCTGGCCGATCCGCGATTCCTCCGGTTCGGTGATCGGCTTCGGCGCCCGCAAGCTCTTCGACGACGACCAGGGCCCCAAGTACCTCAACACCCCCGAGACCCCGCTGTACAAGAAGTCGCAGGTGCTCTACGGGATCGACCTGGCGCGCAAGGACATCGCCAAGACCGGCCGGGTCGTCATCGTCGAGGGCTACACCGACGTCATGGCCTGCCACCTCGCCGGGGTCCCGATGGCGGTCGCCACCTGCGGCACCGCGTTCGGCCCCGAGCACATCCGCATCCTGCGCCGGTTCCTGTTCGACTCCGAGTCCGCCGACGGGCGCATCATCTTCACCTTCGACGGCGACGAGGCGGGCCAGCGGGCCGCGCTCAAGGCCTTCGACGAGGAGCAGCGGTTCGTCTCCCAGACGTACATCGCCGTCACCCCCGGCGGCCAGGACCCGTGCGAGCTGCGCCAGAGCGCGGGCGACACGGCGGTGCGCGAGCTCATCGAGCGGCACACGCCGCTGGTGCAGTTCGCGCTGGAGAAGGCCATCGCCAAGCACGACCTCGACACCGCCGAGGGCCGCCTCCACGCCACTCGCGCCGTCGCGCCGCTCCTCGCCCGCGTCAAGGACCGCGGCCTGGTCGAGGAGTACCTGGGCGTCTACGCCGGGCGCCTCGGCAAGGAGAAGGCCGAACTGCGCCGCGCCGTCCAGGGCGCCGCCGCGGGCCAGCAGGCCGAGGCCCCCGCCGAACCCCGCCGCGAACCCCGCGCCGACTCCACCCAGCTCCGCGCCCAGCGCGAGGTCCTCAAGGTCGCCCTCCAGCAGCCCCAGGTCGCCGGCCCCTACTTCGACGCGGTCGACGCCACCCCCTACACCGACCCGAACTACCGCGCCGTCCGCGAAGCCGTCGCATCGGCCGGCGGCGCCGCCCACGCCTCCGCGGGCCCCAACTGGGTCGCCGCCGTCCAGAGCGCCTGCACCGAACTCGCCGCGGGAGCCCTCGTGAACGAACTCGCGGTGGAGGAGCTCCGCCTCGCGGGCGAACCCGACGCCCTCTACGTGCGCACCATCCTCGCCCGCATCCAACGGCCCGTGGTCGAAGCCGAGGTCGCCGACCTCAAACGCCGCCTCCAACGCATCAACCCCAGCACCGACAAAGACGAGTACATGACCCTCTTCGGCCAGCTCATGGGCCTGGAACAACACGTGCGATCCCTACGGGACCAAGCCGCCAACGCCTTCGAATAGCCCGGTCCGCCCCAGGCGGTTCCGCTAGGCGGGGTCCGGCGTTTCCATGACGGATTTCTGTTCGAGCTGGGGAAAGACCGCCGCAGCGGCCACGAAGTCCTTGTCGTTGTGGAGCACTGTCAGCTTCAAGTGGATCGCGACCGCGGCGACGAGGTAGTCGGCGACACTGAACATGTCGTGCATCGAGTGCTTGGCGAGGTCGCCGCCCATGGCGCGGACGTAGTCCCAGGTCGGCTTCGGGACATCGACCCACGGATACGCTTCGAGCAGGGAGTCCTGTAGTGCCTCGTACTCACGTTTGCGTGCGACCGTCATGGTCTCGCGAAGGACGGGTTCGCAGATCGCGATCCGGCCTTCGGCGACGACCCGCTCCCAGGCCGGGTCGACCTGGCCCCTGATGATGCGGATGAGCGCACTGGTGTCGACCAGGTACTGCACTAGTCCTCTACCTGGCTGAAGTCGAGCAGCCCTTCCTTCGCCATCCGCTGCATGCGCTTGAGCGCTTCCATGCGTTTGCGGGCGTCCGACTCGACGCTCAACTCAAGTGCCTTGTTGACGGCCTCCTTCTTCGTGGCGGAGTTCGTCGCGGTCATCACACGGGCGAGCAGGTCGTCGTCGATGTCGATCAGCGTCTTGGTCATGGGCACCTCCCGGATATCCATCTGATCGAGTATATCCGATGAGCGGCCACCTGCGGTCCCTACGGGACCAAGCCGCCAACGCCTTCGAGTGAGCCATCCTGGTTCAATGGTGGCGACATTCTGGTGTGATTGACCCGGCGAGTCTGCACTCGATTGCCACAGAATTGGTGCATCATTGAGGCATGACTCGATTCTCGGTGGAAGTGGACGACGAAACGCTGGCCGATGCGCAGCGTGAACTGGGGACCCGCTCGAAGGTGGCGACCGTGAACGAGGCGCTGCGCCTCGCCGCGGACCGGGCGAAGGTGCGCGAAGCGATCGCGGCCCTCGACTCGGTCGAGCTGGACCTTTCGGGAAGCGAGCGCTCCTTCCGGCTCAACGGCGGCAGGGACCTCGGCGGCTTGGCCGAGCGCGCTCGGCAGGAAGCCGCGAACGACGGAGCGTCCTGATGGCGGCCGACGTCTTCTTGCTCGACACCTCGGCCTGGGTGCATCGCATCCTCAATGAAGAGGTGCGGCGCAAGGTCGACGACTTGTGGTTGGCCGGGCGGGTCGCGACCTGCCAGATGGTGGTCGCCGAGGTCCTCAACAATGCCAATGACCTGCGGTCGTACAAGTCACTGCAAAGCTCGCTCATCGCCGCACGCTGGATGCCGGTCACCGAGGCGGTCATGGACCGCTCGCTGGAGGTCCACGCGGCATTGGCCGACCGCGGCATGCACCGCCATTTCTCCCTGCCCGACCTGTTCATCGCGGCGACCGCCGAACTCGGGGGCGCGACCGTGCTCCACTACGACTCCGACTACGACCGGATCGCGGAGGTCACCGGCCAGCCGACCGAGTGGGTCGCCCCGCGCGGCAGCCTTTGATCGAAGTGCGGCTGCATTCCGTCGACAGGTGAGGCCGCCCGCGCTTGCGCGGGCGGCTTTCGTGGGTGCGGGGCGGTTGGATAGCGGGGAAAGCTGAGACAAGTTCTGGTCTTCGTGTTGTGATGCAGAGTCTAGGACCTGTCCGATTCCGGCTTCGCAGTTGCACAGGGGGAGCCATGTCTCAGCCGCCCGAAGCGACACCGCCCTCGCCGCCGCCCCCGCCTGAGCCGCCCGAAGGGGCGGCGTTCGGGGCCTCGCAGCCTGAGGCGCCGCAGTTCGAGGCTCCGCAGCCTGAGTACCCGGCTGCGCCGCCGCAGTTCCCGCCGCCTCCAGGGCCGCCTCCTCCGTACCCGTGGCAGCCGCGGCAGCCGGCGCAGCCTTCGAAAACGATCTCGATCCTCGCGCTGGTCTTCGGCGGGGCGGCCGTGCTGTTCGCGCTCATTCCCGTCGCCGGGATCTTCCTCGGCGGGATGTTCGGGGTCGCGGCGATCGTGCTGGGCATCCTCGGGATCTTCAAGTCCCACCGGCTGTTCGCCATCATCGGCATCGCGCTGGCGGTGGTCGGGCTGATCATCGCGGTGGTCGTCACCGTCGCGACCGGCCGGGCCGTCGAGGAGTTCGTGGAGGACTTCCCGACCACGTACGGGGACGAGGACACCGGCGACGACGACGCCACCGAAGACGACGGCGAGCGCAAGCAGGACCAGGTCGTCGACGGCACCGACCCGGCGGCCCCGCTCCCGGCCGGGACCGTGGTCGACACCGGGAACTGGCAGGTCGCCGTGAGCGACGTGACGCCCGACGACACCGAGGAGCTCCTCAAGGACGAGTTCAACCTGCCGCCCGAGGAGGGCTTCCAGTTCTACCGGTTCCACGTCGAGGCGACCTATGTCGGCCCGTCCTCAGGGATCGCCTGGCTCGACCTGTACTTCGGCGCGTACATCGACAGCACCGTCTACACCGAGCCGTGCGGCTACCTCGCCGAGGACCTCGCGGCCGCGCCGGAGGTGTACCCGGACGGCACCGCCTCGGGCGACGTGTGCGTCGTCGTCCCGACCGAAGGGGCCGACGCCGCGCTCATCACGATCGAGGACGCGTCCGCGACCTTCGAGCGGTTCTTCCTCGCCACCGGCTGAGACGCCGAAGAGCCGCCCGCAGTGATGCGGGCGGCTCTCGGTGTGTCCGGGGGTCAGGCTTTCGCGGGGGCGGGGTTGCGCAGGGGCTCGCCGTGGGCGTGGAGCTCGGTGAGGACCTCGCGCCAGGACCGGATGAGGCCGGTCGCGTGGTAGGGGATCTCCTTCTCCTTGCAGAACTGCTCCACGATCGGCTGCGCCTTGCTCAGGTTCACCGACGGCATGGCCGGGAAGAGGTGGTGCTCGATCTGGTAGTTCAGGCCGCCGAGGGCGAAGTTGGTGAACCAGCCGCCCTTGACGTTCCGCGAGGTCAGGACCTGCTTGCGCAGGAAGTCCAGCTCGGTGTCGCCGACGAGGGTCGGCATGCCCTTGTGGTTGGGCGCGAAGACCGAGCCCATGTACACGCCCCACACGGCCTTGTGCACGAGGAGGAACACGATCGCCTTGCCGGGGGAGAGCACGAGGAACAGGGCACTGAGGTAGGCGGCCCAGTGGACGAGGAGGAACAGGGCCTCCCAGCCGCGGTTCTTCAGGCCCGGCTTGGCGACCGACTTGAAGCCGGAGACGTTGAGGTTGAGGCCTTCGAGGGTGAGGATCGGGAAGAACAGCTGCGCCTGGTACTTGCCGAACCAGGTGGAGATGCCCTGCGCGAAGCCGGCCTGGCGCTTGGACCAGACGAACAGGCCCGGGGAGACGTCGGGGTCGAGCTCCTCGTGGTTGGGGTTGGCGTGGTGGCGGTTGTGCTTGTCGTTCCACCAGCCGTAGCCCATGCCGTTGGCGAGGTTGCCGGTGAACCAGCCCAGCCGCTCGGAGGTGGAGCGGGAGCGGATGACCTGGCGGTGCGCGAGGTCGTGGCCGAGGAACGCGACCTGGGTGCTGACCAGGGCCAGGAAGACGGCCGTGAACATCTGGAGCCAGGTGTCGCCGATCATCACGAACGCCACCCAGGTGCCGACGAAGACCGCGGCCATGGCGGCGAACCGGACCACGTAGTACGCGGGCCGACGCTCCATGAGCCCCGCGTCGTTGATGCGACGGCTCAGCTGGGCGAAGTCGCTTCCCGCCCGTTCCTTCGGTGCGGCGGTCGGGGTGGACTCGGCGAGGAGCGTCATTGGCAGGTCCGATCGTTCGACGTTCATCTGTCTCCTCTCTAGCCTCCCGTGTTCGGAGGTCGCTGTCGCTACTGCTGACCCGTCAATGGGGGTAGTGCTTGCCCTAC
This sequence comes from Glycomyces paridis, assembly GCF_004912155.1. Classification (GTDB taxonomy): domain Bacteria; phylum Actinomycetota; class Actinomycetes; order Mycobacteriales; family Micromonosporaceae; genus Glycomyces; species Glycomyces paridis. Next base: position 270,792 of record NZ_STGX01000002.1, on the reverse strand, counting down.
CATTGGGCCATAGTGTGAAACGAACCTTTCGAAAAGAGCTGGCCTCATGTCGGGTAACCGGCTTAGGGTGAGTTCATGCCTGATGACAACGAGATGCTGGTTCGCGCCAGTGACCTGCGGAAAAGCTACGGCGACCACGAAGCCGTGCGCGGGGTCGACTTCGAGATCCGCCGCGGGGAGGCCTTCGGCTTCCTCGGCGCGAACGGGGCGGGAAAGTCCACCACCATGCGGATGATCGGCTGCGTCTCCCAGCCCACCGCCGGCACCCTCGAAGTCTTCGGCCGCGACCCCCTGACCGAGGGCGCCGCGATCCGCGCGCGCCTCGGCGTCGTACCCCAGGACAACACCCTCGACGGCATGCTCACCGTGTTCGAGAACCTCGTCGTCTACGCGAGGTACTTCGGTATCAAGAAGCGCGACGCCCGCGTCAAGGCCGCCGAGCTCCTCGACTTCGTGCAGCTCACCGCCCGCGCCAAGGACCAGGTCAACGAGCTCTCCGGCGGGATGCAGCGGCGCCTGGCCATCGCCCGCTCCCTCATCAACGACCCCGACCTGGTGATCCTCGACGAGCCCACCACCGGCCTCGACCCCCAGGCCCGCCACCTCGTGTGGGAGCGCCTGTTCCAGCTCAAGCACCGCGGCGTCTCGATCCTGCTCACCACCCACTACATGGACGAGGCCGAGCAGCTGTGCGACCGCCTCGTCGTCATGGACGAGGGCCGCATCATCGCCGCCGGCTCCCCCCGCGAACTCATCGACACCCACGTCACCAAGGAGGTCGTGGAGCTGCGCTTCGGCGCCGCCCACACCGCCGAGCTCGCCGAACTCGCCCTGACCCTCACCGGCGTCGGCGCCCAGATCGAGCCGCTCCCCGACAAGATCCTCGTCTACACCGACGACGCCGACGACACCGGCGCCGCCCTCGAAGCCCGCGAGATCACCCCGACCTCGACCCTCGCCCGCCGCGCCACCCTCGAAGACGTCTTCCTGCGCCTGACCGGCCGCGCCCTCGTGGAGGACGAAGCGTGAGCGCCGACACCGCCGCGGCACAGGCCACAGTGGACCGCACCGCCCCTGGCGTCGCCACCGGCGCCTGGCGGGCCTTCCTCCTCCAGATGGCCCTCTACAAGCACGTCTGGCACGGCACCGTCTTCACCTCCGTGCTCCTGCCGATCCTCTACATGATCTCCGTCGGCATCGGCGTCGGCTCCTACATCGACCCCGCCTCCACCGGCGGCCTCGACTACGCCGCGTTCATCGCCCCCGGCCTCGTCTGCTCCGTCGCCGTCATGATGCTCGGCAACGACATGGTCTTCCCCGTCTTCGGCGGCTACCAGGACTGGGGCGGCCACTACCTCGCCCAGCGCGCCACCCCCCTGGGCCCCCTCGACATCCTCAACGGGCACCTCGCCTACGCGGTGATCTTCCGCCCGTTCACCAACTGCACCATCGTCGCGATCGTCCTCGCGTTCTTCGGCGTCTACACCTCCTGGTGGGCCGCGCTCGCGATCGTCGCCGCCGCGCTCGTCTCGGCCGCGCTCGCGCCCTGGCTCCACTTCTGGGCCTCCAGCATCAAGAACGACGCGAACCTCAACATGATCTTCCGGTTCGCCGTCATGCCCATCTCGCTGTTCTCCGGGGTGTTCTTCCCCGCCGAGACGATGCCCGGCTTCCTCCAGCCGCTGGTGTGGATCTCGCCGCTGTGGCACGGCACCGAACTCGCCCGCGCCGCCACCGCCGACGTCGCACCCGCGCTGCCGCCGGTCGCCCACATCGCCTACCTGGCCGCCCTGGCCGTCGCCGGCTGGTTCGCCGCCCGCCGCGTCGTCCAGCGCCGCCTGAACTTCTAGGAGCCCAGCGTGTCCGTCATCGCCTACGGCGCCGCGCGCGCCACCCTCCGCTCCTCCGGGGCCCTGCTCAACCGCAACTGGGTCGCCATGCGCCGCGCTTGGATCCTCGTCGTCTCCGGCGCCGTCGAGTCGCTGCTCTTCCTGTTCGCCTTCGGCTTCGGCGTCGGCGCGCTCGTCGGCGACATCACCCTCCCCGACGGCACCACCGTCTCCTACACCGCCTTCGTCGCCCCCGCGATCCTCGCCAACGCCGCCATGATGGGGGTGCTCAACGAGACCTCCATCAACGTCTTCGCCAAGTTCAAGTGGATGAAGGTCTACGACGGCATCCTCAACACCCCGCTGCGGCCCTGGGACGTGGCCCTCGGCGAAGTCTGGTGGGCCCTCATCCGCGGCGGCACCTACATCGGCGCCTTCGTGGTCGTCATGGGCCTCTTCGGGCTCCTGGACTCCTGGTGGTCGCTCCTGGCCGTGCCCGCCTGCGTGTTCATCTCGCTCGCCTTCGCCGGGATCGGCCTGACCCTCGCCACGCTGTTCCGCGACTGGCCCGACTTCGACTGGATGATGGCCGTCGTCTTCGCCATGTTCCTCTTCGGCGGCACCTTCACGCCCGTCGAGGCCTACCCGGCCTTCGCGCAGCCGATCGTGTACGTCATGCCGCTGTACCACGGCATCGAGCTCGTCCGCGGTCTCAGCCTCGGGCAGCCCGGCCCTATGATGCTCGTCAACATCGCCTACCTCCTGGCCCTGTCGGTGGGCGGCATGTGGATCGCGCAGCGGCGCCTGGGGAAGGCCCTGTACAAGTAGAGGAAGTCAAGCAGCAGGCCGCGTCATCGGTTCCCGCCCAACGGCGACCGAGGGCGCGGCCGACATGTCCGCGTAAGAAGAAATTCTTCATTTGTGACCTTCCGCACGAAGAAAAACTCCGATATCGTCCTATTCACGCATGAAGGCCAGCGCTCCTCACCCCGGCGCGAACCCGACTCGCTCAAAGGAGGTTCCTCATGCGGGATCCAGGACGGGCCCACCGGCTCCGTATCCCAGGCACCCGGCGCGCGCGCCGACTCGTCGTCCTCATCAGCGCACTCGCCCTCGCAGCGGCGGGCGCGGCGGTCCCCACCCTGACCGCCTCCGCCCAGGACTACTCCATCCAGGCAGTGGCCCACAAGAGCCCCTTCAACTGCAACAAGACCTTCTACGCCAACAACTGGTCCGGCGGGCACAACCCGAGCAACTCCATCGACTGGCAGACCTACGGCTCCGACGCCGTCAACGGCGAGAACGTCCGCGCCACCGCCGGCGGCACCGCCTACTTCTACAACGAGGGCAGCACCAGCTACGGCCGGTGGGTCAAGGTCGTCCACTCCGACGGCTCCAGCACCCGCTACGCCCACCTCGCCACCCAGGTCAAGGCCCCCGGCTCCAGCATGTCCGTCTCGCAGGGGACGATCATCGGCACCGTCGGCTCCACCGGCGGCTCCACTGCGCCGCACCTGCACTACGAGCAGCGCAACAGCTCCGGCACCGTCGTCTCGCCGGTCGTCGAAGGCGTCTCGGTCCCCTTGGGCACCAAGAAGGCCGTCACCTCCTCCAACGGATGCTCCGGCGGCAACCCCTACTCCGCGGGCGAGGTCTGCGGCTCGGGCTACAGCCAGATCGACCGGCACGCCCTCGGCACCGTCGGAGCGATCTTCCTGATGTACAACGCCTCCAACGGGTACAACTGCGTCGTCACGCTCAAGTACACGAGCGTCGGATCGCCGAGCGCGGTCTCGGCCTCCCTCCAGGTGGAGGGCGGCACGGCGACCAAGGACTCGGGCAACTTCTCGTACTACGCGGGGCCCGTGAAGAAGTCCGCCGCCAACAAGTGCGTCAAATGGGGCGGATCGGTCGGTTCGACCACCTGGACGAGCGCCTACGGCCATTGCGGGTGAATCCGCGCAAGGCTCGAACTGTCGCCCCGAATCCGGAGCGGTTAGGCTGAGCGCGTGAGAACCCTGCTGCGACTGTGCATGATCGTCGCGCTGGCCTGCGCGCCCGCCTTCGTCCCCTCGGCGGCCTTCGCCGCCGAGGGGCCGCGCGTCCTGGTCGTCACGACCGGGAACGAGGCGCAGGACGTGGCCGACTTCGCGGTGGAGCGCCTCCAGATGGAGGCGCGGCGATGGAACTTCACCCTCGACGAGGGGACCCCTGAGGACCTGGCCGACCTCGGCCGGTACGAGGTGGTCATGTTCGTCAACACCGGGCCCGACCTGCTCGACGCGGGCCAGCAGGCCGCGCTCCAGTCCTTCGTGGAGGGCGGCGGCGGCTTCGTCGCGACGAACTCCGCGGCGGCCAGCGCGCTCGACTGGCCGTTCTACCAGGAGATGCTCGGCGCGACGGTGATCGTGCCGCCCGCGGAGCCGAAGTCGGAGAAGCCGGTGACCTTCAACGCCGGCTCGCCGATCACCGAGGGCCTCGACGAGGAGCTGAAGGTGAACGAGCGCTGGTACTCCTTCGACCCGCAGCCCGACGAGACGGCCTTCACCGTGCTCGCGCAGCTCGCCTCGACCGACCCGGTGGCCTGGAGCTCGGACCGCCACAAGGTCTTCTACGCCTCGATGGGCGGCGAGGGCGACACGTGGGGCGACCGCGACTTCCTCCAGCTCATGCGCCAGGGGATCTGGTGGGCCGCAGGCGAAGAGGGCGTGCTGGTCCAGAACTCCGAGGACGCGGCCCCGTCCTGGCCCTACACGCTGACCTTCGTGCTCTTCGTGGTCGCGGTGGCCGGCGGCGGTTCGATCGCGGTGTGGCGCCTGGACAAGGCAGAGGCCGAGAAGGAGGCCGACGCCGCCAAGGTCGGGGAGCCGGTCGGCGTCTGAGACGACGAGAGCGCGGAACGGGCGGGCCCCAGGGCCCGCCCGTTCCTCTTCGTTCCGCATGGTGAGACGGCGCCGATCCGGCTCTGAGCGGTGAAGTTCCCACGACCCACTCGCACTCTAGACGGATATGCCGCGTCGAGGCCGAGCCCGGACCGGCGCCGTGCGGAACGGAGTCTACAGGCGCCCGCTGACCACACTCGTCACGTGCGCCACTCCGTTGGCATACGGCAGGTCCTCGTCCTCGGGCTCCTCGACCGGCCCGCCGGTGCGCTGCTTGACCGAGACCTCCTCCAGGGGGACCGCGAGCAGCGCCGACATGGCGTTCTCCTTGTCGCTCGCGGCGCGCGAGCGGTCCGAGCGGCCCTCGGCGAAGCGGTCGATGAGCGCCTTGAAGGTGTTCCAGCGCTCCTCGGGGTCGGTGACCAGGCGCGCGTTCGCGTGGACGACGACGGAGCGGTAGTTCATAGAGTGGTGGAACCAGCTCTTGGAGAAGATGAGGCCGTCCACGATCGTCGCGGTGACGCTGACGGGGAAGCCCTCGCGCCCGCCCAGGCCCATGCTGGAGCCGGTCGACCCGTGGAGGAACAGCGTGTCGCCAACGCGCACATGGAAGGTGGGGAGCACCCGGGGCGCGCCGTCGGGGCCGACGAAGGCCACGTCGCAGTGCCAGGCCTCGTCGAGGACCCGGTAAGCCGCCTCCCGCTCGTAGGTGACCCGCTCGCGCGAGCGGTTCGGGGTGGTGCGCTCGGTCTGCTCGAACCGGCCGCTGTAAGGGCACTCCAGGGTGGTCATCGGAGGGGGCTCCCGTCTCGGTTTTTTGTACTGATACAATACCTGAGTTATGTCGGTACAGTATCAGATCACCGGTGCCGCGGCAAACGAGATCGCCGCCAGCGTCGAGTCCGGCGTGCGCGCCGGACACCTCGCGCCCGGACGCACCCTGCCCCCCGTCCGCAAGCTCGCCGCCGACCTCGGCGTCGCCCCCGGCACCGTCGCCGCCGCCTACCGCCGCCTGCGCGAACGCGGCGTCGTGGAGACCGGCGGCCGCGCGGGCACCTTCATCCGCCAGCGCTCCGCGTTCACGCCCACCGGGACGCTCACCGTCCCCAGCGGCGTGCGCGACCTCGTCTCCGGCGAACCCGACCCCGACCTGCTGCCGGACCTCGACGCCCTCAAGCCCCTCGTCTCCACCACCCACGGCAACTACCGCGACGGCGGGCCCTGCCCCGACCTGCTCGACCTCGCCCGCGACCGCTTCGCCGAGGACGGCGTGCACGGCGACCTCACCGTCACCTCCGGCGCGCTCGACGCCTTCGAACGCGGACTCGCCGCCCGGCTCGAACCCGGCGACACCGTCGCCGTCGAGGAGCCCACCTGGTCCAACGGCCGCGACCTCCTGCTCTCGGCCGGATACCAGGTCACCCCGGTCGCCATCGACGGCGACGGCCCCCTGCCGTCCGAACTGGACGCCGCCCTCGCCTCCGGCGCTCGCGCGTTCATCCTCACCTCTCGGGGCCAGAACCCCACCGGCGCAGCGGTGTCCGCCGATCGGGCCGCCGCCCTGCGGGCCGTGATCGCCGCGCACCCCGGCGTCTTCGTCATCGAGGACGACCACTGGGGCGAGCTCTCCCGGGTGCCCCTGCACCTCGTCGCCGACGCCGCCGAGCGCTGGATGTTCGTGCGCTCGGCCTCCAAGCCCTACGGGCCGGGCCTGCGCTGCGCCCTCGTCGCCGCCGACCCCGACACCAAGGCGAGGGTCCAGGGCCGCATGGCGATCGGCCACGGCTGGGTCTCGTGCATCCTCCAGCACTTCGTGATCGCCGCCTGGACCGACGACGAGGTCGCCGCCCGCGTCGCCCGAGCCGGCCAGGTCTACGCCGAACGCCAAGGCGCGCTTCGCGACGCGCTCGCCGCGCACGGCATCGAGACCTGGGGCCGCTCGGGCCTGAACCTGTGGGTCCCGGTCGCCGACGAGACCGCCGCGGTCGTCTCGCTGCGCGACGCCGGGTACGCCGTGTCCCCTGGGCGCGCGTTCTCCTTCCACGGCGACCAGGGGATTCGCATCAGCACCGCGCGGCTGTCCCCCGAAGAGGCGCCCGCCGTGGCGGACGCCGTCGCCCAGGCCTCCGGGCCGGCCGCACCGCCGGTCTGACCCGAAGGGGACCGGCCTCACCGCCGGTCTGCCGCCAAGCGAACCGGCTTCACGACCGGTTAGAGGAAATGGCCGGGTCCACCGACTCGGCCGAGGACCGGCCTCACCACCGGCCCGACGACATGGCCGGGTCCACCGACCCGGCCGACAATTTCAGAAGGGAACCCCCGTGACCACCACCGCCCCAAAGGACGGCGCCGCCCCCGGCGGCGTACCGGAGCGTGCCTCCGGTGCCGCACCGGACAGCGCGCCGAACACCGCGCTAGACGGCTCCGCTGACATGCGCTCCGCTGGAGCCGCAACCGATGCCGCCCTTCGCCGTCCCGCGAGCGGCGCCGCGGCAGAGGACGGAGCCGACTCGGCCGCTCCGGGAACCGCGGCCGGCGCCGTCCCCGGCCCCTCGGCCGTCACCGCTCCGCCGGACACGACCGCACCTGACACGACCGTGCTTCAGCGCCGCGTCCTGCGGACCCTGTTCTGCACCCAGATCCTCGGCGGGCTCGCGGTCGGGATCGGGATCGCCGTGGGCGCGCTCCTCGTCGAGGACATGACCGGCTCCTCGACGTATGCGGGCCTGGCGCAGAGCCTCTTCGTGGGTGGTTCGGCGCTCGTCGTGGTCCCGGCGGTGCGGATCACCGAGCGGTTCGGGCGCCGCGGCGGGCTCGCGTTCGGGTACGGGTGCGCGGTTCTCGGCACGCTCGTCGTCATCGCGGCGGTGCACCTGGAGAACCCGGCAGTGGCCGTCGCGGGCTACTTCCTGCTCGGCTCGGCCTCGTTCGCCGGGCTCCAGTCCCGTTACGCCGCAGCCGATCTCGCCCCGGCCTCCAAACGCGGCTCGCACCTGGCGATCGTCGTGTGGGCCACCACGATCGGCTCGGTCGTCGGCCCGTCGATGGCGGGCCTGGCCGAACGGGTGTGGACGGGCTGGTTCGGCGGGCCCGCGTACGTCGGCTCGATGGCCGCCATCGGACTGCTGTGCCTGGTCACCGCAGCGATCACCGGCCTGCTGCTGCGCCCCGACCCGCTGCTGACGGCCCGCGCGATCAGCGGCGAGTCCGACGCGCCGCGCCGGTCGATCGCCGACGGCCTGCGGACCGCGCGGGCCAACCCCGCCGTGCGCACCGGCGTCATCGCCGCCGCCCTGGGGCACTTCGTCATGGTCGGCGTCATGGCGATGGCGGCCCTCCACATCAAGCACGGCATGGCCGATCCCGAGCGGGCGCTCACCGTCGTCGGCGTCATCCTCGGGCTGCACGTCGGCGCCATGTACGCCTTCGCGCCGGTCTTCGGGCGCCTCATCGACCGCCACGGCGCGCGGCCGGTCCTGGTGGGCGGCACCGCGACCCTCGTGGCCGCCTGCGTCGTCGCCGGTTCGGCGGCGGCCGACGACCACGTGCGGGTCTCGGTCGGCCTCGTCCTGCTCGGCCTCGGCTGGTCGGCCATGACGGTCGGCTCGGCGGCCCTCGTCACCGGCGCGGTCACCCCCGCCCAGCGACCGTCCACACAGGGCTTCTCGGACCTCGTGATGGGCCTGTCCGCCATGGGAGCCGGCGTCGCCTCGGGCCCGATCGTCGAAGAGTTCGGCTACGGGGTCCTCTGCCTGTGCTGCGCCGTCGTCGCCCTCGTCGTGGTCCCGTTCCTCATGGGCCGCCCGGGAACCCCCGCACAGGAACCGGCCTGACGAACCCACCGGTTCGCCCGGCCCGCAACACCGCAAATCCTATAGGATATATCCTATGGCATTCGCCGGTCACGCCCGCCCTTACGGGCTCGGAACCGGCGAATCATGCAGGATATATCCTATAGGATATTCGGTCAGTAACCGTAGGCGCTGGGGGCGTTCTGGCCGCCGTCCACCGGGATCACCGCGCCGTTGATCGCCTTCGCCTTGTCCGACAACAGGAATGCGATCACCTCGGCGACGTCCTTCGGGTCGAGCAGTTCGCGGTTCGGGAACTCCTCCAGGAAGGCCTCGTAGCGGCCCGGGTCGGCCGCGCGCAGGCGGTCCCAGTTGCGGTCGGGGATGAGCATGGAGCCGGGGGCGACGGCGTTGACGCGCACGCCGCTGGGGCCCAGCTCGCGGCCGAGCACCGTCGCGGCGTGGTTGAGGGCGGCCTTCGTCGACCCGTACGCCAGCCCGGGGGAGGGCTTCGAACCCGAGATCGAGGAGACCAGCACGGCCGAGCCGCCGGTGCGCCGCAGCTGCGGCAGCGCCGCTTTCAAGACGGTCATCGCACTGGTCACGTTGACGCCCAAGGTATAAGTCCAGTCGTCGGCCTCGGTGTCGACCAGGCTCCGGCCGCGGGCGCCGCCGACGTTGGCGACCACCCCGCCGAGGTCGCCCAGACGCCGCCCGGCCTCGTGCGCGAACTCCACGAGCACCTCGGCGTCGTTGACGTCCAGCGCCCGCGTCGCGACCGGCACGTCGTACCCCGCGCGCAGCTTCTCGGCGAACTCGTTCAAAGGGGCGGCATTGCGCGCGCACAGCGCGAGCGGCACACCTGCGGCGGCGAGCACCACGGCCGTGGCCATACCCAGACCGTGACTGGCGCCGGTGATGAGGACAGGGCTGTTCAGTTGCATGCCCTTCATAATGGCCTGCCGTGTCACCCCGTCTCCCACCTGTCGGACCCCACCGACGAAGAACGACCCGACGGACCCCTCCCGCCCGAGTCAATCAGAGCCGAACGTTCAGCGTGTTCTTCCAGGCTTTCGGTGCTAGCATCGATAGCGTGAGGGGGTGACCATCATGACCGACTCCGAGGCCCGGGAACGGGCCATGTCCATCCGGGCGATACCCGCCACGGTCTATGAGCGGCTCCGCCGCCAGGCCGCGGCGCATCAGCGCTCAATGGAGGCTGAAGCCCGCGACATCATCGACAAGGGCACCCGCTCCGCTGAATCCGAACCAGGGATGCTCGGCAGCCGAGTGCACCGGCTCTTCGCCGAAGTCGGCGGCTTCGACGAGTTCGCGGTGCCGCCCCGGACCGACCGGCCCAGGGATGTGGACTTCTCCGAATGGTCGTAGTCGTCGACACCAATGTCGTATCGGAGCTGATCAGGGCCGAACCCGAACCGGCCGTGCTCGACTGGTTCGACGGTCTCCCCGGGGTCGAACCGCACCTCACCGCCACGACGGTGCTCGAACTCTATTTCGGGGCCGGGCGACTGCCCGAAGGCTCGCGCAAAACGCAGCTGATGAACCGCATCGACATCATGGTCCACGAGATCTTCCGGGGGCGGGTGCTCGCCTACGACGCGGTCGCCGCCGAGATCGGAGGTGGCCTGATGGCCGATCTCGAAAGACGCGGCCGAGCGATCGGGCTCGCCGACGTGGAAATCGCAGCCGTCTGCTCGGCCGCCGGAGCGCCACTCGCGACGCGGAACACGAAGCACTTCGAGGGGCTCGGACTGGTGCTCATCAACCCTTGGAGCGAATGATCGTCGCTTGAGGCGACCGCTGGGCGGGAGCGGGCCGTGCCGTCCGGTCCCGCCCGGCGGGTCCCGTCAGCGCCAGGGCGCGAGGGGGTTGTCGAGGGAGCCGGCGTAGATGAGGCTCTCCTCCTGGTTCTCGATGTCGACCATCTGGAGGTTGTCCTTGAGCTGCAGGCGGTTCAAGCACGAGAGCTGGAAGGAGTCCTCGAACAGCGGGTACTTCGCGAACGCGTCGGCGAGGTCGGGGTGGGCCGCCTGGTAGTCCTTGAGGGACTCGGCGGCGACGCGCCAGAACTCGTCCTGGTCGAGCGCGCCGTCCAGGTGGAGGATCGCGGCGAGGAACCGCAGGAAGCAGTCGACGACGTCGACCTGGATCGCGAGCGCCCGGACCTCGTCGGGCACCGCGCCCTGGATGCGGCGCACCGCGTCGGGGACCTCGGCGTCGGTGTCCATGCGCGCGCACTCCTCGCCGATGTCCTTGAGGAAGACGCGTTCGACCGCGCCGTCCTTGAGGACCAGGATCACGTTCTCGCCGTGGGGCATGAACGCGAGGCCGTACCGGTACAGGCAGTGCGCCAAGGGGACCAGGTACGCGTCGAGGTACCGGCGCAGCCATGCTGCCGCGGGGAGGCCCGAGCGGCGGATGAGCGCCGAGGCGAACGGGGCGCCCTCGGCGTCGACGTGGAGGAGGGACGCCATGGTCGCGGCGCTCTCGCCCTGGCCCAGGCGCGGCACGGGGCTCTCTCGCCACAGGGCCGCGAGCATCTTGCGGTACGGCGAGCCCTTCGGCGCGCCGGTGGTGTACGCCGGGTGCCGGTAGCCCACGGCGGCCCGCTCGCGCAGGACGGTGACGCCCAGGCGCTGGAGGGTCGCGTCGCCGTGCACGAGGTCGGCGACGTAGTCGCTGATCGCGGGCGTGACCTCCATGTACTCGGTGGACAGTCCGCGCATGAAGCCCATGTTGAGCACCGAGAGCGAGGTCTTGACGTAGTCGGCGCCGGGGTCGGAGCGGTTGAAGAAGGTCCGGATCGACTGCTGGGCCTGGTATTCGTGGTCGCCCTCGCCGAGCGGGATGAGGCGCCCGGCGGCGATCTCGGGGGCGAAGGTCACGGCGATCTTGTTGCGCCACTGCCAGGGGTGCACGGGAATGAGGTGAACGTCCTCATAGGAGAGTCCGGCGTCGGTGAGCACCGAGGCGAAGTAGGCGCGCGAGTCGGGGTCGAGCTGGGTCTCCAGCAGCCACGTCGAGTCGAGCCCGGGGGAGGAGGCGAACATCGCGTGCTCGCGCCTGGCCGCCAGCCACATCAGGCGCACGCCCGCCCCGGCCTCGGGGGCGTAGGCCCGGTGGTCCTCGGCGGTGAAGCCGAGGCGCCCGGACCCGGCGACGAAGCACGGGTGCCCGCCGGTCATGGCGGCCTCGATCGCCTGGAAGCCCGCGTCGACGAGTTCGGCGGCGCTCGGCTGGTCGTCCCCGGCCTGGAACGCGCCGCGGTTGACGGTGGCGGCGACCTCTTCGAGGTACACCGGCAGCACCGAGTCGCTCAGTCCCAGTTCGCCTTTGAAGGCGAGGAAGAACGCGGCGGCGTCGAGTTCGAGCGGCTCGCCGTCGGCGTCCTCGCGGAGGATCGAGGCCGGGTCGACGGCCCAGTGGTCGAGTTTGAGGCGCTCGGCGGTGAAGCGGTAGCGCTCGCCGCGCGCGGTGAGGACGTACCGGCCCCCGGTCTTGACCGGCACGAGGAGCCGCTCGTGGGTGAACTCCCCGATCGCCTTGGCCAGCAGCGTCGCGGTGGCCCTGCGCCACCGCTCGGGGGTCAGGTGGTCGATCGCGCTCACGCGGGGACTCCTCTCGCGGCGGACCGCTCGAAATCGATTCGGGTGCAGAAGCTCAGGAGCGCCTCCTTGTCCCGCAGGCGCACGGCGCGCTCGGGGCGGAAGCCGACGAACTCGTTGAGCCGGTGGATGGCCTCGTTGCCGACGTCGGGTTCGACGACGACCCTGTTGGCGCCGAAGCCGTCGAAGAGCAGGCGCATCACGGTCTCCATGACGCCCTTGGTGAACCCGGGGATGGGCTGCTCGCTCGGGGCGGTGAGGACGTGCATGCCCACGTCCCCCTCGGCGGGGCTGTAGACCTCGGCGAGCTCGGTGCCGGCGGGGTCGTAGACCTCCACCAGGAACCGCGCCCGGTAGTGGTAGAGGCCCATGTACGCGAAGTGCGCGGGGTGCATCTCGATGCCCTCGTGCTCGGCGAGCACGTCGGCGACGGTGGCGTCCTGCATCATCCAGTACTTGGCCTTGGGATGCGTGACCCACTCGTGCAGCAGCGGTGAGTCGGTGGGCGGGTCGACCGGGCGCAGGCCGAAGTCGCCGAGGCGGTCGTGCAGGTGGTAGAACGTGGCCGGTGCCTTCATGGGTGCGGTCATGCCTGTGTCCTTCTCGCGGTTCACGACGGCGGCGCCCCGAACTCCTGGAGTCCGATGCGGCGCTCGATCGGGTAGACCTCCCGGCCGGTCATCGACCGGATGATCCAGGAGTTGCGGTGGGCGGCCATGCCCAGGTCGGGTGCGGTGAAGCCGTGGGTGGCGAGTTCGGCGTTCTGGACGAAGACCTCGCCCTCGCCTGCGGCGTCGACGCTGTAGTCGCGGCGGGCGTCGAGGCGGCCGGTCGGGTCGAAGCGGAGCCGGTCGCGCACGGGTTCGAGGAACGGGGGGACGCGGTAACTGTAGCCGGTCGCCAGGACCAGGCCCTCGGTGCGCAGCTTGAAGCCCCGGTCCTGCTCGTGCTGCCTGATCCCGAGCCGGATCGAGCCGTCCTTCTCCACGGCGCTCTCGACGGTGCAGTTGGTGAGCAGCCTGGTCGGGACGGCGCCGTGCAGGAACCGGAGTTCGTAGAGCACGTCGAAGATGTCGTTGATCAACTCCGCGTTGATGCCCTTGTACAGTCCCTTGTGGGCGGCGCCGAGTTCGTCGCGCTTGGAGCCCGGCAGGGCGTGGAAGTAGTCGACGTACTCCGGGCTCGTCATCTCCAGCGTGAGCTTGGTGTACTCCAGCGGGAAGAACCGCGGCGAGCGCGTCACCCAGTTGAGCTCGTACCCGGTGCCGATGTCGCCCAGCAGGTCCCGGTAGATCTCGGCGGCGCTCTGCCCGGAGCCGACCACGGTGATCGAGGCGCACTCCTTGAGCCGTTCGCGGTTGTCGAGATAGGACGACGCGTGGCAGACGGTCTCGGAGGCCAGATCGCGGCACGCGGGCGGCACCCACGGCGGGGTGCCGGTGCCGAGTACGATCCGGCGGGCGCGGTCGACCCGAGGGCCGCCGGGCCCCTCCGAGCGGATCGCGTACGCGCCGTCCTCCCATTCGACCGCCGTCACCTCGCGTTCGAAGTGGAGGTTTCCCAGTCGCCCGGCGGCCCACCGCAGGTAGTCCTGAAATTCGGCGCGCAGCTGGTAGAACGACTCGCGGATGTAGAACGGGTAGATCCGCCCCCGGTCCTTGAGGTAGTTGAGGAACGAGAAGGGCGAGGTCGGGTCGGCGAGGGTCACCAGGTCGGCCATGAACGGCACCTGCATGGTGGTGCCCTCGATGAGCATCCCCGGGTGCCAGTCGACGTTCGCCTTGCGCTCCAGGAAGATCCCGTCGAGGTCGGCCACGGGCTCGGTCAGGGCCGCGAGGCCGAGGTTGAACGGCCCCAGGCCGATGCCGACGAAGTCGCGCACCGCGCCGCTCACGCCGCCTCCTGCGCGCTCTTGCCGTGGCGGGCCAGCGCTTCGAGCACGGGCACGACGTCGGCGAGGCCGGTCTCGGGGTTGAGGAGCGTGAGCTTGAGGGCGATGCGTCCCTCCACTCTGGTCGCCGCGACCATGCCCTCCCCGGAGGCGGCGAGCGCCTCCCGGGCACGGCGGTGCGTCTCGTCGTCGGCGCCCGCGAGGCGGAACAGCACGGTCGACAGCTGGGACGGCGGGGCGGCGACGGTGAAGCGCGGGTCGGCCGCGATCCAGTCCCAGGTGCTCCCGGCGAGGTCGCAGACGCGGTCGAACATGTCGCCGATCGCGTCGGGTCCCAAGGTGCGCAGCGTCATCCACAGCTTCAGCGCGTCGAAGCGGCGAGTGGTCTGGAGGCTCTTGTCGACCTGGTTGGGGAGCACGGCCTCGGCGGGGTTGAGGTAGTCGGCGTGGTGGGTGACGTGGCGCAGCGAGGCGCGGTCGCGCACGACGAGCGCGGAGGAGCTGACGGGCTGGAAGAACGACTTGTGGTAGTCGACGGTGACCGAGTCGGCGAACTCGACGCCCTTGAGGAGCGCGCGGCGGCGCGGCGAGACGAGGAGGCCGCAGCCGTAGGCGGCGTCGACGTGGAGCCAGGCGCGGTGCGCGGCGCAGACCTCGGCGATGGGGTCGAGCGGGTCGATGGAGCCGAAGTCGGTGGTGCCGGCCGTGGCGACGACGGCGGCGGGGACGAGGCCGCGTTCGCGGCAGGTCTCGATTGCGGCGTCGAGCGCGGCGGGGTTCATGCGCGACCAGTCGTCGGCGGGCACGGTGACGACGGCGTCTTCGCCGAGGCCGAGGAGCCTGGCGGCCTTGACGACCGAGAAGTGGCTGTGCGGGGAGGCGAGGATGCGCAGCCTCGCGAGGACCTCGACGGGCCGCGGCGGGGCGCCGTCCTCGTCGCGGTGGGCGCGCAGCACGTTCGCGACCGCCTCGTCCCTCGCCAGGAGCAGGGCGTGCAGGTTCGACTGCGTCCCACCGGAGGTGAACACGCCGTCGGCGCCGGGCCCGAAGCCGATGCGCTCGGCGGTCCAGTCGATGAGGCGCCGTTCGATCAGGGTGCCGCCGGCGCTCTGGTCCCAGGTGTCGACGGAGGTGTTGACGGCCGCCAGGACGGTCTCGGCCGCGACGGCGGGGAGTGCGACGGGGCAGTTGAGGTGCGCGAGGTAGCGCGGGTGGTGGAACCAGACGGCGTCCTTGAGGTACAGCTCGCCGATCTCCTCGAAGGCGTCCTCGAAGGACGCCAGGGGCCGGTCGAGGTCCACGGCGGCGACGGCCGGTCCCAGGTCCGCGGGGGCGGCGCCGGTCCAGGGCCGCTCGACGGCGGCGAACCGCTCGGCGAGGCGCCCGGCGACGTCGGCGATGAGGCCGCGGTAGGCCGCCGCCGTGTCGCGGCCGAGGAGGGCCGGGGGGTCGGAGCGGTTGTGCGGCGCGGAGATCGGACGAGGGTCGGCGCTAGTCAGCACGGAGGGTCCTTTCGCGGGGGCGGTCGTGAAGGCCGGAGAACGTGTAGGTTAGCCTAACCTAAGTTAAGGGTCGGCAATAGGTCTCGTCCCAAATGGTGATGTTCTCCACGGCTTCTTGCGGTCACGCCCCTGGATCGGCGTTTGCCACGGAATGTCGACGCCCGACGCGGACGCTGCCGGGCCGCGCGGCCTCGGGCCGCAGGGTCTCCGGTGCGCGGGGGCCGCGGATCGCCGGTCCCGGCCCACGGCACGGGAAGTAGGTTGCGGCGGCGCCCGGGGGGAGCCACCGCCGCGTCCCCATCGTGCCGCAGCCGCGGCGGCACTGTCTGTCACCAATCCGACAACACCCGGTGGGGCACCCCTCACGAACCCGCCGGTCGCCCTGCGGCGCAAAGCGACCGGCGGCGGGCACCTCGCCCGCCGCCGGTCGTCGCCGTTCCCCCGTTCGGGTTACGCCTCGGCGATCCAGGCCTCCACGACCTCGGTCATCGTCGCCAGCGGGATCGACCCGCTCGACAGGACGCGGTCGTGGAAGTGCCGCAGGTCGAACGCCTCGCCCAGCTCCCGCTCGGCCCTCTCGCGCAGCCCGGTGATGTGGCGGCGCCCGATCATGTACGCGAGCGCCTGGCCCGGCCACGCGATGTACCGGTCGACCTCGTTGGCGATGTTGACCTCCGAGAGCGCGGTGTGCTCGCGCATGAACGCGACCGCCTGCTCCCGCGACCACCCGAAGGCGTGCATCCCGGTGTCGACCACGAGTCGGCACGCCCGCCACGCGTCGAACGAGACCATGCCGAGCCGCGCGAGATCGCCGCTGTAGAGCCCGATCTCGTCGCACAGCCGCTCGGTGTAAAGGCCCCAGCCCTCGCCGAACGCCGTGACGTACCCGAACTGCCGGAACCGCGGCAGGTCCTCGAGCGTCTGCCCGAGCGCGAACTGGAGGTGGTGGCCCGGCACGCTCTCGTGGAACGCCAGCGCCTCGTACTCGTACCGCGCCCTCGTGTGCGGCTCATAGGTGTTCACCCAGTGCGTGCCCGGCCGCGACCCGTCCGAGGCGGGCGCGGTGTAGTACGCGAGGGTCGCGCCCTTCTCGGCGGCCTCGGGGACCGCCCGGATCGCGCACGGCGCGATGTCGTAGTCCAGGAACGCCTTCGGCAGCGCCGCCTCGGCCCGCCCGAGCGCCTCGGTGACGTCGGCGAGGATCTCCTCGGCCGTCGCATACCGCAGCGACAGGTCCCCGCGGAGCCGCGCGATCACCTCGGCCGCGTCCGCGGTGCCCAGCGCCCGCTCCCCGAACCGCGAGAACTCCCCGCGCAGCCGCTCGACCTCTTCGAGCCCGATCCGGTGCACCGCTTCGGGATCGAGATCGGTGGTCGTGAACTGGCGCGAAGCCGCCGCGTACCCTTCGACGCCGCCGGGCACATGGCACACGCCCACCTGCTCATCGCCGCGCCCCGCCGGGGCCAGCTCCTCCTCGATCGCGGTGAGCCACCGCGCGAGCGCCGGTCGCACCCGCTCGGCGACGATCGCCCTCGCCTCGGCCCTCCACGCCTCGATGTCCACTCCGGACGGATCGGGCGCGGCCAGGACATCACCGTCGATCGGCGTCGCGAGGTAGTCGCGGATCTGCTCGGCCACGCTGAGCGCCCCGTGCCTGGTCTGGTGCCGCCCTTCGGCACCGGCCTGCCGGTACCGCTCCAGCACCGCGTCGAAGTAGCCCCCGAGCGCCCCCAGCCGCACCAGGTAGTCCCCGCTGCGCCGCTCCGAATCGAGCGTCGCCCTCGGCAGCGACGACAGCATCGACGACACCGGCCCGCTGATCGTGTTGCTCAGCCCGACCTCCCCGAGCGCCGCCTCCACCGTCCCGGCCTGGTCGGCCACGAGTCTCCCGAGCATCGAGTGCGTGATCCGGTCCTGCCCTTCGAGCGCCCCCGCGTCGATCCCCGCGAGCCCCTCCCGCACCTCCGCCAGGTGCGCGAGCCGCACGGCGTCGCCCTCCCGGCTCGGATCGGGTAGCAGATGGTCGTACCCCGCAATCCCGTAGAACGTCGCCGACACCGGACTGTCTTCCAAATGCAGCTCGAAGTGCCGCTGCGCCAACGCTGCCAACCGAGGATCGCCCATGATCACCCTTTCCCTTCGCGGTGCCCCGACCCTAACCTCCCGACTAGCCGCCCGGCAAGTTCCCCATGCGACGGGTGGGATCGCTACGCTCTCCCAAAGTGGAGTACGATCACTCCAATTAGTTGAACGTGTTCAACTTAAGCGGTCCTCCTTCGGACCTGAACTGGAGAAACACACACATGTCCATAATCCCCAAGCGAGCGCTCCGCGGGCTCCTCCTCGCCGCGCTGGCCGGCGTAGTCGCCGCCGCGGGCCTCGCCACCCCGGCGGCTGCGGCCCCCTCGGCGCCCGTCATCACCAGCGACGACTTCCCGAGCGACGATTTCATCACCAGCCCGATGGTCGGCGAGATCGGCACCATCACGATCACCGCCGCAGATCCGGACATCGCCTACTACATCGTCGACTTCAGCCGGGACGACAAGGGCCCGGAGAAGATCGTGCTCGACCCTCCGAGCGAACCGGTCGAACTCGCCTACATGCCGACGATCTCCGGACGCCAGGTTCTGAACGTGCGGGCTGTCAGCACGACGGGCGGCGCGGTGGACACCTACTACACGTTCCTAGTTTCGGCCAAGGCTCCCGTCGGCGCTTGGGCGCTCGCCGAGCCCACCGGATCGGCCCAAGTGCTCGACGCCAACGGACTGAACCCCGGCAAGGTCGGCAACGGCGTCCAGCTCGGCGCCGAAGGACCGGGCGACGCCACCGCCGCCTCCTTCGACGGCACCTCTCGCGCCTTCGTCAACACCGCCGACAAGGACCTCCTGCGCACCGACGAGGGCTTCGCGGTCTCCGCCTGGGTGCGCGTGGACGACCTCGCCCGAGACCAGGCCGCGGTCAGCCTCAAGAGCGCCGAAGAATCCGGATTCGTCCTCGGCTACCACTCGCTCTCGGCCACCTCGGGGGAGTGGACGTTCGCGACCCCTGACGCCAAGCGCGACCCCACCGGCTCCTGGCAGGTCTCGGGCGGATCGGTCTGGCCCGGCACCGCCGACGAGTGGGTCCAACTCACCGGTGTGTACAACCAGGTCGATCAGTCCATCGCCTTGTACGTCAACGGCGTGGCCGTCGACACCGCGGTCCGGGAGACGACCTGGAACGCGAGCGGCGACGTACAGATCGGCCGCGCCCTCGCAGACGACGAATGGGGCCTCAACTGGTCCGGCGACCTCGCCGAAATCCAGGTCTTCGACCGGTTCGTCGCAACCGGAGAGGTCGAAGACCTCGTCACCCACCCGCTCTTCACCCGCGAAGGCTACTGGCAGTTCAACACCGCGCCGGACGGACTCAGCCCTGAATACCTGGGCGGTGAATCGGCGGTACTGCACGGTGACGCCTCGATCCTCGTCGAAGGCGACCCGTTCTTCGACCCCTTCCCGATCGCAGGCACCGGCAACCTCCTCTTGGACGGCGACGGAGACTACGCGACCCTCGACGCGCCGCTGGTCGACACCTCGGGATCATTCAGCGTCACCGCCGTCGTCCAGCTCGAAGGCGACCACCTCGATGAGGACATGACCGTCTTCTCGATCCCGGGCGAGCACCGTCCGCTCGCAGAGGTCCGGTACGACGCCACGGACTACGCCTGGAAGCTCGTCCTCGCGACCGCTGACGACCCCGAGGCCGCAACCGTCGAACTCACGAGCCGCGTGACTCCGGTGACGTTCCAACCGCAGGGCATCGCCGTGGTCTTCGACGGCTCCCTGGGGCAGTGGAACCTCTACGTCGGAGGCAACGCCAGCGCGGGAGCGGTGAGCGAGGGGATCGAGCCGTGGACCGCCGCCGGAGGGCTGGAAATCGGAAGGAGCCGGACCGGCGGAGGCAGCTCGTACTTCGCGGGCGGCATCGACGAACTCCGCGTGTACACCGGTGCCATCAGCGATTACGTGGTCGTGGCTGCGGCGATGGCGTACGCGGAGGACCCGGGCATCTGACATCCGACAACCTCGGTCGGAGCGAAACGGGAGTCATGGGACCGGGCCGACGGCCCGGTCCCATGACTCCCGTTTCGCGTTGCCGGGTTCGGACAGGTGTGGGAAGGTGGGGGGATGTCCGAAGCCGAAACCTTGCCCCGTACCGTCGCCGAGGCCATTGCGCTGGGTCATGCCGGGCGCGAGTTCAAGTACGTCCATTTCTGGGGCCACCAGCCCGAACGGGACGGGAGTCCCGGTCGGGGGAGCCTGAGCCAGTGGTGGCCCTCGGAGTTCGAGGAGGCGGGGCGGACGTTCGCGTCCGCCGAGCACTACATGATGGCGCACAAGGCCTGGCTGTTCGGCGACCACGAGATCGCCGAGCAGATCCTCGCCGCCGGGCACCCCGCCGAGGCGCAGCAGCTCGGGCGCCGCGTCAGCGGCTTCCGAGGGGAGGTGTGGGAGGCCGAGCGGTTCGGGATCGTCGTGCGCGGCAACCTCGCCAAGTTCGGCCAGCACCCGCCGCTCCTGGACTACCTCGCCGCAACGCGGGACCGCGTCCTCGTCGAGGCCAGCCCCAAGGACCGCATCTGGGGCATCGGCCTCGCCGCCGACGACCCGGGCGCGGCCGCCCCTCGCACCTGGCTCGGCCTCAACCTCCTCGGCTTCGCCCTCATGGAGGCCCGCGACCGGCTCGCCGCCTGACACGCGAAGAGGCCGGTCGAAGGACCGGCCTCTTCACATGCGCGCTAAGCGAGCCCGTTGTCCGCCAGCCACTGCTTCGCGATGTCGGGCGTCGACGCCTGGTCGACCGTGCTCTGCACGTTGAGCGCCACCAGGCCCTCGGGGGTGAGCGCCGCGCTCACCGCGTTGATCGTCTCGGCGATGTCGCCCGCCACCGACTCGCTCACCAGCGGCACCACGTTGGACGCCAGGAACAGCGCCTCCGGGTCCTCCAGCACCACGAGGTCGTCGGTCTGGATGCGCGGGTCCGCGGTGAACACGTTCGCCACGTTCACCGTCCCGGCCACCAGGTCCTCCACCGTGGTGTCGCCGGTCGCCGAGAACTCGACCTCCACGCCGTAGACCTCCTCCAGACCCGTCGGCCCGTACGGGCGCTCGGCGAGCTCGGGCGGGCCGCCCAGCGTCAGCGCCGTCGAGGCGCCCGCGAGGTCCGCGATCGAGACGAGCCCCTCGGACTCGGCGAACTCCCTGGTGACGGTGTAGGAGTCCTGGTCGCTCGCGGCCGCCTGGTCGAGCACCGTGAGCCCCTCGGGCAGGGCCTCCTGGAGCGCCGCGTACACGTCCTCGGGGGAGCGCGCCTCGGTCTCGGGGTCGAAGAACTGGAGCAGGTTCCCGGTGTACTCGGGGAACAGGGTGATGGCGCCGCTCTCGACCTCGGGCATGTAGGCGTCGCGCTGGCCGATGCTGAAGCGCCGCTCGACCTCCACGCCCGCGCCTTCGAGGGCCTGCGCGTAGATTTCGGCGACGATCTCGTTGGAGTAGTAGGCCTGGGAGCCGACGACGACGGTGCCGCTCTCTGCGGCGTCGGAGGTGTTCTGCTCGCCGAGCGGGTCGTCGGAAGAGCATCCGGTCATCGCGATCGCGGAGCCGAGCACCGCCGCGGCGGCGATCCCCGCTCGCGTGCCTCGGGCTGTGAACATGGTTCTTCCTCTCATCCTGGGTGCGTTGCGGTAGCGGAGTCGGTCTCGGGGCGCGCGGTGACGATCTCGCCGCGCCCGGCCCGGACGCCGCGCTGCTCCACGGCCCGCTGCGCGAGCGCGAGCAGCGCGTCCAGCACGAGCGCGAGCACGGCCACCAGGATCGCGCCGCCGAGCACGGCCTCGTAGCGTCGCAGGCTCAGACCGGTGATGATCGGCAGGCCGAGCCCGCCGAGGTTGACATAGGCGGCGATCGTGACCGTGGCGACGACCTGGAGCACCGACGAGCGCAGCCCGCCGACCAGCAGCGGCAGCCCCAGCGGGACTTCGACGCGCCACAGGATCTGCCACTCGGTCATGCCCATCGCCCGCGCGGCGTCGACGACGCGCCGGTCGATCGCCTCGAACCCGGCGTACGCCCCGGCCAGGAGCGAGGGGATCGCCAGGATCACGAACGTGACCACCGCGGCCTCGGGCTTGTGGAGCACGCCGAAGACCAGGACCAGCAGCACCAGGAGCCCGAAGGACGGCAGGGCGCGGGCGGCCCCGGCGACCGCGACGGCCGCGTCCCGGCCCCGTCCGGTGTGGCCGATCGCCCAGCCCAGCGGCACCGCGATCGCCGCGGCGACCGCGACCGGCACGAGCGTGTAGAACAGCTGCTGCCACAGCAGGACGTGCAGCGCGTTCGGCCCCGTCCACTGCGCGGGGTCGGCGAGCCAGTCGAAGGCGCCCGAGAGGAGGTTCACGAGGCGGCCTCCGCGGTCCGGGCCGCGCGGCGCCCGGCGGTGCGCCGCGCCCAAGGCATGAGCCACCGGCCCGCGACCATGAGCAGCAGGTCGATCACCAGGGCGATCACCGCGACCGCGACGATCCCGGCGAGCACCTCGGCGACGATGCGCCGCTGGAGCCCGTTGGTGAACAGGTAGCCGAGGTTGGTGACGCCCACCAGGATGCCGACCGTGGCGAGCGAGATCGTGCTGACCGCGGTGACCCGCAGCCCGGCGAGGATCACCGGTCCGGCCAGCGGCAGGTCGACGGCCCAGAAGCGCCGCCCGTCCCCGTAGCCGACCGCGGTCGCGGCCCGCCGCACCGCCGGGTCGATCGAGTCGAGGCCGTCGGTGACGGCGCGGACCATGATCGCCACGGCGTAGATCGTCAGGGCGATGACGAGGTTCGTCTCGCTCGTCGCCGGATAGCCGGCCACCACCGGCAGGATCATGAGCAGCGCCAGCGACGGGATCGTGTACAGCAGCCCGGTCACGGTGATGACCCACCCGCGCAGCAGCCGGTACCGCCACGCCACCCAGCCCAGCGGCAGCGACAGGAGGAACCCGGCGACGATCGCGACGACGCTCTGGCGCAGGTGGTCGAGCGCGAGCGTGCCGATGAGGTCGAGGTTGTCGAGGACCCAGGTCACCTCACGCGCCGCCTTCCACGAGGACGCCCTGCGTGCGGCCCTCGGCGTCCACGAGCACCGGTCCGTTCGCCGTCTGCTTGACGCGCAGTTCGCGTTTGCCGCGCTCGGTGCCGATGAACGCCGCCACGAACTCGTCCGCGGGCGCCTCGATGATCTCGCTGGGGCTGCCCACCTGGAGCCGCTTCGCGCCCGCGGCGAGGATCACCACCTGGTCGCCGAGCAGGAACGCCTCGTCGATGTCGTGCGTCACGAACACCACGGTCTTGTCCAGCTCCCGTTGCAGCCGCAGCAGCTCCTGCTGGAGCTCGGCGCGCACGATCGGGTCGACCGCGCCGAACGGCTCGTCCATGAGCAGGATGTTCGGGTCGGCCGCGAGCCCGCGCGCGACGCCCACGCGCTGCTGCTGGCCTCCGGAGAGCTGGCTGGGGTACCGGTCGGCCATCGTCCGGTCGAGCCCGACGACCTCCATGAGTTCCAGGGCCCTCGCCCGCGCGGCGCGCCTCGTGCCGCCGTTGAGCCGCGGCACTGTCCCGATGTTCTCCGCGACGGTGAAGTGCGGCAGGAGCCCGGAGTTCTGCATGACGTAGCCGATGCTGCGGCGCAGGGCCACCGCCGGGCGCGAGGCGACGTCCTCGTCGTCGATGAGGACGGTGCCCGAAGTCGGCTCGACCATGCGGTTGATCATGCGCAGCAGCGTGGTCTTGCCGCAGCCCGAGGAGCCCACGAACACGGTCGTCTTGTGCGAGGGGATCACCAGGTCGAACCCGTCGACGGCGGTCGTGCCGCCGGGGAAGCGCTTCGTGACGTCGCGGAACTCGATCATCGGTTTCCTCCGGGTGCACGGGCGGACCGGTCCCTCGGCGGCCGTCCGCACCTCGCCACGGCCCACCGGGTCGACGCCCGCGAGGGCGCCCACGCGACCCTACCCGATTCACGCCTGGCGCAAACGCGTCCGCACCATCGCATCCACTTCGGAGAGCGGCCCCTCGGCACGCGGACACCGGTATCGTCGGGGGTCGGACGCGAACGAGGGGAGCCCGACGTGGCGGAGCGAGTGGATGTCGTGGTGGTGGGCCTGGGGCCCGGCGGCGAGTCGGCGGCGGGCGCGCTCGCCCGGGCCGGGCTGTCGGTGGTCGGCGTCGAACGCCGCCTCGTCGGCGGCGAATGCCCTTACTACGGCTGCATACCGACCAAGATGATGGTCCGCGGCGCCGACGCGCTCGCCGAGGCCCGCCGCGTCCCCGACCTCGCGGGCGCCGCCGAGGTCTCGCCCGACTTCGGCGCCGTCGCGCGCCGCATCCGCGACGAGGCCACCGACGACTGGAACGACCAGGCCGCCGCCGACCGCCTCACCGAGGCCGGGGGCCGCCTCGTGCGCGGCGAGGCCGCGATCACCGGCCCCGGCACGGTCCGCGTCGGCGACCAGGAGTTCAACGCCGCCAAGGCGATCATCCTCAACACCGGCACCGAGCCGGCCGTCCCCCCGATCGACGGTCTGGCCGGGACGCCCTTCTGGACGAACCGCGAGGCGGTCGCGGCCACCGAGACGCCCGAGTCCCTCATCGTGCTCGGCGGCGGCGCCATCGGCCTGGAGATGGCGCAGGCCTTCTCCCGCTTCGGCACCCGTGTCACCGTCGTCGAGGCCGCCGAGCGACTGCTCAGCCTGGAGGAGCCCGAGTCGGGCGACCTCGTCGCCAAGGTCTTCGAAGCTGAGGGCCTCACCGTCCACACCGGCACCGCGATCGAGTCCGTGGCCCACGACGGCGGCACCTTCACCGTCACCGGCGGCGACCTCCGCCTCCAGGCCGAACGCCTTCTCGTCGCCACCGGCCGCCGCCCGCAGTTCGCCGGCCTCGGCCTGGAGTCGATCGGCGTCGACGCCTCCGGCCGCTCCCTCGCCACCGACGAGCACCTGCGGATCGCCGACGGCGTCTACGCCGTCGGCGACATCACCGGCAAAGGCGCCTTCACCCACATGTCGATGTACCAGGCCGCCATCGTCACCGACCACGTCCTCGGCAAGGACCGCCTCGGCGCCGAATACCACGCCGTCCCGCGCGTCACCTTCACCGACCCCGAGATCGGCGCCGTCGGCCTCACCGAACGCCAGGCCCGCGACCAGGGCCTCGACGTCGCCACCGCGATCTCCGACCTCCCCGCCTCCTCACGCGGCTGGATCCACAAGACCGGCAACGACGGCTTCGTCAAACTCGTCGCCGACACCGACCGCGCCATCCTCGTCGGCGCCACCTCCGCCGGCCCCACCGGCGGCGAGACCCTCTCCATGCTCACCCTCGCCGTCCACGAACGCACCCCCCTCGCCCGCCTCCGCACCATGATCTACGCCTACCCGACCTTCCACCGAGCAGTAGAGGACGCCCTCACCCGCCTCCCCGGAGCCTGAGCATGGCGAAAGGCCGGTCCGAAGGACCGGCCTTTCGCCATGCTCAGGCTCGTCTGTTCCCGAGGACTCGATGGGTTCAACTGACTAAGGACGAAGCTGACTTAGAACATTTCTAAGTCAGCGAGTTCACGAGAGGCGGGTAGAGGCGTCGGCACCGCCGAATCGCTGGAGCTGCTCACGACTGGCGAATCCGCCGCCCAGGTCTTCCGCACGTCAAAGTTGAACTTGTTCAGCAATGAGGTAGGCTCGCTCTAGAAGCTGAACATGTTCAATTCCATGTTCTTGCCGGGACTCGAGTCGGAGACACAAATGAATCCCCACCCCGAACTGCGCCGCCCCCACCTCCTCATCGCGGGTGCGTTCGCTCTCATCGTCACGCTTGCCTGTGCACTCCCCGCACCGTTCGAGGACCCGCCCGTCGAGAAGGTCGCCTTCGATGAGGTCGTCGGAATCTGGGAGGGCGGCATCCTCACGATCGACTTCCGCCAAGACGGCACCTTCACTCTCACGAGCGCCAGCTACAACGACATCCAGCTGGAGGACAAGGGAACCTGGCGGCTCTGCGATGAGTACCCCTTCGAAAAGTACGACGAAGAAGGTTCCATCGCATACGACTGCAACGTGAGCGAAGCTGGCGAATGGATCGACCTCGCACGAGGCGAGGACCGCACGATCGACTTCACCCACGAGCTCATCTTCACTGAAGACGACGAGCTAAAGCTCTACGCCTACAACATCGACACCGGCGTCGACGACGAAACCTTCTACACGAAGCTCAAGTGAGCTCGCGAGTCCCTGCTCGCCGATGAGGTGCGGTAGCCGGTCCGTCCGCTGTTCCCGGCGCTGCGGGTGTTCAGTCCCCGGTGGGAGTGCGATGGGCCCGGGAAAGAGAAGAACCCCGGGCCGGTTTTCCCGGCCGGGGGTTCGGATTCCTCTAGTTTGGCTCCCCAACTTGGACTCGAACCAAGAACCTGCCGATTAACAGTCGGCTGCTCTGCCAATTGAGCTATTGGGGAAGGGGTTCTAGCTCGGCTTTTCCGCCTTGCGAACCGGATACGAGCGTACAGGATCGGCGTGGGAGGGCGCCAGCGGGGTTGGGTGTGGCGTGGGTCCGGTGCGGGGATCGGCGGGGGCGGGTTTTCGTCATGGTCCGCGGGGGTAGCCGGTGATGGGGCAGAATGGCCGCTGTATGCGGCAACGCAGCGTGAACTCCAGAGCACAGGCAAACCGAGGCAGCGTCCGGCCCTAGGGTCGGCCGGGGGAGGCAAAAATGCGGAAGTGGTATCTCGTGGCCGGGTTCGCGATCGGCTACGTCCTGGGGGCGAAGGCCGGGCGCGAGCGGTACGACCAGATCGCGGACTACGCGCGACGCGTGACCGGGAACGACCGGGTCCAGCAGGTCGCGTCGTCAGTTCGCTCACAGGCGGGGAAGGCCGCGAACGCGGCCCAGGACAAGATCAAGGGCACGAAGTTCGGCGACATCATCGAGAACTTCACGACCAGCGCGGACGAGCCCCCGAAGGCGCAGCCGTGGGACTCCGCGGGCGTCACCACCCCGGTGCGCTCCGACCGGGCCCTGCGCGAGGACTCCGCCGGGTTCTAGGTTTCGTGGAAAGGGCGGGCGGGGAGACCCCGCCCGCCCTTTCGTCATGCTTCGACCGGGGCCGACAGGGGCAGGTCGGCGACGCTGCGGCCCGCCGAGGCGGTCCACGTCCCCGGGACGGTGCGCCAGCCGCCGTCCCACACCTGGAACGAGCGCTCCTCCAGCTCCACGGTCACCTCGACCGCCTCGCCGGGGGCCGCCTCGACCGCGGCGAAGCCCGCGAGGCGGTGGGCCTCGATGCCGCCGGGGACCTCGACGCCCTCCTGCGGCGAGAGGTACACCTGCACGACCTCGCGGCCGGTGCGGCTTCCGGTGTTGCGCACCCGGACGCGGACGAGGCGCCCGTCCACGGCGATCTCCTCGTAGGTCCAGTCGGTGTACGAGAGGCCGTGCCCGAACCAGTGGGCCGGGGCGGGGCCGCCGCGCCGCTCCCAGGCCCGGTAGCCGATGAAGATCCCCTCGTCGTAGTGCAGTTCGCCGTCCTCGTTCGGGACGACGCGTGTGACCGGGGCGTCCGCGAGGGTCTTCGGCCAGGTCGTGGTGAGGCGCCCGCCGGGCTCGGCGCCGAGGATGACCTCGGCGAGGGCGGCGCCGCCCTCCTGGCCGGGGAACCAGGTGAGGAGGACCGCGGCCACGTCGCCGGCCCAGGGCATCTCGACCGGCGAGCCGGTGTTGACGACGACGACCGTGTTCGGGTTGACGGCGGCGACGGCCGCGACCAGCTCGTCCTGGCGGCCCGGCAGGCGCAGGTCGGGCCGGTCGAAGCCCTCGGACTCCGTCAGCGCCGTGGTCGAGACGACCACGACCGCCACTTCGGCCTCGCGGGCGGCGGCGACCGCTTCGGCGATGAGCCGGTCCTCGTCGGGGCGGGGCTCGGTGTGCATGAGGCCGAACAGGATCGAGGGCGGGAATCCCGCGGGGAACGCCGACACCGGCGTGTACTCCAGGCGGACGGCGATGGTGCGGCCCGCTTCGAGCGGGAGGCGCGCGCGTTCGACGCCGGGTCCGAAGAACGCCTCGAAGGGGTCCTCGCCGATGACCTCCTGGTCGCCGTCGAAGACGACCTCGCCGTCCACGAGGAGCCGGTGGTGCCCGGTGCCGCGCGTGCCGAAGACGTGCTCGCCGCCGGTGCGCACGGTGAACGTGCCCTCGACCACGGCGTGGTCGAAGTCCTCGGGGTCGACGTCGCCGGGCACGTAGCCCATCCACTTGACGTCGCCGCTGGCGAGCGCCTGCGCGGGCCCCTCGGCGCCGTCGCGCAGGACGGGCCGGACGGCGAGGTCGAAGCCGTGCTTGGCGGCGAGGATCTGCTCGTACAGGTCGACGCCCTGGGCGTAGACGACGCGGTCGCCGAGGGCTGCGCGGAGGCCGTCGAGCGGGGAGACGACGCGTTCGGGGAACACGGTGGCCGAGCCGCCGCCGAGGATGCGGGCCTCGGCCGCGGCGGGTCCGATGAGCGCGAGCGAGGCGAGGGCGCCGGCGTCGAGCGGCAGGGCCGGGGCGTCCGCGCCGGCGGGGGCGTCGTTCTGGAGGAGGACGAAGGAGCGGCGGGCGATCTCGCGGAGCGTCGCCGCCGCGTCGGGGGACTCGACCGGAGGTTCCGCGGCCGGTGCGACGCCGTCGAGGGCGCCGACGCGGGCGGCGAGCAGGAGCAGCCGCCGCACGGCCGCGTCCACGTCGGACTCCTTCGCGCGTCCCTCGCGCACGGCCGCCACAAGGTGTTCGCCGTAGACGGTGAACGGGCCGGGCATCGCCAGGTCCAGGCCCGCCTCGACGTCCCCGACGGTGTGGCGGGCGGCGCCCCAGTCCGAGACGTTGAACCCGTCGAAGCCGAACTCCTCGCGCAGCACCGCCATGAGTTCGACGTTCGCGCTCATCGTGGTGCCGTTGACGGCGTTGTAGGCGGTCATGACGCCCCACGGGCGCACCGCCTCGGTCACCATCTCGAAGGGCCGCAGGTACAGCTCGCGGAAGGTCCGCTCGTCGACGATGTTGTCGACGGTGAACCGGTCGGTCTCGGCGTCGTTGGCGACGTAGTGCTTCATGGTGGTGCCCACGCCGTGCTCCTGCACGCCCGCGACGTAGGCCTGCGCGATGCGCCCGGTCAGGTACGGGTCCTCGCTGAAGCCCTCGAAGTGGCGCCCGCCCAGCGGGGAGCGGTGCAGGTTGATCGTGGGCGCCAGCAGCACGTCGACCTCCTTGCGGCGCGACTCGGCCGCGAGGAGGTGCCCGATGCGGCGCACGAGCTCGGGGTCCCAGGACGCGGCCTGCGCGGTGGGGCTCGGCAGCGCCAGGGACGGGTCGGCCGCGGTCCAGAACCGGCCGCGCACCCCGATCGGCCCGTCGGAGACGGTCATCGACCGCAGTCCCGCCTCGGGTGCGGCGACCGTGCGCCACATGTCGCGGCCGCCGAGCAGGGCGGCCTTCGTCTCCAGGTCGAGCCGCGCCAGCGCGGCCTCGATCGCGGCCGCGTAGTCGGGCCGGTCGTCGGGGACGGTCCATTCGGTCATCAGGGGCCTCTCCAATCTCTCGCAACGGAGTCTGCCACTCGCTCCGACCGACCGGTAGGCCCTGATGCCGATTCGTGATTATCTATGCTGGAGCATCGAGCACCCGAACCGAGAGGCCGCCCATGCCCACGCAGCCCGGTCCCCGACACAACGCGCGCGGCCAGGCCCGCCGCGAGGAGATCGTGCGCGCCGCGATCGAGGTCATCGCCGAGCGCGGCTACCGCGGGGCGAGCCTGTCGGCCGTCGCCGAGAAGGTCGGGCTCACCCAGCAGGGCCTCCTGCACTACTTCCCGAGCAAGGAGGACCTGCTCATCGGGGTGCTGCTGCTGCGCGAGCGCTGGGACACCGGCGGTCGCGACATCGTGTCCGAGCCGATGTCGATGGCCGCCACCGTGGGCGTGGTCGACGCGAACGCGCACCGCGAGGCGATCGTGCGCACCTTCTCGGCGCTCCTGGGCGAGTCCGTCACCGAGGACTACCCGGCGGCCGACTACTTCCGGCGCCGCTACCGGCGGGTGCGCGAGGCCATCGCCGCGACCCTGCGGACCGAGTGGGGTGACCGCCTGCCCACCGGGCTCACCCCGGAGGAGGCCGCGCCGCTCGTGGTCGCGATCATGGACGGGCTCCAATTCCAATGGCTCCACGAACCGGAGAACCTCGACATGCCCGCCGCCTTCCGCGCCTTCGTGCACCTGCTCGACCCGGACTTCGCCGTCCCCGACCCCGCGGCCCCCGAATCCGAGTCCGGCGCATGAGCCTGCCCGCGCTCGACGCGCTCGCCTGCCCCAACTGCGGCGGGGCCCTCGCCCAGAACGACCGGCGCCTCTCGTGCCCCGACGGGCACTCGTTCGACCTCGCCAAGCAGGGCTACGCCCCGCTCCTGGCCCCCGGCTCCAACGCCACCACCGGCGACACCGCCGACCAGGTCGCCGCCCGCGAGGACTTCCTCTCCTCGGGCGCCTACGACCCGCTCCTGGCGGCCGTCGCCGCCGCCTCGCGCACCGACGCACCCGGCGCCGTGGTCGAACCGGGCTGCGGCACCGGCCACTACCTCGCCGCGGCGCTGGCCGCCGATCCCTCGCGGGTCGGCGTCGGCCTCGACACCTCGAAGTACGCGCTGCGCCGCTGCGCCCGCCGGGAGGTCCCCGGAGACGACGGACCGCGGCTCGCCGCCGGAACTCAGGGGCGGCTCACCGCGGTCCTCGCCGACGCGTGGCGGCGGATGCCGCTGCGCGAAGGCGCCGCCGCCGCGGTCCTCAACGTCTTCGCCCCCCGCAACGCCGACGAGATCGCGCGCATCCTCCACCCGGAAGGCGTGCTGGCGGTCCTGACCCCCCGTCACGACCACCTGCGCGAACTCGTCGACGCCTTGGACTTGCTGAGCGTCGACCCCGAGAAACCGCAGCGGACCGCCGACCAGCTCGGGACCCTCTTCGAGGCCGAGCGGACCGACGAGCTCCGCTATGCCATGGAACTGGCGCACGACAAAGTGCGCCTGCTCGTCGGGATGGGGCCGAGCGCCCGCCACCTCGACGCGGACGCCTTCGCGGCGGCCCTCGCCGCGCTGCCCGACCCGGTGACGGTCACCGTCTCGGCGACCGTCACCGCCTGGCGCCGCAGGGCCTGAACCCGGCCGCACCGATCGACGAGCGACGATCTCTTGTCCTCTTTTGGCATGACCAGTACGGTACGAAGCATCACCCCCGAACCGCCTGGAGATGAGATCAGTGTTCGATGAGAAGCGCGCGACGCGCCGCACCGCCGCCCTCGGCGCCGCCGGCCTGCTCGCGCTGACCGGCTGCGGCACCGGCAACGCCGGCGCCGACACCCCCGAAGAGATCGAGTCCTCAGTGGAGGAGGCCGTGGAGGAGGGCGCGGTAGAGGCCCTCACCGTGGAGGTGCTCGCGTCCTACGACCACGACGCCGACTCCTTCACGCAGGGCCTCGAACTCGGCGAGCACCCCGAGTTCGGCACCGTCCTCTACGAGAGCGCGGGCCTCTACGAGGAGTCCGACGTGCGCATCGCCGACCCCGGCACCGGCGACGTGCTCGACTCCCAGGACCTCCCCGCGGAGCAGTTCGCCGAGGGCCTCACCCTCACCGACGACGCGATCTGGCAGATCACCTGGCAGGAGCACGTCGCCCACCGCCGCGACCCGGTCACCCTCGACATCATCGAGACCGTCGAGTACGAAGGCGAGGGCTGGGGGATCTGCCATGACGGCGAACGCCTGGTCATGAGCGACGGCACCGACACCCTCACCTTCCGCGACCCCGACACCTTCGCCGAACTCGGCGTCGCGAGCGTCACCCTCGACGGCGAGCCGGTCTTCCAGATCAACGAGCTCGAATGCGTCGGCGGCCAGGTCTGGGCCAACCTGTGGCAGACCGACCAGATCGTGCGCATCGACCCCGACACCGGGCAGGTCGAAGCGGTCGTGGACGCCTCCGGGCTGCTCAGCGACGAGGAGTCCGCGGGCGCCGACGTCCTCAACGGCATCGCCGCCACCGCCACCGAAGGCGAGTTCTACGTCACCGGCAAGCACTGGCCCAAGCTGTTCCTCGTCAGGTTCGTCTGAAATCGCGTTGCCACGGGCCCTCACCCGTGGCAGCATCGCCTCCCGTGACTCCTGAGATCCGCACCGAACGCCTGCTGCTCCAGCCCTACCTGCCCGCCGACGAGGAGGACTTCGTCGCGTTCTTCGGCGACGAGCGCGTCTCCCGCTGGATGGGCGACGGGCCCGAGCCCGAGGCGGAGACCCGGGCCCTGTTCGGGCGGGTCTTCACCGACGTCTACGCCACCGGCAGGTTCGACGTGTGGGCCGTGCGCGAGCACGGCCGCCTCGTCGGCCACGCCGAGATCAAGCCCACCGAGGTCTCCGGCGGCCACGAGCTCATCTACGCCCTCGCCCCCGCCGCGTGGGGTCGGGGCCTGGGCACCGAGCTCGCCGCGGCGATCGTCGCCTACGGCTTCGAGACCCTCGGCCTCCACGAGGTCCACGCCACCGTCGCCGCGCCCAACGAGGCCTCGCTCGCCGTCCTCGCGAAACTCGGTTTCGTCCACGTGCGCGACCAGCCCGAGGAGCAGGGCCCGGTCACCCGCGTCCTCACCGTCACGCGCCCCGGAACCGAAGGCGCCCAACCGTAATCCGCTCCACCGCACCCGCCGCGCGGGCCGCGCCCCTGTTCACCGTGCTTGAGCGGTGACGCTGCGGCAATTGCGCCGCTGGTCCGGGTGGGCCATGATGAGTCCATGGCCATCACACCCCTGGACCGATTGCTGGAGTACAAGATGCACCTCTTGACCGACTCCCGCCAGCCCCGCGCCTTCGCCACCTGGTGGCAGGACCTCGTCACGGCCGCCTTCTCGGCCTGGTTCTTCGGCGGCCTCGTCCTGGACGTCAACGCCCACGCCCAAGGCTGGAACGAGTCCTTCTTCACCTGGTGGCACCTGGTCTTCTACTCCGGGTTCGCCGCCACCGCCGCCTGGATCGCCTGGCTCCTCGTCCGCGCCCACCGCGCCGACGGCCGCACCGGCTTCTCCGCCGTCCCCCACGGCTACGGGTCCGCCATCGTGGGCGCCCCGCTCTTCCTCGTCTCCGGGATCGCCGACCTCATCTGGCACCAGGTCCTCGGCGTCGAAGCCGACCTCGCGATCTTCTTCAGCCCCTCCCACCTCGGCCTCGCCGTCGGCGGCGTCCTCATCGCCGCCGCGCCCTGGCTCGCCGCCTGGCGCCGCGAGGCGCTCGCCGTCGACCCCGAACCGGTCCCGCTCGAAGCGCGCATGGCCGCGCCCGCGCTGGCCCTGGGCTACGCCGTCTCGGCGCTCGTGCTGTTCCTCAACTACCTGGTGCCCTTCACCGCCGACCCGCGCGCGGTCGCCCTCGCGCTGGAGGGCCCGGGGAACTTCGACGCGTTCCCGGTCGCCGGGATCGTCGCCGCCACCGTGCTCGTGCTCGCCGTCGCCGTCCTCGCGACCGGCCGCTTCCGCCTGCCGATGGGCTTCTTCACCGTCGCCTTCGCCTACCCCGCCGTCATGGCCGGGGCCGTGCAGGGCTTCGCCAACGGCGAGTACGTGTGGGTCTTCCTGCTCTCGGGCGTCTGGCTCGACTTCCTGGTCTGGCTCATCCGCCCCGAGCTGCGCCGCCGCCGCGACCTCCTCGTCCTCGCGGGCGCCTGGGCGGTCCCGGTGTGGGCGGCCTACCTCATCGCGACCGGTTCGGCGACGGGCAACTGGCCCGCCGCCGAGATCGGCATCGGCGCGCCGGTCGTCGCGGCCCTCGCCGGCTGCCTGTTCATGCTCGTGATCCAGCCCGAGCGCCGCCGCGAGATCCGCACGGTCCCCTCCGAGCCCTCCCCGTTCGACGACGTCATCGCCCGCGCGAAGGCCATGACCGCGAGCAAGGACGAACCGCAGTAGCGCGACGGCGCCGGGCCCCCGGGGGCCCGGCGCCGTTCCTACTTCAGGGCCGCGAGGCTCTTCACCAGCAGCGCTTCGGAGATGAGCGCCGTGCTCGTGCCCTGCTCGCCGCAGGCGTAGGCGCCCGAGACGCGGCCCGCGTCGACCGCCGTCGCCACGTCCTCGCCCTTCGCGCGCGCCCACAGGAAGCCCGAGACGAACGCGTCGCCCGCGCCGTTGGAGTCCACCGGCGCCCACGAGGCCCACTCGGGCAGCGAGGCGAGCTCGGCCGCCGGTTCGACCTGCGCGTACCGCACCAGGTCGCCTCCGCGTTCGATGAGGTGGCCGCCGCGTTCGCCGTCGGTTGCGACGACGACGGAGGCGCGGCCGTTGTCGAGGATCCAGCGCATGGTCTTCTCGGGGTCGTCCAGGCGCGCGGCCGAGAGCGTCACGAGGTCGGCGCGCAGGGCGTACTCCTTGTGGTGCTCGGCCTCGCCGTCCCACGCGTGCAGGTCGGTCGAGACGGTGACGCCCTCGGGGACCGCTTCGAGGACGTTGCGGTTGACGTTGGTGATGGAGACGTGCACGTGCTTCGCCTCGGCCAGGTGCGGCGCGGAGAATCCCTCGGGCAGGCGCAGCTCGGCGGGGTGGCGGCCGTCGTAGAAGGAGTAGCGGCGGCCCTCGGCGTCGACGAGGTTCACCGAGCGCGGGGTCCCGCTTGGGGACACGAGGTGCCGGAAGTCGAGGCCGTGGCGCTCGTAGTGGCGCAGGATGAGCGCGCCCTGCTCGTCGTCGCCGATGAAGTCGATGAACCGGGTCGCCATGCCCAGGTGGAGGCAGCCGAGTGCGACGCCGTTGCCGGTGTGCGCCACGTAGTCGCGGATCGGCTCCACGCCGAGCGAGTCGCCTTCGCCGATGGCGATCTCGGGGACCCGCACGATCGTGTCGACGCCGACGCCGCCGACTACCAGGATGTCGAGCATGTTCTTGCATCCTCTGCATAGAAATTGCTTGGGATTGGAATACGTTGCGCGAGCAACTCTAGGCCCGCGGCCGTGCGAGGGTCAAGACCGATTCTCACGCAGGAGGAGAGGGACATGGTCAGACTGGCGATCATCTACTATTCGCAGACCGGGAACGTGTACGAGATGGCGCGCACGGCCGCCCGCGAAGGCGAGGACGCCGGGGCCGAGGTGCGCCTGCGCCGGGTCCGCGAGCTCGCCCCGCCCGAGGCCATCGCCTCCAACGAGGCCTGGGCGAACCACTCCGAGGCCGCCTCCGACCTCGAAGAGGCGACCCTCGACGACCTCGACTGGGCCGACGCGGTCATGTGGGGCACCCCCACCCGCTACGGGCTGCCGACCGCGCAGCTCAAGCAGTTCATCGACACCACCGGGCCGCTGTGGCAGCAGGGGAAGCTCGCCGACAAGGTGATGTCCTCCTTCACCTCGACGCAGACGGCCCACGGCGGCCAGGAGTCGACCATCCTGGCGCTGAACAACACCTTCTACCACTGGGGCGCGATCATCGTCTCCCCCGGCTACACGGACCCGCTCCAGTTCGACCTCGACATCGGCAACCCCTACGGCGCCAGTCACATCGGGCTCAAGGGCCCGGTGGGGGAGAAGAACCGCGTGGCCGTGGCGATCCAGACCAAGCGCGTCGTCTCCCTCGCGCGGCGGCTGTACGGGTGAGCGACCGCAGAGGGCCGGGGCGCATCGCCCCGGCCCCTTCCGCACCTCACACCGCGGGCGGGTTGAGCCG
The DNA here is from genome assembly GCF_004912155.1 of Glycomyces paridis. GTDB lineage: Bacteria > Actinomycetota > Actinomycetes > Mycobacteriales > Micromonosporaceae > Glycomyces > Glycomyces paridis. Next base: position 235,479 of record NZ_STGX01000002.1, on the reverse strand, counting down.
CGCGAAGCCCTCCTGGCGCGCGTACGGGTAGTGCGGGTACGGCGGGACCTGCGCCGAGGCCGCGTCGAGGCGCGCGACCTGCTCGGCGTCGAGCTCCCACCCGACCGCGCCGAGGTTCTGCACCAGCTGCTCCTCGTTCCTGGCGCCGACGATCACCGAGGCCACGGTGGGCCGGCGCAGCAGCCAGTTGATGGCGACCTGCGGCACGGTCTTGCCGGTCTCGGCGGCGACCTCGTCGAGCGCGTCGACCACGTCGTAGAGCCGCTCGTCCTCGACCGGCGGCCCGAACTGGGCGGTCTGGTGCAGGCGGCTGCCCTCGGGGACGGGCTGCCCGCGCCTGATCCTCCCGGTCAACCGCCCCCAGCCCAGCGGGCTCCACACAAGGGCCCCGACGCCCTGGTCCAGGCCCAGCGGCATGAGGTCCCACTCGTAGTCGCGGCCCACGAGCGAGTAGTAGACCTGGTGGGCGGCGAAGCGCGGCCACCCGTGCCGGTCGGCGGCGTCGAGGGTCTTCTGGAGCTGCCACCCGGCGTAGTTCGAGGCGCCGACATAGCGGATCTTCCCGGCCCGCACCAGGTCGTCCAGCGCGGACAGGGTCTCCTCCACCGGGGTGCGGGCGTCGAAGGCGTGCAGCTGGAACAGGTCGACGTAGTCGGTGCCGAGCCGGGTCAGCGCGGCCTCGACGGCGCGCACGAGGTGCAGCCGCGAGGACCCGGCCGCGTTGGGGTCGCCGCCGACCGGGAGCCCGGCCTTGGTCGAGATGAGCGCACGATCGCGCCTGCCCTTGAGGGCCGCGCCGAGGACGGTCTCGGAGGCGCCGTCGGAGTAGACGTCGGCGGTGTCGAACATCGTGACCCCGGCGTCGAGGGCGATGTCGACCATGCGGCGGGCCTGGCCCTCGCCGGTGTCGCCCCAGGCGCCGAAGAGCGGGCCGGAGCCGCCGAAGGTCCCGGCGCCGAAGGAGAGGGCGGGCACGTGGAGGCCGGAGCGGCCGAGGCGGTTGAACTCCATGACGATCCCTTTCTAAAAGGAACTTCCGTTCCGTTAGTTTCGGGTCTAAGCTAGCGCAGAGCAGACCGTTAACGCAACTGGAGTCCCGTTATGATTGAGGACACGTCAGGCCCCGGCACCGTCCGCCCCGGCGGGCGCACCGCCCGCGTCCGCGAGGCCGTGCTCCGCGCCGCCGGGGACGCCCTGGTGGAGCGGGGCTTCGGCGGCGTGGACCTCGCCGAGGTCGCGCGCCGGGCCGGGGTCGGCAAGACCACCGTGTACCGCCGCTGGGGGACCGTCCCGGGCCTGGTCGCCGACATGCTCGCCGAGATGGCCGAGTCCTCGCAGCCGCGGGCCGACACCGGCTCCTTCGCCGCCGACCTCGCCGCGCTGGCCGCCCTCATCCGCGAGACGCTCACCGACGAGCGCCAGGGCCCCCTGTTCAAGGCGGTGATTGCCACCGCGACCGGCGACGCCGGGACCGCCGCGGCCCTGCACCGCTTCTACCGCACCAGGATCGAGGAGTGGTCGCCGTGCGTCGACCGCGCCGTCGACCGCGGGGAGGTCCCCGAGGGCACCGACGCCGCCGAGGTGATCCGCTTCCTCTCCGCGCCCCTGTACTACCGGCTCCTCGCCTCCGGCGACCCGCTCGACGCGGGCACGGCGCAGCGGGCGGCGGCCGCCACCGCGGCCGCCGCCCGCGAGGGCGTCTTCGTCACCGCGCGGTGACCACGCCGCGCCTGATCGCGTAGGCCAGCGTCGCCGCGCCGAGCGCCGGGCCCCACACGTAGAACGGGAAGGCCCACACCAGTTCCAGCGCGTCCTGCCGGATGCCCAGGGACACCATGGGAACCGAGACGAACGTGAACAGCGCCGCCGCCGCCGTGGCGGGCACGATCGCGAGCATCGGCGGGACCGGGCGGCCCTTGACGCGCGGCACCCAGGCGGGCCAGCGCGCGCCCCAGCGGTAGGTCATGCCCAGGCACAGCACGCCGCCGCTGATCGCCGCGAAGCCCAGGCACAGGCCCCACACCCGCGTCGTCATGTCGATCTGCTCGCTGTCGAGCGGCCCGCCGACCCACACCCACGGGGTCAGCCACGACATCCTGACCACGCCGTAGGGCAGCGCGGCGGCGAACGCGATCCAGCTCGCGACCCGGCCCCACCGGGCGGCGCGCTCGGGGGCCGCCCAGGCCGGGGCGGGCCGGTCCTCGCGGCCGGCGAGGAGGAGGCGCAGCGTGAGCGCGGTCCAGATCCCGGCGCCGACGACGATCCAGACCTGGACGGCCATGTAGGCGCCCATCGAGGCGAGCACGCGGCCGAGGTCGGCGAGGAAGGCGCCCGCGGCGCCGTAGTCCACCACGCCCGTGACGCCGAGGACGACCAGCAGCGCCACGGTCGCGGCGGCCGCCGCGATCCGCCCGGCGGTGCCGCGGGCCAGGAGCGTCGGCGCGGCGACGGCGACGGCCGGGATGAGGAACGCGCACAGGTACCCGGCGAACGCGATCGGCGCGATGGTGCTCAGGACCAGTCCGAACACCGCCGCGAAGAGCGCGGGGAGCGGCCACAGCCGCGGTTTGGCGCGGGCGGCGACGAGGCCGAGGACGCCCGCGGCGACGAGCAAGGCCGGGCCGGTCTGGTCGGGCAGGGCTGCGGGGAGGCGGAAGGAGGGGTCGTAGTTCTCGTGTCCGAAGGGGCCGCCCTCGGGGTCGAGGAGCTGCCAGAGTCCGATGGGGATCGCGGTGAGCGACCACAGGAAGGCGGCGGTGGCGGCGAGGCGCCCGGTCCGGGCCTCGCGCGGGGCGTGTGTCTGCGTCATGCCTCCAGGTTCGCGGCCCGGCGGCCCCGGGCCCTCCCGCTCGCGGGCGAACGGGCTCCCTCCAGTGGGGGAGCGGCCCGGGGGAGCGGCACGGTGGAGCGGCGCAGGGGGAGCGGCCCGTGGGAGCCGCCCGGGGGAGCCCGGCCGCCACTTCCGGCACTCGCCTCCCAGGGCTCCCGCGGCCGCCGCCTCCGAAGCGTCCGCGAAACGGTTTCACAACGCGCGCTTCCCCAAAGCGAAAGCCAATTGCAATACCCGTTCGAAAAGGTCACGGACTCATCACAAACAGGATGGGGTGTGGTCACGGCGTCTGGTGTCGTCACCCCGGCTGCCATAGGGTGTAACTCGGATCACGTCAACCTCCACCAATACCTGCTGATCCATCTCGAACAGAATCTAGGAGAAGCCATGGCTCGCCTTCCCCGAGCGCTGCTCGCCGTAGCAACAGCCGGCGTCACAGCGTTCTCACTCGTCGCATGCAGTGACGAAGACCCCGGATCGTCCAGCGACGCCTGCACCGAAGGCGATGGCCTCAAGATCGGCACGATCCTGCCGCAGACCGGCTCGCTCGCCTTCCTCGGCCCGCCCGAGTTCGCCGGCGTGGACCTCGCCCAGCAGGAGATCAACGAGGCCGGCGGCGTGCTCGGCAACTGCGTCGAGGTCCTGCACGAGGACTCCGGCGACGCCGCCACCGACATCGCCAGCCCCGCGGCCGACGCGCTCATTTCGCAGGGCGTCCAGGCCGTCATCGGCGCGGCCTCCTCCAGCGTGTCGTTCCAGTTCATCGACAAGCTCTACGAGGAGCAGATCGTCCAGATCTCCCCGGCGAACACCTCGCCGGACTTCACCACGTACGAGCGCGGCGACTACTACTTCCGCACCGCGCCCTCGGACGTCCTCCAGGGCCGCGTGCTCGCCGACCAGATCATCGCCGACGGCCACGCCAAGATCGCCATCCTGGCGCTCCAGGACGCCTACGGCACCGGCCTGTCCGAATCGGTCAAGCAGAACTTCACCGAGTTCGGCGGCGAGGTCGTCTACGAGACCATCTACGACCCCACGGCCGCGGAGTTCACCGCCGAGGCCACCGCCGTCGCCAACTCCGGCGCCGACGCGGTCGTCATCATCTCCTTCAACGAGCTCGTCAACCTCGGACCGGCGCTCGCCGAGCAGGGCGCCAGCGCCCAGGACCTCGGCTGGTACCTCGTGGACGGCAACCTCGCCGACTACAGCGCCGACTTCGACGCCGGCTTCATGGAGGGCGCCCGCGGCACCTTCCCCGGCGCCGACCCCGAGCCGATCCGCGACCGCCTGCTGGAGATCGACCCCGAGCTCACCGACTTCACGTACGGCCCGGAGTCCTACGACGCCACGGCCCTCATCGCGCTCGCCGCGATCGCGGGCGACAGCGTCGACTCGAACTCGATCAAGGACAACCTGATCGACGTCAGCACCGGCGGCACCAAGTGCACCGGCTTCACCGAGTGCGCGAAGCTCCTCGCCGACGGGGAGGCCGACATCGACTACGACGGCTACTCCGGCCCGATCGAGTTCTCGCCCGAGGGCGACGTCACCGCCGCCACCATCGGCATCTACGAGTACCTCGCCGACAACACCTACGAGAACGTCGACTACAACTTCCAGGAGCTGAACTAGCCCTGAACGCATAGGGAAGGCCCCCGGGACCACAGGACCCGGGGGCCTTCCCCTTCGCTAGAAACCACGAACGCCCGGGTCCGTGAGGACCCGGGCGTTCGCCGTGGACGCTCAGCCGGCGTGGCCGAGCGTCCCCAGGTACAGCTCCACGACCTTCGGGTCGTCGATGAGCCCGTCGCCGGGCCCGGTGTAGGCGCTGCGGCCCTGGTCGAGGACGTAGCCGCGGTCGCAGATCTGGAGGCAGCGCCGGGCGTTCTGCTCGACCATCACCACCGTCACCCCCGTCGAGTTGATCTGCTTCGTGTTGAAGAAGACCTCGTCCTGCATCGCCGGGGACAGCCCCGCCGAAGGCTCGTCGAGCAGCAGCACGGTCGGCTCCATCATGAGCGCCCGGCCCATCGCCACCATCTGCCGCTCGCCGCCCGAGAGCGAGCCCGCGCGCTGCGTGCGCCGCTCGCCGAGGATCGGGAACAGGTCGGTCACGAACCCGAACCGCCGCCTGAACGCCTTGGGCCGCAGGAAGACCCCCATTTCGAGGTTCTCCTCGACCGTGAGCGTCGGGAACACGTTGTTCGTCTGCGGCACGAAGCCCACCCCGAGCGGGACGAGCTGGTGGGCCTTGCGGTTGGTGATGTTCTCCCCGCGCAGCTCCACCGTCCCGGAGGTGACCGAGACGAGCCCGAACATGGCCTTGAGGAGCGTCGACTTCCCGGCCCCGTTCGGGCCGATGATGCCGACGAGCTCGCCCTCGTTCGCGTACAGGTCCGTGCCGTTGAGGATCGACACGCCGGGCAGGTACCCGGCCGTCACCTCGTCGGCCCGCAGCAGCGCCTCGCCCGAGGCGGCGAGGTGCCCCTCGCGCGAGCACACCTCGGTCGAGGACTCCGCGGTCTCGTCGATCGGTACCCCGGTGGGGCCGATGCCCTTCTCGCTGTCGGTTGCACTGTCAGACACGTTGCCTCCTATCGCTCGGCCGCGTCGTGGTGCGCGCCCAGGTAGGCGTCGATGACCCGCCGGTCCGCCGAGATCTGGTCCGGCGTGCCCTCCGTGATGAGCTCCCCGGCGGCCATCACCGCGACCCAGTCCGCGATCTCGTGGACCATGTCCATGTCGTGCTCCACGAACAGCACCGTCATGCCCTCCTCGCGGAGGTCCTTGATGTGCTCCAGCAGCGACTGCTTCAGCGCCGGGTTCACCCCGGCCATCGGCTCGTCGAGCATGACCATGCGCGGGTTGAGCATGAGCGCCCGCGCCATCTCCAGGAGCTTGCGCTGGCCGCCCGAGAGCTCGCCCGCGTAGTCGTCGCGCTTGTCGATGAGCTTGAACCGCTCCAGGAGCACCAGCGCCTTCTCGCGGTTGGCCGCCTCCTGCCGCTTCCACAGGGGATGGACGAGCCCGGCCCAGAAGCCCTCGCCGACCTGGTCGGCGGCGCCGATGAGCATGTTGTCCATGACGGTCATGCGCGTGAGCGCCTTCGTGAGCTGGAACGTGCGGACCATGCCCGCCCGCGCCACCTGGTACGAGCGCATCCGGTCGGCGCGGCGCCCGTCGAACACCCACTCCCCGCGGTTCGGCCGGTCGAAACCGGTGAGCAGGTTGAAGAACGTGGTCTTGCCCGCGCCGTTCGGTCCGATGAGGGCGGTGATCGCCCCCCGCTGGACCTCCAGGTGCGCCACGTCGACCGCCACCAGGCCGCCGAACGCGCGGCGCACCCCGGTGGCGTTGAGGATCGGGTCGAGCTTCGGCACGCCGGGCTCTGCCGGCACGTCCGCCAGCGCCGCGCGGGCCGCGGCGATCCCGGCAGGGACCGTACTCGGCTGCTCCTCGGCCGTCACGGCCTCCTCGCTATCGGACATCGAGCGTCAGCTCCCTTCGGTCGCCGAGGATGCCCTGCGGCCGGTAGATCAGCAGCAGGACCATGCTCAGGCCCACCAGGAAGAACACGAGCGGTCCCACCTGGGTGGCGCTCAGCCAGTCCTCGGGGATGGCGCCGGAGCGGATGCCCTGGTTCAGGCCCTGCGACAGGAAGCTGTAGAGGAACCAGAACAGGGCCGCGCCGAGCACGGGCCCGAAGAGCCGGGCCGCGCCGCCGAGGATGATGATCACGTACAGGTAGAAGGTGAAGTCGGTGATGAACGTGTCGGGCTGCACGTTCGCGCGGCTGAGCGCGAACAGGAACCCGGCCACCGCGCCGATGAGGCCGCCGATGACCAGCGCCTGCATCTTGTACGCGAACACGTTCTTGCCCAGGCTCCGCACCGCCTCCTCGTCCTCGCGGATGCCCTTGAGGACCCGGCCCCACGGGCTGCGCACCAGCAGGCCCAGCAGGACCAGGAAGAACGCGACCAGGACCCACCCGACGGTCATGACCCACAGGTCGCGGTTGGAGTACTGGAGGTCGAACAGGAGGAAGTCGAGCTTGAGCCGCCCGCCGTCCATGGAGGCGAACAGGAACGTCCAGGTCGCCTCCGAGGGGTAGGGGTTCATCGCGAAGAACGGCTCGGAGAACCCGCGCATGCCGTCCGAGCCGCCGGTGTACTCCGACAGGCCCGTGGCCCGCGCGGTGCGCCGCACGATCTCGGCCGCGGCGATCGTCACGATCGCCAGGTAGTCGGCGCGCAGCCGCAGCGTCGGGATGCCCAGGAGCAGCGCCAGGACGACCGCCGAGGCGAGCCCGAGCCCGATGCCCCACCAGAACGGCAGGTCGAGCACGACCACGCCGATCGCGAGGCCGTACGCGCCCATCGCGGCGAACGCGGCCTGGCCGAAGTTGAGCAGGCCCGTGTACCCGAACTGGAGGTTCAGGCCGATGGCCGCGAGCGCGTACACGAGCATCGTCGGCCCGATGGCCTGTGTGAGCGCCTGGCTGAATACGAAGTGCCAATCCATGTCGTCGCCCCCTAACCGATTCGCTCGCGGCGGCCCAGGATGCCCTGGGGCCGGGTGAGCATGATGATGATGAGCACCGCGAGGGCGCCGACGTACTTCAGCTCGGGCGCGATGACGAGGGTCGACATCTGGACGAACACGCCGATGAGCATCGAGCCGATGAACGCTCCGAAGGCCGTGCCGAGCCCGCCGAGGACGACCGCGGCGAAGACCAGGAGCAGCAGGTGCTGGCCCATGTCGAACTTGACGCCGTCGCTGATCGACAGGAACACGCCCGACATGGCCGCGAGCGCGCCGCCGATCGTCCACACCAGGCGGATCACCTGGTTGACGTCGATGCCGGTGGACTCCGCGAGCGCCGGGTTGTCGGCCACCGCGCGGGTGGCCTTGCCGAGCCTGGTGAACAGGAGCGCCAGCGCCACCGCGACGCACACGACGAGCGCGATGATCCCGGTGACGACCTCCTTGGGCGCGATCACGAGCCAGCCGAGGTCCCAGGGCTTCTGGCCGACGTACTCGTTGTAGCGCTCGCGCTGGCCGCCGAAGAAGAACAGCGTGGCGAAGCGGATGAGCAGGGCCAGGCCGATCGAGATGATCATCATCGAGATCAGGCCGATGCCCTTGCGGCGCAGCGGCGCCCATAGGCCGAAGTCCTGCGCCCAGCCGAAGGCGCCGCCTAGGGCCACCGCGAGGATCGCGGCCACCCACACCGGCAGCCCGAAGGCGACGTTGAACATCAGGGCCATGACCCCGCCGAAGGTGATGAGGTCGCCGTGGGCGAAGTTCGTCAGCCCGGTGGTGCCGAAGACCATGGACAGGCCGACCGCGGCGAGGGCGATCATGAGGCCGAAGTGGAGGCCCGAGACCAGGAGGCTGATGGCGCGGGTGGAGCCGCCCTCGTCCTCGATGGCGCCGAGCTGCTCGCCGTCCTCGGTGTCGGCGTCGGAGGTCTCCTCCTCGGGCGAGTCGGACTCGCCTCCGGCGTCGGTCGCGTCGTCGCCGGGCTGCTGGGGTTCGACCCCTTCGGCGAGCTGGGTGTCGAGCGGGAACAGGACGGCCCGGTTGGAGCTGACCTCGACTTCGAGCTGCGGCCGGCCGTTGCGGACCAGCAGGCCGTCGGGCAGTGTGGACTCGTCGAGGGTGACCACATAGGTCCCCTCGGCGTCGAGTTCGACCGCCCACGCGCCGTCGGCGCCGCTCTCGACGGCGGCTATCTCGGTGCCGGAGGCGTCGGCGACGGTGATGGTCACGCCCGCGACCGGTTGGTCCTGCTGGTCTTCGAGCGTGCCGTGGACGCCGAGCGCCTCCTGGGCTCCGGCGCTGCTGTTCACCCCCAACCCCAGCAACAGGCCGGCGAACGCAGCCGACATCAACAACACTGTTCGTCTCAAAGGGCCCCCTCGGGAGGTTCGGGCATCGGCACCCGCCTCGTGCAACGTTCGAGAAACACGAAACGGCGGGAGTGAGTCGCATCTTAAGGAGACCTGGCTTACAAGAGCAGTCCTCGTTATAGAACCGTTGCAAATGTGGCTCAGATGTTACCGGCGGCCACGCGAAGGCCTCACCCGTGTTCCACCGCGCCGTTACCGGACTATTCGCCGGGTGTGAACTTACCGAAAACGCCCGCCGCCGCGGCCCCCGACGCGCTCCGGCGCCGCCGGCCTACGACCGGCTGCTCCCCGGGGCCACTTCGTGACCGTGCGGTGTGAGACGATATTGCCCGCTCGGGGCAGTAGCTCAGCTGGTTAGAGCAGGGGACTCATAATCCCTGGGTCGCGGGTTCAAGTCCTGCCTGCCCTACAGAGAAGGCCCCGCGAGGCGGGGCCTTCGACGTGTGTTCTTCCGTTGCGCCGCAACCGATTCGCGGCTTCAGCTCCCTTCGGCGTGCAGGACCGCCGCGGCCCCTTCGAGGGCCGCCTCGCCGGGTTCCGACGCTCTGAGCCCCCAAACGCCGGTCCGGCCCTCGGGCGCTTCGCTTCCGGCGACGAACGCGTACCGGTTCCCCAGCAGCGCCCGTGCGACGGCGCCGACGCCGTTCCACCGCAAGTCCATGCCCGCCATGCCCATCCGGCTCTCGGGTAGTTGGAGGTGGATGTTGTGCCCTGAGAGCAGGGTCGGGCCGCGGGGCGCCTCGGCCGCACGGATATCCAGCAGGTTCTCGGCCATGAGGGCGTCGCGGACCCCCGACAGGCGGCTCCACCGCTCGGACTCGTCCAGTCGCCGCGCGGCCTGGCGGTGGTAGCGCAGCAGGCCGAGCGCCGAGCTCAGGCGCGTCCTCGCGCGGTGCCAGGCCTCGGGCGAGGTCGCCGCGATCCGTTCGGGCGCGGCGGCGTACAGCGCGGAGCGCATGTCGTCGGCGATCACCCGCAGCTCCCGGGCCTCCGGCGCGTCTCCAGAAGAGGCGGCCGGGTCGCGCACGGCCTCCTCGCGGCTCCACCGCTCGTCGTCCCCGGCCAGGGCCGCGATGTCGTGGTCGAGCCCGAGGTAGTCGCGGACGTGTTCGAGGTCGGCCCGCGGGCTGGCGGCGGTGAACTCCAGCGGCGCGTCGACGCCGTGGAACGCCAGGCGCTCGGCCGCGGGACGCTCCTCGTTGTACGCCCGCATCCACGCCACGAGTTCGCGGTTCGCCGCGAACGCGCCGAACCCGTGCGTGAAGCCCTCGGTCATCACCGCGTCGAGGTCGCCTTCTCCCTTGCGCACGTAGTCGTCCACAGTGAACGCGGCGACCCGGTCGGTCTCCAGCGCGAAGGAGCGGAAGCCGAGCCCGGCGAGGAGCGCGAAGGCCTCGTTGCGGGCCCGGCCGAAGGCGGCGCTCCCGTGGACGGGCTCGCCGAGCCCGAGCACGTCGACGCCGCCGATGAGGGTCTGGAAGTCCTGAGTCATGGCCTCAAACCTATCGTTGAGAACACGGTTGAACCTTTCATCGCCTCCGACCTAGGCTGCCCTCTGTAAAGTCTCAAACGATGGTGAACCTGCGACCCGCCGACCTCGCCCGCGAGCACGGCCTCTCGACCCAGGCGGTCCGCAACTACGAGCGGGACGGGCTGCTGCCGCCCGCGCGGCGCACTCCCAGCGGTTACCGCGTCTACACCGAACTCCACGCCTCTGCGCTGCGGACGTTCCTCGCGCTCGTTCGCGCCTGCGGGCACGCGACCGCCGCCGAGGCCATGCACGCCGCCGGGGACGGCGACCTCGACGGCGTCCTCATGATCGTCGACCGCGCCCACGAGCAACTGCTCCGCGACCGCGGCACCCTCGAAGCGGTGCGCGCCGCCGTCGACCGCCTCACCGCCGCACCCGAACCGCGACCCGTGCAGGCCCCCTTCAGCGTCGGCGAACTCGCCCGCCGCCTCCGCGTCACCCCCGCGACCCTGCGGAACTGGGAGGAGGCGGGCATCCTCGCCCCCGAACGCGACCGCGCCACCGGCCACCGCCGCTTCGACGCCGACGACGTGCGCGACGCCGAACTCGCCCACCTCCTGCGCCGCGGCGGGCAGCCCCTGGAGCACATCGCCGCCGTCATCGCGCGCCTCCGCGACGCGGGCGACACCGAGGCCCTCGCGGCCTCCCTCGACACCTGGCGCCGCCGCCTCAACACCCGAGGCCTCGCCATGCTCGAGGCCGCAGGCCTCCTGCGGGCCCACCTCGCCCTCCTCGACCCCTGAACACGCTTGCGGCCGTGGAGGACTGGCAGCGTCCGGGCACACTGGACGCACTTGCCCGCACCCCTCGGAGTCGACCTTGGACCACATGCCCCCCGCGCCACGCCCCCGGCGGCACCTCCTGCGGTGGTCGTCGGCGATGTTCCTCTCCGTCCTCGGCATCGCCGTCGCCGTGCTCACCTGGCAGTTCCCCGACCTGCGGCTCTGGGAGGGTGTGCAGGACACCGAGGAGAGCCCCGGAGTCGCGGAAGCGACGGCCGCGGCCGAGACGCCGGACCCGATCCCCGTCACCTTCGACCTCGCGGACGGCGCGGCCGTGCCGCGGTGCGCCGTCTTCTCCGGCACCGCGCCGCAGCTCGACGGTCGCACCCTGTGGTTCGCGAACGCCGAAGTCGGCGGCGCGTTCTACGTCAAAGAGGTCGACCGCCACGCCGACGGCGAATGGGAGATCCGCACGACCGTAGGCGCCGACGACAGCGCGGGGCTGCAAGCGGCGATATACGTGTTCTACGTGGACGAGGCGACCTCGGCGTTCCTGCAGGGCCTCCACGGCGTCGCGCTCGACGACGGCCCCGGCTACTGGTACGCCGACGCGCTCCCGCCGCACCTCGGCGAGGCCGCCGAACTCGCGGTGGAGCGCGACGGCGACCCCGACTCCCCGGCCTGCGAAGGCGCCTGATTCACGTTGTTCGGACCTTGCGCAGGTAGACCAGTTCGATGCCGGGCCGCCCGGGGCCGCGGTGGGTCTCCTTGTAGCCCAGGCGTTCGTACAGGCGAAGGTTCGGTTCGCTCAGGGCCCCGGTGAAGAGTTCGAACTGCTCGGTGCCGGGCGCCGCGAGCGCTTCGAGGGCCGCGACGAGGGCCGATCCGAGGCCGCGGCCCTGGAGGTCGGGGGCCACCGCGAACCGTCCCAGGCGGAGCGTCGCGCCGTCCTGGCGGGCGCGGCCCGTCGCGCAGATCCGGCCGCCGGAGGCGCCGACGAGCACGTGCGTCCCGGCGATCGCCGCGGCGACGTCGTCGAGCGTCTCGACCAGCGGCGGCAGGAACGGGTCGCCGTACAGCTGCGCCTCGGTGAGGTACGCGGCACGCTGGAGGGTGAGGATCTCGCCCGCGTCGGCGGCCGAGGCGCGGGTGAAGCGGGGTGCGTCCATGGCCGGAGCGTACGGCCGGAGGCACTGGGGGACAAGCGGAATCCCGCGTGCCGGGCGGCTCCTGGAGGGCCGCCCGGCACGGTGCTGTCAGGTCTTTACCAAGGCACGACGGTGTCCGCGTGGTATTCGAGGCCCTCCTGGAAGAAGCCGCCCGACGGCCCGTCCTCGCCGATGAGCGCGAGGTCGACGGCGACCTTCGCGGACTCCTGCGGGGAGCGCCAGCCGGTGTTGTGGTTGAGATCGGTCTTCGTGTACCCCGGGGTCATCGCGTTGACCTTGACCGAGGTGCCCTTGAGCTCGACGGCGTACGAGACGGTCATCATGTTCAGCGCCGACTTCGACGCCCCGTAGGCGCCCACCTCCATGCCGGAGAACGGCTGCTCAGGATCGGTCATGAACCCGAACGAGCCGACCTCGCTGGAGACGTTCACGATCCGGCCCGCCTCCGCGTCGCGCAGCAGCGGCATGAGCGTGTTCGTCAAGGCGATCACGCCGATGACGTTCGTCTCGAAGATGGTCCGGGCGGTCGCCGCGGTCATGGTGCTGGTGTGGTCGCCGATCTCGGCGAGCGCGACCCCGGCGTTGTTGACGAGCACGTCCAGGCCCCCGAACTCGCTCGCGATCCGCTGCGCGGCCACGGCGATCGAGGACCCGTCGGTGACGTCCAGGTGCACGAACACGGCGTCCAGGCCCTCCGCGCGCAGCTGCGCGGCGGCCCCTTCGCCCCGCTCGGCGTCGCGGGCGCCGACGAGGACCCGCAGGCCCCTGCCGCCGAGGCCGCGCGCGATCTCCAGGCCGATGCCCTTGTTCGCTCCGGTGATGAGTGCAGTTCTCTTGGTCATGCCCCGAGCCTGCGCCGGTTCGCGCCGCCCGCAAAGAGCACCGCTTATGGTGGTACTCCCGGTACCTGGTCGCCGGGCCCCGCACGGGGGACCATGGACGCATGGACCGCAAGCAGCTCGCCGACTTCCTCACCACCCGCCGCGCCGCCATCCGGCCCGGCGACGTCGGGCTCCCCGAAGGACCGCGCCGCCGCACCCCCGGCCTGCGCCGCCAGGAGGTCGCCCAGCTCGCCGGAATCTCGATCGAGTACTACATCCGGCTCGAACAGGCCCGCGGCCCCAAGCCCTCCCGGCAGGTCCTCGGCGCGCTCGCCCGCGCGCTCGTGCTCGACCGCGACCAGCGCGCCCACCTGTTCCACCTCGTCGACGAACTGCCCGAGTCCGCCTCCAGCCGCACCATCCCGCCGACGGTCCGCAACCTCCTCGCCGGGCTCGGCGACTTCCCCGCGTACGCCATCGACGCCGGCTACGACATCCTCGCCTGGAACGCCGTCGCCGACCGCCTCATGGGCTTCCTCTCCAAGCTCGAACCCGAGCAGCGCAACATCCTGCGCACCAACTTCACCGGCCCGCACGCCGCGCAGAACCTCGCCGACCCCTCCACGCTCGCGTTCCTCCAGGACTCGGTCGCCGACCTGCGGGCCTCCCTCGCCCGCAGCCCCGGCGACGCGAAGCTCCGCGGCCTCGTCGAGGAGCTGCTGCGCGCCTCGCCCGAGTTCGGCGCCATGTGGGCCGACCACCAGGTGGCCGTCCGCCGGGTCCAGACCAAGCGCGTGCGCCACCACCAGTACGGGCCCATGGAGTTCGACTGCCAGGTCCTCGACGTGCCCGGCACCGCCGTGCGCCTCATCGTCTATGTGCCGCAACCGGGTTCGACCACCGCGGCGGCCTTCGCCTCGATCAGGGCCGCGACGCCGGTCACCATCGGGGCCCCCGTGCGGCGCCGGTAACCGCCCGGCGACCGAGATCACGACGGGATTTCACGCAAAGGACTTTTACTCGTGCGGCGAGTGTTCTTATGATTGGTCCGAAGGCGCGAGCCTTCCGATCTTGAACAGCGACCGGTACGGCAAGGAAGCACCCGGTGACAGCCTCAGCGTTCTCACCCTCCTTCTTCCCACCCGGAGCTGCTTTCCATGCGCATGCCTCTCTTCGCCATGTCCATCGGCGCGTTCGGCATCGGCGCCGCCGAGTTCGTCATCATGGGCATCCTGCCCCAGCTGGCCGCCTCGTCGGGCGTCACGCTCGCCCAGGCCGGACTCGCCGTCTCGGCCTACGCCGTCGGCGTCGTCCTCGGCGCCCCCCTGCTCACCGTCCTCACCACCCGCGTCCCGCGCAAGCCCCTGCTCATCGCGCTCATGGGCGCCTTCGCGGTCGCCAACCTCGCCACGGCGCTGGCCCCCGACTTCGGGTTCCTCCTCGCCACCCGGTTCATCGCCGGCCTCCCGCACGGCGCCTTCTTCGGCGCCGCCGCGGTCGTCGGTGCGAGCCTGGTCTCCCACGACCGGCGCGCCCGCGCCATCTCGGGGATCATGTCCGGCCTCACCGTCGCCACGATCGTGGGCGTCCCGCTCAGCACCCTGCTCGTCGGGCAGGTCTCCTGGCGCTGGATCTTCGCCGCCGTCGCGGCCCTCGGCCTGGTCGCCGCCGCCGCCATCTGGGCCACCGTGCCCGACACCCGCGGCGCCATCGCCGCGACCAGCGCCGCCGACGAGATCCGCGCGATCCGCTCCAAGCGCGTCCTGCTCCCGCTCGTGACCGGCGCGGTCGGCTTCGGCGGCATGTTCGCCGCCTACACCTACCTCACGCCGATCCTCGAAGAGGTCACCGGCCTGAACGCGGTCGCCATCGCGATCACCCTCGCGGTGTTCGGCATCGGGCTCACCGCCGGCAACGTCCTCGGCGGCCAGATCGCCGACCGCGCCCCCATCCAGGGCCTGTTCGCCGCGTTCACGCTCATCGCCGCGGTCCTGCTCATGATGTTCTTCTCCATGTCCAACCCGGTCCTGGCGATCGGCGGCGTCTTCCTCATGGCGACCTCCTCGTCCCTGGTCGGCCCGATCATGCAGCGACTGCTCCTCGACGGCGCGCACGAGGCGCCCTCGCTCGCGTCCTCGCTGCACCACGCCGCGTTCAACCTCGCCAACGCCAACGGCGCCTGGCTCGGCGGCCTGGCCCTGTCGCTCGGGATGAGCCTGACCGCACCCATCCTCGTCGGCGTGTTCCTCGCGCTGGCCGGGCTGGGGCTGTCGGTCCCGCTCGCCCGCGCCCACGCCGAGACCGCCGTCCCGAACGTGAAGGCCTCCGACCTGGTCACCGCCTCCTAGTGCACGCGAAGCGGCGCCGCCCGAAGGCGGCGCCGCTTCGCGTTCGCTTACGGGACCAGGACCACCTTGCCCGTCGTGCCCCGGTGCTCCAGGGCCCGGTGGGCCTCGGCGGCCTCGGCCAGCGGGAAGGTGTGCACGGCCGGGCGCAGACGTCCCGCGGCCAGTTCGGCGAGTGCGCGTTCCTCCAGGGCCCGCAGGCCGCCGAGCTTCGCGAGCAGGTGCGGGCCGAGCGCGCCGGTGACGCTCAGGCCCCGGTTCACGATCTCCTCCACGGTGCCCTCCGTGGCCTTCCCCGCCGACCAGCCGAACACGACCATCCGCGCGCCGCGCCCGAGCCGCTCGAACACGGCCCGGCCGACCTCGCCGCCCACCGAGTCGTAGAACAGGCTCGCCTCCCGGCCCGCCAGGGCCTCGTCGAGCACCGCGGTCCAGTCCCCGGCCCGGTAGTCGATCGCGGCGTCCGCGCCGTTCGCGGCAACCTGCCGCACCTTGTCGGCCCCGCCCGCGAGCCCGACGACGTACGCCCCGGCCCGCTTCGCGGCCTGCACCAGCAGCGTCCCCAGGCCCCCGGCCGCGGCCGGCACGACCACGACGTCCCCCGCCTGCGGCGGCCCGACCTCCAGGACCATCAGCGCGGTCCGTCCGGTTCCGATCATCGCGACCGCCTCGGCGAAGTCCGCGCCCTCGGGCAGCTCGTGCACCGACTCGACCTCCCGCACCGTCTTCTCCGCGTATCCCGCCGACGCGAACCCGAGGTG
The DNA here is from genome assembly GCF_004912155.1 of Glycomyces paridis. GTDB lineage: Bacteria > Actinomycetota > Actinomycetes > Mycobacteriales > Micromonosporaceae > Glycomyces > Glycomyces paridis. The sequence goes on along the minus strand of NZ_STGX01000002.1, from coordinate 219,385 downwards.
CGCCACGACGCGCCTGCCGATCCACGCCTCGTCGACGCCCTCACCGACCGCGTCCACCACCCCGGCGCTCTCGCGCCCGGGGATCATCGGCAGGTCGGGGAGCGGGTAGGGCCCGTTCGGGTCGCCCGACCGGAACGTGGTGTCCAGCAGGTGCACCCCGGCCGCGCGCACCGCGATCCGCACCTGCCCCGGCCCCGGCGCCGGCTCGGGCGCCTCCTCGTACACGAGGACCTCGGGCCCGCCGAACTCGTGCTGCCGTATCGCCTTCATCCTGGCCTTCTCTCTTCCTTGTGTCGGCCCCACACTACGAACCCCCCGACCGGCCCCGCATCAGTCGACCGACTGGACCTCAGGGCTCGGGGTCGATGCCCAGGGCGGTGAAGAGGGCTCGGGCCTGGTCGCGGCAGGCGGCGGCGGCTTCGGGGGTGCCGGCGCGGTCGTGGGCGCGGGCGAGGGCGTTGAGGCTGCGGGCCTGGCGGAGGGGGTCGGGCATGGCGGCGAAGACGTCGCAGGCCTGGCGGCCCATGCGGACGGCCTGGCGGGGGTCGCCGTCGGCGGTGAGGAGGCGGCAGTTGACCCTCGCCTTGATCGCGAGGGACTCGGAGGTCTCGTAGCGGCCGAGGTGCGCGAGGCGGCCCAGGACCTCCCGGGCGAGGTCGAGGTGGTCGGAGTCCACGTACAGGTCGGCGAGCCAGTACTGGTAGATCAGCTGGTGGCGGCGGTTGTTGACGCGTTCGGCGAGTTCGACGCCGCGCAGGAGCGCCGCCTCGGCCCGCGGGTGGTCCTCGTCGGCGCGGTGGACGGCGAACTGCCTGAAGTAGAGCCGGGACCGGTAGTAGTCCGAAGGGTGGTCGCGGAGCATGTCGGCGATCTGGCGGCACAAATCCTCGGCGGCGCTGATGCGGCCCTGGTCGACGTACAGCTCCGAGAGCGCCAGCAGCGGGTACACCGTGGTCGGCCCCTCGGGTCCGGCCGCGTCGAGGGCGCGGGCGCGGCGCATCTGCGCCTCGGCCTCGGGAAACCGCCCCATGCGCCGCAGCACCGTCCCCAGCGAGGTGTGCACCTCGACGCGGACCCACCGCTCGCCGGAGGCGTCGGCGGCCTGGACGGCCTCGCGGAGGATCGAGACGGCCTCGCGGTGGCGGCCCAACTGCGTCAGCGTCGTGCCGAGGTCGTTGCGGGCCTTGCCGGTCCGGTCGCCGTCGGGGGTGCGCCGCAGGTATTCGAGGGTTTTCTCCCCGTAGTACTTGGAGCGGTTGAGCTTCCCGGAGGCGTAGGCGACGGCGTCGGCGAGCGCGTAGGCCCGCGCGCCGTCCATCGGGTCGTCCGAGCGCAGCCCGGTCTCGATGCCGCGCTCGGCCACGAGGGCGAGTTCGGGCAGCTCGTAGAGGGAGTCGGCGAGCGAGGTCTCGTCGCGGTAGCCCGCGTCGGCGAAGGCGATGAGGCGCCGCAGCAGGCGCGAGACGGACCGGTGGCCGTTCCATTCGAGGAACGTGGCGACGATGTTGCGGTACTCCTCGACCGGCAGCCGCGTCGAGCCGGTCGCGTACCACTCCACGGTCTGCTCGCGCAGGCGCTGGAGCGCCGCCCCGTCGAAGCCCGACTCGGCCTTGCGCCTGGCGTACTCGCGGACCAGGTCGTGGAACCGGTAGCGGCCGGGCCGGTACTCGTCGATGCGGTGGGCGGCGACCAGCCGCGCGAGCAGGCCCTCGGCGGCCTCGGGGTCCCAGGCGGCGAGGGCGACCGCGAGCCCCTTGGAGAAGTCGGCGCCCGGAAGGAACGCCAACGTGAGGTACAGCAGCTCCTCCTCGGGTTCGAGGGCCAGGAGCGAGAGGTCGAACGCGGCGGCGACGGTCGTGGTCGGGTCGCCCTCGACGGCCAGGTGCGCGAGCCGGTCGCGGCCCGCGAGGGCCGCGGCGGTCTCGGCGAGGGTCGTGCCGGGCTGGCCGCGCAGGTTCGTGCCGACGATGCGCAGCGCCAGCGGCAGGCCGCCGCACAGGTCGGCGATGCGGGCGGCGTCGGCGGCCTCGGCCCGCACCCGTTCGGCGCCGATGAGGCCCTCCAGGAGCCGCACCGACTCGTCGGGTCCGAGCGCGTCCACGGTCAGCCGGTGCACGTCGTGGACGGCGGCGAGGTCGGGCAGCCGCGACCGGCTCGTGACGACCGCGACGCTGCCGCCGGTGGCGGGCAGGAGCGGCAGGACCTGCTGGGAGTTGCGGGCGTTGTCGAGGACCAGGAGCGTCGCGGTGTCGGCCAGGCGCGAGCGCAGCAGCGCCGCGGCCTCCTCGGTGTCGGAGGGGATCGCCTCGGTGGCGACGCCGAGGGCCCGCAGGAACCCGGCGATCGCGTCGAGCGGGGTGAGCGGCGCGGCCCGGTCGAACCCGCGCAGGTTCACGTACAGCTGCCCGTCGGGGAAGCGCTCGCGCACCAGGTGGGCCCAGTGGAGTGCGAGCGTGGTCTTGCCCGACCCGCCGATCCCCGAGAGCACCGCCGTCCGCGGTCCGGGTTCGAGCAGGGCGCCGAGGGACGCGAGCTGGCTGCCGCGGCCGGTGAAGTGGACGCTGTCGGCGGGCAGTTGCGCGGGAGCGGGCAGGGCGTGCGGCGCGGGCGCCGGGGCGGCGCGCAGCGCCGGGTCCTCGCGGAGGATCGCGGTGCGGTGCTCCTTGAGCCGCAGGCCCGGGTCGATGCCCAGCTCCTCGTCGAGCTGCCCGCGGATGGACTCGTACACGTCGAGCGCCTCGGGCGCCCGCCCCTCCCGGTACAGCGCGGTCATGAGCAGTTCGGCCGAGCGCTGCCGGTACGGGTGCTGTTCGAGGACGCGGCGCAGGCCGGGGACGACGGCGGCGCCGGTGCCCAGTGCCAGTTCGAGTTCGGCGCGGTCCTCCTCGGCGGCGGCGCGCTCCTCGTTCCACCGCAGCGCGCCCGCCTCGATGACGCGCCCGCCGAGCCCCGCGAGGGCCGGGCCCCGCCACAGGCCGAGCGCTTCGCGCAGGGTCCCCAGGGCCGCTTCGGGTTCGGAGGCGTCGACCTGCTCGCGGGCGATGCGGACCGCGCGCTGGAACCGCAGCGAGTCGAGCTTCTCGGCCCGCACCCGCAGCCGGTAGCCCTCGCCGACGGTCTCCAGTTCGGAGGTCCCGGCCTCCAGCAGCAGCCCGCGGGCGGTGGCGACGGTGTTCTGGATCTGGCGCCGCGCCGTGGCGGGCGGGGCCTCCTCCCAGATCGCGTCGACCAGCCGCGGCAGGGACACGACGTTCCCGGCGTCCAGGAGCAGGACGGCCAGCAGCCTGGGCAGGGTCCGGCCGGGCAGCGGCACGGGCAGGCCCTCCCGTGCCAGCTGCAACGGTCCGAGGATGCCGAAGTCCACGGGCCACCTCCGGGTGGTCGGGGTGCGGCCGTTCGTTGTCGGGGAAGTACCCATTCTAGGGGCATTTGCTGATCATTTGGGAACGCTTGCAAGGGGTTTCGCTCAGTGAGCGTTCGGACACGGTTCGCGCGCTCGTGAACGACTCGTGAAGGAGTTGTCGCATTCGCGACCAGACTCGGTCTCAGATCCGAGAACGAGGAGGAGCGATGTCCACGAGAGAATGCCCTCAGGCCCTGGCCGTCCCCCGCGAAGCCCGGGCCCGGTTCAGGGAGGGGCTGGCGGTCCCCACGAGCGGCTGGTCCGACGGCTTCGTGCAGGCCAACCTGGTGAGCGTGCCGCGCCAGTACGCCGACGACCTGCGCCGCTTCGCCGTCCGCAACCCCAGGCCCTGCCCGCTGCTGGGCGCGGTGGGCGCCGGGAGGTACACCACCGACCTCGCCTTCGGCGCCGACCTGCGCCGCGACCTACCCGCGTACCTGGTGTGGCGCAAGGGCAAGCCGGTCGAGCGCCGGGCCGAGGTCGTCGAGGTGTGGCGCGAGGACCTGGTGACCCTCCTGGTGGGGTGCAGCCTCACGTTCGACCCGCTGCTGGAGCGCGCGGGCGTCCCGCTGCGCCACCGCGAGCAAGGCCGCGGCGTCCCGATGTACCGCTCCCGGATGCGGTGCCTGCGCGCCGGGCGCTTCCGCGGCCCGGTCGTGGTCTCCATGCGGCCGATGCCCTCGGACCTCGTCGAGCGGGCCGAACGCGTGACGGCGAACCTGCCGAACGAGCACGGCGCGCCCGTCCACGTCGGCGACCCCGCCGGCATCGGCGTCCGCGACCTCGCCCGACCGGACTTCGGCGACCCGGTGGCGCTCGCTCCCGGCGACGTCCCGGTGTTCTGGGCCTGCGGGATCACGGTGCTGGAGGCGATCGCGTACGCGCGGCTGCCGTTCGCGATCACGCACGCGCCCGGCCACATGCTCATCACCGACCGCCGCGTCCGCGGCTCAGGCCCGATCCCCGTCTACCGCTTACACGGCACCCGCCGACGAGGCCGCCGGCTCCGGCAGCCGGAACATGCCGAGGAACCGCTCGGCCATGGCCTGGTCCCCTTGGACGGTGATGCGCCCGGCGTGCAGCGACACGTCGAGGCTGCGCCCGCCCAGGGTCAGGCGCTTGAGCGTCTCGGCGTCGGTGCGGATGACCGCGTGCGGGTGCTCGGGCCGCCCGGGGGCCAGGATGAGCTGCGCGTCGATGATCTCGGCGATGAACGGCCGGTCGCCGACCCACAGTTCGAAGGCCGCGTCGAAGCCGCGCGCGGTGGCCGGGATGAACAGGCTCCTCATCGCCAGGATGAGCGCGTCGGCGCCCATCGGCGCGTCCAGCGGGATCGCCGCCGACCGCGCGCCCCAGCGCAGCAGCAGCACGATCGCGCCTTCGAGCTCGCGGCCCCACTCGGTGAGCTCGTACACCTTGGAGGCCGCGGGGGGCGGCAGCCGCCGCTTGGTGACCACGCCGTGCGCTTCGAGTTCGCGCAGGCGCTGGGAGAGCACGTTCGCGCTGGCGCCGTGGAGGCCGCCGCGCAGGTCGGTGAAGCGCTTGGGGCCCAGCAGCAGTTCGCGGACGATCAGGAGCGACCAGCGCTCGCCGACGAGGTCGAGCGCGTGTGCGGCCGGGCAGCCGTCGCCGTAGGTTCGCACCGGTCCTCCAGGTGGGTGAATCCGCAGGTGGGTCCCACCGCGGTTGTCTGCGTTCATCATAAGGTCCCGCAAGTCCAACAGCCAGTCCTGCTTAATGACCACAATGTCTCGGAACGATAACGTGCGCTCTGTAAAACGTGCGTGACGGTCCGCCCGTCGTCCTTGCGCCGGCGCGGAACTTGCGGCACCATTCAGTGCGTGCCAGAACTGACAGCCGCATCGCTGATGGAACACCACCAGGCCGCCTCGGTCCTCGCGGGCCTCCTCGAAGGCAACGGCCGGTTCATCGCCGGCGAGCCGCGATACAAGCGCGACATCACCGCCGCCCGTCAGCACGCGCCGGGCCAGAAGCCGGGCGCGGTGGTCTTCACCTGCATCGACTCCCGCGTCACCGCCGAGAGCGTGTTCGACTGCGACTTCGGTCAACTGCTGGTGGTGCGCACGGCCGGGCACGTGCCCGACCGCGCCGCGGTGGGCTCGCTGGAGTTCGCCGCCGCCGAGATGGGCGTGGGCCTGGTCGTCGTGCTCGGCCATGAGCGGTGCGGCGCGGTCGCCGCGGCGCTCAACGCCGTCCAGGACGACACGCACGACCCGCGCACCGACTACCTCGTCGAGCAGCTGTGGCAGCCCGCCTCCCAGGCGCTCTCCGAGTCGACCGACGCCGAGGCGGCCGCCTCGCAGGCGATGCGCCTCCAGGTGCGCCGCACGGTCGCCGACCTCGGCCGCCGCTCCTCGCTCGACGGCGTCCTCGTCGTCGGCGCGGTCTACGACCTCGACACCGGCGCGGTCTCGCTCGTCGACGAGCCCTAAGGCCGAGACGCGGTCGCGAGGGGCTGGAACAATCGACACATGAGCGACCGACCCATGACCGACGCCGAGATCGAACTGGCGCTGTCCGACCTGCCCGGCTGGACCCACGCCGGCGACCGCCTCGAACGCGAGTGGACCTTCGATGGCCACTTCGCGGCATTGGCCGCCGCCACCGGCGTCGGCATCCTCAACGAGCAGCGCAACCACCACGCCGACCTGAGCGTCCACTACAACCGCCTGCGCGTCTCGACCACCACCCACTCGGCCGGGAACCGCGTCACGGACAAGGACGTCGACCTCGCCGAGGCGATCACCGGCCTCCTCGACTAGCGACATCCGCAGGGCCGCGCCGCCTCGGCGCGGCCCTCTGCCGTCCCCGCATGTGGCCGGTGCGTCCTGTGTGACGAGTGCGCTTCCGGCGCATACGATCCGCGAAAACGGGGAATGCGCAGGGCCTTCATCTCTGTCATGATGAAAGTCAGCACAGGTGGGAGTACGTCATGGACGCATTCGCAACGCGGGCCTCCAAGACCGACAAGCGCATCGCCCTCGGCCGCCTCGCGCGGGCCCGGCGGCGCGGCGAGATCGACGCGCCGGAGTACCGGCTCAGACGCCAGCTCGCGCGCCGCGCCGAGAGCCTCGCCGACCTCCAGGCGCTCATGCAGGACGTCGGCGACTACCACCACGGCCGCGACCACTGGCGCTACGGCCGCTGGCGCGGCCCGGTCCGCGAAGGCAGGGAGCTGGAGGTCCAGCGGTTCGTCGGCGCGCTCTTCGTCGCCGTCGCCCTCATCGCGGTCCTCGCGTGCGTCTACGCCGCGATCAGCCTCTACGGGCGGTGGAAATGAGCCGCCCGGGTGCTGCTGCATCGGCCTCAGCAGCACCCGGACGGAATCACGGCGCCGCGACCAGCGCGGCGAGCTTGTCCCGCAGTCCCTCTAGGGACTCGGCGATCCACGGCATGGCGGCGGGCTCGGGGGCGACCAGCGCCGCGAGGCGCTCGGAGTCGGAGACCCCGTAGATCCCGGTGACGGCCACGCGCAGCGTCAGCGAGGCCGGGTCGTCGCCGAAGGCGCTGCCCGGCAGGACCACCACCCCGAACTCGTCGAGCAGGACCCGCGCCAGGTCGGCGCTCGTGGCGACGCCCCACCGCTCGGCGAGCGCCCCGCGCAGCGGCGCGAAGTCCGGCCACACGTAGAACCCGCCCTGCGGCGCGGGCACGGTGCACCCGACGCTCGCGAAGGTCCCGGCCACGGCCCTGGCGACCGACCCGTGCAGGCGCCGCGCCGCGGCGACCCGCTCGACGAGCTCCGGCGGGTCGCCCCAGGCGTACGCGGCCGCGTGCTGCATCGGCATCGGCGTGGAGGACCACAGCTCGGAGGCGGTGCCGCGCACCGACTCCAGCAGTCGCGTGCCCATCGGCGAGTCCGGGAACCTCGCGGCGCCGACCCGCCAGCCGCCGAGGGCGTAGTTCTTCGACAGGGACGTGGTCGTCACGGTCCGCTCCGGCGCCCACGCGGCGGGGGAGGGGAAGGGCCCCTCCTCGAACACGAGGTCGCGGTAGATCTCGTCGGCGACGATGAGGAGGTCGAGCTCCCTGGCGGTCTCGCACAGGGCCTTGACCGAGCGCTCGGAGGCGAGGCGGCCGGTCGGGTTGTCCGGCAGGGTGACCACGACGACGCGCGGGTCGCGGCCGGCGGCGCGGGCGGCCCGCACGGCCGCGTCCATCGCCTCGGCGTCGGGGACGCCCCCTTCTCCGACGGGCACCGGGACGCGGATCGGCTCGCGCCCGAGCAGCTGCGACTGGGCCGCGTAGGAGACCCACGCGGGGGCGGGGAGCACCACGTCGCCGCCGACGGCGTGCAGGAGCGCGAAGAGGATCGGCTTTGAGCCGGGGCCCAGCAGCACGTGCCCGGCCTCGGTCGGCAGGCCGCGGCGGGTCCAGTATCCGGCGGCGGCCTCGCGGGCGGCGTCGATACCGGCGACCGGACCGTAGGCGATCTCGCCGGCGGCCTGCGCGAGCCGTTGGCGCAGCAGGGGATGCACGGGGATGCCGGCCTCGCCGAAGCCGAGCGCGAGCACCTCCAGCCCGGCGGCGCGGCGCGCGGCGATGGCCTCATTGGCGGCGAGGGTGGCGGAGACGGTCACGGGTGACTCCTCGGTGGATAGTCGCTGACGGGACCCAGACTCCCCGACAAGGAGCATCAACGCAAGTATTTCTACCTTTCGCCGAGGGTAAGATTTCCTTATGCTCGATGTTCGCCGCCTGCGCCTTCTCTACGAATTCGCCGCCCAGGGATCGATATCCGCCACTGCCGTGGCGACCGCCCAGACCGCCTCCGCCGTCTCGCAGCAGTTGGCCGCCTTGGAGAAGGAGGCCGGCGTCGCCCTGCTCGAACGCACGGCCAGGTCCGCACAGCTGACCGACGCGGGCCGCCGCCTCGTCGAGCACACCGGCCGCATCCTGGAGGCCATCGACGCCGCCGAGACCGACCTCGCCGCCGAGAGCGCCGAACCGCGCGGCCGCGTCATCGTCACCGCCTTCCCCACCGTGGCCGTCGCCCTCGCCGGGCCGATCGTGCGCCGCCTGCGCCGCTACCCCGAACTCCAGATGGTCCTGCGCCAGCAGCTCACCGTCTCCGAGTCCCTGGCGCGCGTGCGCTCCGGCGAGATCGACCTCGCCCTCATCGACGACTGGTCCGGCCAGCGCCGCCCCGCCACCTCCGGCACCCTGACGTTCCACCACCTCGTGAACGACCCGCTCGTGGCGGTCCTGCCGACCCGCCACCCGCTCGCCGAGCAGACGGTCCTGTCGGCGCACGCTCTCGCGGGGGAGTCGTGGATCGCCTCGCCGGAGGGCGAGCCCTCGCGCATGGCCCTGGACCGGCTGTGGCGCGCCGAGGGGATCAGCGCGCCGGTCTCGGAGTTCGAGGGGCTCGACACGATCCTGACGCTGGTCGCCAAGGGCCTCGGGGTGACGGTGGCGCCGTGGATGGCCGCGGCCGAGCGGCGGGACGTGGCGGTGCGCCGCGTGGCCGAGCCGCTGCGGGGCCGCGAGGTCTACGTGGTCCACCGGACGGCCTCGACGGGCCGCCCGGCGGTGATGACGGTGCTCCAGGCGCTGCACCAGGCCTCGCGCCGGCTCATGGCCGCCGCGGAGCGCTTCTAGTTCAGATGTGAAGGCGGGTAAGGGGAGTCGTCGCCGTCCCAGGTGTCGTCCCCGGTCTCGGTCGGCTTGGGCCGAGCCTGCTTCGCGTCCGGGGCCTTCGCCTTCTCCGGCTTCTCGGCCGCGGGCTCGGGGTTGCGCCGCGCCAGGTGCGCGGCGAGCCAGGTGGTGATCGGCACGGCGGCGATGAGGCCGAGCGTGCCCGCGACCGAGCGGACGATCTCGGTGGCGATGGTCTGACTGGTGAGCACCTGCCCCAGGGGCCGGTCGGCGGCGCTGATGAGGACCAGGAGCGGCAGCGAGGCGCCCGCGTAGGCGAGCACGAGGGTGTTGACGACCGAGGTCAGGTGGTCGCGCCCGACCCGCATCCCGGACTTGAACAGCCGCGGCGCGCCCCAGCGCGGGTTGGCCTTGGCGACCTCGTCCACGGTGGCGGCCTGGGAGACCGTGACGTCGTCGATGACGCCGAGCGCGCCGATGAGGATGCCCGCGAGCAGCAGCCCGGACATGTCAATGGGGTACTGGAGCGCGAGGTTCGTGGTGTTCTCGTCGAGGACCCCGTTGAGCTTCGCGAGCCGCACCGCGGCCTCGGCGAGCGCCACGGTGAGCACCAGCGACGCGAGGGTCCCGATGACCGCCACGGTCGTGGTCCGGTTCCAGCCGTGGGCGAGGTAGAGCGAGACGAGCATGATCGCGGCGGCGCCCACGGTCGCCACGAGCATGGGGGAGGAGCCGTCGAGGACGGCCGGGACCATGAAGAGCAGCACGATCGCGAAGGTCACCGCGAGGCTGGCGAGGGACCGCACGCCCTTCCACCGCCCGAAGGCGATCACGGCGAGCGCGAAGGCGATCACGAGCGCCCACAGGGCGCTCGACCTGTCGTGGTCGATGAGGTGGAACTGCTGGCCCGAGACCGAGTCGGGGGTGTGGATGAGGATGACGTCGTCGCCGGCGGCCACGACGGGGGCGCCGGGCCCGGAGGGGATGTCGACCACGATCTCCTGGTCGGCGAGGTCGCCTTCGGTGATGCGGACGACGACGTCGCCGCACACGGTGGCCTGGAGCTGCTCGTTGAGCTCGGCGTCGGCGGCCTCGCACTCGGTCTCGTGGACCGACAGGACGTGCCCGTCGACCTCGGTGCCGTAGCCCTCGATCGCGGTGTCCTCGACGTCGTGGGGCCACAGCAGGAGCAGGCCGAGGAGGGTCGCGGCCGCCGCCGGGACCAGGATCCACAGCGCGGCGCGGGGCACGGCGTCGTTCGGGACGGCATGAGCGTGGTTCGGATGGACCTGGTTCACGTCGGTGAGCTTACGATCCCGGTCCGCCGTTCGGGCGCAGCAGCGCGCCCCGGCGCCGCGAGCGGCGGACATCTCGGACGGTGAGCACTCGATCACCTGCGGTTTCGCGCTGGTGCGCTCCAGTGCTCAGACGTCGACGGGATCGACCCACCGGACCGCGGAGTAATTGCGCCACAAGTGGAGCAGTGCCGGGTCCCCGCGGACCAGGAGGTCGTCGAACGGCAGCCGGTTCCACAGCGCCAGGTACAGGAGCTCCACCGGGCCCTCGATGACGCAGTGCGGGGACTCGACCTCGCTGAACGTCACGAGCGGGCCCGTGTCGGTGGGGTGGATGTACCAGTCGCCGCGGCCCGGCGGCAGGTCGGTGGCATGGATGTGGAGCACCGACGGGCGCAGTGCGCGCACGCGGCTCGACGGTCTGCCGTGGAAGCCCAGCAGCAGCTCGTCGATGCCGTCGGCCGCGAACTCGGGGCCGACCGGTGATATCTCGTCGCCGCGCGCCTGTTCGGCGTCGACGCGGTGGATGGTGGTCTCGTGGGCCTGTCTGCGGACCCAGAAGCGCCGCGAGGACTCGGAGGGGAACACCTGCCAGCACTGGAGGCCGCTCGGGGCTTTCTCCAATGTGGACACTAGTCGCAGGAGGCCCTCGCGGACCCAGTCGACCAGCAGGTCGTCGTGGGGCAGGGGCCCCACGAGACGCTGGAAGTCCCGCCGTCGCGGATCGTGGGGCAGGGCCTCGCCCACGATCGCCGCCGCCCAGCGGTGGACGGTCCCGATATGGGTCAAGAGGTCCTTGACGACCCAGCCCGGGCAAGTGGGCACGACGGCGTTGAGCGAGAGTTCCCCACCAGCGACAGCGATCCGCTCCCCTTCGGTGCGCAGCACGTTGATTTGATCGCCGATGTTCATCCCCTGAAGTTTCGCACCTGTGTCGTGAATTACGCAAGTTCGAGACGTGGACCGATACACAAGCGTTAAATCGGTGTAGCACTGACCAGTCGGGCATGAATCGACTCCAGGCACTCCGGACACTCCACGCGACCCCCGTGCGCCGCCGCGAACGGGCAATACGGTTGACGCATGCACCCGCTCCTCGTCGTCACCGACGCCCCCGGCGCCGCCCGGCCCCTCACCGAGCAGGTCGCCCTCGCCCTCCGCGGCGGGCCCTTCGCACTCCTGCTGCGCGACAAGCACCTCCCGTGGACCGAGCGCCTCGCGCTCGCCGCCGCGCTCGGGCCGATGATGGCCGCCTCCGGCGGGCTCCTCCTCATCGCCGACCCGGCCGGACCGGTCGCCGCCGCCCACCTCTCGGCCCGCTTCCCCGTCCCCAGTCCGCGCCCGGCGCTCCTGGGCCGCTCCGTCCACGCGGGCGAGCCGATCGACCCCGGCCTCGACTACTGCACCTACTCGCCGGTCTGGGCCACCGACTCCAAACCCGGCTACGGCCCCGCCCTCGGGCTCGACGGCCTCGCTGCGGCCTGCGCCGGCCCCGTCCCGGTCTACGCCCTCGGCGGCGTGACCGGGCCCGAGCGGGCCCGCGCCGCACGCGAAGCGGGCGCGGCGGGCGTCGCCGTCATGGGCGCGGTCATGAAGGCGAACGACCCGGAGCGCGCCGTGCGCGCGCTCCGGGCCGTCCTCTGAATCCTTGTGCCGCTTACCGCTCCAGGCCGTGGGCGGCGATGACGCCCGCGTAGAACTTGGCGCTGGCCTTCGGGGTCCGCTTCTGGGTCGCGTAGTCGACGTGGACGATGCCGAAGCGCTTGTCGTAGCCGAAGGCCCACTCGAAGTTGTCCATGAGCGACCACGCGGTGTACCCGCGCACGTCGGCCCCGGCCGCGATCGCGTCGTGGACGGCGGCGATGTGCCCGCGCAGGTAGGCGACGCGCTCGACGTCGTCGACCTCGCCGTCGGCGCCCGGACCGGTCGGGTACGCCGCGCCGTTCTCGGTGATCATGGTCGGCACGTTGTACTCCTTGTGGAGGCGCACCAGCAGGTCGGTCAGGCCCGAGGGCTCGATCGGCCAGCCCATGTCGGTGAACTCCAGGCCCTCGGGGGTGTAGCCCTCGATCCCGGCCGAGCCCGGCTGCACCGGCCACTCCGGCTCTTCGGCGTTGATCCGGAACCAGGTGGGGTTGTAGTAGTTGACGCCGAGCAGGTCGATGGGCTGGTTGATCTGCTCAAGGTCGCCGTCCCGCACGAAGGACCAGTCGGTGTGGTGCGCGGTGCGCTCCATCATCTCGGCGGGGTACTCGCCCTTGAGGATCGGGTCGAAGAAGACGCGGTTGGCGAGGCCGTCGACGATGCGCACGGCCTCCTCCTCGCCGCGGGCCTGGGTCGGGTTGAGCGCGATCGAGACCCGCTCGGCCCCGGCGGCGCGCAGCGCCTGCACGGCGAGGCCGTGCGCGAGGTTGAGGTGGTGGGCCGCGGTGAGGGCCGCGACGGGCTCGGTGCGGCCGGGGGCGTGGTGGCCGTTGCCGTAACCCAGGAACGCCGAGCACCACGGCTCGTTGAGGGTCCACCAGGTGTGGACGCGGTCGGCGAGGCGCTCGCCCACGATCGCGGCGTACTCGCCGAAGCGCTCGGCGGTCTCGCGCGCGGGCCAGCCGCCGCGGTCCTCGAAGGACTGCGGGAGGTCCCAGTGGTAGAGCGTGGGCATCGGCTTGATGCCGGCGGCCACGAGCTTGTCGACCAGGCGGTCGTAGAAGGCGATGCCGGCGGGGTTGACCGGGCCGGTGCCGTCGGGCTGGATGCGCGGCCAGGCGATGGAGAACCGGTAGGTGTCCAGGCCCAGGGAGGCCATGAGGGCGATGTCCTCGTCGAGGCGGTGGTAGTGGTCGCAGGCCACGCGGCCGGTCTGCCCGCGCCAGGTCTTCTCGGGGGTGTCGGAGAAGGTGTCCCAGATGGAGGGGCCCCGCCCGTCCTCATTCACCGCCCCCTCGATCTGGTAGGAGGCCGTGGCCGTCCCCCACAGGAAGCCCTCGGGGAAGGTCAGCTGCGTCATGGATGGCACCTTTCTCGGCTGTGCACCGCTTTCGGCTGCGCGCTGTTGGGGCCCGCGCGGTCGGCGCGGGTGAAACGAGTTGCCGGGCTCCGGAATGATACGTCATTGGTATCGCTCCCACAATTTGGGTGCGAACGAATATCGATCCAATGCCAACCGGTAACGATTCAGCAATGCAGACTTGACATCCAGTGTTACTCAGAGCACGATTGCCGCGTCGCCCCAACGGCGGGTGAGGCAGTCCCTACCTGGCGTGGAATCGGTGAGAGCGGTTCCCCGAATGGTCGGGACAGGGAGGCAGTCGGACTCGCCGGGCGTACAACACCTGCGAAGAGAGGGAAACCCCGATGAGCAAGACCAGACGAATCTCCTACCTCACGGCTGCCGTCAGTGCCATAGCGCTCGCCGCGGCGGCGTGCGGCGCACCCGAGGACGAGGACAACTCGCGCGGCGAGGTGCCCGAGGAGGCGAAGGACTGCGCCAACTACGAGCAGTTCGGCTCCTTCGACGGCGAGACCGTCACCATCCTCGGCTCCATCCGCGACCAGGAGGCCGACGAGATGATGGCCGCCTGGAAGTTCTTCGAGGACTGCACCGGCGTCGACATCGCCTACGAGGGCACCGGCGAGTTCGAGGCCGACATGAAGGTCCGCGTCGACGGCGGCAACGCCCCCGACATCGCGCTGTTCCCGCAGCCGGGCCTCATGTCCTCCTTCAAGGACGACCTCGTCCCCGCGTCCGAGGACGTCACCGCCCTGGCGACCGAGGGCTGGAGCGAGGACTGGCTCAACTACGGCACGATCGACGGCACGCTCTACGCGGCCCCGAACTCGTCCAACGCGAAGTCCTTCATCTGGTACTCGCCGACCTTCTTCTCGGAGAACAACTACGAGGTCCCCACCACCTGGGACGACCTCATCGCCCTCTCCGACACCATCGCCGAGTCCGGCACCACCCCGTGGTGCGCCGGCTTCGAGTCCGGCGGGGCCACCGGCTGGCCGGGCACGGACTGGATCGAGGACATCGTCCTGCGCGAGAGCACTGACACCTACGACCAGTGGGTCGCTCACGAGATCCCGTTCAACTCGCCCGAGATCGTCTCGGCCTTCGACAAGGCCGGCTCGGTCCTGCTGAACGAGGACTACGTCTTCAACGGCACCGACACCATCTCGGCCACCGCCTTCCAGGAGGCCGGCTGGCCGATCCTCGACGGCGACTGCGCCTTCTACCGCATGGCCTCCTTCTACGGCGCCATGTGGCCCGAGGGCACGAACGTGGCCGAGGACGGCGACGTCTTCGCGTTCCAGTTCCCCGAGACCAACGAGGGCGACAACACCATGCTGGTCGGCGGCGAGTTCGTGGCCGCGTTCTCCGACACCGACGCCACCGAGGCCACCCGCCAGTACCTCGCCAGCGAGGTCTACCACAACGCCCGTCTCCAGACCGGCCCGTGGAGCACCGCCCACCAGGGCGTGGACCCGAACAACGCCACCACGCCGATCAACGTGCTCGCCACCGAGATCCTCACCAACCCGGACGTGACCGTCCGCTTCGACGGCTCGGACCTCATGCCCGGCGAGGTCGGCGCGTCCTCGTTCTGGACCGGCATCGTGCAGTGGGTGGACGGCGACAAGGACTCCCAGCAGGTCGCCGACGACATCGAAGCCTCCTGGCCGCAGTAGCCTGCGACCCGTGTAGCTGATCAAGAAGCCGAGCGGGGCCTACCGGCCCCGCTCGGCCCATTGTCCGGACAACTGGAGTCACATACGTGGAAATCTCCGCTCTCATCGACCGGTTCGGTCTGCTCGCCATCGGGCTCGTCGCCTTCGCCGTGATCCTGATGGCCCTCTACGGGCTCGCCGAACTCGCCTCCCGCCGCGACCGCAGCCGTGCGGTCGCTTTCGTGTTCCTGGCCCCGGCCGTGCTCTTCCTCGCGGTGGGCCTCGTCTACCCGGCCGTGCGCACCGTCGTCATGTCGTTCTTCAACAAGGACGGCAGCGAGTTCGTCGGCTTCGACAACTACGCCTGGGCCGTCAGCGACCCCGACGCGCTCCAGATCCTCCTCAACACCGCACTGTGGATCGTCATCGTCCCGATGGTCTCCACCGCGCTCGGCCTCGTCTACGCCGTCCTCATCGACGGCCGCCGCGGCGAGCGCGTCTACAAGGCGCTCGTCTTCCTCCCGATGGGCATCTCCTTCGTGGGCGCCTCCATCATCTGGAAGTTCATGTACCAGTACAAGGGCTCGGGGGAGCAGATCGGCCTGCTCAACCAGGTCATGATCTGGTTCGGCGCCGAGCCGGTCAACTGGCTCAACGAGCACCCCGGGAACAACTTCCTCCTCATGGTCGTGCTCGTGTGGATCGAGGTCGGCTTCTCCACGGTCGTCCTGTCCGCGGCGCTCAAGGGCGTCCCGACCGAGATCGTCGAGGCCGCGCGCATCGACGGCGCCAAGCCCTCCGAGATCTTCTGGCACGTCACCGTGCCCTCGATCCGCTCGGCCATCGTCGTCGTCGCCGTGACCGTCTTCATCGCCACGCTGAAGCTGTTCGACATCGTGCGCGCCATGACCCAGGGCCACCACGGCACCGACGTCCTCGCCCACAACATGGTCGAGCAGGCCTTCCGGCTCTACAACGACGGCCGCGGCGCCACCATGGCCGTCGTGCTGTTCCTGCTCGTCGTCCCCGTCGTCATCTACCAGGTGCGCAACATGCGCCGCCAGGAACAGGAGGCCCGATGAGCACCGACGTGCAGACCCCCGAACCGGTGGCCCGCATCGGCGAGACCCGCGGGCAGCGCCTGCGTCGGGTCCTCTCCAGCCGCGCCGCCAGCGTCGTGGCGCTCGTCATCGCGGCACTGTGGACGATCCCGACCTTCGGCCTGTTCGTCTCCTCGTTCCGGCCCGAGGACGACATCCGCACCTCCGGCTGGTGGAACTTCTTCGCCGACCCCGGCTCGTTCACGCTGGAGACCTACAACTACGTCCTGTACTCGGACTCGCAGGGCGGCGGGCTCATCGTCAACCTCGTCAACACGGTCGTCATCACGATCATCGGCGTGGTCGTCCCGGTGGCCTTCGCCGCGATGGCCGCCTACGCGCTCTCCTGGATCGAGTTCCGCGGCAGGAACCTCCTGTACGTCGGCATCTTCGCGCTCCAGGTCGTGCCGCTCCAGATGGCGCTCATCCCGCTGCTCGCCTTCTTCAGCAAGGGCCTGCACATCGGCGACTTCACCATCATGCCCGCCTGGCAGCTCGACGGCGTCAACACGATCGTCCAAGTGTGGGTCGCGCACTCGATCTTCGGCCTGCCGCTGGCGATCTTCCTGCTGCACAACTTCATGCGCGAACTGCCCGGCGACGTCATGGAGGCCGCCCGCATCGACGGCGCCAGCCACTCGCAGATCTTCCGCAAGGTCGTCCTGCCGCTGGTGACCCCGGCCCTGGCCTCGATCGGCATCTTCCAGTTCCTGTGGGTGTGGAACGACTTCCTCGTCGGCCGCACCTTCGCGCCCGGCGAGGCCACCCGCCCGCTCACCGCCGTCCTCGGCGACATGGCGGGCACCTGGGGCTTCGGCTGGACGCGCCTGCCCGCCGCGGGCTTCATCGCGATCATCGTCCCGCTCGTGGTGTTCCTGCTGCTCCAGCGCTACTTCGTGCGCGGGCTCCTCGCGGGCTCCGTCAAGGGCTGACCCGGCGAACACGCGGGGGAGGGGCGAACGCCCCTCCCCCGCACCGCTTCCCGGCGCCGCTACCTCGCGCCGTTCCACAAGCGCTGGAAGTAGGACGCGTACAGGTCCGCCACGCCCTGGTCGGCGACCCGCAGCACGTTGTCGTCGACGTTCTTCATCGCGTTGCCCTGGAGGTTGTGCGTGCCGGTCCACACCACCGCGCGGTGCCGGTCTCCGAACTGCGCCTCTGCCACGATGAACTTGTTGCGGCTGTACGGGTGCACCCGCACGTTCGAGGCTCCCAACTTCTCCTCGACCCACTTGGGATGGCTCGTCTTCGCGTCGAGCACCACCACCCGCACCTGGCACCCGAGCCCCTGGATGCGGTCGAGCTGCGCGCGCACCGCCGGACGGTTGGACTGGAAGTTCGCGTGGCCCACCAGGACCCGGTCGCCGTCGCCGCAGCCGGTGATCTCCTTGAGCTGCCCGGCCACCGCGTCGTCGCCGCGCGGGAACACCCAGGCCCGTGCCAGGTCTCCGGTGGTGCTCTTGTTCTTGTCGGTCCACCCGTCCCAGTCCTCGCTGTACAGGCGGTTCCAGAAACCCTCGTAGAAGTCGTACAGCCGCTGGTCGCCGTGGACGCCGAGCAGGTTGTGCGCCTGCTTGAGGTGCGACTTCGTGAAGCTGAAGCTCGTCACCAGGACCGTGGGCGAGCCGCCGCGGTCGATGAGGAAGAACCGGTTGTGGTCGGGGCCCTTGCGCGTGCCCGCGGCGTTCGGCAGGCACCCGCCCTCGCACTGGTGGACCTTGACGCCCGCGCCTTTCAGCCGCCGGATGACCGGGTCGTTCGCGGCGGGCTTGTCGGCCCGCTGCCCGACGACCGCGCGCACGTCCACGCCGCGCCGCTCGGCTTCGACCATCGCGTCGGCCAGCGGCGCGATCCGCGGCTCCAGCGTCCACTGATACACCGCGGCCCGCACGGTGTCGCCCTTTCTCGTCGCGTCGATCTGCCTCACGAGCTCGTCGACGATCGACGCGTCCTTGCCGCCCTTCGGGTCGGTCCGGCAGACGGTGTAGTCGCCCGTCCGCTCGCAGCCGGTCGCGGCGGCGGCGGCCGGAGCCGGAACGGCCGTCGCCGCCAGGACCGCTCCGACCGCGGCCATCGCAAGGATCCCCTTCATGCCAGCACCCCATTCGCATCCGGGGCACCGGCCCCGGGTCGTCGTTGCACCCAGGGACATGAAGATGGCACGTCTTCGGTCGGATGGCGGGTGTTCGGTCGGGTACGGGACGTTTCGCGTGGTGGGGCGGTCACGGCCTTGTAATTTCCACGAGGGCGAAATGACGCTGTTGTCAGGCGGATTCTGGGAAACGACGGTCGGATTGCCGACGATCTCTCAACAATCAAGGGGAGTGCCCCCCGGCCGGAACCCGTCACCAGGAGGAGCCCATGAGCCCAAGTGCGGCAGAAGAACTGCCAGAGGAGTTCCGCCGAAGCCCGAGCGACCGCGCCGTCGGCGCGCCCGCCCGCGACGAACCGACCATGCTCGCCGAGGAGCAGCCCAGGACGGCCGAGCCGGCCGGCACCGGGTGGCTCCTGATAGGGATGCTGCTGCTGGTCGCGGTGGGCGTCCTCATGCTGCTCATATTCGCGTCGGGCGGCAACGCGGACGAGTCGATGATGCTCTGAGCGGCCGCTGCCACTGCGGGACCGTCCGACTGCCCGCCGCCGTGCGGCAGTGAGAGGATTCGGACCGTGGAAACCTGGCGTGGAATGGACGCGACCCCCGAGGGCTGGCCCGCCTCGGTCGTGGCGATCGGCGTGTTCGACGGCGTGCACCGCGGGCACGCCGCGCTCGTGCGGACGGCCGTCAAGGCCGCCTCCGAGCGCGACGCCCGCAGCGTCGTGGTCACCTTCGACCCGCACCCGACCGCCGTGGTCGCGCCGCAGGCGGTCCCGGCCCGGCTCACGAGCCTGGAGCGGCGGATCGAGCTGCTCGGGGCGCTCGGCGTCGACGGGGTCTGCGTCCTGCCGTTCACAGAGGAGCTCTCCAAGCTCAGCCCGGACTACTTCGTGCGGCACGTGCTCGTCGGCGCCCTGCACGCCAAGGCCGTCGTCGTCGGCGAGAACTTCCGCTTCGGCCACAAGGCCGCCGGGGACACCGCCAAGCTCGCCGAGCTCGGCGAGGAGTTCGGCTTCGAGGTGCTCGCGCAGCACCTCAACGCCGACACGGCGCCGGCGGACGGCTCGCCCGCACCGCCGCAGTCGGTCTACTCCTCCACGCGTGTGCGCCGCCTCGTCGCCGAAGGCGACGTCGCGGCCGCCGCCGAGGTGCTCGGGCGCGACTTCGGCGTCGAGGGCACCGTGGTCCACGGCGCGGGCCGCGGCGGGACCGCGCTCGGCTTCCCGACCGCGAACCTCGACGTCGCGGACGGGACCGCGATCCCCGCCGACGGCGTCTACGCCGGCTGGTTCCACCGCGGCTCCCAGCGTTTGGCGGCCGCGATCAGCGTGGGCACCAACCCGACCTTCGAGGGCGCCGAGCGCACCGTGGAGGCCTACCTCCTGGACTTCTCCGGCGACCTCTACGGCGAGCGCGTGCGGCTCGACTTCACCGCGCGCCTGCGCGGCCAGATCGCCTTCGACGGGATCGAACCGCTCGTCGCGCAGATCGAGACCGACGTCGCAGACACCCGGCGGGCCTTGGAGCTGGGCTGACGCCGCTGCTAACCTGGTCGGGTTCCACCGAGACCGGTCTGCTCGACACCGCGGACCGGCCGTTCATCGAAAGAAGGGGTGTTCGACATGGCGCTCGACGCTGAGAAGAAGTCCGCGATCATCAAGGAGTACGCGCTCACCGAGGGCGACTCGGGTTCCACCGACGTCCAGGTCGCGATCCTGACCGCGCGGATCAAGGAGCTGACCGCCCACGTCCAGGAGCACAAGCACGACCACCACTCGACCCGTGGCCTGCTCCTCCTGGTCGGCAAGCGCAAGCGCCTCCTCAAGTACCTGAAGAAGGAAGACATCACGCGCTACCGCGCGCTCATCGAGCGCCTCGGCATCCGCGACAACGTCTAGCCGACTCCGGAGGGAGCGGTCCGCGAGGACCGCTCCCTTTCGCGTGCCCGGCCCCTCCCGGGACACTGCTTTCCGCGGCTCACTTTCTCTTCGCGGCGGCAGCCGCGTCCGCCGGGTAACGTAAGGTGGGCGTGGAGCACCGTACTCGACAGACCACACGGTGCACATGACAATCCAGCGCCTCGCAGCGAGGCGCGGCGCGGCTCGCCTGAGACCGCCCCGGTCCTCGGTAGTGGCATCCGGAACGCCCCGCGCGAAGCGGGGCCCTTCTCCGAGTGCTTCGATCGAAGACCGGAACGCGTGGGTGGGCGGCGCTACCGAACGACGCAGTGATACCGCACTGCAAAAGGAGATCGACACTCTATGTCCGATACCGAACGGACACCCGAGGCCTTCAACCTCGGGGAGCACCACGCCACCGCCGTCATCGACAACGGCGCCTTCGGCACCCGCAAGATCGTCTTCAGCACCGGCCGCCTCGCCAAGCTGGCGCAGGGCTCGGCCATCGTCCAGATGGACGACACCGTGGTCCTGTCGACCACCGCGGCCTCGAAGCACCCGAAGGACCACTTCGACTTCTTCCCGCTGACGGTGGACATCGAGGAGCGGATGTACGCCGCCGGGCGCATCCCCGGCTCGTTCTTCCGCCGCGAGGGCCGCCCCAGCGAGAACGCCATCCTCACCTGCCGCCTCATCGACCGCGGCCTGCGCCCGTCCTTCGTGTCGGGCCTGCGCAACGAGGTCCAGGTCATCGGCACGATCCTCGCGGTCGACTCGCGCGACGAGTACGACGTGGTCGCCATGAACGGCGCCTCCATGTCGACGCAGCTGTCCGGGCTGCCGTTCTCGGGCCCGCTGGGCTCGACGCGCGTCGTCCTCATCGACGGCACCTGGGTCGCGTTCCCGACCCTGGAGCAGATCGAGAAGGCCACCTTCGACATGATCGTCACCGGTCGCGTCCTGGAGTCCGGCGACGTCGCGATCATGATGGTCGAGGCCGAGGCCACCGACAACACGATCAACCTCATCGCCTCGGGCGGCACCAAGCCGACCGAGGAGGTCGTCGCCAGCGGCCTGGAGGCCGTCAAGCCGGTCATCGCCGAGCTGGTCCGCGCCCAGGCCGAACTGGCCGCCGTCGCCGCCAAGCCCGTCGCCGACTACCCGCGCTTCCTCGACTACCAGGACGACGCGTTCGCGGCCGTCGAGGCGGCCGTGACGGCCGAGCTCGACCAGGCGCTCCAGATCGCCGACAAGACCGACCGCCAGGACGAGCTCGACCGCGTCAAGTCGGTCATGCTCGAGAAGCTCGGCGCCGACTTCGAGGGCCGCGAGGGCGAGCTGAACGCCTCGCTGCGCTCGCTCACCAAGAAGCTGGTCCGCAAGCGCGTCATCACCGAGGGCGTCCGCATCGACGGCCGCCTGCCCGCCTACATCCGGCCGCTCGCCGCCGAGGCCGGGATCCTCCCGCGCGTCCACGGCTCGGCCCTGTTCGAGCGCGGCGAGACCCAGATCATGGGTGTCACCACGCTGAACATGCTGCGCATGGAGCAGGCCATCGACACGCTGTCGCCGGTCTCCAAGAAGCGCTACATGCACAACTACAACTTCCCGCCGTACTCGACCGGTGAGACCGGCCGCGTCGGCTCGCCCAAGCGCCGCGAGATCGGCCACGGCGCGCTCGCCGAGCGCGCCCTGGTGCCGGTCCTGCCGAGCCGCGAGGAGTTCCCCTACGCGATCCGCCAGGTCTCCGAGGCGCTCGCGTCGAACGGCTCGACCTCGATGGGCTCGGTCTGCGCCTCCACCATGTCGCTCATGAACGCGGGCGTGCCGATCAAGGCGCCGGTCGCGGGCATCGCGATGGGCCTCATCTCCGAGGAGGTCGACGGCGAGACCAAGTACGTCACGCTGACCGACATCCTCGGCGCCGAGGACGCCTACGGCGACATGGACTTCAAGGTCGCCGGCACCGCCGAGTTCGTGACGGCCCTCCAGCTGGACACGAAGCTCGACGGCCTGCCCTCGGACGTGCTGGCGCAGGCGCTCCAGCAGGCCAACGACGCCCGCCACGCGATCCTCGACGTCATGCTCGACGCGATCAGCGAGCCCGGCGAGCTGGCCGCGACCGCCCCGCGGATCACGACCCTGAAGATCCCCGTCGACAAGATCGGCGCGATCATCGGCCCGAAGGGCCAGACGATCAACCAGATCCAGGACGACACGGGCGCGGACATCACCGTCGAGGACGACGGCACGATCTACGTGTCGGCGGAGAACGGCGAGGCCGCCCAGGCCGCGGTCGAGACGATCAACGCGATCGCGAACCCGACCCTCCCGAACGTGGGGGACCGGTTCCTCGGCACCGTCGTCAAGACCACCGACTTCGGCGCGTTCATCTCGCTGACGCCGGGCCGCGACGGCCTCCTGCACATCTCGAAGGTCGGCGACGGCAAGCGCGTCGAGCGGGTCGAGGACGTGCTGGGCGTCGGCGACAAGATCGAGGTCGAGATCGGCGACATCGACAACCGCGGCAAGATCTACCTCGACAAGGTGTACCCGGAGGGCCAGGAGCCCGAGGGGTACAAGAAGGGCCGCCCGGCCGAGCGCAAGGAGTCCCGCGGGGACCGGGGCGACCGCGGTGACCGCGGCCCGCGCCGCGACCGCGAACGCTCCGGCGGCGGCGAGCGCGGCGAGCGCTCCGGCGGCGACCGCGGCGGTTCGGGCGACGGCGAGCGCCGCCGCCGCCGCACCCGCCGCTCCGACGAAGGCGGAGGCTCGGAAGAGTAGATGAGTCGTCCCCTGACTCGCACACTCGTGGAAGACCCGTTGGGCGGCACCGTCACATCGACGGTGCTGCCCAACGGGCTTCATGTGCTCACCGAATCCGTCCCCGCCCTGCGCACGGCAGCCGTCGGCGCGTGGGTCGGGGTCGGCTCCCGCGACGAGACCCCGGAGCTGTCGGGCGCCTCGCACTTCCTGGAGCACCTGCTGTTCAAGGGGACCGAGAAGCGCTCGGCCGCCGAGATCTCCAGGTCCATCGAGGCGGTCGGCGGCGACGCCAACGCCTACACCGCGCGCGACCACACCTGCTTCTACGAGCGGGTGCTGGCGGCCGACCTGCCGCTGGCGGTGGACGTGCTCGGCGACTCGGTGAGCGCCTCGCTCATCGCCGAGGCCGACGTCGAGACCGAGCGGGGCGTGATCCTCGAAGAGATCGCCGCCTCGGCCGACGAGCCCTCGGAGATGGTCTACGAGCACTTCAACCGGGCCGTGTTCGGGTCCGGGGCGCTCGGGCGCGACATCGCCGGGACCGTCGAGACGGTCCGCGCGATGACGGCGGCGCAGATCCGCGACTTCTACGCCGCGCACTACCGCCTCGACAACCTCGTGGTGGCCGCCGCCGGCGGCGTCGACCACGACGACTTCGTCAAGCTCGTCCGGGAGGCGTTCGCGCCCCTGGAGGGCCGCCCGACGGTGCCCGCGCAGCGGGCTGCGGCCGAGGAGCCCCCCACGCGCCCGGCGCCCCTTGCGGTCCTGCGCGACGACACCGAGCAGGCCCACCTCGTGGTGGGCTGCCGGACGTTCTCGCGCCACGACGACCGCAAGGACGCCCTGGGCATCCTCTGCAACGTCCTGGGCGGCGGGATGTCCTCGCGCCTGTTCCAGACGATCCGCGAGGAGCGGGGCCTGGTCTACACGATCTCGGCCTCCGACTCGTACTTCGCCGACACCGGCTCGTTCAGCGTCTACGCCGGGTGCCGTCCCGACCGGGCCGCCGAGGTGCGCGAACTCATCCAGGCCGAGCTCGACAAGGTGGTGCGCGAGGGCGTCACCGCCGAGGAGCTCGCCCGCGGCAAGAAGATGTACGAGGTCGGGCTCCTCATGGGCCTGGAGGACTCGCACACGCGCATGAACTGGCTCGGGCGCGAGCAGCTCCTGTACGGCGAGATCACCAGCCTGGAGCAGGACCTGGCCGACAACGCCGCGGTCACGGCCGACCAGGTGCGGGCGGTGGCCGCCGACGTGCTGTCGCAGCCGATGACGACCGCGGCCGTGGGGCCGTTCGACGCGAAGGACTTCCGATGATCGAAGTGGGCGTGCTGGGCGCGCACGGCCGTATGGGCCGCGCGGTGTGCGAGGCGGTCGACGCCGCCGACGACATGGCGCTGGCGGCGACGGTGGACCGCGACGAGTCCCTGGAGAAGGTCGCCGGCTGCGACGTGGTCGTGGACTTCACGCTGCCGGGGGCGGTCATGGCGAACCTGGCCTGGTGCGTCGAGCGGGGCATCCACACGGTCGTGGGCGTCTCGGGCTTCGACGCGCCGCGCCTGGAGGCGGCGCGCGAGATCCTCGCGGCCGACCCGGAGGTCGGTTCGGTGATCGCCCCGAACTTCGGCATCGGCGCGGTGCTGCTCATGCAGTTCGCGGCCAGGGCCGCGAAGCACTTCGACTCCGCGGAGGTCATCGAGGCGCACCACCCGCGCAAGATCGACGCGCCGTCGGGGACCGCGGTGCACACGGCCCGGCTCATCGCCGCGGCCCGCGCGGAGGCGGGCCTGGACGGGATGCCGGACGCGACCGAGACCGACCCGCAGGGCTCGCGCGGCGCCGACGTCGACGGGGTGCGCGTCCACGCGATCCGCTCGGCCGGGTACGTGGCGAGCCAGGAGGTGCGCTTCGGCGGCCCCGGCGAGCGGTTCGCGATCAGCCACGACTCGCTCGACCGGGCCTCGTTCATGCCGGGGGTGCTGCTGGCGGTGCGCGCGGTGGCGGGCCGCCCGGGTCTGACCGTGGGCATCGACGACCTGCTGGACTGACGCTTCGACGTTGCAGCGCCCGCGGCCTCAGGTCGCGGGCGCTTCGTCTACTCCTCGGTGGTGGGCGCCTCGGTGAGCGCCTCCTCCTCGGCGGCCTCGGGGCTGGTGCTCGGGGTCGGGTCGGTCGCGCCCTGCTCGGTGGAGGGCGTCTGGGACGGCGTCGTGGCGGTCTCGCCGGGTTCCTCGGTGGCCGTCTCCCCGGTGCCCCCGCCGGGGTCCTCGCTCGCGGTCGCCTCGGGCGAGGCGGTCTCGCTCGGCGTCTCGGTCGCGGTCTCGGAGGGCTCGGTCGCCGTCTCGTCGGGGGTCTGGACGATGACGGTGGTCTGGGTGTCGCCGCCGTCGTGGATGAACCGGGTGCCGTCGCCGGTGAGCGCGCCGATGAGGAAGAGCACGGTGATGGTGAGCGAGAAGACGAGGACGCTGGAGACGAGGACGGCCAGGAGGGTCCGCTTGCGCGACTGGACCTTCGTGACGTGCCCTTCGGGTTCGAGGTCGGGGACGTCCATCTCCACGGTGTCGCCCGTGGCGCCTGCGGCCGGGAGGATCTCGGTCTCGGGGACCTCGGCGGTGGCGGTGACGACGACGGTCTCCGAGGCGGCCGCGGGGGTCCCGTCGGGGCCGAGGACCACGGTCCGTTCGGCGTCGACTTCCACCGTGACCGCGGCGTCGCCGCGGGCGGTGGGGGACATGGCCGCGATCTGCGATTTGATCCGGTCGCCGGTGCTGCGCATGGCGCGCAGGATGAGGACGGCGCCGATGGAGGAGCACACGCTGAGGATCGCGGTCCCGGCGACGGTGCCCCACAGGTTGAGGAGTTTCGCGAGGACGGCGCCGATGACGGTGGCCCCGGCGGCGGCGAGGACCTGCCCGACGCTGAGCTCGAGTCCGGAGTCGGGCTTGTCGCCCTTGCTCTTGGAGCGGTACTGCGGCAACGGTCCTCCCCCCGGTGTTATCGATCCGTTACGCCGGCCGACTCACCAGGATACGGGCCTCACCGGCGCCGCCCACGGTTTGTGCGCGAGGTAACCGCCTACGCGGAGGCCCCCACGGAGTGGCGGCGCAGGGCCCGCCACTGCCACAGCCACAGCAGCGCCACGACCACGACGAGGAAGGCGACGCCCGCGGCGAGGAACGCCCAGCCGTTGTTGGCGACGGCGGTGGCGTGGAGCTCGTACTCGTCGCCGGGGCGCATCTCCCACGTGACGGTGCGCCCGTCGAGTTCGCCGTTGTGCTCGGTGACCGAGGCCGGGAAGTTGACGCTGATGCGGATCTGGGCGTCCTCGAAGGTGCCGGGGTCGAGGAACCCGGCGGCGCGCAGGTCCCAGTAGCCCTCCAGGTCGTACTGGCGCCCGGTGTGGTCGATGCGCAGGTAGCCCCATTCGTCGCCGCCGAAGTCGGCGAACTCGGCGAGCGGGCGGTCGGTGAAGGTCCCGGTCTGGCCGACGAAGCCGTCCTCGCGGTAGGGGGTGCGCTCGGTGCCGGGGACGCCGTCGAGGAGGGCGTCCAGGAACGCGTCGAGCTGCGCGCGGTCGACGCCGAGGTCCGCCGAGTCCTCCAGGAACTCCTCGTTCCAGGCCGCGGTGAAGGTCCCGCCGACGGTGTCGTCGGGCCGCACCTCCAGGCCCAGGTCGAGCCGGAGGCACCCGGAGGCGGTGAACAGCAGGCCGAGCGCGCAGGCGGCGACGAGGGCGCGGCGGAGGGCGCGCGGGGCCGGGCGGCCGGAAACGGTGAGACCGAGCATGAACCGAGCCTAAGCTCCCGAACGGCGCGAACCGGTGAATTCGCCGGTTCGCCGGGCCGGGCCTCGGGCCCGGCGCGGGGGCGCGGGCCCGCTACCCTGAAGGCGAGGAGGCGACGTGTGCGCAGTCGATGAGGCGGGCCTGGACGCGGCCCGCGGCCCGGCCCCGGAGCCGCGCCGCGGCGACGCCGTCCGGCGGTGGATCGGCGCCCTCTTCGCGCGCCCCTGGGTCGCGCCGGTCGGCATCCTCGTGTGCGTCGCGGGAGCGGCCGCGGGCGTCGTCGCCACGGACCCGACCGACAACACCGGGCCCTCCACGTGCCTGTTCAAGCTCACCACCGGCTTCGACTGCCCCGGCTGCGGCGGCACGCGCGCGTTCTACTACCTGGCGACCCTGAACCTCCCCGAAGCGGCCCGCCACCACCTCATGGCCGTCTTCGCCGCCCCGTTCCTCGTCTGGATGTTCGTCGCCTGGGCCCTGCCGCGCCTGGTCGCGCGGCGCACCTGGCGCCTGCCGGTCTTCCACCTCACCCCCGGCGCCCTCACCGGCTTCCTCATCGTCTGGGCGGCCTTCACCGTGGCGCGGAACCTCCCGTGGCCGCCGTTCACGTTCTTCTACGTCTGAACGCGGAGGCCCGGCCGCCCCGGTCCGGGACCTCGCGGGTCCCGCCCGGGGCGGCCGGGCTTCGGTGGGTGTTGAATGCAGCTCTATGCGAACGCGCTGGCGCGGTGCAGGTAGATGTCGCCCGAGACCGAGCGGGCCCGCACCTCCAGGCTCGTGCCGCCCCCGGCGGGCGCCGGGGAGGTGTCGCCGGTGGCGAGCTCGGAGGTCACGGTCCCGGCCTTGGCGTCGAGGTCGACCCACACGTCGGTGCCGGGCACGACCCCGATGGTGATGCGCCCCGAGACGGTGTTGGCCTTGACCGAACCGGACTTGAGCGCGGCCAGCTCGATGCCGCCCGAGAGCGTGTTGACGTTCGCGGAGGCGTCGACGCGCTCGGCCGAGATCGACCCGGCCACGGTCTTCGCGGAGAAGTCCCCGCCGACGTGGTCGGCCTTGACCTGGCCCGAGGCGGTGTTCGCCCGGAAGTCCTCGGTCGCGTCGATGACGCTGATGGAGCCCGAGACGGTGTTCGCCTTGACGCTCAGGGCGCTCTCGACGGTCGCCGAGCCGGCGACGGTGTTGATCGAGACCGCGCCCAGGCGCCCGTGCAGGCTGATCGGCGCCGAGGTCGTCTTCACCGAGATCTCGGAGCCGACCGGGACCTTCACCGACAGGTGCACGCCGATCTCCTTGCGGAAGAACCAGTTCGCGGGCTTGTCGGGGGCCAGGACGCGCAGGTGCCCGTTCTCGAACTCGACGCGCGCCAGGTCGGCGGCGTCGCCGTCGCCCTCGGAGCGCCGCTGCGCGGGCTTGATCTCCACCAGCACCGTCTTCGCCTCGTGGGCGGTCACGGTGACCGAGCCGTCGGCGAGCGTGAGCGCCGCCGTGACGGGCCCGTCGTGGGTGAATTCGGTGTACTCGTTCATCAGTGGAGCTCCCTAAGCCCTGGCGTAGCCGGTGATGCGCTGGCTGTACTTCGCGCCGCCGCCCGAAGGGCCGGACGTGCGCGAGGCGTGCACGGCGTTGTTGATGGCGCGGACCAGCCAGGCGTTGACCGAGGCGCCGTCGGCGGAGGCCGCCTTCTCGACGTCCTCCTTCAGCGACTCGGGCAGGCGCAGCGTGATGCGGGCGACGTCGTCGTCCACCGGCGGGGCCGGCGGCGGCGCGGTCTCGGCGGTCTCGCCGCCGCTGACCCGCAGGTCCACCTCCCTGCCGCGCACGCGCAGGTCGACCGACGCCGAGGAACCGGCCTGGTCGAGCCCGGCCGTGATCTCGGCGGCGGCCTCCGAGAGGGCCTCCATGAGCGCCAGGCGAGCCCCCGCGTCGAGAGCCTCGGACAGCAGTGCAGCGGTCCGCGCGGCGTCCTCCCCGCCGGGCGCGGCGGCGGCGGTGAGGCTCCGGCGGAGCGATTCGATATACGGCGTCAAGTTCATGACACCATCATGACATCATTTCTGACGTCTGTCAAGCGGCGTGCTGGATCCAGACCGCACGCAACACGGACGCCCGACCCGCCCGGCCACACACGACACACCCGAACCGCCGCCCGGGACCGGGCGCGTGCCGGACCACACTCCGCCCACGAGTACCCTCAGGTAGTCGAGAACCAGCAATAACAGGCCCGAACACGAACGAGGGGGAGCGGGGATGCCCGAAATCGTACCGATGGACGTCCGACTCATCGCCTGGACGCACTTCGAGTCCCCGGCCGACGTCCCCTGGGAGACCGACGCCGACGGCGGCCAAGCCCTCGCCGAATTCGCCGGCCGCGCCTGCTACCAGTCCTGGACCAAGCCCAACCCCAAGACCGCCACCAACGCCGGCTACCTCGAACACATCCTCCAGGTCGGCCACCTCTCCGTCCTCGAACACGGCACCGTCAGCTTCTACCTCAGCGGCATCTCCCGCTCCCTCACCCACGAGCTGATCCGCCACCGACACTTCTCCTACTCCCAGCTCTCCCAGCGCTACGTCCCCGAACGCGACGCGCACATGGTCGAGCCCGAAGTGATCGCCGCCGACCCCGAACTCCACGAACGCTTCCTCGCCGCCGCCGAAGCCGCCCAGAGCGCCTACAACGACCTCCTCGAAGGACTCGAGAAGCAGTTCGCCGACGTCGCCAACCCGACCCTGCGCCGAAAGCAGGCGCGCCAAGCGGCGCGATCGGTACTGCCCAACGCCACCGAGACCCGCATCGTCGTGACCGGCAACTACCGCGCCTGGCGCCACTTCATCGCCATGCGCGCCTCCGAGCACGCCGACGTCGAGATCCGGGCGCTGGCCGTCGAATGCCTCAAGCAGCTCAAGGAGAAGGCCGCCAACGTCTTCGCCGACTTCCAGATCGCGAAGCTCGACGACGGCACCGAGGTCGCCTCCAGCCCCTACGTCACCGAGGGCTGAGCCGCAGGCACACCACCGCCCCGCCCCGCACCCGGCCGCGCACCACCGCGCGGCCCGAAACGCGGCGGCGCGGCGGCGAAACTTGAGACAGTTATACGAAGCGTGCGGCCGCGCGCACCGCCCGGCCGCCGGAATCAGCATTGGTGAAAGCACATGCGCAACGCAACGCGCCCCTTCGGGCGAACACTCGCGGCCATGATCACGCCGTTCACGCCCTCAGGGGAGCTCGACGTCCCCGGCACCGCCGCCCTCGCCCGCCACCTCGTCGACCACCAAGGCGTCGAAGGCCTCGTCGTCAACGGCACCACCGGCGAATCCCCCACCACCACCGACGCCGAGAAGACCCAGATCGTCGAGACCGTCCTCGACGCCGTCGGCGACCGCGCCCACGTCATCGCCGGCGCCTCCACCTACGACACCCGCCACTCGGTCCACCTCGCCGAGAACGCCGCCAAGGCCGGCGCCCACGGCCTCCTCCTCGTCACCCCCTACTACTCCAAACCCACCCAGGCCGGCGTCGCCGCCCACTTCGAGACCATCGCCGACGCCACCGAACTGCCCGTCATGCTCTACGACATCCCCCCGCGCTCGGTCGTCGGCATCGCCGAGGACACCTTCGCCCGCCTCGCCGCCCACGAGCGCATCATCGCCGTCAAGGACGCCACCGGCGACCTCGTCAAGGCCCAGCGCGTCCGCGCCGCCACCGGCCTCGCCTTCTACTGCGGCGTCGACGAACTCAACCTCGCCGCCTACGCCACCGGCCAGATCGGCGTCGTCTCCGTCACCGCCCACCTCCTCGGCCGCCACATCAACGCCATGTTCGACGCCTACGACCGCGGCGACACCGCCCAGGCACAGGCGATCAGCGACGCGATCCTCCCCGCCACCGACGCGATCTTCCGCGGCCCCGGCGTCATCGCCGTCAAATCCGGCCTCGCCTCCCAGGGCCTCCCCTCCGGAGCACCCCGCCTCCCCCTCCTCCCGGCCGAACCCGACCTCGCCGAACTCATCGCCGCCCGCATCGCCGACCTGAAGGAGGCCTGATGGGCCTGACCCGACCCAAGAACCTCGGCGCGCCCGGCGCCCTCCCCGACGGCGCCCTGCGGGTCATCCCGCTCGGCGGCCTCGGCGCCATCGGCCGCAACATGACCCTCTTCGAGTACGAGGGCCGCCTCCTCATCGTCGACTGCGGCGTCCTCTTCCCCGACGTCGACCAGCCCGGCGTCGACCTCATCCTCCCCGACTTCACGCCGATCCTCGACCGCCTCGACGACATCGAGGCCATCGTCGTCACCCACGGCCACGAAGACCACATCGGAGCGATCCCCTTCCTCCTGGAGCACAAGAACGACATCCCCGTCGTCGGCTCCCGCTTCTCCGTCGCCCTCGTCGAGGCCAAACTCCGCGAACGGCGCATCAAACCCGCCGGCATCGTCGTCACCGAGAACGAGACACTCCAGCTCGGACCGTTCGGCCTGGAGTTCCTCGCCGTCAACCACTCCATCCCCGACGCGCTGGCCGTCGCCGTGCGCACCGAGGCCGGACTGGTGCTCCACACCGGCGACTTCAAGATGGACCAGCTCCCGCTCGACGGGCGCATCACCGACCTCGCCGGCTTCGCGCGCCTCGGCGACCAGGGCGTCGACCTGCTCCTCTCGGACTCCACGAACGCCGAGATCCCCGGCTTCGTCACCTCCGAGCGCCAGATCGGCCCCGTCCTCGACAAGCTCTTCGAGGACGTCAAGGGCCGCATCATCGTCGCCTCCTTCGCCAGCCACGTGCACCGCGTCCAGCAGGTCATGGACGCCGCCCACGCGCACGGCCGCAAGGTCGCCTTCGTCGGCCGCTCCATGGTCCGCAACATGGCGATCGCCCGCGACCTCGGCCTCATGCAGGTCCCCGAGGGCCTCCTGGTGAGCATGGACGAGGCGGTGCGCCTGCCCGCCGACGAGATCGTCTACATGTCCACCGGCTCCCAGGGCGAGCCCATGAGCGCCCTGGGCCGCATGGCCTCCGGCGACCACCGGCACATCGCCGTCGAGCCCGAGGACACCGTCATCCTCGCCTCCTCGCTCGTGCCCGGCAACGAGACCGCCGTCTACGGCGTCATCAACCGCCTGGCCCGCACCGGCGCCACCGTCATCCACAAGGACGTCGCCAAGGTCCACGTCTCCGGCCACGCCCCCGCGGGCGAGCTGCTGTACGTGCTCAACGTCGTCAAGCCCTCCAACATGATCCCCGTCCACGGCGAGGCGCGGCACCTCCAGGCGCACGCGCGGCTCGCCATCGAGTCGGGCGTCCCGGCCGACCAGGTCATCGTCATCGAGAACGGCGACGTCGTCGACCTCATCGACGGCCGCGCCCGCCTCGTCGGGCACATCCCCAACAGCCTCGTCTACGTCGACGGCCTCTCCGTCGGCGACGTCGGCGAGCCGGTCCTCAACGAGCGCCGCGTCCTCGGCGACGGCGGCTTCATCGCCGCCACCGTCGTCATCGACTCCGAGAACGGCAAGGTCGTCGGCGGCCCCACCGTCTCGGCCCGCGGCTTCTCCGAGGACCCCAAGGCCTTCGACGGGGTCCTGCCGCTCATCAACGAGGCGATCGAGCGCGCCGCCAAGGACGGGGTCACCGAACCCCACCAGCTCCAGCAGATCCTGCGGCGCACCGTCGGCAAGTGGGTCAACGACACCTACCGCCGCCGCCCGATGATCGTGCCGCACGTGTTGGAAGTCTGAGCGAACGGCCGCGAGGCCGAACACGGCGGCGGGGCCGCGCCCGGTTCGGGCG
>NZ_STGX01000002.1:111773-186884 GCF_004912155.1 Glycomyces paridis | reverse complement strand
CCGCCGCCGTGTCGTCTAACCCGGATTCACCGTGATCGTCGCGTCCGCGCCGGGCCGGCCCGCCGGGACCGGCTGCTGGTACGGCTGCACCGGCAGCAGGTAGGTCCGGCGCCGGGCCTGCATGAAGAACGTGCTCAACGCCAGCAGCGCCACGGCGATGACCGCGAGGTACACCCCGTTCTCCGCCGAGATGTCGACCTCCGCCGCCGTCGTCTCCTCCCCGAACTCGTCGTAGCTCTCCGAGTTCGCGGTGTTCTCCGCGTACTGGCGCATGAGCGTGACCGGGTGGTAGGCGAACGCGGCCGTGAGCGCCGCCGTGCCGATCGCGGCGATCCGGGCGGGCCACCGCATCGCCGGGTTGCGGTGCGCGCTGAGCCCGACGGCCGCCACCAGCGCCACCGAGAGCACCACCGTGCTCGTGTCGATCCCGAAGCCGCCGAAGCCGAGCAGGCCCGAGTACGAGTAGAAGCTGAACGACCCCTCCGGGTCGTCGATCTTCACCCGCGGCAGCAGCATCGAGACGCACAGCAGCGCCAGGCCGACCCCGGCCACGGCCAGGCCGATCGGCGAGGGCGCGTTCGACGGCGGAGGCGGCGTCGGCGGGGGCTGGAGCCCGAACCCGGGCGGCGGGCCCGGTTGTACGGGCGGGGGCTGCGGCGGGGCCATGTGCGGCCCCTGCGGCACCGAGGGGTCATGAGGAGGCATCGAGTTCACGAGCGCCATGCTACCGGCCGCGGGCCTCTCGGACCTCCCCCGAAAGTCTCCACTGGGGACGGCTAAGGGGCCGCGGCGACGCCGCGGCCCCTGGGTCCGACTTCTACTGCGAGTACCCGGGCCAGCCGTTGTCCTGCTGCGGCGGTTGCTGCTGCTGGGGCTGCGGCGGCTGCTGGTACGGCTGCTGCTGCGGGGCCTGGTACTGCTGGGGCTGCACGGCGGGCTGCTTCGGCGGCGCCCAGCGCATGAGGAAGATGCTCACCGCGAGCATGGCCGCGGCGAGGATGAACAGCCAGATGCCGCCGCCGGCGCTGGCCTTGAGGTTGACGTCCTCCCAGGCCTCGCTGTCGAAGGCGGCGTTGAGCTCCATGACCGGGTGGAGCGCGGCGGCGGCGGTGATGGCGGCGAGGCCGATGCCGCCGAGCTTCGCGGCCCATTCGAGGCCGGGCTTGACGCCCGCGGCGGCCCAGCCGACGAGGACCACGAGGATGAGCGCGGGCGCGAGGCCGGGCAGGCCCGCGCCGGCGGTGTCGACGCCGAAGCCGCCGATCTCGTCGGCGTCGCTGCCGCCGAGGGAGATCTGCGGGATGAGGGAGCCGACCGCGAGCAGGAGCAGGCCGAAGCCGGCCAGGCCGAGGCCGATGGGGGTGGGGCGGTCGGGACCGCCGGGCAGGAGCCCGGTGTACGCGGGCTGGCCCTGCGGGGGCTGGGACTGGTAGTACGGCTGCTGCGCCGATTGGTCGCTCAAAGGAGTGATCACACCTAACTGTGAGTCGTCTGCGCGGGACGGGGGTGTCAGCCCCAGCATTCTAGGTCCTCCCGGCCATTCGCGAAGGTTCCTCCCATGCTGCGGGAGCGGGTCGGGGTTGCGGCGGGAGGGGATGTCGTACCCGCGCGCTATTTTTGCACCAGGGGTCCCTTAAGGGGGATTTATCATCTTATATGCGGATTCGATGGCTTTCGCCGGTTCATGCGCGCTCGCGGACCGGCAGCGGGTTCGGCGGCTCCACCCGCAGCTCGTTCACCACCATGTCCTCCGGCGCGTCGAGCACGCCCAGGATTGTCGCCGCCACCGTCTCCGCGCTCATCGCCCGCGAGCGGTCGTAGTCCGACCCGTACTGCTCGCGCAGGTCCCGCTGCATGTCCGTGTCGAAATGCGAGGGATAGAAACTCGTCACCCGCAGCCCGTTCCCCCGCTCCTCCGCCCGCAGCGAATCCGCCAGCGCCCGCAGCGCGTGCTTGCTCGCCGCGTACGAGCCCAGCCGCGGCGCCGCGCTCAGGCCCGCGCCCGAGTTCAGGAACAGCACGTGCCCCCGCGCCGCCCGCAGCGCCGGCAGCAGCAGCCGCGTCAGCTCCGCCGGAGCGACCACGTTCACCGTCATCGACCGGTGCCACCACTCCAGCGACTCCTCGGCCACCGCGCCCACATTGAGCACCCCGGCATTGTGGACCAGCGCGTCGAGGCGCTCAATGCCCGCCGCCGCCACCGCGTCAGCCAGGCCCGCGGGGTCCTCCAGGTCCGCGACGAGCGCCCGCTCGCACGGCACGCCCTCCAGCGCCGCGGCGCTGCGCGCGTGCGCCACGACGCGGTCCCCGCGCGCGGCCAGCCGCTCCGCCAGGACCCTCCCGAGCCCGCGTCCGGCGCCGGTGACCAGGATCGTTCTCGCCGTGTCCGCTGCAACCATGCCGCCACATTAGCCCCTCCCGCGCCCGCCTTCACGCCGCCGCCGGAGGGCGTGCGGGCGGTAACGTATGCACCATGATGGCCAAGACGAGCGGCAAGTCCGGTGGCACCGCCCGCAAGGGCGGCCCCGCTCGCAAGAGCGCCGCGCCCGCGGCGCGCCGCAGACCCGCCCCCTCCGGCGCGAGGCAGCCGGCGCGACCGGCCGCGAAGAAGACCGCGAAACGGGCGGTCAAGAAGGCCGCGAAGAAGGCCGCCGCCAAGCGCCGCCACGTCCCCGGCCCGCTCGAAGCGCTCGGGCTGGGCCTCAAGGGACTGTGGATCGGCACCGCCCGCAGCACCGGCTGGATGGCCCGCTCGGTCGGCAAGGAGGCCGCCACCGCCCGCGAGATCGACCCCGCGCACCGCCGCGACGGCCTCGGCCTGCTCCTCGTCGCCGTCGCGATCGTCCTCGCGTGCGCGGTGTGGTTCGACGTGGCCGGGCCCGTCGGCGAGCGCCTCGCGTTCATCCTCGACTGGCTCCTGGGCCTGGCGACCCGCGCGCTCCCGGTCCTGCTGGTCCTGTGGGGGCTGCGGGTCATGCGCCAGCGTCCGCCCGAGGAGGCGCACGGGCGCGCGCTGGTCGGCTGGGGCGCGATCTGGCTCTCGAGTCTCGGCCTGCTGCACCTGATCTCGGGGCTGCCGTCGGACATGGGCGAGCGGATGGCCGCGGGCGGCCAGGTCGGCTGGGTCGTGGGCGGCGGGCTCGCCGCGGGCGTCTCGGCCTATGTGGCGTTCCCGCTGCTGCTCCTGCTGCTGTTCTTCGGGGTCCTGGTGGCGACGGCGACGCCGGTCGCGGAGATCCCCGTGAAGCTCGGGCGCCTGTGGGACCTCGCGACGGGCCGTGTCGAGGCCTATGAGGACGAGGACGAGGAGGACGCCGGGGATCGCCTGACGCGCGCCGAGAGCCGGGAGGCCAAGCGGCTCAAGGAGGAGGAGGCTCGGCGGGTCCACCGTCCGACGACGGTGCTGCCGCGCCTGGCGCCCGAGGAGGTGCCCGAGCTGAACGCCGAGCACGTGTCCGCGCGCGACTCGGCGCCGATCGAGGCTCCTGAGCCGGTGCGCAGCCCGCCGAAGCACTCGCCCGCGCCCAAGCGGATCGAGCAGCCGACGCTGTCGGACGGGACCGCCCCGGTGGTCGGGGAGTTCCGGCTGCCGCCGCTGGACCTGCTGCCGACCGGTCCGGCCGCGAAGAAGCGCTCGAAGGCCAACGAGGTGGTCATCGCGGCGCTCCAGGAGGTGTTCGCGCAGTTCAACGTGGACGCGGCGGTCACCGGTTTCACGCGCGGCCCCACGGTCACGCGCTACGAGGTCGAACTCGGCCCGGCGGTGAAGGTCGAGCGGATCATCCAGTTGTCGAAGAACATCGCGTACGCGGTGAAGAGCTCCGACATCCGCATCATCAACCCGATCCCGGGCAAGAGCGCGGTCGGCGTCGAGATCCCGAACACCGACCGCGACGACGTGGCCCTGGGCGACGTCATGCGCTCGCCGCTGGCGCAGTCCGACCACCACCCGATGATCGTGGGCCTGGGCAAGGACGTCGAGGGCGGCTACGTCCTCACCAACCTCACCAAGACCCCGCATTTGCTCGTGGCCGGCGCCACCGGTTCAGGCAAATCTTCGATGATCAATTCCCTGCTGGTGTCGGTGATGGTGCGGGCGACTCCGGAGCAGGTGCGGTTGCTGCTCATCGACCCGAAGCGGGTGGAGCTGTCGAACTACGAGGGGATTCCGCACCTGGTGCATCCGATCGTGACGAACCCGAAGAAGGCTTCGGACGCGCTGCAGTGGGTCGTCAAGGAGATGGACATGCGCTATGAGGACCTGGCGAAGGCCGGGGTGCGGCATGTGGACGACTTCAACCGGAAGATCCGGTCGGGGGAGTTGAAGACGGACGCGGCCTCGGGGCGGGAGCTGCGGCCGCACCCGTATCTGCTGGTGATCGTGGACGAGTTGGCGGACCTCATGATGGTCGCGGCGCGGGACGTGGAGGACTCGGTCGTGCGGATCACGCAGTTGGCGCGGGCGGCGGGCATCCACCTGGTGCTGGCGACGCAGCGGCCTTCGGTGGACGTGGTGACCGGGCTCATCAAGGCGAACGTGCCGTCGCGGCTGGCGTTCTCGACGTCGTCGCTGGCGGATTCGCGGGTCATCCTCGACCAGCCGGGCGCCGAGAAGCTGGTGGGGCGCGGTGACGGCCTGTTCCTGCCGATGGGCGCTTCCAAGCCCGAGCGGATTCAGGGCGCGTGGGTCTCCGACGAGGAGATCGAGGCGGTCGTGGAGCACGTGAAGTCGCAGATGGACCCGCAGTACATCGAGGAGGTGACGGCGGCGCCGGGGTCGACGCGCGAGATCGACCCGGACATCGGCGACGACCTCGAACTGCTCATCCAGGCGATCGAGCAGGTGGTCACGACGCAGTTCGGTTCGACCTCGATGCTCCAGCGGAAGCTGCGGGTCGGCTTCGCGAAGGCGGGCCGGCTCATGGACCTCATGGAGACGCGCGGGGTGGTGGGCCCGTCGGAGGGCACGAAGGCCCGCGACGTGCTCGTCAAGCCCGACGAGCTCGACGGCGTGATCGCCTCGCTCCAGGCCTGAACGCGAAAGGGGCCGGTCCGTATCGGACCGGCCCCCTGCGTTCGCGTCTATTCGAAGCTGACGCTGATGTCGTGCGACTTGTCGCCGGTGATCGGCAGCGTGATGCCCTCTTCGGGCCATTCGACGGGGCCTTCGGGGTGGAACTTGAGCTCGAAGGCGAGCGCGTCGGCGGGCACGTCGTATTCGAGGTAGAAGGTGCGCCAGACGCCGTCGCCCCAGTCCTCGTCGGCGTGGTCGACGGAGGCGGGGGTCAGGGCGCCGTCGGGGCCGGAGACCTTGAGGGCCTTCTCGGGGTCGATCTCCCATTCGAGGCCGCTGCCGGAGTGGAGCCAGCCGAACTCGATCGCCAGGAGGGCCCGGTCGGGGTCGGCGACCCAGCCTTCGCCGGGCTGGTAGACGTCGCGGCTGACGGTGAACTGGGGGGCGTACTCCCAGTCGTCGAACCAGTACTCGTAGCTGCCGCTGGTGGTGTAGCCGTCGACGGAGCCCTCCGCCGGGTCGGTGTTCACGACGTCGGTGGAGCCGTTGTACAGGGCCTGGACGAGGCCCTCGCGGGTGCGGGCGCGCAGGTCCATGGACTGGGTGCGCTCGGAGTCGACGACCGCGAAGGTGATCGGCGCGTCCTTCTCGGCGACGGTGAGGTAGGTGGAGCCGGGTGCGGGGACGGCGCCCTCGAAGTCCCATTCCCTCTCGCCGATGGCGAGGGTCGCGGAGAGCTCGGTGAGGTCGTCGGTCATGAACGGCGCCTCGGCGCCGGGCTCGGGCGCGAACTGGACGAGGGTGAACTCGTGGCCGGGCGGCGGCGGGTGCAGCTGCACGTCCTCGCCGAGGAGGTAGTCGAGCTGGTAGCCCTCGGGGATGGCGTCGAAGGAGACGACGCATTCGACGCGGAGCGCGAAGTGCGCGCCGATGAGCAGTCCCTCGTCGTCGGCGAGGCGGGCCTCGCCCTCGGTCGGGCAGACCGAGACGGGGATCTCGTCGCTGGTGACGGTGTAGCCGGCGCGGGTGTTGATCGTTCCGGTGGGGGCGGCGCCGCAGGCGGAGGCGGTCAGGGCGGCGAGGCCGGCGAGCACCGCGA
Source organism: Glycomyces paridis (assembly GCF_004912155.1). Classification (GTDB taxonomy): domain Bacteria; phylum Actinomycetota; class Actinomycetes; order Mycobacteriales; family Micromonosporaceae; genus Glycomyces; species Glycomyces paridis. The sequence goes on along the minus strand of NZ_STGX01000002.1, from coordinate 180,771 downwards.
AGGCGGTGCGGCGGGCGGCGCGGGGGCGTTCGGGGGCGATGTCGCTGGGGGACATGGGGCAAGCCTAGGCCATGGCCGCAACGGCCCGTGAACCACTGTTGTCCCTGCGCAGACGGGTCGCGAATGGGCCCTTTCGTCCGTGCGGCATTCCGCTCATTCGGCGCGGCGCGGCCTTCTGCGCCGCTTTGGGCGTTAGGTCGGTCACTGTACCGCCCGGCCGCACTGTGGCCCTGCCCGCCGCCCGGGCGCCTGCGGGGTACCGGTAGGTACGCTTTCCTGGTGTCTCCAGCTCATTCGACCAGTTCCCAGGACGCGCCCGCCCGCGAGGGCAAGAGCGTCGCGCTCCTGACCCTCGGCTGCGCCCGCAACGAGACCGACTCCGAGGAGTTGGCCGCGCGCCTGGCCGCCGGGGGCTGGCGCATCAGCGACGACGGCGAGGACGCCGACGTCGTCATGGTCAACACCTGCGGGTTCATCGAGCAGGCCAAGACCGAGTCGATCGACGTCCTGCTGGACGCGTCCTCGACCGGCGCGAAGGTCGTGGCGACCGGCTGCATGGCCGAGCGCTACGGCACCGAGCTCGCCGAGAGCCTGCCCGAGGCCGACGCCGTGCTCGGCTTCGACCACTACCCGGACATGGCCGCCCGCCTCGACGACATCCTCGCCGGGCGCGCCGTCGCCTCCCACAAGCCCTCGGACCGCCGCAAGCTCCTGCCGATCTCCCCGGCGAAGCGCCAGGCCGCCGCCGCGGTCGTCCCCGGCCACTCGCGCGCCGCGCAGGCCGACGGCGCGGCGGTCGCCGCGGGCGCCCCTCAGCACCTCGCGGTGCTCCGCAAGCGCCTCACCGACGGGCCCGTCGCCAACCTCAAGCTCGCCTCGGGCTGCGACCGGCGCTGCACCTTCTGCGCGATCCCGTCCTTCCGCGGCTCGTTCGTCTCCCGCACGCCCGAGGAGATCCTCGCCGAGGCCGCCTGGCTCGCCTCCGAGGGCGTCAAGGAGCTCAACCTCGTCTCGGAGAACACGACCTCCTACGGCAAGGACCTCGCCGACCCGCAGGCCCTGGAGCACCTCCTGGAGGGCATGGCCGCGATCGACGGGATCGAGTGGATCCGCCTGTCCTACCTCCAGCCCGCCGAGCTGCGCCCGAGCCTCATCGAGGCGATGCACCGCACCGACAAGGTCGTGCCGTACTTCGACCTGTCGTTCCAGCACTCCTCGGCGAAGGTGCTGCGGCGGATGCGCCGCTTCGGCTCCACCGAGAACTTCCTGGCCCTGCTCGCGCAGATCCGCGACGTCGCCCCGCTCGCGGGCGCCCGCACCAACGTCATCGTCGGCTTCCCCGGCGAGACGGAGGAGGACGTCGAGGAGCTCATGGGCTTCCTCGAAGAGGCCCGCCTCGACTCCACGGGCGTGTTCGCCTACTCCGACGAGGACGGCACCGAGGCGGTGGACCTCGACGGCCACGTCCCCGAGGACGAGGTCCAGGACCGCCACACCCGCGTCGCGATGCTCGTCGACGAGCTGGTGAGCCAGCGCGCCGCCGATCGCCTCGGCGAGGTCATGCAGGTCCTCGTGGAGTCGGTGGAGGACGACGGCGTGGACGGTCGCGGCGCCCACCAGGCCCCGGAGGTCGACGGCACGATCGCGCTCGTGGGCGAGGTCGAGGGCCTGGAGCCGGGCGACTTCGTGACGGCGAAGGTCGTGGACTCCAACGGTGTGGACCTCGTCGCGGAGATCGTCGAGGAGGCCCTGTGACCTCCCCGGATCGTCCGGTCTCGCCGTGGAACATCGCGAACGTGGTGACGGTGGCCCGGATCTTCCTGGTGCCGGTCTTCGCGGTCTTCGTGGCACTGTCGGGCATGGAGCACTCGGGCTGGCGGATGGCCGCCTGCGCGCTGTTCGTGTTCATCTCGGCGACGGACTTCGTGGACGGCTGGCTGGCGCGGTCGCGGAACCTGGTGACCGATTTCGGCAAGATCGCCGACCCTATCGCCGACAAGGCGCTCATCGGGACGGCGCTGGTGCTGCTGAGCTACTACGGCGACCTGTCGTGGTGGGTGACGGGCATCATCCTGGTGCGGGAGCTGGGGATCACGGCGTGGCGGATGGCGGTGCTGCGCAGGACGGTCATAGCCGCCGACCGGGGCGGGAAGCTCAAGACGGTCCTCCAGATCACCGCGGTGGCCTGGTACCTGTGGCCGTGGCCCGGGCCGCTGGACGCGGTGGGCCCGTGGCTCATGGGCGCGGCGGTCGTCCTGACGGTGCTGACGGGAATGGATTACCTCTGGAAAGCATTCAAATCTAAGGAGAGCGAGCCGAACCGGACGAGCTAGGCTTGCAGGACCCGCTTAGGCTCTGTCGCAGTACGGTCCGCGGGCGCCGCAGTCGGCGCCCGGGGGTTCGCGGCACCGGCCGGTGCGGGTTGCGAACGCGGCGTGGAGGAGAACCCTATGGTGTTGTTGCGGGAACTGCTGGGAGAGACCCTGCGGCGCCGCCGCCGCGCGCAGAAGCGGACGTTGCGGGACGTGTCGAAGCAGGCGAACGTGAGCCTCGGCTACCTGTCCGAGATCGAACGGGGCCATAAGGAACCGTCGTCGGAGCTGCTCGCCTCGGTGTGCGGGGCGCTCCAGGTGCGCCTGTCCGAGGTGCTCGCGGAGGTCTCCAGGGAGGTGGCCGTGCACGAGCGCGGCGAGCACTCCCGCGAGGCGCCGCAGGGCCGTCCGGTCGCGGTGCTGCCGCTGCCGCGCGAGAAGGAGGCGGCCGCCGAGTCGCAGCGCCGCCGTCGTCACGCCGCCCCCGTCTCTCCCGCCTCGCTGGCGCAGGTCCGTTCTCGGCACCGCCGTGGCGAGGTGACCGATTCGGTGGTCCGTGCGGCCGCCTGACTGCGTACTCGTGCGACGCGGCCGATGATGTAGTTTTGGCGATTGAGGCGTCACCCTGTCCCGCATAGGTGGCGCGGATGGCCGACACTAGAGACAAGTCGGCGTTGCACTGCACATCTATGGCTCGCGAGCTTCGCCAAGGCTCCACCGGAAGGACCCCGATAATGGCCAATCCGTTCGTCAAGGGCTGGAAATACATGATGGCGCTCTTCGGTGCGAAGATCGACGAGTACGCCGACCCCAAGATCCAGATCCAGCAGGCGATCGAGGAGGCGCAGAAGCAGCACCAGGCACTGGTGGGGCAGGCGGCCTCGGTGATCGGGAACCAGCGCCAGTTGGAGATGAAGCTCAACCGCTCGATGTCCGAAGTGGAGCGGCTCCAGGCGCAGGCGCGCCAGGCGCTCGTGCTCGCGGACAAGGCCCGCGCCGACGGCGACGAGGAGAAGGCCCGCCAGTTCGAGTCGACCGCCGAGATCCTCGCGGGGCAGCTGGTCTCCACCGAGCAGTCCCTCGAGGACATGAAGGTGATGCACGACCAGGCGCTCACCGCCGCCGACCAGGCGAAGAAGGCCGTCGAGAACAACCAGATGATCCTCCAGCAGAAGCTCCAGGAGCGCACGAAGCTCCTCGGCCAGCTGGAGCAGGCGAAGATGCAGGAGACGATCGCCTCCTCGCTGGAGTCGATGTCGCAGACGGCCGCGCCGGGGAACGTGCCCAACTTCGACGAGATCCGCGACAAGATCGAGGGCCGCTACTCCAACGCGATGGGCCGCGCCGAGCTCGCCTCGAACTCCGTCGAGGGCCGCCTCCTCGAGGTCAACCGCGCGACCCGCGACATGGCGGGCGCCTCCCGCCTGGAGCAGATTCGCGCCTCGCTCGAAGGCGACCAGCTCTCGGGCGGCAAGGCCGCTCCGGCGATCCAGTCCAAGGAGTCGGTCACCAACGACCGCCTCGCCGACATCCGCGCGTCCCTCGGCGACGGCGGCAATGCCGGCGGCACCGCCGAGGCCGACAAGACCGCCTCCAGCTAGGACCCGACGTGGACGCCAAGGACCGCAAGCGCGCGATCAAGCGCCTGCGGTCCAGGCTGTCCTCGGCGAAGTCGTGGACGACGACCGCCGGGGCCGCGGTCGCCGGCAGCGCGTTCTTCGTGCCCTACATGGGCATGGGCGCGCTCGACGGCGTGTGGGTGACGGTGGCGGGCTTCTCGACGGCGATGGCGGTCGTGCGCTGGTTCGACTACCGGCGCCTGCTGCGGGCCCTGCCGCCCGCCGAACGCGACTCGCTCGAACTCCACGGTCCGGCGCAGCTGTCCAAAGAGGCCAAGGGCCTGTTCGGCGAGACGGCGGGGGCGATCCGGCGCGGGCGGCTGCGGGCGCAGTTCCGCGGGAGCCGCGCGCTCGGCCCCTACGAGCGCCTGGAGCGGGCCTCGGTCGCGGCCGAGCAGATGGCGCAGCGCCTCGAAGGGAACGACGAGGCCGTCGCGATCCTCGCCGGGGCCGGGAAGGCCGGGCAGGACCTGTACCGGCTCGCCTTGGGCGTCAAGGACGTCGAGGACGCGATCGCGATCGCGCCGAAGTCCAAGCGCGCCGCGATGGAGGCGAACCTCGACCGGACGGCCGAGCGCCTGGAGGCCGGGGTCGCGGCCTATGAGGACATGGTCAGCGCGGCGGGGGAGTGCCTGGCGGGCTCGATCGGCCTGCGGCACGCGCTCACCGACCACGCCTCGGACGAGACGCTCCACCTGCTGACGGACGCGGCCGACCGCCTGCGCGCCGCCGGCGACGCGGCGAACGAGATCCAGGACCTCGGCCCGCGGCGCGGCACCACCGCGTGACCGCCTGGGGCCCCAACCGGTCCCGACGTACAGTCACCATTCGGGCACGCGCCGAACGAGAATATGTCTCATTTGATCTAATCTGCGTGTGAAATCCCTACTGTTTGGAGCGGCGGTCGCCACCGCCGGCTCGATCGCGTTCTGGGGCGCTCCCGCCCACGCCGACCCCGTCCCCGAAGGACCGGTCCGCATCTACCTCAAGGACCACGAGGGCCTCCCGCTGGCGCAGGAGGACGGGGCCGTGCGGCTCACCGCCCTCCACGACCTGTGGACCCTCCGGTCCGTCGAGGCCCTCCAGGACCTCGGCGAGTACCAGATCGTCCACGACGAGTCGGGCCAGTGCCTCTCCACCGACACCTCCGGCGGCGGCGAGACCGCCCCGGTCTTCCTCGCCGACTGCGGCGAGGCCGACGACTGGACCGTCGTCTACGACGACGTGCCCTCCAACAACGACTTCCGGTTCATCTCCACCGACGGGTACTTCCTCGGCCTGGAGCACGACGCCGACGCCGTCGAAGGCGTCCGCGTCGAGGCCGTCAAGCCCGCCTCCGGCGCCAGCCGCCACTTCCAGGAGTGGCTGTTCGCCGCCGCCCCCGACACGCCCTCCTCGCCGCCGCCGAGCGAGACGCCCTCCACCGAGGTCTCCACGAGCCCCGCCGAGGCGACCCCGGCCCAGCCGCAGCTGCCGACCACCGGCGCCGGCCTCGGCGCGGTCCTCGGCGCCGGCGCCGTCGCCCTCGCCGGCGGCGTCGCCCTCGTCCTGTGGTGGCAGCGCCGCCGCGCCCTGCGCTCGGAGTGGTGAACACCGTGCCCCGCCCGCAGATCCGCAGCCGCGCACCGCGACACGGCGCACCCAGGCACCGCGCTTCACGACACAGTGAATCCCACCATGCGGGAAATCCTGGTTCGGGTCACCGCCCGGTGGCATACTTCGACTCGTGACTTTCCAGCGCATGATTAGCTGCGGGCGTTCCGCGGGGCCTCTTCGATAGATGCCGCCGCCGAACGCCAGACCTCCTGCCGCCCGCAGGGGGTCTTTTTCGTTCAGGGCAAACGAACGTTCAGGCCGGCTGCGCGGCGGCGGGGCCGATGACTCACACAACCTGGAGCACCAAGTGACGCAACCAGACCCGCAACACGCACGCGGCGGGGACTTCCACGTCTTCGACACCACGCTCCGCGACGGCGCCCAGATGGAGGGCCTGCGCTACTCCGTCGCCGACAAGCTCGCCGTCGCCGAACTCCTCGACGACCTCGGCGTCGACTACATCGAGGGCGGCTGGCCCGGCGCGATCCCCTCGGACACCGAGTTCTTCTCCCGCGCCGCCGAGGAGCTCAACTTCAAGCACGCCAAGCTCGTCGCCTTCGGCATGACCCGCCGGGCCGGTTCGAGCGCGGTCGAGGACCCGGGCTACCAGGCCCTGCTGGACTCCCGCGCCCCCGTCCTGTGCCTCGTCGCCAAATCCGACCTGCGCCACGTCTCGCAGGCCCTGCGCACCACCGCAGAAGAGAACCTCGCGATGATCGCCGACTCCGTGCGCACCGGCCGCGACCACGAACGCCAGGTCTTCATCGACTGCGAGCACTTCTTCGACGGCTTCCGCAACGACCCCGACTACGCCACCCTCGTCGTGCGCACCGCCCTCGAAGCCGGCGCCGAAGCCGTCGTCCTCTGCGACACCAACGGCGGCCGCATCCCCTCCGACATCACCGAGGCCGTCACCGAACTGCGCCGCCGCCTCGAAGCCGACCTGCCGCCCGAGCGCGTACGCCTCGGCATGCACGCCCAGAACGACACCGGCTGCGCCGTCGCCAACACCCTCGCCGCCGTCCAGGCCGGCGTCATGCACGTCCAGGGCACCGCCAACGGCTACGGCGAACGCCCCGGCAACGCCAACCTCTTCAGCGTCATCGCCAACCTGGAGACCAAACTCGGCCGCAAGGTCCTGCCCGACGGCGGCCTGGAGAAGCTCACCCGCATCTCCCACGCCATCGCCGAGATCGCCAACATGACCCCCGACGAGCACGCCCCCTACACCGGCCACGCCGCCTTCGCCCACAAGGCCGGCATCCACGCCTCCGCCATCAAGGCCGACCCCGCCCTCTACAACCACGTCGACCCCGTCGTCGTCGGCAACGACATGCGCATCCTCGTCACCGAGATGGCCGGCCGCGCCTCCGTCGAACTCAAAGGCCGCGAACTGGGCATCGACCTCTCTGGCGACAAGGCCGCGCTCGACCGCATCACCGCCCGCGTCAAGGAGCTCGAATCCAAGGGCTGGTCCTTCGAGGCCGCCGACGCCTCCTTCGAACTGCTCGTGCGCGACGAGGTCGAAGGCGGCCTCCCCCGCCCCTTCACCCTCGACACCTACCGCGTCATCGTCGACCACGACCCCCACGGCGCCACCGTCGCCGAGGCCACCGTCCGCCTGCACGTCAACGGCGAGCACGGCGAGGCCGAAGAGCACCGCATCGCCACCGCCCAGGGCAACGGCCCCGTCAACGCCCTCGACGCCGCCCTGCGATCGGCCCTCGCCGCCCGCCACCCGCGCCTGGCCGAACTCACCCTCTCCGACTTCAAGGTCCGCATCCTCGCCGGCTCCACCGGCACCGACGCCGTCACCCGCGTCCTCGTCTCCATGAGCGACGGCGAATCCGAGTGGACCACCGTCGGCGTCGCCCCCAACCTCATCGAGGCCTCCTGGAACGCGCTGGCCGACGGCCTCGCCTACGGCCTCAACCGGCGCTGAGGCGCCCCGTACCGCAGTCCCCGACCCGCCACGAGCGGGACCGACCGGGCCGCGTCCACGAGACGCCGCCCCAGTCCGGCGGCGCCGATCGCGCCGCAGGGCGACGAGAAGGGGCCCGACCGCACCGCGGCCGGGCCCCTTTCACGTCCGGTCTCAGGTGAAGACGGCGAAGCGCCTCTGCACCACGGTGCCGCCGCCGAAGGTCGTGAACGACCCGCCGACGCTGAGGCTCTCGTCCGAGGGGTGCGCGGTCGCGTCCCACGCGCCCACGATCCCGTTCGCGCCCGGGTTCCACGCCAGGAGCTTCCCGTTCATGTCCACCGCCAGGAGCTTCCCGCGCTCGGCCTTGACGCCGTCGACGCACTGCCCCAGGGGCCCGGCGTGGTTGGTGACGCAGGCCTTGTCGAAGTGGCCGCCGCCGATGACCATGCCGCCCCACACCTCCACGGTCTGCATCCCGCCGTCCACGGCCTGGTACCACAGGGTCTCGCCGGTGCTCGTGAACGCCCGGATCTCCCCGCCCCGCCCGTCCAGGGCCGCGTACACGCGGTCGCCGTCGACCACGACCTCGCGGGTCAGCACGTACACCTTGGACACGAAGCCGGTGTCGACGGCGCCCGAGGCAGGGTTCACCGCGCCGAGCTTCCCGTACTTCTTGTCGCCGCCGAGGGTCGGGAACGACCCGGCGACGTACAGGCGCCCGTGCCCGGACTGGAGGTCGCGGACCGCGCCCTCGGTGATGCTCGGCGTGAATCCGGTCACCGGCTTGCCGTCGGTGGCGTTGACCGCCGCGAGGGCCCGCTGCGCGAAGCCGCCGACCGACGCGAACGTGCCGCCCAGGTAGACCTTGTCGCCGACCGGCTCGATCGAGTACACGGTGGCCGAGGGCTTGGCCTGCCAGGCCGTGTCCAGCTCGCCCGTGTCGAGGTCGAACCGGGCCACGCGCGAACGCGCCACCCCGTCGACCTGCGTGAACTTCCCGGCGATGTACAGGTACCCGCCGCCGGTCTTGACCTCGTGGACCGGGCCGTTGAGGACCGGCGCGAACGGCAGGAGCGCCCCGGTCGTCGAGTCCACCGCCGCGAGGTAGGTGCGGTCGACGTACTTGCCGTCGGTCTTCTTGGCGCGGGTGAACAGGCCACCCGAGTAGACGATGTCGCCGTCATAGGCCACCTTGTACACCTGGTCGTTGAACGAGGCGGTGGCCTGCGGCATGCTGGGATCGACGGCCGCTGCGGGGACCTGCGCCACCAGGACCGCTCCGAGCAGTACGAAGAGTGTGATCAATCGACGCATCGCGGCAGTCTCGCACGCGGCCGGCGCCGCGCCGGGCATTCCGTCGGCGCGTCCCCGTGCCGACTCCAAAGGAGACGGCCGGCCGGTCCGCCCGCGCCGCACCCGATCGCGGCGAATGCCGTCACTCCGTGCCTGGTCCGCGCGTACTACAGTTGAATGCGTGACTTCCTACCAGACCGATCGCGCCCGCGCGGCCGCCATGGCCGCGGATTCGGCCGTGTACGGGCGGCGCCGCTTCGCCTCCGGGTTCTTCCTCGGCCTCGTGATCCTCGTCGTCCTCGCCTTCGCGCTCGGCTTCGTCCTCGTCGGCGGCATCGGCGAGACGCTCAAGGTCCGCCTCGGCGCGACCGGCATCTCCCTGCTGGTCGCGACCCCGATCACCCTCGTCCTCGGCTTCTTCGTCGGCCTGTTCGGCAAGGTCAGGCGCATGGGCATGGGCATCGTCGTCGGCGCCCTCGTCGGCACCGCCGTCCTCGCCGGGCTGTTCCTGCTGGTGCGCTGAGGCCCGCCGCGCCACTCGCCGCAATAGTGCGTCGAACCGGACCCGACCCCGAACTAAGCTGAGGCCGCAAGGTTTCGATCGAGTCTTAGAGAGGGGCCGACTGTGCGGATCGCGCGGATCGTCCACCCCACCGGCACCATGTCGTTCGCGGTCCTCGCGGGGGAGGGGCCCGGCGCGCTCGCCGCCGAGATCGAGGGGCACCCGTTCGGGGAGATCACGCCCACCGGTCAGCGCTGGGCGCTCGAAGACGTCCGTCTTCTGGCGCCGATCCTGCCCTCGAAGGTCGTGTGCGTGGGCCGCAACTACGCCGAGCACGCCGCGGAGCTGGGCAACGAGGTCCCCAAGGAACCCTTGGTGTTCCTCAAGCCCTCGACGTCGGTGATCGGCCCGAGCGAGCAGATCCGGCTGCCCGCGGTGTCCGACCAGGTCGAGCACGAGGCCGAACTGGCCGTCGTCATCGGTCTGCACGGGGCCCGCGGCCTCGACCGGGAGGCCGCGAAGGACGCGATCTTCGGCTACACCTGTGCGAACGACGTGACCGCCCGCGACCTCCAGCGCCAGGACGTGCAGTTCACGCGCGCCAAGGGCTTCGACTCGTTCTGCCCGCTCGGGCCCTGGATCGAGACGGACTTCGACCCGTCCGACGCCGAGGTCCGCTGCGAGGTCAACGGCGAGGTGCGCCAGCTCGGCACGACCGCTGACATGATGTTCGATCCCGCCTCGCTCGTCGCCTACGTCTCGCAGATCATGACGCTGCTGCCGGGCGACGTGGTGCTCACCGGCACGCCCGCGGGCGTCGGGCCGATCCAGGCCGGCGAGACCGTCTCCGTTTCCGTCGCCGGCATCGGCACCCTCTCCAACAAGGTGGTTCCCAGTGAGTAAGCTCCGCACCCGCTTCTGCCCCAGCCCGACCGGGACCCCGCACGTGGGCCTGGTGCGCACCTGCCTGTTCTCGTGGGGCTACGCGCGGGCCAAGGGCGGGGAGTTCGTGTTCCGCATCGAGGACACCGACGCGGCGCGCGACTCCGAGGAGTCCTACGAGCAGCTCCTCGAAGCGCTCTTGTGGCTGGGGATGAGCTGGGACGAGGGGCCCGACATCGGCGGGCCGTACGCGCCCTACCGGCAGTCGCAGCGCCTGGACGTCTACGCCGACGTCATCGCGAAGCTCCTCGCGGGCGGGTACGCGTACGAGGCGTTCTCGACGAACGAGGAGGTCGAGGCCCGCCACCGCGCCGCCGGGCGCGACCCGAAGATCGGCTACGACAACTTCGACCGCGACCTCACCGAGGACCAGAAGGCCGCCTTCCGCGCCGAGGGCCGCAAGCCCGTGTACCGGATGCGGATGCCGGACGAGGACATCGCGTTCCAGGACGCGGTGCGCGGCGAGGTCACGACCCCGGCGGGGACGGTCCCGGACTACGTCATCGCCCGCGGGGACGGCTCGCCGCTGTACACGCTGACCAACCCGGTCGACGACGCGCTCATGAAGGTCACCGTGGTGACCCGCGGCGAGGACCTCATGCCCTCGACGCCGCGCCAGATCGTCATGTGGCGCGCGCTCGTGGAGCTGGGCCTGGCCGACGCGGTGCCCGAGTACGCGCACCTGCCGCTCATCGTGGACGAGCGCGGCAAGAAGATGTCCAAGCGCGACCCGCGCTCGAACCTCTTGCAGTACAAGGAGGCCGGGTACCTGCCCGAGGGCGTGCTCAACTACGTGGCGACCCTCGGCTGGTCGATCTCGGGCGACCGCGACACCTTCACCGTCGCGGAGTTCCTCCAGGCCTTCGACCTGCACGACGTGAAGTCGAACCCGGCCCGGTTCGACGAGCGCAAGTTCGAGGCGATCTGCTCGGACCACTTCCGCGCGGTCGACCCGGCCGAGCTGACCGGGCTGCTCGTGCCCCGGCTCCAGGCCGCGGGCCTGGTCGGCGCCGAGGTCACCGACGCGGAGCGGCACGTGCTCGACGTCGCCGTCCCGCTCGTGCAGGAGCGCTGCGCGAACCTGGGCCAGGCGGTGGAGATGCTCCGCTTCCTGTTCTGCGGCACCGAGGTCGAACTTGACGAGGACAGCGCGAAGAAGACCTTCAAGGACGACGCGGGGCAGGTCCTCGACGCCGCGATCGCCGCGCTCGAAGGCGCCGAGTGGACCGTGCCCGCCATCGAGGAGGCCCTCAAGGGCGCTTTGGTGGACGGCCTGGGCCTCAAGCCCCGCAAGGCCTTCGGGCCGGTGCGGGTCGCCGTCAGCGGCAAGACCGTCTCGCCGCCGCTGTACGAGTCGATGGAGCTCCTGGGCCGGGAGACGAGCCTCGCGCGGCTGCGCTCGGCGCGCGCGACCTTCTGAGCCGCAGACCGACACGCGAGTGAACGGCCCCGCCGAGCGGCGGGGCCGTTCGCCGTTCCGCGCTTCCACTACTGTGCAATGCATGGTACTGTCGATAGCGTGGACAGATCGCAACTGCTCAAGGGGCTGCTCGACATCATCGTGCTCCGCGTCCTGGACGACGAGGACGGCTACGGCTACGAGATCCTCGGCCGCCTGCGCCGGGCCGGGTTCGACGAACTCGGCGACGCCTCCGTGTACGGCACGCTCAGGCGCCTCTACCGGGCCGGGCACCTGTCCACCTACGTCCTGCCCAGCGAATCGGGGCCGCACCGCAAGTACTACGCGCTGACCGAGCCCGGCCGCAAGCACCTCCGCCACATGCGCGACGCCTGGGAAGACGTCAGCGCCAAGATGCGGCACCTGCTCGACGCACCCACGAAGGGTTGACCATGACCGACGCAACCTCACGGACCACCGAGATCGCCGGCTACCTGGCCGCCGTCGAACGCCACCTCGGCGACCTGCCCGAGGCCATCCGGCAGGACCTCATGTCCGACCTGGACGCCCACCTCGCCGAGGTCGCGGCCGACCTCGACGACGGCGTCGCCCTCCGCGACCTCCTCGGCAGCCCCGAGGCCTACGCCCGCGAACTGCGCGAGACCGCCGAGGTCCCCCGGGAGCGCGCCGCCGCCCGCCTGCGCCGCGGCCTCCGCGAGACCGCCGCGCCCCTGACGCGCCGCGTCAAGACCTGGTCCGACCGGTACGCCGTCAGCACCGGCCACGCCGACGCCGCCGAACTCGTCGAGCGCCTGCGACCGGGCTGGTGGGTCGCGCGCGGCGTCATCGCCGCGATGCTCGTCGTCTACATCTTGTCGGCGACGCAGTACAACACCTACGGCTCCCTGCCGTTCGACTCGCTTTCGTGGCTGCTGTTCACCGCCGCCGCAGTGCTGTTCTTCGTGTGGGTCTCACTGCGCCTCGGCCGCCGCTCCCAGACCTGGGGCCGGCGCCGCCGCTGGTGGACCGGCGCCGCCGGTATCGCACTCGTCGTGTACGCGCTCTACGGGTTCGCATGGCCGTACGCCTTGAACTACGGCGGCAACGACTTCGTCGAGACCTCCTACTACGACGAGACCTCCCACATCACCGATATCCAGGTCTTCGACGAGAACGGCGAGCCGATCGACGGCGTCTACCTGTTCGACCAGAACGGCGACCCGCTCATGCTCGGCGACTCCTGGTCCTGCTTCGAAGCGGAGGACCAGTACGAGGACCCTTACGCCCAGGACCGCTTCGAGGCCGAGCAGGAGAGCCGCGCCGCCGCTACCGGCTTCCCCGAGACCGGCCTCCCCGGCGCCGAGCCCGACCCCGAACTGGGCTACCTCTACCCGATCTGCGACACCCCCGCCGAAGACCCGACCGAAGGCCCCTCGGAGGAACCGACCGCCACCGAGGACCCGACCCCCTCGGCCTCCGAAGAAACACCCACGGACGCGGAGCCCACCGAGGCGCCCACCGAGACCGCGGGCCCGGACGGCGAATGACACCCGACCGGCCACCGGGCCCGCCGCCCGGTGGCCGACACCGCCTACGCTGCAACGATGAGCCCCCTTCGGACGGTGGCGATCGCGGCCGCCCTCACCGCGGCCCTCGGCGCCTGCGCCCGACCCGCCGCCGAACCCGACCGCACCGCCCCGATCGACACCGACGGCCCCGGCTACGTCCAGCCCGGCACCGCCTACTGGGAGGACTGGACGGTCCCCGACGCGACCGTCCTCCTCGGCACCCCCTTCCCCGAACAGCCTTGGGACGCCCCCGGGATGCCCGAAGACCCCGAACCCGTCAGCGCCACCCTCCTCCTCACCGGCGACTCCCACGAGGCCATGCGCGACCTCCACGCCCAGATCGAGGCCCACGGCCTCAAAGCCGCCACCACCGACGACGCCGAAGCGATCTGCGAGGACGGCGAACCGTACGAATGCGAGCTCTACGGCATCGGCACCGACGGATACGCGAAGATCAGCGCCACCCTCACCGCCTACGAGCGCCCCGCCCGCGGCGAACCCCACCCGCGCCTCGTCGTCTCCTTCGGCACCTACTCCTGGTTCGACGCCAACGACATGCACTGGCGCCCTGCCCCCGAACCGCCCCAAGGCGACTCGGGCATCGAGATCCCCGAACTCCCCGCCGACGACCTCGGACACGGCTCCGAACTGCCCTACTTCGGCAAGGAGGAGCCGCTCGGCACCGTCCCCGAGGACGGCCGGCTCCTCGCCCCGCCCCACAACCCCTCGGCGACCTACGGCTTCTCCGGGATCTTCGCGCTCGAAACCGAGGCGTTCGGCCACATGGAGGCGCTGGCCGAAGCGGCCGCCACCGGCGAGCGGTACCCCGACCTCGAACTGGCCTCCGGCGACCTGCGCTCCCGCCGCGTCACCTACGACGGCTCCGGCGGCGGCTGCCAGGTCGACCTCGACCTCCTCACCCTCGCCGACGGCGCCTCCTACGCCCGCCTCAAAGTCGTCTGCGACTGACCGCTCCCGCCACAACCGCACCTCCCGCAGCACGCCCGCGCTCGCTGTGACATTGCTCTCTCTGGACCTAAGTGGAAGAAGGAATGGCGGCCCGTCCGGCGTCAATGGGCCGTTCGGGGGAGGCCCGCGGCCCCGGTCCCAGGAGGTGCGCCGCAGACGGCCCGATACCGGCCCTATCGGACGAGACGGGCACCCGATAGGTTCGCTCGCAGCCCGCCATGTGCCGTATTGAGACCATTACCGAGCGGTACGGCCGAGCCCGCGGAGGCCCCTAGGGTTGCCTCAATGTTCACCCGCATGAAGACCTCACGCGCGAAGCACCGTTCCGACGAGCCCCGCCGCGCCGGCCTGCGCCACGTGGTCCGCGACCGCCTGTTCGTCTCCGCCGTCGCCGTCCTCGTCGCCCTCGGCACGGCCAGCAGCGCCAGCGCCGCCATCATCTACACCGACGACACCACCGCCGTGGAGCGCCAGGCCGACGACATCGTCGCCGCCTCCCGCGACACCGAGCGCAAGTGGGACGACGTCGCCCCGATGGAGAGCATCCTCCCGCTCAAGGAGGAGGCCGCGGCCGAGACCCCGAAGACCGAGGCCGCCGAAGCCCCCGAAGAGGAGGAGCCCGAGGTCGTCGAGGAGCCCGCCGAAGAGGAGACCTCCGAGGAGTCCTCCGGCGCGAGCGTCGACATCTCCGCCGAGTGCGGCGACTACTCCGGCAACAAGGCCATCGGCTGCACCATGACCCTCGACTACGGGTGGGACATGAACGAGTTCCAGTGCCTCGTCAACCTCTGGGACCGCGAGTCCGGCTGGGACGAGACCGCGTACAACTCCGGCTCCGGCGCCTTCGGCATCCCCCAGTCCCTCCCCGGCGACAAGATGGCCTCGGCCGGCGACGACTGGCAGACCAACCCGGCCACCCAGATCGAATGGGGCCTCGGCTACATCGACGGCGTCTACGGCAGCCCCTGCGGCGCATGGTCGCACAGCGAGTCGGTCGGCTGGTACTAGAACGCCGCTACCGTCACATCAAGCGGACCCGGAGTTCGCGGACCCCCCCCGGAGGCCCCGGC
This sequence comes from Glycomyces paridis, assembly GCF_004912155.1. Lineage (GTDB taxonomy): Bacteria > Actinomycetota > Actinomycetes > Mycobacteriales > Micromonosporaceae > Glycomyces > Glycomyces paridis. The sequence goes on along the minus strand of NZ_STGX01000002.1, from coordinate 165,577 downwards.
GCGCCAGCGCCGGGGCCTCGCAACGCATCGGGGGAGACTAGCCTTGCGAAGCGGCCCGGACCGAGCGCAGCAGCAGCCGCGGGTCGCCCAGCATCCGCTTGAGCCGCCGCTCCAGGCCCGCGATCGGCGTGAGGTTCTGCGGGGCCCGGGCGTCCTTGTGCGCGGCCGAACCCAGCGGCGGCAGCGCCGCCGCCGTCGCGTCGGCCAGGGCGATCGCGGCCTCCTCGGTCAGGTCGTCGGCCGCTTCGAGTCGCGCCACGCCCGCCCAGCCGCGCGAGGAGGTCCCCGGCAGGCGCAGGTACCACGTGTACCGGGGCCAGCCCGACATGAGGTGGAAGACCGGGGTGCGCTGGCCGGGGGCGAGGCGTTCGACCACGGCGTTCAACTCGCCTTGGAGGTAGGAGCGGTGGTGGCTCTTGATATAGCCCACCGAGTGCGGGAGGCGGGTGCGCCCGCGCAGGGGGCCGTCGAGGACCGACAGCTCGGCGTCGGCGGCGCAGGTCGAGGCGACCTTCGCTTCGAGTTCGGCCATCGCGGTCTGCGCGCCGGCGATGAGTTCGCCGGGGTCGGCTGATTCGACCTTGCGGTAGGGGTAGCGGCCGAAGTCGGCGCCGGGGTCGACGGCGGCGAAGAGGCCGCGCTCGACGGCGAAGTCGACCACGGCGGCCTCGGCCCCCGAGGAGGACCGGCCGTCGAGGTCGCAGACGACCGCTCCGGCGGCCCAGGAGACGCACACGCCCGGCCAGCGCTCGCCGCGGTGCTCGGGAGTGTCGTCGAGCAGTTCCACGCGGGCGTCGATGCGGCGGACCCCGTCGACCACGGCGATGCGCCGCGGCCCGGCGGCGGGGGCGTCGACGGGCCGCCAGTCGGCGGGTTCGAGCTCGATGTCGGCGCGGACGACCGCGCGGTCGGAGCGCGAAGGCGACTCGGGGTTGTCCGCGAAGGACGGGTCCCAGGCGTCGACGGTGATCTGCAAGGCGCACCTGCTTTCGGAAGCGGTTGCGCCCCACCCTACTGCGGGTTTCCAAAGCCCGCGGAGCGACCGAACCGCCCCCGGGCAGTCCCCCGCCCTCCCAGGGGGGCGATCCCGCTTCAATTGTTCTGGGCGGGTCCGACAAGAAACCGTTGTCAAATCGGCGGATCGCGGAAACTCACCTGATCGAGTGAAGCAGGGCCGCTTCTGGTCAGGACCAGGTCTTCTCGACGTGCGAGCCCTTCGCGTCCTTGGTGACCTGGAACCGCACGGGCACGCGCTCGGCGAGCTCGGCGACGTGGGTCACCAGGCCCACGGTGCGGCCCGCGGAGATGGTCAGGGCCTCCAAGGTGCTCGCGACCGCGTCGAGCGTCTCGGGGTCGAGCGTGCCGAAGCCCTCGTCGAGGATGATCGACTCCAGCGACGCCCCGTGCCGCGAGAGGCTCGCGAGCTGGTCCGACAGCGCGAGCGCCAGCGACAGCGAGGCCGCGAAGGTCTCGCCGCCCGACAGGCTCCGCGCCGGCCGCGGCATGTCGGCGTCGTGGTGGTCGACCACCCAGAAGTCCTGGTCGCGGTAGATGAGGTCGTACTGGCCGCCGGTGATCTGGTGGAGCATGACCGTCGCGCCCGCGACCAGCTCGTCGAGCGCCTCGCTGAGCAGCCACTCCATGAACTTGCGGGCGTCGAGGTGCCGGGCCAGCTCCTTCGCCACCAGCGCCTCGGTCGCGAAGCGCCGCATCTCGGCGTCGAGCTCGATGCGCCGCCGCCGCGACTCCGCGAGGGAGGCCGCGTCGGCGCGCGCCGCCTCGACCGCCGTGGCGTGGCGGGCCACGTAGTCGCCGCCGGTGCCGTTGCGGGGGACCTCGACGTTGAACTCGCCCAAGGCGAACCGCAGTTCCCCGCGGAGGGTCTCGGCGCGGCCGTCGAGCTCGGCGAGCTCGGTGCGGGCGGCCTCGCGTTCGGCGCCGGCGCGTTCGAGGGACGTCGCTGCCCAGGCGGTCAGCTGCGCCCAGCTCGCGGCCAGGCCGTCGCCCGCGGCGGGCGGGCCGAGCACGGCCACCTGGTCGCGGGCGTGCTGGAACTCCTTCCAGGCCCGCTGCTGGCGCTCGTCGACCGCCGCTTTGCGCTTCTCGGCCTCGCGCAGTGCCCGCCGCGCGGCCCGGAGCGCGTTGCCGGTGCCCGCGAGCTGCTGCCGGGCCTCCTCCGAACTCGCGCGCCGCTGCTGGAGCACCGCCGGTTCGGGGACGTCTTCGAGCTTCTTCTTCAACCGCCGCTCGGCCAGTTGCAGCTCGGTGAGCCGCTCCTCGTAGTTCTCCAGCCTCGTCTGGAGCGCCACCACGGCGGCCTGGGCGTCCCTGAACTCCACTGTGGCCGTGCGGGAGGACTCCTCGGCCTGCTGCATCGACTCCGACAGGTCGTGCGCGGGCACCTCGTCCACGGGACGGTCGCACACGGGGCACTCGTCGCCCACTTCCAGTCCCGCCCTGAGGGTCCCGGCGAGTTCGGCCATGCGGACCTTGTGGAGCGAGGCGTGCTGGATCTCGACCTCCTCGGAGGCGGCCTCTTCGAGCTCCTTCGCCTCGGCGAACTGGTCGCGCAGCTCCTCGGTGAGCTCCAGGCCCGTCTTGAGCTTCGCGGCGGTCTCGGCGAGTTCGGCCCAGGCCTTGAGGTCCCGTTCGAGCTTCGCGAGGTCGAGACCGTCGAGTTCGGACCGCAGCCGCTCGTCCTCGGCCTCGGTCGCCTCGACCTCGGCGCCCTTCTCGGCCACCGCGGCCGCCGCGGCGGCGACCTGCGCGGCGATGTCGGCGACCCCGGACGGCTCCTTGATGTACGTCAGCGAGGCCAGGTTCGACTCGGCGGCGGCGAGAGCGCGCCGCGCGGCCTCCACGGCCGCGGCGAGGCCGTCGAGCGCACTCGACTTGTCCCGCACCGGCTCCGCGAGCTTCTCCAGGCGCTCCACGCGCTCGGCGGCGAGGCCGATCTGCTCCTGCGAGACCGGCGCCAGCCCCGCGAGCTGCGTCTCGTACGCCTGGCGCTTCGCGTCCGCGTCGACGAACCGGGTGCGGGCGCGCTGCTGGATCGACCGGTAGACGCTGTGGCCGAGCAGGTTCTCCAGGATGTTCCGCCGGTCGGCCGAGGAGGCGCGCAGGAACTCCGCGAACTCGCCCTGCGGCAGCAGCACGCACTTGGTGAACTGCTCGAACGGCAGCCCGATGATCCGCTCGGCGGCGGCGTTGACCTCGTTCGGGCTCCCGCCCAAGGCCTTGCCGAGCCCCTCGACCAGCTCGGTGTCCTCGGCCGGGTCCACGCCCTCCGGCAGCTGCTCCATCGCGGCCGTGGTGGTCTTGACCTTGCCGTTGCGGTCGCGGCGCAGAATCCGCGTCGCCACGTAGTGGCGCCCCGCCGCGCCGAACACGAGCCGCACCCGGCCCTCCACCGAGGACGGCGCGAGCGAGTTCTGCGTGGCCGACTTCGGCCAGCGCGGCGTGCGCCCGTACAGCGCGAAGCAGATCGCGTCGAGCACGGTCGACTTGCCCGCGCCGGTCGGCCCGGTGAGCGCGAAGAACTCCGCGTCGGTGAAGTCGAAGGTCTCGCTCCCGGTGTAGGAGCCGAAACCCTGGAGGTCCAGTCGGACGGGCCGCATCAGGCCTCCTCGGCGACGGTCTGGGCGTCTTCGTAGAGATGGGCGAAGAGCTTGGTCACGGCCGGGTCGTCGTGCCCGTGCTCGGTGAGATAGGAGGTGAACAGCTCGCCGGGGCTGCGCCCGGAGCGCCGTTCGCGCGGTTTGGCCTCGTCCTTGCGCATGACCGGGTCGATGTGGATCTGGACGGCGCGCGGGAACAGGTCGGCGACCTCGCCGCGCAGTCCGGCCCGCGCCGGCTCGGTGACGAAGACGCGCAGCCACGCCCGTTCGTCCACTTCGGCCTTGGCGAGCTGTTCGAGGGTGCCGCGGACGGTCTGGAGCGGCACGGCCGCGGTGAGCGGGACGGTGCGGGCGCGGGCGGGGACGCCGGGGGCGACGTCGACGAGGGCGACGCTCGGCGTGTGGTCCTCCTCGCCGAAGTCGACGGCGAGCGGCCCGCCGGAGTAGCGGATCGGGCAGGGTCCGGTGATCGCCTGCGCCTTGTGCAGGTGTCCAAGGGCCACATACGAAGTGGTGGGCGGGAAGATCGCGGCGGGCACCGCGTAGTCGGCGACGGTGTGGACTTCGCGTTCGCCGCCGCCGACCTTGCCGCCGACGACGGTGAGGTGCCCGGTGAAGAGGTTCACGGTGTCGGCGGTGAAGTCGTGGGTGAGCGCCGAGACGAGGCGGCGCAGGTGGTCGGCGTAGTTCGCCTCGGCCCCGGCGGCGCCGAGCTCGAACAGCTCCGCGGCGCGCACGGCGTGGCGCTGGGCGATGAACGGGAGCGCGGCGCAGCGCCAGCGCTCGCCGCCGGCGGTCTCGCCGGTGACGAGGTGGTCGGCGGCCTTGCCGAGTGAGCCGCGCAGGTGGATGCCGGCGGCGTGCGCCCAGTGGCGCAGCGCTTCGAGCGCCTTGCCGTTGTCGTGGTTCCCGGCGATGACGACGACCTCGGCGCCGGTGCCGCGCAGCGCCGACAGGGCCGAGAACAGCAGGCGCTGCGACTCGGCCGAGGGCGAGGCGGTGTCGAAGAGGTCCCCGGCCACGATCACCAGGTCGACCTGTTCGGCGGCGGCGACCTCGACCATCTGCTTGAAGACGGCGCGCTGCTCGTCCAGGCGCGAGCGGCCCTTCATGGTGACCCCGACGTGCCAGTCGGAGGTGTGGAGAATCCTCAAGGCGCACTTCCTTTCCAGAGGCTCGCGGGGCGGGGGCGCGTTCGGGCTAGAACGGGATGTCGTCCTCGTCCTCGGCGAGGTCGAACGGGTCGACCCTGGCGGTGACGGACCGGGCGGTGGCGGCCGGGGCGGACCCGGCCTCGGCGGGGCGGGTGGCCCAGGCGGGGAACGGGAAGTTCACCACCAGCGGCACCGGCAGTTCGGGCTGGGCCACGAACATGGTGCCGGGCTTGGCCATGAGGACGCGCATCCGCTGGGCCTGGGTGAGGAACCCGTACTCGGGCCTGGTGGCCTCGGCGGCGTCGAGGCGCCCGACGACGCGGATCGCCGAGTTCGAGGCGATCCGCCGCTCCACTTCGGACGCGGTCTGCTGGGCGCCGATGAGGATGACCCCGAGGGACCGGCCGCGTTCGGCGATGTCGAGCAGGATGTCCTTGATCGGGCTGGTGCCCTCGCGCGGGGCGTACTTGTTGAGCTCGTCGAGGACCACGAACTGGAGCGGGCGCGCGGTGCCGGCCTTCTCCTTGCGCTCGAACTCCGAGCGCAGGACCACGCCGACGACGAACCGCTGCGCCCGGTCGGGCAGGTTGTGCAGGTCGACGACCGTGACCTGCGCTTCAGAAGAGAGCACCGCGCCCTTGGGCGGCAGGTCGCCGCGGATGAGGCGCCCGATGTCGCGCCCCGAGGCGATGAGGCGCCGGATGAACGCGTTCACGGTCCCCAGGCCGATCGCCGACCCGGCCCACTCGGTGCGGGTCTCGTCGTCGGAGAGTCGCTCGCACACCAGGTCGACCAGGTCGCGGTAGCTGGTGAGCAGGCGCCCGTCGACCGCGACGGCCCCGTTGTCCTTGGGACGCGCCTCCTTGCGCAGCCGCGCGGCGACCTGGTGGACGACCATCGTGTACTGCTGGCGGTCGTCGTCGCCGTCGGCGAACACGAACGGCAGCAGGTTCAACTGGCAGAACTCCGCGAGCGTCCAGTAGAACGCGTCGACGCCGGTGGAACGGCAGGCGACGTCGGGGATGCCGTTCGCGTCGCCCTCGCGCGGCGGCGCGAGGACCTCCACGGACTTGAACGCGCCCGGCTCCATGCCCAGGCGCCGGTACGTGTCGCGCACGGCCTCGTCGATCTTCGTGTTGTCGTGGTCGAGGAGCAGCAGGTCCTCGCCCTTGACGTTGAAGATGAGCGCCTTGGTGTTCGCCGCCTCGGCGCCCAGGGCGCCCGAGTGCAGGAGCGAGTACAGCAGCCAGGTCGCGAACGACGTCTTCGTGGCGACACCCGAGATCCCGGAGATCGAGACGTGGGCGCCCCGCGTGCCGTCGAGGAAGTCGGGGTTGAGGAAGACCGGCTGGCCGTCGCGGGAGAACCCGAGCGGCACCTGGCGGGCCATGCCGTCGAAGTACAGCGCCCGGTCGCGGTCCTCCCCGGAGGCGCGCTGCACCTCGGCGCCGGGGCGCGGGGGCACGAACACCTCGGGCTCGACACGGGTCACGGTGACCTCGGCGGCCTCCTGCACCTGCGCCGGGAGCAGGCCCCCCGCGATGTCGAACACGTCGGAGTCGAACTGCGCGCCCTCATGGCGCGACCGCACCGCCGTGACGACGCCCGAGATGCGGACGGCCCCGACGCCGGGCACCTGCCGCTCGGTGGTGAGGACGTCGTCGAGCTGGGCGTAGGCCTCGGGGCCGACGCCGACCCAGAACGACAGAGGCGTCGCGTCCTCCGTGCCGAGCACGCGTCCCACCGATTCACTCATCGCTCGATCCTCGCATTTGACATCCTTCTCGCTCTCAACGGGCGGGAACTCCCGGCTTGCGGGCCGCGGGTGCGGTCCGGTTACGGGTGGGTTCCTCGTTCTTCCCCTGACGGGGGTTGCGGAGTCTGCCAGGTGTCCCTGGTCTGACGTCTCCTCCAGAGGCGTTTCGCGTGTCCGCCTGCCCGGCGGCCACGAGGCGCTTGCCTTCGCGCCTGATGTTGATCTCCGCGTTGCGGTCCCGGTCATGGACCGCACCGCATCCGCACGCCCATGCCCTGACCTTCAGGCCCTCCAGTCCACTCGGCCCGGTCAAAGCTCCGCACACCGAGCACAGCCGGGTGGACGGAAAGTACCGGTCGACCTTGACGAACGTGCGGCCCGCCCTGGCGGCTTTCGCTTCGAGGCGGGTCACGAACAAGCCGAAACCGGCGTCATGGATCGACTTCGCGTGCCTGCCCCGGCTGAGTCCCTTGACATTGAGGTCTTCGACGTAGATGCCTTGGTTCTCGGCAACGACCGTCTTCACCTGCTTGTCGACCCAGTCGGCGCGGGTATTTCTGATCCTCTCGTGGACCTTCGCGACTCGCAGCCGCGCCTTGCCCCGGTTGGCCGAGCCCTTGGCCTTGCGAGCGAGGATCCGCTGCGCCTTCGCGAGCTTGCGCTCCAACCGCCGGAAGAAGCGCGGGTTCTCGATCACCTTACCGCCACGCAGGACCGCGAAGTCCTTGAGACCCAGATCGATCCCGGTCTCCGCCTCCGGGTCGGTGAGCGGTTCGAGAAGATCCGCGTCCTCATCGACGGCCACCACGAAGCTCGCGTAGTACTTCCCGGTCGCCGTCTTGACGACCGTGACCGAGGACGGCTCGGACGGCAGCTCACGCGACCACGCCACCTTCAGGTCGCCGACTTTCGGCAGCCTGAGCTTCCCGTTGCCCAGAACTTTGAACCGGGTGTTGCGCGTGAAGCGGATCGACTGCGCACCCGTGCGGCGTTTGAACCTCGGCGGACCCATCAGTGGGCCCTTCCGTTGCCCTTTGCGCGAGGCGAAGAAGTTGCGAAACGCCCGGTCCGCATCGGCGAGAGCCTGCTGGAGCACCGCCGCCGAGACCTCAGCGAGCCAGGCTCGCTCGGCGGTGCGCTTCGCTTCGGTGATCAACGTCTTCGACAAGACCGCCGTGGTCGGATACGACAGGCCCTCTATATGTGCGCGCCTCCGCGCGGCCACCGCGTCGTTGAACACGACCCGAGCGCACCCGAACGCCTTCGACAGCGCGACGCGCTGCGGGAGCGTCGGGTAGAGGCGGTATCGGTACCGGAGATGCACGGCGCAATCCTAGATGAGCGCTATGACAACCGAGCGCACCTGCGGCCTGACCTGCCCCGGTTCACCGTCGGCCCGCCGGGCGACCCGGATCACCTGGCATTCGCCTCAGTGTCGGAGCCGCCTGCGGAGCGCACGTACCGCAGGATGAGGTTTCCCCCGGCTTCGAGGACGTGTCGGAGCACGAGGGGGCGCGGCGGGCCCGATTCGCGGTGGCCGCCGTTCGCGGTGTGGTCGGCGGCGATGCGGATCGGTCCGGCGCCGACCAGGAGCGGCGAGAGGGTCAGGTCGAGTTCGTCGACGAGGTCGGCGGCGACGAGGTCGCCGAACACGTGGGGGCCGCCCTCGCACAGGATCTGGCGCAGGCCCCTTCCGCGCAGCGCCGCGACGGCCGCGGCGAGGTCCACATCGCCCTCCCCGACGGCGACGACGTCGGCGACCCGGCGCAGCGGCGCGAGCCGCTCCTCGGGCAGGTCCGCGGGGCACACCAGGACGGGGCGGCGCGGCGCCTCGGTGAAGATCCCGGCGGCGGGGTCGAGGTTCCCCGAGCGCGACACGATCGCCATGACCGGCACCTCCGGCAGGCCCCGCTCCCGGCGCCAGGCCATCCGGTCGGGGGAGAGGACCAGCGGCCCGTACCCTTCGGCGCGCACGGTCCCCGAGCCGGCGAGCAGGACGTCGCAGCGGGCCCGCAGGACCTTGAACACCCGCTTGTCCTCTTCACCCGAAAGTGGACCGGAGAGGCCCTCCAGGGCCGCGGCGCCGTCGGCGCTGGCGACGAAGTTGACCCGCAGCCAGTCGGGCTCGGGGGGCGCGTACGCCGCGTAGACCTCGTCGTCGGTCAGTTCATCGAGTTCTCGGTACAGGACCTGTGCCACCGCGCCAAGGTAGCCCACGGGACCGACAGGGCGCGGCGCGGTCAGTCGCCGAGGACGCGTTCGAGGTAGGCGTTGGCGAACCGGCGGTCGGGGTCGACGGCGTCGCGCACCGCCAGGAAGTCCTCGAACCGCTCGTAGCGGTCGGCGAGCTTCTTCGCCGTCAGGCCGTGCATCTTGCCCCAGTGCGGGCGCCCCTCGGCCGCGTCGAACAGGGCCGCGCAGTCCTTGAAGTACGGCTCGTGGTCGTGGCGGTGGTACTGGTGCACCGCGATGTAGGCGGTGCGCCGCCCGTGCGCGGTCGACAGCCAGATGTCGTCGGCCGCCGCGAAGCGCACCTCGACGGGGAAGGACACCGTGTGGTCCTGGCGGGCGACCATCGCCTTGAGCTCGCGCAGGACCTCCGGCAGCGACTCGCGGGGGAGGGCGTACTCCATCTCGCGGAAGACGACCGAGCGCGGGGAGGCGAAGACCTTGTGCGACACGTCGGTGTACTCGCGGGCGCTCCAGACCCGCCCGGCCACGCGGTTGAGGCTAGGCACCAGCGAGGGAAACCGCGTCCCGAGCCGGTTGCTGGCCTCGAACAGGCGGTTCTCGGTGAACGTCTCCGACCACCAGTAGGCGAGCCTCCCGGGGGGCCGGCTCGGGTCGGACATGGCGTAGCGGTTGTTGCTCTTGGTCAGGGTCCGGTCGGTGTGGGGGAACCAGTAGAACTCGAAGTGGTCGTTCTCGGCCACGAGCAGGTCCAGGCCCTCCAGGACCGCGTCGAGTCGCTCGGGTCGCTCCTGCGCCTTGAGCCGGAACGCGGGCACGCACTGGAGCGTCACCTCGGCGATCACCCCGATCGCGCCGAGCCCCAGGCGCGCGGCGGCGAACAACTCAGGCCGCTCCGACTCCGTACAATGTACGGTCGAGCCGTCGGCGAGAACCAGTCGCAGGCCCTTGACCTGCCACGCGAAGCCGCGGTAGCGGTCGCCGGTGCCGTGCGTCCCGGTCGAGATCGCCCCCGAGATCGTCTGCGCGTCGATGTCGCCCATGTTCTCCAGGGCCAGGTTGTGCGCGTCGAGCACCTCGTTGAGGCGCCGCAGCGTCATCCCCGCCTCGACCGTCACCAGGCCCGTGCGCGGGTCGGCCGCCACAACCTGGTCGAGACCGCCCATGTCCACCTGCACGCCCTCGGCCACCGCGATCGCGCTGAACGAGTGCCCCGAACCGACCGCCTTGACCCGCAGGCCGTCCTCGGCCGCCGCGACCACCGCGGCCGCCAGCTCCGCGGCGTCCCGCGGCCTGACGGTCCGCACCGGGTCGGCCCCCTCGGTGCCCGACCAGTTCTGCCACTGCGAGGTGGTTCCCATTGAGGCGGCTCCCCTGACGACTCTGCCTGCGCTTCGGCAGTGCGTGTTCCTCGGCCGAGCGTTCCGGCCTGTGCTTCCGACCGTGCCTTCCGCCGTGTCGCCTCCCGAAACTCGACGGTTTCGGGACGCCACCGGTTGAAGGTGAGGTGTACTTCACGGTAGCTTTCATTCAACCCCACATGACCTGCGGAAGGGAAGCCGGATGGGCAACCACGGAGTCAGCGGCGCGTCGGCGGCAGGGTTCGGCGGCGCGGCGGACCGCCGCTTCGCCGACCTCGACCGGGCGACCGCCACGATCCAGCCGCCGTTCGCGGTGGTCGAACTCGGCGCCTTCGACACCAACGCCGCCATACTGCGGCGCAACGCGATCGGGAAGCCGCTGCGGCTGGCCAGCAAGTCCCTACGCTGCCGCGCGCTCATGCGGCGGGCGCTCTCGCAGCCCGGGTTCAAGGGCATACTCGGCTTCACGCTGCCCGAGGCGCTGTGGCTCGCCGAGGAGTTCGACGACGTCGTAGTCGCCTATCCGACCGCCGACACCGACGCGCTGCGCCGCCTCGGCGGCGACGACGAGCTTGCCCGCCGCGTCACCCTCATGGTCGACTCGGTCGAGCACCTCGACTTCCTGCGCCGCCACGTCGAACCCAACCCGTCGCGGCCGCTGCGGCTGTGCCTCGAACTCGACGTCTCGCTGGAGCTGTTCGGAGGGCGCGTCCACATCGGCGCCCACCGCTCCCCGGTCCGCACCCCCGACCAGGCGATGGCGATGGCGCACGAGATCGACAAGCGCCCGGGCGTCAGCCTCGTCGGCATCATGGGCTACGAGAGCCAGATCGCGGGCGTCCAGGACGCCGTCGGCGGCGCGGCCCTGCGGATGCCCATGGTGCGCTTCATGCAGCGCGTCTCCAAGGTCGAGCTCGCCGAGCGCCGCGCCGAGGCCGTCGCGGCCGTCCGCGCCGTCGCCGACCTCGAATTCGTCAACGGCGGCGGCACCGGCTCGGTCGTCTCCACCGCCGTCGACCCCTCCGTCACCGAGATCGCCGCGGGCTCGGGCCTGTACTCCCCGGCCCTGTTCGACGGCTACCGGTCCGTGCGCCCGCTCCCGGCCGCGTTCTTCGCCCTGCCGGTCGTGCGCCGCCCCCGGCCCGGCATGGTCACCGCCCTCGGCGGCGGCTGGGTCGCCTCCGGCGTCCCCGGCCCCGACCGGCTCCCCAAGCCCGCCTTCCCCGGCGGCCTGCGCTACACCAGGACCGAAGGGGCCGGCGAGGTCCAGACGCCGCTGCGCGGTCGGGCCGCAGACGGCCTGTCGATCGGCGACCGCGTGTGGATGCGCCACGCCAAGGCCGGCGAGCTCGCCGAACGGGTCAACACCGTGCACCTCGTCTCCGGCGGCGAGGTCGTCGACGAGGTCCCCACCTACCGCGGCGAGGGCAAGGCCTTCGCCTGAGGAACGACGCGGGCCCGGAGGGATCTCCCTCCGGGCCCGCTCACACTGCGGTCAGTCGTCGTCGCCGCGGCCGTTCCCGCGCCCGTCGTCCTCGGGCGTGCACAGGTTCATGGCCTCCCAGATCGGCGGGCAGTCCTCCGAGGCCGGGGGCGTCTCGCGCTTGCACTTGGTGTCGGTCGGGTTCGCGATGCAGTACTCGCTGTCGGCGTCGATCGTGCCGTCCTCGTTGAGGATGTCGTCGAGGATCGGGTTGCCCACGTGCGTCGGCTGGCCCCACTCGGTGCGCTCGTACTCCTTCTGGCCGATCACGTCGTCCATGAACTTCTGCCACACCGGGGCGCTGGTGTTGCCGCCGGCCACGCCCTCGGGGCTGCCCTGGTCGTTGTAGATCGGGTCGGACTCGGAGGTGGCGTTGCCGACCCAGGTCGCGACGCTCAGCTGCGGGATCGCGCCGGTGTACCAGGCGTGGGCGCTGTAGGCCTCGGGGTACTTCTCGCACTGCTCGGCGACGTCGGTGGTGTCGGGGTCGTTGCGGCACTCGGCCTCGTAGCCGTCGGCCTCCCAGGTCCCCGTCTTGCCGAAGAACGGGCGCTGGTCGGCCGGGCCCTCGCCGATGAACCCGCCGATGTACTGGAGGTCGCGGGCCATGCCCACGTCCATCGTCTTCTCCTGGTACAGCTCCCGCTCCGGGGGGACCTCGTTGCCGTTGCGGTCGAGGAGCTTGGCGACGTAGTGCGTCTCGACGTACACCCCGTCGTTGGCGATGGTGGCGTAGATCGCGGCCATGTCGCGCACGCTGACCGGGTACTGCCCGAAGCCGATCTGGTTGTCCGCCGGGTACCGGGGCGACTCGGTGACGAGCCGGTCGACCACGCCGTCGTTGTTGATCGGCTCCCCGTCGGCGTTCTCGAACGAGTCGATCGCCGCCCAGTAGTCGATGGCGCCGTTGGAGTCGGTGACGTAGTCGCCGTTCTCGTCGAGCATCACGCCGTGGCGCGAGTAGGTGTTCTCGCCCTCGCCCGGCTTGTTGACGAAGGAGTAGGTGACGTTGGCGCCGTTGGCCTCCTCGCCGTTGAGGTAGGTGTAGCTGTCGGACTTCGACAGCGTTGTCAGGCCCATGTCGACGGCCTGGGAGAGCACCGTCGAGGCCCCGTACTTGTCGGCGATGGCGTACATCGGGGTGTTCTTGGAGTTGATGACGGCGTCGGCGAGCGTCATGTCGACCTCGGGGTCGGACTGCTGGCCGTTGCGGAGCTTGCCGTCGTTGACGTCGCCGAGCGACTCGAACTCGCGCGGGGAGTCGGCGTTCCACCACGAGTCGATGGAGGCGCCCTGGGTGAGCGCGGTGGCGGCCGTGACCATCTTGAACGTCGAGGAGGCCGGGTGGGGGCTCTCGGGGCCGCTCTTGTCGATGCCGGTGCCGTCCTCGCCGCCGTAGTAGCCGAGCACGGCGCCGGTCTTGGGCTCGATCGCCACCAGGCCCGTGGTCATCGCCGTGTTGTAGTTGAACAGCGCCGCCTCGTCGTTGGTGTTCTCGAACTCGAAGTAGCCCTTGTCGTTCTTGTACACCTCGGCGTCGGCGCGGTTCTCGACCTTCTCGCCGTCGGCGTTGAGGAAGTTGCCGTCCTCGTCCTCCATGACCTTGAGGTGCCCGCGGCTGGCGGTGGCGCTCGCGGCGGCCTGAATCACCGGGTCGATGGTGAGGACCACGGTGTAGCCGCCGGTGCCCGCGTCGTGCCCGTAGAACTGCTTCTTGTCCAGGCCCCAGCGGCTTTCGAGCTCGGCCCAGACGTAGCCGTCGGTGGGGTTGGTGATGAAGCCGGTCGTGGTGTCGTGGCCCCACGAACCGGGGTTCTTCAAGGTCTCCAGGGTCTCGGGCATGCCCGCGTCGAGCTGCTCCTGGATGATGGCCCGGTCCTCCTCGGAGATGTCCTCGGTCATCGTCAGCAGCGTCTCCATGCCGTGCGTCCACCGCGCGGAGGGAGCCGTCGACTCCTCGCCGGCCACGCGCGGGTCGAACGAGCCGTCACCGGCCTTGACCTGCATGACCAGCATCATGCCCTGGGCCCAGCTGAGCTCCTCGACCTTCGTCCCGAACCAGACCTCCGAGGCGGCGGCGATGCCGTAGGTGCCGCGGCCGTAGAAGTTGAGGTTGAGGTAGTGGAGCAGGATGTCCTTCTTCGAGTACTCCTGTTCCAGCTTCATCGCCATGACGGCCTCCTTGGCCTTGCGGCCGTAGGAGATGTCGCCGCGGATGTCCGAGACCATGCCCGCGTACTGCTGGCTGATCGTCGAGGCGCCCTGCGTGTCGCCGCCCTTGATGTTGTTGATGAGCGCGCGCATCGTGCCCTTGTAGTCGACGCCCTCGTGCTCGAAGAAGTCCTTGTCCTCCAGCGCCAGCAGCGACCACACCACCGAGTCGGGGAGGTCCCCGTAGTCGTCCACGAGCTTGCGGGTGTACTCGCCGTACCCGGCGATCGGGGTGTCGCTGCCCGAGTACGTGAACGTGGTCGACTCGCCGAACGCGAGGTCCTCGGGAGCGGGCACCGACTCGAAGAACCAGGACCCGGCGACGGTGATCGCGCCGAGCATCATCAGGCAGACCATGATGAGGGCCGCGTAGACGCGGCGGCGGCGCTTGGAGATGCGCTTCTTCTTGCGGCCGGGCCCGGACGCGCCGGGGACCGCCTTGGGCCGCGCCGCGCCGACCACCGAGGCGCGACCGACGCTGCCGCGGCCGGTCGCAGGCCCGACCGGCACGCCCACGGACGCCGAACCGGACGGCCGCCCGGGGACCGGACCGGGAGGAACCGGACCGGGAGGCGGGCCGCCCGCGCTCCAACCGCCCGCCGGCCCGGGGCCGGCGGGTCCGCTGTTTGGAGGTCCGACCGAAGGGTCCGAGTTGGGGCGGTAGTAATCGCTCATGCTCAACCATCCACGAGTTGTGAGGTGCCGGTCCTCGGCGCGGCCGCGGATCGGCTTCGGCGGGGGTCCCGGTGGTGCCGATGGGCTCGGCGGGCACCCGCAGAATCTTGGATGTTAGCGGACCACGCGCGGTAAACGAGGAGTGCTCGGTTTCGCGGGTGGGGAATGCCGCTTACGCACCACCTTAGACCGCCGCCGCCACGCCCGGACGCCCACGTCGCGGCCCGTGGCCGCCCGCCGCCGCGACGTGACGGGCGTTACTTCGCGACCTTGCCATTTCAAGACCCTGCTACTTCACGACCCTGCTACTTCACGACCCTGCTACCTCACGACCTTGCTACCTCAAGACCCTGCTACTTAACGACTCCGCGCGCCGCCTGCCGCCCCGAGTACAGGCACCCGCCCAGGAACGTCCCCTCCAGCGACCGGTAGCCGTGCATCCCGCCCCCGCCGAACCCGGCCGCCTCACCGGCCGCGAACAGCCCAGGCAGCGGCGCCCCGTCCGCCGCGAGCACCCGCCCGTCCAGGTCGGTGTGCAAGCCGCCCAAGGTCTTCCGCGTCAGCAGGTTGAGCCGCACCCCGATGAGCGGACCGGCCTTCGGGTCCAGCAGCCGGTGCGGCGACGCCACCCGGATGAGCTTGTCCCCCCGGTAGTTCCTCGCCCCGCGCAGCGCCGTCACCTGGAGGTCCTTCGTGAACTTGTTCGCCATCTCCGCGTCCCGCGCCAGCACCGCCGCCTCCACCGTCGCCAGGTCGAGCAGCCCCTCCCCGCTGATCGCGTTCATCTTCGCCACCAGCTCGGGCAGCCCGGTCGCCACCGCGAAGTCCGAACCGTGCTTCTTGAACGCCTCCACCGGCCCCGGAGCCCCCGGCAGCACCCGCTTGAGCAGCAGCTTCACGTCCTTGCCCGTCAGATCCGGGTTCTGCTCCGAACCCGACAGCGCGAACTCCTTCTCCAGGATCTTCTGCGTCAGCACGAACCACGTGTACTCGTGGCCCGTCGTCATGATGTGCTCCAGCGTCCCCAACGTGTCGAACCCCGGGAACAGCGGCGCCGGCAGGCGCTTGCCCGTCGCGTCCAGCCACAGCGACGACGGCCCCGGCAGGATTCTGATGCCGTGGTGCGCCCACACCGGGTCCCAGTTCTCGATCCCCTCCGTGTAGTGCCACATCCGGTCGCGGTTGATGAGGTCGGCCCCCGCCGTCTCCGCGATCCCCAGCATCCGCCCGTCCACGTGCGCCGGGACGCCCGACAGCAGCCGCTTCGGCGGCGTGCCGAGCCGCTCGGGCCAGTGCCGGCGCACCAGGTCGAAGTCGCCGCCGATCCCGCCCGAGGTCACCACCACCGCCTCGGCCTCCAGCGCGAACTCGCCCAGCGACTCCCGGTTCGACGCCACGCCCCGATCCGAACCGTCCGGCGCCAGCAGCGTCCCCGAGACGCCCGTCACGGCCCCGTCCGTCACCGTCAGCGCGTCCACCCGGTGCCGGAACTTCAGGCGCAGCCGCCCGTCGGCCGCCGCCTCCCGCACCAGCCGCACGAACGGCGCGATGACGCCCGGCCCGGTGCCCCACGTGATGTGGAACCGCGGCACCGAGTTCCCGTGCCCCTGCGCCGTGTACCCCCCGCGCTCGGCCCAGCCGACCACCGGGAAGAACCGCACCCCCAGGCCGTGCAGCCACGCCCGCTTCTCACCCGACGCGAAGTCCACGTACGCCTCCGCCCACTTGCGCGGCCACGCGTCCTCGGGCCGGTCGAACCCCGCCGTCCCCAGCCAGTCCTGCCACGCCAGGTCGTGCGAGTCCTTCACGCCCATGCGCCGCTGCTCCGGCGAGTCCACCAGGAACAGCCCGCCGAACGACCAGAACGCCTGCCCGCCCAGCGACTGCTCGCCCTCCTGGTCCAGCAGGGTCACCGACTTCCCCAACCTGACCAGCTCGGCGGCCGCCGTCAACCCGGCCAGACCGGCCCCCACCACGATGACGTCACTGTCCATGGCCCGCGCCTTCCAATGCAGCAGCTCCCGCGCCTACCGACGCGTACGGGAGATATAACCAGGGCGCGGACGACCCGTCAACCGGACGCGGCCGCCGCGGACGGCATGACCCCGTGCGGCATCTCCCACGCCGACGCCAGCGCCGACGGCCCCACGTTCACCGCGCCCCCGAAGAACTCGCAGAACTTCATGATCAGCGGATCCCAGCCCACCGGGTCGACGTACGCCGTCCCCGGAATGACCAGCCGTTCCTCCACATGCGCCCGCACCACCCGCACCTCGACCCCGCTCGCGTTCCGCCCGAACGGATGCACCTTCTCCACCAGGCACTCCAGCTGGATCGGGCACTCCAGCACCCGCGGCGCCGCCACCGACTCCGACGCCTGCGGCGTCAACCCCGCCGCCCCGAACTTGTCCGCCTCGAACCGGTACCCCTTCGCCGCCTTCCGCTCCGGCACCGGCGACGCCCCCGTCAACGGCGCCAGCAGGTCGACCGCCCCCGCCAGCTCCGGCGGCACCAGGTTGAGCACGCACTCCCGCTCCCGCACCAGGTTCCGCATCGTCTGCGACGAGTTCCCCAACCCCAACATGCACGCCTGCCCCAGCCACCACGCCGACGACATCGGCGCCACGTTCGCCGACCCGTCCTCGTTCACCGTGCTGATGAGCACCACCGGCGTCCCGAAGTACAGCACCTTCAGATCCACGTCCACATGCACAACGGCCTCCTCCATCGATCCGACCAACGAGAACCCAATGGAACCCGCGACCGACCCCGATGTCCGGCAGGAAAACGACATCGCGCTCCCTCACCGCCGACCCCCGCGCCCTAAACTGGCAGTCCCCGCCGCACCGCCCTGGAGGTCAGCCGATGGCCGAACACGAGACGATCCACCCCGGCGACAAGCGCACCCGCACCGAGATCCGCAAGGTCTGGGGCGGCTCTCCCCAAGGCGGCATCGCGCCCTCCCGCGAATCGGCGTCGGTCCTCATCTACTCCGACCCCGGCCGCGGCGAGCAGTTCGGTTACCACGACGGCTGGCTCACCGACCCCGACGGCCGCCTCGTCTTCGAGTACACAGGGCACGGCCAGGACGGCCCGCAGAAGATGTGGATCGGCAACAAGGCCATCCGCGACCACGCGCTCCAGTCCCGCACCCTCCGCGTCTTCGCGGCGAGCGGCGCCGCGAACCGCAAGCCGCAGGAGTTCGAGTACCTAGGCGAGTTCGAACTCGACGCGGCCGAACCCTTCTACAAACGCGAAGCGCCCGACGAGCACGGCGAACTCCGAATGGTCTTCGTGTTCCGGCTCCGCCCGGTCGGCGACGTCGTCGTCGAGGACGGGCACCGCCTGCCCGCCGCCGAGGCCACCACCGTCACGACCTGGCTGCCGCCGACGCCGCAGGAGACCGCCGCCGAGACCACGAGCAAGGCCGTCGCCACCGAGACGAACACCCGGACCCGAACCACCCGCAAGGCCACTGAGGAGGCCGAGGTGGTGCGCCGCGAGGCCGAACTGTGCGCCCGATTCGAGGCGGCGCTCCTCGCCCACGGACACGCGCTGTGCCGCTACGAGATCCGAGTCAAGGGCGAACGCGGCATCCTGCGCACCGACACGGTCGACGTCACGGCCGGGGTCCTGTACGAGGCCAAGGCCGGAGCCGACCGGGATTCGATCCGGATGGCGATCGGGCAGCTGCTCGACTACCGGCGGCACCTCGACCCGGTGCCTTCGGCGCTGGCGGTGCTGTTGCCGGAGGCGCCGAGTGCGGATCTGCGTGATCTGCTCGACGAGGTGGGCATTGCGGTCGTCCATGAGGTGGACGGCGTGTTCGTGGGTTGGCCGGTTTCCTAGGGTCAGAGGTGGACGGTTCGGCGGGTGTCGGTGCCGGTGCCGTGTTCGGGGTCGTCGCCTCGGATGAGGACGGAGTGCTCGGCGATGCGGGCGCGGTAGAGGCGGTAGGGGGCGGGGGCGCGGAGTTCCTCGGGGGCGAAGTAGGTGAGGTCGGGGTAGCGGGCCGCGTAGTGGGCGGCGGCCTTGGGGAGTTCGGGACGGGGGACTTCGTCGGCGGTGCCGCGCATGTAGACCGCACCGGCTTTGCCGATGGGGGCGTGGGAGCCGAAGACGACGATGGCGACGGTGTCGCGGGAGGCGAGGTTCCGCGAGTGGCGGGCGGTGGGGGAGGAGACCCAGTACAGCTCGGAGTAGCCGTCGGGGGTGAAGAACACCGGTGTGGCCCAGGGGGAGCCGTCGTCGTCGGCGGTCGCGAGCGTCATGTACTTGTTGGCGTCCACGATGGCGCGGGCCAGCTCTTCGAGGCGCGCCTGGGACGCGAGGGCGGTCATCGGACGATCCTGAATCGCAGGTGGGTGGCGTTGCCGGTGGCGATCGCTTCGGTGCGTTCGAGTTCGACCGGGCCGCCGAGGTGCTCGAAGAGGCCGGTGCCGGCGCCGAGCAGGACGGGCGCGAGGTGGATCTGGATCTCGTCGAGGAGTCCGGCTGCCAGGCACTGCCGTGCGGCGCTGGCGCCGTGCACGCCGACGACCCCGTCGCCGGCGGCCGCCTTCGCCTGGGCCACCGCGGAGGCGATGCCGTCGGTGACGAAGGTGAAGACCGGGGCGCGCACGGTCGCGGGGTCGGGCGCGTGGTGGGTGAGCACGAAGCACGGCAGCGGCCCGGCGGGTCCGCCGTCGCCCCAGCCGCCGTCGCCTTCGGCCAGGTCGTAGGAGCGCCGTCCCATGAGGATCGCGCCGGCGCCGGCGCCCATCCGCTTGAGGAGGGCCTCGTCCTCCGGTTCGGGTTCGGTGAGCCAGCGGTGCAGGAGTTCGCCGCCGTCGCCGAGTTGGCGTTCGCGGGTGACGTTCGGACCGGTGACGAACCCGTCCAGTGACATCGAGATCCCCGATATGACCTTGCCCATGACTGCTCCCTGCGCGTCTGCTCTGAGGACACGTGCTCGCAAGTGCAGACGAGCTTCGCGCGGCGGATTCATCGCGCCGCGCGAAGTTTTTCTCGAAGCTGTGGTTCGAGGTCCACAATCGCAGGTCAGGGCGGCGGGAGGCTCCATGCGGCCTGGCGGAGCGTGTCGGCGAGGTGGTCGGCGGCGGTCTCGATCTCCTCACGGCCGAGGCGGTCCTCGAGGCGGTTGGCGCCGATGCGCGCGAGGATGAGGATGTTCAGGGCCGTCTCGCGCAGCAGCGCTTCGAGCGGAGGGCGGGGCCGGGCGCCGGCCAGGGCGGTGATCGCGTCGGCGAGCCGGTCGAGTTCGGGTGCGGTCATGGGTCCTCCTGTGCAGTTGTGCCGGGGCTCCTCCCGGTGCCGCAACGGTAGCCGCGGCCGCCGACATTCCGCGGGGACGAGCGCGGGCCCCAGGTCCTTCCGGATCGGAAGGACCAGAGGCCCGCTGGGAGTCTGCCGGTTCAGGCCCTCGCGAGGATCTCGCCGTGGGGGATCATCAGCCAGCCCTCCGGGTCGGCCGCCCATCGGCGCCATTCCTGGGAGATCGCCTGCAGCGCTTCGGGGGTCGCGAAGCCGCCTTCGAGGGCCTGCTTCGCGAAGTCCGAGTGCAGGCTCCGGTCGGCCCACAGTCCGCCCCACCAGGCGCGTTCGGCGTCGGTCGTGAAGGTCCAGGTCGAGGTGGTCGCCGTGATGGTCTCGGCGGCGAAGCCCGCGCGCAGCGCCCAGGCCTTGAGCCGCCGACCCGCGTCCGGTTCGCCGCCGCCCGCGCGGGCGACCTCCTCGTAGAGCGCGAGCCACGCGTCCAGTCCGGGCAGTTCGGGGAACCACGTGAAGGCCCGGTAGTCGCTGTCGCGCACCGCGATCAGGCCGCCGGGCCTCGCGACGCGGCGCATCTCGCGGAGCGCCTGCACCGGGTCGCCGACGTGCTGGAGCACCTGGTGGGCGTGCACGACGTCGAAGCTGCCGTCCTCGAACGCCAAGGCGTGCACGTCGGCCGTGCCGAAGTCCATGTTCGCGAGGCCGCGGGAGGCCGCCTCCTTCGCGGCCTGCTCCACGATGGCCGGAGCGTGGTCGACGGCGGTGACGTGCCCGCTCGGCACCAGCGCGGCGAGGTCGGCCGAGATGGTTCCCGGCCCGCACCCGATGTCGAGGACCCGGTGGCCGGGGTCGAGTTCGGGCAGGAGGTACGCCGCCGAGTTCTGCGCCGTTCGCCAAGCGTGGGAACGCAGGACGGACTCGTGGTGGCCGTGGATGTAGGTCGCGGTCTCTTTCGCCATGCGCACGACGATAACGCGGGCGTACCAATAAATGGGAGAAATATTCCATGATGTGGACTCACCATCGGCGCCGACGCGTCAGCCAGTCGGCCGCCGCGAGCCCCGACCACCGCATGAGCCCGTCGATCGCCGGAGAGACCAGGCCCCCGGGGCGGTCGGGCCAGCCGCGCAGCAGCGCTCCCGATGCCGCGGCCGTGAACGCCTTGAGGTTCCGGCCGCTCTTTGCCCGCAGGCCGAGGCCCACGAGCGCCGGGGGCGGTGTCGGGAGCGCCGACGCCGCTTCGGCCCACGCGTCCAGGAGCCGGTCCACCGTCGCGGCCGTCATCGGCAGTGTCACCGGTTCGCCTTCCGCCGCTTCGTAACCGGCGACGACCCAGTCGCCGACCTCGTCGGTGAACCGCAGTCGCGGCGCGGGGACCTGGGATGGGAGCGCGGCGGTGACGAGCGCTTCGCGCCGGTACATGTCCCTGACCAGCGGCGTCCCCGGCCCGGCGGCGCGCCGGAGGTCATGACCAGCCGCGGCGGCGTGCGAGCCAGTCGGCGGCGGCGAGGCCGCTCCAGCGTTGGTGGCGCCGGAGGTACGGGGAGACCTCGGGGATCGGCGGGTCGTAGGACTGCGACAGGTAGTAGCCGGTGATGGAGGCCAGGACGGCGTCGAGTTCGTCGGCGGTGACGCCCGCGGCGGTCGGGTGCTTGTGGAACAGGGCGTCGGCGTCGTGGCCGTCGCCGTGGGCGGCGACGAGGAAGCACGCGGTGTCGAACCAGGTCGAGTGGACTTCGACCCAGTTCCAGTCGCAGATCCAGGCCTGGTCGGCGCCGACGATCATGTTGTCGGGGCGCAGGTCGAAGTGCATGACCGCGTCGGCGGTGAGGGCGGCGTCGATGCCGCGCTCGATCGTCGCGAGTTCGGCGGTGCGGCCTTCGAGCGCGGGCGGGAGAGGGAACGGCTCGATGCTCCCGGCGTCGAGGGAGGCGAACTGCCGGAGCTTGTGGTCGACGGGATCGGCGGTGACGCCGAGGTCGAGGAGCGCCTGCGGGGCCGGGGTGAGGGCGGCGGCGGCGCGGGCCCAGGCGTCGAGCATGAGGTCGAGGTCGCGGGGGTTCATCGGGAGGGTGGGGGCGCGGCCGTCGACCGCTTCGAAGCCGAGGACGGTCCAGTCCTCGAAGTCGGCGGCGAATTCGAGGCGCGGGGCCGGGACCCCTGCGGGGAGGGCCGGGTTGACGAGCGCCTCCCGGCGGTAGGCGTCGAGCGCCCGGGAGTTGCCGGGTCCCGCGGCCTTGACGAAGAGTTCGGCTCCGGAGCTTGAGCGGACGCGGGCGGCGAAGCCGCTGCTGAAGCCGCCGCCGGCCATGCGCACCTCTGCGGGCTCGCCGCCGAGCGCGGCGGCGACGCTCTCGCGTACGAAGGGGGGCAGCGTCTCCCATGCGACGCGCACGGCGGTGGCGTCGTAGGGGACCGTGGGGCCGAATCGGGACATGGGTCGAGTCTCGCCGCCCGCGGGCGGGCCCGCAATCGTTTTAGGAGGGACGCGGAAGGCCCCCCGGCGCCGTGGTGGGGACGGCGGCGAGGGGCCGGTTCCATTCTAGGCGTTCGCGAGCAGCGAGGGAACCACCACCGGCAGCACATAGCAGCCGATGTCGCCGACCGCGCTGTAGGCGAGCGCCCAGCGGGCGGTGCGCGCGTCCCGGCACAGGACCACGAAGGCCACCATGCAGCTGAGGGCGCGCTGCGCGTCGGTGATGAAGCGCAGCCACGATTCGGCTTGGGCCGGATCGGGTTCGAGGACGGCATCGAAGAGGACGGTGACGAGCCGCTCGCCGTCCTTCGCGTAGGCCGCCGCGACGCAGACGAGGAGCCGCTCCGAGGGTTCGGGGGCGACGAGGGTCCTGCGGCTGACGGTGATGCTGTCGTATTCGGGGAGTTCGGGGCCTTCGGTGCAGTAGTACAGCTCGGTGGCGAATTCGGGGCGGGTCTCCATCAGCATCGCGAGGAGTTCGTTGTACTCGATCGGCATTCGAGTTCCTAACTTCCGCATGGGGTGTCAAAAGGTGGGTTGTAGGAAGAACGAGGACTTGCGTATCGGGTTACGGGTTACCGAACCGTAGTGCGGGCGCAGATCGCGGATGCATGGTTTCGCATGAGGCGCAGTGGAATTCCTGATGCGAGAATGCCGCAGGGGCGCGGCGGGATCATCCCGCCGCGCCCCTGCGCGTGTTCGTCTTGTCTAGAGCCCGAGCTGGTGCTCGAAGTTGCCCTCTTCGATGCGCTTGGTGACCGCTTCGAGGTAGCGGGCCGCGTCGGCGCCGTCGATGAGGCGGTGGTCGTAGCTCAGCGTCAGGTGCATGACCGAGCGCACCGCGATGACCTCGCCCAGATCCGGGTCGTTGACCACCCGGGGGCGCTTGACGATCGCGGCGGTGCCGAGGATCGCGGACTGCCCGACCGGGACGATCGGCGTGTCGAACAGCGCGCCCACCGAACCGGTGTTGGTGATCGTGAAGGTGGCCCCGAACAGGTCGTCCGGAGTCAGGCCGCCATCGCGCGCCTTCTTGGCGATGTCGGCGATCCGCTTGGCCAGGCCCGGGATGTTGAGGTCGCCGGCGTTCTTGACGACCGGGACGATGAGGCCCTTCGGCGTGTCCACCGCGAAGCCCACGTGCTCGGCCTCGGGGTAGGTGATCGTCTTCTCCTCCATGCTCATGGTGGCGTTGACGATCGGGTACTGCTGGAGCGCCTCGATCGCGGCGATCGAGAAGAACGGCAGGAAGGAGAGCTTGACGCCGTGGCGGGCGAGGAACTCGTCCTTCTTGGCCGCGCGGAGCTTCGCCACCTTGGTGACGTCCACTTCGCGCACCGTCGTCAGCTGGGCCGTGGTCTGCATCGACTGGAGCAGGGCCTTGGCCGCGGACTGGCGCAGGCGGCTCATCTTCTCGGTGCGGCCGCGCAGCGGGCTGACCTCGGCCGGAGCCGGGGCGGCCTTCGCCGGAGCGGCGGCGGGCGCTGCGGCAGGGGCCGCGGCCTGCTTCTTGGCGTCGATGACCGCCTGGACGTCCTCCTTGCGGACGCGTCCGCCCACACCGGAGCCGGCGACCTCGGCGAGGTCGACGCCGTTGTCGGCGGCGAGCTTGCGCACCAGCGGCGTCACGTACGAGCCGGAGGGCTTCGGCGCCGACGGCGACTCGCCGCCCACGGGCGCGGTGACCTCGGGAACGGCCGGGGCCGGGTTCGTCGGCGTGGACTCCGCGGCCTTGGCGGGCGCGGGGGCCGGTTCGGACTTGACCGCGGGCGTCGGTTCGGCGGCGGGAGCGGCGGCCGGGGCCGCGGCGCCGGAGCCGATGACCGCGAGGACGGCGCCGACCTCGGCGGTCTCGTCCTCGGCGACCCGGATCTCCAGCAGCGTTCCCGCGGCCGGGGACGGGATCTCCGTGTCGACCTTGTCGGTCGAGATCTCCAGCAGGGGCTCGTCGACCTCGACGGTGTCGCCGACGGCCTTGAGCCACTGGGTGACCGTGCCGTCGGTGACCGACTCGCCGAGCTCGGGGAGCAGCACCTCGGTGCCGGTGGCCGCACCGGATGAGGCGGGCGCCTCCTCGGCCGGGGCCTCCTGGGCCGCCGGAGCGGCCTCGGGCTCGGGTTCGGGCAGCGTCTCCTGGGCCGGAGCCGGGGCGGGCGCGGCCGAGCCGCCGGCCTCGGACGGGTCGCCGATGATCGCCAGCTCGCCGCCGATCTCGACCTCGGCGTCCTCGGGCGCCACGATCTTCAGCAGCACGCCGGCGACCGGCGAGGGCACCTCGGTGTCCACCTTGTCGGTCGAGACCTCAAGCAGGGGTTCGTCGACCTCGACGGTGTCGCCCTCCTGCTTGAGCCACTGCGTCACGGTCCCCTCGGTGACCGACTCACCGAGGGCGGGCATCGTTACCGATGTCGGCATCGTTCGTTCAACTCCTGCGTGTGCTTAGTCGTGGGCGTGCAGCGGCTTGCCGGCCAGCAGCATCGCCGCTTCACCGATCGCTTCGTTCTGGGTCGGGTGCATGTGGATGAGGTTCGCGACGTCGTTCGCGTAGGCCTCCCAGTTGTAGATCAGCTCCGCTTCGCCGATCTGCTCGGAGATGCGGGCGCCGACCATGTGGACGCCGACGATGGGGCCGTCCTCGACCGCGACGAGCTTGACGAAGCCCTGGGTCTTGAGGATGTTGGACTTGCCGTTGCCCGCGAGGTTGTAGTTGACCGACTTGATCCTGTCGGCGCCGTACTTCTCCTTCGCCTTGTCCTCGTTGAGGCCCATGGAGGCCACTTCGGGCTCGGTGAAGGTCACGCGCGGGATGCCGGTCTCGTCGATGGGGGCCGGGTTCAGGCCCGCGATGTGCTCGGCGACGAAGATGCCCTGGAGGAAGCCGCGGTGGGCGAGCTGGATGCCGGGAACGATGTCGCCGACGGCGTAGACGCCCGGGACGCTCGTCTGGAGGCTCTCGTTCACGGGGACGAAGCCGCGGTCGAGGGTGACGCCCTGCTCCTCGTAGCCGAGGTTCGCGGTGACCGGGCCGCGGCCGACGGCCACGAGCACGATGTCGCCTTCGACGACGGTGCCGCCCTGGATCGTCACCTGGACGCCCGTAGCGGTCCTCTCGACCTTCTCGAAGAACTTGCCGGTGTGGAACTTGATGCCCCGCTTGCGGAAGGCGCGTTCCAGCTGCTTGGAGGAGTCGGCGTCCTCGGCCGCGATGAGGCGGGGGAGGCCTTCGATGATCTCGACCTCGACGCCCAGGGACTTCCAGGCGGAGGCGAACTCGACGCCGATGACGCCGCCGCCGATGACGATGGCCTTGCCGGGCAGCTCGGTGAGTTCGAGCGCGTGCTCGGAGGCGATGATCTTCTCGCCGTCGATGTCCAGGCCCGGGAGGGTTTTGGAGTACGAGCCGGTCGCGAGGATCACGTGCTTGCCGGTGACGGTGCGTCCGCCGTCGACCTGGACCGCGTTGGGCCCGACGAGCTTGCCGGTGCCCTGGATGAACTCGACCTTGTGGGCCTTCACCAGGCCCTGGAGGCCCTTGTACAGCTTGGAGACGACGTCGTCCTTGTACTTCTTGACCGCCGGCATGTCGACGCCCTTGAACTCGGCGAGGATGCCGAACTGCTCGGACTCGCGGGCGGTGTCGGCGACCTCGCCGGCGTGCAGGAGCGCCTTGGTGGGGATGCAGCCGCGGTGCAGACAGGTGCCGCCGACCTTGTCCTTCTCGATCAACGCCACCGACAGGCCCAGCTCGGCCGCGCGGAACGCCGCGGCGTACCCGCCGCTGCCGCCGCCCAGGATGACTACGTCGTATCCTGCGTTCGGGTCGCTCATTGCTCTCCCCACTTAGTGATGCCTAGGTTCGGAGCCCATCCTTCCACCGGACGCGACTCGTGGTCGCCCAGACCCGGTGGTTGGAGTGTGCAACACCATTCAACCGCTTGCCGGAAGCATTCGGAAAGTCTTGCCCATGTGCGGCTGGACACAGGCGTCTCAGCCCCTGTGTACGCTTGAGAGTCGACGCCACCTCGGGTGCGGAAGGAGCGGCTGTGGGCTGGTTCGGACGGAAGAAGAAGCAGGACAGCGGGACGTTGGACCGGGCATCGGACAATGCCGACCAGCGACACCTCATCGATTTCATCAAGACGCGGTCGGGCGTCGAGGCCTACATCGAGCCGAAGACGACGGTCACCGCGACCACGGTCGTGCTCATCGCCCACGACGGCGAGTGGACCCGCCGCCGCATCGACGGCCCGGCAGGTGCGTTCGCCCTGGGACGCAAGCACAACCTCCCCGTGTACGAGGTCGCCAAGACCGGATATCCCCAGCGTAAGCGGGACTACGACGCCCGGCGCAAGCTCCAGCAGCAGCGTCCCCAGTGACCCCTGCGGCCGCTTCCGGGCGGTCGTGAACACAACGATTTCGCGGCATTCGCCGCACCGTCCCGCCACATGGTGGTGAGGGCGAACGGACGGGGCGCGGCCGTATCGGCCGCGCCCCGTCCGTTCGTTGTTGGAAGGCGCCGTCAGGAGGCGAACTCCTCCAGGGCCGCCACCAGCGTGCGGACCGGGAACCCGGTCGCGCCCTTGGCGATGTACCCGTAGGCCGAGTCCGAGTCGGCCGGTCCGGCGATGTCGAGGTGCGCCCAGGGGACCTCCTCGGGAACGAACTTGGACAGGAAGATCCCGCCCTGGATCATGTGGCCGTCCCGCTTGAGGCCGGTCGCGCACTGCGAGACGTCGGCGATCGACGAGTCCATGAGCTTGACGAGGTCCTCGGGGAAGGGCATCGGCCAGCCTTGCTCGCCGGTGTCCTCGCCGATGCGCCGCAGCCGCTCGGTCTCGACGTCGGAGCCCATGAGGCCCATGGTGCGCCGCCCGAGGGCGATGAGCTGCCCGCCGGTGAGCGTCGCCACGTCGTAGATCGCGTCGGGCTCGTCCTCCAGGGCCCGCGAGAGCGCGTCGGCGAGCACGAGGCGGCCCTCGGCGTCGGTGTTGAGGATCTCCACGGTCATGCCGTTGCGGATGGTGATCACATCGGAGGGCCGGTAGGAGGAGCCCGAGACCATGTTCTCGGCCAGCGCCACGGTGCAGGTGACGTTGACGTCGAGGCCGAGCCGCGCGGCGGCGACGGTCGCGCCGACCACGGCCGCGGCCCCGGCCATGTCGCCCTTCATGTCCCACATGCCCGCGACGGGCTTGATGGAGATGCCGCCGGAGTCGAAGGTGATGCCCTTGCCGACGAGCGCGACGTGCTTGACGGCGCCTTCGGGCCGGTAGGTGAGGCGCACGAGGCGCGGTTCGGCGGAGGAGCCCCCGCCGACGGCGAGGACGCCGCCGTAGCCGCCGGCCGAGAGCGCCTGGGCGTCGAGGATCTCGACCTCGACCCCGGCGGCCGTGGCGGCCTGCTGGATCTCGATCGCGAAGGTCGGCGGGCGCAGGAGGTTCGCGGGCGTGTCGGCCCAGTCCTTGACGAGGGCGACGCTCTCGGCGAGGACCGCGGCCTTGGTGACCGCGGCCTCGCCCGCGCCGTAGACGCTGACCGTGGCGGGGGCGGCGTCGCCGTTGCCCTCGGTCTTGTAGCCCTCGAACTTGTAGGCGCCGAGCGCGGCGCCGACGGCGGTGGCCTCGGGGTCGCCTTCGAAGGCGATCGCGACGGTCTCCTTGCCGAAGGCGGCGCGGACGGCGGTCCCGGCGGCGCGGCGCAGCGTTTCGTCGTCGAGGTCCTCGGCGTCGCCGAGGCCCACGGCGTACACGAGCGCGGCGGCGAGGCCCTCGGGCGCGGGCAGGCGGGTGAGCGAGGAGGCGCCGCCGGTGTTGCCGAGGGCGGCCAGCTGCTCGGCGAGGCGGCCGCCGAAGGCGGCGTCGACGCCCGCGAGGCTCTCGGGGAGCTCGGGGGCGTCCTCGCCGGCGAAGACGCCGACGACGAGCACGTCGGCCTCAGCGGCGGCGGCGTCGCCGGAGGCGCTGATCAGATCGGTCACGATCCATCCTTAGGTGTGCGGGTACTGGGGATCAAATGCTCCGATCCTAGCCACTGAGACGAAACCGTTAAGCTTCGTGCCATGTCCGACGCTTCAGAGTTCACACCACCCCTGCTGACCTCGCCCCTGCACCACCGCCACACCGCCCTCGGCGCCAAGTTCGCCGAGTTCGCCGGGTGGGACATGCCGATCCAGTACGGGAGCGGGGTGCTCGCCGAACACCAGGCGGTGCGCACCGGCGTCGGCGTCTTCGACGTCTCGCACCTGGGCAAGGCGTGGGTCACCGGGCCGGGCGCGGCGGCGTTCGTCAACCGGTGCCTGGCGAACGACCTCGACCGGATCGGCGAGGGCGGCGCGCAGTACACGCTGTGCCTGGAGGAGTCCGGCGGCGTGGTGGACGACCTCATCGCCTACCGGTTCTCCGACGAGCGGGTGTTCCTCATCCCGAACGCGGCCAACACCGCCGAGGTGGTCCGGCGCCTCGCCGCGGCCGCGCCGGAGGGTGTCGAGGTCCGCGACGCGCACCGCGACTACGCGGTGCTCGCCGTCCAGGGCCACGGCTCGGTCCGCGTCCTGGAGGCCCTCGGGCTGCCCGCGGGCCACGAGTACATGACGTTCACCGAGCACGAGCGGGACGAGACCGACGTCATCGTCTGCCGTTCGGGCTACACCGGCGAGACCGGCTTCGAACTCGTCGTGCCCGTCGAGGCCGCGGGGGAGCTGTGGGACGCGATCACCGCCGAGGGCGCGGTCCCGTGCGGGCTCGGCGCGCGCGACACGCTGCGCCTGGAGATGGGCTACCCGCTGCACGGCCAGGACCTCGGCCCCGACATCACGCCCGTCCAGGCCCGCCTGAACTGGGCGATCGGCTGGGACAAGCCCGAGTTCTGGGGCAAGGCCGCGCTCGAAGCCGAGCGGGCCGCGGGCCCGAAGCGGCGCCTGTGGGGCCTGGAGGCCGTCGGCAAGGGCGTGCCGCGCGCGCACATGACCGTCTTCCACGGTGAGAGCGCCGTCGGCGAGACCACCTCCGGCACCCACGCGCCGACCCTGAAGAAGGGCGTGGCGCTCGCGCTCCTCGACGCCGCGTACAAGCCCGGCGCCGAGCTCGAACTCGACGTGCGCGGGCGGCGCCTGCCGGTGCGGGTCGTCAAGCCCCCCTTCACGAAGGCCACCCCGAAGTAGCGACGTGGGCCCGGCCCCGGCCCGAGTGCCGGGACCGGGTCTTGCCTGCCGCGAGGTTCTCAGATAGCGTTTACCAGAACCTCGCAGACGAAGGAGTCACATGTCAGGCACGTCGCATCGCTATGCCATCGTCGGGACCGGCTCACGCGCCACGATGTACGTCAACGCGATCATCGAGCGAGGTGACAAAGCGCAACTCGTCGCACTGGCGGACACGAACCCCAAGCGGATCGCGCACCACGCCGCCGCCGTCGAAGCCGCGGGCCTGCCCGCCCCGGCCGCCTACGCCGCCGCCGACTTCGACCGCCTCCTCGCCGAGACCGACCCCGACACCGTCATCGTCACCTCGGTCGACGCCACCCATCACGAGTACATCCTCGCCGCCCTCGCCGCGGACAAGGACGTCATCTCCGAGAAGCCGCTGACCACCACCGCCGAGGCCGCCACCGCCATCCTCGACGCCGAAGCCCGCTCCAAGGGCACGGTCACCGTCACCTTCAACTACCGCTACAACCCCCTCCACGAGAAGGTCGCCGAACTCCTCCGCGACGGCGCCATCGGCGAGATCACCTCCGTGGGCTTCGACTGGCTCCTGGACACCCGCCACGGCGCCGACTACTTCCGCCGCTGGCACCGCGAGGCCGCCAACTCCGGAGGCCTCCTCGTCCACAAGTCCGGCCACCACTTCGACCTCGTCAACTGGTGGCTCGACGCGGCGCCCGTCAGCGCCTTCGCCAAGGGCAAGCTCGCCTTCTACGGCGAGAACGGCAAAGCGAACGGCCACGACCGCGGCTACGACCGCGTCCACGGCTCCGACCTCGCCTCCGACGACCCCTTCGCCCTCCACATGGCCGAGAGCGACACCCTCAAGACCCTCTACCTCGACGCCGAGGACGCCGACGGCTACATCAGGGACCAGTCCGTGTTCGCCCCCGGCATCACCATCTACGACGACATGATGGCCCTCATCGACTACGACTCCGGCGTCACCCTCTCCTACCGCCTCACGGCGTACTCGCCCTGGGAGGGCTACCGGGTCCACTTCAACGGCACCCAGGGCCGCCTCGAACTCCTCGTCGTCGAGAACGACCACGTCAACCCGGCCCTCAAGGGCCCCAACGGCGCCAGCGTCCACGGCACCCACGCCGCCCCCGAAGAGGGCCACTACGAGCTCACCCTCCACCCCTTCTGGACCAAGCCCACCCGCATCGACCTCGGCGAGTACAACCGCTCCGGGCACGGCGGCGGCGACGTCCGGATGCTCGGCGTCCTCTTCGACGGCGACACCGACCCCCACGCCCGCTCCGCGAACGCCCAGGACGGCGTGAACGCGCTGGCCGCGGGCCTGGCGGCCAACGCGTCGATCGCCAGTGGGCAATCGATTGCCGTCGCAGACCTCATCAAACGGGACGCCGCATGACCCTCCACCCCGACCGCCTCTTCCCCGCCGACGAGCGCACCCGCGCCATCGCCCGCGAGCTCCACCGGCAGACCGCCGACCTGCCGCTGCTGAGCCCCCACGGGCACGTCGACCCGCGCCTGATCGCCGAGAACCTCCCGTTCCCCGACCCGGCCCGCCTCTTCGTCGTCCCCGACCACTACCTCACCCGGATGCTCTACAGCCAGGGCGTGACCCCCGGCGAGCTCGGCGTGGCCTCCGTCCGCGGCGAGCCCTCCGAGATCGACGGGCGCACGATCTGGGGCCGCTTCGCCGAGCACTACCGGCTCTTCCGCGGCACCCCCTCGAAGCTGTGGCTCGACCACACCTTCGCGGAGGTCTTCGGGATCTACAAGGAACTCGGGCCCGACACCGCCGACGAGTTCTACGACCACCTCTCGGCGCGCCTCGCCGAACCGGCCTACCGGCCCCGGGCCCTGTTCGAGCGCTTCAACATCGAGGTCCTCGCCACCACCGAGTCCCCCGTGGACTCCCTGGAGCCGCACGCCGCCCTGGCCGCCCAGACCGCGGCCGACGGGCGCGCGTGGGGCGGGCGCGGCGGGAAGGTCGTCACGACCTTCCGGCCCGACAACCTCGTCGAGCCCGGCTGGCCCGGCTGGCACGACCGCGTCGAGGCCCTCGCCGAGCTCACCGGGGAGGACACCGCGACCTTCGACGGCTTCCTCACCGCGCTGCGCTCGCGCCGCCGCGACTTCATCGCGGCCGGCGCGACCTGCACCGACCACGGCAACCTCACCGCCTACACCGAGGACGACCCGAAGGCCGCCGCCGAGATCTACGCCAGGGCCCTCGCGGGCGAGGCCGACGAGGCCGAGATCCTCCGCTTCCCCGGGCTCATGCTCGTCGAGTTCGCCCGCATGAGCGTCGAAGACGGCCTGGTCATGCAGCTCCACCCCGGGTCGAACCGGAACCACAACGAGTGGCTGCACGCCGGCTGGGGCCGCGACGTCGGCGGCGACATCCCCAACGCCACCGAGTACACGCGGGCGCTCAAGCCGCTCCTGGACGCCTTCGGGAACCACCCGCGCTTCCGCATCGTGCTCTACACCCTGGACGAGACGGTCTTCAGCCGCGAGCTCGCGCCCCTCGCGGGCGGCTACGCCTCGGTGTTCCTCGGCGCGCCCTGGTGGTTCCTCGACTCCCCTGAAGGCATGCGCCGCTTCAGGGAGGCCGTCCACGAGACCGCCGGTTTCTACAACACCGCCGGGTTCGTCGACGACACCCGAGCGTTCTGCTCCATCCCCGCCCGCCACGACCTCGCCCGCCGCATCGACGCCGCCTACCTCGCCCGCCTAGTCGCCGAGCACCGCATGACCGACGCCGAAGCCGCCGACGTCGCCGTCGACCTCGCCTACAATCTCCCTCGCAAAATCTACGGATTGGAAAAGTAAGTGCCGACCAAGATCGAACGCCTCGAAGTCCACGACGTGCGGTTCCCGACCGCGACCGCCGGCGACGGCTCGGACTCGATCAACCGCGCCGACTACTCCGCCTGCTACGTCGAACTCCACACCGACGGCGGCCCCACCGGCACCGGCTTCACCTTCACCGGCGGCCGCGGCACCGAGATCGTCGCCCGGGCCGTGCGCTCCTACGCCCACCTGGTCGAGGGGAAGACCGTCGAGGAGATCTTCGCGAACCCCGTCGAGTTCTCCCGCTCGATCGTCCAGGAACCGCAGATCCGCTGGCTCGGACCCGAGAAGGGCGCCACCCACATGGCCGTCGGCGCCATCGTCAACGCCGTGTGGGACATGCGCGCCCGACTCGAAGGCAAGCCCATGTGGCGCCTGCTCGCCGAGATGGACTCCGCCGAACTCGCCGCCCAGATCGACTACCGCCACATCGAGGACGAGCTCACCTACGACGAGGCCGTCGCGATCCTCGAAGCGGGCCGCATCGGCTACGAGGACCGCCTGAAGGTCCTGGAGACCGACGGCTTCCCCGCCTACACCACGTCCGTGGGCTGGCTCGGCTACTCCGACGAGAAGGTCCGCGCCCTCACCGAGCAGGCCGTGGCCGAAGGCTGGACCGCCGCGAAGATGAAGGTCGGATCGCCCGACGTCGCCGACGACGTGCGCCGCGCCGGCATCATCCGCGACGTCCTCGGCCCCGACCGCCTCCTCATGATGGACGCCAACCAGATCTGGTCGGTCCCCGAGGCGATCGAGAACATGAAGCACCTCGCCGCCTTCGACCCCTACTGGATCGAGGAGCCCACCCACCCCGACGACATCCTCGGCCACGCCAAGATCGCCAAGGCCGTCGCCCCGATCCGCGTCGCCACCGGCGAGGTCGCCGCCAACCGCGTCATCTTCAAGCAGCTCCTCCAGGCCGAGGCCATCAAGGTCTGCCAGATCGACGCCTGCCGCGTCGGCGGCATCCCCGAGGTCCTCGCCACCCTCCTCATGGCCGCCAAGCACGGCGTCGACGTCTGCCCGCACTCCGGCGGCGTCGGACTCTGCGAATACGTGCAGCACCTCGGCATGTTCGAATACCTTCGAGTCGGGAAGACCTTGGAGGGCCGCATGATCGAGTACGTCGACCACCTGCACGAGCACTACACCGACCCCGTCACCGTCGTGGACGGCCGCTACCGGCTCCCCACGCAGCCGGGCTACTCGGTCGAACTCAAGCCCGAGTCCATCGCCGAGTTCTCCTTCCCGAACGGGCCCGCATGGAGCGCCTGAGCAACGAGAACGTCAAGCGGCTCCCCGGGGACGTCACCGTCCCCGGGGACCGCCCCCAGACCTCCGGCATCCTCCACATCGGCGCCGGTGCCTTCCACCGCGCCCACCAGGCCGTCTACACCGACGACACCGACTGGGGCATCACCGTCGCCGCCCCCAACTCGCGCGGCGTCATAGACGCCCTCGCCGAACAGGACGGCCTCTACTCCGTCGCCACGCTCGGACCCGAAGGCGTCTCCATGCGCGTGGTCGGCTCGATCGTGGACACCCTCCACATCGCCTCCGAACGCGAACGCGCCCTCGACCTCCTCGCCGCCGACACCACCCACGTCGTCACCCTCACCGTCACCGAGAAGGCCTACACCGACCCCGGCGGGGTCCCCGGGCTCCTCGCCGAGGGCATCGCCCGCCGCGCCGCCCGCGGCGGCCCGCCGCTCACCGTCCTGTGCTGCGACAACCTCCCCGACAACGGCAAGACCACCCGCGCCGCCGTCGAACCGCTCTTCGACGACCGCACCCGCGCCTGGGCCCACGCCAACGTCGCCTTCCCCTCCTCGATGGTCGACCGGATCGTCCCGGCCTCCACCCCGGCGACCTACGAGCGCGCCTTCCTCGAACTCGGCGTCCAAGACCGGGCCGCCGTCGAGGCTGAACCGTTCAGCCAGTGGGTCATCGAAGACGACTTCGCCGGGCCGCGCCCCGACTGGGACGCCACCTTCACCAACGACGTCGCCGGATGGGAACGCCTGAAACTGCGCACCCTCAACGGCGTCCACTCCACACTCGCCTACCTCGGCGCGCTCGCCGGCGCCGAGACCATCGGCGACACCCTCGCCCTGCCCGGCGCCGAGGACTTCGCGCGCTGGCTCATCGCCGAGCAGATCGCACCGAGCTTCACGCCGCCCGACGGCCAGGACACCATCGCCTACGGCGAGAGCGTCCTCGAACGCTTCGCCAACCCCGGCATCCGGCACCGCTGCATCCAGATCGCCATGGACGGCTCCCAGAAGCTCCCGCAGCGCCTGTTCGCCACCGTCGCCGACCTCGCCGACGCCGGCGTCGACCGCGACCTCATCGCGCTGCCCCTCGCCGCCTGGACCCGCTTCTGCGCCGGCACCGCCGACACTGACGCCGAACTGCCGCTCGACGACCCCCTCAAGGACGTCCTGCGCCAGAGCCTCGCCGCCGCCGGATCCAACCCGGCCGCGAGAATCGACGCGATCCTCGGCATCCGCCAGATCGTCCCCGAACACGTCGCCGACGACCACCAGCTGCGCCGGGCCGCCGCCAAATGGCTGCGCGAACTCGACCGGCACGGCGTTGCCACCACCCTGGAGCACCTGTGACCGAGACCCGCCCCCCGCGCATCGCCCTCGTCGGCGCCAACGGCTACGGCCTGCACCACCGCCACAACCTCGAACCGCGCCGCCGCAGCGGCGAGATCGACTTCGTCGCCATCTGCGACACCGCCGACATCCACGTCGACGAGCAGATCCCCATCGGCGACACCCCCGTCTTCGACGACTACCGGGCGATGCTCGACGCCGCCGACCCCGACGTCGTCATCATCGCCACCCCGCCCCCCACCCACCTGCCCATCGCCAGCGCCGCGATGCGCCACGGCGCCGACGTCTACCTGGAGAAGCCCCCCGTCGCCAACCTCGACGAGTACGCGCGCCTCTACGACGTCATGACCGAGACCGGCCGCAACGTCCAGGTCGGCTTCCAGGCCCTCGGCTCCCACGCCTTCAACGCCCTGCGCGACGCGATCGAGGCCGGGCGCCTCGGCGAGGTCGAGTCCGTCGCCGTCGCCGGGTCCTGGCAGCGCCCCGACTCCTACTACCGCCGCTCCCCGTGGGCGGGCAAGCGCGAGGCGAACGGCGTCCTCATCGCCGACGGCGCCCTTGCGAACCCGTTCGCGCACGCCTCGCAGGAGGTCATCGCGCTGGCGGGGGACTGGCCGCTGGACGGCGACATCGAACTGGAGCGCCTGCGCACGCGTTCGGAGATCGAAGTGGACGACACCGCGGTGTGGCGCGCGGTCAACAAGAACGGCGTCCGCATCACCGTCGCCGTCACCGTCTGCGGCGACCGCAAGATCGAAGGCGACGTGTACGTCAAGGGCACCGAAGGGGAGGCCTGGTTCCAGTACCCCACCGACCGCCTCCTGCTCCCCGGCGAGACCGAGCCGACCCGGTACGGGCGCACCGACCTCCTCGACAACCTCCTCGCCCACCGCCGCAGAGGCGTCGGCCTCATCTCCGGCCTGCGCCGCGCCAAGACCTTCACCGGCGTCCTCGAACGAGTCCTGAGCGACCCGATCCCCCGCCTCATCGACGCCGACCACCTCGACCGCGTCGGCGACGACCCCGTCACCATCCTCAAGGGAGCCGATCAGGCCGTAGAGGACGCCGCCCGCCAAGGCCGCCTCTTCTCAGAACTCGGCCTCCCCTGGGCCTAGGGGGTCGTCCGGAGTGCGCAACGGCCGCTGACCGGTCCATTCGCCCGCTCGCCGCGTTGTCGGGCCTTTGCATACGACACCGGTATGCAAAGGCCCTTCCGCGGCCTCGGCGACGCTTGCGAGCCGTAACTGTGCAGGGCGAGCGAACGAATGGCCTCGGCCAGCGACTCGCCGCGCACTCCGGACCACCCTTCTCCAACCGCGGAATCCCCAGGGGAGTCCGCGGCTCACCAGGCGGGCAACCGATGTCCAAGGGGCGCCTGTTATCTTGCGGGTCCCCCCTACAACAGAGGTTCGAATGATCCGCCATATGCCCAAACCCCTTCAGTTGGCGTACCTCGTCGCGGTCGATTTGTGCCGTGGCGACGAGGCGTCCTCCGTGGCCGTCCGAAAATTTCAAGGCTATTACCCTCCTCAGCTGCCGGCGACGTACGAGCCCCGTCCGCTCCCCGGGTTCACCCCGCTGGCGGAGCTCGACACCGAACGCCACATGCCCGCCGACGAGACCGAGCTGGCGATCGAGGGGGCCGCCGCCTCCGGCGACCGGAGCGCGCTTACCTCGCTCCTAGCCGCGACCTGGGGCGATTGGGATCGCAGATCCCGTGTCGCCCATCGCATCGCGAATGCGGCCGTCGAGGACGAGTCGTGGCTCCAGGCCTGGGAGGTCGCCGAGCCGGGCAGCCCGGGGGTGACGCTCGTCCGCGCCGAGCGCACGGTCCTGCACGCGTGGAAGGTACGCGGCGCGCGACGCGCCAAGTATCTCGACGAGGACCAGATCCGTGGCTTCCGTGAGGGGATCGCGCTCGCCGAGCACCACATGGAGCAGGCGGTCGCGGCCGCGCCCGAGGACCCGACCCCGCTCCAGTTCACGATGCCCGTCGCGATGGGCCGCGGCTGGTCCCGGGAGGCCTTCGAAGGCCTGTGGAAGGAGTTCGCGACCCGCCACCCGCACGGTTTCCACGGCCACCTCGCGGCCCTCCAGTACTGGTGCGCCAAATGGCGCGGTTCGCACGAGCAGGCGCGCGCCTTCGCCGCGGCCGCCGCAGCGAACGCCTCGGAGGGCTCGTTCCTGGCCGTCCTCCCGCTCATCGCCGCCTTCGAGGAGCACGGGATTGAGGGCGCCCGGGCCTACCGCACCCCCCAGGTCCACGCCGCCGTCGAGGCCTGCCTCCTCGAAGTCAAGACCGGTCCGGACGCGGACCCGGACATCGTCTTCCAGGTCCGCCACCTCCTCGCCTACTTCCTCAACCGCCTCGGCCGCCACCGCGAGGCCGCCGAGCAGTTCAAGGCGATCGACGGCCACATAGGCGCCCTCCCCTGGACCTACTGCCCCAACCCGCCCCAGGAGTACGGCTGGTACCGCCGCGATTCAGTGCGCCGCAGCGGCCGCCGCTGAACCCCTCCCGAAAGGTCCGCCATGGCCTCGCGCCTGTCCAACATCCCCAAGTTCTTCCATCTCGGCGCCGTCGCCGTCTTCAGGGGGAAGGATGCCGTCAACGCGGCGACGCGCCGCTACCAGGGCTATTACCCCGAGCCGCCCTGGCTGAGCCCCGGCTACGAGCCTCGCCCGCTGCGCGGTTTCGTGCGCCTGCGCGACACCGACGAGGAGCGGTTCGAGGCCCCGTGCCCGCTCGACGCCGCTGTCGAGGCGGCGGTCGCGGACCGGGACTGGCGGGCGCTCGCCGCCCTCTTCGCCGACACGCTCGGCCAGTGGGAGCGGCGTTCGCATGCGCTCGTGCTCATGGCCGAGTCCTCGCTGAAGGACCAGACCTGGCTGGCGGACTGGGAGCGGGCCGAACCTGAAGGCTTCGCGCCGCTGCTGGTCCGCGCCGAGCGCACCATGCGCTTCGCCTGGCAGCTGCGCGGCGCCTCCCGGGCCAGGTACCTGACGCAGGGCCAGC
This sequence comes from Glycomyces paridis, assembly GCF_004912155.1. GTDB lineage: Bacteria > Actinomycetota > Actinomycetes > Mycobacteriales > Micromonosporaceae > Glycomyces > Glycomyces paridis. The sequence goes on along the minus strand of NZ_STGX01000002.1, from coordinate 127,716 downwards.
GGTCAGGGTTCACCGAGCAGATGGCCGCCGCCGAGGCGCACATGCACGCCGCCGTGGCCGCCGACCCGCTCGACCCCACCGGGAAAGAGCGCATGCTCCGCGTCGCCCGCAGCCGCGGCTGGCCGCACCGGCGCACGGAGGCGCTCTGGAAGGGGTTCACGGCCCTGCACCCGCACGGGTTCGAGGGTCATCTGTCGATGCTCCAGTACAAGTGCGCCAAGTGGTTCGGCTCTGACGACGAGGCGCGGGCCTTCGCCGCCGAGGCCGCGTCGGCGGCGCCGCAGGGGTCGTTCCTCAACGTGCTGCCCCTGGTCGCCGCGTTCGAGGAGCACTACATCCCGTCGGGCCGCGAGTACCGCACGCCGCAGGTGGAGGCCGCGGTCGACGCGTGCCTCGCGGAGCTAGCGGCCTGCCCTGACGCTTACCCGCGCACCGTGATCCAGGTCAGGCACGTCCTCGCGTACGTCCTCAACCTGCTCGGCCGCCACCGCGAGGCCGTCGAGCAGTTCCGGGCCGTGGACGGCCATGTCGGCGCACTCCCGTGGTCGTACTTCCCGAACACCGTCCAGGAGTACGGCTGGTACCGCAGGGACTCGGTCCGCCGCAGCAGGCGGTGAGCGATGCGGCCCCGTGTCCTTTCGGACACGGGGCCTTTTCCTCTGCTAGCTCGCGCCGGCGCCGCCGGTCACGATCGACTTGACACTGGAGGGCGTGTCGAGCGTGAACGAGTACGGCACGCTCGCTACGGAGCCGCTGGAGACCGGCGTCCCGGAGTTCACCAGGTGGTTGTTGCGCGAGACGATGCGCCCGCCCGCGGAGTCGCCCTGGCCGATCTCGGTGGGGGAGTCGGTGTTCTCGATGTAGTTGCCCTCGAAGATGACGCCGGCGTTCATGGTGGTCGCGACGCCGTAGTCGCCGATGTCGTAGTAGTAGTTGTTGAAGATGTGGACCGGCTCGCCGAAGCGCACGCGCGGGTTGCGCTGCTGGGTGCCGTTGAAGAAGTTGTGGTGGTAGGGCACGCGCAGGTTGCCGATGTCGGCGGTGTGGTCGTCGGAGTGGCCCAGCAGCATGTTCTTGTCGCTGCCGTTGAACCGGTTCCAGGAGACCGTGACGAAGTCGGACTCGCGCTTGATGTCGCACGAGCCGTCGTAGCCGGTGCCGAAGGTGTTGTGGTCGACCCAGATGTTCTGGGAGCCGTCCTGGATGTTGATCGCGTCGTCGGACCAGTTGTTGAAGCGCAGGTTCTGGATGATGACGTTGCGCGAGCCGCTGAGGTGGAAGCCGCCGCCGGTGATCTGGGCGCCGGAGTTGCCGACGATCGTGACGTTGGAGCCGACGTTGATCATCCCCGAGACGTTGATGGTGCCGCTGACGCGGACCACCCTCGCCGAGGAGCCACTGACGGCCGAGGAGAGCGCCGACGCGGAGGTCACGGTGGTCGCCGAGGCGCTGCCGCCGCCGGTGGTGCCGCCGTTCTGGGTCGCCCAGCCGACCAGGCCGGTGGTCGGGGTGCCGCCGCCGCTGGCCGGCACGAGCTGCCACTGCTGGTTCCAGCCGTTGAGGTAGTCGTACTGGGAGATCCGCGAACCGGGCGTGGTCGACCACTCCCAGACGTCGAGGGCCTTGCCGGAGAAGCGGTTCACGAAGGTGGCGTAGCCGCCGGACTCGGTCACCTGCCACTGCTGGTTGTCGGCGTTGAGGTCGTTCCACTGCGCGATGGTGGCGCCGTTGGCGGCGTTCCACTCCCACACGTCGAGCACCATGTTCGAGTGCCTGGCCTGGATGCGGTAGTAGCCGCCGCCGCTGTCGACGAAGCGGAACTGCTGGTTGTTCGCGCCGGTCTGGGTGTACTGGATGATCTCGGCGCCGCCGGTGGTGCTCAGGTTGAGCACGTCCAGGACGAGGCCGGAGTGGCGGGACTTGATGTAGTACCAGGTGCCGGGGGTGACCGCCTGTGCCGAGGCGGCGGTCCACAGTCCGGCGGAGGCGGCCACGGGCACGGCGGCGGTGAGGCCGACGACCTTCCAGAATCCGCGTCTGGTCTGCTTGCGGTCCATGAGATCGACCCTTTCGATGGAGGGGGAGACCCAACGTATTGAAGGATCTCGATGTTGACGGTAAACCGCCAGGGACAGCGTTTGCAAGACCTCGGTCCAAAATAGAAAGCAACGGGGCCGACGATGTCTCGTCGGCCCCGTCGTGCGTGTGGCAAGCGCTGATACGGGCGTGACTAGCCCGCCCCGGCGCCGCCCTCCACGATCCCCGGGATCTGATCGGCCGGGTCCGCCGAGTAGCCGTACGGCAGATCGGTGTTCACCGACCCGTTCGTGAGGATCTTGCCGGAGTTGTCGAGCACGTTGTCGAACTCGACCAGGCGCCCGTCGCTCGATGAGCCCTCGCCGATGTGCGTCGGCTCGTCGACGTTCTCGAAGTAGTTCGCCTCCACGATGACGCCCGCGTCCTCGGTGGTCGCGATCCCGTAGGAGCCCACGTCCTTGTAGTAGTTGTTGAAGACGTGGACCTGCTCGCCGAAGCGCACGCGCGGGTTGCGCTGGTTCGTGCCGTTGAAGAAGTTGTGGTGGTAGGTCACCCGCAGGTGCCCCTCGTCCTGGCTCCCGTTGTCGTCCGAGTGCCCCAGGAGCATGTTCTTGTCGTGCCCGTCGAACCGGTTCCACGCCACGGTCACGTAGTCCGAACCGCGCTTGACGTCCACGCAGCCGTCGTAGCCGACGCCGAAGGTGTTGTGGTGCACCCAGATGTTCGTCGACTCCTGCTGGACGTTGATCGCGTCGTCGTCCCAGTCGTCGAAGGTCAGGTTGGTGATGATGACGTTCGACTGCCCCGAGACGTCGAGGCCGCCCCCGGTGATCCGAGCGCCCGAAGCGCCGATCACCGTCGTGTCGGAGGCGACGTCGTTCATCCCCGAGATGCTGATCGAACCGCTCAGGCGCACGATGAGGCCGCCCTCGCCGATCGCGGACAGGAAGTCGCTCGCGCTGGAGACCTCGACCTGCTGGGAGCCGCCGGAGACGCCCCCGTTCAGGCTCGCCCAGCCGACGACGGCCTGGGCTACGCCGACGTCGGACGCGGCCGCGCCCTCGTCGGTCGCCGCACTGGCGTGCTGGGAGGCCCACACGCCGAGGCCGCTGGCGGCCGCCGCGGCGCCCGCGCCGGAGGCCAGGAGCACGCGCCGCTTGATGCGCGGAACTGCCGGGTTGGCGCTCACGTTGTCGTTCCTCTCGATTGTCGGATTGTTCGCATTCCCGGCTTTTGCTGGGAATACATTGAAATGTCTCGATATGTTATCGGACTTCGAGAAGGATGGCAACCGATTGCGCTGGCGATTTCCGGGGAATCTCGGAGGAGCGCGCTTCCCCCTGTCTACCACATAACGCTCGAAAGCCACATATCAACGCTCCGTGTCGATCTGGCGCCGCGGCGTCGTTTCCGGTAGGCTCGTCGCGAGGCCTGGAAAACGTGTTCCTGAATGTGGACTTATTTGTTGGGTCGTGCTACAAACTCTTCATGGCTCTTTTCGACCTCCCCCTGGAACAGCTCCGCGAGTACCGGCCCGACGTGCCCGAACCGGCCGACTTCGACGAGTTCTGGAAGTCCACGCTCGCCGAGGCCGGCGAGCGCGACCTCGACGTCAGGCTCACCCCGCACGAGACCGACCTGGTGACCGTCGAGGTCCACGACCTCGTCTTCGCGGGCTTCGGCGGCGACCCGATCAAGGCCTGGCTCGTCAAGCCCAAGGGCGTCGAGGGCCCCCTGCCGTGCGTGGTCGAGTACATCGGCTACTCCGGCGGTCGGTCCTTCCCGTGGGCGCACACCACCTACCCCGCTGCGGGCTGGGCGCACCTGGTCATGGACACCCGCGGCCAGGGCTACGGCAACTGGCAGCCCGGCGACACCGGCGACCCGTACGGGACGACCGGGCCGACGAACAAGGGCTGGATGACCCAGGGCCTCGAAGACCCCGAGCACTACTACTACCGGCGCGTGTTCACCGACGCCCACCGCGCGGTCGACGTCGCGAAGTCCCTGGAGGGCATCGACCCCGACCGGATCGTCGTCGCGGGCGGCAGCCAGGGCGGCGGTATCGCCCAGGCGGTCGGCGGCCTGCGCGGCGACCTCGCGGGCGCGATGATCGACGTGCCGTTCCTGACCTACTTCCGCCGTGCGGTGACGATCACCGACGCGTTCCCCTACCAGGAGATCGTCGAGTTCCTCTCGGGCCAGCGCCTGCGCGAGGACCGGGTCTTCGCGACCCTGGACTACTTCGACGGCGTCAACTTCGCCGCGCGCGGCACCGTCCCGGCGCTGTACTCGGTGGGCCTGATGGACGACATCTGCCCGCCCTCGACGGTGTTCGCGGCCTACAACCGCTGGCAGGGCGAGAAGCGGATCACCGTGTGGCCCTGGAACAAGCACGAGGGCGGCGGCATCCACCAGCGCGGCGAGCACCTGCGGTTCCTGGCGGAGGCCGCCAAGGGCGCCTGAGGCGCGGCATCGGCTTCGGTCATCGAAGATGAGGAGAGCGAGGGGCGCGGCCCGATCGGCCGCGCCCCTCGGCATGTCCGCCGCTGTTACGTCTCGCGGATCTTCAGCCGCTCGAGGGCCTGCTCGTGGAGGAGCCCGTTGGTGGCGAGGGCGGTGCCGCCGTCGGGGCCGGGCCGTCCGCGCAGGTCGGTGAAGGTGCCGCCGGCCTCTTCGACGATGAGGGCGAGGGGCGCGAGGTCCCACAGGGCCACTTCGGGTTCGGCGGCGATGTCGAGCGCGCCTTCGGCGAGGAGGCAGTAGGAGTAGAAGTCGCCGAAGCCCCGTTCGCGCCAGGCCTCGTGGAGGAGGCCGAGCATGGCGCCCTGGCGGTCGAGCTTGGTCCAGCCGGTGATGGAGGAGATGCTCACCGAGGCGTCGGCGAGCTTGGCGACCTTGGAGACCTGGATCCGCTTGCCGGCGCGCTGGTCGCGTCCGGCGAAGGCGCCGGCGCCCTTCATGGCCCACCAGCGGCGGTGCAGGGCGGGGGCGCTGACGACGCCGACGACGGGTTCGCCGCGGTCGAACAGGGCGATGAGGGTGGCCCAGATCGGTACGCCGCGCACGTAGTTGCGGGTGGCGTCGATCGGGTCGATGACCCATTTGCGGCCGGAGGCCCCGGGGTTGTCGCCGTACTCCTCGCCGAAGATGCCGTCGCGGGGCCGGGCGCGCGCGAGGGTCGAGCGCAGCACCTCCTCGATGGTGGTGTCGGCGTCGGAGACCTCGGTCATGTCCGGTTTCGAGGAGACTCGCAGGTCGGAGGCCCTGAACCGGCTGGTGCCGATCTGGGCGGCGCTGTCGGCGAGCAGGTGCGCGAGGCCGAGGTCGTCGTTGTAGCTGGAGGTGGGCATGACCTCATCCTACTGAGGCCGCGTCCGGGGCCGCCGTCCAGCGAGGCGACGACCAGGTGAACAAGGGGCCGTTCAGTTCTTGGCGTCGGATTCGTGGAGCGAGGCGAGGACGCGGCGGAAGGAGGCGAGGCGTCCGGCGCGGGGGTCGTCGGGGCCGATGGCGGCGTCGAGGGCGCAGTCGCCGATCTCGGGGGTGTGGGTGCAGCCGCGGGGGCAGTCGCGGGCGACCGCTTCGAGTTCGGGGAAGGCCTTGAGGATCGAGTCGGCGGTGACGTGGGCGAGGCCGAAGGAGCGCACGCCGGGGGTGTCGATGACCCAGCCGCCGGCGGGCAGTTCGAGGGCGACGGTGCTGGTGGAGGTGTGGCTGCCCTTGCCGATGGCGCGGACTTCGGCGACGGCGCGCCCGGCGCCGGGGACGAGCCGGTTGATGAGGGTGGACTTGCCGACGCCGGAGTGGCCGAAGAACACGTTCTCCTTGCCCGCCAGGAGCGCGACGAGTCCGTCGAGGGGCTCGTCGGGGCGGGTGGTGGTGATGGTGAGGTCGAGCTGGGAGTAGTAGGCGCGGACCTCTTCGACCTTGGCGGGGGCGAGGTCGTTCTTGGTCAGGCAGAGGACGGGGGCGACGGCGGCGTCGTAGGCGGCGACGAGGCACCGGTCCACGAAGCCGTAGCGCAGGGGCGGGTCGACGAGGCTGGCGACGACGACGAGCTGGTCGACGTTGGCGACGACGAGGCGCTCGTTGGCGTTCTCGTCGTCGGCCGAGCGGCGCAGTTCGCCGTGGCGCGGTTCGATCCTGACGACGCGGGCGAGGGTGCCGGGGGCGCCGGTGAGGTCGCCGACGAGGGCGGCGCGGTCGCCGACCACGATGGACTGCTTGCCGAGTTCGCGGGCCTTCATGGCCGTGACCTGGGCGCCGTCGACGAGGCAGGTGTAGCGGCCGCGGTCGACGGCGACGACGAAGCCCTCCTGCGCGTGCTCGTGCTTGGGGCGGATCTTGGTGCGGGGGCGGGAGCGGCGCGTGGGCCTGACCCGCACGTCGTCCTCGTCCCAGTCCTCGTCCTCGGCGTCCCAGTCCGGTTGCGGCACTAGGCCTCAGTCTCCTCTGCGGGTCGGTCGCCGCCGTGCAGGACGGCGCGCTCCCAGGCTTCGGCGAAGTCGGGCCAGGTCTTGGAGACGCAGGCGACGTCGTCGAGGACGAGGCCGGGGATCACCAGTCCGGCGACGGCGCCGGCGTGGGCCATGCGGTGGTCGGCGTAGGTCTTCCAGGTGCCGGACCGGCTGCCGCCCTTGTTGACGCGGAAGCCGTCCTCGAACTCGTCGACGTCGGCGCCGATGCCGCGCAGTTCGGCGACGAGGGCGGCGACGCGGTCGGTCTCGTGGCCGCGGATGTGGGCGACGCCGCGGACGGTGAAGGGCCCGCGGTTGACGCCGAAGAGGGCGGCGAGGGCGGGGGTGAGCTCGGCGGCGTCGGCGAGGTCGAGTTCGACCGGGATCGGGTCGGGGGCGCCGACGACGGTGAGGCCGCCGCGGCTCCATTCGACGCGCGAGCCGAGCTGGGCGAGCACGTCGCGGATGCGGTCGCCGGCCTGGGCCGTCTCGGTCGGCCAGCCTTCGACGGTGACGCGCCCGCCGGCGGCGACGGCGGCGACGAGGAACGGGGCGGCGTTCTGGAGGTCGGGTTCGATGACCCATTCGCGGCCCTTGAGCTCGCCGGGTGCGACGCGCCAGCGGTTCGGCTCGGAGTCGTCGACCTCGGCGCCCGCCTCGCGGAGCATCTGGACGACCATGTCGAGGTAGGGGCGGCTGGGGACGGGACGGTCGCCGGTGTGGCGCAGGTCCAGGCCGTGCTCGAACCGGGGCGCGGCCATGAGGAGGGCGCTGACGAGCTGGGAGGTCTTGGAGGCGTCCACGGCGAGTTCGCCGCCGGCGACGCGCCCGGCGGCGTTGACGGTGAACGGCAGCGCGAGGCGCCCGCCGTCCTCGATGCCGACGCCGAGGTCGCGCAGGGCCTTGATGACGCCGTCGTTGGGCCGGTTGCGGGCGTGGGGGTCGCCGTCGAAGGCCACCGGCCCGTCGGCGAGGGCCGCGACCGGCGGCAGGAACCGCATGACGGTCCCGGCGAGCCCGCAGTCGACGGCGGTGCCGCCCGCGAAGGCGCCGCCCGCCGGGGGCGTGACGGTCCACAGGGCGTCGTCGGCGGTGTCGACGCCGACGCCGATCGCGCGCAGGCCCTCCACCATGAGGAGGGTGTCGCGGGCGATGAGGGGGCGGTGGATCGCGGAGGGGCCGGAGGCGAGCGCGGCGAGGATGAGCGCGCGGGCGGTCATCGACTTCGAGCCGGGCACGCGCACGACCGCGTCGAGCTCGGTCTCGGCGTACGTGGCGGTCCAGCGGCGCTTCTCGGGGGCGGCGGTTGCGTTCACGGGGCCCAGTCTAGAGGCCTGCGGGTCGCGGGCCGGAGCGTCGGCGCACCGGGGTGGCGCCCGGCCCGCCCGGAATTGACGATTCGCGCTGTCGGTGGCGCGGGTTACGGTGTGGGCATGTGCGGAAGGTATGCCAACAGCAAGTCGAGCCCCAGCATGGCGGCCCTGTTCGACGCCGCCGACCTCATAGCCGGAGCTTGGGATCCCCGGTACAACATCGCGCCCACGACCCTCGCCCCCGTGGTCCGCCGCTCGAAGTCCCGGGACGAGCGCGTCGTGGAGATGGCCCGCTGGGGCCTGGTGCCGCCGTGGGCCTCCGATCCGGCGATCGGCGCCCGCATGTTCAACGCGCGCATCGAGACCGTGTCGACCTCCCGGGCGTACAAGCGCCCGTTCGCCTCGCGCCGCGCCCTCGTCCCGGCCGACGGCTGGTACGAGTGGCGCAAGCTCCCCGGCGGCGGGAAGCAGCCGTACTTCTTCACCCGGCCCGGCGGCGTGGTCTTCGCGGGGCTGTGGGAGACCTGGCGCCCGCGCGAGGCCCGCGCCGAAGGCGCCGAGGACCTCAGCCTGATGACCTTCACGGTCCTCACCTGCCCGGCCATGGGCGAGGCAATGGAGTCGGTGCACGACCGGATGCCCTACGTGCTGCCGCCCGAGCGGTACGCGGCCTGGCTGGGGGAGGAGGACGCCGACGTCGGCGAACTGCTCGCCGGGCCCGCCGCGTCGCTGCCCGAGGAGCTTGAGATCCGCAAGGTGAGCCGCGCGGTCGGCCGGGCCGCCAACGAGGGCCCCGAACTGGTCCGCCCGATCGACGAGGAGGACGGTGCCCGGACCCTTCCGGGAATGTGAACTCAATCACTATGCCGCATCGGTATCTGTACCCCAAGTCGTCGGTCTTTCGTGTACAAGCCGCCGCTGACCGACGGGAATCGCTTCAGGAGTCGCGGCGTCGACACCGGAAGGGTCGGCGGCGGAACGGAACAGGGAGGTAGCAATGCGGCGAATCCGCCCCGAGGAAGTGGCCCGAGCCCGAATGGACCCCCGGCTGCTCGATGCCGCCGAATACCGCAACGAGATCATCAGAGGCGCCTACCGGATGAGCGGCGACGACTGGCTGCGCCGCGGCAACTGCGCCGAAGCCGAGCCCGACGTCATGTACCCCGAACCCCGCGAACCCATCGACGCCGCCCTCGCCATGTGCGCCGCCTGCCCGGTGCGCACGCCCTGCCTCGTGCGCGCCCTCGAAGCCCGCGACCGCCACGGCGTCTGGGGCAACACCGCGCCCCGCGAACGCCGGGCCATGATCGAGGTCTGGAAGGACATCAACCCCCTCGCCGTGGGCGCGTAGCGACCCGCCGCACCGACGGCCGCGACCGCCCTGCGGGCGACGTCGCGGCTTCTCGGCGTCCAAATGGGGGGATCGGGGGAGGACCGCAGCCTCCCCGGACCGGCGGCGGTGTCAAGTCCGCCGGCCCGGGGCAGGTACTGGGAGTTCACGCGCCGGTCACCCGGCGCGATCAAGACCCTTCCGGGTCCAACCACGATAACGACCACTCACACCGAAAGTTACCGCTTCCCTCCGCAAAGTAATGATTTCGTGTGATTTCCCGAAATTCGTACACCTCGCCCGACTCCACCCGCTCCACCGCTGTGGCCGAGACGACTCACGCCGTTTCGCCACCGGCGGAATGATCCACCGCCCCCCGACGTTGCACCGGTCGAGCCGCACCACTCGGCTCGCCGCGACACGCCCCCGCCACCGCGGGAGGCCGGCGGGCCCAGCACAAGGCCGGTAAGGAGCGCACCGCACATGACGACCACCCTCCGCGGACGCGAGGACGAACGACTGGCCGCCCTGCTGAACGGGCCCGAATGGCCCGCGGCCCTCAGCCGCACCGCCACTCCCGACGGCGTCGGCGGCGTCACCGCCGCACGCATTTCCCCCGACCTCGCCCGCACCCCTGCCGTAGGCTCGGGACTGACCGGCGACGAGAGGGAGACGGTGACCGAGGCAGGCGGCGAGAACACCCAGGAGCGGCGCGAGCGGTTCGAACGCGACGCCATGCCCCTGCTCGACCAGCTCTACGGCGCCGCCCTCCGCATGACGCGCAACCCCGCCGACGCCGAAGACCTCGTCCAGGAGACCTACCTCAAGGCCTACTCCAAGTTCCACCAGTTCCGCGAGGGCACCAACCTCAAAGCCTGGCTCTACCGCATCCTCACCAACACCTACATCAACACCTACCGCAAGAAGAAGCGCCAGCCCCTGACCTCGCCCACCGACGAGATCACCGACTGGCAGCTCGCCGACGCCGAATCCCACTCGGCCACCGGCCTGCGCTCCGCCGAGACCGAGGCCCTCGACCACCTGCCGGACTCCGACGTCAAGGACGCCCTCCAGCGCCTCGGCGAGGACTTCCGCCTCACCGTCTACCTCGCCGACGTCGAAGGCTTCTCCTACAAGGAGATCGCCGACATCATGGGAACCCCGATCGGCACCGTCATGTCCCGCCTCCACCGGGGCCGGCGCCAACTGCGCCAGCTGCTCAGCTCGTACGCCGCCGACCGCGGCCTGTCGCACGCACGGGAGGTACAGCAGTGACCGCTCCCGAACCGGAGAAGCCCAAGCTCGACTGCCGGGAAGTCCTCGAAGAGGTCTACCTCTACCTCGACGAAGAGTGCTCCGACGTCCGCCGCACGGTGATCCGCGACCACCTCGAAGAATGCTCCCCGTGCCTCTCCGAGTACGGCATCGAGCAGGAGGTGCGCACCATCGTCCACCGCTGCTGCAGCAAGGAGACCGCGCCCGACGAGGTCAAGGAGCGCCTGCGCCGCAAGCTCAGCGCGATCGAGCAGGTCGGCGAGCTCTTCGGCGAAGTCGCCGAACGCGATCGCTGACCGGGCCCGACCGCGCCCAGCGGCACGGCCCTACGCGGCCGAGGACTCGGCGGCGTTGGCCTGGAGCAGACTGATGGAGATCTGGAGTGAAGCCTCCCGGATCTCCTGCTCGGAGTCGTCGATCCGCGGATAGGTGATCCACGCGCTGTACAGCGTCGTGATCGCGTCCCACGCCCGCAGGCGGTGGGTGAGCGGGTCGTCGGACTCGATGAGGAGCGCGTGCAGGCGGCGCTGGCGCATGCGGAAGACCGACATGCGGTCCAGGCGCGTGAGCGCGGCCTGGTTGCTCTGCATGAACTTGAGCACCGGCACGTGGGACCTGATGGTCTCCTCGTAGCGGCGCAGCAGCTCCGTCCGGGTCTCGAGGTCCCGCGGACGCGTGTCGCCCCATTCGCAGATGCGGTCGACGTCGGCGGCGTAGGACTCGAAGAAGCTCGCCGCGATGTCTTCCTTGGTCTTGAAGTGGTAGTACAGGGCGGCTTTGGTGACGCCGAGCTGCTCGGCGATCTCCCGCAGGGAGGTGCGTTCGTAGCCGTGCTCGCTGAAGAGCGCGATCGCGGTCTGCTGGATCCGCTCGCGGGTGCTCGGCTGTTGCTGGTCGCGCGCTTCGCGCGGCGCTTCGGTCATGTGGGCCAGTCTCGTTCGTGTCCGGGATCGACCAGTGCGATCGCGGGGCAGTCTCGGCGCGGCCGCCTGCCCCGCCACGCGCTAGCTGTTCGGCCGCTTCCCGTGGTTCGCGGACTTCTTCTTACGCGACTTGCGCTTGCGAGCTGCTTTCGCCATGGCTCCTCCTTGGTCGGTCGGGAATGCAGGGGTCAACCTTACCGGCACCTGCGCGAGGACCCCGAGGGCGTTGACGGCGGCGTGAACTCGGAGCAGTGTTGGAGGGGGCGCCGTCGGAGGGGGCGCCCGCCCCGCCCGGGGCGGACCTCCCCGCTCCGCGTCCGCTCGGCGCCGGGCCGCTCCGACGCGCCGCGGCGGCGCCGCTCGAAATGGGAACGGCGGTGGACGCGCCGGGAAGGGGTCGACTACCCTTCATTATGAAGGTTTATTTAATATTTACAGGTCCCGTCTTCAGAGGTCCCCGTCGCACAAGGAGCGTCCCGTGAACCAGCCCCAGGTCGGCGCCGCCGACGAGATCGCCGCCGATCGCCCCGGTGCGGGCATGGCCGCCGACATCGCCGAGCAGCCCGACGTGTTCCGCGGCCTGCTCGACCACGGCGCGGCCGAGATCGCCAAGATCGCGGCGGTCATCGCCGAGCGCAGGCCCCGGTCGGTCGTGTTCACCGCCCGCGGCACCTCCGACCACGCGGCCCTCTACGCGGCCTACCTCACCGAGATCCGCCTCGGCCTCCCCGCGAGCCTCGCCAGCCCCTCGGTCGTCACCGTCTACGACGCCCGCCCCGACTGGTCCGACAGCCTCGTCATCGCCGTCTCCCAGTCCGGCGGCTCCCCCGACCTCGCGCAGGTCGTGGCCGCCGCCCGCGCCTCCGGCGCCCTCACCCTCGCGGTCACCAACAACCCCGACTCCCGCCTCGCCGGCGAGGCCGAACTCCACCTCGACGTCCGCGCCGGACACGAACGCGCCGTCGCCGCCACCAAGACCTACACCGCCGAGCTCCTCACCCTCCTGCTCCTCATCGAGGGCATCCGCACCGGCACCGGCCGCCTCGAAGCAGCCGAGGCCTCCGCGCTCGACAAACTCCCCGAGCTCGCCCAGCACGTCCTGGAGCACTCCGGCGCTGCCGAGCTCGCCGGCCGCTACCGCTTCGCCTCCCGCTTCGTGACCACCGGCCGCGGCTACGCGTACCCGACCGCGCGCGAGACCGCGCTCAAGCTCATGGAGACCTCCTACCTGCCGTCGCTGGCCTTCTCTGGCGCCGACCTCCTCCACGGGCCCCTCGCCATGACCGACCCCGGCGTCCCTGTCCTCGCCGTCGTCGGCTCCGGCCCCGGCGGCCACGCGATGTGGAACGTCCTCACCCAGCTCGGCAAGCAGCGCGCCGACGTGGTCGTCGTCGGCGCCGCCGACGTCCCCGGCCAGAGCGCCCGCCTCGCCACCCCCGCGGTGGACGAGCGCCTCGCGGCCCTTCTGGACATCCTTCCGCTCCAACAACTCTCGCTCAATCTCGCCATCGAGCGCGGCGAGAACCCCGACGCGCCAAGAGGTCTCAAGAAGGTCACAGAGACTGTGTGAGCCCAGCTCGGGCGGGGTCCGGCGGCGGGAGTTCACCTTCGGTTCACCCTGATGTTCACCGATCTCCGTAAACTCAGCGTCATGCAGGCCCCACCCGCCGCGTCCACCGGCACCACCGAGATCGTCTGGAACGACAGGCGGTACCGGGCGCGCGCGATCACCGGCGGCGCCGCGTTCGAGATCTACTCGGACAGTCGCGAACCCGGCTTCCACCCGAGCGGCGGCGCCTTCCACCGGTACGTGCACGCCTCCGAGGTCGCCAGCGACGGCGGGGAACTGCTCCTCGCCGGAGTCGCGCCGGTGTCGGTCCCGGTCATGCCCGGGGCCGATGCCGAGACCGTCCACCGCTACAGCCAGAACCCGCGCATCGGCCCCGTCGAGCGGGCACTCGTCGCGGCCGTGCGTGCAACCGCGTTCATCACCCCCGGCACGCGCATGGTCAAGCCGCTCAGCCGCCACCAGGTCGCCCGGCAGCTGACCTCGGCGCCGCTCGTCGGCGGCGTGTGCTTCCGCGAGTTCGACGTGGCCCACCTGCGCACCCCCGACGACCGAGTCGTCCTCGCCGGCGACCCCGACGATGTGCGCGACACCGCGTTCGCCCTGCGCTGGAAGGCGATCGGCGCCGGCGACTACCTCAGCACGGAGGCGGCGAACTTCCCCGGCCTGGTCGGCGTCCCCGGGCGCGAGCGGCGCGGGTCGATGATCCTCGGCACGGGGTTCCTCCCCAGCGGCAGCCACCTGATCCCCGAGTTCGCCACCGCCGGGCTCGCCGACCTGCCGCTCACCGCGCGCGCCGAGATCCTCGCGTACACGCCCGACGGCGGCGAGATCGCGCTGTTCCAGTACCAGCCGCAGACCAACGTGTGGAACCGGATGGCCGGCGCCCGCCACCGCGACCTCGTCAACCGCATCCCCGGCCTTGAGACCGGCCGGGCGCTGTTCCGCGTCGATCCCTCCGTCCATGCCGGACTCATGGGAGTCCATGAGGGCGAAAGGGTCTCGGTCACCGCCGATCCGGGGCACGGTTTCACCGTGTACGAGCGGGGCGCGGTCAGCCGCAGCCCGGTGACCCGGCCGCAGCGGTTCCTCACATTGGCGCACTGGCGCGATACCGAAGTGCTCGCGCTGGGCCGCAACGAGGACTGGGTGCGGGTGCGCCTGACCCGCCCCGACATCGAGGCGATCATGGCGACCGACGCGACCTGCATCGAACGCGGCGTCTACGAATGCTGGGCCCCCCGAGCCGAACTCGAATACCCCCGCACGGTCGTCACCGACTACTGACCCTCCCCGCATCGCGGGCCCTGCCTTGGGGCCTCCCCCCGCCCTCTCCCCACCCACCCCACCCGAACACCGCCGCACTGTGATCACCGACTACTGACTCACCCTGGATCGCGGGCCTCGCCTTGGGGGACTCCCCCTCCCCCCGCCCCCTCCCCACCCACCCCTGATTTGCATGCTGCGCGCTGCCCGGTGCTCTGCTTGTGGCTGCGTTCGGGCTTGGTCGGTTGTATTCGGTTGTCGGGGTTGTCGACTCGACCCCGTTTTGATCGGTTCGGCTTGATTCGAATCGGTCCCGTTCGGTTCAGCCTTGTTTGGCTGGTTCGGCTCGCCTCCGTTTGCTTGGCTCGGTTCGGTCCCGTTCGGCTCAGCCTCGCGCGGCTGGTTCGGTTCGGCTCGCCTCCGTTCGGTTGGTTCGGCTCGGACCCGTTGGCTTACCTTTGCCCGGCTTGGCTCGGTGGGGCTCGTGCTCGTGGTCGGATCAGTGGTGTCCTCCTCTCGACAGGCGCCAGCGGTTGTCGATCTGGTCGACCCAGCCGCTCTGCTTGAGGTTCGCGAGGGTCAGGGCCGCCGTCTCGGCCGGGACTCCGGCCGCCGCGGCGAGGCGTTCGGCTTCGACCACGTAGCCGCGCGGTAGCGCTTCGACAAGGCGCGCTTCGATTTCGGTGAGGCGGTCGATCGGGCGTCGCTCGGTGGGCGGTTGGGAGGCCATCGGGCCGCCGATGCCGGTGAGGTCCTCGATGATCTCCTCGGCCCGAGTGACCAGCCGTGCCTCCCAGGGCTCGCGGGCGAGTTGATGGGTCCCCGCCGACTGCGAGGAGGTCACCGGGCCCGGCGTGAACATCAGGACCCGGCCCAGCTCGGCCGCGTGCCGAGCGGTGTTCCGGGCACCGGAGCGGTGGGCGGCCTCGATGACCACCGTGCCGGCGGTCAGAGCGGCGATCACTCGGTTGCGGGTGAGGAAGCGGTGCTTCATCGCGGAGGCGCCCGGGGGCCACTCGCTCACCAGGAGACCGCGCTGCACGATGAGGTCGAACATGGACCGGTTCGCCTTCGGATACGGCAGTTCGACACCCGAGGCCAGGACCGAGACCGTGCTGCCTCCGCGGGCCAGCGCCCCCAGGTGCGCCGCGCGGTCGATGCCGAAGGCGCCGCCCGAGACCACCGTCCAACCCGACTCGGTCAGGTCCGCCGCGAGGTCGTCGGCGAGGTGCTGGCCGTACTCGGTGGCGGCCCGCGATCCGACGATCGCGACCGACCTGCGGCAGAGTTGGGCGAGGTCGTGCTCCCCACGCACCCACAGGCCGCGCGGCGGCCGCACGTGCGGCTCGTCCGCGTCGCAGACGAGCAGGAGATCCTGGAGCTGGTCGGGCCAGTCGGGGTCGCCGGGCATGAGGAACCGGGCGCCGCACTCGCGTGTCGCCGAGGCGATCTGGGCGGCGCGTTCGGCCGGGTCGTGCGTGCAGGCCACGGCGGCGCAGGTGATGCGCCGCAGACGGTCGGGGACCGTCCCGTCCCAGACCATGCGGACGGTCTCGACCGCCCCGTGTTCCTCGATCAGATCCTCGAGGTCGGCGTCGCCTGGTTCGACGATCGAGGACAGCAGCATGAGTGCCAGTCGCGGATCGTTCGGCAGTCGGTTCATGGTTCCTCCTCGTAGTTCGAGCTCGTGATTCGAGTTGATCGCGGTGGTGGTCGGTGGTCGGACTTGGTTGTCTTGCGGCGGTTCGGTTGTGACGGGTGTTTGCGTTTGT
>NZ_STGX01000002.1:35090-111687 GCF_004912155.1 Glycomyces paridis | reverse complement strand
GGTGCGGTGCGGTGCGGTGCGGTGCGGTGCGGTGCGGTGCGTCGGGACTGTCAGCTCATCGTGTAGCCGAGTCGCAGTTCGCTTGCGGCCGTGACGTCTTCGGCGTTCGGTCTTTCGTGTTCGCGCAGGTCCGCGATGGTCCATGCGAGTTTGAGGACCCGGTCATAGCCGCGGGCGGTGATGCGTTCCTTCATGAGCAGTTCGTCGACGCTGCCGCGCACTTCGGGCGGCAGTCGCCACCTCGGGGAGCGGAGGGCGGGGCCGGGGACGTCGCTGTTGAGGCGCCACCGTTCGCCCGCCCCGGTCCACCGGGAGGCGGCGGCCTCCCTGGCCCGGGCGACGCGTTTGGCCACCGACTCCGAGGATTCGGCCTCCGATACTTCGGCGAGGATCGCCGAGGGCGGCACGGCCGGGAGGTTCACCCGCAGGTCGATCCGGTCCATGAGCGGTCGCGAGATCCGCGGCAGGTAGGTGCGCTTCATCTGCGGCGTGCAGGTGCAGTCTTGCGGTTTGTTCGGAGCGCACGGGCAGGGATTTGCCGCGAGGGCGAGGATCACGTTGGCCGGGTAGCGGATCGAGGCGTTGGCGCGGCGGATGCGGACCTCGCCGCTCTCCAAGGGTTGGCGCAGCGCGTCGAGGACCGTGCGGCGCCATTCGGGGGCCTCGTCGATGAAGAGGACCCCTCGGTGGGCCAGGGCGAGCGAGCCGGGGCCGATGTTGCCGTGGCCGCCTCCCACCAAGGCCTGCATGGTCGTGGAGTGGTGCGGTTCTTCGAAGGGGGCGTGCTGGAGCAGTTCGGCCGGGCCGCCGGTGAACCTGCCGCGCAGCGAGTGGAGCGAGGTCACCTCGACCGCTTCGGCGTCGGTCAGCGGCGGCAGGATCGACGGCAGGCGTTCGGCGAGCATCGTCTTCCCGGCTCCGGGCGGGCCGACCATGAGCATGTGGTGGCCTCCGGCGGCGGCTATCTCCAGTGCCCGGCGGGCGCCGGGTTGTCCGCGGACGTCGGCCAGGTCCGGCAGGGGCGGGCCGGGCGGTGCCGCGGAGCGGGTCACCGGTTCGAGCGTGGTCTGGCCGAACAGCCAGGCGACGAGCGTGGCGAGGTCCTTGGGCGCGAGCACCGTCAAGTCCTCGACCAGGGCCGCCTCGGCGGCGTTGTCCGGTGCGACGATCGCGGTGCGCAGTCCCGTGCGGCCGGCTTCGATGAGGGCCGGGAGCGTGCCGGGGACGGCCCTGAGACTGCCGTCGAGGCCGAGTTCGGCGAGGAGCACTGTGCCTTCGAGGCGTTCCACGGGCAGGGTCTCGTCGGCGCACATGATCGTGAGCGCCAGGGCCAGATCGGCTGCCGAACCGGTGGTGGGCACCGAGGCCGGACCGAAGTTGACGCTCACCGACTTGTCGGGGAACCGCATGGCCGAGTTCGCCATCGCCGAGCGGACCCGGGTCTGGGCCTGGTTGACGACGCTGTCGGGCAGGCCCGACATGCGCACCGAGTCGGCGCCCTTCGAGGAGGACTTGAAGACCGAGGCCTCCACGGTCACCGCGACGGCGGTGGCGCCGATCATGCAGACGGTGTTCGTGCGCGCGTAACCCACGGCGGTCCCCCGATCGGTGTTCGAGTGCGATGTGCGCGGCGCCGGTGACGGTGAGCGCGAGGCGGTCGACCCGCCAGGGCTGGTCGGGTCGGCAGTGCTCGCGCATCCATGCGCGGGCCAGGCGTTCGACGCGGCGGATCTTCTCGCCGTCGACCGCGCCGAGCGGGCCGCCGTGCCGGCGCGAGCGCCGGGTCTTGACCTCGCAGAACACGACGGTGTCGGCGCAGCGGGCGACGAGGTCGAGTTCGCCGAGTCGGTGGTGCCAGTTCCGGGCCAGGATCTGCATCCGGTGGCGCTGGAGGTGCGCGGCGGCGAGGCGTTCGCCGAACCTGCCGAGCTGGTGCGGGCTGAGCCGCCGGAGGTTCGGGACGGGTGCCGCCTCGCGCGGTGCGGTGCCAGGCGCTGGGGCCTGCGGTGCGCGGCGGTTCACGACCGGGCTCCGATCGGAGCCGACTGCGTTCGGGCGCTTCGGGTCTCGGTGATTTTCGAAGCCGATTCCAGGTGCCCGACCGCGACGGTCGTGGTCCCCGGCCGGGGGAGCAGGCGGACCTGGCCGGAGCCGAACAGCAGCATCGGGTCCAGGTAGAGCGGGCCCCGCTTGAGCCCGAAGTGGAGGCACGCGGCGGCGGGGCAGGAGGCGTGGCCGGACTGTAGGTTCCCGATGACCTGGCCCGCCGTCACCGTCTCTCCGGCGGCCACGAGCGGGTCGACCGGTTCGTAGGTGGTCCGCAGGCCGCCGGTGTGGGCGACGCTGACGACGCCCCTTCCGGCGAGGTCGCCCGCGAAGACCACGGTTCCGGGGCCCGCGGCCGTCACTTCGGGTCCACCCGCGCCGAGGTCGACGCCGCGGTGGCCCGGCATCCACGGGAGGGGCGGCGGATCGAAGCCGGTGAGGAGGTCGAGCGACCCGACCGGGGAGTGCCACGGGCCGGAGCGGGGCGCTTCGGCACGGGCGAGCGTCGGGGCGAGGACGGCGGAGGCGGTCAGGAGGGAGACGGTGATGAGGCAGAGGATCATCGCGTTGTGTAGTCGTCGCATGACTCAATGCTGACTCGGGTGCCCGGTATCGACAAGGACGAGTTGTAAGCCTGTGGATAACTTTGTTCATCCGGTTCTGACCTCGATGGATGGTCTGGGCGGTATTGGAGGCGACGTGCGTTTCCGGTTGCGGGCGGGGCGTGCGGCTCGGATTGCCTCAGTCACTGCGGTCCACCGCGTTCGTGGCCCCGCAGGAGGCCTGAGTACACTGATCGGAGCGGTACGGCGCTCTCGCGCGCCGAACCGACTTCGCGCGCTCGCCGCGGCCAGACCTCCATCGCCCACTCCATTCGAGTGCGGTGCGATCGGAGCGGTCGGGCCATCGCGATCTCCCAGGTCCGGGACCTCCCGGTTGCAGATCGCCGGAGGCGGGCGCCAGGCGCGGAACGTCCGGACCTCGGGCGTCCTCCGCGAATGAACCAGGGAACGAAAGGAATACAACCGTGTCGGTTGTCACCATGAGGCAGCTGCTCGAGAGCGGCGTGCACTTCGGCCACCAGACCCGTCGGTGGAACCCGAAGATGAAGCGGTTCATCCTCACCGACCGCAACGGCATCTACGTCATCGACCTGCGCCAGACCGTCGACTACGCGGTCAAGGCCCACGACTTCGTCAAGAACGTTGTGGCCGAGGGCGGCGAGGTCCTGTTCGTGGGCACCAAGAAGCAGGCCCAGGAGGCCGTGTCCGAGCAGGCCCTGCGCGTCGGGATGCCGTTCGTGAACCACCGCTGGCTCGGCGGCATGCTCACCAACTTCCAGACCATCCAGAAGCGCCTCATGCGCCTCAAGGAACTCGAGATCATCGAGGCCAACGGTGCGGCCAACCGCACCAAGAAGGAAATGCTCCAGCTCATGCGCGAGAAGGACAAGCTCGAGCGCACGCTCGGCGGCCTCCGCGACATGGAGAAGACCCCGGCCGCGATCTGGATCGTGGACACCAAGAAAGAGCACATCGCCGTCGACGAGGCCCGCAAGCTCGGCATCCCCGTCGTCGCGATCCTCGACACCAACTGCGACCCCGACGAGGTCGACTTCCCGATCCCCGGCAACGACGACGCGATCCGCTCCGTCGCCCTGCTGACGAAGATCATCGCCGACGGCGCGGCCGAGGGCCTCATGGCCCGCTCCGGCGGCCAGGTCGAGAAGGGCGAGGGCGAGCCCCTCGCCGACTGGGAGAAGGACCTCCTCGCGGCCGAGAAGACCGAAGACACCGAGAAGGTCGTCGAGCCGTCCGGCGAGAAGACCGTCGAAGAAGCCGACAAGTAAGAAGGGGAGCAATGGCCAACTTCACGATGGCTGACGTCAAGAAGCTCCGGGAAGCCACCGGCTCCGGGATGATGGACGTCAAGAAGGCCCTCGAAGAGGCGGACGGCGACTACGACGCCGCCCTTGAGGCCCTCCGGATCAAGGGCGCCAAGGACGTCGGCAAGCGCGCCGAGCGCACCACCGCCCAGGGCCTGGTCGCCCAGTCCGGCGGCACGCTGCTCGAGCTGCTGTGCGAGACCGACTTCGTCGCCAAGAACGGCGCGTTCATCGAGCTCGCCCAGTCCCTGGTCGAACTCGCCGACGAGGTCCGCCCCGCCGACGGCGAGGCGTTCGCCAAGGCCGAGATCGGCGGCAAGTCCGTCGCCGAGGTCGTCCAGGACGAGTCCGTCAAGCTCGGCGAGAAGCTCGTCGTCGGCCGCATCGGCTCGATCGACGGCGACGTCGCGGTCTACATGCACCGCAAGTCCGCCGACCTCCCGCCGGCCGTCGGCATCATCGTCGGCTACACCGGCGACGCCGAGGCCGCCCGCCAGGTCGGCATGCAGGCCGCCGCGATGCGCCCGAAGTACCTCACCCGCGACGAGGTCCCCTCGGACATCGTCGAGGGCGAGAAGCGCGTCGCACTGGAGACCGCCAAGGAAGAGGGCAAGCCCGAGCGCGCCTGGGACAAGATCGTGGAAGGCAAGGTCAACGCCTACTACCGCGACTTCGCCCTGCTCGAGCAGACCTCGGTCCTCGACAACAAGAAGACCGTGAAGCAGGTGCTCGCCGAGGCGAACACCGAGGTCACCGGCTTCGTCCGCTTCGAAGTCGGCCAGGAGTAGCGAGCGGTCCGCGCGAGCGGACTACACTGTCTCCAGCCGTGAGCACGGAAGGGGCGGCGGCGCAGGCCGCCGCCTCGTTCCATGTCCGTAGACGGCACAGCTGCGAGCGGCGCGGCCGCGAGCAGAGCGGTCCGCGCACCGTCCGGTCGCCGAACGGCGAGACCGGGAAGCGCGACCGGCGGCGGCGCGGCCGCCGGACGCCGAAAGCGACGACAGAGCAGGGGAGTGCCATGAGTCAGACCGCAAACCGCCGGGTGGTGCTGAAACTTTCCGGAGAGTCCTTCGGCGGCGGCGCCGTCGGCGTCGACCCCGACGTCGTCCAGGGCGTCGCCCGCCAAATCGCCGCCGGCGTGGCCGCGGGCGTCCAAGTGGCCGTGGTCGTCGGCGGCGGCAACTTCTTCCGCGGCGCCGAACTCCAGCGCCGCGGCATGGACCGCGCCCGCGCCGACTACATGGGCATGCTCGGCACCGTCATGAACTGCCTCGCCCTCCAGGACTTCCTGGAGAAGGAGGGCGTCGACACCCGCGTCCAGACCGCCATCGCCATGGCCCAGGTCGCCGAGGCCTACCTCCCGCTGCGCGCCATCCGCCACCTCGAGAAGGGCCGCGTCGTCATCTTCGGCGCCGGCGCCGGCATGCCGTACTTCTCCACCGACACCGTCGCCGCCCAGCGGGCCCTGGAGATCGGCGCCCAGGTCGTCCTCGTCTCCAAGAACGGCGTCGACGCGGTCTACACCGCCGACCCCAAGACCGACCCCGACGCGCAGCGGCTCGACGAGATCACCTTCGACGAGGCCCTCAAACGCGAGCTCATGGTCGTCGACCAGGCCGCGTTCAGCCTCTGCAAGGACAACGCCCTGCCCATGCTCGTGTTCGGCGCCGACGACGAGGGCAACCTCCGCCGCGCCATCGTCGGCGAGCAGCTCGGCACCCTGATCCACGCCGCCGAGGGCTGACACCGAACCGGCCGCCCCCGAAGGACCTCCGCAGCACCGGAGGCGCACCGCGGGACGGTACGGTCAGAAGTGCTGTCAGGCCGCGAGAGAATGTGAGAAAGCCGTGATTGACGACACCCTCCTCGAAGCCGAGGAGAAGATGGAACGGGCCATCGAGCACGCCAAGGAGGAATTCGCCGCCATCCGCACCGGCCGTGCCTCCTCCGCCATGTTCAACCGGATCACCGTCGACTACTACGGGACGCCCACCCCCATCCCCCAGGTCGCCTCGATCGCGATCCCCGAACCGCGCATGGTCCTCGTCAAGCCCTTCGACGCCTCCCAGATGAAGGACATCGAAGACGCGATCCGCAACTCCAACCTCGGCGTCAACCCCTCCAACGAGGGCACCCAGCTGCGCCTGAACCTGCCCCCCATGACCGAGGAGCGGCGCCGCGAGATGATCAAGGTCGCCCGCACCAAGGGCGAGGACGCCAAGATCGCCATCCGCAACGTCCGCCGCAAGGCCAAGGACGAGATCGGCAAGGCCGTCAAGGACGGCGAGGTCTCCGAGGACGAGGGACGCAGCGGCGAGAAGGAGCTCGACGACCTCACCGGCCGCTTCACCGGGCACGTTGACGAACTGGTCGGCTCCAAAGAGTCCGAGCTGCTCGAGATCTGATGAGCGCGCTACCCGACGGTTCGCCCGGTCCCCGCCCCCACCCGTCCCCCGACGGGGAGGAGCCCAGACCGGCCGACCCCGGAGCACGGGCGCCGAAGGCCGGCCGGAACCTCCCGGTCGCCATCGGCGCCGGACTCGGCATGGCCGCCGTGGTCCTCGCCTCCCTGCTCATCCAGCCCGTGGCCTTCCTCGGCCTCGCCGTCGTCGCCATCGCCTTCGCGTGCTGGGAGACCGGCACCGCCATGCGCCGCGGCGGCAAGAACGTCCCCGTCTTCCCGCTCGCGGCCGCCGGGGTCCTCATCGTGGTCCTCGCCTGGTTCGGCGGGGCCACCGGCCTCCTGCTCGGCACCGCCGTCGGCGTCGCCGCGCTCTTCGTGTGGCGCCTCTCCGAAGGCGCCACCGGCTACCGCACCGACGTCCCCGCCGCCGCCCTCGTGCTCGTCCAGGTGCCGTTCCTGGCCGGCTTCGTCATGCTCCTGGCCACCTCGGACAACGACGCCGCCCGCCTCATCGACGGCGCCGCCGCCCAGGTCATCATCATGCTGTTCACCGTGGTGTGCTCCGACACCGGCGGGTACATCGCCGGAGTGCTCTTCGGGCGCCACCAGATGACCCCCACCATCAGCCCCAAGAAGTCCTGGGAGGGCCTGGCCGGATCGATCGTCCTGGCCGCCGCGGGCGGCGCCGCGACCCTCTGGGGCTTCTTCGGCGTCTCGATCCCGCTGGGCGTGGCGTTCGGCGTGTGCGTGGCGCTGGCCGCTACCTTGGGGGACCTGTCCGTGTCGCTGCTCAAGCGCGACCTCGGCATCAAGGACATGAGCAATCTCATCCCCGGTCACGGCGGCGTCATGGACCGTCTCGACTCGATCCTCATGGTGGCCCCGGTGGCCTATGTGTGGTTCCGTTACCTGCTCGGGTGATGTGTCCTGATTGGTGTATCCGTTGAAGGAGGGCCCGGGGTGAATTCCGCGATGCGGGGTTGGCGACCGCCGGGCCAGTCATGCGAGACTAGGTCGTGACATGTCTGTAGCACTCACGTTGACCGAACCGCGCCCCCGCAAGGCCGCGCCGCGCCACCTCGCCGATCTCGACCTGGCCGGGTGCCAGTCCGTCCTCTCCGAGATAGGGCAGCCCGCCTTCCGCGCCAAGCAGCTGCGACAGCAGTACTTCGGCCGCCACGTCGGCGACGCCTCGCTCATGACCGACCTCCCCGCCGCCGCCCGCGAGGCGATCGGCGAGGCACTGCTCCCGCGCCTGCTCGACCCCGTGCGGGTCGACTCGTGCGACGAGGGCAGGACGGTCAAGGCCGTGTGGCGCCTCTACGACGGCGCGCTCGTCGAGAGCGTCATCATGGCCTACCCCGACCGGGTGACCGCCTGCGTCTCCTCCCAGGCCGGCTGCGGCATGGCCTGCCCGTTCTGCGCCACCGGCCAGGGCGGCCTGACCCGCAACCTCACCACCGCCGAGATCGTCGACCAAGTGGTCGCCGCCGCCCGCCTCGCCGCCGAACGCGGCCTCGGGCGCCTCTCGAACATCGTGTTCATGGGCATGGGCGAGCCGCTGGCGAACTGGGCCCGCCTCAAGAGCGCCCTGCACCTCATCACCGGGCCCGTGCCCGACGGCATCGGCCTGTCGGCGCGCAACATCACCGTCTCCACGGTCGGCCTGGTGCCCACGATCAAGAAGCTCTCGGAGGAGGGCCTGCCGGTGACGCTGGCGGTCTCGCTCCACGCGCCCGACGACGAGCTGCGCGACGAGCTCGTCCCGATCAACACCCGCTGGAAGGTCGCCGAGGTCCTCGGCGCCGCCTGGGAGTACGCTCGGGTGACGAAACGTCGCGTTTCGATCGAATACGCGATGATCAGGGACGTCAACGACCAGCCCTGGCGGGCGGACCTGCTCGGGAAGCTCCTCGCCGGCAAGCTCGTCCACGTCAACCTGATCCCCTTGAACCCCACGCCTGGGAGCCGCTGGGACGCGAGTCCCAAGCCGGTGGAGGCGGAGTTCGTTCGACGGCTGCGAGCCGCGGGCGTGTCCACGACGGTGCGCGATACGCGCGGCCAAGAGATCGACGGCGCCTGCGGGCAGCTGGCCGCTTCGGTCCGGGAGGCCGGTACCCCCGGCCGCGCCGGCGCGAAGCCGGCCGGTCCCGACGGCGCGGCGGATTAGGCGGAGAAGGGTGGCTGGGTAGTGGCGAGTCATGGTGACCGGTTCCGGCGCCGGGCGTTGAGCCGGGGCTACAAGGTCGACGAGGTCGACGCGTTCCTGGACCGCGTGGAGGCGACCCTCGCCGGGGAGCCGGTGGGCAGCCCCGTGTCGGCCGACGAGGTCGACGACGTCGTCTTCAGGGTCCGCTTCGGCGGCTACGACGAGTGGCAGGTGGACGTCTACCTCGACCGGGTCGCACGCCAGCTCGCCGAACTGGAGGAGCGCGGCGTTCTCGGCACCGCCCCCGCTCCCGACTACGGCAAGCCCGACCTGTCGGCCCCCGCCCCGCCCTCGCAGGCCACCGCCGGATCGCGGCGCGCCCCCGAGGCCCAGGCGACCCAGGTCATCCCCGCGGCGACCCAGGCGATCTCCTCGCACGACCTCATGGCCGCCCGCGAGATGGCGCCCCCGCCGCCCGCACCCGAACCGGTCGGCCGCGGCCGCGGTGCCGCGCGCGCCGCCGCCCCGGACCCCGACGGCTTCGGCGACCTGCGCGGCGACGACGACGAGGGCTTCGGCTTCCTCGCCGGGCCCCCCGGCGACGACTACGATGACCCGTTCGCCAAGCGCGGCGGCGGCCAGCGCGGCGGGCAGGACTTCGGCGCCCCGCGGGGCGGCCAGGAGTTCGGGGCCCCCCGCGGCCAGGAGTTCGGCGGCCAGGACTTCGGCAACGGCGACTTCGGGAACCAGGATTTCGGGAACCAGGACTTCGGCGGGCAGCGCGGCGGCGGCCAGGACTTCGGCCGCGACGGCTTCGCTCCCGCTCGCGAGGACTTCGCACCTGCGGCGGGCGACTTCGGTCCGCCCCGGGACGACTTCGCGCCCGGCCACGACGACTTCGCGCCGCCGCGCGGCAACGGCTTCGCCCCTCGCGGCGGCGCCCCCGAGCCGTCGGGGTACGGCTCCCCGCGCGGCCCTGAGCCCTCGCGCGGCGACTTCGCGCCGCCCGGTCCGCAGCGCGGCGGGCCCGTGCACGACGGGCCGCAGGCCGGTCCCGGCCCGCACGGCGCCACCGAGCAGCTGCCGCTCCAGTCCGACCCGCGCCGTCCGGGGTTCGCCCCGAACGAGGCGCCCGGCGGGTACGGGGCCGCGCCGAGGCGCCCGGACCCGGCGCCCGGTTTCGGCGCGGCCTACGACGACGAGTTCAGCGACACCGGGAGCCGCCGCGCGGCGGTGCCGCAGCAGCAGCCGCCGATGCCGCCGCAGGCCATGCCGCCACACCAGCAGTCGGGGCCGCAGCCGCGTTACGGCCAGCCCGAGCCCGAGCCGATGCCGCCCGCGGCGCCGACCCAGGCGATCCCGCAGAACCTGGTGCAGGGCATGCAGCAGGGCATGGGGCAGGGGCCGATGGGCCGTCCCGAGCCGCAGCAGCCCGACCCGTACGGCGCGCCCCGCGGGCGCGACTTCGGCGGCCCGAGCGGTTTCGCGCCGCCGCCGCAGGAGGACACCGGTTTCGGCCGCCGCGGCGCGCCGAGCCCGCCGATGCAGGGCGGCGGTTTCGACCGCGGTATGCCCCAGCACGAGCCGACGGGCGGCTTCGGCGCGCCCGCCGGTCCGCCGGACGGCGGTTTCGCGCCGCCCGCCGACAACGGTTTCGGCGCCCCACGGGGCGCGGCGAGCCCGCCGGACTTCAACCGCCGCAACAACCCCTACGAGGGTCGCGGGTTCGAGGCGCCCGGTCGCCACGGCCGCGAGGAGATGACGACCGAGATGCGGGCGTCGGACTCCCCGTTCACGCCGGACGACGTGCAGCGCCTCGAGCAGATGCGCCGGGCGTTCCAGCCGCGCCGGTTCGGTTCGGGCTACGACCCGGGCCAGGTGGACCAGATGTTCGACGCGGTCTCCGCGGCGATGACGGGCCGCAACCCGGTGCCGCTGTCGGACCGAGAGTTGGACACGAGCCAGTTCTCGCTGGTCCAGGGCGGCTACTTCGAGGCCGAAGTGGACTCGGCGCTGCGCGAGGTCCGCGAGATGTTCGCGCGCCGCGGCATGATGCACTGAGTTTCGAGCCTGAGACACGAGTGAGGGGCGGTGCCGCGTCAGCGGCACCGCCCCTCACTCGTCGTTCGAAGTCGCGCAGGCGGTCTGGGGTGCTAACGCAGCCCGGTCCGGCGGAGCCAGGCGTCGGAGACGATGACGCCGAGCAGGACCGCGACGGTGACGAGGATGAAGACGTCCTCGATCCAGCCCTGGTGGTTGCCGAACAGGTACGCCAGGTTGATGACGATCGCGACGCCCAGCGCGGTGTACAGGGCCTTGCGGCTGGTGGGCTTGCGCTGATCGGGCGAGAGAATCTGCTCTTCGGCAGCCATGTGAGTTCCTCCAACCTCTCCGGTGGTCGCAGACAGTCTCGCACGCCACATGCCCGATCGTCCCGGCCCCGCCCGCGCTGTGACCGACGGGGCCGTGCGGGCGGCGGGCTGTGACGGCGGACAGGAAATTCACCGCAGGCTCGCGGCACGGGAGCGCGATTGTAGAGTTGAGCGGTCGTCGTCCTCGCGCTTCGGAAGGGTAACCGTGCGAATCACCGGTACCGGCCACGCCAGCATGTTCATCGAGACCGCTTCGGGATCGATCCTGTGCGACCCCTGGGTGAACCCCGCCTACTTCGCCTCGTGGTTCCCCTTCCCCGACAACTCGCAACTGGACTGGGACGAGCTCGGGCAGGCCGACTACCTCTACGTGTCGCACCTGCACCGCGACCACTTCGACGAGGAGAACCTCACGAAGCACATCAGCAAGGACACGACGGTCCTGCTGCCGGAGTACCCCACTTCGGAACTGGAGGCGGAGCTGCGGGCGCTGGGCTTCCACAAGTTCATCAAGACCGTCTCCGAGGAGATCGTGGAGCTGCCCGGCGGCGCGAAGGTCATGATCCAGGCGCTCACGAGCCCGACGGACGGCCCGATCGGCGACTCGTCGCTGTGGGTCGAGGACGCCGACGGGACGCGGCTGCTCAACCAGAACGACGCGCGGCCCACCGACATGAGCGTGTTCCTCCAGCACGGGGAGATCCACGCGCACCTGCTCCAGTTCTCGGGCGCGATCTGGTTTCCGATGGTGTACGAGCTGCCCGACAACGCCAAGCGCGCCTTCGGGAAGCAGAAGCGCGAGCGCGGGTTCGACCGGTCGCTGCGCTACATCGACGACGTCAAGGGCGGCTGGGTCTTCCCGATCGCGGGCCCGCCGGCGTTCCTGGACGACGCGCTGTACGAGTTCAACGACGTCTTCGGCGACGAGGGCAACATCTTCCCCGACCAGCTGACCTATGCGGACTGGCTGGAGGAGCAGGGGCACGAGAAGAACATCATCCTGCTGCCCGGTTCGATCGCCGAGGTCAACGCGGACGGCACCGCCTCGGTGGCGCACCCGGTCGAGGACCTGCGGCAGTGGTTCGCCGACAAGAAGCGGCACCTGGACGAGTACCGGGACCGCCAGCGCGGGCGGATCGAGGCGGAGAAGGCCTCGTGGTCGCACCCGGAGATCGACGTGCTGGCGACGCTGCGGGAGCGGATCGAGCCGCTCATGGTCTCGGCCGAGCACATCGCCACCGGGATCGGCGGGCCGGTCCGGTTCGACCTGACGGCGCCGGATTCGGAGGAGGTCGTCGAGTCGGTCGTCTTCGACTTCCTGGAGCGGCGGATCTACCACGACGACGGGGCGAAGGTCCGCTACCGGTTCCGCACCGAGCGGCGCCTCATCGAGCACCTGCTGCACATCCGCGAGGTCGACTGGGTGAACTCGCTGTTCCTGTCGTGCCGGTTCACGGCGGCGCGGATCGGCCAGTACAACGAGTACGTGTACGCGTTCTTCAAGTGCCTGTCGGAGGAGCGGCTCCAGTACGCGGAGGGCTGGTACGCCGAGCAGCGCCCCGACGACGAGGACATCACGGTGCAGGGCTGGCAGTTCCAGCGGCGCTGCCCGCACCTGAAGGCGGACCTGTCGGTGTTCGGCAAGGTCGAGGAGGGCGTGCTGACCTGCCAGATGCACGGCTGGAAGTGGAACCTCAAGTCCGGCAAGTGCATGACGAGCGTGGGGCACGACATCCGCAGCGTCCCGGCCGAAGCGGCCGACGCGTAGCGAGACGTGGGAGGGGCCCGGCCGTCCGGCCGGGCCCCTTCGTCATGCCTTGATCCCGTTCACTCCTTGATACCGCTCAACCCTCGCCTCTCAATCCTCGCCGCTCAACCCTCGATGCCGCTCACCCCTCAATGCCGAAGTCGCGCAGCATCGCCATGATCTGGGTCTTGTAGAACTCGTCGACGTTCTCCTGGACGGGGAGGCTGCCGAAGGCCTCCATGACGACCAGGCCGAACACGCGGACCCAGGCCGAGGTGAAGGAGAAGATCCAGGGGAGGGGGACGGGTTCGCCGACGATGAAGGTCGTGCACTTGTCCTGGAGTTCGCGCGCGAGCGCGTCGGAGACCTCGGGCATCGGCGGGCCGCCGGGGGCGCCGCCGCCTTCGGCCTCGGTCTGGCGCCAGAACGCGGCGAGCTCCCTCCCGCACAGCTGCGAGTGCTCCAGGGACTTCAGGGTCACGCGGTCGACGTTCTCGGGGGCCTGTTCGAGCTGCGCGCCGTTGACCATGAGGGCGCCGTTGCCCTCGGGGTAGCTGATCATGAGCTCGAAGCGGCGGCGGTTGGCGACGGCCCAGGTGCGGAAGGCCCAGACCCAGGCCTTCATCCGATCGAGGTGGGCCTGGGGCGGCGATGCGTCCATGGCGGCGCGGGTGTCGGCGATAAGTTCGTCGTAGAAGTCGCAGCACAGCTCGATGAGCAGGGCGTCGAGGCTGTCGAAGTACCGGTAGAGGGCCGCGGGGGTGACGCCGACGTCGCGGGCGATGGCGCGGAGGGACACGCCGCTGGGTCCGGCCTCTTCGAGCTGGCTCCTGGCGCTCGTCTTGATCTCGGCGATGGTCTCCGCGCGCATCCGTTCGCGGCGGGTCGGGCCTCCCGCGGTGTTCGAAGTCACTGCTCTCCTCAAGTACAAAACGGTTAACGGCGTTGACTCAACGATGGGCGTTCATTAATGTGAACACCGTTAGCTAAATTATCAACGCTCACCATCCTACCGCCGGTCGGTCCTCAAGCACCAGCGGTCAAGGCCTCCCACTCATGCAGAGCTCCGAGGAGTTGCAGATGTATTCCCTGATAGGACGAGCGACGATCAAGGCCAGGTGGTTCATCGTCGCAGGCATGGCCGCCGTGTTCGCCATCGGCGCGACCTGGGGCCTGGGCGTCTTCGACGAGTTCACCGACGGCGGCTTCGTCTCCTCAGAGGCCCCCTCGGTCCGCGACGCCCAGGCCATCGAGGACGAGTTCGGGTCGATCGGCGCCGAGGTCGTGGTCCTGTACTCCTCCGACACCCTCACCGCCGACGACCCCGAGTTCGCCGCCGCCGTCCAGGGCGCCGTCGAGGAGATCCGCGGGCTCGACGAGGTCGCGAGCGTGACCTCCTACTACGACACGCAGCTGCCGTCGTTCGTCTCCGAGGACGGGCACCGCACGTTCGCGGCGATCTCCCTCGCCGGGGCCTCCGAGGAGGAGCGCGCCGGGGTCTTCTCGGGGATCGAGGAGGAGTTGCGCGAGGCCGGCGCCACCGCCGGCCTGGAGGTGACGCTCGGGGGCGGCGCGGCCGTCTTCGCCGACCTCACCGAGCAGGTCCAGCACGACCTGGAGATCGCCGAGATGATCTCGATGCCGATCCTGCTGCTCATCATGATCATTGTGTTCGGCGCCCTCGTGGCCGCCTCGCTGCCGCTGCTCATCGGCGGCATGTCGATCCTCGGCGGCTTCGCCATCACCCGCGTCGTCACCGAGTTCACCGACGTCTCGGTGTTCGCCGCCAACGTCATCACCATCATCGGCCTGGGCATGTCCATCGACTACTCGCTGTTCGTGCTCCGCAGGTTCCGCGAAGAGCTCGCCGCCGGGCGCGACAAGCGGGACGCGGTGCTCAACACCGTCGCCACGGCCGGTCGCACCGTCATGGTCTCGGGCCTCATCATCGTCCTGTCGATGGGCGGCCTGCTGCTGGTCGACGTGCCGTTCCTGCACGGCATCGCCTACGGCGTCATGTCCGCGGTCGGCGTCGCCATGCTCTCGGCGCTCGTGGCCCTGCCCGCGCTGCTGTACCTGCTGGGCCACCGCGTCGACAAGGGCCGCCTGCCGTTCACCGGGAAGCGCCGCGCGCCCCGGCCGCAGGCCGACACCGGCTTCTGGCACGGCCTCGCCGCGGGCGTCATGCGCCGCCCGGTGCTCGTGCTCCTCCCCGTGCTCGCGTTCATGGCGCTGCTCGCCAGCCCGATCCTCGACGTCCAGTTCGGCGGCGTGGACGAGCGCGACATGCCCAAGGACTCCGAGTCCCGCGTGGTCACCGAGACGCTCGCGAACGACTTCCCCGGCGGCGAGGAGGAGACGTTCCAGGTCATGGTCGAAGGCGGGGGAGCCGCAGCGGCCGAGGCCGCCACCGCCGCGCTCGCGGGACTCGACCACGTCGACGGCGTGCGGCCCGCGGCCGAACCCACCGCCGACGCGGTGCTCCTCGAAGTCCTCTACGACCTCGACCCGTTCAGTGCCGAGGCCCGCGACCTCATCGAGGACGCCCGCGGCGTCGAGGTCGACGGGGCCGAGCTGTTCATCACCGGCGGCGCCTCCGACCGGGTCGACATGCTCGACGCGATCGGCGAGGGCCTGCCCTACATGCTCGGCTACATCGTCATCGTCACCATGGTCGTCCTGTTCCTGGCCTTCGGCTCGATCGTGCTGCCGGTCAAGGCGGTCCTGATGAACGCCGTGTCCCTGGGCGCCGCGCTCGGCGTGGTCGCCTGGATCTTCGGCGAGGGCCACCTGTCGGGCCTGCTCGACTTCACCCCCTCGGGCTACATCGACCCCTCGAACCTGCTGCTCATGATCGCGCTGCTGTTCGCCCTCGCCACCGACTACGAGGTGTTCCTGCTCTCGCGGGTGCGCGAGGAGTGGGACCGGGGCGCCGACAACCGGACCGCGGTCCTGCGCGGCATGCAGTCCACCGGCTCGATCATCACCGCCGCGGCGCTCATCCTCATCGTGGTGGTCGGCGCGTTCGCCTTCAGCGGCATCACCTTCATGAAGATGATCGGCCTGGGCATGGCGATCGCGATCCTCCTCGACGCCACCGTCGTGCGGATGCTCCTGGTCCCGGCGACCATGCGCCTGCTGGGCCGGGCGAACTGGTGGGTCCCCGGGCCGCTGGGCCGCCTCTACTCCAAGTACGGCATCAAGGAGTCCGACGAGCCGGCCGCCCCGGCCCGCGAGCGGACGCCCGCCAAGGTCTGAACCGGGGAACCCGACCAGGAATCCCAGGCCCGCCCGACACCCGTCGGGCGGGCCGCCCGCCGTTCCGGGGGAGCGCCTGGACAGGGAGGACGCGGGCATGGGATCTTTGTTGGACCCCCGGTACAAAAGATATACAAGAATTTAAGTTGAGCCATTGACAACCGGCAAGCGGTTGCATAGCCTGGTGTGATCTAGGAGCCAACCCCCTCCGAAAGGTCCCAATACCTTATGACCGACAACGATGTCGCTGTGGTGCGCCCAGAGCAGCGCAGCTCGGGTGCCCCTCCCGAGCCCGCCGCCGGCGCACCCGCCCCCGAGCCCGCCAGGGCCCGCCGGGGGATCGGCACCACGATCAAGTCCCGCGAGCGGTGGGCGGCCCTGAGCTTCATGTCCCCGTGGCTGATCGGCCTCCTGGCCATCACCATCGGGCCCATGGTCGCCTCGTTCTACCTGTCGTTCACCGACTACAGCCTCGGCTACGGCGAATGGGTCGGCGGTGAGAACTACCAGCGGATGCTCGACGACCCGCGGCTGCTCCAGTCGATCAAGGTCACCGCGGTGTACACCTTCGTCTCGGTGCCGCTGCAACTGGCCGCCGCCCTGCTGCTCGCGCTCGTGCTCGACCGCGGCCTGCGCGGCATGTCCTTCTACCGTTCCGTGTTCTACCTGCCCTCCCTTTTGGGGGGCTCGGTGGCAATCGCCATCATGTGGCGCCAGGTGTTCGGTACCGAAGGACTCGTCAACCAGGTGCTGGCGATGTTCGGGGTCCAGGGGGAGGGCTGGGTGTCCCACCCCGACTACGCCCTCGGCACGCTCATCCTGCTGCACGTGTGGACCTTCGGGTCCCCGATGATCATCTTCCTCGCGGGGCTGCGGCAGATCCCCACCATGTACTACGAGGCGGCCAAGGTCGACGGCGCCGGCGTCCTGCGCCGGTTCGTCAGCGTCACCCTGCCCCTGCTGACCCCCATCATCTTCTTCAACCTGGTCCTCCAGATCATCAACTCGTTCCAGTCCTTCACCCAGGCGTTCATCGTCTCCAGCGGCAAGGGCGGCCCGGCCGACTCCACGCTGTTCCTGACGCTGTACCTCTACGACCAGGGCTTCACCCAGTTCAACATGGGTTACGCCTCGGCCATCGCCTGGCTCCTGCTGGCCATCATCGCGATCTTCACCGCGCTCAACTTCCTCATGTCGAAATTCTGGGTGTTCTATGGCGACAATGACTGAGACCAAGCCCCCGGCGAGCCGCCGCACCGAGCGGCGATCCACCGTCGGCCTCCGCCGCTTCGTCTTCCACCTGCTGCTCACCGCCGCCGCGATGGTGATGATCTACCCGCTGCTGTGGATGCTCTCCGCGAGCCTCAAGCCGCTCGACGAGATCTTCTCCGACCCCGGGCTCATCCCCTCCACCTGGGAATGGGGCAACTACGCCGAGGGCTGGAACACGCTCCCGCACCCGTTCGAGAAGTACATCTTCAACTCGCTGCTCATCGTGGCCGGCGCCATCATCGGCAACCTCGTCTCCTGTTCGATGGCGGCCTACGCCTTCGCCAGGCTCCGCTTCCCGATGCGCGGGATGTTCTTCGCGATCATGCTCGGCACCATCATGCTGCCGATCCACGTCGTGATCATCCCGCAGTACATCCTGTTCAACAACCTCGGCTGGGTCGACACGCTCTGGCCGCTCATCGTCCCCAAGCTGCTCGCCACCGACGCGTTCTTCGTGTTCCTCATGGTCCAGTTCATCCGCGGCCTGCCGCGCGAACTCGACGAGGCCGCCGCGATCGACGGGTGCGGCTACTGGGGCACCTACCTGCGGATCATCATGCCGCTGTGCATGCCCGCGCTGGCGACCACGGCCATCTTCACCTTCATCTGGACGTGGAACGACTTCTACTCACAGCTCATCTACCTGCGCGACGTCGACCTCCAGACCGTGCCCCTGGCCCTCCGTCTGTTCATGGACTCCCAGGGCCAGACCTCTTGGGGCGCGCTCTTCGCGATGTCGATCGTCGCATTGGGCCCGATCTTCGGGTTCTTCCTCGCCGGCCAGCGGTACCTCGTCCGAGGCATCGCCACCACCGGCATCAAGTAAATCCGGCAAACAACCCTCACCAAGTCCTGAAAGGACGAAGACAATGAAGTCATCCAACCCCTCGGGCGTGTCCCGGCGAACGCTCGCCAAGGCCGGCATCTTCGGCGCGGCCGCGGCCCCCCTCCTCGCGGCGTGCGGCGGCGAGGACGGCGGCGCCGACAAGGGCGACGGCGAGCTGGACTTCTGGTGGTGGGGCTCCGAGCCGCGCCACGAGTACACCCAGCAGATCATCGACGCCTTCATCGCCGAGAACAAGGACATCGAGATCAAGCCCAGCCCGGCCGACTTCTCCGGCTACTGGGACGCCCTCAACGTCTCCGTCTCCGGCGGGAACACGCCCGACGTCATGCAGCAGGACGAGAAGTACCTGCGCGACTACGCCGACAAGAACGCCCTCCTGCCCCTGGAGGAGCTCGACATCGACCTCTCCCAGATCGAGGACTCGGTCCTCAAGAGCGGCCAGCTCGACGGCAAGACCTACGGCATCGCGACCGGCGTCAACGCCATCGCGCTGCTGGTCAACCCGGCCCTCGTGGAGGCCGCGGGCATGACCGTCCCGGACGACACCACCTGGACCTGGGCCGACTTCATCCAGTTCACCACCGACCTCTCGGCCAACGGCGACGCCGTCGGCAACTCGGGCGTCTCGCTCAACAACGAGTCGCTGTTCAACGTGTTCGCGCGCCAGCGCGGCGAGAGCCTCTACAACGAGGACGGCCAGCTCGGCTTCACCGAGGAGACCCTGACCGCGTGGTGGCAGATGGTCGTCGACCTGCGCGACGCCGGCGCCATCCCCGAGGCCAGCAAGATCGTCGAGGGCTACGCCGCGGGCCAGGACCAGGCCCCGCTCGCCACCGGCACCGGCGTCACGGAGTTCTACTGGACCAACCAGATCGGCGCGATCCAGGACATCCTCGGCTCCGAACTGCTCCTGCTGCGCATCCCCGGCGAGTCCGAGGGCACGCGGGGCATGTTCCTCAAGTCGGCCATGTTCTGGTCGGTCGGTCGGACCACCTCCGACAAGGCCGCCGCGGGCAAGCTCGTGGACTTCCTGCTCAACAACGACAAGTCGCTGGACCTGTGCCTCGCCGACCGCGGCCTGCCGTCCAACATCGCGCAGCGCGAGCGGATCCTGCCGACCCTGCCGGCGGACCAGCAGCTCGGCGCGGAATTCATCGCGACCATCACGCCCGAGCTGGGCGAGGCCCCGCCGGTGTCCCCGGTCGGCGCCGGCGGCATCGCCGACATCATGCTCGGCGTCTACGAGTCGCTGCTGTTCGACCAGGCGACCCCGCAGGAGTCGGCCGCGGCCTTCATCGAGCAGGCCAGCGCCGCGATCGGCTGACGACCGCACCTGACAACCGCATAGCTTGAGGGCGGGCCCGTCCGGGCCCGCCCTCGGCGGCGTGCGCGAACCGGACCGCGGACGTGAACGGCGCACGGCCGCCGCACCGACGCGAACGGGCCGCCGCGCGGACATTCGGGTCGCGGCGGAACGCCGTGGCCGCCCGCGCCGACCACTCCGTATCATTGCCAGGATGACCAGCCAGTTCGTGCTCACCCTCTCGTGCCCCGACCGCCTCGGCATCGTCTACGCGGTCTCGGGCTTCCTGACCCGCCGCAACGCCAACATCGAGGACTCCCAGCAGTTCTCCGAGCACGGATCGGGCCGCTTCTTCATGCGCGTCGAGTTCTCCGCGGACGGCGCCGGACAGGGCGAGGGCGCGACCCTGCGCGACGAGCTGGCCGTGGGCTTCGCCGAGATCGCCCGCGAATTCGACATGGACTGGCGCCTGCACGACCGCGCCGTCAAGCCCCGCGTGCTCATCATGGCCTCCAAGCAGGGCCACTGCCTCAACGACCTGCTCTACCGCTTCCGCATCGGCGCCCTCCACGGCGAGGCCGCCGCCGTCGTCTCCAACCACCCCGACTGGGCCGACCTCGCCGCCTCCTCCGGCGTCCCCTTCCACTACCTGCCCGTCGGCAAGGAGGGCAAGGCCACGCAGGAGCAACAGGTCCTCGACCTGGTCGAGGCCGAGCGCATCGACGTCGTGGTCCTCGCCCGCTATATGCAGATCCTCTCCTCGGAGTTCTGCGCCAAACTGCCCGGGCGCATCATCAACATCCACCACTCGTTCCTGCCCAGCTTCAAGGGCGCCAAGCCCTACCACCAGGCGCACGCCCGCGGCGTCAAGCTCATCGGCGCGACCTGCCACTACGTCACCGCCGACCTCGACGAGGGCCCCATCATCGACCAGGAGGTCGCCCGCGTCGACCACGCGCACAGCCCCGACGAGCTCGTCGCCGCCGGACGCGACCTGGAGTCGACCTGCCTCGCCCGCGGCCTCGCCGCCCACCTCGACGACCGCATCCTCCTCAACGGCCACAAAACCGTCGTCTTCCGATAGCGGATAATGATCCCGTGACCGACCAACGCGAGATCGTGCTCCTGGGGTCCACCGGCTCCATCGGCACCCAGGCCATCGACATCGTCCGCGCCAATCCCGACCGCTTCCGCGTCGTCGGCATCGGCGCGGGCGGTGCCAACCCGGCGCTCCTGGCGGAGCAGGCCGTCGAACTGGGCGTCGACGTCGTCGCCGTCGCCGACCCCAGGGCCGTCGAGGACGTGCAGCTGCGCCTGTTCGCGGCCGCCACGAAACAGGGCTGGACCTCCGGCGACGCCAGGATGCCCAAGCTCATCGCCGGGCCCTCGGCCATGAGCGAGCTCGCCGCCTGGGACTGCCACACCGTCCTCAACGGCATCACCGGGTCCATCGGCCTCGGACCGACCCTCGCCGCACTCCGAGCCGGACGCCAAGTGGCCCTCGCCAACAAGGAGTCCCTCATCGCCGGGGCCGCCCTCGTCCGCGACCTCGCCGCGCCCGGCCAGCTCGTCCCCGTCGACTCCGAGCACTCCGCGCTCGCCCAGTGCCTGCGCTCGGGCACCGCCGAACGCGTCGCCAAACTCGTCCTCACCGCCTCCGGCGGCCCCTTCCGCGGCCGCACCCGCGGCGAACTCGCCGACGTCACCGTCGAACAGGCCCTCGCCCACCCCACCTGGGCCATGGGACCGGTCGTCACCATCAACTCCGCGACCATGGTCAACAAGGCCCTGGAGGTCATCGAGGCGCACGAGCTCTTCGACGTCCCCTACGACCGCATCGACGTCGTGGTCCACCCCCAGTCGGTCATCCACTCCATGGTCGAGTTCACCGACGGCTCCACCATCGCCCAGGCCTCCCCGCCCGACATGCGCCTGCCAATCGGCCACGCCCTCGCCTGGCCCGACCGCCTCCCCGGCGCCGCCCGCCCCGTCGACTGGACGCAGGCCGCCGACTGGCACTTCGAACCGCTCGACGAGACCGCCTTCCCCGCCGTCGCCCTCGCCAAGGACGCCGGCCGCGCAGGCGGCCTCATGCCCGCGGTCTACAACGCCGCCAACGAGGAGGCCGTCGCCGCCTTCCGCGACGGGCGCCTCCCCTTCCTCGGCATCGTCGACGCGATCGAGGCCGTCCTCGCCGCGGCCCCCGATGGCCTTGCGGGGCACGGCGGGCGGCCCTCCGGTGTCGCAGACGTCCTCGAAGCGGAGAACTGGGCGCGGTCGAGCGCCCGGAAGCTAGTGTTGGACGCGTCCGAGCGTTAGAAGGAGACAGACTTGCTGGCCTACACCACCGGGATCATCCTGTTCGCGCTGGCGATCCTCATCTCCGTGAGCCTCCACGAGTTCGGGCACATGCTCACCGCGAAGGCCTTCGGCATGAAGGTCACCCGGTACTTCGTCGGCTTCGGCCCGACCCTCTGGTCCTTCCGCAAGGGCGAGACCGAATACGGCGTCAAGGGCATCCCGCTGGGCGGCTTCGTCAAGATCGTCGGCATGACCCCCCTCGAAGAGGAAGAGGAGGAGGTCACCGAGAAGGACCGGGACCGCGTCTTCTGGCGCAAGCCGCTGTGGCAGCGCACCGTGGTCCTCGCGGCCGGCTCGGTCACCCATTTCCTGCTCGGCTTCATCGCCCTGTGGATCCTCGTCTCCTTCGTCGGCGTCGTCGCCAACCCCGCCTACGCCGAGGCCGTCGAGGAGTCCGAGGCGAACGCCCGCGTCACCGTCGCGCCCTGTGTGGTCGCCGTCGAATCCGATGCGCCCCAAGGCGACTGCGCCGAAGGCCAGATCGAGGGCCCGGCCTACGGGGCCGGGATCGCCGACGGGGACGCCGTGACCTCCGTCGACGGCACCGCGGTCACCGACTGGGACTCGCTCCTCGCGGCCGTGGGCGCCCTGACCCCGAACGAGCCGGTGGAGGTCGTCGTCGAGAACGGCGGCGCCGAGCGCACCGTCGAGCTCACCCCCTACGCCGCCGAGGTCGAGAACGAGGACGGCGAGGTCGAGACCGTCGCGCGCCTCGGCGTCTTCGTCTACACCGACCCCGCGATCGAGCCGGCGATGGCGGTCGGGCCGATCGACGGCATCCCCGAGACGTTCTCCTTCACCGGCGACATGTTCAAGGAGACCTTCATCGCACTCGGCCAGCTGCCCTCGAAGATCCCGCCCCTGTGGGACGCGATCATGGGCGGCGAGCGGGGCGACGACACCCCCGTGAGCGTCGTCGGCGCCTCCCGCCTGGGCGGCGAGATGGTCCAGTACGAGCAGTGGGCCATGTTCTTCATGCTGCTGGTGGTCCTCAACTACTTCATCGGCATCTTCAACCTGCTGCCGCTGCTGCCGATGGACGGCGGACACATCGCCATCGCCTGGTACGAGAGGTTCCGGTCCTGGGTCGCCGCCAAGCGCGGCAGGCCCGACCCGGGGCGTGTCGACTACCTCAAGCTGATGCCGCTGACCTACGCTGTGATCGTCCTCCTGGGCGGCTTCATGCTGCTGACGATCACCGCCGACATCGTCAATCCCATCACCATCTTCAATTAATCCGCGAATCCAGGTGAAAACTAGACCCATGACCGCTGTGAACCTCGGTATCCCCACCAAGCGCCACGAGCACGAGGCCGAGCCGCTCGCCCCGCGCCGGATCACCCGGCAGCTGAACGTCGGCGGCGTGCTCGTCGGCGGCGGGGCGCCCGTCTCGGTCCAGTCGATGACCACCACCAGGACCTCGGACATCGGCGCCACGCTCCAGCAGATCGCCGAGCTCACCGCGACCGGCTGCCAGATCGTGCGCGTCGCCTGCCCGACCCAGGACGACGCCGACGCGCTCAAGGTCATCGCCAAGAAGTCGCAGATCCCGGTGATCGCCGACATCCACTTCCAGCCCAAGTACGTCTTCGCCGCGATCGACGCCGGCTGCGCGGCCGTGCGCGTCAACCCCGGCAACATCAAGCAGTTCGACGACCGGGTGGGGGAGATCGCCAAGGCCGCCAAGGACGCGGGCACGCCCATCCGCATCGGCGTCAACGCCGGCTCGCTCGACAAGCGCCTGCTCGAGAAGTACGGCAAGGCCACCCCGGAGGCGCTGGTCGAGTCCGCGCTGTGGGAGGCGTCCCTGTTCGAGGAGCACGACTTCCGCGACATCAAGATCTCGGTCAAGCACAACGACCCGGTCGTCATGGTCAACGCCTACCGGCAGCTCTCACAGGCCTGCGACTACCCGCTGCACCTGGGCGTGACCGAGGCCGGGCCCGCCTTCCAGGGCACCATCAAGTCCGCCGTCGCGTTCGGCGCGCTCCTGTCCGAGGGCATCGGCGACACCATCCGCGTCTCCCTCTCGGCCCCGCCGGTCGAGGAGGTCAAGGTCGGCAACCAGATCCTGGAGTCCCTGGGCCTGCGCGAGCGCGGCCTGGAGATCGTCTCCTGTCCTTCGTGCGGGCGCGCCCAGGTCGACGTCTACACCCTCGCCGAGCAGGTCACGGCCGGGCTCGAAGGGCTGCCGGTCCCGCTGCGCGTCGCCGTCATGGGCTGCGTCGTCAACGGCCCCGGGGAGGCCCGCGAGGCCGACCTCGGCGTCGCCAGCGGCAACGGCCGGGGCCAGATCTTCGTCAAGGGCGAGGTCATCCGCACCGTGCCGGAGTCGCAGATTGTGGAGACGCTCATCGAGGAGGCCGTGCGCCTCGCCGAGGAGATGGGCGCCGAACTGCCCGAGGAGCTCCGCGGGCTCGCGGGACCGGTCGTCCAGGTCCACTGACTGTCGGATCCCCGACGCCGCGTCGGGGACCGACTCCCTAGGCTGGAACGCAGGTCCAGTTGAGCGCGCACCCCCGACCCGTGGAATCGGACATCACGCTCGTCTTGTGCGAAATTCCACATTCGTGACTCGGGGGATTCCGCCTGCCCGCATGACGGGGCCGCGCATAATGACAATCGTGTCCGCCAGGCACGATCCGGTCGCCTGCTGCAAAGGGGAGCCACCGACATGGGGAAGATCGAACGTCAGATATCCGAGGGTGTCACCAAGTACTACTGGTACCCCGGCGAGAAGGTCGACTGGATCAGGGGCGCCCTGACGGTCCTCGGCGGCGGCCTGCTGTTCGCCCTCATCCTCGTCGTCACCAAGAACAGCCTCCTCGCCGCCGTCATAGCGGGCACCGCCGTGCAAGCGGTCGTCGGCGCCTACCTGGGCCGCCGCGACGCCGCGGGGCTCTCCGCGTTCCACGACCCGGCCACCGAGCGCCGCGAGGCCGTCATCGACGGCACCCGCGCCGCCTGGCGCGGCACGCTCCAGGGCCTGCTGTGTGCCGGCTCGGCCATGCTCGTGCTCAACATGCCGCACACCGGCTTCCTCGCCGACTGGGTCCTGCCGTTCGTGCCCTCCATCATCGGCGCGCTCGCCCACTCGGGCGGGATGCTGTGGGAGCGGCTCGCGCAGGAGGTGACCTCCGAGGACGCCGCGACCGCAGCGGCAGCCGAGGCCGAAGCTCCCACGAAGGAACTCGAAGCGGCCTGAGCGCCGTACCGGGCCCGCGAACCCCTCGGGGCCGCGGGCCTTCGCGCTGCGTGTGGTGAGCCGACGCGGGACGACTGCACGCCGCCTGGGTTGGACAGGCGGGGCGCTCCACCGCGGGAGGTGTCGTACACCGCCGGCCCGGTCGGAACCGGAACGGCGGCACTACCGCGGGAGCCGCGCCCCGCGTCGGCTCGGTAGGAGAGGGTTCGCGGGGTACCGGTCCCGCCGCCGTCCGAAGGCCCCGTCGAGGGCCCGGTGCGGCGCGCCGGTGACCTCAGAATGGTGGTTGAGGCGCCGAAGCGCAAGAGGTTTTCGCACTCCACAGGCCGGTTTTTCGGCGTCGTCTCGGTAACGGTGCCACAGCCGCCCCACTGCGCAAAGACGGCCCGCGAGCCTCGCCGGAGCGGCCTCGACCGCGGCTGCGGTTAGGCTTGCCGGATGCATTCCCGTCCCGCGCTGGTCCCAGGCCGGCTCAGTCCCCGCCGGAGCGTCCCCGACACCATCGAGCGGCCCGAGTACGTCGACCGGCCCGCGCCCTCCCCGTTCCGCGGCAGCGAGGTCAAGGACGCCGAGACGATCGAGCGGATGCGCGTCGCCGGGCGCATCGCCGCCGACGCGCTCGTGGAGGCCGGGCGCGCCGCCGTCCCCGGCGCGACCACCGACGACATCGACCGGCTCGTCCACGAGTACCTGTGCGACCTCGGCGCCTACCCCTCGACGCTCGGCTACCGCGGTTACCCCAAGTCCTGCTGCACCTCGCTCAACGAGGTCGTCTGCCACGGCATCCCCGACTCCACCGTCATCGAGGACGGCGACATCGTCAACGTCGACATCACCGCCTTCATCGGCGGCGTCCACGGCGACTGCAACGCCACGTTCCTCGCCGGGGACGTCTCCCAGGAGGCCCGCGACCTCGTCGAACGGACCTGGCGCGCCACCTGGCGCGGGATCAAGGCCGTCAAGCCCGGGCGCCGGCTCAACGTCGTCGGCAAGGTCATCGAGGCCTACGCGAACCGCTTCGGCTACGGCGTCGTCCGCCAGTTCACCGGCCACGGCATCGGCACCGCCTTCCACTCCGGCCTCTACGTGCCCCACTACGACAACCCGGGCCTGGAGACCGAGATCGAGACCGGCATGACCTTCACCATCGAGCCGATGATCAACCTCGGCACCGCCGAGCACGAGATGTGGGACGACGACTGGACCGCCGTCACCCGCGACCGCAGGTGGACCGCCCAGTTCGAGCACACCCTGCTCGTCACCGACGACGGCTTCGAGATCCTCACCATGCCCACCGGCGGCGTCCCGGCCGGCACCCCCGAGGGCCTCGCGTAGCGCGGACGACGAAGGGCCCCGGCGTCGCGCCGGGGCCCTTCGCCCTCTGGTTTCCGTCAGGTCATCCGACGCTCGCTCGGCAGCCTCGCCCTGGTGAACACCAGGGCCCCGATCGCGGCCACCACCGGCACGGCGAGCACCGTGATCCCGATGGACGCCCACGGCAGCTCCCAGCCGTACAGCGTCTCGAACGGGTACCGGAACTTCAGCGGGTTGTTGAGCGCCTCGCGCAGGAGCGCGTAACCCACGACCCCCGCGAGCGTCCCCAGCCCCGCCCCGAACAGCGCGATCATGACCGTCTGCCACATCGCGAACCGCTTGCGCAGCGTCGGCGCCGCGCCGACCGCGCCGAGGGTCGTCATGTCCTGGCGCTGCTCGGCGATGATGAGCCCGGTCGACACCGCGGTGGCGCCCAAGGCGATGAGCGCGCACAGCCCGGTCACCGCGAGCACGAGGTAGCGCGTGAACGGATCGGTGTAGTCGGTCACCCAGACGTCGGTCCAGACCGTCCCGTCGAGCACGTCGTCGCCGAGCTCGGCCTTGATCGCCTCGACGACCGAGGCGTCGACCTCGGTCGAGGTCTTCAGCAGGTACTCGCGCTGCCAGAGCGAGGAGACCAGCTCCATCTGCTCGGCCGCGGCCGGGCTCAGGAACAGCTCGCTGGTGCCGAGGAGGTGGCCGGCCACCGCCATGGCGGGCAGTTCCAGGGTCACCGGTTCCGACGTCACCTCGCTGCCGGACTCGTCCCAGACCGTCAGCGAACGCTCGAGCACCACGGTGCCCTCGTCGGTGATCGCCAGCGGATCGGAGACGAGCACGCCGCCCGCCTTCAGCAGCGCCACCGCGTCGTCGAGCTCCTCGCCTTCGAGCTCGGTGTAGTTCGCCACGATCTGCCGGTCCGTCGTGGCGGGGACGCCGTCGGTGTACTGGCCGGTGTCCTCCTGCCCCTCATTGCAGACGGGGTCCTTCCGGGCGTCCTCCACGGCCGCGCGCACCGTCGCCTCGTCGCTGCCGTCGCCGATCGCCTCCCAGTACGGGCACCGGTGCTCCTCCGGACGGGTCACCGTCCACGTGCACTCGGCGTCCTGGCCGGGATCCTCCTCCTTGACGCCGCAGGCCTGCCAGCCGGTGTACAGCGGCAGTTCCACCACCTCCAGGTCCTCCAGGTGGCGGTGCAGCACCGGGTCGGCCTCGGCCCGCGCCGCCTCCCACTGCGCCGCCGTCATCTCGTCCGAGGCGGCGTACAGCGACAGCGACAGCGAGCCCTGCGCGAGCTCATGCGACGTCGACTGCTCGCTCCGGACGCTGTCGGCGGTGACCACCATGGCGAAGGCGGTGCCCGCGGCGACCACGCCGAGGACCGCCGCGATCGCCGGCGCCGCCGACCCGCGGTTGCGCCCGGCCTCCCGCAGCGCCATGCGCGGCGCCAGCGGCAGCCAGCGCCCCAGCGCCGCCATGCCCGACAGGATCGCCGGCGTGCACGCGACCAGGCCGAGCTGCCCGGCCACGATCGCCAGCGCCATCAGCGGCAGGCTCCAGAGCACGACGCCGCCGATCCCGGCGGCGACCGCGACCGCTACCAGGCCCAGGCCCAGGAACAGCAGTTTCTTCGATCCCTTGCGACCCGGGGTACGGCCCATGAGCGCGGCGATGACGTTCACGCGCGAGGCGCTCAGCGCCGCCGCCAGGGCCGAGAGCAGCCCGGTGACGATCGCGAGGGCCACCAGTCCGGTCTGGAGGAGCGGCAGGAACCGCAGGCCAGCGCTGCGGTGGCCGTACATGCCCTCC
Source organism: Glycomyces paridis (assembly GCF_004912155.1). Classification (GTDB taxonomy): domain Bacteria; phylum Actinomycetota; class Actinomycetes; order Mycobacteriales; family Micromonosporaceae; genus Glycomyces; species Glycomyces paridis. The sequence goes on along the minus strand of NZ_STGX01000002.1, from coordinate 83,715 downwards.
AACAGCGGCGTCCCGACCAGGACCGCGAGGATCCCGAGGACCACCGCGGCGGCCGCGGCGATCAGTCCGAACAGGACCCCGCCGGCCAGGACGGTGTTGCGGATCTGGGCCGGGGAGGCGCCGTTGGCGCTCATGAGCGCGAACTCGCGGGTGCGTCGCCGCGCGCTGATCGCGAAGGCGGGACCGGCCAGGAGCACGACCTCCATGACCACCACGACCACGATGAGACCGTAGACGGTGAACATCGCCTCGTCCATCTGCATCGTGTAGGCCGCCGGGTCCACCGCGGAGGGGGGAGGATCGAGCACCAGCGAGGTCGCCCAGGCCGTCATGCCCATCTCGTTGAGCGGCAGCGCCTGCTCGTAGGTGAACTCGCCCGGCACGTCGACCAGCCAGCCGCCGTACGGCGCGGCGAAGTCCTCGCCGATCGCATAGCGCCCGTTGAGGAACCACGGCAGCTCCACGACGGCGCCGACGGTGAGGCTCCGCTCGCCCTCCTCGCCCTGCACCGCCAGCTCGTCGCCGACTCCCAGCTCGAGGTACTCGGCGGCGGCGGAGCTCAAGGCCACCTCGCCGTCCTGCGGGGCCGAGCCCTCGACATACTCGAGCCCGGCCCGCTCGTACAGCTCGTCGTCCAGGTCGTACCCGAGCGCGCCGATCTCGCCGACGCCGCTGGGGGTTTCGATCTTGATCCCCTCGACCCCGTCCGGGTACAGGGTGAACGGAGCGATCCGGGAGCCCTCGGGAAGAGCAGCCAGGACCGCCTCCTTCCCGGGCGGCTCCGGTATCGCCTCGCCCTCCTCGACGGCGAAGTCGTCCGGCGCGTCGTACATGGGCCACTGGTCGTACCAGGTCAACTGCTCCAGCGACTCACCCGGCAGGACCGACTCGACGAACGCGTCGTTCTCGCCCAGGTGCTGGCGGGCGGTCTCCTCCTCGGAGAGCGTGATCGTGTCGTAGGCGGTCGCGCCGATGGACACGCCGAGGAGCGGCAGCCCCAGCAGCGCGATCGACAGGGCCGACCGGCCCTTGTAGCGCAGCGCTTCGCGCCTGGCGATGCGCAGCGACAGGCGAAGGCCCGCGAACATCACTGGGCCCCTTCGAGCAGCGTCTCGGCGTCGGCCAGCGGCGCGGACGAGTCCACGATGCGCCCGTCGCGCAGGAACACCACCCGGTCGGCCCAGCCCGCGTGCCGGGCGTCGTGCGTCACCAGCAGGCCCGCGGCCCCCGCGTCGCAGCGGCGCCGCAGCAGCTTGAGCACCTCCTCACCGGTGGTCGAGTCGAGCGCGCCGGTCGGCTCGTCGGCGAGCACGAGGCGGCGCTCGCCGATGAGCGCGCGGGCGATCGCGACCCGCTGGGCCTGGCCGCCCGACAGCTCGTCGGGGAACCGGTCGGCCTGCTTCACGTCGAGCCCGACCTCTTCGAGCGCGGCGAGCGCGGTCCTGCGGGCCTTGCCCGCGGAGGTCCCGTCGAGCTCCAGCGGCAGCGACGCGTTCTCGGCCGCCGTCAGGCTCGGGATGAGGTTGTAGTCCTGGAAGACGTACCCGACGCTGCGGCGGCGCAGCGCGGCGAGCCGCTTCTTGTTCAGGGAGGCGAGGACGGTGCCCTCCACGAGGACCTCGCCCGAGGTGGGGGCGTCGAGCCCGCCGGCGAGGTTGAGCAGGGTGGACTTGCCGGAGCCGGAGGGGCCCATGATGGCCACGAGCTCGCCGGCGGCGATGGTGAGGTCGGCGTCGACGAGGGCGTGGACGGCGTTGTCGCCGGTGCCGTGGACGCGGCCGACGCCGCGCAGGTGCAGGACGGTCATGGTGGGGGTCACCGCTTCTCTTCGAGGATCTCGTTCAGGCCCGGTTCAGCGTCCGCCGGCGCGTCGCCGCCGAACTCGAACACGGGGGATTTCGGGAGGCCGGCCCTGGCCACGACGGCTTCGGTGTGGTCGAGCCAGCGGATCTCCGCCTCTGCGCGGAAGATCATCGACTCCAGGACCAGGCGCCAGGCGAGCTCGGCCTCGTCCTCGGCGGCCTTGAGCCGCGTGAACTCCTGGAGCAGGCGCAGCGTCGCCGAGCGCTGGCGCTGGACGACGTCGGCGACGTCGACGCCGGGGGTGGTCACGGCGAGGGCGAGTTTGATCGTCAGCTCGTCGCGCGGGCGGTCGGCGGCCTGGACGGGGGAGGCGAACCAGCCCGCGACCTGGCGGCGGCCCGCCTCGGTGATCCGGTAGGGGCGCTGGCCGGAGTCGTTCTCCGGCAGCGCCTCGACGAGTTCGTCGCGTTCGAGCCGGTTCAAGGTGGTGTAGACCTGGCCTATGTTGAGCGGCCACGTGTTGCCGGTGGCGCTCTCGAAGGCGGCCCGCAGCTGGTAGCCGTAGGCGGGTCCGCGTTCGAGCAGGGCCAGGAGGCTGTGCTTGACACTCATGTGCAACCTCGCATCTCGTCAGGAGATACCGAGTATGGCATAACAGGTATGCACCGAGTGGATACGGGGTCGGTACTGCGGGAGTCGATCAGGTGAACCGGGTCGGACGACCGGGCCCGGAGGCTACTGCGGCCGGCCCGGCCACGGGTCGGCGGCGGTGACGCCGATCGCGATCCTCCAGCGCGCCAAGGACACGGCGGCCTCGGTGTACATGTCGAGGCAGATCTCGCGCTCGCCGAGGTCGCCGGGGGCCAGGCCCGCGCGCCAGGCGGTCGCCACGTCCTGCTCGACGGCGAGCAGGACCTGCTGAGCCCCTTCGGCGTCGGTGACCGGGCCGACCTCGTAGGCCGGGGCGGCGGGCGCGGCGTCGAGGCCGTGCGCCTCGTAGAAGTCCAGGAGCGCGTCGCGCCGCGCGCGGTGCTCGGCGTCGAGCTCCTCCGCGAGGTCGCGCTGGTCGCCGTCGAGGTGCACCGCGGCGGCGCCGTAGGCGTAGATCGCCGCGTACTCGGCCGCGAGGCCGGTGTCCAGCGCCGTCACGCGAGCACCGCCGCGTGGGCCGCGCGGCAGGCCGCGATCTCGCCGAGGACCACCGCGTAGTCGGAGTCGGTGCCCAGGCACGCGTCGGCGGCCTCGCGGCCCCCCTCGGTCTCGGCCTCGGCGAGCGCCGCGGCGTCCGCGTAGGACGGGGCCGCCTCCTCGCCCACGGTGTTCGGCCGCAGCAGCCGCTCCAGAGTGGCCGCGTGCGTCAGGTGGTCCTGCGCGATGTCGCCGTAGCCCAAGGACTCCGCCCCGGCGGCGAGCGCCCGGGCGGTGCGGAGCGCGGCGGTCAGGTCCGCGTCGGAGGTGATGATGGTCGCCGTCTCCCGGGTGCATCCGGCGGCCGCGAGAACGGCCGCCCCGACCAGGAGTCCGCGTCGGGTGGTGAACACCCACCAAGTTTCGCAGGCTGCCTTTCCATTCTGACTCCGGGCGGTTAATCTCGGCGAAACAGCGACAGGAGGAGCGTGCATGGGTGCTGACAGGCAAGCCGGGGAGCTTTCGGCGGCGGTGGAGGCGATCCTCGCCCCGGCCGTCTCCAAGATCGGTTTCGATCTCGAGGGGCTCAAGGTCACCAAGGCCGGTCGGCGGCTGCTCGTACGGGTCCTTGTGGACAAGGACGGCGGGATCAGTCTCGACGATGTGGCGGTGGTCTCCAAGGCGTGCTCGAAAGCGCTGGACGAGTCCGACACGGCCGGTGGGCCCTTCGCCGACGCCGCGTACACACTGGAGGTGTCCTCGCCGGGCGTCGACCGTCCGCTTACCGAGCCCCGGCACTGGCGGCGTAATATTGGGCGCTTGGTGGCCGTGCAATTCGGGGAGGAGCCCGTCATCGGGCGTGTCACGGCCGCCGACAAACGGGGGATTGAACTAGAAGCCGACGGCGTGCGCCGCTCGGCTACCTATGCCGAGCTGGGGCCCGGCAAGGTGCAGATCGAGCTGAGATGAGCGCCCGAGGGCAGACGCAGCTCGCACGCCTTGAACGGCCGCGGTGAGGACAACTCAAGACTTAAGGAGAACGGGTGCATATCGACCTGGCCGCGCTGCGGTCGCTGGAACGCGAGCGCGACATCCCTTTCGAGACCATCCTCGGCGCCATCGAGACCGCGCTGCTGACCGCCTACAAGCACACCCCCGGGGCCGATGAACGCGCGCGCGTGGTGGTCAACCGGGACAACGGCATCGCCAATGTCCTGGTACCAGTGTTGAACGAAGAGGAAGAGGTCGTCTCCGAGCGGGACGACACCCCCGAGGGCTTCGGCCGCATCGCCGCCCAGACCGCCAAGCAGGTCATCCTCCAGCGTCTGCGCGAGGCCGCCGACGAGGTCAACTACGGCGAGTACTCCGGCAAGGAGGGCGACATCGTCACCGGTGTCGTCCAGGCCCACGGCGAGCGCAACGAGCGCGGCATCGTCACCGTCGACCTCGGCAAGATCGAGGCCACCCTGCCGCTCAACGAGCAGGTCCCCGGCGAGAACTACGAGCACGGGAAACGACTGCGCGCCATCGTCATCCAGGTGAACCGCACCGCCCGCGGCCCCCAGATCACCCTCTCGCGCACGCACCCCGCCCTGGTGAAGAAGCTCTTCGCCTTCGAGGTGCCCGAGATCGACGAGGGCGCGGTGGAGATCCCGGCCATCGCACGTGAGGCCGGTCACCGTTCCAAGATCGCGGTGCGCGCCACAACGAAGGACGTCAACGCCAAGGGCGCGTGCATCGGCCCGATGGGCTCGCGCGTGCGCGCCGTCATGAGCGAACTCGGCGGCGAGAAGATCGACATCGTCGACTGGGACGCCGACCCCGCGCGCTTCGTCGCCAACGCCCTCTCCCCGGCGAAGACCCTGTCCGTGCGGGTCGTCGACGAGGCCACGCGCTCGACCGAGGTCGTCGTCCCCGACTACCAGCTGTCGCTCGCGATCGGCCGTGAAGGGCAGAACGCCCGGCTCGCGGCGAGGCTCACGGGATGGCGCATCGACATCAAGTCCGACGCGCACGTCTCGGGCGCCGCGAAGGAGGAGACCGGCCCGGCCGGTGGCGGCCGCCGATCCGGGAGGTAGACTGAACATCGGATCGCAACGTGACGCAGCGGTCGTCCGCACCTGTGTGGGCTGCCGCAGGCGCGCATCTGCTTCTCAGCTGCTGCGCGTCGTCGTTCAACGCTCTGAGGGCTCCCAGAACCGCCTGGTTCCGGACCCGCAGCGCCGCCTCAGCGGCCGCGGAGCCCATGTGCACCACGACACGAACTGCCTTGACCAGGCAGTTCGCAAGCGTGCGTTCACCAGGGCCCTCAGGATCGAAGGAACCGTGGACGTCGCCGCGGTGCGAGCCCTTGTCGAGTCGGAGTCGGCCGAAAGGCCGACTCCCGCACACGAAGCAGGTATGGACCGAATGAAGACCACGCGATGAAGTTCTCCCGATGAACTGGTTGCTAGTGGAAAGCTGAGGTCGGCGGGCGCTGCCCGTACGACCTCGAATGTGAGGAGTGCAGTGGCAGCAAAGCCCCGCGTACATGAACTTGCCAAGGAACTGGGCACGACGAGCAAGGAACTGCTCGCCAAGCTCGGCAACATGGGCGAGTTCGTGAAGTCAGCGTCGAGCACGGTCGAAGCGCCGGTGGCGCGTCGGCTGCGGCAGGAATACGCCGACGGACAGGGCGCCCCGGCAGCGTCGGCCGGGAACAACGAGTCCCCGACGCCCGAGCCCGCGAAGGCGGCGGCCCCCAAGGGCCCCCGACCGGCGGCTCCCAGCCCGTCCAAGATCATGCAGGCCAAGGTCGACGCCAAGGACGCCAAGTCCGAGGCGAAGGCCGAGGCCGAAGCCAAGAAGGCCGCGAAGAAGGCCGCGCCCAAGCCGGGTGCGGCCTCCGGTGCGCCGAAGCCGGGCCCCAAGCCCGCCCCGGTCCCGCCGCAGCCCGAGATCAAGCCGGCGAGCGCCCGAGACATCGAGGTCGCCGCCGAGCAGAAGCGCGCCGAGGAACTGCTCAAGCGTCAGCAGGAGCAGGCCGAGGCCGCCAGGAACGCCGCCGCGGCGCCGAAGCCGGGCCCCAAGCCCGCCCCGGCCGCCCGCCCCGGCGCTCCGAAGCCCGGACCCAAGAACCCGTTCGGCGTCGGGGGCGCGAAGCCGCGCCCGGCAGCCGCCGACGGCGGCGCCGAGCGCCCGGGCGGTCCCCGCCCGAGCCCGCGCATGATGCCGCCTCGTCCGAACCCGGGCATGATGCCCGGTCGTCCGGCCGGCGGCCCCGGCGGTGCCCGAGGGGCCCGCGGCGGCGGTCGCGGCGGTCCCGGTGGCGGCGGCGGTCGCCCTGGTGGCGGCGGTCGTCCCGGTGGCGGCGGCGGTAACTACCGCGGCACGTTCGGCGGCGCCGGCGGCGGTGCCGCGGGCGGTGCCGGCGGCACCGGCGGTTCCGGTCCCTCGACCGGCGCGCCGGCCCCGTACCGGGGCGGCGGCGGTCGCGCGGGCGGCGGCGGCAAGGCGCGCGGCGGCGGTGCCGCGGGCGCGTTCGGCCGCGGCGGTCCCCGAGGCAAGAGCCGCAAGTCGCGTCGTCAGCGTCGCCAGGAGTTCGACAACCTCGCAGCGCCGAGGATGCAGTCGGGCGCTCCCCGTGGCAACGGCGAGACCATTCGCCTGGCCCGCGGCGCGTCGCTGTCGGACTTCGCCGACAAGATCGGCACCCTGCCGGGCACCCTCGTCCAGGAGCTGTTCGGCCTGGGCGAGATGGTGACCGCGACGCAGTCGGTGTCCGAGGAGACCTTCGAGCTCCTGGGCGCCCACCTCGACTGGGACATCAAGATCGTCTCGCCCGAGGAGGAGGACCGCGAGCTGCTGTCGCAGTTCGGCATCGACCTCGACGCCGAGGACAAGGACACGTTCGTCGCGCGTCCCCCGGTCGTCACCGTCATGGGCCACGTCGACCACGGTAAGACGAAGCTGCTCGACGCCATCCGGTCGTCGAACGTCGTCGCCGGCGAGGCGGGCGGCATCACCCAGCACATCGGCGCGTACCAGGTGCACGTCGAGCACGAGGGCGAAGACCGCGCGATCACCTTCATCGACACCCCGGGCCACGAGGCGTTCACCGCCATGCGCGCCCGCGGTGCGAACGTCACCGACATCGTCGTGCTCGTGGTCGCGGCCGACGACGGCGTCATGCCGCAGACGGTCGAGGCCCTCAACCACGCCAGCGCCGCGGGCGCCCCGGTCGTGGTGGCGGTCAACAAGACCGACCTGCCGGACGCCAACCCGGGCAAGGTCCGCCAGCAGCTGACCGAGTACGGCCTGGTCGCCGAGGAGTACGGCGGGCAGACCATGTTCGTCGACGTGGCCGCCAAGCCGCGCATCGGCATCGCCGAACTGCTCGAAGCGGTGCTCCTGACCGCCGACGCCTCGCTCGAACTCGAAGCGTCGGAGACGGGCAACGCGCAGGGCATCGCGATCGAGGCGCACCTCGACAAGGGCCGCGGCCCGGTCGCGAGCGTCCTGGTCCAGAAGGGCACGCTGCGGGTCGGCGACTCGATCGTCGCAGGTGGGGCCCACGGCCGCGTCCGGGCGATGCTCGACGCCGACGGCAACCGCGTCACCGAGGCGACCCCGTCGTTCCCGGTGCAGGTGCAGGGCCTCGCGTCCGTCCCGATGGCGGGGGACGTGTTCCTCGCCGCCGACGACGACCGCACGGTCCGCCAGATCGCCGAGCAGCGCCAGGCACGGCGCCGCGCGGCCCAGCAGGCGGCCCGCGTCTCGCGCACCACGCTCGAGAACCTCATGGACAAGATCGCCGAGGGCGAGCGCACCACGCTCTCGCTCATCATCAAGGGCGACGGCGCCGGTTCGGTCGAGGCACTCGAAGAGGCCCTGGTCGCGCTGGACATCCCCGAGGAAGTGCACCTCCAGGTCATCCACCGCGGCGTCGGTCCCGTCACCGAGAGCGACGTCAACCTGGCCGCGGCCGGCGACGGCGAGTCGGCGACGATCATCGCCTTCAACGTCCGGGCCGAGGGCCGGGTGCGGGACATGGCCGAGCGCGAAGGCGTGGACGTCCGGTACTACACGGTCATCTACCAGGCGATCGAGGAGATCGAGACCGCGCTCAAGGGGATGCTCAAGCCCGAGTTCGAGGAGGCGGCGCTCGGTTCCGCCGAGATCCGCGAGGTCTTCCGCTCCTCCAAGCTGGGCAACATCGCCGGTGCGCTGGTCACCAGCGGCTCCATCAAGCGCAACGCGAAGGTCCGCCTCATGCGGGACGGCAACATCGTCATCGAGACGACCATCGCCACGCTGCGCCGGTTCAAGGACGACGCGACCGAGGTCCGAGAGGGCTTCGAGTGCGGTTTCACCTTGAAGAACTACAACAACATCGAAGAGGGCGACGTCATCGAAGCCTTCGAGATGCGCGAGAAGCCGCGCGCGTAAGTGCGACTGCTCGAAGCTGAGGCCGCAGCGCGGCTCGGCGAGGCCCTCCGGGGCTTCGACCGGGCCGCGCTGCGGCGCGTCTGCGGCCCGGAGGGCCTCGCGGCGGCCGACCGCGGCGACTACCGGGCCCTGCTCGCCCGCTGCGGCGAGGACCGGATCGGCGTGTGGGCGCGCCTGTTCGTCGCCGGAGTCACCGTGGACGCGGAGGCGGCGGCGAACGCCTTGGCGCCCTTCGGTCTCGACGAGGCGATCCGATGCGGCCTGCTCGTCTCCGGCGGCTACGAGGTCATAGCCGGTTGGGGCCTCCAGTTCGACGGCGACCGCCTCCTGTTCTCCGACCAGCGCCCCAACACGACCGGCGGTCGCGGGCGCGATCACGTGCTCGGCGTCGGCGGCGCCTCGAAGCTCCTGCGCGACGCGACCCTCACCGACCGGGTCGGCTCGGCCCTGGACCTCGGCACGGGCTGCGGGGTGCAGGCCCTGGCCCTGAACGCCGACCGGGTCACCGCCACCGACTTGAGCGAGCGCGCCCTGGCGTTCGCGGCCCTCAACGCGCAGCTCGACGGGCGCGAACTCGAACTGCTGCAAGGGGACCTGCTCGCGCCCGTAGCGGGCCGCCGCTTCGACCTCGTGGTCGCGAACCCGCCGTTCGTGATCGCCACGCCGGGTTCGGGCTGGACCTACCGCGACGGCGGCCGCGAGGCCGACGGCATCGCCGCCGAACTCGCCGCCGCCTCCACAAGCCTGCTGCACCCGGGCGGGACGATGCAGTTCCTCGCGAACTGGCTCCACCGCGAGGGCGAACCGTGGGCCGAACGGGTCGCGGGCTGGTTCCCCGAGGAGGGCGCTCGGGTGTGGGCGGTCGAGCGCGAGGTCCTCGACCCGCTCGACTACGTGCGCACCTGGCAGCGCGACTCCGGCGAGGACCACGACGCCGACCAGGCCGCCGCGTGGCTCGACTGGTTCGACGCCGAACGCGTCACGGGCGTCGGCTTCGGCTTCGTCAGCGTCCGGCGCGTCGAGGACCCCACCGAGGTCGTCTGCGAGGAGGTCCGCCACGCGGTCCAGACCCCTTGGGCCGACCGCGTCGTGGACTGGTTCTCCTTGCGCGAGAAGGACCTCGAACCGCAGACCCTGTGGACGGCGCGGCTGCGCGTTGCCGACGGCGTCGCGCTCCGGCAGAGCGCCGCGCTCGGCGCCGAGGGATGGGACGTCGACCGCCAGTGGCTCCAGCAGGCGCACCGGATGCGATACGCCGAGGAGGTCGACCCGCTCGTGGTGGCCCTCCTGGGCGCCTGCGACGGTGAAGCCGAAGTGCGCCTTCAGGTCCAGCTCCTCGCCGACACCTACGGCGCCGAACCGGCCATGCTCTACGCCCAGCTCTACCCGGTGATCCGCCGTCTCCTCGAACGCGGTTTCCTCGTCTTCTAGCGGGGGAGGAACCTCGCGCGGGCCTCGGTCGGATCGATGCCGAGGGCTGCGAACAGCTCGGCAACGGGGTCGGGGCGGTCGCGTTCGAGGAGGGCCAGGAGGAGGTGGCGCGGTTCGATGCGCTTGTCCTTGGCGGCCACGGCGATGGCGAGGGAGCGCGACAGGGCCGCTTTCGCGCCGGACCCGAAGGCGGGGCTCTTGCGCTTCGCCGCAGGGCCCTTCTGGGTGAAGCCGGCGGTGTCGACGCCGACGGCCGTGAGGGCGCGGCGGTCGAGGTCGGCGGCGGCCTCGCGGGCCTGTGCGGCGGTGGCGCCGAGGAGGACTTCGGCCTCGCCTTCGCGGAGGACCGCGAGGAGGAGATGCTCGGTGCCGACGCGGCGGTCGCCGCGGTCGCGGGCGTCGCCCACGGCGCCGGTCACCGCGGCGCGCGAGGCGGGGGAGAAGCGTTCGAACATGTCAGCGGGCCTTTCCGTGCTTGGCGTGGACGGACTGCCGCGAGACGCCGAGGGCGTCGCCGATCTGCTCCCAGGACCAGCCCTCACGGCGCGCGAGCGCGATGTGGGCGGCCTCGACCTGCTCGGCGAGCCGGTGCAGCGCACCGACCGCCCGCAGGCCCACGGCAGGGTCGTCGGACCCGATGAGGGTCGACAGGTCGTCATCGGTCATGCCGTCAGTCTAGATTGACAACGCGGGAGTTGTCAACCTGGACTGACGGCGTCCGGTCAGCGGGTCAGCCCGGTCACCAGGTTGAGGTAGTCGCCGAACGCGCGGTGGACCTGGTCGGGGTCGAGGCCGTAGCGCGAGAGCGTGTACTCGTGGCGGCGGTCGCGGATCGGGCGTTCCATGACCTTGTCGAGCCGCGCGGCGTCGGCCTCGGACCACGTCGCGCCGAGGCGCTCGTAGACGCCGGGCAGGTGCGTCCACGGGTCGGAGGCGACCGCGTGGTACGGCAGGTTGACGACCGCGCCAGGCGGCAGCTGGGGCAGCGTCGCGCGGCCCCGCTCGGTGGCCGAGGACAGGATGTCGAGCCACATCGGACCGATCTCGTGCGGGTCGACGCGCTTCATCGCGAGCATGCTCGTGGTCTCCACGAGGCTGCACACCGAGCCCATGACGGTGACCGGGTCGCGGTGGGTCCACACGATCCTCGCGCCCGGGAAGGTCCGCACGAGCAGGTCGAGGTGGTTGAGGTGCTCGGGGGTCTTGAGGATCCACCTGGCCTTCGGCCGGCCGTGCTGGAGCACTTGGAGCGCCTGCTTGAGGAACGCGTAGTCGGCCGTGAAGTCGTGCTGCGCCAGCCATTCGCGGTAGCGGGGCATGATCGCCCGGGTCTGCTGGTGCACCCCGTGCGGCAGGATGTAGATGCACTCCTCGGGCTTCTCGGGGTACAGCGGGTGGATGAGCTCGTAGATCGGGGAGAACTTGAGCAGCCCGTTCGTCTGCTGGGCGACCTTCGCGATGCGCTTGGCGCGCGTCGCGTCGTCCACTTCGAGGTCGGTGTAGTGCAGCTCCCACAGCAGCGGCCCGCGATGGCCCTCTGAACTCGCGATGATGTTGTGCGTCAACGTGGTCGCGGTGCGCGGCAGGCCGGTGACGAAGATCGGGGCCTCGACGCGCTCCGCGGCGATCTCGGGGCGCTCGGCGATGAGCTTGAGGATGCGGAAGCGGTTCTCCAGGCGCCCGCGCGACTCGCCGATGATCGACATCCAGCCCAGGGCCGACAGGCCCGAATCGATGAAGCAGTCGAAGAGGACCCGGTAGTCGGCGATGTAGGCCTCGCTGCCCGCGGCGTCGCCGCCGGTCGCCTCCAGGGCCTGGTTCACGAGCCTGTCCCAGGCCCGGTCGGGGTCGCGGCGGCCGCCGGTGACGGCGAGCAGGCCGTTGAACACTTTGGCGGTGGTCGAGATTCGTTGCATGTCGTCCTCGCTAGACGGGGTGGTGAGGGCCGGACGATGAGGATGGGATCGAATGGCCCCCAAGGTACCCGTGCGCGAGGAGGGTCAGGACCGGAGGTACGCGAGGACCGCCTTCACCCGCCGGTGGTGGTCTCCGTCCTCGCTGCTGAGCGCGAGCTTCGTGAAGATGTTGCGGATGTGCTTCTCGACGGCGCCGTCGGAGATGAAGAGCTTCTTGCCGATCGCCTTGTTCGAGTGCCCTTCGGCCATGAGCCCCAGCACCTCCCGCTCACGCGGGGTGAGGGTCGCGACCGGGTCGTTCTTGCGCCGCCTGACCATCAGCTGGCTCACCACCTCGGGGTCGAAGACCGTGCCGCCGCCGGCGACGCGCTTGAGGGAGTCCATGAAGTCGTCCACGTCGATCACCCGCTCCTTGAGCAGGTACCCGACCGCGCCCCTCGCGTCCGCCAGGAGGTCGTCCGCGTAGGACACCTCCACGTACTGGCTCAGGATGAGCACCGGAGCGCCCGGGACCAGGGCCCGGGCGCGGGTGGCGGCCTTGAGGCCCTCGTCGGTGAACGAGGGCGGCATCCGCACGTCCACCACCGACACGTCGGGCCGGTGTTCGGCGACGGCCTCCACGAGGGCGTCCCCGTCACCGACCTCGGCGACCACCTCGCAACCGAACTCCTCCAGCAGCCTGACCAGGCCGGACCGGATGAGCACCGCGTCATCGGCGACGACTACGCGCACGGAACCTCCACGACGATCACTGTCGGACCGCCGTCGGGGGAGTCGATCGTCCACTGGCCCTCGACGGCCTTGACCCGGTCGGTGAGACCCGAGAGCCCGTGCCCCTTCGAGACGTGCGCGCCCCCGATCCCGTTGTCGCCGACCGAGAGCACCAGCCTATCCCCCCAGTCTTCGACCGACACCGTCGCTTTGGTCGCCTGCGAGTGCTTCGCGATGTTCGTCAGGCACTCGGCCGTCACGAAGTACACGGTGCTCTCGACCGACGCCCGGTAGCGCCCGTTCAGGTCCGTCTCCAACTCCACCGGCACCAGCGAGCGCGCCGCGAGCGCCGCCATCGCCGCGTCCAGGCCCCGGTCGGTCAGGATCGGCGGCGCGATGCCGCGCGAGAGCGACCGCAGCTCGTCGATGGTCTCCCGCGTCTGCGAGATCGCCGCCTCCAGCGTCTCCTGCGCCGCCTCGGGATTGGTCGCCAGCTGGCGCTTGACGCGGGCCAGCTCCATGCCCAGCCCCACCAGCCGTTGCTGCGGGCCGTCGTGGATGTCGCGCTCGATGCGCCGCAGCGCGTCCGCCTCCGCCGAAGTGGCCGCGTTCCGAGACTCCTCCAACTGGTCGATCCGCTCGTGGAAGCCGCTGATGGAAGTCAGCATCCCCTTGCCGATGTAGCCCTGCGCCAACGCCATGCCGCGCAGGACCGGGATCAGCGTCAACGCCATGATGAGACCGCCGATCACCGCCAGGATCGAACGGGCCAGGTACGAGTCGCCCCAGCCCAGCCACACCGTCGCGTAGTGCAGGCCGTCGTCGCTGTCGCCGGTCGCCGCCTCGATGATCCACGTGTACGTCGGGTACAGCAGCGCCGCCACGGTCACCGACCACCAGGCGATCGTGATCGCGAAGCCCGCGATGGCGACCGGCAGCACCGCGATCGCCCACAGCACGTTCAGCCACGACTGCCCGTCGGTGAGCACCGTCAGGAACCGGCGCAGCGCCGAGGCGTCCTCCGCCGCGCGCTTGTACCTGGGACGCGGCAGCTCGCGGCGCAGGACCGCCGGGAGCATCGACCGGCCCGCGGCCGCCATGCCGCGCATGGCGAACAGCGTCGCGGCGGCGATGGGCACGCCGATCCAGATGACGGCCGTGCCGACCCCGAGCAGCGTGCCCACGAGGCCGATGATGAAGGAGGGCAAGGCGATGAAGAACATCGAGAGCAGGTAGCCGGTGTCGACGCCCAATTGCCGCAGGGTTGTACGCATGCGTCAACACTAGAAAGGCCGGGGCGTCGCCGCGACCCGGCCGTCCTGAGTCTTCGAGGTAGGGACAGCCCTACCTGCCGACCGCCCCGCGGGCCGCCCGCGTCGCGATCGCCCCCACCGAGTTGAGCAGGCTCATGATGCAGATGCCGATGACCAGATTGAGCGCGGCCGTGGCGATCTGCGACTCGACCTCCGCGACCGCCGTGAACGGGATCAGCACGCCCACCGCGATCACCAGCAGCATGATCCAGTTGAAGAAGCTCATCGGCCGCGGCATCAGCAGCAGGAGCAGGTGCAGCACCCCTGTGGCGAGGATCGCCGCCGCGAACGCCCCGAACGCGTAGGTCGTCGTCGTCACGTCCCCGTACGCGCCCGCGTCCGAAGGGGAGAGGATGTGGACGCCCAGGACCCCGCGCACCAGCAGAATCCCCACCAGCGCCACCAAGGCCGCCACCACCGCCGTGCCGAACCCGCCCGCCCACAGCTTCCCGGCGTCCACCGACGGCCGCGGCGCGGCCTCCGGATCGGACGCGGCCGGGTACCGCCGCGTCGGGTCCTCGTAGTTCCGGTCCCATCCGCCCTGCGGTGCCGACATGGCTCCTCCATCCCCTCGGCCCCGCCCGCGGCCCACCTGGCCGGTCAGGCGAGCCGACCCACCGTGACAGTACCCGTGACGCAGCTCGCGAAACCGGAGTTCGGGGAGCATCGCCGCGAACCCGCCGCAAACGGCTGCGCCCCCCGAAAAGGCATTGGGTGAAGTCGGCGCCGCCGCGTAACCTTGAGCGGTGTTCACCGGTTGCGTCGAATTCGACCTGCTCCTCCCGTCCGACTCCCGCTCCCTGAAGGCCAAGCGCTCCTACGTGCGCCCGATCTGCGCCTCGCTGCGAAAGTACGAGGTCGCGGTCTCGGAGGTCGGCGGCCAGAAACTTCACGGACGCACTACGATCGGCGTCGCCGCCGTCGCCGGGGACCTGCACCACGTGCAGGAGATCCTCGACACGTGCGAGCACCACGTCGCCGGGCGCCCCGAAGTGGAACTGCTCAGCGTCAGACGGCGGATCTTCGGCCCCGAGGACGAATGACCGCCGTCGACCGGCCGCCCCCGCGGCGGCCGGCGCCCCCGCACCCGAGGCGGTGCGGCGGCAGCGGCCCGCACCGCGCAACGGCGCCCGCGGACCGGCGAAGAACAAGGCGCACCCGAACCGAGGTGCGCGGAACGTGGAAGGCAGGAGAGCGATGGCAGACGCGGCGAAGCGGGCCCAGGTGTCCAAGCGGGTCATGGAGCTGACCGCCCAGGCGGTGCGCAAACTCAAGGACCCCCGGGTCGGCATGGTCACCATCACCGACGCCCGCATGACCCCCGACCTGCGCGAGGCCACGGTCTTCTACACCGTCCTCGGCGACGACGACCAGGTCAAGGCCTCGGCGGCCGGACTCGAACGGGCCACCGGCCACCTTCGCACCACCGTCGGGCGCGCCCTCGGGATGCGCCACACCCCGTCCCTGGCCTTCGTCGCCGACACCGTCCCCGACCAGGCCAACCGGATCGAGGAACTCCTCGCCAAGGCCGCCGCGGCCGACGCCGAGGTCCACAAGATCGCCGAGGGCGCCGCCTACGCCGGCGACCCCAACCCGTACCTCGTCGACGAGGACGAAGAGGAGCCGGTGGAAGACACGACCCGGTGAACCCGGCCGTCCCCGGAGCCCCGCCGCGGCCGGCCTCCTACCGGCGCATCGCCGCGCTGGCGCTCCCCGCCCTGGTGGTGCTCGCGGCGGAGCCGATCTACCTCCTCATCGACACGGCCGTCGTCGGCCACCTCGGCGCGGTGCCCCTCGCCGGGCTCGCGCTCGGCGGCGTCATCATGGGCGTCGCCCCGCTCATCGGCGCCGTCCTCGCCTACGGCACCACCGCCCGCGCCGCCCGCCGCTTCGGCGCGGGCGACCGGGCCGGCGCGGTCGCCGAAGGCGTCCAGGGAACATGGCTCGCGCTCGCCGCGGGCCTGGTCCTCGTGGCCGCCGCGCAGTTCCTCGCCGGACCGGTCGCGGGCCTCATGGGCGACGACCCGGCGGTGGAGGCCGCCGCGGCCGAGTGGCTGCGGGTCGCCGTCCTCGGCGCGCCCTTCCTTCTCATCGCCGGCGCCGGCCAGGGCTGGATGCGCGCCGTCCAGGACACCAAGCGCCCCATGTGGTTCGTATCGGTCTCGTTCCTGCTCTCGGCGATCCTCGCACCGGTCCTCGTCTACCCCGTCGGCCTCGGGCTCGTGGGCTCGGCGTGGGCCAACGCGGTCGCGCAGGCGATCTCCGGCGCGTTGTTCCTCCTCGCGCTGCGCCGCGAGCGGGTGAGCCTCGGCGTGGACTGGCCGCTCATGTCCAAGCAGCTGGTCGCGAACGGGGACCTCGTGGTGCGCGGGGTCGCGTTCCAGGTGAGCACGTTCTCGGCCGCGGCAGTCGCCGCGCGGGTCGGCACGACGGCGCTGGGCGCGCACCAGATCGGCATGCAGCTGTGGACGTTCGCGTTCCTCGCATTGGACGCGGTGGCGATCGCGGCGCAGGCGCTCATCGGCGCCGACCTCGGGGCCGGGCGCCCGGAGGTCGCGAAGGCCTCGGCGAAGCGGCTGACGATCGTGGGACTCGGCTACGGCACGGCGTTCCTGGTGGCGGTGCTCGTCTCGCTGCCGGTCCTGCCGGGCCTGTTCACGACCGACGAGGGCGTGCGCGAGCAGCTCGGGGCGATCTGGCCGTGGCTGGTGCTCCTGCTGCCGATCGCGGGCGTGGTCTTCGCGCTCGACGGCGTGCTCATCGGCGCCGGGGACCTCAAGTTCATGCGGAACATGACGGTGGTCGCGATCGCGAGCGGCCTGCCGTTCACGTGGCTCACGCTCGTCTTCGGCTGGGGCCTGGCGGGCATCTGGTCGGGCATCGCGGTCTTCATGCTCGTGCGGCTCGGACTCATCCTGTGGCGCTTGCGATCCGGTGACTGGGCCGTGACCGGGGCCGAGCGGTCCTGAATCTTTCCTTCTCAACATGTGGATTGCGCCTCGAAATTCTCCTGAACCTTCGTTAAGGTCTCCAGCATGAAGACTGATGCCTCGACTCGACGGAAGCGCCGCGCCCGTCCCAATAAATGGGACGAGGAGAAGGCGGAGGCCCTGCGAGCACTCCAGGAGTCGCTCGACCGACACCAGTAGCCGCCACCGGCCCGGCCGGATCCAAGGGATTCGGGGCCGACCCGCGCGCATGAGCGCGGTCGGGCCCCGATTAGCCTCTAGGACCGTGAGCACACCGCAGACGCCCGTTCCGGGCCTCATCGTCGTCGACAAGCCCCAGGGCATCACCTCGCACGGCGTGGTGTCCCGGATGCGCCGCATCTGCGGGACGCGCAAGGTCGGCCACGGCGGCACCCTCGACCCGATGGCGACGGGCGTGCTCATCGTGGCGGTAGGCAAGGCCACGAAGCTGCTCACCTACGTGTCGGGCCTCGACAAGTCCTACGCCGCGACGATCCGGCTCGGCCAGGCCACGGTCACCGACGACGCCGAAGGCACCGTGACCGATCATGCGGACCTCGAGGCCGTGGCCGCCTTGACCGAGTCCGCCGTCCGCGACGGGCTCGCCGCGATGGTCGGCGAGATCGACCAGGTCCCCAGCGCCGTGAGCGCGGTGAAGGTCGACGGGAAGCGCGCGTACAAGCGGGTGCGCGAGGGCGAGGCGGTCGAACTGAAGGCCCGCCGGATCACCATCGCCGCGATCGAGGTCCGCGAGATTCGGAAGGCGAGCGACCCCGAGGGGTTCGCGGTCGTCGACGTCGACGTCGAGGTGTCCTGTTCCTCAGGCACCTACATCCGCGCGATCGCGCGCGACCTCGGCAAGGCGCTCGGCGTCGGCGGGCACCTAACCGCGCTGCGCCGCACCAGGATCGGCGGGTTCGACCTCGGCGCGGCGGCGACGCTCGAAACGCTCGCGGAGCGGTCTGAGGCGGGCGAGCCCCTGGGCGCGCTCACGATGGGCGAGGCCGCGGCGCGGCTCATGCCGGTGCGCACGGCCACCGAGTCCGAGGCGAAGGCCCTCTCCTACGGCAAGCCGCTCGACGCGGCAGGGATCGAAGGCCGCTACGCGGTGCTCGACGCGGGCGGTGAACTCCTCGCGGTCATGACCGAGCACGGCGACACGGCCAAGCCCGAAACGGTCTTCGCCGCCGCCTCCTGAAACGCGAGCAGCCTCGACCCGAAAGGGTCACCGCCACCGCGGCCGAACTGTCGCACCCCGCGGGCACCTTTGAAACCCGGGGGCCAACCCCAAGGCCTCCTTGGGCTTTCGGTGTGCGCGAGTTCACCGCCGCCCCGCGGCCTCCCTCCGGCGGCAGTGTCGGACCCGCCGGGCACCATTGCGAACCGGGAGCCCAACCCCGAGGGCCCTGTGGATCGTTGTGGTGCCCTTCGGGGTTCAGCCGAGTTTCGGGGTTCGGGCGTCCTCTCGGAAGGCGATCGGGGTGGTTCCCGTGCGCTGGGCGAAGTACTTGTTGAAGTTGGTGGCGCTCGTGAAGCCGAGGCGTTCGCCGATGCGTGCGGCCGGGACGGTCGAGCAGGCGAGCATTCGCTTGGCCTCCAGGACCACCCGGCGGTCGATGAACTCCTTCGCGGGGACCCCCGCCGCCGCGAGGGTCGCCCGCGACAAGGTCCTGGGGGAGTAGGCGAGGGCGTCGGCGTAGTCGCCGAGGCGCCGGGTGTTCGCGAAGTCGCGTTCGACCGCGTCGCGGAACGCCAGGTAGACCTCGCTCGGGGCGCCGCCCGGGTCCGTCCCCGGGAGGCTCGCGACCCGGAGCACGAGCACCGCGAGGAGGTGCCGCACCACCTGCAGCCGTGTGTCGAGCGGGAGCCGGTCGGCCGAGTGCTCCCATTGGAGCTGCGTGGTCGCGGCCCGCAGCAGCGCGTGGTCCTCGGCCTGCGGGACGCGCAGGACCGGGCCGTGCGGGTCGTCGGCGCACACGCCGATCGCGGTGTCGGGGTCGAGGAACCCGGTCGTGAACCGGACGACGGTGCCCTCGGCGCCCGCGAGGTCGCCCCACTGCTGCACCTGCCCGGGCCTGGCCCACAGCCACCGGCCCGGTCTGAGCGGGTGGTCGGTGAAGTCCACGCGGTGCTCGAGCGCGCCCGAGGTGAGCGTGAGCAGGCAGTGCCGGTCGAGCCGGGACGGGCGCGCCGGGTCGGCGGCGTCGGCGCGGAGCCGTGCGAGCGTGAGGATCTCGACCGCGGGACCCGCGGCGTCCGCGAAGGGACCCGGCTCGGGCGCGGCGCTCTCGCCGAAACGGCGGCCCGTTATGTCATCTTGTCGCGTATTCACCAGCATCAACGGCGAGTTTATCCGTTTTGACGTGATTCCATCGTGGCTTTCGAACATGCCGCCGGAACGGGCACGCGCCGACTGTCGACTAGTTCAAAACTGAAGTAGTCTGGGGCCCATGTCAAACAAGACCGTAGATTTCTGGTTCGACCCGGCCTGCCCGTGGGCGTGGATGACCTCCCGCTGGATCATCGAGGCCTCCCAGGTCCGCGAGCTCGACGTCCGCTGGAACGTCATGAGCCTCTTCGTCCTCAACGAGCCCAACCTCGACGAGCTCCCCGAGAAGTACCGCGAGCTCATGCCGCGCACCCTCCCGGCCGTCCGCGTGGCGACCGCCGTCGCCGAGCAGTACGACAACGAGACCCTCGGGCGCCTCTACACCGCCCTCGGCAACCGCATCCACCTCGGCGGCGAGAAGGACCCCGAGGTCTACATCCCGGCGGCGCTCGCGGCCGTCGGCCTCCCCGCCGAGCTGGCCGCCGCCGGCAAGAGCGAGGAGTGGGACGAGGCGCTGCGGGCCTCGCACCAGCGCGGCATCGGCCTCGTCGGCACCGACGTCGGCACCCCGGTGGTCGCCGTCGAGAACGACGAGGGCGTGCAGGTCGGCCTCTTCGGCCCCGTCGTCACCCCCGCCCCGCAGGGCGAGGCCGCCGGGAAGCTGTGGGACGGCGTCTACGCCGTGACCACGACGCCGGGCTTCTACGAGCTCAAGCGCAGCCGCACCAACGGTCCGAACTTCGACAACCTCACCGCCGACCTCTAAACGGCGCGAGCGAACCGGGCCCCGCGCGATGCGCGGGGCCCGTTCCTTCGTCTCGTTCGGGCCTCAGCCCACCTGGGACAGCCAGGACTGCTCGGCGCCGCCGGCGGCCTGCCGGTACGGCTCCAGCTCCCGGTCCCAGTCCAGGCCCAGCAGCTGGTCGAGCCCGCCGCGGAGCGCCTCGGCGCTGGTCGTGGTCGCCAGGAGCGCCCGGATGCGGTCCTCGGCGATCATGATGTCGCCGCCCGCGCTCGTGGCGGCGCGGTAGACGCCGCGGCCGGGGACGTGCATGATCCGCTCGCCGTCGACGCCGGCGCTCGGGTCCTCGGTGACCTCGAAGCGCAGCATCGGCCACTGCGCCAACGCCTTCGCGAACTCGGCGCCCATGCCGGCGTAGCCGGTCCAGGCGCGCTCGGCGCGCATGGTGCCGCGCTCGGCGGACTGCGGGTTCCAGCCCAGTTTCACCGTCACGGAGCCGTCCAGGACGCGGCCGATCGCCCACTCGACGTGTGGGCACACGGCCGACGGGCTGGAGTGGATGTAGATCACGCCGCGTGTCTGCATCGCGCACCTCCTTGGGAATCGGCGTATCTGAGTACTGGCTCACTCCTTGTGGTCATTTCATTACGACTTGAAGTCGCCCAACGGGTATCGACCTGGCCGAGAGGGGGGTGAACTCGAACCCAGGGCGCTATTCCGCTCAGTTACATACTGACAGCTTCGAAAGCATCGCGCTAGGCTTAAACCGCTCCGGGCGCTCACTTTTTCGATCATTCGATGCGTCACACCAGGTGTATGTGCTAGTCATCGCAGGGTGCGCCTGAGCTACACTTGCGCATGACCGGCAGACTGTCGGTTTTCTTTTGTGGTCCAACCCAGGTTCAGTGCCCGCCTTTCGGGCTGCTCTTCCTGCGTCAGGCCGAAGATCCGTCTTACACGACAAGGTGAGGAGACCGGCGTGGCAGCCAACACTTCGAAGACAGCACGCGCGTCCGTCAAGGCCGGGCAGGCCAAGGGCGGTGCGGGACTCAACGTCCTCGGCGAGTTCAAGTACCTGATCCCGCTCAACAACGGGAAGCACGTGTACCTGCGCAACCTGACCGACGGCAAGACCCTGCACCTGGCCACCGGGTCCGAGGCGTTCACCGAGGCCGTCAAGGCCCTCGCGGCCGCCGGCCACGGCGCCAAGATCAAGGCCGAGCTGGAGGGCCTGGCCGCCAAGCTCCCCGCGGAGCAGGGCTGGGACACCACCCTCAAGACCCTCGAAGAGGCGGACGTGTTCGCCGCCGAGGCCGTCGCCGCCTAGGTTTCGCACCCGCGACATTCGCGCTCCATGCCCGACAGGGCGTGGGGCGCTTTGCTTTTCCGGTCGAACGCATTAGTCGATCATTTGTTCGAACGACTATTCGGAGTGCGCCCGAATGGGGCCCGCGACCGGTCTCACTCACCCGATCGGACGATCCCCATTCGGGCGAGCGGCTATTCGCCGAGATCCGCAGTGCACACCGGTTCGGAAGTCGGCGTCTTGTCCACCGCGACGAGCGAGGCCACATTGAAGCAGTAGTCCTCGGTGGGGATGAACCCGCTCGCGGTGAACGCGGTGTCGGTGGTGCCCTGGGGGTTCAGCAGTTCGGCCTCGTCCTCGCCGACCCGCTGCGCGAACACGAGGTACGACAGCTGCGCGTCCTCCGAGGGCGCCGTCCACGTCAGCGTCACCTCGCCGTTCGCCCACGACTCGATCGCGACCTCCTGCGGGGCCTCGCTTCCCGTCGTCTCGGCCTGGTCCAGGTCCTCGGGGCTCGTCGTGTCCGCCAGGAGCCACAGCCACACCGTCATGACGCCGCCGAGGAGCACGGTGATCGCCAGCCCCAGGTACACGTACGACCGCAGGCTCCGCTCGTCCTTCTGGCGGGGCTGGATCTGCTTGGGCGCCTTGTACGCCTTCGTCTTGCGCTGCTTCGCCCCGTCGCGGCCGATCACCGGCGGCGCGAACACCTGCTGCTCGGGCACGGCCGACTGCGGCTGCGCCGACATCGGCGGCGACGCCTGGGCGGCCTGCGGGTTCCACGGCGAGGGCGGCGGCTGCATGCTCACCGGCGACTGCGGCGGCGCCGAGTACGGGGCGAGGTTCGGCGCCGCGCTCATCGGGGCGGCGCTCATGGGCGCGGCCGAGTGCGGCACGCCCGAGAACGGCTGGGCGCTCATCGGCGCGCCGGAGAACGGCGTCGCCGACACCGGCGGCGCGGACCCGTCGAGCTGCTGCGCGTACCGCGGGTCGACCGAGTTGCCCAGCTGGGCACCGTAACCGCCGGTCCCGCCGCCGGTCAGGCCCGACCCGATGGTGCCGCCGCGCTCGGGGTTCGGCACCGGGCCCACCGGCGCGAACGGGTCCAGCGGCACCCGCGTGCCGCGCGAGGCGACCTCGGGCCGGTAGACCGTCTCCTCGTTGCTGATGTCCCCCACCTGCGGCGCGGCGGCCTTGCCGACGCCGCCGCCGTACATGCCGCGCTGGAGCTCGTCGGCGAACGCCTGGCACGAGGCCTGGCGCCGCGCCGGGTCCCGCGAGAGGCCCTGCACGATGAGGCCCTCCAGCCACTCCGGGACGTCCTCGCGGGGGATCTTCGGCGGCGGGGCGTCGGAGGTGACCCGCTGGCGGTGCGTGTCGGGGTCGGTGCCGCCCTCGGGGTTCGCGAACGGCGCGAAGCCCGCGAGGAGGTGCCACATGCTCGACGCGAGGCTGAACAGGTCGCTCGCGGGCGTCTGCGCCTGGCGCAGCAGCGCCTCCGGCGAGGCGTGCAGCGGCGTGAGCTTGTCGATCGCGGCCGTCGCCGCCAGCGCCGCCGGGGTCCGCGCGATGCCGAAGTCCGCCAGGGCGGGCCCGTATTGGCCGCGGAGGATGTTCTGCGGCTTGACGTCCCGGTGGAGGATGTCGGCGTGGTGGGCGGCCTGGAGGGCCTGCCCGATCTTGACGCCGACGTCGACGACGTCCTCCCACGGGAGCGGCCCGCCGGCCTTGAGGATCGCCGAGTAGGAGCCGCCCTCGCAGTACTCCATGACGATGTAGGGCTGGCCGGTCTCGGTGTGCCCGGTGTCGATGATGGAGACGATGTGCGGGTGGTTGGAGACGGCGACGGTGGCTTCGAGCTCCTTCTCGACGGAGTCGGCGGTCGTCATGTCGTCGTCGACGAGCAGGACCTTGATCGCGACGGTCCGGTCGAGCCTTTCCTGGACGGCGCGGTAGACGAACGCGGTCGATCCGTGGGCGACCATCGTGAGGTCGCTGTAGCCGGGGATGGCAGGAGTGGGGGAGCTCAAGGCGGGGGCTTCCTGTCGTCGGACTGTGCGGACCGGGGCTCGCGGGCTCCGGGCGCTTCTCTGACAGGTTAGCCCCCGCTTCGAATCATCCTCAGATGTGTCCGCCCGTGCCGTTGAGGAGGTTCGCGACCCGGATCAGGCCCAGGTGCGAGTATGCCTGCGGGTGGTTGCCGAGGCCGCGTTCGGCGATGGGGTCCCACTGTTCGGGGAGCAGGCCGGTCGGGCCCGCGCACGCGATGATCTGCTCGAACAGCTCTTCGGCGTCGGTGCGGCGGCCCACCTGGAGGTACGCCTCGGCGAGCCAGGCGGCGCAGATGATGAACCCGCCCTCGGTGCCGGGCAGGCCGTCGTCGCGGTGGTAGCGGTAGACGGTGGGGCCCGAGCGCAGGCCGGCCTCGATCTTGAGGACGGTCTTGAGGTAGCGCGGGTCGTTCGGCGGGAGCAGCCCCGAGAGGCCGACCCACAGCGACGCGGCGTCGAGGTCCTCGTGGCCGTAGGCCGCGGTGTAGGCCCCGGCCTCCTCGTGCCAGCCCAGTTCGAGCACGTTCTTGGCGATCTGGTCGCGCAGTTCGGGCCAGTCGGGCTTGTACTCCATGCCGAACTGCTCGGCGACCTTGAGGGCGCGGTCGACGGTGACCCAGCACATGACCTTCGAGTACACGTGGTGGCGCGGGGCCTGGCGGGCCTCCCAGATGCCGTGGTCGGGCTCGTGCCAGCGCTTGGCGACGGCCTCGACCATGCTCGCCATGACGCGCTCCTCGAACTCCGAGAGGTGCCCGCGGCGCTGCGCGACCGCTTCGATGAGCATCGCGACGGGCCCGAACACGTCCAGTTGGACCTGGTTCGAGGCGGCGTTGTTGATGCGCACCGGGCGCGCCCCGGCGTATCCGGGCAGCGTGTCGATGATGGCTTCGGGGGAGGGCGCCATGCCCTCGATGTCGTAGAGCGGCGCGAGCCGCTCGGGGTGCCCGGCGGTGCGTTCGAGAATCCCTGCGATCCACGCGAAGTACGACTCGGCCTCCTGGAGGGAGCCGAGGTCGACGAGCGCGTTCGCGGTCATGGCGGCGTCGCGGATCCAGCAGAACCGGTAGTCCCAGTTGCGGACGCCGCCGAGCTCCTCGGGGAGCGAGGTGGTGCCCGCGGCGAGGATCGCGCCGGTCGGCTGGTAGCACAGGGCCTTGAGGGTCAGCGCGGAGCGCGAGACCATCTCGGACTCGATGCGGGGGAGTTTGAGCGAGTCCGACCAGTTGCGCCAGCCGGCCTCGGTGGTGCGGCGGCGCACGTGGACGGGCGGGCGCCAGTCGCCGAGGTCGTCGATGCCGGCGCGCATCTCCAGGACGAGCGAGCCGCCGACGGCGGCGAGGTCGACTTCGGCGACGGCGAGCGAGTGCTGGCCGTCGTACTCGATGTGCCATTCGACGCCGGGGGAGCGCAGGCTGATGGGCTCGCGGCCGCCGAGGACCTTGAGGCCGTCGCCGCCGACGGGCTGGAGCTGCACGGGCAGCTGGCCGAACTCGGGGCGCGGGGCGAAGGTGATCTTGACGGGGATCTCGCCGGTGATCTCGCGGACGAGGACGGTGGCGTTGAGGTCGCCGCGGCGCCTGGGGGTGGAGTCGAGCCAGTTGGTGATGGTCAGGCCCGGCCAGCGGGTCTCGACGGTCATGGTGCCGGACACGTAGCGCTGGCCGAGCGGGATGCCGGCGTTGACGGGCTGGACGGTGAAGTGGCCGGCGTGGTCGCCGCCGAGGAGGTCGGCGAAGACCGAGCCGGAGTCGGGCTTGGGGTGGCACATCCAGGTGACGCGGCCGTCGGGCGTCAGGAGTGCGTGGTTGGCGCCGTCGGCGATCATGGTGTGGCGCTCGATGAGCTGGGCGGATTCGCCCTGGAGCCAGGCGCGGCGGGTGTCGACGAGGCTGGCGAGGAGCTTGGCGACGTCCTCGGGGTCGCCGATGCGGTAGGCCGCGCGGGTGGGCCCGGGGCCGACGCGGACGCCGACGTCGGGACCGTGGAGGTGCGCAAACGCATTCTCGTCGGTGACGTCGTCGCCCAGGAACAGGACCGCGGAGGCCCCCAGCTGGTGGCGGAGCCGGTCGAGCGCGTCGCCCTTGTGGGTGGCGACCACGGAGAGGTCGATGACCGCCTTCCCCTCCGTGGTCTGGACGCCGTTCCAGGTGGAGGGGCCCTCGCGGACGTCCTCGACGGCCTGGAGCGCGTCCTTCTCGGAGGCTTCGCGGACGTGGAGCGCGCATCCGGCGGGCTTGGGCTCGACCCGGGCGCCCTCGTAGCGTTCGGCGATCGCCGACAGCTCGGCGACGAGCTTGTCGCGCAGTCGCTGGTCTTCGCTGGAGAGCGCCCGGGTGAAGCCGATGTCGAACTCGGATCCGTGTGATCCGACGAGGTGGATCTCTGAGGGAAGGCGGGAGAGCGCCGCCAGGTCGCGCAGCGCGCGACCGGAGATGACCGCGACCTTCGTCTGCGGAAGGTTCGCGAGCGTCCGCAGTGCCGAGACGGACTCGGGGACCGGCGTGGCCTGCGAGGGGCCGGTGACGATCGGGGCGAGCGTGCCGTCGTAGTCGCACGCGATCAGCAGTTGCGGAACGCGCGCGAGCAGCGTGAGGGCCGAGCGCAGGTCCCCGGAGGGGTTCGAGCTCTCTTCGCGGCCCTCTGGGCGTGGTGCGGTCATCGTGGCGTATCTCCAACACCGTCGTTGTTAATTGTGTGTGCCTTCCGGCCCTGTGCCGCTTTTCAGTCGGCGGCTGGCTGGCTGCCCGGATTGTACGCGGCGCCGCGTTCCGGAACGCCGAGCGCCGTCAGGAAGCTTCGAGCCCATCGGCTCACGTCGTGCTTGCGCAGATACCGCCGCATCGCGCGCATTCTTTTCATCTTATCGTCGAGCGTCGCGTTCGCGGCTGTCACAAATCCGTCTTTCAAATCGGTCAAATCATGCGGATTCACCAGGAACGCTTGCCGCAGATCGCCTGCGGCACCGGCGAACTCGCTCAGAACGAGCGCGCCGCGGTTGTCGATCTGGCTCGCCACGTACTCCTTCGCGACGAGGTTCATACCGTCGCGCAGCGGCGTGACGGCCATGATGTCGGCGGCCTGGTACAGGGCGGCGAGCTCGTACCGGTCGAAGGACTGGTGCAGGTAGTGCACGGCCGGGAGGCCGACCTGCCCGTACTCGCCGTTGATGCGCCCGACCTCGCGCTCGACGCGGTCCCGCAGCGTCCGGTACTGCTCGACGCGTTCGCGGCTGGGGGTCGCGACCTGCACCATGACGGCCTTGGGGACCTTGAGCCGGCCGTCCTCCAGCAGTTCCCGGAAGGCCTTGAGGCGCTGCTCGATGCCCTTGGTGTAGTCGAGGCGGTCGACGCCGAGGATGATCGTCTCGGGCTCGCCGAGCTCGTCGCGGATCTCCTTGGCGCGCTGGCGGACCCGTTCGGTGGTGGCGATCTCCTCGTTGGCCGCGGTGTCGATGGAGATGGGGAAGGCGTCGGCCCTGACGAGCCGGTCGTCGACGGTGACGTAGTGCCCCCTCGGGCGGTAGCCGAGGAGGTGCCGGGTGAGCGCCAGGAAGTTCTGGGCCGCCAGGGGCCGCTGGAAGCCGACGAGGTCGGCGCCGAGGAGGCCCTGGAGGATCTCCATGCGGTGCGGCAGCTGCATGAACAGTTCGACGGGCGGGAACGGGATGTGCAGGAAGAACCCGATGCGCAGGTCCGGGCGCTTCTCGCGGAGCATCCCGGGGACCAGTTGGAGCTGGTAGTCCTGGACCCACACGGTCGCCCCGGGGGCGGCCTCGCGGGCGCAGACCTCGGCGAACCGGGCGTTGACCTCGTAGTAGGACTTCCACCAGGAGCGGCGGAAGACGCGCGGTTCGACCGCGTCGTGGTAGAGCGGCCACAGCGAGGCGTTGGAGAAGCCCTCGTAGTAGCGCAGGACCTCGGTCTCGCTGAGCTCGACCGGCAGCAGGGTGACGCCGTCGGCCTCGAAGGGCTCGGGGGCCGCGCCGGCGGCGCCGGCCCAGCCGATCCACGTGCCCCGGTTCGCCTGGAGCACCGGTTCGAGGGCGGCGACGAGGCCGCCAGGGGATCGGCGCCAGGTTCGATTTCCCTCGTCGTCGACCACGGAGTCGACGGGGAGACGGTTGGCTACGACAATGAAGGATGCGTTGCTCAATTCGTATTCCCTCCTTTGCACAAGCCTAGCGGTGGGCGGGGCCGGGCCCGCGCCGAAGCGTGCGGGCGGTCATGCCGGGGTCGCCTGCGGTGACGCACCCGCGCCCGCGACGGCCCGCACGGCGCCCGCCCGAGGGGCTTGACATCATGGGTACCGGTCAGTTCCGTACTCGTCGCAAAGCGAAGGATCAGCGTGGCGCAGTTCATCTTCTCCCTGGAAAAGGCGCGCAAGGCGCACGGTGACAAGGTCATCCTCGATGACGTCAACCTGTGGTTCAACCCGGGGGCGAAGATCGGCGTGGTCGGCCCCAACGGCGCCGGCAAGTCGAGCCTGCTCAAGATCATGGCGGGCCTCGACCAGGTCTCCAACGGCGAGGCGAAGCTCGCCGCGGGCGCCACGGTCGGCCTGCTCGCGCAGGAGCCGCCGCTGACCGAGGGCAAGACCGTCATGGAGAACGTCCAGGGGGCCGTCGCGCCGATCCAGGCGAAGCTCGACCGGTTCAACGAGGTCGCCATGGAGATGGCCACCGACTACACCGACGAACTCATGAACGAGATGGGCCGCCTCCAGGAGGAGCTCGACGCCGCCAACGCCTGGGAGCTCGACTCCCGGCTGGAGCAGGCGATGGACGCCCTCCGCTGCCCGCCCGGCGACGAGGTCGTCGACCACCTCTCCGGCGGCGAGCGCCGCCGCGTGGCGCTGTGCAAGCTCCTGCTCGAAGAGCCCGACCTGCTGCTCCTCGACGAGCCCACCAACCACCTCGACGCCGAGTCGGTCCTGTGGCTGGAGCGCCACCTCGCCTCCTACCCCGGCGCCGTCATCGCCATCACCCACGACCGGTACTTCCTCGACAACGTCGCGGAGTGGATCCTCGAACTCGATCGCGGCCGCACCTACCCCTACGAGGGCAACTACTCCACCTACCTGGAGAAGAAGGCCGAGCGCATGAAGGTGGAGGGCCGCAAGGACTCCAAGCTCCAGAAGCGCCTCAAGGACGAGCTGGAGTGGGTCCGCTCCAACGCCAAGGCCCGCCAGACCAAGTCCAAGGCCCGCCTGGGCCGGTACGAGGAGATGGCCGCCGAGGCCGACAAGACCCGCAAGCTCGACTTCGAGGAGATCCAGATCCCGCCGGGGCCGCGCCTGGGCTCCTCGGTGATCGAGGTCAAGGACCTGTACAAGGGCTTCGACGGCAACACGCTCATCAACGGCCTCAGCTTCGACCTGCCGCGCAACGGGATCGTGGGCATCATCGGCCCCAACGGCGTCGGCAAGACCACGCTGTTCAAGACCATCGTCGGCCTGGAGAAGCCCGACTCGGGCGAGGTCAAGATCGGCGGCACCGTCCAGCTGTCCTACGTGGACCAGAACCGGCAGGGCCTCGACGGCGACAAGTCGGTGTGGCAGGTCGTCTCCGACGGCCTCGACTACCTCATGGTCGGCAAGGTCGAGATGCCCTCGCGCGCCTACATCGCCGCGTTCGGCTTCAAGGGCCCCGACCAGCAGAAGCCCACCAAGGTCCTCTCCGGCGGCGAGCGCAACCGCCTCAACCTCGCGCTCACCCTCAAGGAGGGCGGCAACGTGCTCCTCCTCGACGAGCCCACCAACGACCTCGACGTCGAGACGCTCTCGAGCCTGGAGAACGCGCTCCTGGAGTTCCCCGGCTGCGCCGTGGTCATCTCCCACGACCGGGCCTTCCTCGACAAGGTCGCCACCCACATCCTCGCGTGGGAGGGCGACCCGGCCACCGGCGACCCCGCCTGGTTCTGGTTCGAGGGCAACTTCGAGTCCTACGAGAAGAACAAGGTCGAACGGCTCGGCGCCGAGGCCGCCAAGCCGCACCGCGTCACCCACCGGAAGCTCACCCGGGACTAGCCGTGGCACGCTTCGCCGTCGACGTGGCCCTGCGCTGGTCGGACATGGACGCCTTCGGGCACGTGAACAACAACCAGTTCATGGTCCTGCTCGAAGAGGCCCGCGTCTCGATGATGTTCACGACCGCCGCGGAGGCCGGGCTCACCGGCTTCCGCGACGGCGTGGTCGTCGCCCGCCACGAGGTCGACTACCTGCTGCCGGTGGTCGTGCCCGCCGCGATCCGCGTCGAGCTGTGGATCGAGCGGATCGGGAACGCCTCCTTCACCTTCGCGTACGAGCTCAGCGCGGACGACAAGCTCGCACTGCGCGCCAAATCGGTCATGGTGCCCTTCGACACCGAGACGCAGCGGCCCCGGCGCATCACCGCCGAGGAGCGCGAGTTCCTCCAGCAGTGGACCGACTGACCGTGGCCGCGACCGCCACCGGCGACGCGGCGGCCTTCGCCGCCCGCGTCGCCCGCCTCGACCCCGACGCGCTCGTCCTCGTCCGCGAGGGGCGGCTCTGGGCCGCCCTGCCCATCGGCGTGCTCGCCGTCCGCGACGCCGCGGGGGCCCCGCCCGAGGGCGTCCACCGCGCCGGCGACCTCGCCGCCGGGACGCCCTCCGACATGCCGGCCGCCGCCTGGCGCGGCCGCCTCCCGCAGGGCCGGTGGACCGCCGTCGAGACCGTGCCCGCCGCCACGATCGCCGACCTCGACCGCAAGGCCGCCGCGGCCCTGCGCGAGCGGCGCGGCCAGGGCGTCGGCGACCGTCGCCTGCGCGACGCGATGCTCGACCACGTCGCCCTGCGCGTCGAGCACGGCGGCGAGGAGAGCGCCGTCGAGTTCCGGCTCGTGGCCGCCTTGTGCCGCATGGGTTTCCTCGGCGAGGACCCCGTCCGCGTCCTGCGGGCCGGCCGCCGGGTCGGCCTCGCCGCGACCTTCGGATCGGTCTGGGACCGCGACCGCGGCCTGCCGCTGCTGTGACCGCACCCCGCGGGAGGCCGCGGGGGACTACGCTTCTGACAAGAATCCGACGTCCGGGGGATGGGACGGCACTTGCCGGACCGATACATATGAAACCGGTGACAGTACCCCGCGCATGCCTGCGAACAAACGCGCGACGGTTCATACTTTTGGACAGGATTGGCTGACGGTTGTGCCATGTCGGCGTCGAGCCCTAGTCTGCTCACTGCAACGCGACGTAACTTGGCACTGCCCGGCGAAGCACAACCAATCGCAACCAATGGCTCAGCCAAGCAGGAATGCCAAATTATTACCCAAGCATTGCCAGTGATTCGCATTTTGGGTGGGAAGGCGGACAACACCATGGCATGGTGGCGCAGCAGAAAGCGCGACGCGAACGACGAGGCGGTCGCAGAGGCGATCGCGGAGACCGACAGCGAGATCGGCGGATCGGCCGAGCGCGCCCAGGCGCGCGGCAGCCAACCCAGCGCGGTCCCGAACCCGCGGGCCGAGCGGCAGGCCGCCGCCGGCCTCGACGGCGGCACCGGCGAGCACGAGGTGGAGATCGAACTCGCCTCCCGAGAGCTGCGCCACGAGCTGACCGCGGAACAGCTCCTCCTCGGCCCCGAGGAAGAGCAGATCTCCGAGGTCGAGCGCTGGCACCTCATCAAGCAGGACCTCGCCGAGATCGACCCCGAGTTCCTCACCGACCTCGAGCAGATCGCCGCCGACGCGCGCGACGAGGCCGCTCCCCTGGAGGCCGACCGCATCGTCGCGGCCCTCAAGAACCTCGACATCCGCTACCTCGTGGACGAGAACGGCGGCATCGTCGCCCTGTGGGAGCGCCACATCGTCCAGGTCCGCGCCGAAGGCCCCGACGCCGACATCCTGGTGCTGCGCGCCCGCGCCTACCAGACCGTCCCCCGCGAATGGGCCGAGCGCGGCTACGCGGCCATGAACGAATGGAACCGCACCCGCCGCTTCCTCAAGGCCTACCTCGGCGAGCCGACCGAATCGGGCGCGCTCCCGGTCTTCGGCGAGATCCAGGTCCCCGTCCGCCCCGGCGTCACCACCGCCCTGCTCGAAGAGCTCATCGACTGCGGCACTGCGATATCGGGAACGTTCGTCGAATGGCTCGAAGGCGAGCTGCTCTGACCCCCGGCGCATTACCGTCCTATTTGTCGGCCCCGGACTCCTGTGGAGTCCGGGGCCGCCTTTACGCACGGCCTTCACCGCCGTGAATGTGTAGGATCATCATGCAAGAACAATTCCAAATTGAACAGGAGCCCCATGACCCCCGAACCCCATGGCGACCACCCCCAGGACTCGACCCCCGAGCAGGCCCCGCTCCCCGCCGCCCCGGAAACCGGCGACACCGCACCGGCACCGGTCGAACCCCAAGCGCCCCAGCCGATCGAGCCCCCCGCCGCCCCCTCCGCCCATGACGAGCCGCCCGCGCCCGCCCCCGCGCAGCAGCCCGCCGCACCCGAAGCGCCGCTCCAGTACCCGGCCCCGCAGGCCCCCGCGGCGCCCGCCCCGGCCCTGATCCCGCAGGCCTCGGCACCGTCCCCGGTTCCGGTCCCCGGCTACACGGTCACGCCGCCGCCGGTCGGACCGCCCACCGGCCCGCTCCAGACCATGCCCCTCATGCCGCCGCCCCGCAGGCCCCGCAACAAGCCCGCCATCGCCCTCGGCGTCGTCGCGATCGTGCTCGCCGTCGCGGCCGCCGCCCTCGGCATCCTGCTCTCCGAGAAGTCGAAGGACTACGACGACCAGGCCGACGCGCTCGCCGCCGTCGAGACCGAGCGCGACGACCTCGACGCCAAGCGCGCCGAGCTCGAGGACGAGCTGGTCGAGGTCCAATTGGAACGTGACAACCTCCAAGAGGAGTCCGACGCCCGCCAGGCCTGCTCCGAGGCCTTCGACGTCTGGCTCGACCACGAGTACGAGGGCAACCTCGACTCCGTCGAGGACCTCCTCAGCGACGAGTACCAGGACTGGGCCTCCGAGGACGAGGACCTCTACATGGAGGTCCAGCGCCAGTGCCTCGCCTGACCCGGGCCTGACACCGGCCTGCACCCACCGACCCGCGCCGTGCCCGACGGCGAGGGCCGCAAGAGCAGGAAGCGGCCGGGGCCGGGACGCTCAGCGTCCCGGCCCCGGCCGTCGTTTCTAATGTCGGTTCACGCGTGCCGTGGACCGCGTCCACGGCTCATGCGTTCCGCATGCTGCACTCTTGGTTCACGCGTTCCGCATACTGCGTTTCTTGTTCATGCGTTCCGCATGAAGTCCGCGGCGCGCTCCATGTACTCCCACATGGCCTTGTCGTACTCGGGCGCCAAGGCGACCTCGTCCATCGCGTGGCGCATGCACCGCAGCCAGGCGTCGCGCTCGCGCTCGCCGATCGTGAACGGGGCGTGGCGCATCCGCAGGCGCGGGTGGCCCCGCTCCTCCGAATACGTGTGCGGTCCGCCCCAGTACTGCTCCAGGAACATCTTGAACCGCCGCGCCGCGGGGGCGAGGTCCTCTTCGGGGTACATCGGCCGCATGATCGGGTCGTCGGCCACCTGCGCGTAGAACGCGGTCACGAGGCGGTCGAAGGTCTCCTCGCCGCCCACGGCCTCGTAGAAGGACTGCGTGGGAGCGGGCTGTCCCGTCGGAGTCAGGGGGACAACGGCCCGCGGGCTGTCACTAGGCATCTCCCAATCGTGCCAACCGCGGACCCCGCTGTGAAGCCGAACCGGCACGCGTCACACCGATTGGGCCGAACATCACCTAAGCGGTCGTGCCCGCCGCGCCCGCGGCGCCGCCCGCCGCCGAACGGGGCACGTAGATCCGCCCGCCCCCGGACGGGTCGATGACGCCCGCCTCGCGCAGCGCCTCGGTCACCCGGCGGCGCAGCTCGCGGCCCGCCGCCCACTGCTGGTCGGAGGTCGTGCGCACGCCCAGGCGCACCTTGATCTCGTCGATCGTCATCTCCACCGGCCCGAGGTACTCCGGCTCCTTGAGGATGTGCTCGTGCCACTCCTCGTCCTCGACGAAGCCCTTCGCGACCTCGGCGATGATCTCCCCGGCCCGGTCGATGTCCGCCGTCGGCGGCAGCGGCGTGTCCACCACGACGTACGCCCAGCTCTGGCTGGAGTTGCCCACGCGCAGGATCTGCCCGTTGCGCACGTACCACAGCGTCCCGTCCAGGGACCGGAGCGTGGTGACCCGCAGGCCCATGTCGACCACCGTGCCCGAGGCGTCGCCCACGTCGACGCTGTCGCCCACCCCGTACTGGTCCTCGATGAGGATGAAGATCCCCGCCAGGTAGTCCTGCACCAGGTTCTGCGCGCCGAAGCCGATCGCGATGCCCGCGATGCCCGCGCTGGCGAGGATCGGTGCGAGGTTCACGTTGAAGGCGCTGAGCACCAGCATGAAGCCGACGGTGAGGATGACGATCCCGCTGACGTGCTGGAGCACGCCTGTGAGCGTCTCGGCGCGTTTCTCGCTGCGGTCGCCCAGCAGCTCGTCGCGGCGGGCGTTGCCCGAACCGAGCTTGTCGGCGAGGTCCGCGATGGACTGCGGCCCCTTGATGGAGGTGACCTGCCTGATGATCCGGGCGATCGCGCGGTTGACCAGCCAGCGGAGCACGAGCGCCGCGATGATGATGAGCGCGACCTGGCCGATCTTGTCGAGGACCTGGCCGGCGTCGACGGCGAATTCCCGGCTGTCGGTGACGTTCCACAGCAGCGTGCAGGCGTTGAAGCCCGGCTCGCAGGGGGAGGCCTCCTCGGTGGCGGCAAGCAGTTCCACGTTCGTCCTTCACAGGGTCGGCGGCCCGGGCCGCGCCGTTCCAGGGTCCGCGCGCTCCGCCTGGAGCGCCCGGCGGGATCCGTCGGTCCGGTGTCGCTCCGGGTTCGCACAGACGATATTCGCTCGTCATCGAAGATCCCACAGAACCAGGGTGCAATTTTCTGAGATTTAGGTCAAACTTGACAGGACCGTTGGCTTGGAGGTACACCACCGTGATAGGTCCTCGACATAGGAGCACGCTCGACAGCGATGACCCTGCCCCAGGGGGGCAACCGCAACTGTTCACGCCGCACGCGAGCACGCTGGGTTCGGCCCTCGTCCTGAACCAGAGCTACGAGCCGCTGTGCGTGATACCGGTGAAACGGGCCGCAGTGCTGCTGCTCACTCGCAAAGCCGAAACCGTCACTCCTGGTGACGGTTTTCTGCGCTCCGAATCCATGCACATCCCCGTCCCCTCGGTGGTCCGCCTCAACCGCTACGTGCCCATCCCCAGGCAGGTCGGTGCGAGTCCCTCCCGGCGCGGGGTGTTCACCCGCGACGACTGGCGCTGCGTCTACTGCAACGCCGCCGCCGAGACCATCGACCACGTGGTGCCCCGCTCGCGCGGCGGGACGCACACCTGGGACAACGTCGTGGCGGCGTGCGCCCCCTGCAACCACCGCAAGAGCGACAAGACCCTCGCCGAACTCGGCTGGCGCCTGCCCCGGGCCCCCAGGCCCCCGTCGGGCTGGCAGCTGCGCGGCTTCCGCGGGCAGCGACGCCCCGACCCCGCCTGGGAGGCCTGGCTTCCCCGTCACGGCAGGGAGCGCGCCCGCCTCTCCTGAACGCCCACGGACACCGGGGCCCGCCGACCGAGCGTCAACGCCGGTCGACGGGCCCCGTCCGCGTCCCCGGTCCCCTTTCGGCCGCGCCCCGATGCGGTGCACGGGATCGGCCGACCGTGCGCCGGGTCGCACCTTCTCACCACCTGCGGGCAGTCGAGGGGCGTATTTGGATTAGTCTGAGGGCCGGTCACGGCGCCCGTCTGCAAACCGCATTCGGGCAGCGTCGCCCTGTCTCTGCAACTGGGGGAGCAACAATGGCATTCCAGGACTGGCTGATTCTCTTCGGCGCCCCGATCCTGGTCGTGGTCGCGGTCTTCACCGTGATCTTCCTGCGGCACCCGAGGCCGCAGTCCCGCTACCGCGCGGGCGAGCCCTACAACTTCAAGCCGGTCTGGTTCGTGGCGCGCAACGGCGCGGTCGCCGAGGCCTCCGGTCAGTCGCACGCCGCGATCGAATCCGGCGAGGCGGTCGCCAGTGGACCCAAGGGAGGCTCGCATGGCAAGTGGTAACGACGTCGCGATCGTCGAAGGTGTCGACCGCAGCCCCGAGGAGGTCAAGCCGGCCGTCCTCGAAGGCCCCTTCGACGTCAAGGAGCTGCTGCACATCGACGAGGCCCTCTCCGTGGCCGAGCGCGACGGCGGCGGCCTGCACTACAGCGTCTTCGTCGGCCCGCTGCACGACCCGGTGCGGGGCGCGGCCGAATCGCTCCACGAGCGGCTCGCCGACCCCGACCGCTCCGTCCTCATCGCCGTCTCGCCCGAGCAGCGGCAGCTGGAGATCGTGACCGGCTCGGCCGCGCAGGAGAAGATCCCGGACCGCTCCGCGGCCCTCGTGGTCTTCTCGATGGAGGCCGCCTTCGGCGCCGGCCAGCTCGCCGGGGGCATCATCACCGGCCTGCGGATGCTCGCCGAGACCGCGCAATCGCGATAGCGCTACGAAACGCCGAACGGCGGCCGGGAGACCTCGTCTCCCGGCCGCCGTTCCGTCTCGCTCAGTTCTCGCTCGGGTAGTTGTGCTCGATGAGCGCGTCGGCGTCGGTGAGCTCCAGCTTCCCGATGAACTCCACCCACGACAGCGAGTCGGCCACGGTCTCGCGGATCGACAGGATCGTCGTCCCGGGGATGCGCATGGTCAGCGTCGCGGGGGTGCCGATCTGCTTCTGCGCCAGGACCGCCTCGGTCGGCTGGCCGTTGAGGCCGCGGGCGAGCTCGAACACCGCCGACTCGTTCTCCTCGGCCTTGGGCACCCACTCCATGTCGCGCTTGAGCATGAGGGCCGCGCCGATCTGCTTGCCGTCGGCCTCGCCGCTGTAGGTCAGCACGATCCGGTTGGCGTCGCCGCGTGCGCCCGCGAGGCGCCACGCCTCGTCGGCCACGTCCACGAGCTGGCCCTGGAAGCGCCGCACCGAGGTGCGCACCTGCTTGGCCTGGCGCCGCACGGCGAGCGGCTTGGCGATGATCCGGAAGACCACGACGAGGACCGCGAGGACGAGCAGGCCGATCCCGGCCGCGGCGACCTCGTGGAGGCCCGCCTGGACGCTCCAGATGATCGACATCGGCACGAGCACGCCCGCGGACAGGCCCAGGAGCGGCTTGAGCCAGAACGGGCCCGACCCGCCGGGCAGACGCAGCGGGGCCATCAGGCCGATCACGGCCGACACGACCAGGGCGATGCCGACGAGCTCGGAGGCGGGCACGTCGTACCGTTCGAGCCACTCCACCGCCCACCAGGACAGGAACACCGAGCCGATCGCGACGGTGGGGATGAGCAGGATGACGGCGAACAGCAGCTGCTGGGGCTGCGGCCGGCTGCGCGAGGCGAGCACGGGCCCCAGCAGCAGCAGCGGCAGGACGATCCCGAACAACGCGACCAGGGTGGCGCTGAGGACGACCACCGGCAAAAGCGCGGACAAGACGGCTCTCTCCATTCACGGGCCGGGCGGCCACCGGAACACGGACAAGGGCGAGCCTATCAACGCTGTGAAAAGGACTCGGGGCTCCGGGACCGCCTGCGCGGCGGTCCCGGAGCCCCTGAGGTTCGAGCGGTCCTACGCCGACGCGTCGAGCGCGCGGCCCGCGAGGGCCCGCGCGATGTCGGCGCGGCCCTCGGCCACGCCGCGCTTGACCGGCGCGGGCCGGTCCTCGGCGAGCCACGCGTCGAGTACTTCGAGCGTCTCGGGCTCGATGAGGTTCGACGGGAACGCGAGCTTGGAGAACTCGACGGCCTGCTGGGCGCCCAACTTCTCCCACAGCTCCGGCACCGCGTCCAGGTACGGGCGCAGGTACGGGCGGACCAGATCGGCCTGGTCGAGCGGCGCGAAGCCGAGCATGGAGGACCGGCGGACCCAGTTCTCCGAGTTCGGGTCCACGATCCGCTCCCAGGCGCGCTCCTTCGCCTCGGCCGTGGGCACCACGGCGCGGGCGATGATCGCCAGGCGCTTGCCGTCGGCGGTCGAGTCGCGGTCGAGTTCGGCGTCGATCGCGTCCTCGCCCAGGGCGCCGGAGGCGACCAGGCCCGTCAGCAGCGACCAGCGCAGGTCGGCGTCGACGGTGAGGCCCGCGGGGACCTCGCGGTCCTCCAGCCAGCCGCCGATGCGCGCCAGGTCGGCCGCCGAACGCGACGCGGACGCGTAGGCCTTCGCCCACGTGCGCTGCGGGTCCGAGCCCGGCGCCGCCGCCTCCATCGCCGACTTCGCCGCCTGCGCCCACTGCTCGCGCAGCGCCGCACGCTTCGCGGGGTCGGCGTAGGCGAGCGCCCCGGCGACCTGCCGCTGCGCGACGGTGACGATGTTGATGTCGGTCTCGGTGGTCAGGCTGGAGCAGCCCAGCTCCACGAACTGCGTCGCCGCCAGTTCGGCGTCGCGGAGCATGTCCCACGCGGCCGCCCAGATGAGCGCCCGCGCCAGGGAGTCCTCCAGCGCCGAGGTGTGCGCGACCGCCGTCGCGAGGCTCCGCTCGTCGAGGCGCAGCTTCGCGTATGTCAGGTCGTCGTCGTTGAGCAGCAGCAGGTCCGGCTGGCGGACCCCCGTGAGCGCCGGGATCGCCGTCGCGGCGCCCGCGACGTCCACTTCGATCCGGTCGCGGCGCACCAGGGCGCCGCCCTCCAGGTCGTACAGGCCGATCGCGATGCGGTGGGTCCGGTGGGTCGGGTGGTCCGCCGGGACCTCCTGGAGGACCGTGACCGCCGTGTAGTTCCCGTCCGCGTCCACGGTCACCTCGGGCCGCAGCGTCGAGACGCCTGCGGTGCGCAGCCAGGTGTCGGCGAAGTCCTTGAGCGCCTTGCCGGACGCGGCCTCCAGCTCGCCGAGCAGGTCCTGGAAGACCGCGTTGCCGAACTGGTGCTTCTCGAAGTACGCGCGCAGCCCCGCCAGGAACGGGTCGATGCCGACGTACGCAACCAGCTGCTTGAGGATCGAGGCGCCCTTGGAGTAGGTGATGCCGTCGAAGTTGGCCTGGATCTCCTCGGTGTCGGCCGCGTCGGTGTACACCGGGTGCGTGGTCGGCTGCTGGTCGGCGCCGTAGCCCCAGTTCTTGCGGGCCGACAGGAACGTCGTCCACGCCCCGTCGAAGCGGGTGGCCTCCACGTTCGCCCAGTGGCTCGCCCACTCCGCGAACGACTCGTTCAGCCACAGGTCGTCCCACCAGCGCATCGTCACGAGGTCGCCGAACCACATGTGGGCCATCTCGTGCAGGATCACGTTCGCGCGCTGCTCCAGCTCGAAGTCGGTGACCTGGCCGCGGAACAGGAACGAGGCCTCGGCGATCGTGATGCAGCCGAAGTTCTCCATCGCGCCGAAGTTGTACTCGGGCGCGAAGATCTGGTCGTACTTCGGCAGCGGGTAGCGCACGCCGAACTGCGAGTGGAAGTGGTCGAAGCCCTGGCGGGTGACCTCGAACACCCCTTCGGGGTCGAGGTGCTCCTGCATCGACTTGCGGCAGTACAGGCCCAGGTCGATCCCGTCGTGGGTCTCGTGCACCCCGACGTACGGGCCCGCGCAGATCGCGGTGATGTACGGGCTCATCCGCACCGAGGTCTCGAACAGCGTGACCTTCAGCTGGACCGCCTCGACCACCGTCTCCGAGGCCGCGGGCATGTTCGAGATCACGGTCCAGTGCTCAGGAGTGCGCACCTGGAACGTGAAGGTCGCCTTGAGGTCCGGCTGGTCGAAGCAGGCGAAGACGCGCTGCGCGTCGGCGACCTCGAACTGCGAGTAGAGGTAGGTCTCCTTGTCGACCGGGTCGGTCATGCGGTGCAGGCCCTGGCCGTCGCTGGAGTACTGGCACACGGCGTTGACGACCAGCTCGTTCTCCGCGGCCAGGTTCACCAGCCGCAGCCCCGCCTTCGGGTCGAAGGCCGTCAGGTCGACCGGTTCGCCGTTGAGGTAGGCGTCCTCGATCCGCTCCGCGGCGATCTCGATGAAGGTCTCGGCACCCGGTTCGGTGCACGCGAAGACGACGGCCGTGCGGGAGCCGAAGGTGTCGCCCCGCTCGTGTCCGGTCAGGTCGAGCTCCACGGTGTAGGAGTCGACGGACAGCAGCTCGGCCCTTCGCCGCGCCTCGTCCCGGGTCAGAATGTGCGTTGCCGCCACAGTGCCTCCTGTCGTTCAGAGGTCCAGCCTCAAGGGTTCGGATATGAAAGAAGTGTGTCATATCTCGGGAGTTCACTCGGTGGCCACGTCGATGCCGGAGGGGGTCGATTACGCTCGTCGCGTGACTGCTGCACACCCGATCGACCAGGCCTGGCTTTCCACTGGGAGCACCGGCGCGAAGAACTACGACGAGTTCCCCGACGAAACCGAGATCACCCGGATCATCGAGGCGAACCCCGCGAGCATGCTGGGCGTCGAGATGCCCGCGCACACCCCCGAGGCGGTGGCCGCCGACCTGACCTTCGAACAGGCCCTCCCCGCCGCCGCCGAGCGCCTCGCGGCCCTCAAGGAGGCCGGCCGGTTCGCCGCGTTCGGCGACGTCGCCGTGGCCTACCGCATCTCCGGCGGCGAGGAGCCCGTCGCCTACGGCGTCTTCTGCCTCGTCGACACCGCCGAGATCTCCTCCTCCGCAGAGGAGCCCGGCAAGGTCATCCGCAACGAGGACGTCTTCATCGAGAAGGTCAAGCAGCGCAACGAGCTCAACCAGCGCCTGCGCCACCTCCTCAGCCCCGTCCTGCTGCTCCAGTCCACCCGCGGCGAGGAGCTCCACGAGGCCATCGCCGCCGCTATCGCCGACGCCGGCGAGCCCGTGGCCGTCGACGTCGACGAGGCCGGGCGCTCCCACGAGATCTGGGCCATCGGCGGCGCGGCCGGTGAGGCCCTCACCGCGCTGGCAGGCGACGGCGACCTCATCGTCGCCGACGGCAACCACCGCTCGCTCGCGGCGCAGGTCGGCGAGCTGGACCGCTTCCTCGCGGTCGTCACCACCCCCGCCTCGGTCGTCATCCGCCCCTACCACCGCCTCGTCAAGGGCCTGCCCGGCTCCGCGTCGCAGCTGGTGGAGCAGATCGCCCAGATCGGCGCGACGGTGACCGAGATCGAGGGCCCGCCCGAGACCCCCGCGACCGGCGGCACCGTCGTCGTCTACGGCCGCGGCCGCACCTGGGAGATCGCCTTCGCCGAGGTCGAGGGCTCGGTGGTCGACCGGCTCGACCATGCGCGCGTCGAGAACGAGGTGTTCACCGCGCTCCTGGGCTGGGACGCGGGGGACAAGCGCATCACCTACGTCGGCGGCGACTACCCGGCCTCCTGGCTCGCCGCGCAGGTCGACGCGGGCAAGGCCGACCTCGCGGTCCTCATCGCCCCGGTCACCGTCCCCGACTTCATCGACGTGAACCTCCAGCGGCTGAAGATGCCGCGCAAGTCGACCTGGTTCGTGCCCAAGGCGCGCGCCGGTCTCGCCATCGTCGAGCTGCCGAAAGCCTGAGGTCCCATCGTGCGCATCTACCTCGCCTCCGACCACGCCGGTCTCGAGCTCAAGGACCACCTGGTCGAGCACCTGTCCGGCCGCGGGCACGAGATCGTCGACGTGGGCCCGCACGCCTACGACGCCGAGGACGACTACCCGCCGTTCTGCCTGAACGCGGCCGCACAGGTCGTGGCCGACCCCGGCAGCCTCGGCATCGTCGTCGGCGGCTCCGGCAACGGCGAGCAGATCGCCGCGAACAAGGTCCCCGGCTGCCGCGCCGCGCTCGCCTGGAGCGTGGAGACCGCCAAGCTCGGGCGCCAGCACAACGACGCGAACGTGGTCGCGATCGGCGGGCGGATGCACACGCTCGACGAGGCCGCCGCCTTCGCCGACGCGTTCGTCGCCGAGCCCTTCTCCGGGGCCGAGCGCCACCAGCGCCGCATCGACATGCTGACCGAGTGGGAGTCCACCCACGAGCTTCCCGAACTGCCCCAGTAGCAACGGAAGTGAACGTTCGAGGCCCGGGCCGCGGCCCGGGCCTTCGCCGTTCCCCGAACACCGGGAGAATTCGGAACCGGACGTATGGAGTTATTGGACACGCGTTGGTAGCGTCGACACATGAATAAAGGTCTTCGCGTCCTGTTGCACCTCTTCCAGGTGATCTTCCTGCTCCTTGCGGTACTGCTCCTGGTCGAGTCGGTCACGGTCGAGCGGGCCGACGTCACGTTCCTGTTCGGCAGCGACGTGCCCCGCGAGCAGTGGGCGCTCATCGCCGGCGTCCTCGCCATCGCCTTCTCGCCGGCCCTGTGGTCGCTCGGGCGCGGCGGCGCCGCCCCCGCGGCCGCCCAGCCCGCGGGCGGCTTCGAGCGGGTCGCGCCCCCCGCCGTCCCGCAGCAGCAGCCCGCGCAGCCCGGCGGGGTCTTCGAACCCATGAGCGCCGACCGGATGCCCGCACCGCCCGCCAGCTCCTACGGCCAGCCCTCCCAGCCCTCCGCGGGCGGCTACGGCGGCCCGCCCCCCGGCTCCCCCTCGCCCGCCCAGACCGACAGTCCCTGGGGCTCGGGCCGCTGACCGCGCTCGGTTGCCCGCTGAGACGATGCGTACAGCACCGGCTCCGGGGGTCCTTGAGGGTTGAATTCAGGCGTTAGGCTGTGGGCTCAGCCTGAATCGCGAAGGACCACCTCATGTCGAACGCCACCGTTGACCTCGTCTGCGGCCCGGCAGATCCGCTCCCGGGCTCGGAGCAGAGCTACCGGCTGACCGGTCTGCTCGGATCGGGCGGCCAGGCCGACGTGTACCAGGCCGTCCGCGTGTCGGCGGGCATCTCCTCCGCGCCCCTGACGGTCAAGGTGTTCCGCTTCAACCCCAACGACACCCGCGAGCACCAGTACGGCTCCTGGGACAAGGGCGACGCGGTCCTCATGGACCTCCACAGCCGCGGCGTCGGATCGATCTGCCGCCGCATCGACGCGTTCTACGGCCGCGTCCCGCACCGGCCCGGCAGCGCCCCCCACGGCGACCCCGTGCCCTTCCAGGTGCTCGAATACCTGCCCGGCCACGACCTGCGCCAGCTCCTCCAGCGCCGCCTCGGCCGCGTCGACGCCGCCCGCACCCTCCGCTCGGTCGCCGAGGTCATGTCGGCGATGCACCGCCCGCCCACCGGCGCGCACCCGGTGCTGCACATGGACCTCAAGCCCGCCAACGTGATCATCGGCCCGGACGGCTCGGCGAAGGTCATCGACTTCACCGGCGCCCGCTACCACACCCCCGCGCACCTGACCACGATCGCCTACACGCGCGAGACCGCCGGCCCCGAGGCCCACCAGGGCACCGTCGGCCCGGCCTACGACGTGCACGGCTTCGGCTCGATCGCGTTCTACCTCGTCACCGGCGCGAGCGCCCGCACCGACTCGCCCGGCCACGAGCAGAGCGTGCCGTGGGCCCGCCTGCGCCGCCACCCCGTCCTGGAGACCAACGACCGCCTCCGCGAGCTGCTGACCGCGCCGCTGGACGACGACCCGGCCAACCGCCCGCGCACCGACGAGCTGCCCCGCTGGATCGACGAGCTCGCCACCGTCGTGTCGCACTCCAAGCTCCCCGACCTCGGCGTCGACTGGGCCCCCTCGGGCCTGTCGCCCGCCGACGCCCCGACCCGCCGCCTCGACCGCCCCGGCGTGCCGCCGACCGTCGTCACCCCGGCCGCCGCCGTCCCCGGCCCGACCGGCACCCGCGTCATGAAGCCCGGCGGCGTCCCCCTGACCGGCCCGGCCTCGAACGCCGTGCGCGACAAGCCGATCAGCGGCCGCGTCCACGTCCCCGAGCAGGACCCGCGCCAGGAGGGCGCGTACTCCCCGGGCCGCTCGGCCGGCTCCGCCGACCCCTCGCCCGCCAACCGCGGCGCGCTGCCGCGCCTGCGCCTCGCCGGCGACCCCGAGGAGGCCCACCACGACCACGCCAAGGAGGACCGCGCCCCGCTGCTCGGCCCGCCCGGCTCGCTCGCCAAGGGCTTCGAGTTCTCCGTGATCGGCGGCCTGTTCTCCCTCATCATGTGGCTCCTGTGGGCCGTCGAGCAGGGCATGGAGACGCTGCGCGGCCAGGTGTTCAGCTACCTGTTCGTCATCGCCGTCGCCATCGGCCTGTTCTTCCTCATCCGCCTCGCCGGCGGGATGCTCTGGGGCCGCTGGCTCGGCGCGAAGCGCAAGACCGCGCGCCTGGCCCACCTCGGCACCGGGATCTTCCTGTTCATGGTCGGGCTCAGCTACCTCGAACAGCTCGAATGGAGCTGGCTCGACCTCGACTTCTCCTGGTTCGACTGGATCACGGGCCTCTTCGGGTAGCGCCGCGCCGCCCCTGCTCAAGCGGTCCCGGGGGACTTCTCAACGGACTTCGAGGGGATCGCCAGCGGGCGCGAAGCGTCGCGAACTACGCTTTCACGTAATGCGCGCCGCGGCGCACTTGCCTGATCTTTCCAAGGCCCGCGGTGCAACCGACAAGGGCGGGCGCGGCGTCTAGTGGACGACAACGATCCCCCTGGATACAGGAAAGGCATTGAGATGACCGCATTGACATCGGTCGGTGCCGCAGCTCTCACCCCTGAGCAGCGAGAAGCCTTCGATCGCGACGGTTTCCTGATGATCCGCGGCGCGCTCGACGCCGACGAGATACAGCGCTGCTCGGACGCTCTGGACCGCGTGTACGAGATCGAGCGGGAGGCCGGCAGGCTCAGCCCCGAGGGGGCCATGCACCGCCTCGACGCGGTGACCTCCTGCCCGGAGCTGGCGTTCCTCCTGAACCACCCCCGGACCTTCCACTACGTGTGGTCGATCATGGGCTGGAACTTCCACGTGTACCACTCCCACGTGGACAAGCACCCGCCGATCGAGGGCAAGCGCCCCTTCAGGTTCGAGTGGCACCAGGACGGCGGGCGCCAGAACCGCGAGACCGAGACCGAGCCGCGCCCGCGCCTGTCGGTCAAGCTCGCGTACTTCTTCACCGACCTCTCCGAGGAGGGCCGCGGCAACACCAAGATCATCCCCGGCTCCCACAAGTGGAACCGGATCGACGGCCCGCCGCGCCGGGACATGGAGTGGCCCGACCCCGAAGGCGCCATCGAGGTCACCGGCAACGCCGGCGACGTCATGTTCTTCGACCGCCGCATCTGGCACGCCCGCAGCGACAACTACTCGGACCTGACCCGCAAGGTCGCGTTCTTCGGGTTCACGCCGCGCTGGATCCGCGCCCGCGACATCGTCGAGCACCTGCCGGAGCAGTCCTGGTGGAACGACCTCGACCCGGTCCAGCAGCAGATGCTCGGCGGGCACGCGGCCACCGGCGACCACGGCTGGGGCCACTGGCCGAAGGAGACGCCGCTCTACAACTGGCTGGCCGAGCGTGACCTCCTCGACCCGGACTACCCGCCGCTGCGCCCGTAACGGGCCCGCGATGGCAGGCTGAGCCCATGAGCACCTCGAACGCCGCCGACCTCGCGCGCGACATCTTCAACCGCTCGCACCTGACCGGGGAGTTCACGCTCCGCTCGGGTGTGGTCGCGAACGAGTACTTCGACAAGTACCTGTTCGAGTCCGACCCGGTCCTGCTGCGGCGCATCGCCGAGGCGCTCGCACCGCTGGTGCCCGCGCACGGCGTGGACGCACTGGCGGGCCTGGAGCTGGGCGGCATCCCGATCGTCACCGCGCTCTCGCAGGTGACGGGCCTGCCGGCCCTGTTCGTCCGCAAGGAGGCCAAGGCGTACGGCACGTGCCGCCTGGCCGAGGGCGGCGACGTCGAGGGCAGGCGGCTGTTCATCGTGGAGGACGTGATCACCTCCGGCGGCGCGGTCCTGGACGCGGTCGCGGCCCTGCGCGAGCGGGGCG
Organism: Glycomyces paridis; assembly: GCF_004912155.1. Classification (GTDB taxonomy): domain Bacteria; phylum Actinomycetota; class Actinomycetes; order Mycobacteriales; family Micromonosporaceae; genus Glycomyces; species Glycomyces paridis. Next base: position 38,727 of record NZ_STGX01000002.1, on the reverse strand, counting down.
GGACCGTCGAGCAGGGCCTGTGCGTGATCGACCGCGAGTCGGGCGGGCTGGAGAACCTCGCCGGGATCGGCGTCGCGATCCGGCCGCTGTTCACGATGACGGAGCTGAAGGCCGCCGGGGCGAAGTAGCACCGAAGGCGACATCGAGGGGCCGGACGGACGTCCGGCCCCTCAGTCGTGTCCTACCTGGCCCACAGCCAGATCTCGGCGCCCTTCTCGGCGCGTTCGCCGCCGTTCACCGACTGGTCGAACACGGTGCCGGTGAACCAGATCTGCGCGGTCTTCACCTCGAACCCGAGCGCTTCGAGCTCCTCGGTCGCCTCCTTGATGTCGAGGCCGACGACGTCGGGCACGAGGACGAGCTCGGGCCCGGAGCTGACGACGAGGTTCACCGGGTCGTCGGGGCCGACGGGCGTGTCGGGGACGGGGTCCTGCTCGATGACCAGGCCCTCGTCGATGGTGTCGCTGGTGCGCTCGGTGACCTCGCCGACCTCCAGCCCGGCCTCGTCGAGGGCCGCGACGGCGTCCTCCTCGGTCATGCCGACGGTGTCGGGGACGCGCAGCGGCGGGTGCCCGTCCGAGACGGTCAGCGTCACGGCGGTGCCGGCCTTGACCTCCTCGTTCACGGGCGGGTCGGTGGCCATGACCTCCCCGGCCTTGTACTCGGTGCTGTAGTCGCGGACCACGTCGACCTCGTCGGTGAACGGGGCGAGCGCGGTGCGGGCCTCCTCCTCGGTCATGCCGAGCACGTCGGGCACCCGGTAGCGCTCGGGGCCCAGCGAGACGACGACGGTGATGGTGGCGCCCTTGCGGATGCGTTCGCCGACGCCGGGGTCCTGCGAGACGACCTCGCCGACGGGCACGCTCTCGCTGTAGGCGTCCACCAGGTCGACCTCGAAGCCCGCGTCTTCGGCGTAGGCGCCGACCGAGTCGCGGGTCTGGTCGAGCAGTGACGGCGCCGCGGTGTAGCGGCCGACGCCGATCCACCACCCGGCGGCGGCGACGGCTACGAGCACGGCGGCGATGAGCCCGAGCGTGACCAGGGCCTTCCACGACCGCTTCGTCCGCTCGTGCTCGACGACCATCGTGGTCTGGACGGCGCGGGTGGGGCGCGGCACCTGCCCGGTGGTGCCGGGCGCGGGCCGGACGTCGATCGCCTGGAGGCGCCGCAGGAACGCCCCGGCGTCGACCGGCCGCGAGCCGGGCCGCCGGGACGCGGCGGCCTGGACGAGCTCGGCGAGGCCCTCGGGCACGTCGGGCGCCTTGTCGCGCGGGGACGGGACGTCCTCCTCGACATGGCGGCGCGCGACCGCCCCGGCGTCGGGCCCGTCGAAGGGCACCTCGCCGGTGAGCAGCTCGTACAGCAGGATCGCGGTCGAGTAGACGTCGCTGGAGGCCTGCGCGGGCTCGCCGCTGACGAGCTCGGGCGCCACGTAGGCGGCCGTGGCGACGAGAGGGCCGCCGGTGTCGCGGTCGCCGTGCACGGCCTCGGCCAGCCCGAAGTCCACGACCTTGACGCGGTCGCCGCGCCCGCCGTTCTTGAGGAGGATGTTCTCGGGCTTGACGTCGCGGTGGACGAGCCCGGCGTCATGGGCGGCCTGGAGCCCGTCGAGGACCTGGGCGCACAGCTCCACGGCCTCCTCGATGCGCAGGCGGCGGCGCCGGTTGAGCAGGTCGCGCAGCGTCGTCCCCGGCACGTACTCCATGACCACGTACGGCAGTCCCTCGTGGACGCCCTGGTCGAACACGGCCACCACGTTCGGGTGCGAGAGCCGGGCGATGGTGCGGGCCTCATGCGCGAACGCCTTGAGGTCGAAGGCGTCGGTGCCGGCCGCGGTGATCATCTTCACAGCGACGGTCCGGTCCAGGCGCTCGTCGCGCGCCTCGTAGACGTCGGCCATGCCGCCCCGGGCGATCAGCCGCTCCAGGCGGTAGCGCCCGTCGACGCGCGCGCCGGTCAGGTCCCCTGTCGTCGTTGTCAACCCGCACCTCCTACACCTGGTGACAGTCTAGGAGCCGGGCGCGATCCCGGCTGGCCAGCTCGGCCGGGCGGGGCGCGGCTTACAGGATCTCGGCCCCGGGGAACACCGGCTTGTCCGGGGCGACCACGCCGAGTCGCTTGGTGGCCCTGGTGAGCGCGACGTACAGGTTCCGCAGCCCCGAAGCCGCGATCGCGTCGGGGTCGGCGACGATGACCGAGTCGAATTCGAGCCCCTTGGCCTGCTTGACCGTCAGGACCGAGGCGCCCTCGATCCCCGCCAGGCCCGCGGCCCGCTCGGCGGTGGTCACGACCGCGACCGAACCGCCCTCCACCAGCCGCGCCTCCTCGGCCATGAGCGCCTCGACGCGCGCGTCGAAGTCCTCGGCGGCGATCTCCAGCCACGGCCGGTGCCCCGAGGCCCGCACCGAGCGCGGCCGCTCCGACTCGACGCCGATCGCGTCGAGCACCCGCACGGCGACCTCCATGATCTCCGCCGGGGTCCGGTAGGACACGGTCAGTCGCTCGGCGCGCCACGCCAGGTCCACGTCTCCGAACACCGCCGACCAGCTCGCGGGCGCCTCGCCGACCTGCGCGGCCGGGCCCGCGGCCTGCGCGAGGTCCCCGGCGACGGTGAACGACCGCGTCACGCACCGGCGCAGCAGCGCCCGCCACTCCATCGGCGACAGCTCCTGCGCCTCGTCGACGATGACGTGCCCGAAGATCCACCGCCGGTCGACCGCGGCGCGCTCGGCGACCGACACGAACACCTCGTCCACCTGCCGCTCGCCGAGCCAGAACTCGTCGATGACGTCGGTGGCCTGGAGGATCTCCGACTCCTCGTCCTCGAAGTCGAACGAGGCCGAACCGGCCGCGATCGTCAGCACGTCCTGCGCGTAGGCGATCTGCTCGGCCGTCGGCCCCCCGGTGCCCGGCCGCGACTCGGTCTCGCCCAGGTGCTCGGCGGCCTCGTCAAGCAGCGCCACGTCGGCCTCGCTCCACCCGCCGGGCGCGCGCGCCAGCAGCGCCCGCTCGCCCTTGCGCAGCACCGCCGCCGCCGAGGCGAGCCGCTCGGGCGAGGCGAACAGCTCCTCCAACAGCTCCTGCGCCGTCAGCTCGGGCCACAGCGCCTCGATCTGGCCGCGGATCACCGGGTCGGTCGCGATCTCGACGGCGAGCTTCGCGCGGTCCTCCAGGCCCAGCAGGTTCTCCTCGCCGAGCGGGTCCTCGCCGATGATGTCCGCGTACTGCGTCGCGAGGTCGGCGATGACGCGCTTGTGGAAGGTCTCGCGGGCCTCGTTGTGCGGCAGGCCGGTCTCGCGGGCGGCGTCGCGCGCGGCGGTGATCTTCTCGGGCCGCAGCCACAGCTCGTGGCCCTCGTAGTCGACCGGGGCCGGGTCGCGGGGGACGACCTGGCGGTCGGCGACGGCGCTGGCGATGACCCCGGCCATGACGGCGCGGCCCTTGACGGCGGCGACGGCCTCGGTCTCGGGCCGGTCGGCGAGCACGCCGGGGAACAGCTGCGCGGGGGTGCGCAGGAGCACGTCGGTCTCGGCCAGGCCCGGCAGCACCTCGGAGATGTATCGCAGGAACTGCTTGCCGGGGCCGATGATGAGCACGCCGCGGCGCTGGAGGCGCTCGCGGTGCTCGTACAGCAGGT